>NZ_CP071869.1:2553750-3877500 GCF_017569185.1 Polaribacter cellanae | reverse complement strand
TTGCATGTGTTAAGCCTGCCGCTAGCGTTCATCCTGAGCCAGGATCAAACTCTTCATTGTATATTTTTAATAATATGAATGAATAAGTTTCAAAAGAATTTACATTATTTAATAATGTGGTTATTCTACTCTTTGTTTACGCTGTCAATTTCAATATTTTCAATGAACTTCTTAGGGTATCGCACTCATACTTATCGCACTCGTTATAAATCCTAATTTGTAGAAACGTTAGACTTGAACTAACTAATAATTATACTAACTATTATTCCAAAATTTCTCTGATCGTTTTTGCTATTTCTGTTAGCGGGTGCAAATCTAAAACTTATTTTTGATTTGGCAAGTAAAAAATAAAATAAATTTTACTTTTTTTTAACCCCTAAAAAATGAACTTTACTCCCCGCTAAAACGGACGGCAAAGATACAATCTTTTTTATTTATCAACCTAATTTAAAGTTTAGTTTTTTTATTCTTTTTTTATTGCTAAAAAATGAACTTAAAGCAACACTCCCTGCACAGTTAACAAAGCTAAAAACAACATCTCAATGAACTCCGCTAAGAAATCGTATTTCCGTTAGCGGGTGCAAATATACAACTCATTTCTACATACACAACCTTTTTTTTGAATTCTTTTTAAAATTGTTTTTATACAGTTTTAATTCATTGAAAATACGGGCGTTAGAATATGAGCTTTTTTGATGTTTTTTTTTAGTAGGAGTTAATCTGTGGATTGTGGCATGGGAAATTGAGCGAGTTTGTGTTAGGGACTGAATCTTTCGACTTCGCTCAAAACAGACTTTCTGTTTAAGCTCTTTTATTGCCCTGAAGGTAAATAAAAAGCGAGTAGCGAAAGCCCGACCTCGCTTTTTCGCGAGGAAACACACGAGAAAAATTAGTTCTTCTTCTTTCTTACTTTTCCTTTTTTGCGCATTTTGGCAAACATTCTCTTGTATTCTTCTACGTTTATTTCTCCTTTCTTGTTTAATAGAATTAAAGGAAAGTCGTAATTGAGTTTGGATTTCTGTGGTACTAATTTGCCATCCTGAAACGATCTTTGGAGAATGTCTTCGATTAAATAGTCTTCGTTAACGGATTCTGGATGGTATTCTGTTTTTAAGGATAGTTTAAAGAAATTGGCTGTGGCGTTATACCAAAATGCTTTCCAGCCACTTCTAAGTCCTTTTATGTTATTGAATGCTGTTTTGCCTGTTTGACGATGAATAAGCTTAATTAATATACGACCTTCTGTTGTGGTCATCTTTTTCATTTGGTCGGTAAATTCGCCTTCGATGTATTTTTGCACCAATTTTGTGTACTTTCTTCTCTTTCTTTTAGAATCTATACGCTCTAATCTCGCATTTAATGTGTCTAATCTTTCGGAAGCCAATTTTGCAAATGGATATGCTTTTTGGACTTTTCTTGTAAACCATAAATAGTAACGAATATCGTCACGAGATTTAAATTTATGTTTTGGCAACAACGTAAATTCATTTAATTCGATTGTTAATGTATCTCCTGGCTTTACAAAAACGTAATCGTCTATATTGTCTGGTAACGAATCTATTTCTCTCTTTTGCGAAAAGCTAAGAAATGAAATTGACATTATATATATGAATAAGAGTTTTTTTATCATTTTTACTTTTTACCGACTAAAAATAGGTTATAGGATTTACAAATACTCTATGCAAATTAGATACCAAAGTGACTTTTTAACTAATTTTATCTATAAATTCTTGTTCGGAAATTATGGAAATTCCTAAATCTTGCGCTTTTGTAAGTTTTGAAGGCCCCATATTATCTCCTGCAACTATAAAGTTTGTTTTTTTAGATATGGATGAGCTTACTTTCCCTCCATTATCTTCAATTGCTTTTTTTAATTCGTTTCTGCTCATTTGATGGAAAACGCCTGAAACTACAAAAACTTGTCTTCCTAACTTATTTGTTTTGTTTTTTAAACTTTCTGCAGAAACCTCTAGTTGAACTCCCACTGTTTTTAAACGATTTATTAGTTGAATATTTGCTAAATTGTTTGAAAAATCTACAATACTTTGTGCAATTCTGTCTCCTATTTCGTCTACACTCATTAATTCTTCGAAAGTTGCCGACATTAAATTATCTATGGATTTAAAATGCTTTGCTAATTTTTTAGCGACAGTTTCTCCAACAAAACGAATTCCGAGTGCAAACAATACTTTTTCAAACGGAATTTCTTTTGATTTTTCGATTCCTGCAATGATATTTCTTGCAGATTTTTCTGCCATCCTTTCTAACGGAATTATTTGGGCTACTTTTAAATCGTACAAATCTGCATAATTTTGAATGAGTCCAACTTTTCTTAACAAGTCCACAGTTTCACCTCCTAAACCATCAATATCCATCGCTTTTCTACTGATAAAATGTTGAATTCTCCCTGTAATTTGTGGAGCGCAACCAAATTCATTCGGGCAATAATGCTTTGCATCGCCTTCTGTTCTTACCAATACTGTATTGCATTCTGGGCAACTGGTTGCGTATATTGTTGGCTGAGAATCAATTGGTCGTTTTGTAAAATCTACCCCAATAATTTTTGGTATGATTTCGCCACCTTTTTCAACAAAAACAGTGTCTTTTTCTCGAATATCTAATTTTTCAATCTGATCTGCATTGTGTAAAGAAGCACGTTTTACAGTAGTTCCTGCCAATTGAACCGGTTCTAAATTTGCAACAGGAGTAATAGCACCTGTTCTACCAACTTGATATGTAATTTCATTTAAAACTGTAGAAACCTGTTCCGCTTTAAACTTATATGCGATTGCCCATCTTGGTGCTTTTGAGGTGTACCCTAACTCTTCTTGCTGTTGTAAATTATTCACTTTTACAACTACTCCATCTGTTTCGTAAGGTAAATCGTGGCGTTTTTTGTCCCAATGGTTTACAAAATCAAAAACCTCGTCTATTGATTTTGCCAAAGTGATTGTTTTTGGAACTTTAAAACCAACTTTTCTGGCATTCTCTAAAATTTCGAAATGCGTTTTATATTTGCGTTCTTCTGTAACCACTTGATACAATAAACAATCTAAAGGTCTTTTTGCAACTTCTACACTGTCTTGCAATTTTAAACTTCCGCTTGCGGTATTTCTGGGGTTTCTATATTCTTCTTCGCCATTTGCAACACGTTCTTTATTCATTTTATTAAAACCATCTAGTGGTAAAATAATTTCTCCACGCATTTGAAAATTGGAAGCAAAGTCTTTTTTGATCGATAATGGGATGGAACGAATTGTTTTTACGTTTGCAGTAACATTATCTCCTTGAAAACCATCTCCTCTTGTAACTGCTTTTATAAATTTTCCGTTTTCGTAGGTTAAATTTATGGAAGCACCATCGAATTTTAGTTCACAAGTATATTCTAAATCTTCTCTTCCTAAACCTTTTTGAACTCGTTTTTCCCAATCTAACAAATCTTCTTTTGAATACGAATTATCTAAAGAATACATTCTATTTTTGTGTGCAACTGTTTCAAAATTTTTGGTGATGGTTCCTCCTACTCTTTGTGTTGGCGAATTTGCATCGAAAAACTCTGGGTTTTCTGTTTCTAACTTTTCTAATTCTTTTAATTTTATATCAAATTCGAAATCGGAAATTGTTGCCTTGTCTAATACGTAATAATTATAGTTGTGATTATTTAATTCGTCACGAAGTAATTGTATTCTTTCTAAAACCGTCATATTATATCTAAAAAAAACTTGTTTTTAATATTGATATTTTGTATCTTTTCTCTTCATTCAAAAATGAATTAAAAAAATGAAATACGCTATAAAAATACATAAAATTTCTACAGTTAACGAACTTGAAAATTCTTGGAATATTAATGATTACAAAGAACTTTTAATACGTTTTGAATTACCTGGCGCAGAAACTAAAGATATTAATGAGTTAAAAGAATTGCTTTTTATGGCAATTTCAGATAAAGAACCAAATGAAGCCGCTGCAATTGTGTTAAATTATAAATTATCTGAACATTTAAATGAAGGGCAAATTGATTCGCTGTCTTATGAAATGTTAGTTGATAAAATTTCTGAAGAGTATCCTAAAATTGAATTGCATCAACAACTTTTTAATATCAATCAGTTATTATACAAGGCTTACAATGGAAAATTCCCAAACACGAAAGCAACAATTGTAGATTTTGATATTACTCCGAAGGCTAATGCCGATGAAAATATTACGAAAGAAATTGCATTAAAATGTTTTGCTCAAAATTTAGATAGTCATAATGTGGTAATTCGATTATTTGGACATCAATTAGATGCTAATGAAGCTTTTGAGGAAGCAAATAATGTTATTTGGGAATTACAGAAAAATGGCGATTCTTATAGGTTAATTACTTCGGAATATTTTATGAATAAAGAAGAGTTTTTGAAACCAGAATTTGAGGCAAATATTGCGTTTTTTGAGGAGGAATAATTTTTCATTTACCATATAAAGCCATAGAAAATGTAAAGTTTTTGTGTAGGAAATTGCTTTTAGCTCCTTCAGGTTTTTAAAATCTGAAGGGTCTTTATTTATTTCTACTCCCTAACAGTCCCAGAAAAATGATTCACTTTTGAATTGATTGGGTTTCCAGAGGAACGTCTAAAACTTGCTATTTGTCCTGTGTGCCAAATTGCATCTGCAATTGGTCCATTTATTACATTAAAAAACGGAGTGGTAACTTTTCCCTCTTTTTTTATTGAAAATTCTGATAATTCTTTACTTTCTTTTATGTTGTTGCTTAGTGCTTCAAAATTTAGTAGGGTTTGTTTTCTTATTTCTAAAAACGTCATTTTTTCTTTTTCCTTCTCTTGTTTGAAATCGGTTTTTGTTAAACGCAACATCATATTTGATAAGTCGTATATATGTATAATTGTTTTTAAGCAATTTCTACCTCCTCCTTTTGGTTGATATGCTAAATCTTCTGCTCGCAAACCTTCTGTTGACCAATAATATCGGAAGCCTAAACCATCGATCATTCTGCTTACTGTGTTTTGTGCGGAATAGCTTTCTTCCATTTTTGGAATTTCGTAGTAGGGTAATTTTTCTTGTGAATTCATGGAAATGGTAAAAAACACTATTGTTATTAGGAGGATATTTAATTTCATGTTTTGCTTTTTGCTAAATTAATCTTTTTTAAAACAAATATTTATAATTAACAAACATAGGATAACACAACAAGCTAAATACCTATATATTAAAAGATTAAAAAAGAGTTATATATTAATTCTTAAATCGAACTCACGTTAAGAGTATTTTAATATCCTGATATAAAATCAGGATTAGCTCAACTAATAATATGTAAATCTTCTAACTTTTGCGATGTGTTTCGCTAAACGAATTACTTGGTGTGAATAGCCATATTCGTTGTCGTACCAAACGTAAATTACAATAGAATCTCCGTCTGTAATGGTTGCTTTGCTATCGAAAATCGATGGTGCAGTCGTGCCAATAATATCCGAAGAAACCAATTCGTTGTCCATAGAATATTTAATTTGCTCGACTAAATCGCCTTCTAAAGCGTTTTGTTTCATAATTGCATTTAAAGTTTCCTTCGTCACTTTGGTACGTAACTGTAAACTTAAAATTGCCAAAGATCCATTTGGAACAGGGACTCTAATGGCATTGGAAGTTAGTTTTCCTGCTAATACTGGCAAGGCTTTTGCTACTGCTGCTCCTGCTCCAGTTTCTGTAATTACCATATTTAAGGCTGCTGCCCTACCTCTTCTATATTTACTGTGCATATTATCTACCAAATTTTGGTCGTTTGTATATGCATGAATGGTTTCTAAATGTCCTTTTTTAATTCCATAATTATCTTCTATAACTTTTAAAACTGGCGTAATTGCATTGGTTGTACAAGATGCTGCAGAGAAAACATCTACGTTATCTGAACTGTATTGTTTATGATTTACTCCGTGAACAATATTAGGAATTCCTTTTCCTGGTGCAGTAAATAAAACTTTGCTTGCTCCTTTCGACTGTAAATGCCTGCTTAATGCTTCTTTATCTCTGAAAGCTCCTGTATTATCGATAACTAATGCGTTGTTAATTCCAAATTTTGTATAATCTACGTCTTCTGGATTGTTCGCAGAAATCATGTGAACTGTGGTTCCATTGATAATTAATGCGTTATTTTCTACATCTATTTGAACGGTTCCTAAGAAATCGCCATGTACAGAGTCGATACTTAATAAAGAAGCTCTTTTTTCTAAAACAGTTTCATTAATTTCTCCACGAGTAACCACAGCTCTTAACCTCAATTGAGAACCTTTACCCATTTTGGTCATTAATTCTCTTGCTAATAAACGTCCTATTCTACCAAAACCATATAAAACAACATCTTTTGGCTCAATGTTTTTAGCTTCTGTAGCATTTTTTAATTTCTTTTTTACAAAAGCAACTTTGTCTTCGCAAGATTTTGGACTTAAATAACATTCGTAGGCTAATTTTCCAATATCTAATTTAGATGATGGTAAGTCTATCTGCTGAATTGCTTTAGCAATATCCAAAGCATCTAAAATTGTAATTGGCTTGCTTACAAATTCTCTTGCATAATCAATTAAATTTAAAACTTCACTAGCTCTTTTATCTACCAACGGATTTCTAAACAGTACTAATTCTATTGATTTATCGTACCATAAATCGTTTACAATGTTAATAAATTGAACGGTTGCTCTTCTTGTTTGCGCTTGCGATAAAACTTCTTTGTTGTAATCTATAATTGTTGACATAGTTGTGTAACTAAAAAATTAAATTTTCGGCAAAAGTATTTCTTTTTTTTACAATACGAAATCGATTTCGTGAAATTTTCGTAAATAAAACTAAACAATTCTTAGAGTCCTCTTATTTGATCTTATTTCAATGGATAAACATTATTGCTTTTAATTATGTTTTTTTAATATTCGATTCGCTAAATACAAGTTTTAATTGTAATTATAAACTTTATATTTGCAGAAAATTAAAAACATTATAAATGAAACATTTTAGTATTTTACTTCTTACACTTTTAATTTTGGCTTCTTGTAAAAAAGAGAAAGATTTTGTAAGCTTATCAGGAAAACTAAAAAATAATAAAGATTCTTTACTTACAATTGCTGGGCAAAAAGGGCCTATAAAAACAATTAAAATTAATGCTAATGGAACTTTTAAAGACACTTTAAAGGTTAATAAAGCAGACATATTTACACTACAAATATCTAAATATAAAAGAGCTCCTATTTATTTAAAAAATGGTTACGATTTAAAATTAGAAGGAGATGCTAATAGTTTTATGAACAGCTTTCAATTTTCTGGAAATGGAGCAGATAACAGTAATTTTTTAGTTTCTCAAATTGGCGAGAGTCAAAAAATTGGAAATCCGGCTTTAATTTTAAAATTATCTGAAGAAGAATTTAAAGAAAAGGTAAGTAGTATTGAAAATAAGTTTGATAGTATTTTAAATTCTTATAAAAATCTAGACACTGCTCTGGTTTCTAAAGCCAAAAAACAAACAGACTTAATGGTTACTTATTTTAAAACAGAATATAAAAAAATAGGTGTTGTAAGAAAAGGAAATCCTTCTCCAAAATTTAAAAACTATGTAGATTTTAAAGGAGGAAAAAAATCGTTAGACTCTTTTAAAGGAAAGTATGTTTATATAGATGTTTGGGCAACTTGGTGTGGTCCTTGTTTACAACAAATTCCTTTTTTAAAGCAACTAACGCAAGAATATAAAGATAAAAACATCGAATTTATAAGCATTTCTACAGACGAGCCAAGAAGAAGTGGTGGTTCTTGGGAAACTGCTGAAAAAAAGTGGAGAAAGATGGTAAAAAATCATGGCTTAAAAGGTGTGCAGCTATGGGCTGGAGAAGATTATTCTTTTCAGCAAGCATATAAAATTACAGGGATTCCAAGATTTATTTTGATAGATCCGAATGGAATTATTATAGATGCAAATGCTCCAAGACCTTCGCAGCCAAGTTTAAAAGAGTTATTCACTAAGTTAGGGCTATAGAGGTTAACAATAATTTTGGAAAACCGAAATTCGAAACTAATTTTATGAATACAAATAAAATTACTTTACTAACTTTTCAAAAATTATTTGACTTGATTGAGGAAAATTAATTTATAAACGAATTGTTTTATATTAGAAATTTTTCATTTTACTTAAGAGAGTAAATTTAAAGAAAAAAAAAATATCTATAAAATTGAATTATTATGACACAAATTTACATATGAAATTAGGTTTTTTATTATGTATAAATGAGTTGAAAAAGAATTAACTTGTCGTTAGAAAACAGTCATAAAAATGTTAAAATGATTTTTAAGTCTTTTAATTTTATATTTCTTTATGAATAGAATTAATTACATTTGCTTACAAAGTATATCAATTTAACCAACTATTATGAAACAAATAATTATATTACTTCTTCTTATAATCGCCTTTTTTATCGGTTTTGGAAAATACCAACAATACAAAAGGTACAACACACCTAAATTAGAGTATAAAACTGATAAAAAGATAGATATAGAATTTCATAATCAAGATTTAGTTTTTAATTATTTTAATGCTATAGAAGATTTAAATAGTTGGGTTAAATTGCAATGGACAGCTAATAATATTGATGTTGTTACACCTGAAGATGATGGTACTGAAACAAAATTTGCTGTAAAAAAATATGCTGAAAAATTAGCAAAAATTAAATATTATGAAGCTAGATTAGAAAAGTCGGCTTTTTTAAAAGAAAAAGGTTTCTCTAATAAAGAAATTAAATTCTTGGAAGAAACAGGTACAGGTTTAAAAACGCATCTTCAAGAAATAGAAAAAACATCTTTTAATAATAAATTAAAAACATTGTTTGCTGACTCTAAAAAAATAGTTTACAACCAAAAAACGGCATTAATTTATGAAGTGCAAAAACTATTGGTTAAAAATGGTTTCGATATTGCTGTAGATGGAATTTATAAAGCTGAAACTTCTAATGCTATTAAATCTTTTGAAGCAAAAAACAACCTTTTTGCAGATGGTAAGTTAGATTTGTTGACTTTAGATGCTTTGTTGGAGTAAAAAAACGAACTCTTTTGAATTCGTTTTTGTTTAACATTTAAATTGAATAAAACTTTTCTCTAATAGAAACTAATAATTTATTTATCAACTCTAAATTTGGCTTCTCTCTAAGATTAGACTTATCATAAATTAAATCAAGTTTATCTTTAATTTCTGTTGCTTTCAAAACTAAATCATCATATTCAAATGCTGCATTTTTAATGGATAAAAGATAATTTCTATCTGTTCTTTTTACATTTATTTCTCCTAATTCTCCAATTTCTTTCGCCATTAATAATAATCGAAAAGTATGCATCATATTTTTTGAGTCGTAATTTTTATAATGAGAAATATTACTTTTATAACGCTCCTCATTTCTCTTTTCTACCCAAGACCAATATTCTTTATATCTTTTGCAATACGTTGAATAGCCATCTAAATTGAAATAAAGTAACCCAATTGGTTCTTGCTCTTTCGGAATAGAACTTAAACAGACTTCATTTGCATTTTTTGTAGAAATACGTTTTAACCTTGTAAACAATAAAAACTTCTTCAGAAATTTCTTTTTCAACAATTTCTAACAATGGTTTTTTAAAACTCTCTAACCTAAAATTGATATTTACCAAATCAAAAAGCAATTTGTTTTTAATTAAATCTTCAGTTTTTACTTTCTCATAAAGCATCATCTCAAAATCTTATTTTGAGATGATGTCTAATAAAAGTTCTATCGCTTTTTCTTTAACTTCTTCCATTTTTTCCATTCCTTTTACCCTGTCTTCTCCTATTTTTCCAAGGAGCATTTTTCTGCCAGTTTCCAGCCATTATACAACCATAAGGTATTACTTCATCAATTACAGTTCCTAAACCAAATTCTTCCATTTGATTTCTTACAGTTTCTGCATTTTTATATGCGGATGGTAATTCTGTAATATCAATTTCATTCGAGAAAAAACGTACATCTAAATCTTTGGTTTCTTGTTCGAAAATTTCTTCGTTTGTGCCTGTTTTACTTTTTCTATGTTGTGTTCTACTTACATTTCTTCCTGCTCCATGAGGCGCAAAACCTAAATTACTTTTGGTTGTTTTTCCTTCTACAATTAAAACAGGTTCTGCCATATTTAAAGGAATTAATCTTGGCCCAGTAATATCTGGCATAAACTTCGCATCTAAAGGAGTGGCACCTTTTGCATGATAAAATAAATCCCCATCTTTAAAAACAAAATTATGCTCGTTCCAGAATCTATTTTCTTTTTCGATTCCTAACTTTTCTAAAGTTGCATTGTGCAAAACTTCGTGGTTTAACTTCGTCCATTTTCTAATAATTTGTAAGGCTTCCCAATACGCTTTTCCTTCTTCTGTTTCATAAGGAATCCATGCATTTTGTTTTAAGGTTTCTGGAGACAATTCTTTTCGGAATTTTTCTGCAACATGCATTCCTCTTCCATATAAATTCGCTCCAAAACCCCTACTTCCATGATGTGTAATTAACATCGTGTTTCCTGTATTTTTAGATTTCCCTACAAACAAAAAGTGATTTCCATCTCCTTGTGTTCCTAGATGACTTCTTGCAGCTGAAATACATTTTTGATTGTTCAGAAAAGCATTTCCTTCAATTTCTGCTAATAAATCCATAGGAAAACGAAATTGTGTATTTCTATCTCTTCCTCCTGGTCCAAAATGGGTTATCGAATTTGCAGCGTCTAAAACATCTTTCGGATTCGCTTTTCCGAAATCTGTTAATAGTACAGAGCAACAAATATCTGCACTGTGCATTCCTGGGTGAATGGCGTTTTTCGCAACCACAATTCCACCCACAGGAATTGTTCCTTCTGGTCCTGTTGGACAAGCATCTGGCATAATTGCACCATTAACAATGGTTGGTGTTTTCATTAATGTTTCCATAGAAGTTACTACAGAGTTCACATTAATTTCTTCCAATTCGTTCTCTGCTTTTATGTTGATAATCAATTCAGCAGGATTTTCCAATAAATCGATTGTTGGTGCTGGTTTAAATTGCTCTAAATAAGCTAACATTTCCACTTCTGTTAATTTGTTAGTGTTAATAAATTCAATGGCTTCTGGAAACCATTTTGCTGGTTTAAAACCTAATTCGATAATTTCTTTTCCTGATATATTCATTTTATTTTCCATTTTCTTGTTGGTTGTGCTCTGTGAACTCCTCGTTTCACAGAGCGATTACTTTCATAAAAAACTACTTTTTTATGATTCCGATACAAACATCTTACACAAATACGCAATCTTTTTGCGTAGCTAAAATTAATTGTTATTTTTATTCAAAATTTTACAATCAAATTGTTCTCGATACAATTTCGCAAAAAAATCGAAATCACTCGAACTGACAGTCTGTGAATTATAAAAACCCACAAAATGGCATCAAACAAAAATGCGCTTATTAGATATAAAACCATTGATTATTGTTTGCGAAACAAGTTTAAAAAATGGACTTTAGACGACTTAATTGAAGCCTGTTCTGATGCTTTGTACGAATATGAAGGCAAAGATGTAAATGTAAGTAAACGTACCATTCAGTTAGATATTCAGCTAATGCGAAGTGATAAATTGGGATATAACGCACCAATTGAGGTTTACAACAGGCGTTTTTATAAATATTCTGATAAAGATTACAGCATTATGAATATTCCTGTGACAGATAATGATGTAAAAATTATGAATGACGCCATTCAATTATTGCGTCAGTTTAAAGATTTTTCTTTATTTAAAGAAATGGACGGGGTTTTACAACGTTTGGAAGATTCTGTTTATTCATCACAAAAAGACAAAAAATCGATTATTCATCTAGACAAAAACGAACAATTAAAAGGATTGGAATTTATAGATCCTTTGTACAATGCTATTCAGCAGAAAAAAGTTTTAAAAATTCGATATCAATCTTTTAAAGCACATAATGCAAGTGATATGATTGTGCATCCTCAATTATTGAAAGAATTTAACAATCGCTGGTTTTTATTGTGTTTGAACAAAAGGAAATATTATACGTTAGCTTTAGATAGAATTATCGAAGCTTCTATAGAAGAAAATATAGAATATGTTGATAATAATGTTGATGGAGACACTTACTATAAAGATGTAATTGGAGCCACCGTTTCAAATTCAAGACCTCAAAGAATTCAATTTTGGATAGAAAAAAAGAATGCACCATACGTAATTACAAAACCTTTTCATAAATCGCAAAGAGTTATAAAATATACTGATGATGGTGTTATTTTCAACATTTTTGTGCAAATTAATTTTGAATTAGAACGTAAAATTCTTGGTTTTGGAGAACTGATAGAAGTTTTAAAACCAGGAAAATTTCGTAACAGAATTTTAGGAAAATTACATCAAGCGACTGCGAATTACAAATAAAAAACTCTAATTTTGGCTTTATATGAAAATCGTCCTAATTTCAGACACACATGGTAATCATAACATTCGAATTCCAGAAGGTGATGTTTTAATTCACGCTGGTGATGTTTCTTCACGTGGCAGAAAAACAGAAATTGATGCTTTTATAAAGTGGTTTCAATCTCAACCACACAAACACAAAATTTTTATTGCTGGAAATCACGACTTTTATTTTGAAGAAGCTACACAAAACAACATTAAAATAAACTATCCAAATCTTATGTATTTAAACGATTCTGGTTGTGAAATTGACGGAATTAAGTTTTGGGGCTCTCCAATTCAGCCTACCTTTTTTAATTGGGCATTTAACAGAAATAGAGGAAATGAAATTAAAAAACATTGGGATTTAATTCCGAATAACACAGATATTTTAATTACTCATGGACCACCACATAAAATTTTAGATCTCACAAAAAACGAGGAATATGCTGGTTGCGAAGAGCTAAAAAAGAAGGTTTTAGAAATTCAACCAAAATTACATGTTTTTGGTCATATCCATGAAGCGTATGGAAAAACGACTCGAAATAACACCCTTTTTGTAAATGCTTCTTTGTTAGACGAAAGATATCAAAACGTAAATACTCCTATTGAAATTGAACTTTAAATTGTAATTATATTTAAAAATGTCTGTTCGAGCGCAATCGAGAACTATTTAGATTATTAAATACAAATAACCTTTCGACTGCGCTCAAAGAGACAACTCCTTTTACTTATTCACAGAAAAAATTTCTTTTAATTGCTTTACCATATTACCATTTCCAGAGACAGTAATCTCGCCAATTTTATCAGCAATCTTCTCTACATACTCCATTTCTTTCAACTTAAATAACATTTCGTTATCTTCCATTAACTTAGCAGTATTTAACAAACTTCTGGTAGAAGCTGTTTCCTCTCTTCTGGTAATTACATTTGCTTGCGCTTTCTTTTGCGCAATTAAAACTTGATTCATAATCTCTTTCATATCTCCAGTTAAAATTACATCTCTCATACCGCAATTCAATACTTTTACGCCTAATTGGGCTGTATTTTTAGAAACTTCTTCAAAAACTGCGTTGGCAATATTTTCTTTGTTTTCTAACAACTCATCCAACGTAAAACCACCAACATAACTTCTTAAAGCCAACTGCATTAAAATGTATAATTGCTTTTCGTAATCTTTGTTATCTAACAACGCTTTTTCTATATCAACCACTTTATATTGTGTGTAAAAGTTTATTCTTACACTCGCTTTGTCTTTCGTTAACAATTCTTGGCCTGCGATTTCCAATTGCAATTGTCTCATATCTGCTTTTGCTATTTTAATGGTGGTATCGTTTTTCCAGAATCTGTATGCTCCACCTGTTAAGGTTTTTGTATACACATCATCAATTAATAAAATTGCTTTTTCGAATGTGGCAACTTCAAATAATCTGATGTATTTATTCATTTCAAAATTGCTAAACAAAGCTTTATCGATATTCTCCGTAATATATATTTTGCTTGTATCTATTTTTTGAAATTCTCTATTGATAAAACCTTTCCAAAAGAAATATCTACCAGCAGTTAACACTCTTTTAAAGTTGTTATTTTCGTATACTAAAACCAATTCTGCATCTTTTACTTCAACAACCTCTAACATCTCTGTTAAAATTGCATTTTTTAACAAAATTTCTATGGCTACAGATGCATAAAACTCTTGCGTTAAATCGTAAACTAAAACATTCTGATTTAAAAATAACCAATGAGTTCCTTGAGTAATTACGTTTTTAAATTCTCCATTTTTGAAGACCAAACCTACTTTTCCTGCATTAATTCTTACTCTTTTCATAATTCACTTGTTAATTAACCCTGAACTCATTTCAGGGTCTGTTATTCTTATTAATTTATTCATTTTAAAAACGATACGTTAAAATGCTCATTAACTAACGGAACTTTTTTATTGAAAAGAATAGGCTGTAATTCATTTTTAAAAATGGATTGAAATTATATCTAACTTCAATTGATTTATAAAAAATCGTTCTTTTCTATTTTTTAAAATAAAAACTTCAAGTACATTTTTTGAGTGTTTATTAAAAAACACATTAAAACGTATCGATTTTTTGTTTTCATCAGTTTTAAAAGATGATGAGCTTAATAGACTCTTTTGGGAGTCAGAAAATTGGACTCGAACCAACACGCCTTTCGGCTTACCATTAACCTACATTTTGAGTGTAGTGCTCTAACCAAACTGAGCTACAAGATCTAAATTTAGTGACCTTAACAGGAATCGAACCTGTGCATTTCTATTGCATTACCCAAACTTTGCTACATAACTTTCGTTAAGGAAGGATTCGAACCTTCGTACATAGAGTTGTAGGTTTATCTTTTGGTAGAAAACCTAAAAAACCTTCAAGACCAGTTGTATGTAAAAATCTAATACAAAACTGCAAGAATTTACACAATGGTGCTATACTGAAACACGCAACAAGACTTACTTGATGTGGAAGTAGTAGGACTCGAACCTACACGTTCTTTACGAAATCAGAGTTACAGTCTGACGAGCCAACCAGTTGCTCAATACTTCCTTTACTTTTTAAAAACCTCACTTTACTCGTCGTTAAAGTGAGGTGAACTTATTTTCTCTTTCTTAATAACTCTGCAAATATTTGATACTGTTACGCAACCTTTTTGCGCAGTAAAATTATTTTTTCTTTTTCTTACGTTTTTTATCATTTTTAGATGATTTTGCATTCTTTTTCTTTGGCATTTTACCTTTAATTCTTGTTTTTTCTTCATCTATACTTTCCATAAATTCTGAATTATACGTGTGCTCTTTTGCCAGTTTTATGAAAGTCAGCGCTTTTTTATAATTTTTTAATTGTTCATATAAAATAGCTTTCTTTACATACAATAACGCTTTGTCCGAACCTTTTACTGTTAATCCAAAATTGATAAATTCTTCTGCTTCTTTATAATCTTCGTTCCATAAAAGTACTTTTATATAAGGTATATAGATTTCAAAAGCGTTAATATTTTCTGCTAAAGCTTGTTTAAAATAAGAGATTGCTTCCTCGTATTTATAAAGTTTCTCTGCATAAACTCTTCCCATTAAAGTTAAAGCCATTGTGTTTTTATCGTCATAAGACAGGGCATAATTCAACGCTTCCATTACTTCTTCTAAATCGTAAGGGTAGTTTTCTAATGCTTTAAATACATAATTGTTTACTAATGTTCCCATTTTATTAAATTTTTATCCTGCAAGACCTTTCTGACCTTGTAGGTTTTACATTTTTCAATACTTTATTTAATACCTACTAGGTTTTTAAAACCTTGCAAGACGTAATAGATATAATTTATTCCAATTATTTTCGTTTGTTATCTTCGACCTTGTGGAGAAATCTCAAAAGAACTTTAGACTTCGCTTAAGGTGATATTTGATATTTTACTCCAATTGTTTTCGTAAATCATTTTTTAGCTCATTTCTTTTATTTTTAAATGATTTTTCTTTTTTTACTGCTTTAAAATCAGTCCCTTTAAAAACTCTCACAGGATTTCCCCTTTCTATTTCTTGGTGATTTTCCCACTGATTTTTCAATTGTTCTTTTTGTTGTATTGAATTAAATTCTGCTATTTTTTGCTGTAATCTCTGAATCGCTATTTTTTTATTTTGATGTTGAGACCTGCTGTCCATAACCAAAACCTGGATTCCAGTTGAAATATGTTTTGCTCTTATTGCAGAACTTACTTTATTTACGTGCTGACCACCTGCTCCAGAACTTCTAATGGCTTGAAATTGAATTTCATTCTCGTTAATTTCTAATAATTGCGAACTTTCAACTTCAAAACAACCAATAAACCAGTTTTTACGTTTGTGAAATTTTCTAAATGTTGAGGATCCAATCCACTGAATGGTACCCAACCAATTTGTTGTAAAATCAGTAAGATTTTTTCCTTTAATTTGAATGCTTACAGATTGCACTGTGCCATTTTCTATTCCGTTTTCTTTATGTAGAATTGTATAATCAATCTTATTGTTTGCCAATTCTTTTAGGAATATTTTTAACACTTTTGCAACTACAAAAGCACATTCTAAAGGGCCTTTTCCTGCTGATATTTGTATTATTTTAGTTTTCATTTTTTTCTTTTTAAGATGATAGAAAATAGACTGTTTAAAACTAATCATCTGTCTTTAATCTTACTTCTCTTTTCTATTTTATCTATCCATTCTTACAATTTTTGGTGTAAATGTGCCTAACACCTCTACCAATTCTTGCTGATTTGCCATCACTTTTTTAATGTCTTTATACGCCATTGGTGCTTCATCAATTCCACCTCCAATTAGTGTAACATCGTTCATTTTTAATTGATGCATGATATCACTTTTAGTAAACTTTTCTTTACACTTTCTGCGAGAATGTTTTCTACCTGCTCCATGTGAAGCAGATTGCAAACTCGCTGCATTTCCCAAACCACGAACTATAAAACCTGGTGCTGTCATAGATCCTGGAATGATACCCAACTCGTTTGTTTTTGCTGGTGTTGCTCCTTTTCTATGTACAATGCATTCTTTACCATTTACGGTTTCCTTCCAAGCAAAATTGTGATGATTCTCAATTTTTGCTACAGGTTTTGAACCGATTAATTTTGCAATTCTTGAGTGAATATCATCATGACAAGCCTTGGCATAATCTCCTGCTAAATTCATTGCTTGCCAATATTCTTGTCCATCATGTGTAAATAAATCTAACCAAGCCAAATGCTGTACATTTTTGGGTAAATGGCATTGTTTGGTTGCCAAATACGTGTAATGTTTTGCAATATTTGCACCCAAACCTCGTGAACCACTGTGTGATAAAACGCCTATATACTCGCCAATTTCCAATCCGAATTCGTCGTTGTTTTCTGTGATAGCAACTGTACCAAACTCTACAAAGTGATTGCCACTTCCTGAAGTTCCTAATTGTTTATACGCTTTGTCTTTTAAACGTTTTATTAACGGAATTTCTGTAAACTCATTTCTATAAAATATTTCGTGATCATTTTTTTTAACGTGCGTTTCTCGCATTCCGAATTTTGTATGATCTTTTAAAATATTTTCAAATTGATGTTGTTTCCCTTTCAAAAATGAAACTGGAATTGGATAAACCGTCAAACACATTCTGCAACCAATATCTACACCTACTCCATAAGGAATTACTGCATTATCTGTGGCTAAAACTCCGCCAATTGGTAAACCATAACCATAATGTGCATCTGGCATTAAAGATCCTTGCACTGTTATTGGTAATTTTAAAGCATCATACAACTGAAACTTTGCTTGCTCATCAATTTCGTTTTTGCCATAGATAGAAAATGGAACTCTGGTATTTTTTAATTGATGCATTTTTACTTCCACTGGTTTTACCAAACCTTCTGCAACTTTTCCCCAAATGGCATTTCCTTGAAACTTTTCAGGAGTTAATAAAACTTCTTTGGCTTCTTCTAAAATGCGCTCTTTTGCTTCTCTTTTTCTGTATCTATTAATTTGCCCTAAAGCAATATTGATACTATTATTCTTTGGAAAGCCTAATTTGATTAAGTCTTTTCCTTTTAGTTTATTTCCCATTATATATTTTCTTTTACTATATCTTTTATAGAATATTTTTTTAAATTTTTAAGTAATTTTTTTGATATCAATTTTTCTTTTTCAACATTTCTAAAATTCCAGTTATCTTTATATTTATAGAGTTTTTGTTCTGCTTCGTAATAACCCCTTTTTAAAAGTTGATTATTAAGTCTTGCAAACTCACTTTCTAATTTTGCATCAATTATTTTTGTGTGTGTTACATAAGCTCTTGTATACTTAATTTTATAAGCTCCTTTTGGAATTCTTACATAAAACCTCAACTTTAACTTTTTTTGATACCTGTAATAGAAAGGTGTGCATAGATTTTTTGCTTTATCACTTAACTTATTGAACTGCTTTTTACTTAACGTTGGTAAATCTTTATAAATAAGGTTTTTTGATATTTGATTTAGCCATTTTTTTTGAGCTTCTTCTTTAGTTCTGCCCCAAAACATTTTTTCAACTTTAGCGTACACTTCTAAAACAGCTTCTTTGTTCTTATACAATTCAATTTTATTAGTAATTGCTATTTCTTTAAACCAGCCATTTCTAATTGGTTTATCCAACTTTAGATATCCTAAATTCCTTATTTCCTCAGAGATTTGTCTTTGTCTTTTCCAAATTTTACGAACCTCTTGTAATCTTTTCGATTTGATATGTTTTGGTTTCATTTTCCAAATTTTGAATGTTTGATTCTATAGAACTCAACTTTTAGTTGATTCCAGTAACAGATTCCTGCCTCTGCAGAAATGACAAAATGTTTCGGAAAATAATTAGGAAATAAAATCCATAAGAAAAGTCCGAAATTTTTACAACTTCGGACTTTTCATATACAATAGAATATTGCTATTTGTAATTGTGAAAGTCACGAAGTAAACAAGAAACAAAACCTAGTTCTGTTTGTATGTTTTTGTTTAATGGATAATTGAACATTTTACTTCGTTTTTTTATACTGAACTTGTTTCTGTATCTTAACAATAATTCAGCGATTTTATATTTTTATTTTTACAATTCTTTACTCGGAATTGCAATGCAAACCTAAAACGTATTTTTGAATTACACAAATAAAATTTTAATTTATTTTTCTGATAATCAATCATTTAAATTGATTTTAGACAGTAGATTTCCTATCCGCTTTTTAGCAGATGCTAAGTTTAGAAGTAACTCTTTGGCTTTGTGATATGTAACTAAAATCTACATTTGGTATTATCATCTATAATTTTTTATAAAAAAAGCGTCCAAAAAATGAATTTTGGACGCTTTTTCTATTCTATTGATAGTTTTTAATCTAGAATATAGACTGGATTAGTCGCAAAAAGCGTCCGTTTTTATGTAGTTTGAATATATTCATCAATTAAAATTTTATACTTTTCTTATTGTTTTGAGTTGCAAATATGCAAAAAACTTTGGTATTTAAAAAATGCCCAAGAAATGAATCTTGAGCGTTATTATAATAATTTTAAAATCCCCCGATAATAAAACTATCTCTTTATAAATTTAGCAGTTCCAACTGAATTGTTAACAGTGAATTTAATTAGGTAAATTCCTGAATTCAAATCTGAAACATCGATATTTTTAGAAGTGTTATTTACAGAAATCGTTTTTACCACTTTTCCTAAAATATTAAATACACTTAACTTTTCGATAGTATTTTCCGCAGAAATTGTTACAAAACTTGTTGCTGGATTTGGATATAAACTAACATTTGCTAAAGTATTATCTTTAATACTTGCTGTTGCAGAATTTAACAAAGTAATATCATCTATATAAAAAGTGAAATTTGCAGAACCATCTCCCATCGTTCCATTATCGAAAATTGTAACAAACTTATCGTACGATTTTGTTTTATCTATTGCTGAATAATCGAACGTTAATGTTTCCCATGCATTTGCTTTTGTGGTTAACACTTCTTTTTCGAAGTTAATTCCTGAATCGCCAGAGTTTTCTACTTTTACCAAAACTTTTGCGCCTACTCTTGGCGAATATACTTTCATTGTAAAGGTATCGTTTGTTGCAAAATCCATCGCCGAACTTAAAACGATTGAACTTCCTCCCCAAGGTTGGTCTGCATTTTTAACCATTTTACCAACATTTGCAGAATTGTTGTCTGCATTGTTGTATGGGTTTGTTTCTGTAGTTACAACGCCTCCATTAAAATCTACCCAAGTAGTTGCGCTTTCGAAATCTAAAGGTAAAGCTACTGTTGGGCTCGTTGTTCCTGATTTTGATAAGGTAATATCATCTATATAAAAAGTGAAATTTGCAGAACCATCTCCCATCGTTCCATTATCGAAAATTGTAACAAACTTATCGTACGATTTTGTTTTATCTATTGCTGAATAATCGAACGTTAATGTTTCCCATGCATTTGCTTTTGTGGTTAACACTTCTTTTTCGAAGTTAATTCCTGAATCGCCAGAGTTTTCTACTTTTACCAAAACTTTTGCGCCTACTCTTGGCGAATATACTTTCATTGTAAAGGTATCGTTTGTTGCAAAATCCATCGCCGAACTTAAAACGATTGAACTTCCTCCCCAAGGTTGGTCTGCATTTTTAACCATTTTACCAACATTTGCAGAATTGTTGTCTGCATTGTTGTATGGGTTTGTTTCTGTAGTTACAACGCCTCCATTAAAATCTACCCAAGTAGTTGCGCTTTCGAAATCTAAAGGTAAAGCTACTGTTGGGCTCGTTGTTCCTGATTTTGATAAGGTAATATCATCTATATAAAAAGTGAAATTTGCAGAACCATCTCCCATCGTTCCATTATCGAAAATTGTAACAAACTTATCGTACGATTTTGTTTTATCTATTGCTGAATAATCGAACGTTAATGTTTCCCATGCATTTGCTTTTGTGGTTAACACTTCTTTTTCGAAGTTGATTCCTGAATCGCCAGAGTTTTCTACTTTTACCAAAACTTTTGCGCCTACTCTTGGCGAATATACTTTCATTGTAAAGGTATCGTTTGTTGCAAAATCCATCGCCGAACTTAAAACGATTGAACTTCCTCCCCAAGGTTGGTCTGCATTTTTAACCATTTTACCAACATTTGCAGAATTGTTATCTGCATTGTTGTGTGGGTTTGTTTCTGTAGTTACAACGCCTCCATTAAAATCTACCCAAGTAGTTACACTTTCGAAATCTAAAGGTAAAGCTACTGTTGGACCTGTTGTTGCTGGATCTGATAATTTCTCTGCATTAAATTTAATATTATCAATATAAATAGTACTATTTGCTTCTCTATCTGGCTTTCCCTCTGTCCAATGAACAAATACTACCATCTGACTAATATTAGTTAAATCTCCATTAAAATTAATTCCTGAAAGATTCCAAGTTAAGGTTTGCCATTCATCAACAATTGTATTTCCAACATTCTGATCTGTTATTTGAAAAGATGTTCCACCAGAATTAGTTCCCATTTTAATACCAACAGTACCAACATAATTTTTATTAACGTCTATACTTAAGGTTAAGTTATTAGAAACACTTGTATCTATTTTCCATGTTCCAAATTTTGAATCTTCCCATTTGTTATTTACGCCTGCATAAAATGCATTTCCTGGACCAACAACAACTTTCATAACTTTTGAAGCTGTAGCATTCACCCCATCTAAATCTGGATTATCAACAATTTCTGCTGCTACTGGAGTATTATCAAACGTAAACCAATTGGCAGCGACACCATTAGGACTACCTGCTTCAAAATCAAAAACATATTGCTGTTGTTGAGTATAACCTAAAGATGTTGTTAATAAAATGATTAGTAAAGTAATATTTTTCATATTTTTATGTATTTAATTAGTTATATCCCAAAAATACATACACTTTATTAAGATATTAATAATTATTACCGCAACAAAAAACATACATCATAAAATAAATACGGATTTTCTATTAATATTTTAACTAATTATCAACAGGAATCGGATTGTAAGAAGTATTTAAGAAATTCATAAAAATCTATAATATATTATTGAAAAATAATTTTGTATAGGTAATGTATTGCTAATAAAATAGACATTAAGCCCCTAGTAATCATTCTATTGATTTTTTTAGTTAAAAAAAACATCTAATGGCTACCTATTTACTTTTATTTAAATTACTGTAGTACAATATTTTATGGAGATTAATATTTTTAAATAATAGTATTTTACTAAAAAAGAGTTTTTAAATGAAATTAAATAAATCTCCATATAGTAAAATTCAATAGGATTCGCTTGTAATAGAAAGTATAATTAAAAAACTTAAGCAACAGAAAACTAAATTATTAGAATAAATTGAGGTCAAAAATTTACAAAACAGAATATAGACGCTTTTTTAATTAAATATCAGTTCAATTTACAGTAAATAAGAAGAGGCTGTCTGAAAAGTAAATTTAGTCGTAATTTTGAGCGAAGTCGAAAAATATAAAATATTGAAATTCAATAAATAAGATTTCTCCATTACAGTCGAGATGACAAATTCTAATACTTTTGAGATAGCTTCTATGTTTAAACAAAATCTCCCCTAAATATTTATTTATCAGTTAAGTCTAAATGTAATTTTAGACTATTTCTCTCCAACTGAAATTACATTATGGAATTCACTATTATTAATTATATTGTTGTCTCTTTTATTTATCTCCCTCCTTTTTACAATTACTCTCTTGTCTAATTCTATTCTAATTTCTCTCGATTTTTGCTCAGTAACACTATAAGTACGCATTATAAACATAGCAATTAAAGTTCCTAAAATTGGAAAACCTGAATAAAAAATTCTCAGTCCTGTAACAGCACCTTCTGCTTGTACAGAAGCACTTGCATCAAAGCCTACAAAAGTCATTATTGCTCCTGTTAACAAACCTGCAATTGCAAAACCAAATTTTACCATCCACCAGTAAATAGCTCCAAAAACCCCTTCCCTGCGCTTTCCTGTATTTAATTCGTCTAAATCAATTACATCTGCTGTCATAGACATCATTAAAGTGAATAAACTTCCAATTCCGAATGAGAAAAATGGCAACGCAAAAATAAACATATATGGCTTTCCTGGAATGAATAAAAACCATAATAAAATATAACCAATAATTGAAATACCTTGTGAAAGTAAAAATGCATTCTTTTTTCCCATTATTTTAGACATTTTTGTTACTATAGGAATTACTAAAAAAGTAGTTGCCAAGGCACCAATACTTCCAAATAAAGTTGGCCAAATTCCTGCTGCTCCTGCATCTCCATTAAATAAATAATACACCACTATAAAAAAGGAGAAACTTGCAATGGTATTAAATGCATTGAATATAAAAAAAGTAGCAATACATAATTTTCTAAAAGGTTCTGATTTAAAAGCCTCTTTAAATCCGTTTAATATTTCTTTTAAACTTCCACCAATATTTTTTATTGTTAATGGAGAATAATTTTCATTTAATGTAGGTTTACTTTTTATAAAAATAGCAGGTACCATTGCAAATAACATACAAATTATTCCGACCCAAATTGCTAAATCTCTTGTGGCGATTTCCGCCGTTTTAAACCAGCCTTTGTCGTACATAATTACCCAAAACCAAGGCGCTATTACCCAAGCCCATTGCCCAATCCATTGGGCAACTGCCATTATATTTGTACGTTCGTGAAAATCATTACTCATTTCATACCCCATTGCTACATAAGGTACACTAAAAATTGTGAGTCCTAAATAAAATACAAAAGACCAAAGTAAAAAATATATAAAATTATAATCGATACCATTTTCGCGATGTAATTGCCACATAATTATAAAAGATGCGCCCATAATAATGGCACCAATAAATACATATTGTCTCCTTCTGCCCCATTTTGATTTGGTGTTGTCTGAAATAAATCCCATAATTGGATCTGTAATTGAATCGAAAACCCTTGGTAAGAAAAATAAAACACCCCACATCCAACCTGGAAAACCTAAATCTTGTACCAAAACCACCATAAATATTCCTAAAACCGCTGGAAACATTTGGTTTGCCAACATTCCTATTCCGAATGCAACTTTTTGACCAAATGGAACTTTATTTTTAACTGTAGTTTTGTGATTTGACATATATTTTTTTTAATTTGGTATTATAATTGTTTGAAGTGCTTGCGCATTTATATGAATTTCTATTTCCTTTTCTCCTAAAAGGATTTTAAAGCTTTTTTCAGCTTTCCCTTCATTAAAAACAACAACTACAATTGAATGATCTGGGTTTTCTGCTGCTGTTACTTGTAAATTTTTATCAGAATTTTCTAAACCAATAACTTTTGCTTGTGGTCTGATATATTTGCTAAAATGTGCCATGATATAATAAAGTGGCGTAAAATAAACTTCGTTTTTTTTGGGGTTAACAATTATTGGAGCAACACACCAATTTTTAAACCAGTTTGGACCACCCTGCGTGTCTAAAACCATATTCCAATCTATCCAACCATCAACCCAATTATTTAAACAACCAATAATATCTCTTGCATACCTATTAACTGGTGCATATTTTGGATGTAAATATTTATCTTCTGCCGACGCCCAATCCCAACCCCAATCTGTTGCTTCTTTTTTCCAATACCAAGCATCATTTTTCCATTCTGGAACTTCAGAATCAACACAGCCCTCTGTTTCAATTAAATATTTATTTGGTGATTTATTATGTGCATATTGTAAGGCTTCAGGAAAAACTTCGTACGTACTTTCATACCAATGAATTGCCGTTCCATTAAAATATTTTGAAGTTGCTTCGTTTTCATACATGGAATTTACCCATTCTTTTAAACCAGCTCTATTTTGGTCATATCCTAAGATAACTTTATTACCAAACCCATCTTTTTCTAATTTTGGTCCTAAATGGTATTGTACAAAATTTGTCATTTCTTTTGGCGTATAATGCATACTTTCCCAATTATTTCCATTTCCATGAGGCTCGTTTTCTACTGTAAAGCCCCAAATATCAATACCTTCTTCTTTGTAAGCGTTTAAATACTTTAAGAAAAATAATGCCCAAGTATCGTAGTATTTTGGTAATAATTTACCACCAACCCATTTTCTGTTATCTTTCATCCAGGGAGCAGCTGTCCAAGGTGACGCAATTATTTTAAAACCATCTTTTGAGATTTTTATCGCATCTTTTATCATTGGTATTAAATCATCTTTATCTTCTTTTATAGTAAAATGCTTTAAATTTATATCCTCTTTTACGGGTGAATAAGAATATTGAGATAAGGAAAAATCACAAGAATTCATGTGTGTTCTTGTTAACGAATAATTAGCTCCTTCTCTTGAAAAATATGCCTTTAAAATTGTATCTCTATTTTTTTTACCTAATTTATTTAATAAATAGGCAGAAGATTCTGTAAATGCGCCACCAAAACCAGTAATAGTTTGAAAGGTTTTTGAAGTATCTAGTTTTATGATTGATGCATTTTTACTTGAAGTAAAATTTGAAACTTTTGTTAATTTATTTCCGTTTACGGAGGTTTCAAAAACTTCTACTAATAATTTATTTGAACTTGTTTTACAACTCATTAACAATGCATAAAACAAAAAGAAAGAAATATATTTTATATTTTTATTCATTAGAGGTTTGTTTTTTACTTAAATATTGCTCTTTTACAATAGTAAAAGCTTGTTTTTTATTTCTGTTAATACCTACAATTCCCCAAAACTCTTCATTCGGTGCTCCATCATAAGGGACACCAGAACTTTTTGGAGCCCAACCTCCAATATCTTGCTTCGTGTTATTTCCTGCTTTCCACCAACCATCTGTAAAAGAAAACAAGGTAACTCCAGAACAAATGTTTGTGTTAGAAAATGTTTTCGTTATAATTTTTAAAGTCGCATCTGCTTGTGCTTTTTCGTTAATTCCTTTTTTGTAACCTGATTTTTCAACAACCATATAACTATCTGCACCAGCTTCCGATAAATACATTGGTTTTTTAGTCACTTTTTTCCATTCCACAAAAATGGTTTCTGGATTATCCCATCTATAAACATTCATTCCCCAAACATCTATATTTTTAGCAATTGATAAAGCCACAGCATCTGGTAAATCTCCATGTGCAGTTGTGGTTGGATGATTTTTATCATTTTTATGAATCATTTCAGAAGCATCATTCATTGCCTTATACCAGTTTTTAATATCACCTTCAAACCATTCTGGATGATAATTATATTCGTTTCCAAGCTCCCACATTAAAATTGCATTGTGGTTTTTAAAAGCATTTACATAGTTGATAAATGTGCCTGAGAGAATATCATTTTTACCTCCTTGATTGTAGCCAAAACCGATAATTACTTTTATCTCTGCTTTGTCAATTTCATTTAAAACAGCAACTTCTTCAATAGGTTCGTACACTCTAATTGTGTTTATTCCTGCTTCTTTCATTAAAGATAAATCTTGGGTAAGATTGCCAAAATCTCTTTTATCACTTCCTTTTGGAACTGGATGATAACAAATTCCTTTAATTAAATAAGGTTGATTATTTACCATTATTTTTCTTCCTGAAACAGTTACTTTATCACTTTTAACTTCTTTATTACAAGAAATTAAAACAAGTAGAATTATAGGAATTAATAAGATTTTTTTCATCATTTATTCGTTTATCTTGGATACTCTGTGTTTGGTGTTTGTACACTTTTTATTAAACTATCCAGATTTCCATTATATGTTTTTGTAATTGGTTTTCCGTTTCTTTTCAATCCATTAAAAACGCCATTATCTACCATTTTCCATAAGGGATATTTAGCTTCATTCTTAAGATTTATCAACCCAAAATGATTTTCTGAACCTTCAGTATTATTTGCATCTTTCCACTGCTCATCAAAAGCTTCAAAATAAAAACAGGAAATTTTATTTTTATTAGTAAAATCTCTAATTAATTGATAATATTTTGCTTGCTTATATTCGTCTGTAGCTCTAGATCCATTTGCTCCATAATGTCCGTTTGAAATTGTTGCCCAACCCGTTTCTCCAATATGAATTTGTTTTGTACTGTCAATACTTTTTACGTATTTAAAAACATTTTTATATTGATTTTTCGCAAATTCCAACGCTCTTAACATTACTTTATCTACTTTTTCAATATCACTCAAATTTTCTTCATCTTTTGAAACTTTCCAAAAAGAAGGGTTGTAATGTGAATTGTGATAAGGATAAGTGTGCATAGAAACATAATCTACAGCTTTAATCAATTCTTCTAATTCTTTTACTTTATAACTCTCATCTCCTCCACCCCAAGAAGCAAAATCGTCTGAAGAAGTAATCCATAAATCTGTTGGTAATTCTCCTTTTTTCTTTAAATTCTGAAGGTGATGTACCCATTTTAAAATTACTTTTGGTTTTACATAATAACTGGTTGCCCATTTTACCATTGCTTCGTTACCAACCGCGATAATTTTTACAATATTTGGGTATTTCTTAGCCAATGAAACTGCAGTTTCTATCTCTTTTGCATTTCTTGGATTTTCCTTTTCGTGATTTGGGTCACCATTTTCTGAACTGAAAGAATTTTCGCAATCTATCCAAGCACCCAACATCACATACATTTCGAAATTTGTATCTTCTTTTTTAAGTTGATGGATAGCTTCCAACAAATTAGACGCTTGTGCCAAATGAACATTGTAGGTTCTTAAAACCTTAATATTCATCGCAGATAAAATTTTTAAATCGTCTTTTAATTCTTGAATGGTTGGTTGAACATCTCTCGATTTTTCTCGATAACCACCATAAGAAATTGCTAAATAATTAGGGTTTCCTAAAATATCTGAAGCCGTAATTTTCGTTTTAGAGTTTGCCGTTTTTTCCTTTTTTGAATTACAATTGTAACTCAAAATTAGCATAAAAAAAACCAATAAAATTCTAAAATTCCTTTTCATTTTATTTATTCAACTAAATAATATTTACGTTTAAAAACTTCTCGATACAATTCCTCAAAAAAGAGGAATCACTCGAAGTGACAACTCGTTATTTCTTTATGAACACAACTATTTTTTCAATTGTATTTTTTCTTTCAAAAATTTCTTTACTTATTGTTGTGTTTAATTGTAAACCTTCAACTTCTTTTTTGCTTCCATCATTATAAAATAATTGAATACCGTTTTTTGAAGCCAATTTATAAACCACAGGAACTTGACAAAATGTAAAAGCTAAATTACCTGATGTTAAACTTAGATTTTTGTTTTCTCCAGAAACTGCTACATAATTAAAGACATTTTTGCTCGTTAAAAATTCATCTTTCTTTAATAATATTGGATTGAAAACTATTTTTCCATCTGTAACGAAAATACCTAATTCTCCAAATCTGTTTAAAACATCTTCCTTTACCTGCCCAGTCATTCCTGGTTGCTGTGCACCTTTTCCTGCTGGTGTGTGCGAATAGGCATCTGTTGGAAAAGCACCATATAAATTTGGTGATTTATGTACACCAACTCCTGCATTTATTTCGTAATAATGGTCTAATAATCTTCCAATAATTGCTTCACTTTCGTTATTATTCACTGCCAATAAACAGTTTTCTTGCACTGCTAAAAGTAGTTTAGAAACCATGTGCCAATAAATAGACCCCAAACCTTCGTAACCGAAAAATGTTCCTGAACGACCTGTAAAAGATTTATGGTCGAAAACTTCTTCGAAAATGTTTAAAACATCTTGACTTCCCTTTTCTAAAAGATGTTGATATTTCTCTTTTGATAATTTATTTAACGCTTCTTTTACACTATTTGCATTGTTAAAATTCCCATTGAAATGATAGTTTCCATGAACATCTTTTTCAACAATTGTTACATCGTTATTTTTGATTAAAGTTGATAAAAGTTCCGAATTTTCTGCACGTTCTGAATCAATATTATTTTTCTTCGTAAATCTTGGTAATTCTTTATTTGGATATAAAATATAGCTGTATTGGTCTTCCCTGAATAATGCACTATTTTTTAATCCATCTAACAATGCTAATGCTTCTTTTGCAGTTAAATAACCGGAGCTTAAAACCGCAACTTGCCCTTCTAACATTTCAGACAAATACGAAATAGATACTTCTTCTTTCGAATTAATCGTCATTAAATTATAAGCGTGATACATATTGTCATTACGTTTATTTGCTCTAATTGTATGCTCTAAATAGGCTTTTGTAGTTTCGAAAAACTGTACTAAATTTTCTTTTGACAAGTTTTTTTTCTCTGTTGAAAATCCGTTTTTGTAAACAGTTTCTCTATAGATACTTGCAGGGGTTCCTAAACCGTCTAAAACCGTTTTTCTATCAATATCAGAGAAACTACCTGATAAAATGTGCTTATTCTCCTCTAATGTTTTTGATACTTTATGGAAAAAATCTGCTAATTCTTCAGAAATCTCAATGTTATCAACTGCTGATTTTTTTACTAAAGTCTCATAAAAATTGATAAAACGTCTCAGGTAATTTAAGGTAACCACAGAAACTCCATTTCCAACTAAAGCGTTGTTGGCATCGTTCCATTCTGGTCTTTGTGTGTTTAACCAAATTCCACCTTCTGGAATAAAGTTGGCTATTTTCGCTAAAACAGTCACTAATAATTTTTCTATTAGATTTACTTTGTAAATGGCGTTATTTTTATCTTCAATTAAAGCACCATCTGCTCCTAAAAGTGCTCTTTTTTCATCGATTTCTGCATTTAATTTATAATCGAAATCAATCGTGTCTTTAGGGTTTTTAAGAATATCTTGATATGGTTTTATTTTATAAGGCACATTTGCATATACAAAAATATTTTCTGTAAATAATTTTAATAATTCATTCGGATAATGATCTTCTATAAACTCTAAAAACTTCAACAAATAAATAATTTGATGATCGCCCCAATAACCAATATAAGACCAAGGATCATGTTCTTCGATAATTTCCCAATCGAAACCGCCTTTGGTAACTCTGTAAGGATTATACCCTTCGAAAGTAGTGGCATTTAAAAATTTATGAATCATACTCTCAATAAATTGAGGATATGAATGGGCTAAACCTTCCCAATTCTGGAAAATATCTCGCCAGTTTCCTTCGTAATCTAAAATTTTAGAACCATCAACTTCACTTTGTGTGTTTATTGAAAACTTGTTCCAAGGCCTACTTGGATCTCCATGTCTTCTACTAAATTTTAATGGTAAATATTCTAAAGAAAGTCTCTTAAAGTCTGAATTTGAATCTTTTTCGGCAAATTCTCGTAAAAATTCTAATGTAAATTTATCTGGTATTTTTTCTAATTCTTGTTTTTTATCCCCAAAAACAGTTTTGTTTGCTTTGGATAGATATTGACTAAAATCTTCTTTTTCAATGGTATAATTATCATCAAAAATTCCACCTCTCATAATGTTGAAAAGTGTGTTTGAAAAATGTCTTGTATTTACTAATTTGTCGTTTGTTAGTTGTAAACCATCTGCACCTGCAGTTAGTTTTATTAAGTTTTTGGTTCCTAACTCTACGTCTTTTTCAACAATTTCTTGTAGATTTTTCTCTGATGAAATTAAAGAAGAAATTTCATGAATTTGCGAAACAGTTTGATTGACCTCTGCAACCTGCTTCCAGTTTTTCTCTTCACCTGAAGAAAGTGAGAAATTAAACTGAGTTAAATATGCTCCTTTTTCTGCTTTTACATCTATTTCTTCCTCCAAAGAAATTCCTCTTCTAAAATTGTTCAATTGTAATGCAGATAATAAATAAGTAGGATTTTCAATACCCAAAGACCAAACAATATTCGCTTTTAAAGCTTCACTTGGTTCTGCTTTATCCACAATAATTGCACTTAACGCATAAATACCTAAACCAACTTCTTTTTCTAATTCACATTTCTTGTACGCATCTGCTAAATTACTGTAGTTCAATTGAAAATCTGAACCAATTCCTGCAGGCAACAGATCTTGAAAACCATCTAAAGCTTCCACAGAAATTTCATCCGAAGAATTGTTTAAAAATGTTGCTTTTCTTACAAAACCAAATTTATTACTGGAATTCCACTCGTATTTAAAAGTAAGTTCCAAATCGTGATTTATCTCTTCGAAAATTACTTTATTTCCGTAAACGTTTTTATATAAATTTCTTGAAATATTATAAAGTTCTGCCTGCCTTTCAGAGAATGGTTCCCAAAGAAAAGTTTGATTATTTTTAGTTATTCTAAAGATTGATTTTGTTCCAGAAGTTTCTGCTAAATCTGTAATTTTATCATCTGTATAATATGGAAACAAAGCATTTTGCGCATTTTTTCTACCAGCTGTTAACCCTCCATTGCTGGAAATAAACATCCAATGGTTCGCGTCTGAAACAATTGTCATAAAAAACGGACGCATTAAATGACTATTAGAAATTTTATAAAACGACTCGTTATTTATAGCAACTAATTCTCCATTAGCTTCTAATTTATTTTCTTGTAAAACAATGTTCATTAATATATTATGTATATTATTTTGATTTGAAAAAAGTGTACAAAAATTATGCACTACTTTTGAATCAAAAAGTGTATTTCATTTAAAATTTGTAGCACTTGTTTTTTAATGAAAAGGTCGAATAAAATATACTCGACCTTTTACAATCAAAACAAAATTTATTTATTGAAAAACTTTAACGTAATCGATTTCCATCATATCCTCAGTAAATGCAGGATCTACTGTTCCGCCTAAAGTACCACCCATTGCTACATTTAAGATAAAAAAGAAATCTGCATTAAAAGGAGTTGTTGAATCGTTATCGAATGTATGATACACAACATCGTCTATTGCAAATTTAATTTTTGTTGCAGACCACTCTACAGTATAATTATGAAATTCTGTTGTAGAAGTTGCCAATGTTGTTTTTTCTGATGGCCCTCCACCTCCAAAATTACCTGGATAATGTAGTGTACTTAAAACTTGTGTTTTATCTGCCCCTGTTTGTTCCATAATATCTATTTCTCCTGCTGCAGGCCAACTAACCGTACTAAAATTAGCGCCAAGCATCCAAATTGCAGGCCAAGTTCCTTGAGAAGCAGGCAACTTTGCTCTTACTTCATACCTACCATAAGTGAATTCTTGTAATCCTTCCGATTTTAATCTTGCTGAAGTATAACCACTTCCATTTGCTTTGGCTTTAATCTTTAGCATTCCACCTTCAACAATAACATTTTCTGCGTTATTTGTATAGGTTTGAAGCTCGTTATTTCCCCAACCTCCAGCACCTAAATCGTAGGTCCAGTTTGCTGTATTTGGTGCTCCATCTGTATTAAAATCGTCTTCCCAAACTAAAGTGTTGTAAGCTGAATTTAAGTTATTATTTACTACTGGTTCATTTGTTAAAACCACAAACCAAGCCAAGCCATCTGCTCCAATTGTCTTTAAAGTCATTTCTGTTGCAGACCTTGTAATGATTTGATAAGAATGACTTCCTCCAACATAAAATCCGAAAAATCCATTTCCAGAAAGAGAAATTGTTTCTTGCGCATTTGGTGCAGATAATTTCCAAGTTCCATCGAAATCGTCTAAAGGGTAATTTTCATATTCGTTCCCAGGATTTGCAGCAATTCCTATATTCCCTAATTCTTGATCCATAGGTGGCGCTTGACCGAAAATAGTACCAGAAACATCGATGGTAGGATCGTCGTTTGTGCTATTTGTAATATACTTTATAGTACCATCGACATTAAACACATATGCATCGTCGTACATTCCTGTAATAGATTTTTCTCCAGGTGCAGCAGCATACCAAATTGGTGATGTTTCTGTCTCTGGCCCCACACCAAAATGTCCTGGTGCTTCAGATTTTACTCTCCATGTTTGCGAACTATCGTTTGTAAGCATCGTAATTAAATCTGCAGGAGGAGCATAAGAAGAAAATACGGTTACTTCAATTATTTTACTTGAAGAAATACCTCCTGTACCAGTTGCTACAACATTTACACTGTATGTAATTGTACCTTCTGTACTGTAATTAATAGTTTGGATTCCAGAAGGAGAAACCTTTTTTTCGTCATTTGTATAAAAAGTATAAGAGACTGCATTATCTGCTTTTGCAGAAAATTTTACAACTCCACTTCCATCTCCATTTGGGTTTGCAGCATCTGCTCCAACAATTTGGAAATCTATAGTTATGTTCGATGGAGCTACAATCTCTCCAAACTGATATTCGTTTTCTTGACAACTAAAAAAAGTAGTCACAATTAAAACAAATAATAAATTGAATATTTTATTTTTTTTCATCATAATATTTTTATTGTTTTACTAAATTGTAAGTCCAAAACACACCACTACCAACTTCTATTATAATTTCCATTTCTGTATTATTATTAGAAAGTGTTACATTATAGGTAATACTATCTGGTGCATCTGCTGGGTTTGTTAATTCTGTAGCATTATTAACTTTAGGCAATCCCAAGTAGGCTCCTTTACCATTTAATTTAATTGTATTTGCAGAAGCATCGTATTCGAAAGTTGCAGCTGTAGAACCATTATGTGGTGCTACTGGAGTTCCACAAGCATCTGGGGTTGCTCCTTGCCAACCTTCTAACCATGTATCTGTACCTAATTTATTTTCAAAAGAACCTCCTGCATTAAAAACATACTCATCATCAAAATAACAAGCTCTTTGAGTTACTCCTGCCTCGTCAATTGAAAACCATTCTCCACTTCCTGCTGAAGGACCAACTCTAAGAGAACCTGCTTTTGCAGCCACCTTCCATGTACCATCTATTGGTGTCGTTGTTACACCTGTATCTTTTATCATTTTGTACGTCCAAAATACTCCAGAACCAGCTTCTATTCTAACTTCCATTTCTGTATTGTTATTAGAAAGCGTTATATCGTATGTAATTGAAGTAGGAACTGCTACGTTTGGCAACTCACCTGCATTATTAACTTTTGGCAAACCTAAAAAAGCGCCAGATCCTGTAATAGTAACTTTGTTGTTTGCAGCATCATGCGTAAAAGTTGCTGCTCCTCCATTGTGTGGTGCTACTGGTGCTCCACATGCTTCTGGATTTGAACCTTGCCAACCTTCTAACCATGTTTCGTTTCCTAAAACATTTTTAAAGCTGAAGTCTTTACCAAATACATATTCATCATCGAAATAACAAGCTCTTTGTGCAACTCCTGCTGCATCTATAGAAAACCAATCTCCACTTCCTGATGAAGGACCAACTTTTAAAGATCCTGGTTCTGCTGCAACTTTCCAAGTACCAGCTAAAACAGATGCTGCAGAAGGCGATTTGTAAAAGTAGAAATTGTCTACATAAACAACGCCTGCAATTCCATCCGAGTCAATTAAAATTTGAGTAATTTTTTCTTTGTTTGATAAATTACCTCCTTCGAAACCAGTCATATCTAATTCTACACTTTGCCAAGAACCTCCAACAGTAGTTCCTAAAGATTCTACATCTTCTCCACCATCAATCGTATTAACAATTTTTACAGACAACTCATTTGTAGTTCCATCTGGCACCCAATAATCGATGTGCAATTTTTCCATTTTAGAAACATCTATTCCATTTCCATAATTAGTTACTATACCTAAAAAATCTAAACTTGTAAGTTTCCAAACATTATTGCCATCTATTGTAGTTGCTTCGAAATTAGTAATTGACCATGAAGTTGGTAATTCGTCTAAATTTACGTTTGTATAAGCGTCACTAAAAATTGAAACTACATCTGCTGTAGCTCTTTTTGCAGGGTTTGGTGCATTTTTTAAAGGAGCTAAAATCTCTGTAACTTCGAAAGTAGCAGTGTATTCTGTTGTAGCAATAGCACCACCTTTTGCTACAACTTTTACATCGTAAGTTCCTGGTGTTTGATATTGATAATTTAAAACATCGCCATTATTCGCAGTAGCTACAGGTTGTGTAACACCAGATTCTCCTGAATAAAACTCGTAAGTAGCTGCAAAATCTGCTTCTGCTTTGATATTTACTTGTTTAGAAACTGCTGCATCATTCTCTATTGTAACCACTAAGTTTTGAGGTGCTTGAAAAGAAACGACTAAAGACTCTGTTAATTCTGTAGTTTTTCCAACTGAATTAAAAGCGACTAATTTTACATCGTAAGTTCCTTCTGCATAGGTGTGTGTAGCAGTTTTCCCTTGTTCTAACTTTACAGGCTCTGCTGTTCCATCTCCTAAATATACATCGAAAGATGTTGCGCCTTCTGCAGAGGGTGACATTGTAACAACTCCTGTATTATCTTGTGTTACTTTAAAAGATACAGCAACATTACTTGGAAGAGGAATGTTATCTAAAAAATCTAAGTTTTTTTCTTCTGTACAAGCATTTATTATAAGTAGTATAAGTAGTGCCTTGTATATTGTTTTTATTTTTTTCATATACTTAATATATTTTAGTTTGTGTATCCTTGATTTTGCATCCAATTTCCTTGAGAAAACTGAATTTCTTCGATAGGAATTGGAAATACTTCGTTTTTACCAGATGTAAAACCAGGAATTTCTGTACCTCTATTCGTTCTTACTAAATCGAAAAAATGATGTCCTTCTCCAACCAATTCTACTCTTCTTTCTTTGTAAATAGCTTCTGTAAGTAGTGGTCCACCAACAGTAACATCGTTATTTGTATTTCCAAAAGCACGTGCTCTAACTCTATTTAAATACAACCTTGCTTTCGTATCGTTTGCACTTGGTTTTCTATTATTTGCTTCTGCAGCCATTAATAACACATCTGCAAAACGAATTGCTCTATAATTATTAGGATTTGTAAGGTTTAAATCTCCTGCAGCATCTGCACTTCTTTTTCTAGGTATGTATTTTCTATTAAAATAACCAGTATGCTTGTAACCTGTTGTAAAACTTGCTCCTGTACTTGCTGCCCATGCATCAATATCTAAAATAGCTACATCTTTACGATTATCGCCAGCTTCAAATTGATCTACCATTTCTTGCGTTGGTACGTTAAAACTAAATCCAGAAGTATATAAGTCTCCTGAATAACCTCTTACTCCTTGAAAACCAACAGCTACATTACCTTCACTACACTGTAAGCATCCAAAACCAGCACCTTGTTTATCTGTATATTGTACTTCGAAAACTGAACCAACTCCATTTTCTCCTTGGAATTCAAAAATTTTGTTGTAATCTGTTTCTAACATATAAGGTCCTTTTGTAATTACGTCCTCTAAAGTTAAAGCTGCTTTTGTAAATTTATCTTGGTATAGATATACTTTTCCTAACAAAGCTTCTGCTGCTCCTTTTGTAGCTCTTCCTATTTGAGGAGCGTTGTATGATAAATTCGCAACAGCATATTTTAAATCGCTTTCTATTAAAGCATACACTTCTGCTACTGGAGATCTTGGTATTGTTTTTTCATCACCAACAACAAAACGCCCTTTTGGTTTTATTGGAATGGGACCAAACCATTTTACCAATTCGAAATTATAATAAGCTCTTAAAAAACGAGCTTCACCTAAAATTACTTCCTTTCCAACAAAATCTGTTTTATCTTGAAATTCTATGATATAAGCAGCTCTATTTACGCCACCAAACATCCAACTCCATAAATTTTGTAATTGTGCATTTACAGGACTATGAGTCATTTCATCTACTTGTTGATATCCTGGAACATCTGTAGCACTTTCTCCACCAGACAATGTATTGTTTGATGCAATTTCTCCCATTAAAACATTTATAAATGTAGATTGTAATGGATCGTAAGCTGCTACCAAAGCATTGTAATAATCTGCTTCCGAGTTAAAGAAAGATTCTGAATCTTCTGCATAAACTCTTGTATTATCTAAATAGTCGTCTGAACAACCATTTGCAAGAAAAAGACCTGCAACCAAGATAATACTTACTGTTATTTTTTTATATATATTTTTCATCACTAGTTCTTTTAAAATTCAACATTTAAACCTAAAATAAATTGTCTTGCAGATGGATAAGTTCCATAATCGATTCCTGCACCAATTGCACCTCCATTTATTGTTGGATCGAAACCAGAATAATCTGTTAAAGTAAATAAGTTGTTAATACTAGTGTATAACCTCAACTTAGCAATACCCACTCTCTCTAGCAAATCTTTAGATAAGTTATACCCAACTTGAATATTTTGTAGACGTAAAAAAGAACCATCTTCTACAAAGAAATCTGAAAACAACTTATTGTTTGTTGCATCGTTTGTTAATCTTGGAATGGAATTGCTTGTTCCTTCTCCTGTCCATCTTCCTAAATAATAATTCGGCTTGTTAGAGTTTGGTAAGAAACGTTCGTAATTTCTTACAATTTCTTTTCCTACCTCAGCATATAAATACGCTGTAAAATCCCAGTTTTTATATTTTGCTGAAACATTAAAGCCCATATAAAAATCTGCCTGAGGTTTACCAATATTTGTTCTATCGTTAATATCTATAACACCATCTGCGTTTGTATCTTTATACCTTATGTCTCCTGGTGAAGTTACTTTAGACCCCAATTTATCTTGAGATGGATGTGCATCTACTTCTGCTTGATTTTGAAAAATACCATCCGTTTGTAATCCATAAAAATAACCTATTGGTTGCCCAACTTCCATTCTAGATGGAGGCAAGTTTCCTATGGCAAAAGAACCACCCTCTATAAAAGCACCTCCTGTTACATCTGTTACTCTGTTTTTTACATAGGTAACATTATATGCTAAATTTAAAGATGTGTTTTCCGAATCTATCGCATTAAAATTAATTGCTAATTCTGCTCCAGTATTTTTAGATGTTCCTGCATTTACTGTCGGGTTTGCTCCTCCTGGTGCTCCTGTTCCTAAAATACCTGAAACTGGGAAATTTTGAATTAATAAATTCTTTCTAGTTTCTTCGAAATAATCTGCTACCACAGTTAATTTATCGTCAAAGAAATTTATGTCTAAACCAATATCTAATTTTTCTGCAGTTTCCCATTGAGCTTGTGGGTTTGGTATTCTACCTTGTGCAGTTCCATCTACTAAAGCTCCATCGAAAACATAAGTTCCTTCTCCATTTAAAAACGATCTATTTAAGTTATTACCAACCAAGTTCCCTAAAGTACCATAACTTGCTCTTAATTTTAAGAAACTAATTGTACTGTTATCCTTCAAGAAATCTTCATCAGAAATTTTCCAACCTGTAGTTGCAGACCAAAAATAATCTACTCTTAAATCTTTATCGAAAACAGAAGCAGCATCTCTTCTAACCAAACCAGAAAATAAATATTTTCCTTTATAATCGTATTGTAATCTAGAGAAATAAGAGATTAATCTTAAATCGTTAGAACCAGAGTTTAAACTTCTTTGATCGTTTTGTGGATCTGTTAAACTTAAATCTGCAAAATCGTAAGAATTATTCGGTACGTTTATTCCAGTTGCATAAAGCCCATCAAACAAATCGTTTTGTACACTTGTACCTAATGTAAAAGTTGTATTATGGTCTTCCGCAAACGTTTTTTCATAATTAGCAAATGTTTCTAAAACAACTCTTGTAGATGTTTGTTTGTATTGATAAACTGAACTCTGTGTAGTATTAAAAACTTTGCTATCTCCATAATTTTGAATTGGAGAAAAAGAACGTCCTTTATCATTATAAATTTTATAACCAACTCTAGAAGTAAGAATTAAACCTTCTATTGGTTTATAATCTAATTTAAAGTTTCCTTCGATTCCACTCCCATCGTAAGTGCCAAATGTATTTTTTAACTGATTTAATGGGTTAATAATTTCTATTCCTAAAAAATTATTGATATCGTCTTCATTAGCACCAAATGTTGGAGCAAAATTTAAACCATTAAACAAAACAGATCCTGCAAACCCTTCTGAAGCATTTGTAAAATAGTTTGCTATTAAAGAAAAGTTTAATTTCTCTGAAATGTCTACTCCTAAATTTAATTTGATATTATTTCTAACAAAATTTGAATTTTCCTTAGCTATAATACCATCTTGCTCTGTTCTTGAAGCACTTAGGAAATATTTAAAATTTTCTCCACCTCCAGAAACACTAATATTATGATTCATTAGCAACGCATCATTAAATAACTCTTCCTGAAAATCGGTTCCAAAACCTAATTGAGAAACATTATTAAATGGTAATGATTGACCACTAGCAGCATACGCTTCGTTTAAAACTAATGCATATTCAGTAGCATTTAAATAGTTTAATTTTTTAGTAGTTTGCTGTATTGATGCATAAGTATCGTATTTTACAGTAGGCGCTTTATTCTTTTTCCCTATTTTGGTAGTTACCAAAACCACACCATTTGCTCCTCTAATACCATAAATGGCTGCTTGTGCATCTTTTAAAACCGTAATTGATTCGATATCATTTGGATTTATACTATTTAAATCTCCTTCATAACCATCTACAATTGTTAAGGGTTGGTTATTTGTATTAGAACTAACACCCCTAATTAAAATATTAACTTTGGCTCCTGGTGCACCAGAAGATAAATTAACAGCTACACCAGAAGTTGTTCCTTGTAATGCAGTTGTTGCATCAATTGGCTTTAAAGCTTCTAGGGTTTTTTCTCCTACTAAAGAAACAGAACCTGTAACGTCTTTTCTTTTCTGTTTTCCATAACCAACTACTACAATTTCATCTAAAGCTTGTGCTTCAACCTCTAAAGAAACGTTTATAGTAGAACTACTAATGGAAACTTCTTTTTGTTTATAACCTAAATATCTAAAAACTAAAATCGCTCCAGTTCTTACTTTTTCTAAGTTATACACTCCATCGAAGTCTGTTTCTGCGCCTTTAACAGTTCCTTTAACTACAACACTTACGCCAGGAAGTAGATCACCAGTAGTAGCATCTTTAACAACACCTTTTACATTTATGTTTTGTGCATTTACACAAACAGCTATAAACATAAAGAGTAATAATGTGATTTGTTTTCTCATGAATGAAAGATTTTATTTTTTTAGTAAAATTAAGAATGATTCTATGCAGAGTTGACAAAAAACACCGCAATAAAAAATATACATGATAATTTTTAACACAAAAAAGCTTAAAATATCCTTTTATAGTAAGGATTTAAATTTTTAAGAAAATTTTAAGAAAAAGAGAATGTTGTGGTTATGTATGGGTAAAAATACGATTTGATAAGGTATTAAATTTCTAAAATGTAATTTGTTAAGTTCTCATCATGCCCTAAATTCATTTTTTTTCGAAGTCTATATCTTTTTACTTCTACACTTCTTGGAGAAATATTTAATAGTGGGGCAATTTCTTTAGAAGATAGATTTAGACGAAGATAAGCACACAACCTTAGATCATTTGGAGTTAACTCTGGATGCTTGGCTTTCATTTTTTTAAGGAATTTTTTATCTGCATTATTAAATGCTTCTTGAAACATTTTCCAATCATCTGTATTGGTCATGTTCTTATCGATAATTTTAACCACCTTATCTATGCTTTGCATTTTACCTTCTAATAGCTCTTTTTTTATGGTATTTAGAAACTCATTTTTCTTTATAATACTCATTGTAGAAGTTGCCAGTTCTCTACTTTTACTTTCAATATCGTTTCTTAACTTTTCGTTATTTAACTTTATAATTTTTTGAGAACTTTCCAATTCTTTTAACTCCAACTCTTTTTGAGCTTTATCTAAAAGTTTTTCTTGTTGCTTAATGTAATGTTTTTTTGATGCTCTATGCCAAGCGTAAATAATTAATAAAAAAAGTATGACATAAATAACTATTAACAAGGTTGATAAATACCAAGGTTTTTCTATTTTAAATTGAAACTCTGCAATATTCTCACTTAACTCTCCACCCACAGAAGCTCTTACTTTAAATGTATAGTCTCCAAATGGAAGGTTTTCGAAAAACACAAAATTCGATTGTGAGAAATCACTCCACTTACTATTATAACCCTCTAACTTATGTTGGTACAATATATTCGAAGATTTTGTAAAATTAGGAACACTATAAAAGAATTCGATGCTATTTTCTTCATTTTTAAAATCTACTTTTTCAGTTAAAGAAACATTTTTTGAAGGTTGATCTAATTCATAATTATATATTTTGGTAATATCTACTGTAAAAGATTTTGGCACAGTAAATAAACTTAAATCTAAAGTTACATAACCGTTTGTTGCTCCTACTAAATATTTCTTTTTTTCTAGATGAAGAATATTTTCGAAACCAGAGGCTCCTTTAAATAATGTATTTCTTAAAGGAATTAAATCTAAACTTGGATTATTACTAAACTGCCCAGGATTTAGAAATCGGAGTCCTTTTTTGGTAAAAGACCACAATTTATTTGTAGCTGGGTCTGAAATTAATTTGGCAGTAATAAAATCTTTCTCTGGAATTAGTTTACTATATAAAGTGTCTAACACAAAATTGTTGGACGTTTTTAAGTATTTATATACTCCTTTTTTTGAAGCATACAGTATTTCGTTTTTATGCTTTATTAAACTTGAATGGATTCCTTTTTGCAAAGTACCCTCTTTAATATTTTCTAAAACAGAACTGTAATTTTTATTAATTTTTAGTTTAAAAACACCTTTATACTCGTGGTTTACAAATATTCTATTATTATCTAATAATAAAAAGTAACGTGCACTATTTTCGAAACCATCTATTTTATTTTTTAAAGACCACTTATTATTTTCTCTTTTTAAAACATACAAACCATCGTAATTACCCTGAATTAATGTGGTGTCATCTAACTTTTTAACATCCCAACTTCCTTGAATATTTACTATTAATTCAGCCTTATTTTCTTTTATTAAAAAAGTACCTGAATCGTGACCACAAAAAAGTTGGTTATCGATAATTTTTAAACTCCAAACTTGACCTTGTGTATTTTTTACAAATTGAAAATTATCATTGGAATTGTATTTTTTATAAAACAAACCTTGGTTGGTTCCTAAATACAAATTCCCTTTAAATAAAGTTGATGTATAAATTGTTCCTAAAAACAAATCTTTATTTACAAACAGTTTAAATGGCGATTTAAAATTTAAAAAATTAATTCCATTGTCTAAACCCAGCCAAATATTACTATCTATATCTTCAAAAATAGACAAAACTGTATTATTTGCTAAACCTAAATTCTGGTTAATTTGAGATTCGATTTCTCCTTTTTCATTTAAATAGATTATTCCATTAGAAACAGAACCCAAAACCATTTTATTGTCTCTCAATAGTTTTGCGCTGTAAATTGTGTTTACTTCTAAAAATTTATCAGCAGAAATAGTCCATTTTTTTAACTGACTATTTTCAAGAAAATAGAAACCTTTTTTTTGAGTTATAAAAAATAGTTTTTCCTCTTTTAAAAATATTTCGGTAATTCTATTCTCTTTTAAAACTGTTGCACTGGAAATTAACTCCGGTTCTCCATTTTCTATTTTAAACAACCCTTTCCCTAGTTCTTGAAAATATATGAAGCCATTTAGGGACACAATTTTAGCAATTAAATTATCTGCTTCTATAATTTTAAGGATACCTGTTTTTAAATTATAGATGTAAATTTTTTGAAGTGATTTAAAAAGCACCCAACCATCTAACTCTACTATTTCCCATATTTGCTCATCTTCTAGCATTTCTATTTTTTTAGCATCTACAATAGAAGTAAATTCTAAAATGCCAAATTCGTTTTTTTGCCAATACCCAAAATCTCGATAGAAACCAGTAAAAACTTTATCTCCAATACATTTTACAGAACGCAAAATCGTTTCATTTGGAGTAGGATATAATTGCCAATTTTCGCCATTATATTCTAATAAACCTTTGTTGTTTGCAACATAGATATATTTATTTTCTGCTTGAGAAATCGACCAATTCTGATTCTCCGCTCCATAATCTTCTGTCGTAAAGTTATGTATTGGCGGAATTTCCTGCGCTTGAAAAACTTGTATAGTCGATAAAAAAAAGAAAAAAAGAAATATGTTTTTAAATCTAATCATTTTTAAAATGTTTGGGAAAAATATAATTTAAAAAACTAACAATCAAATAACTAAATAAAATGTGTTTTATTATATATAGTTTTTAAGATTATGAAATTACAACATAGATTTACAAAAACCTAATTTATTTATTTCTAAAAAAAATAAAAAGCTGATCAAAAGAAAAAATATTCCTATTTTTAAAGTAAATAAATATAGGAAATGAATTGGATTAAAAATCTAGGAATTGCGAACTTTCTAATGCTACTTTTATGTGTTCTAATTATATTAGTAGCCGAATATCTTTTTTTAACTGGTGAAAAATTACACGGAATTTTTATTGGACTTTGGGTGCCAACATTATTGGGTATAATGATTTACATAAAACTTATACATCGTGAGCGCAAATAATATCGTTTTATATTTTTCCGTATTTGTTGGAATATGCGTGGTTATTTGGGCATATTACATGATTAGCGAATACAATAAAGTAACGAAAGATTAATCTTTTTTCTGGATACTAATAGCCAAACCACCACCTGCTGCTAAAGTAAATGTTTGCTTATCTTTTTTAGTAATTTCTACGGTTTCAATATCTATATCTAAAGGATTGTCGTTCCAATGTGCGTTTTTTCCATCTTTATAAATTTTAGCTTCATACGAGGTATTCTCATCCAAAAAGTCGAAATTAATAGTTATTTCACGAGAATTTTCATCGGTAATACTTCCTAAAAACCAATTACCAGTTTTACGCTCTTTTCTTGCAATGGTAACAAAATCGCCAACTTCTCCATTTAAAATCTTGGTTTTAGACCAATCTACTCCAACATCTTTAATAAATTCTAAAGGAGCAGGATTTGCCTCATAATGTTCTACTAAATCTGCAACCATTTGCACTGGACTATAAACAACCACATACAAAGCCAATTGATGTGCCAATGTTGTATTTACTTGATTTTCTTTTTTATATTCATCAAATTTGATGTTAAAAATACCAGGTGTAAAATCTATGGGACCTGCCAACATTCTTGTAAAAGCTACAATCGATAAATGTTCTGGCGGGTTTCCTCCATCTGAAGCCCAAGCATTAAATTCTTGCCCACGTAAACCTTCTCTCGAAATAATATTTGGATATGTTCTTCTTAAACCTGTTGCCTTGATTGGTTCATGTGCGTTTACAGCAACCTCATATTTTGCAGCTTTTATAGCTGCATTGTTATATTGATTTACCATATATTGTCCATGATGATATTCTCCTTTTGGAAGGATTTTACCAACATAACCAGATTTAACTACATGCATTCCGTATTTTTTCATTAATGCATATGCAGTATCTTGTTGCTTTTCGTAAGTTTCTGTTGCTGCAGAAGTTTCATGATGCATAATAATTTGCACTCCTTTTTCCTTTGCATAAGAAGTAACTTCATCTAAATTATAATCTGGATATGGAGTTACAAAATCGAAAACTCCTTCTCTATCTTCAAAACCAATCCAGTGTTCCCAACCAGTATTCCAACCTTCCACTAAAACACCTCCAATGTTATTTTTTGCCGAAAAATCGATAAAACGTTTTACATTTTCTGTAGTAGCACCATGTTTTCCATGCGCTTTTCCAGTATCTGTCCATTTTCCATCAACCATTTCCATTCCATAATCCCAAGAAGACTTTCCTAAATGCATTTCCCACCAAACTCCTGTATATTTCATGGGTGTAAACCAAGAAATATTGCCTAATTTATTTGGTTCGTTTAAATTGACGATTAAATTCGACTGAATTAAATCTGGAGCATTCTCTGTAATTTGAATCGTTCTCCAAGGAGTTACGAAAGGAGCTGTTCTCTTTACTTTATATGCTGTATTTCTTGAACCTACCAAACTACTTTTAAAACCTAAATTTTTGGTATCCACTTTTAAAGTCATTCCAGCATAATCTACTAAAGAAGCTTCATGAAAACTTAAATGAATTCCGTTTTTGCCAACTAAAGTTACTGGTGTATTTACAGCATTCTCTGGTATGTAAGTTTGTGCCAAATTCGTTTTTGGAATGTAGGATTCTGCATCAATTTCCGATAATTTTGTAGTACTATATAAATGCTCATAAATATCCCAATCTCCAGGAATCCAAAAGGTTTTATAGTCTTCTGTTAAGTTGAATTCTGTATTTTCTTCAGCAATTAAAACTTCTTTTAAGTTTTCTTGCTTAGGGAATTCATATCGAAAACCAACACCATCATTATAAACTTTAAAAACAAGGTTTACCTTTCTTTTTAAATTTTCTTTTTCTTCGAGTTCAATTCGAATTTCATTGTATTTGTTTACAACATTTTCTTGCTCTCCCCAAAGCATTTGCCATGTTTCATCTACTTTATTTGGCTTTTTAACTCTGGCAATAAAACCTTTTTCTAAATCTGGAGCATCTAATAATTTAAACCCAACAAAAGAAGTATCTATAATTGATTTCTCTTTATACTTAATGGTATAAAAAAACTGTCCTTCGTTTGATAAATAAAAATTTACTACAATATTTTCGTCTGGAGAAGTTACTTTCGATGAAGCTACACCACAAGAAAATAGCGATAAAGAAATTATAAATAAGGCGATTAAACTTTGGTTTTTCATGTCTAAATTTTATTTTTTTCCAATAATACAACATTAAATTCAGATACAAAATGTACCTTTCCATCCTTTACTTTTACCTTCTGGTTGGAATACGCATCTCTTAATTCGTCTCCATTTTTAAATATTGAAGATACCTTAATGTCGATTTTATTTTCGAACATATCAATTCCAATAATTACTTTATCATCATTTCGAACTCTTGAAAAAGTTAAACCATTTTTATCGGATATTAAAGTATGTTTTCCTGCACCAACTGCAGGATGTTTTGCTCTAAACTGACCTAATTTTTGCCAATGTGTTAGAATTTTCTGTGTTTCTTTGTTATTGTTGATGTCACTCCAATTCATAAAAGAACGCAAAGTTGCATCACCAATTGTGCCTTCGATTGTTAAATCTCTGGCAGATTCATCTCCATAATAAACTTGCGAAGTTCCAGGTGTTAACAACAACATGGTCGCTGTTTTAAATGGCATACTTCTTTCTTTATCAAAAGGTTGTCCATCATCATGAGAGGTCAGATAATTCATGATCCCGTAGTTTTTTAAATTGCCACTTAATATAGAGTCGTATTTATAAAAAACCTCTTTTGCTTTCAGTTGTTTTACATTCCATTTCAACTCAAAATTGATTAAGCTATTGAAAGCTTTATCGAAATAATTAACCTTTTTATCGCCAAAATCAAAGGCTTTTCCGTGAGAAATTGCGTAATTATACACTTCTCCTACCAAATAAAAACCATTGTTATCTAAAACTTTATCTGCATTATTTTTCTTGTATTCTGCAAAAGCGAAATCGCATTCTTTCCTGAATTCTTGCCATACAAATTCCTCTGTATGTTTTACTGTATCTACTCTGTAACCGTCAATTCCAAATTCTGTAATATAATCTGTCAACCATTTTATAATGTAGAATCTTGGTGCTCTTGGATATCCTGTTCTTTCGAAAAACGCATCTAATTCTGCTACTTCTTGCTCATAACGTCCTTCTTCTTTCCATTTTGCAACTAATTGTGGAGGCAGTGCTACATTTTCGTTGCTTTCTGTTTTAATATCTGGTAAATTTTTAACCAACGCACAAGAAACTGTATGTTCGTAATTGTCATATGTACATTGTGGTTCTGTACGAACCCAATCGTTTGGCCAAACTGGGTCTTTTTCTGTAACAGGACCTGTGTGATTAATTACAGCATCTAAAACCACACGAATTCCGTTTTTGTGCGCAACTTTTACCAACTCTTTTAAATCTTCTTTTGTTCCATAATTGGGGTCGATTTTCGTCCAATCTTTAGCCCAATACCCATGAAAACCATAAGAAAGTCCTGTTCCTTCGTCTGTTCCTCCATGAATTTGCTCTACAATTGGCGTCATCCAAATGGCATTGATACCTAATTTGGTAAAATAACCTTCTTCAATTTTTTGAGTAATTCCTTTAATATCTCCACCTTCGAAACCTCTTAATTTTCCAGTTTCTCTAGTTCTGTCGAAATTAATATCGTTGGAAGTATCTCCGTTATTAAAACGATCTGTTAATAGGAAATATAAGTTTGCGGCTTCCCAAACAAATTCGGTTTTGGCAGTTTCTTTTGGGTTTGTTTTTCCTGATAAATTCTCTTTACAACCAACGATAGATGCAAAAATGAAGATAAAGAGTATTTTTTTCATAATTAAATGTATTATTTCAAGCCTCAAAGGTTTTTAAAATATTTGAGGTTTAGTAGTAAGTTATTATTGAATTTTTAAGATAAAAGATTCTAAAGGATTGATAACAATATTGATATTTCCTTCTGAATTATTTACTTCTAAATTAAATGATTTCGAATTGTATAGTTGGTCTTTCATTTTATAGATTCCGTCTTTTAAATTCCATTTTTTAATAATTTCTGAAGGAATTTTTAACTGAAATTTAAAAACCTCATTATCATCAAAATTAGAAATAATTACTAACTTTTCATCCTCAGAAAAACGTACAAAAGACAAAATTTTATGCGTGTAATTTTGCGTATTTTCTCTATTATAGTTGTGTAAATCTACATATTCGCCCATTAAAGCATCACTTTTAATGGTAAAATTTAATAAGCGTTTGTAAAAATCTCTTAAATCGAGTTCTTCTTTGGTAGATTGTCCTCCATCGAAATTTTTATCATTTACCCATCTTTGTAGAGAAGGAACACCCACATAATCGAAAATTGATGTTCTTGACGGACTTCCAAACCCTGCATTTTCTGAACCATCTTCTCCAAATTCCTGTCCAAAATAAACCATGGTTGGTGCAGTGGAAATGGTTGTAGAAATAACCATTGCTGGTTTTCCTTTTAAAGCATTTCCTGCAAATTCTGGACTCGCAATTCTTTGCTCATCATGATTTTCTAAAAAATGCAACATATTATGCTCAATATCTTTTAAATCTTCTAAAATTGGTGGAATATTATCTGTTAATCCATGACCTTGCATAACGTGCTTTATGGTGTCATACAACTGCACTTTGTCATACAAATAATCCATTTTTCCTTTTTTAATGTAATCTCTATACAAACTCGGATTGTACACTTCTGCCAATAAAAAAGCGTTTTCATTTTTCATTTTGATAGCAGAATTTAAATAACTCCAAAATTCTACTGGTACCATTTCTGCCATGTCATATCTAAAACCATCCACACCTTTTTCTATCCAATACAAGCAAATATTCCTAAATTTTATCCAAGAATTTGGTGCTTTTTTATCTTTCCAAAACTCGAAATGTTTTTTGTAATCTTCATTTTCGAAACCTGCTGGTAATTCGTCAAAATCTTTTTTTCCATCAGGAGAAATTCCATAATTTACTTTTACAGTTTCGTACCAATCATAAAAATTGGGTTTTGGAGAACGCGCGCCATTTCCTGTCCATTTTGCAGGATTTTCATCAAATTTACCATCAGAAAGTGGATGTTTTTCTCCACCCAAAGGTTTGTAGTCATTTAAAAAATCGGGAACTTCGAATGCTTTGTTTGGCACATAATAAAAATTATTATTTACATGATATTCCACAGAAGTATTATCATCTGCTCCAAAATCTTTGGTTCCTTCTGGATTTGTTAAACTTTGGTAATTTCTTGCAACGTGATTTGGAACGATGTCTATAATCACTTTTAAATCGTTTTTATGCGAACGATCTATTAAAGCCTCAAATTCTTGCAATCTGTTTTCTACATTTTCTGCCAAATCCGGGTTTACATTATAATAATCTTTTACTGCGTAAGGCGAACCTGCTCTACCTTTTACCACATCTGGGTCGTCATTAGAAATGCCGTATTTTGTATAATCGCGAATTACATCATGATGTGGAACACCTGTGTACCAAATGTGTGTAACTCCTAAATTTTTAATTTCAGTTAGCGCTTTATCTGTAAAATCGTTGAATTTTCCAACTCCATTTTCTTCAATCGTTCCCCAAGGTTTGTTGGTGGTATTTGTGTTGCCAAACAAACGTGTAAAAACTTGATAAACAACTGTTTTTTTCTTCGTAATTGTACTCTTCATCTTCTTTTCTGAATCTTTTTGAGTGCTACAACTCATTAGAATTGATATAAAAACTGTGGCTAAAAAAATATTTTTTTGTTTCATATTTAATTAATATTTATTTTATGTTGCTTCAAATTAAAAAAGACCACAGAGGTTTTAAAAACCTTTGAGGTCTAAAACTGCTAAACTTTAAAAGCTCTTTATCTTTTTCAATTCACTATTTTAAATTAATAATTCGGTTTATTTTAATGATATTTTTATTGCTACTTCTTTTTTAGGATTCCATTTTACTGGAATCTTTAGAACATTATTTTGCGGTGTAATTCTTTTTCGTTTACCTGCAACTTTTATCTTTTTAGGATTCCAATTGATGTTATGAATAACCAACATTATTTCTTTTTCTGATGATTGCCAATTGCTACCAAATTCGGCTTCCAATTCAATTTCTAACCATCTTTTGGAGATTTCTGCTTCAAATTCTAACAACTCGTAATTTCTTTTTTCGAAAGCATTTGCTGTAATTCCATCATCATTATAAAAAGTTCTTTCACTTTCTTTTACAGAAGCATCATAATAATAATGCAGTTCCAATTTATTGGCTTTGTAATTGTCTGTGGTTTGCACAACATCTGTCATCAAAATAAAAGCGCCACCTCTTACATAAGTGGGTATTGATTTTTCTTTCACTTTTACAGTTTTTGTTTGTCCTCCTTCTATTTTTTCATCAACATAAAAATTGAACCAATTTGCCGTTTTTGGAAAATAAATTTCTTTCGTTTTTACAGAATCTTGTAAAATTGGCGTGATTAAAAAATCTTTTCCCCATAAATACGTTTCTGAATTACTCATTAATTTTTCTGCATCTTCTTCAAAGAAAATCGGACGCATTAATGGCGTTCCTTTTTGATTATTTTCGAATGCTAAATTGTAATTGTAAGGCAACAATTTGTAACGCAATTCAATTGCTTTTTTTGCTAATTTCTTTGCTTTTTCGCTTCTAAAAACGGGTTCACTTGCTACATCTTCTTGTGCATGTGGTCTAAAAATAGGCTGAAAAACGCCATATTGTAACCATCTTACATATAAATTATCATCTAAATTTGCACCTGCAAAACCACCTAAATCGGAATGCATATAGCCAAAACCTTGCATGCCCATTTGTAGCGCAATTTCTGGCTGACTTTGCAAACCTCCCCAAGTTCTATTTACATCTCCAGACCAGGGAATCATTCCAAAACGTTGTGAGCCTGAATAACCTGCTCGCATTAAAATGAAAGGTCTTTCGTTTGGAAACTCGGTTTTATAACCTTCAAAAATTAGTTTTGCCCAATCATGACCATACGTATTGTGGACTTCGTTTGCAGAACCTGTTGCGTGTTGCACCCAAGTTGGATGTACTTCTGGCTCACCCAAATCTCCCCAAAGTCCTTTTACACCTAAACTTAAAATGTCTTTATAAATGTTCCAAAACCAATCTTTTCCTTCTTTTTTATAGATATCTACAATTCCTGTATTTCCAAAATAGAAATCATACTTTGCAGGATTTCCTACAGAATCTTTCCCCAAAACATCTTTTTCTACAGCTTCATTCCATTTTTTTGAATTGGTTAAAATAAATGGCTCTGTAATGAATACTGTTTTTACTCCTTTGTTTTTAAAATTTGAAATCATTCCTTTTATATCTGGGAAAGAATCTTTGTAAACTTCTAAATTCCCCATGGTTCCTTGAATGTCTTTTCCAAACCAATACAAGTCTAAAATTACAGCATCTACAGGAATTTTTGCTGACTTAAATTTAGCAATCGTGTTTTCTGTTTCTTGCTGAGAATGATACCCAAATCTGCTTGAAAAATTTCCTAAAGCCCATCTTGGTGGTAAAGGTTGTTTTCCTGTTAAATTGGTATAATTATCAATTAAATCTATCCAAGAATCGCCAACAATTACTTGGTAGGTTTTTCTTCCAGAAATGGTTTCATACGTTAAACAATTGTCTTTTTTACTGTCTAAATCTAAATAACCAACAGGTGCATTATCGAAATGAAGCATGTATTTTTTTGATGAAATTACAATTGGCAACGTAAAATTCATCAGTTCTGAATGTGTTTCATAACCATAATGAGCTCTGTTGAATAATGCCAAACGATTTCCACGTCTGTTCATTCCTAAAGCTCTTGCTCCTGCTCCATATAAAACTTCGTTATCCGTTAAATTGAATTCGATTTTTTCTGTTTCTTTTGCAATAATATTTCCTTTTACATTTTCTAGAGGAATGTGTTTCGACTTGAAATACCCTTGTTTTTCTGAAATGATAACTTCGTTATTATACTTATAAATAATTTGAAATGGATTGTGATTTACATGAACTGAAATTCCGTTTGAAAAAAACTCACTTTGGTTGCCTAAAACAGGTGTAATTTCTAAATCTTCCGCTTTTAGAACTACAGCATGAGATTTCATGTTTACTTCTTCTCCTTTAGGAAAAAAAGTAGTTTCCACTATTTTTTCGTTAATAAAAGTGATTAGATATTTACCATCATTTACATTTATTTCTAATCCGTTTTTAGTTTGTTCTATGTTCTTAAAAACTCTATTAGAATTCTGAGCGAAACCAACAATATATATAAAAAGTAATGGAAAAAGAATTTTAATATTTTTCATAATTAGTTTTTAAATGTTCTCGATACAATTTCGATGAAAAATCGAAATCACTCGAACTTACAGACTCTTAATTATTAGTTTTTTTTTATATTCTCCTAAACTTCAATGGTTTTAAAAACTTTTGAGGTTTGTTTAATTCAATTTTGTGGTTAAAAGAATGCTTCCTTTTTTAGATAATTCTATGGAATCTCCCCAAGTAAATTTTTCTTCTGTAATTATATTTTTTAATATTTTTCCTTGTAAACCAATTTCTTTATATCGTTTTAAGTCGATTGTAATTGGGTTTTCATTTTTATTGATGATGTTTACGACAACTTCATCCTTTAAAACCCTGAACAAGAAATACGTTCCCATAAAGGGTGCAAAATGCACTGTCTTTCCTTCGTGAATTGCTTTAGAATTTTTTCTGAAATTCAATAATTTCTTAAGAAAAGATTGCATATTTTTTTGGCTTGGTTTTAAACCTTTGCCTGTAAATGCATTTATTTTATCATCTTTAAAACCTCCAGGGAAATCTGTACGAATTAAACCATGATCGCCTGGTTTTTTAAAATCGTCCATTAAAATTTCTGTTCCGTAATAAATTTGCGGAGTTCTTGGCATCATTAAATACATAGCAAGTGCCATTTTTGTGTTTTCTAAATCGCCATTTAATTGCGTGTAAATTCTGCTCATATCATGATTGTCTGGAAAAATTAGAATGTCTTTTGGTGAAGCATAATGAAAATCGTTTGCTAAGCCTTCATAAATTTTCACCAAACCTGTATCCCAAGATTCTTTCTCATTTAATGCTTCTACTACTTTTCTTTGCATGGCAAAATCCATCGTAGAAGTTAAATTAGATTCGTAACCATCTCTATTATTTGCGCCTTTTTGCCAATAACCAATTAATAACGGATTGTAGCTCCATTCTTCGCCAACAATAGAAAAATTCGGATATTCTGTCATAATTGCTCCAGCCCAATCACTCATAAACTGCTTGTCTGGATAAGGATAAGTGTCTTGTCTAATTCCACCTAAACCAATGGTTTCTATCCACCAAATACTATTCTGAATGATGTATTTTGCCATAAATGAATTCTTCTGATTCAAATCTGGCATTGTAGAAACAAACCAACCATCTGCGTTTTGTTTTTTATCAATTTTTGAAGCGTATACATCTTGATTCGAAGTTCTCCTATGATTTGAAGTGATTAATTCGCCTTTATTTTCGAAATTTTCTTGATAATTTACCCAATCTTCAAAAGGCAAATCTTTCATCCACCAATGTTCGCTACCACAATGATTGGCGACTTGATCCATAATTAATTTAATGCCTTTTTCTTTGGCTTTATCTGCCAATTCTCTGTAATCTGCTAACGTTCCAAAACGAGGATCGATCTCATACAAATCTGTAATTGCATACCCATGATAAGACTGTTTTGGCATGTCGTTTGTTAGTAAAGGTGAAGACCAAATTGCAGTAAATCCCATCTCATTTATATAATCTAAATGATTGGTGATTCCCTTTATATCTCCTCCATGTCTTGCATAATCATCATTTCTATCTATTTTATTTTCTTTTAAAAACTGAAAAGATTCTACATTCTCATTGCTTTTTGATGTTTTAGAACCAATATCGTTTGATAGATCTGCATTTGCAAAACGATCTGGCGTTATTAAGTAAATAACATCAGAACTATTAAAACCAACGTAATTATCTGCAGGTTTTTCTCTTTTTTTTAATTCGTAGGTATGTGTTTTTTTTGTTCCCTTTTTATCTTTAAAGACTATATCGAATTTTCCTGCTTTTGTTGATGCATCAATTTTTAAATCGATAAATAAATAATTCGGACTTTTTGCTGTATGTACTTTTTCAATAGAAACTCCTTTATAAGAAATAGAAGGTGTAAAATTACCAATATTGGGTTCTTTTACCAATAATTGAAGTGAAGAATTTTTGAAACCAATAAACCAATTGGGTGGCTCAACTCTTTCTAAAGAGGTGTTTGAAATAGAAATTTTAGGAGTATTTTCTTTGGTTTCTTCGTTTTTACAAGAAAAAATAGTTATCAAACAAGTTAATAAAATTGCTTTAAGTGGTTTCATAATTTATCTAATTTAAACCTCGTATGTTTGTAATTCTAATTAAACAGTTACCAAATTATTTGGAGAAACTGTAATTAATTTTCCATTGACCAAAATGTTTATTTCGTTATTTCCATCAATTTCAAAAACAGTTTCGTTTTGAGAAACATTTACAGTTATAATCTGGTTTCTAAAGTTAACTTTAAACGAATAGGTTTGCCATTCTTTTGGTATTTTTGGTGCAAAAGAAAGTGTATTGTTTAGCACTCTCATTCCACCAAAACCTTCTACAATACTCATCCAAGTTCCAGCCATAGAAGTAATATGTAACCCTTCTTCTACTTCGTGATTGTAATCGTCTAAATCTAATCTCGATGTTCTTAAGTAAAAAGTATACGCTTGTTCCATTCTATTTAACTTTGCAGCTTGAATACTGTGTACACATGGAGAAAGTGAACTTTCATGGACTGTAAATGGTTCGTAAAAATCGAAATGACGTTCTAATTCTTCCGTAGAAAAATCATTTTCAAACATATAGAAACCTTGTAAAACGTCTGCCTGTTTGATGTATGGAGAACGTAAAATTCTGTCCCAACTCCATTTCTGATTAATAGGTCTTTGACTTTTATCTAAATCTGCAACAGTAATTAATTTTTTGTCTAAAAAACCATCTTGTTGTAAGAAAACATTGTGCTCTTCCGAATATGGAAAATACATATTGTCTGCCACTTTTTTCCATCCAATTAATTCATCATCTGTAAAAGAAACTTTTTCTTTAATTCTAATATAATCTGAAATATGGTCTGTTTTTACAAGTTCTATATTTTCCAAAGCATAATTAATACACCATTTTGCAATGTAATTTGTGTACCAATTATTGTTGATGTTATTTTCATATTCATTTGGACCTGTTACTCCCAAAATCATGAATTTATCTTTATGGGTAGAAAATGTTGCTCTTTGATGCCAAAAACGTGCAATTCCTATTAACACTTCCAAGCCTTTTTCTGGAATGTAAGAATAGTCGTTTGTAAAACGATGGTAATTGAAAATTGCAAATGCAATGGCTCCATTTCTATGAATTTCTTCAAATGTAATTTCCCATTCGTTATGGCATTCTTCGCCATTCATGGTAACCATTGGATACAAGGCTGCTCCGTTTTTAAAACCGAGTTTTGTCGCATTTTCAATCGCTTTTTCTAAATGATTGTATCTATATTCTAATAATTTTCGTGCGACAGATTGGTCTTTTGTTGCCATATAAAATGGAATGCAATAGGCTTCTGTGTCCCAATATGTGCTTCCTCCATATTTTTCTCCTGTAAACCCTTTTGGACCAATATTTAAAGTTGAATCTGTTCCTAAATAAGTTTGATTTAAGTGAAAAATATTAAAACGAATTCCTTGTTGTGCTTTTACATCACCTTTAATAGTAATGTCGGACATTTTCCAAATCTCTGTCCAAGATTGTTTTTGCATTTCTAATAAAGCGTCGAAACCAAAACTTACTGCTTTGTCTAAAACATCTTTTGCTGCAGTAATCAATTCGTTTTTATTATAATCTCTATCCACCACATATCCTCCGAATTTATGGATTGTAAATGTTTTATTTTTTTTAATTTCTTGTTGATAAGTGCAAGAGGCAGTATTTTCTGTTTTAGAATTGTTACAGAAAGTTAAAATTTCATCATTATTTATAAACAAACGAGATTCCATAAAAGTACACGTGTAAAAGTGCGTTTTCATAGTTCTTGCTTGAATAAAAGATTGTTTTTCGTTTTGTACAACTTCTAAAATATCCCAAAATTGGTCGTCCCAATTGGTATCTTCATTTGTAATTCCTGCATCTATATAGGGTGTGTAGGTAATTTTTGCATCTGCATTTAAAAGCGTTACGTTGTAATTAATTGCACCAACCTCATCTAATTCTAAACTTAAAAAACGCTTTGTATCAACTTTAATTTTGATTCCGTTTTGCAATTCAGCTTCAAAAGTTCTAGACAACCAACCTTCTTTCATGTTGAGTTCTCGCTTAAAATTAGACACTTTTTTACAAGTATGTAAATCTAATTTTTCGTCGTTAATAGTTACGTTGATTCCTATCCAATTGGGTGCATTTAAAACTTTTGCAAAATACTCTGGATAACCATTTTTCCACCAACCAACTCTTGTTTTGTCTGGGTAATAAACACCACCAATATAACTTCCTTGAAAAGTGGTACCCGAGTAATTTTCTTCGAAATTAGCTCTTTGACCCATTGCTCCATTACCAATACTGAATAGACTTTCGGACGATTTTACCATTTCTGGATTAAAACCTTCTTCTATAATGGACCAATCATTGGGTATGATATAATCTTGATTCATTTTTTATTTTTTTATTTTCCTGCAAGGTTTCAAAGACCTTGTAGGTATTTATTTTTTATTCTCTAAAAACAATAATTAAACTATTTTGCAACTTTAATTTTATAGCTACAAGGTTTTAAAAACCTTGCAGGAAATGCTAAGAGTGTTGTTAATTTTTATTGATTAAATCTTGTATAAAATTGGTATCGATTTCTGTAAAATCGTTGAAATTATATTTTGCTTCAAATAAAACTTTAGCATCTCCAATTCCTATACTAATCATTTTTGCGCTGTTTGCAGCTTGTACGCCTGCAACAGCGTCTTCAAAAACCACGCAATCGCTTGAATTTACTCCTAATTGCTCTGCAGCAAGAAGAAATACTTCTGGATCTGGTTTTGCTTTGGTAACATTGTTACCATCTACAATTACATCAAAATAAGATAATAAACCTACTTTTTCTAAAATTGGTTGTGCGTTTTTGCTTGCAGAACCTAATGCAATTGGGTGTTTTCTATCTTTTAAATACTCTAATATTTTTGGAACGTCTGGTAGTATTTCAGAAGCGTCCATATTTTCTATGTACTTTAAATAATCAACGTTTTTCTCGATCATCCAAGTATCAAATTGTTCTTGTGTTGCTTCAACTTTACCAATTTCTAACAAAATTTCTAAACAACGTTTTCTACTAACACCTTTGAATAATTCGTTTTGTTCTTTGGTAAATTCGAAACCTAATTCGTTGGCTAAATTTTTCCATGCTAAATAATGATATTTGGCAGTGTCTACAATAACACCATCCAAATCGAATATAAATCCTTTTTTCATTTTAAATTTTAAATTTCTTCTTGATAACGAATTGCTTTTTTGTTAGTAATTAGTAAATTACACAAACCAGCAATTATTAAACTTACTCCTGCAACTGTCATTGCATTGATTGCTTCTTCTCCAATTAAACTGGAAACATAATTAATACCACCTAAAGCAGCCATAATTTGTGGAATTACAATAAACATGTTAAAAATACCCATAATAACCCCCATTTTCTTAGGATCCACAGAACTCGATAACATTGCATAAGGCATGGAAAGAATACTTCCCCAAGAAATTCCGATTAATACAAAACAGTATTTTAGAGATTCTGGTGAAGCAGTATTCATTAATAAAAAACCTGCACCTCCAGCAATTAATGAAAACATATGAACATATTTTCTATTGATATTTCTTTTTGAAGTATACAAGGTTAATAATAAAGCGAAAGCCATAGAAGACAAACCATAAATTCCCATTGATGACCCCACCAAGTTAGAAGATTCTTGAAACTTTGTGTTTGCGACTACAAAAGCATCTTTTTGTGCCAAATCTTGCATATTATAATCGGTTTCAATGGGTGCTGGAGATCTATAAACATGCTCTGTCAAAGCAGGATTTGCCAAACTCCACATTGTAAAAAATGCAAACCAAGAAAAGAACTGAATAATTCCTAACTTTTTCATAGTTAAAGGCATACTTCCAATATTATTTAAAATATCAGGAATAAAATTATTCTTTTTTACTTTTTCTCTTTCGAATTCTTCCATGTTTTCTGGTGGATATTCATCCGTTGTAAAAACAGTGTATAGAATACTTGCTAAAAAAACAAAAGCTCCAATTGCAAAAGCAACTTTTACAGACATTGGTACAACTCCAGATTCAGCAACATTACTAACTCCTAATTGAGAAACCATCCAAGGTAAATTACTGGCAATCCAAGTTCCAATTCCTATAATTAATGTTTGAACAACAAAACCGTAAGAACGTTGAGATTCTGGTAATTTATCTGCTACTAAAGCTCTAAATGGCTCCATAGAAATATTTATGGAAGCATCTAAAATCCACAAAAAACCAGCAGCAACCCATAAAGCAGGTGAATTTGGCACTAAAAACAAGGCAATAGAACTTAAAATTGCCCCTATTAAAAAGTAAGGTCTTCTTCTACCCCATTTTACACTCCAGGTTCGATCACTCATATAACCAATAATTGGTTGTACAAGTAAACCTGTTAAAGGTGCAGCAATCCACAGCAAAGGAATATCTTCCTTTCCTGCTCCTAAAGTTTGAAAAATTCTTGACATAAATCCACCTTGAAGGGCGAATCCAAATTGTATTCCTAGAAACCCAAAACTCATGTTCCAGATTTGCCAGAAGCTTAATTTACGCTTTTCCATTATCGAATATTATAAATGAATATTACGATAAGTTTTTCGACTTATCAATTAATAAATTTTGTGGAATGTAATTTATTGATAAACCTTAATAATGCAACAAATATATGTTTTTTTTATCAAATTGATAAAAAACCACTATAAAAGTTACGACGACGTTTTCGTAGATTCTCGTAGTTTTAAGTCACTGGAAATCACAATTTTTTTAGGTTTAAAAATTTCTGCTTCATTTTCTATTCTTTCTATTAATAACTCCACTGCTTGTTTACCCATCGTAAAACCATGTTGTGCAATTGTAGTAATGGATGGCGAAGAATATTCCGATATTAAACCATCTGTAAAACCAATTACAGACATATCTTTTGGTACTGTAAAACCTCTCTCTTTCGCTACTCTCATTGCATTTGCAGCATAAATTTCGTTTACTGCGAAAATAGCATCAATATCTTCATGAAAGACTTTTTCTATTTGAGGTTTTATGTCTTTGCTTTCATCGACCTCTACAATTAAGTTTTTATCAGTTTTAATGTACGATTCAATTAAAGCTTTCTCGTAACCCTGCCTTCTTAAAGCTCCAACATTTACGTGGTTTGGTGTGGTTATTAATGCTATTTTTTTGCATCCATTTTCTACTAAATATTTTGTTGCTTTGTAACCTGCACCAACATCATCTACCACTACTTTATCACAAGATATTTCGTCTACAACTCGATCAAATAACACTAATGGAATCTCTTCAGAAACCAATCCTTTTATATGATTAAAATCCTTATTTTCAAGCGTTTCACTCGCTATTGAAATAATTAAACCATCTACACTTCCGTTCGATAAAACCTTTAACGTTTCTACTTCCTTTTTGTAAGATTCGTTAGAGAAACAAACCATAATATTATAGCCTTTTGCATTGGCTCCATCCTCTATACCCATAATTACTGTAGAGAAAAAATGATGTACAATTTTAGGCAAAATAACTCCTATTACCTTCGTCTTTTGGTTACGAAGTTGAAGCGCTAAATTGTTAGGTTTATAGTTATAAAGATTAGCATAAGCTTGAATCTTATCTTTGGTATCCTTGCTAATTTCGTGGCTATCTTTTAACGCTTTAGAAACTGTAGATGTAGAAACTCCTAATTCCTTTGCGATTGTTTTAATTGTAATTTTTTGCTTCATTTTTTATGAAATGATAAATTTTAATGCGCTATTTTGCTAATTTAATGATAAATTCTAAGAAAAAGTTGTCAACACGAAACCGATTTCGTAAATTTTATTCTATTGAAAACAAGGGTTGTCTGTATATATTTACAAAGTGGAATGTAAATTTATTGTTAACACAAATCAAATTTACAGTTATTATTTAACAAATTATACATGAAAAAATTTAAATTATTGTTAATAGGACTTCTTTTAACTACATCTTTTAGCATGTTTGCACAACAAACAGTAAAAGGTATTGTAAAAGAAAAAGCAACAGGCGAACCTTTGCCTGGTGTAAGTGTTGTTTTGAAAGGTACACAAAGAGGTACTGAAACAGATTTTGATGGGAATTTTACTTTAGATAAAGTAAAAACGGGTGATACTTTGGTTTTTAGATATCTTGGTTACACCACTAAAGAACTAGTAATAGCATCTAAATATAATTTAACTGTTACTCTAAAAGAATCTTCAGAACAGTTAGATGAAATTGTTATTGTAGGTTATGGTAGTGTTAAAAAAGAAGACTTAACAGGTTCTGTAGATGTAATTTCTGCAAAAGACTTTAACAAAGGGGCAGTAGTTTCTCCAGATCAGTTATTACAAGGTAAAGCTGCTGGTGTTAGAATTACGAATGCTGGTGGACAACCAGATGCTGCACCAAATATTAGAATTCGTGGAGGTTCTTCTCTTTCTGGTAATAATGCACCTTTAATTGTTATTGATGGTGTACCACTAGACAATGGTGGTGTTGCTGGTGTTGGTAACCCTTTAAGCTTAATAAACCCAAATGATATTGAAAGCTTTTCTATATTAAAAGACGCTTCTGCAACTGCTATTTATGGTTCTAGAGCTTCTAATGGTGTACTTATTATTACAACTAAAAAAGGAACTTCTGGAGATACTAAATACAACTTCTCTACAAGAACTTCTGTTAGTGCAATAAGCCCTGGAAATCAAATTCAGGTAATGAACTCTGATACATTTGTAAATTTTGCTAAAAAGTATTATCCTAATAGCTTAGAAGCTTTAGGTGTGCCTGTTGGTTCTGTTAGCACAAATGAGCCAAGTAGAATTATTACACTTAAAGACAAAAATGGAAACTCTTTTAAACGCCAAATCTTTAATACAAATTGGCAAGATGCAATTTATAGAACCGCTGTTACAAAAGATTATAATTTTGGTGTTAGTGCAAACCTATTCAAAAAAATACCACTTAGAGCCTCTGTAGGTTTTAATGACACAGAAGGTGTTGTGAAAACAAATGATTACCAAAGAATTACAGGATCTTTAAGATTAACACCTAAATTTTTTGACAAACACTTAAAAATAGACATTAATGCTAAAGGAACTTTGGTAGATAAAAACTCTATTGATGATGGTGGCGCTTTAGGTGGTGCTATTTCTATGGATCCAACAAAACCTATTTATGATAGTAGCTCATTTTTTGGCGGATTCTATCAACAATATAGACCTTCTACAGATACCAATGCTCCTAACGCTAAAGCAGGCGCAAGTAATCCTTTAGGCGTTTTATTACAGAGAACAAGACCAGAAAAGGTAAAACGTATTTTAGGAAATGTAGAATTTGATTATAAATTTCATAATTTGCCTGAATTAAGAGCTGTGTTAAATTTAGGCTTAGAAGCTTCTACTGCAGAGATTGAAGAAGTTTATGCTGACAATGCTATAAATTCTTACACATTGGTTCCAGACACAAATCAGCCATTAGGTACTTATATTTTTAATTCTGGAAAGAGTTATGGTGAAAACCAAGATATAAAAAACACAACAATGGAAGGTTATTTAGCATATCGAAAAGAATTAGATGAATCATTCATCAATAATTTTGATGTACAAGGAGGCTATTCTTATCAGAATTTTAGAAATGAAGGCACCAAAGATCTTTATATAACAGACCCTACTTCTGGTGTAAGGATTCCAAACGTTAATCCTTTAAATCCTACAAACAGATACTTTAACGAATTAAATTTACAATCATTTTTTGGTAGAGCAAACTTAAATTTAGCAAACAAATATTTAGTTACTTTATCATTAAGAGCTGATGGATCGTCATTCTTTACAAAAGAAAACAGATGGGGTTATTTCCCTTCTGCAGCCTTAGCTTGGAAATTAAAAGAAGAAAGTTTTGTAAAAGGCGTAGAATTTATCAATGATTTTAAGTTGCGTATTGGTTGGGGGCAAACAGGACAACAAGATGTTTCTGGTCAAGTAGGTTTTTATCCTTCTACTCCATTATTTGAAATTGGATCTCCAGAAAGCCAATATATAAGTGGTGTAAATTTATACAACGCTAAAGAATTCAATCCAGATTTAACTTGGGAAAAAACTACTACTTACAATGTAGGTATAGATTTCGACTTCTTCAAAAACAGTTTTATTTCTGGTTCTTTTGATGTGTATAAAAGAGAAACTACAGATTTATTAGTAGTTGCTACAGTTCCTCCTGGACAAGCTTTAAGTGATCAAGTAATACAAAACATAGGTTCTACAGATAGCAAAGGTTTTGAATTAAACTTAAATGCAAACATTATAAGAAAAGAAGATTTAGATGTTTCTTTAAACAGTAACTTGTCTTATAATTACACAGAAGTATCTGACTTGGAAGGCGTTAAACAAATAAACGCTCCAAATGGCGGTCTTGCTATTGGAACTGGTAATATTTTGCTAAGACATGCTGTTGGGCAACAAGCAGGTTCTGCTTGGGTATTAAAACAAGTATATGACAATGCAGGAAACCCTATTTTAGGTTCTTTTGTAGATTTAAACGGAGATGGCAGTATTACTGAAGATGATAGGTATTATAGAGCCATACAACCTAACTGGACATTTGGTTTTGGTTTTAATGTAAACTTTAAAAACTGGGATTTTAGTGCAAGTTTTAGAGGTCAGTTAGATGGAGAAGTGTATAACTCTAGAAGATTAACCAATGGTGTTATTAGAAATACACAATCCTTAGATGGTACATTCTTTAACAATGCCTTAGATTTTTCTGCAGGAGAAGCAAACCCTGCTTTTACAAACATTTTAGATCCAATTCAATATTCAGATTACTTTTTAGAAAATGCTTCTTTTTTAAGATGTGAAAATATTGTGCTTGGTCATACATTAAACAATGTATTTAAAAGTGTAGGTTTAAAAATCTATGGTGCTGTTAACAATCCTTTCTTAATAACAAACTATTCAGGACAAGATCCTGAAAACTTTTCAGGAATAGATAATAACTTCTACCCTAGAGCAACCATATATAATATTGGTGTAAATATTGATTTTTAATGAATAGAATTATGAAAAATATAAAAAACAAATTTTTAAAATTATTCACAAGTTTTGTCGTTGTTTGTACGCTATTTACGGGCTGTATAAATGAATTAGACACAAAACCTGAAGTAGAATTATCTTTAGAAGAACTTTTAGCACAAGATCCACAAGCTGTAGAAGGTATTCTTTCTAGATTATATGGTTCTTTTGCACTTTCTGGAGCTGCTGGTTCTGGTAGTTCTGATATTAGTGATGATGCTGGAGAATCTCCTTTTTTAAGAGGAATTGTAAACCTGCAAGATTTTGCTGCAGATGGTATGAAAAACAGATGGGGAGATAATGGTTTAGACCAATTAACTACCACAAGCAACTGGACACCAGAAAACAAATTCTTTAGATATTTATATAATAGAATTTTCTTTACAATACCACAATGTAATAATCTGTTATCTATATTACCAAATGTAGAAGTAGATAAAAAAGAAGTTATTATCTCTGAGGTACGTTTTATTAGAGCATTAGCTAATTTTTATTTAATTGATGTTTTTGGTAAAGGTGTACTTGCTACTGAGCAAACTTACGGACAAACTGAACAATTACCTGAAGCTTCAAGGTTAGAATTATATAACTTCGTGGAATCAGAATTGCTAGCTATTGAACCTCTTTTATTAACTTCTAATAATTATGGTAGAGCAACAAAAGCGGCAGCTCAAATGTTATTAGCTAAGTTATATCTAAATGCAGAGGTTTACACAGGAACACCTCAATATGACAAAGCTGCAATTTATGCGAAAAAAGTAATTACTGAAGGTAGTTATACATTAGCAAACGATTTTGTAAGTCTTTTTTCTGGAGACAATAACACATCAACAGAAATTATTTTCCCTTTAATTGCAGATGCACAAGTAAGCCAAAGTTTTGGTAACACTACTTATATAGTTAATGGTAGCTTAAATGCAGATACTACACCTTTAGCTCAATTTGGTGCTACAGAAGGTTGGGGTGGTCATAGAGCATCAAAAGCTTGGTATGGTTTATATGGAGATTTATCTACTACTACTGATGAAAGAGCTGCATTGTTTTTTACAAATGGACATACGTATGAAATGGATGATTACAAAGAATGGACTAATGGTTATCCTTCAGTAAAATTTAGAAACACAAACTTTTCTGGTGCTTCTGTTCCTTCAAAATTTTCTAGTACAGATTTTCCATTATTTAGATTAGCAGATGCTTATTTAATGTATGCAGAGTGTGCAGTAAAAGGTTCTTCTGAAGCAGATATTGCAACTGCTGTAGGTTATGTAAATGATCTTAGAGAACGCTCTAAAGCCTCTACAGTTACAGCAACTGATATACAAGGTAATGAGTCTAATGGTTTACCGTTTATTTTAAACGAAAGAGCAAGAGAATTAAATTTAGAAGGTCACAGGCGTACAGATTTAATACGTTATGGTAAATTTACAGGAAACTCATATTTATGGCCTTGGAAAGGTGGGGTAAAAGATGGTACATCAATTCCAAGTAATTACAATGTGTATCCTATACCTTCTTCTGCATTACAAGCAAACCCTAATTTAACGCAAAATTTAGGCTACTAATTTTAAACACAAATTACAAATGATGAAAAATATAAAAATATTTTCAGCAGTTAGTATCATTGGCATAATACTTTTATTTTTCCAATCTTGCGAAGATACTTCTGAAACATTCGCGGTATCGCAACGAACAGCTCCTGTTTTGGCAGAATTAAATTTTACCAAATTAGAACTAGATGCTGTAAATACATCAAACCCTGCTTTAACATTAAATTGGGAAGAAGCAGATTATGGTTTTCAAGTGGTTGTTAATTATGCAATTCAGTTTTCTAAAGATGATACGTTTGCAGAACCTGTAACTGCATCAACACTTTCTAGTAAAACTTCTCTTACTTTATCTACAAGCGAATTAAATTCAATTGCTGGCAATACAGGTTTAAACCCTTTTAATTGGGCAGATATCTATGTAAGAATTGTTTCTTCTTTAGGAACTGATAAAAATGAAAAAGCGAACTCTAATACAGTTATGTTAAGTATATATCCTTACTTTAATTATGTTTTTGAAGATTATTACTTAGTAGGTAATGGAGTTGCTCCAGGGTGGAATAACGACAATAACAACCCTCCTTTATTTAGAGATGAAAAAGACAGCAATGTGTTTTATTACACAGGTCTAATAAAAAATGATAATGGAGATCTTGGTGAAGGAAGATTTAAAATCTTAGAAAATAAAGGACAATGGCAACCACAATGGGGAGTAATTGAAGATGAAGGAAATGATGGTTTTAAAACTGCTGGAAAAATTGCTGGAAACCCAACAACTCAAGCTGGTGACCCTGGAAGATTTGGAGCTGCTTCAACTGGTTTTTATTCTTTTAAAATAGATTTTAAAGCAAAAACCTATACTATGGAGCCTTTTGATGCTACAGGAAAAACGAGTCCTGCAAGCTTATCATTACAAGGTACAAGTACAGCAAATGTTGCAATGACTCCTTTGGCTTTTGACGGTCATATATGGTATGCAAATAATATTAAACTAATACCTGGCAAAGTAGAATTTGTAACTGATGCTAATGCAAAATGGGGAAGCACTACTTCTTTCTCTGGTGTTGCTACTGATGGTGGTGGTTCAATTCCAGTAATTGTAGAAGATAACTATGATATCTGGTTTAATGATTTAACAGGACGTTATATCTTAATTCCTTTGAATTTATAATATTAAAATAACTCTTAATAGATAAAAAAATGAATATTTATATAAAAAGAATTAGCTACCTGTTTTTATCACTAATCCTTTTATTAGGTGCATGTGAAGCAGAAGAAAGCTTAAAAATTACAACACCAGATCCTGAGTTTGTTTTAGACACTCCAGGAATCAGTAATATTTTACTAAATTTCGATTTGCCAGACAATCCTGCATTTACAATTACTTGGAAAGACGAAATTAATTCTAGTGCAACTTATAGTGTGGAAATGGCTACAGATGCAGAATTTACAACTCCGGTTGTTTTAGGTGCTACTGAAAAAAATAACTTTTCAATGACGGTTGCTGCATTCAACCAAGTATTAAGTGATGTAAATATTAAATCTTTTGCAGATACTGGTGTTTACATGAGATTGAATACTGGTTCTGTTGTTTCGAATACGATTTTGTTTCAAGTTTCGAAATTTGCAGTAAATCCTCCTTCAATTACAAGTCCTGCAAATGGATTTAGTGTTGTTTTAATGAGCGCAAATGCAGATGATACTGCATTAACATTAGGTTGGGAAGATTCTGAAATTGCAGAAAACAGTACTGTAAATGTTACCTATAATGTAGAAATGGTAATTGCAGGTGGCGATTTTAACGACGCTACCCAAATTGGTACTTCTAACACGATGTCTTTTGAAGTTACACACGATGCTTTAAACGATTTTGTTATTGCTGGTGGTGGAAAAGCAGATGTTGCATCAGATTTTGATTTCAGATTAAAAGCAGTTGCAAAAACAGCTTCTGGAGATTTAACGAGAACTTCAGAAAAAATAACACTTTCAATTACAGCTTTTAAAGCGCCAATTCCAGACAACTTATTTATGGTAGGTTCTCATAATGGATGGAACAATGCAGATGCTTCACAGCAATTTTTTAATGATGGAAATGGAGTATTCTCTAGAGTACAAAAGTTTGATGCTGGTGCAGAGTTTAAAATGATACCTGAAACAGGTAAATGGGATGGAGATTATGGAGAAGATAAAAATAATCCTGGAAAAGTAGTACAAGATGATGAGCAAAATATTAAGGTTGCCAATGCTGGAACTTATGTAATTATTGTAGATTTTAATACATTAAGCTTTAAACTTTCTAACATAGACAACATGTTTATGGTGGGTGCTCACAATGGTTGGAACAACGCAGATGCTTCTCAACAATTTAACACTTCTGGAAATGGAGTATTTGTAAGAATGCAAACTTTTAGTGCTGGTGACGAGTTTAAAATGCTACCAAATTCTGGTTCTTGGGATGGAGATTGGGGAGAAAATAAAGAAACTCCTAAAAGATTAGAACAAGATAATGAGCAAAACATTAAAGTGGAAACTGCTGGAACATATATGGTTACTTTAGATTTTAATACTTTATCATTTTCCATGGTAGAAGCGCCTGCAAACTTGCATTTAGTAGGCTCTCCAAATGGATGGGATAATGCTACAGCTCCTGCTTTTACTAAAACTGCAGATGGAGTTTTTGAAATTACGCAAACACTAACAGCTACAGACGAATTTAAGTTTTTACCTGTACAAGGTTCTTGGGACAATGACTGGGGAGAAAGCAAAAAGTACGCTGGTATGGTTGTAAGAGATAATGAAAATAATGTAAAATCTCCTGGAGATGGCACTTATAAAATTACTGTAGATTATAACAAAGGAACTATTACAGTTCAGTAAAAATTAATATTGCAAAGGCTATCTCTAATGGATAGCCTTTGTTTTTTATTCCCTAAATTATTATGAAAAAAATTATACTTCTTTTTACTTTATTAATCACTTCAATAGGATTTGGGCAACAAGTAACAATTACGCCAACACCTTTCGACCTTACACAATCGATTACGATTAATGTGGATGTTAAAAGTTCGCAATCGGATTGTAATGGGCTAAAAACAGCTACAAAAGTATATTTACATTCTGGAGTTGGAGATAACTCAAATGCTTTTGGAACTAGTGTTGTTGGAAATTGGGGCGCAGATGATGGTGTAGGAGAAATGACAGACACAGATGGAGATGGTGTTTGGTCTATTACTTTTGTACCCAAAACATATTATTCTCTAACAGATGCACAGGCTGCAAATGTTACCAAAATTGGAATGGTTTTTAGAAATACAAATGGAAGTAAAGAACTAAAAAATAGTGGTTGTAAAGATTATATTTTTAATGTAGGAAGTTTTCAACTTACTTTAAACATACCAACAAAAACAGAGACAATTTTAAACTCAGGCGAAACATTACCAATTAGCGCAACAACTTCTTTAAATGCTAATTTTAGTTTAAGAGCAAATGGTACTTTGGTCGATCAAAAATCGAACTTAAAAACCTATAGCTTCTCTCCTACTGTTACTCAAAATACAAATTTTGTTTTAGAAGCAACAAACAATGGTAATTCTAAATCTGTTTCGTTTAAAGCTATTGTAAGACCAACTGTAACAGAAGCTCATGTTCCTTCTGGAATGAAAGATGGCATCAATTTAAATCCATCAGACAATACAAAAGTCACGTTAGTTTTCTATGCTCCAAATAAAGATTTCGTTCATTTAATTGGAGATTTTAACAACTGGACAATCAACAACACCTATCTTCTTAAAAAAGATTCTTCAAAAGATAGATTTTGGATTGAATTAACCGGTTTAACTCCAAAGACGAATCATATGTATCAATATTTAATTGATGGAAATTTAAGAGTTGCAGATCCTTATTCTACGGTTATTCTTTCAGAATTTAACGACCAATACATTAACAATACCACATATCCAGACTTGGCAGCATATCCAACTGGAAAAACAAATGATGCTGTTACTTTATTAAGAACTGGTGACGATCCTTACGTTTGGAAAACAACCAATTTTACAAAACCAAAAAAAACCGATTTAGTAATTTACGAATTATTAATTAGAGATTTTGATGCTCTACATAGTTTCGATGCTGTAAAAGCAAGATTAGATTATTTAGAAGGTTTGGGAATAAATGCCATAGAATTTATGCCTTTAAATGAGTTTGATGGAAATGAATCTTGGGGATATAACCCATCATTTCACATGGCTTTAGATAAATATTATGGAACTAAAAATGCTTTTAAAGAGTTGGTAGACGAATGTCATAGAAGAGGAATTGCTGTTATTGTAGATGTTGTATATAACCATGCAACAGGACAAAACCCTTACTACAGGATGTACAATACAGATAATGGTGGTTATGAAGGTCAAGCAAGTGCTAACAGTCCCTTTTTTAATACAACTGCCAAACATTCTTACAGTGTTTACAACGATTTTAATCACAGTAAACAAGCAGTACAAGATTATGTAAAAAGAACTGCACAATATTGGTTAAAAGAATATAAAGTAGATGGTTTTAGGTGGGATTTAACAAAAGGATTTACCCAGAATTGTTCTCGCTCAGATCAAAGTTGTACAAATGCATATCAACAAGACAGAGTCGATATTTTAAAAGAATACGCAGATTACCAATGGGAAATTGATGCCAATTCTTACGTAATTTTCGAACATTTAGGCACCAATAACGAAGAAAAACAATGGGTAGATTATAGACTTTCGGAAGGCAAAGGAATAATGCTTTGGGGAAACCATAATGAAAATTATTCTGAAGCTACAATGGGGTTTCATTCAGGAGGAAAATCGGACTTTTCTTGGATTTCATACAAAAACAGAGGTTGGTCTGTACCTGCAAACGTGAGTTATATGGAAAGCCATGACGAAGAACGCTTAATGTATAAAAACTTACAATTTGGTAATTCCAACGGAAGTTACTCTGTTAAAAATAAATCTACTGCATTAGACAGAGTAGAAATGGCTGGTGCATTTTATTTTACTGTTCCAGGACCAAAAATGATTTGGCAATTTGGAGAATTAGGATACGATATTGGCATCAACCAAAATGGTAGAACTGGTAACAAGCCAATTTTATGGAATTACGAAGCCGAAGAAGATAGAAGAGATGTAAAAAACACTTGGTCTAAACTTATAAAATTAAAACTTCAATACGATATTTTCGAAACAGAAGATTTTACTTTAGATGTTGGCAATTCTAACGGATTAAAGAAAATAAAGCTTACAGATGCTACTGCAACAGGCATACAAAATATTGTTGTTCTTGGAAATTTTGGAACCACCACACAAAGTATAAATCCAACTTTTCAAAAAACAGGCACTTGGTATAATTTATTAGACAATAATAAAACCATAAATGTAACCAATACAAATAGCACTATTTCTTTAGCTCCTGGAGAATATAAAATGTATGGAAATATGCCTGCAACTTTATCTAATAAAGATGTAGTTATAGAAAAAGATAAAATTCAATTATACCCTAATCCAGCAACAAATCAATTTTACGTATCTAAAGAAGTTGTAAGTGTTACCATTTTTGATATCACTGGAAAAATGATAAAAAAGTATGACAACAAAGCTGTAAAAAACAATAGTTTTACAACTTCTAATATGAATAAAGGTATCTATTTTGTTCGATTTAAAAGTGAAAATAATATTATAAATGTAAAAAAACTAATACTTCATTAAGTACTGGTATAAATCATACTCTTACAAACATTCTTTCGAAACAAAAATAATGGAGCAAATACAACTGCTCCATTTTTTTATTTGTAACTATTTTATTTAAAGTGTTTCTAAATATTGTTAGGGAAATTATATTCTTAGGTAATATTAAATAATTTATTATTACTTTTGAAAACTCCCCCAACTTTTATAATATATATTTATAGTTATATGAAAAATACTTTTTTATTAGTATTTGAATTTGGGGGAATTCAATACTTATCAAAAAAAAGCACAAAAGTTATATGCTTTTTTGTAATTCTATTCTTTTTAAGTTTTAATATTCAATCGCAAACCATACCAAGTACAGGTTCTTCTGCAACAACCTGTGGAGACTGTACACCTACTGGTTGGTTAGATACTGGTGGAACACCAGATATTTCTGGAAGATTAGTTTCTGGAGGAGAAGGTTCTACTGGTGGTGGTGCAACATGGAACAGTTCTCCTTTACCTTTACCTCCCACTGGTCATACCACTTGGATATCTATTCGTGATGTTGGACCAGATTATCCAGAAGAATCTGTAACTGCAAAAATTGGAGGCTTAATACCTAATAAATTTTATACAGTTACAGTTTATGCGATGACAAGTATAAGTAACCAAGATGGTGGAACTGGTAACAACGTATATTATGCTGGCACTTATATGGATAAGTTTGATTATCAAATCGATACAAATCCAAGACAAACAATTATTGCGATATCGAAAGAATCTTGGTCAGTTGCAAAAACTTTTTTTGTTGGTACTCCAGATATTAATGGAGAAGTTTCTTTAACTTTTTTTCCAAGAAATGATGGTGGTTTTACTGCTGCTAATCAAAATACCCAATTATTAGAAGAAGTTAACATTGCCGTAGAAATTAATGCTGTAGATGAAGTAGATACCGACAAAGATGGTATCCCTGACACCATAGACATCGATGACGATAATGATGGTATTTTAGACACAGTAGAAACAACAGTTAGTGGAACATATTATAACCCTTTAGGAGATGAAGATGGAGATGCTTTACCAAATTATTTAGATAACAGAGATGATGGAACTGGAGATGGAAGTAGTACAAGTTACGACGATATTAATGGAGATGGAATTCCAAATATTTTTGATTTCGATAACGATGGTATTCCTAACCACTTGGATTTAGATGCCGACAACGATGGTATTCCAGATATTATCGAAGCTCAATCTACAACTGGCTACATACCTCCTTCAGGAATTGTTGGTGCCAACGGTTTAGATAGTGCTTACGAAGCTGGTAATGATACTACTGCAGCCAATGGTTTAGGAGGACTTAATGGAACTGGCTTAATTAATTTTGAAAGTACTGGAAACCCAGATTATTTAGATTTAGATTCTGATGGAGATGGAGTTTCAGATACCATAGAAGCAAACATTACACTTACAGGAAATATAGGAAACAATGGTTTAGATAGTGCTTACGACAATGGAGATACCTATACAGATCCGAATGGTAGTTTCGACAATACACAGCTTAATAACTTTCCGAATACAAATGGAGCAGATTCTCCAGATGATGTAAACTGGAGAGATGCAACTGTTGCCACTGGAAAAGATACAGATGGAGATGGAATTCCAGACTCTGTTGATATTGATGATGATAATGATGGAATAATAGATACTGTAGAATGCACAACAGTAAATGTGGCAGCCACCAATGCTTCAGCCATTCAAAGTCAAACAGGAGTCGTAAATTCAGCAAATGCACTCGGTTCAAATAACGCAAGGGCTCAATTAGATCAAGAATCCGATATTTTAACTATAGATTTAGGAAGAATTGTACCCAAAAATACAATTATAGAAATTGAATCTAGAGTTACAGGTACTATTAATCATATTATGAAGTTGCAACAATCTATAGCAACAACAACGAATAGCTTTACAAATCCTAAAATTTATAATTGGATAGCTACAAACTTAGAACAAAACAAACAATATAAATTAGTAAAAGATGCACGTTATATAAGAATTACATTAGAAGTAGATGCTGGAGCAGGTAATTTAGAAATAGACAATGTTAAATATCAAGGATTTACTGTAGCATGTGATACAGATGGAGATGGAATCCCCAATATTATAGATTTAGATTCCGATAACGATGGAATACCAGATAATATAGAAGCACAATCTACTTTAGGTTATCTAGCACCCTCAGGATCTGTTGGAGCAAATGGATTATATAGTATTTATGAAAACAACGATTCTGCAGGAGCAACTGGTTTAGGTGGTGCAGGAGGAACAGGTATAATAAATACAGACAGTGCAAACGATACAATTCCAGACTACTTAGACACAGATTCAGACAACGATGGCACTTTAGATAGAATCGAAGCAAATAACTCTATAAGTGGTGTTTTTGGAAAAAATGGTTTAGATAAAAATTATGAATCCGCAGATAATTATGCAGATGCAAATGGAACTTTCGATAACTCACAAGGAGATAATTTCCCAGATGCAGATGCAGATGTAAACTCAGGTGGAGATGTAGATTACAGAGACGCAGACTCTTCTTTTAAAGATAATGATAATGATGGAATACCAGATTCCGTAGATTTAGACGACGATAACGATGGTATTTTAGACAGCGTAGAAGGTGATGAAACCTTTTGTTTTAATGCTACTTTAGTATCTCAAACAGGAGTAACAAATAGTGCAAATATATTAGGCTCTCCAAATGGTAATTTTGGAGAAATAAATACAAATGGTAATGTTTTTACATTAGATTTTGGAAAAATATATCCTGCTGGAACTCAGTATAGAGTAGTCTGGAAAAGATCTACTGTTCCTACATCAGGAACAGCAATAATGGTTTTAAGTGAATCTGCTAATAACACCACTTATACAACACACCCAAACCCACCACAATCATCTCAAAGTGCCGTTTTCGAAACAGATATCGTAACTTCTAATATCGCATTTAGATACATTAGAGTTACAAAAAGCACACCACCAAGTGTAGTAGATTTTTTTGTAGATGCTATTGGTGTAAACTGTACTTTAGACACAGATGCAGATGGGGTTCCTAATTATTTAGATTTAGATTCCGATAACGATGGAATACCAGATAATATAGAAGCACAAACCACAGTAGGCTATATACTACCTAATGGAATTTTTAGCACTAATGGTGTAGATACTGCATATACAGGAGGTTTAACTCCAGAAGACACAGATGGAGATACTCTAAAAGACTATTTAGAAAATGACTCCGATAATGATGGTATTTTAGATAATATTGAAGCTAATTTAGTTTTATCTGGTATTTATGGCACAAATGGTTTAGATAATAATTACGATAATGGAGACAACTACACAGATGTTAATGGTAGTTTCGATAACTCTCAAGCAAATAATTTTCCTGATGCAGATGGAGACGTTTTCTCTGGTGGAGATGTAGATTATAGAGACGATACTTTTACAAATGATAAAGATGGAGATGGCATTAGCAATCAAGTAGATTTAGATGATGATAATGATGGTATTTTAGACGCTTTAGAAATTGGTTCATGTACACCAACAACTGCTCCTTATGTTTGGGAAAACTTATACCAAGTTACTTCTCCTAATGGAACTTTAGTTACAAATGGAGATGACCCAATAAGTGCAGCAACAAAAAATGTAAATAATGTAAATGTAACACTATCAAGAACCTCAAATGTTTCAAGCGATAGTAATTATAGAGTAAATGATAACATTACCACAAATAGTTCTTTAAATTTTCATCAAAGAGGTATTATAAGTGGTCTTTCTAGAACTAATTTCGATTTTAGTGACCCTGTATTTGGTTTATCTTTTACAATCTACGATATAAATATAGATAATGCTCAAACAATAGACAATGTAGAAATCTTTATAACCAAACAAGATGGTACAAGATACTTATTACAACCAGCAGACTATAGCACAGTAGGTAAAACTTTTACATTTAATACAACTACTAGAAATTTTACGGGTAGTGGAACTATTGGTACCACAGGCACAACTACAAATTTAACAATTAATGCAATTGCTGCATGGATTATTAAAATGCAAATTGTGTATAAGAATTCAGGTACAGGAACAATTTCAGGCCACCAAGATATCGCTTTAGGTAACTTAAATTTCTGTACACCTTTAGATAGCGATTCAGATGGCGTTTTCGATTACATAGATTTAGATTCAGACAACGATGGTATTCCAGATAATTTCGAAGCCCAATCTACAGCTAGTTACATACCTCCTACTGGAAGTTTTAGCAGTACAGGAATAGATTTAGCTTATGGTATGGGAGTTACACCTCAAAACACAGATGCTACAGCAACAACAGGTGCAGATACAATTCCAGATTACCTAGATTTAGATTCAGATGGAGATGGAACATTCGACATTTTAGAATCTGGTTTAACAACAATTACCCCAAATTCTAGTGGTAGAGCAACAGGTGCTGTAGGCTCCAATGGTTTATTAAACACATTAGACAATGGAGACACTTATAACGATGTTAATGGTAGTTTTGACAACACAGTAAAAGATAATTTTACAGATGGAGATGGAGACGTAAATATTGGAGGAGATTTAGATTATAGAGATATCGTAATTGGAGTTGATACAGATAAAGACGGTATTCCTAATGCAGATGATATAGACGATGATAATGATGGAATTTTAGACGTAGATGAATTAGCACCATTTGCAACTACAGCTAACATCACTTATCAATTTACAGGTACAATAGACGGAAGTAGAGATAGAAATGCTCCAAATAATTTAAATAGAGATTTTGTTTTCGGAGATAATTTTGGGTTTTCTGTTACTTTTAATACTGCACAACCTATAAGAATAAAGTCTGTTATAGGAGACCAAGATAATGGAAGAAATGCTGCTGTAACTGTAGATGGTAATACTGAAAACGTAGTAACAACTGCTGGTAATTTTAAATCTGTAATACAACAATCCTCAAGTTCAACAACACATTCAGTAAATTTTATTGGGGCAGATATTTCTGTTACACAAATAATCATTTATGATATTTATGATAACGTTATTGCTAAATTCGACCTTGGTACTTCAACTCCTAGCCCACTTGAATCAGGTTTTATTGCAGTAAACGAAACACTTACACCAACAACAATAACATACAATGCAATTCCTATTTCAGCAGATACAGATGGAGATGGCGTAAATAATCATTTAGACATCGATGCAGATAATGATGGTATTCCAGATAACATTGAAGCACAATCTACTGTTGGATACATTAGTCCAAGTGGTATGGGAGCTGGAATAACAGATACTAACAATAATGGTTTAGACGATAATTATGAAGTAGCTCAAGGAGGTACAGATATTTCTACAACACCAAGAAATACAGATAATGATTCTGGACCAGTAAATCCAGATTATTTAGATTTAGATTCAGATAATGATGGAATACCAGACATTCAAGAAAATGGAGATTCAGACAACGCAATTAGCGGAAACGACTCAGATGGAGATGGTTTAGATGATAATTTTGAAGGATCTAATATAAACGATGGATATGATGTGAACAACGAAATAAATACACCTTCAACAGATTTACCAGATGTAGATTCTGATGTAAATACAGATGATGTAGATTATAGAGATGACGATGTAGATCCTGTATCACCAGATTATACTGGAAATACTTTGTGGTTACGTGCAGATTTAGATATTGTAGGTGGTTCAAATGTAAGTCTTTGGAAAGATCAAACTACAAAAAACTTACCTACCCCAATAAATAGAGTAGAATTTACACAAACTGATGTTAATAAAAGACCTAATGCTACAACAAATTTATTAAACTTTAACCCAACAGTAACCTTTACACCTGCAAATGGAGATGGATTGGCTTATTCTGGAAATTTAAATCCTAGAACAATGTATATTGTTTATAACGATATTTCTAACACAAGTTGGGCAACACCTTTTACAAATGACGATGCAGATGGAATTGGTCATGGACATTCAAATGACACTCAAATTTACAACGCAACTTATACTCCATTAGCTGTGAGAAATGGTTTAGAATATGTAAATGGTTTAGCTACAGATTTTTTAACAAAAGATAGACCAGATACTTTTGAACAGCAAACTCGTATATACACTGCTAATATATCCAACGAAAATAGAAATTATTTTGTAGGTAACGATAGAGGTTACACCAACAGAGTAATTAATGGTAGTGTTGCCGAAATTATATTATATAGTGATGCACATTCAGATGCAAGAAAACAACAAGTAGAAACCTACCTAGCAATTAAATATGGTTTTACTCTAAATAATTCCAATAGCTCTTCTGTAACAGATGGAGATTATGTTTTAACTGGTGGATCTCCAAAAGTTTGGGACTATACAGCTAACAGCACGTTTCACAATGATGTAGCAGGTATTGGTAGAGACGATGCCATGGTTTTAAACCAAAAACAATCAAAATCTGTAAATTCAGATGCTATTATTACTATTGGTTTAACAGCAATTTCTGCAACAAATGCCGCAAATACAAATTCATTCTCATCAAATAAAGATTTCCTAGTTTGGGGAAATAACAATGGAGTTATTAACACCACAACAGAAACAGAACTAATTTGTGCTCCAGAAAAAACAATCGGTAGAACTTGGAAAATTGTTGAAAACGGAAGCGTTGGTTCAACTCAGGTTGCCGTTAATAAAGCAATTATAGACGGTGCTTTAACAACTCCAAACACAATAAAAGTTTTAAAAGTTGCAGATAACGCATCATTTACTACAAACGTTAATTATGTTCCATTAACAAGTACAACCATAAATTTAGAAGCAGTTTACGCTGCTAACTATAATTTTAATGGCGTAAAATACTTTACGTATTCAGAAATTAATGGAATTTTCTGGAATGGAGATGCAAATACTTGGACAGGTGGAAATAGTGCTACAGTAACTGGAGGACCAAGTACAAACGCTGCAGACACAAACAAAGTAATGGTTATAGATTCGCAAACATCTCTTACACACGCTGTTCTAAATGAAAATGTAGAAGTAGAATGTGTTTGGATTAAAGCAAACTCTAAACTAATGGTTTCTAACAATAGATATTTAGAATTTGATGAAGATTTTATTTTAGATGGAGAAATTAAATTAATTGGAGATGGTCAGTTAATTCAAACCCACTCAGGATTATCGAATGTACAAGGTTCAGGTAAGCTATATAGAGATCAAGAAGCTGTTGTGCCTAGTGTTTATAGATATCACTACTGGTCTTCTCCTGTTAGAGAATATAGTTTAGATACCTATAGAGTTGGAGAGGTAATGAAAGATGGTAGCACACCAACCTCTGCATCTTCTACAATTACAAATATCAATTGGATTTCTTTAGATCAACCAGGAGAACCGAATCGTGGTTTAGATGGTGTTCCAGGAGTTCCTGGTGTTACTCCAATAAAAATTTCAACATTTTGGATTTACACTTATTTAAATGGCACAAGCCAAGCAGATTATGTAAGAAAACTTGAAACAGGTACTATAGAAAGAGGTCAAGGATATACTATGAAAAGTACTGGACAAAATCCACAGAATTTTACATTTGTAGGAACTCCAAACGATGGTTCTATTACATTTAATATCAACCCAGGTACTACAAACTTATTAGGAAACCCATACCCAAGTGCTTTAGATGCAACAGATTTTATTAATACAAATATTAATGAAATAGATGGAACCCTTTATTTCTGGGAGCATACAGGAGAAGATAAAGAAAATCCAGCAACTACAGAGGGGCATAATTTAACAGGATATCAAGGTGGTTATTCTCAAAGAAATATTTCTATGGGTATTGCTGCAAATAGTGTTGGAAGTATTCCTCCATTAGTATATGACTGGACAAATGCAGTAGTAAGTGGATCATCAATTACACAAACTGTAGATGGTATAACAACCACTGTAACCAAATCTTCAGGCAGTATAAATTTACTTCCAAATCCATTAGGTGTTGGTGGAACTTTAGGAAATGTAATTGGAGATGTAGGTTTATCTACAAGTACCTACGATGTAACTTTTACGTTTGATAAAACTGTAGATGTTAAAAGCATCTTTTTATTTAACAATGTAGTTCTTCCTCTAACAAACCCTACAGTAACCATTACTCCAAATAATGGAGAAGCTCCTATAAATCAATTGTTAAGTGGAGTAACAGGACAAGAAGTTAATTTAAACTGGGAAGATCTTTCTGGCTTTACAATTACCACGAATAATCCTTATAATTTAATAATAGATAATTTAAAATTTGCTAGAGGAAATTTACCCAGTCTTGGAGATGGAGTTTACCATGCTCCTAATAGATATATTCCTGTAGGACAAGGATTTTTTGTATCTGCATCTAATACAGGAGGTACAGTTAGATTCGAAAATTCGCATAGGAATTATCAAGACAATAATTTTGCAAGTGGTGGCACTTTCTTTTTTAAGAGTTCAAGTAAAAAATCTCATAAAAAAGCATCTCAAGAAAACAGCGATTTATTACCAATTTTAAAACTTGGCTTTAATTATGATGCAGGTGGAGGAATTAAATATCACAGGCAAATAGGAATATCATTTAGAAAAACAAACTCTTTTGAATATGATAATGGCTATGATAGTGAAATTTACGATTTACACGACACCGATTTCTATTGGCATTTTCCAAATTATTCAGATAAAAAACTAATTATTGCAGGGATTTCAGAAATTAAAAATTCTTTAGAAGTTCCTTTAAATATTGTTTTAGGTTCTAACAGTCCATTTGAAATACAAATAGACGAAGCTAAAAATATCAACAGAGATGTTTATTTATTAGATAAATTAACAAACACTTATTACGAAATAAGCCCAGAAACTACAGAATTAAATATTGGGTCTGGAACCTATACAGATCGTTTCTATATTACTTTCTCTAAACAAAATGTGTTAAATACAGAAGATGTAAACCTTTTAAATAAAGAACTTACAATCTTTATGGACAATACTTCCAAAGAAGTAGTTATTCAAAATAACAAATTACTTAAAATTAAGAAAGTTGCCTTATTTAATGTTTTAGGCCAAAAAGTTCGTGAATGGAAAAATATAGACAATATTACAGAAAACAGATTTAAAACAAACAAGCTTTCTGCAACTGTATATATTTTAAATATTGAAACTGAAGAAGGTAAAATATCTAAGAAACTATTTATTGAATAAAAAAATAATCATAAATAATATCGAAAACCGAGACTTAATTTGTTTCGGTTTTTTTATTTTAAAAATTGGTAATGGGTTTAAAAATGTTGTTTAGGCGCTTTCATAAAACAACGCATCCCTTGTTTTTACGAGGGATTTGTTGTATTTTGTAGCTATAATAAACCCCGAAAATGGCCAATATAGGCAAAAAACGGGGTTTTAATTTCGATAATTATGAAAGTACGAAGAATTTCTGAAATGCAACACCGCATTTCAATTTTTTCCCCTCAGCGAGAATTATGATGCTCATTATGCGCGATTTTTAGAGGGAGATTTAGGTAAAATCTACTCTGCAATTCCTTGGAATGATTTAGTTAGCTCTTTTGGTATTTCTGAACAATCAAAAGGGAGAAACTATCTTTTTAGTCCTAAAGGAAGACTAGGTTTAATGTTTTTAAAACATTATGCTAATTGTTCAGATAGAAAATTGATTGAGCAACTAAACTCGAATTTAGACTATCAATTTTTCTGTGATATAGAACTAGGTTTTGAACGCTTAACAAACTATAAAATAGTGAGCCAAATACGTTGTGAATTAGCAGAGAAACTCGATATTAATTCCATAGAAAAAATTCTATTCAACTCTTGGAAAAACGAAATTGAAAACCCCAATCAAATTGTAATGGATGCTACTTGTTATGAAAGTGAAGTTCGTTACCCTAGCATCCAAAAATTACTTTGGGAGTCGGTTCATTGGTTGTACAATCAATTACGTAAAACCTGCTCTATATTAGGGGTTAAAATGATTAGAAGTAAATATATCAAGTGGAAAAAACGTTATCAAGGATTTAGTAAAATGCGAAGAAAAACCAAGTCGAAACGTATTTCATTAACCCGAGGTTTACTCAATCTGTTAAGTAAATTTATCAACTTTGAAAAAGAGTTGTCAGAAAATCACAATATTGAGTTTATAGCTTTGTATTATAAGCGAATAAATACAATTCAAAGGATTTACAAACAACAAAAAGATCATTTTGATACAGGAGAAAAAATCAAAGATAGAATTGTAAGCATTCAAAAGGATTATATTCGTCCTATTGTTCGAGGAAAGGAAGTAAAACCTGTTGAATTTGGAGCAAAAGTTAACAAAGTTCAAATTGATGGAATTAGCTTTATCGAACATATTAACTTTAATGCATTTCATGAAGGAAATCGTTTTATTCAAACAGTCCAAAAAGCACAAGGATTAACTCGAAAAAAAGTAAAAATAGCTGGAGCAGATAAAATTTATGCCACCAATAAAAATAGAAAACACTGTAGTTCTAAGAACATAGAAACAGACTTTATCCCCAAGGGAAAAAAGCCGAAAAATCATAAAGAAAAAAAGCAACTTAGAGCTATTATCGCAAAAGAAAGAGCTACAAGATTAGAAGGTTCTTTTGGAAAGGATAAAGAATATTATCACTTACGAAAAATAAAAGCCAAAACTAAAAAGAATGAAATTCTATGGATATTCTTTGGAATACACACAGGGAATGCTCTTGAAATTGGCCGAAGAAAAATAGCTAAAACAGCACAACAAGTAGCCTAAATTTGAAGCATTGAATATAGTTTTATGGGAGAGGTATGTCTTGTTGGGAAATTTTTAAGAAACTGAACCCTTAAAACAGCTTTAAAACAAAAATTGAGGGTAGAATTTAAATAATTATGCCCGCAATTTTAGCTGCATTTTTAAAAATAACCTATTTTCTGAATGTGCCTGTTTAAATTTTAAGTTTTTAACACAGATTATTTCGAACGAAGCACAATGAAGCCAAGAAATCTTACACACCAAATTAACTCTTAAGATTTCTCCACAAGGTCGAAATGAAAAAAAAAAATAAACACCTAAATATTAATAAGACACTATCTTAAAATCTGTGTAAGTTTAATAACTCAGGACTAAATTATTTATAGTTTAATCCTATTTTCAAATATAGCTAAAAATTGATTTAGTATAATTCCCCAATTTCTAATGGGCATTGTCCATTTTTTGGTACTTTCTCTTAGTGCTAAAAAAACAGATTTCATAACTGCTTCATCAGTTGGGAACGAGAGTTTGTTTTTGGTGTATTTTCTGATCTTTCCATTTAGATTTTCTATTAAATTAGTGGTGTAAATAATAGTTCGTATTTCAATAGGAAAATCAAAGAATACGGTAAGTTCATCCCAGTTGTTTTCCCAACTGCTTATGGCGTATGAGTACTTCGAGTTCCACTTTGCTTTAAAGTCTTTTAAAGCGGCTTTTGCTGCTTCTTTTGTTGGAGCTGTATAGATTTGTTTCATATCTCTGGTGAACGCTTTCTTGTCTTTCCAAACTACATAACGACAGGAGTTTCTGATTTGGTGAACAACGCATATTTGGGTAACCGAGTTAGGAAAAATGGTCTTTATGGTATCTGTAAAGCCGTTTAAATTATCGGTAGCCGTGATGAGTATATCTTGTGTTCCTCGAGCTTTGATGTCCGTTAAAACGCTCATCCAAAAGGCAGAAGATTCATTTTTGCCCAGCCATAAACCTAGCACTTCTTTTTTACCGTCCGTTCTCAGTCCAACAGCGATATAAATGGTCTTGTTTGCTACTTTTGAGTTTTCTCTGACTTTAAATACGATGCCATCCATCCATACAATTAGATAGGTCGCTTCTAAAGGTCTATTTCTCCAAGCTATAATGTCAGTGGATATCCTATCGGTAATCCTAGATATAGTACTTGTTGAGATATTAAAATCATAAAGTTCTCGGATTTGTTCTTCGATATCGCTATTGCTCATACCTTTAGCGTAAAGAGAGATAATAATATTTTCAATGCCGTCTGTTGTGCTTTCTCTCTTCTTGACAATCATAGGATTAAAAGAACTCTCACGATCTCTAGGAACTTCTATCTCTGTTTCGCCCAATCTGGTTTTTAGCTTCTTCTTGGTGTAGCCATTTCTAAGATTACCTGACTTGCTTTTTTTGTGCTTATCATAGTCTAGGTGCGCATCGAGCTCACCTTCCAAAATCTTTTCTATACCGCGTTTGTGGAGCTGCTCTAAAAAACTGGTAAGTTCTGTTCCGTTTTTAAATTGTTTTAAAAAATCCTCGTTTAAAAAATCTTCTGGTTTCATAAGTGTGTAAAATTTAAAATTAATAAAAATTAAAAAGCTCAGGATTGAATTCAATCCTGAGCTTTTTTAAAACTTACACAGTTTATGAGTTAGTGCCATTAATAAATTAAAATAGAGTTATATACTCTCTCTTAAATCGAACTTACGTTATTTAAAAACTTAACTTTAAGGTTTATTTTGTTTTATGCTTTTTTAATATACGAATCAGACTCTATATACGTTTGTTCTCCTTCTTGGTATTTGCTAATTCCAAATCCACCATGAATACAATAACAACCATATTCACCTTTTTTATTTAAAGCAATATACCCCACTTGAAAGTTTTTAAAATTAGGATTCGATGTTACAATTCTCCTTACCCCTTCTTCACATGCTTCTTGTGGCGTTCTTCCTTGTCGCATTAACTCAACAATTAAAAAACTACCTACCGTTTTTAAGACTTCTTCTCCCATTCCTGTTGCTGTAGCTCCACCAACTGCATTGTCTATAAATAAGCCAGAACCAATTATGGCAGAATCGCCTACCCTACCAGCCATTTTATATGCCAAACCACTTGTGGTACAACCTCCAGAAATATCGCCATTTTTATCAATCGCTAACATACCAATTGTATCGTGGTTTTCTATGTTGATAATCGGTTTATATTCCGATGTTTCTTTCCACTTTTCCCATGCTTTTCTAGTATTCTCATTTAGCAAATCTTGTCTTTTAAAACCTTTAGAAACCGCAAATTGCTCTGCTCCTTTTCCTGCTAATAAAACATGTGGAGTTTCTTCCATTACTTTACGAGCCACAGAAATTGGGTGTGCAATGTTTTCCATACAAACAACTGCGCCATAATTTCCTTCTTTATTCATAATACAAGCATCTAAAGTAACATTTCCATCTCTATCTGGTGTTCCTCCATTACCAACTGTTGTGTTTTCTAAATCTGCTTCTTCTACTCTACAACCAGCTTCTATTGCATCTAAAGAATTACCCCCTTTTTCTAAAACTTTCCAAGCTGCTTTTGTTGCATTTTTAAAATTCCAAGTTGCTACAACAACTGGAATTACAGTTTTACCTGTTGCAACAGCTTTTTTTTCTTTTTTAGTATCGTCGCAACTAATTATTGAAGAAGATGCTGTAACCAATCCCAATCCTGTTACTGATGCTTTTTTTAAAAATTTTCTACGTTTCATACTTAATTTCTTCCTTTTAAATCTTTGGTTTTACTTAGTGAATATGGTAAATCTTCCTCTTTATTCCCCCAATTTTTATTCGGTTTATTAGTCATTTCAAAATTAAATGCACCCCCTTTTTGTATATCATTATAATTGATAAAATTTTTGGTGGTTGTTGCTCCATTTAAGGTTGTAGATGCTATATAAAAATTATTTTTAGAATTGTTTTTTGCATGTATCTCGAACGTATTTCCGTTTTCTAAATGCAAGGTTGCTTTCTTAAATAAAGGACTTCCAATAACATATTGGTTGGTTGCTGGTGTAACAGGATAAAAACCTAAAGCACTAAAAACATACCAAGCAGAAGTTTGTCCATTATCTTCATCTCCACAATAACCATCTGGAGTTGCACTGTATAGCTTTGTTAAAACATCTCTTATTTTTTCTTGTGCTTTGTAAGGTGTTCCTGCATGATTGTATAAATAAATCATATGTTGTATTGGCTGATTTCCATGAGCATAATTCCCCATATTTACAATTTGCATTTCGCGAATTTCGTGGATGGTTCCTCCATAGTAAGAATCGTCGAAATCTGGCGGCATTGTAAAAACACTATCTAACTGTGCAATAAACTTATTTTTTCCACCCATTAAATTAATTAAACCTTCTACATCATGGAAAACAGACCATGTATAATGCAAACTATTTCCTTCTGTAAAAGCATCGCCCCATTTTAAAGGATTAAAAGGAGATTGAAATGTACCATCTTCATTTTTACCACGCATTAAATTGGTAGATGGATCAAAAACATTTTTATAATTTAAAGATTTTTGATAATATTTTTCAGCAATTGCTGTTTCGCCTAATTTCTTCGCCATTTGAGCTATGGTAAAATCGGCATAAGCATATTCTAAAGTTCTTGCTACATTTTCGTTAACCCCAACATTATAAGGAACATAACCAAGAGAGTTGTAGTAATCTAAACCTTCTCTTCCTACTGATTTTACAGGTCTTCCTTTTTCTACTTCTGCATTTTTTAATATTGCTTCGAAAATTGTTTTCACGTCTGCTTCTTTTACATTTCCTTTTAAAAATGCATCTACAACAATGGGTGCAGAATTAGAACCTATCATACAATTTCTATGTCCAGGACTCGCCCATTCTGGAAGCCAACCAGATTCTTTGTACGTATTTGCTAACCCCTCTACAATGTTGCTATTGAGCTCTGGATACATCATGTTAAAAAATGGATACACAGCTCTAAAAGTGTCCCAAAATCCATTATCTGTAAACATATAACCTGGTAAAATTTTCCCATTATAAGGGCTATAATGTACTATTTTATTGTTTTTGTCATATTCATAAAACTTTCTTGGAAACAATAAAACACGGTACAAACAAGAATAAAAAGTTCTAATATTATCGATATTATTATCTTCAATTGTAATTTTATGCAGCTCTTTTTCCCATGTTTTTTTTGCTTTTTCTTTTGTAGTCTCAAAAGAATCTTCTCCAATTTCTCTATCTAAATTTAATTGTGCTTGCTCTAAACTTATAAAAGACGATGCTACTTTTACGTTTACAGTTTCTCCTTTCTTCGTTTTAAAACCTATAATAGCTCCAACATGTTCTCCTTCACTCTTCAAATTATTTTCTATTAATTTCCATCCATCTGTCCAAGTATGGTTTATCTCGAAATCTTTATCAAATTCCGCAACAAAATAATTGTGAAAATTATCTGGAACTCCTCCACTATTATTTCTACAATATCCAATAATCTTTCGCTCTTCAGGAATAATTTTAACCATAGAACCTCTGTAAAATGCATCTAACATTATGTAAGAGGAATCTGCTTTCGGAAACGTAAATTTAAAATGAGCCGCTCTTTCTGTGGGTGTAACTTCTGCTACAACATCGTAATCTGCTAAATAAACTTTGTAATAATGTGGTTTTACAGTTTCTGCTTTGTGAGAAAACCAAGATTGCCTGTCTTCCTCTTTGTATTTTAACTTCCCAGTAACAGCCATAAAAGAAAAAGCGGCATAATCGTTTATCCAAGGACTTGGTTGGTGGGTTTGTTTAATTCCTCTAATTTTATTTTCGTTGTATTTATACGTCCAGCCATCTCCCATTTTAGAAGTCATTGGTGTCCAAAAATTCATGCCCCAAGGTGTTGCAATTGCAGGATATGTATTTCCATTAGACAAACTGTATTTAGAATCTGTTCCCATTAACGGATTTACATAATCTACCAAAGAAACCGCTTCTACGTTTAACTTGTTTGTGTTTTCTTTTTTAGAATCGCAAGAAGAAAAAACAGTTGTTAAAACAATTAGTAAATAAACAGTGTTTTTCATTTTTTTTTTTAAATTTTAAATTTAATTTATTTGTTGAGATTGTACACCCTAAAAGTTATTTTTACTTATTGGAGGCAGCATTTATATTAAATAATAATTATCTATTTAAGTTACTTTATAATCTTTACCTTCATTAGGAACTGGTCTTCTATAACATATTATTAACCAATCGCAAACCAATTCTCGAAAACATGGTTAAAAAAAAATAAACTATTATTTTTCATAAGCATTAGGCATTGTAAAGATAATTTCGCAATGCAATATATAGTTTCTATCAATTTCTTTTTAAAATTTTCCTGCTATAAAAGTTATTTTAAATACAACTTAATATTAAAATTGCGAACGTAAAGAAAATTATTTTTCTTTATCATTTTTTATGATTTAATGTGCGATTTTACATCTATTATTAGAACTAAATGTTAAAAAAAATGAAGATAAAATAATTTTCATAAAAATATATTATTAAATTCGTATCAAATATAATAGAAAATGAAAATTAGCCATTACTTTCTCGTACTTTTTATTGCAATTTTATCGAGTTGCAACAACCAAATTAAAAAACCAATTGAACCGAATATTATTCCAATACCTTTGAGCCAGAAGATTCAGGAAGGTGTTTTTATATTAGATAGTAGTACTTCAATTATTACTGATAATCAATTGAAAAACGTTTCGGACTTTTTTACATCTTTTCTAAAAGACTCTTACAATTTGAATCTTTCCGATAAAAAAGAGAAAAATTCTATTCAATTTAAAATAGATGCTTCTATTAAAAATGAGGAAGGTTATACTTTAAAAGTTGAGAAAAACATTGTTTCAATTGCTGCAAAAACAGCGAAAGGAGCTTTTTATGGAGTACAAAGTTTTATACAATTATTGCCTGTAAAATCTGCATCCAAGCAAATTGCAGTTCAATGTTTAGACATTAAAGACGAGCCAAGATTTGTGTATCGAGGAATGCACTTAGATGTTGGACGTCATTTTTTCTCTGTCGATTTTATTAAAAAATACATCAATATAATGTCAATGTTAAAAATGAACACCTTTCACTGGCATTTAACAGAAGACCAAGGCTGGCGAATTGAAATTAAAAAATACCCGAAATTACAAGAAATTGCTGCTTTTAGAAAAGAAACTTTAATTGGTAGTTATGCAAACAAACCGCACAAATTCGATGGAAAAAAATATGGTGGTTTTTACACGCAAGAAGAAATAAAAGAGGTGGTAAAATATGCTACAGAAAGACAAGTAACAGTCATTCCAGAAATTGAAATGCCTGGACATTCGCAAGCAGCAATTGCAGCATATCCAGAGTTGGGTTGTACAGGAAAACAAGTAGAAGTTGCTACAAAATGGGGCGTATTTGATGAAGTTTATTGCCCTAATGAAAAAACTTTTCAATTTTTAGAAGATGTTATAGATGAAATAATTCCACTTTTTCCAGGAAAATACATTCATATTGGTGGAGATGAAGCACCTAAAACTCGTTGGAAAAACTGTGACTATTGTCAAAAATTAATTAAAAAAGAAGGTTTAAAAGACGAGCACGAATTGCAGAGTTATTTTATTACCAGAATGGAAAAATACATCAACTCTAAAGGAAAACAAATTATTGGTTGGGACGAGATTTTAGAAGGTGGTTTGGCGCCAAATGCAACTGTAATGTCTTGGAGAGGAATTGCTGGCGCAATTAAAGCCGCAAAAGAAAAACACGATGTAATTTTAACACCAAATACACACTGTTATTTCGACCATTATCAATCTAAAAACCCTAACGAACCTTTGGCTATTGGCGGTTTTCTTCCTTTGAGAAAAGTTTATAATTTTAACCCGATTCCAGAAGAATTAACTAAAGAAGAAGAAAAATATGTGTTGGGAGCTCAAGGAAATTTATGGACAGAATACATCCCTACAGAAGACCAAGCAGAATATATGGCGTTTCCAAGAGCAATTGCTTTGGCTGAAGTGGTTTGGTCTTCAAAAGAAAACAGAAATTACAACAATTTTGTAAAAAGATTAGCCTTTTTTAATGAGAGATTAGATGCTATGGATGTAAATTATGCCAATCATTTATATGAAATTAAAGGAACTTTGCATAGTGATGTAAATAAAATTAGCTATCAATTAGAAGCACCCTCTCAAGGAAAAGTAATTCGTTTTACAACAGATGGTTCTGAACCCGATAAAAATTCTAAAATATATTCTGAAGAAATTTTAATTACAAAAAACACCGAAATAAAAGCTGCTACATTTAATGCCGAAGGTAAAAAACTAAGCAGTGTTTTTACGAAAAAAATACAACCACACAAAGCTGTTGGACAAAAAGTTTCTCTAAATGTAAACCCACACAGGTCTTATAACGAAGGTGGAATAAAAGCATTAACAAACGGAATTTATGGGAGTGATAAAAGTTATGAGGATAAAGAATGGTTAGGTTTTAATGGAGATGATGTAGAAGTAACCATCGAGTTCGATAAGCCAACAGAAATTAACTCGATTTCTACGAGATTCCATAATGGAAATTCGCAATGGATTTATGCACCAAAAGAAGTTACTATAAAACTTGAGTTAGAAAATGGAAAAGTAGTTTTATCAAAAAATAAACTAGCAGATAGAGAAACTACTTTAATAGATTTAAAATTTAATTTCGCTGAATTAAATACTGATAAACAAAAAGTAAAATCCCTAAAATTAACAATTCCAAATTACGGAATTATACCAAAAGGGAATCCTGGAGAAGGAAATAAAGCTTGGACGTTTATTGACGAAATTATTGTAAAGTAAAAATCCAAACCTCAAAGATTTTAAAAACCTTTGAGGTTTAAATTAAATAAACAATGCTTTTAGAAATTTGCGCTAATTCTTATCAATCTGCTTTAAATGCTGAAAAATCTGGAGCTCATAGAATTGAATTATGCTCAGAATTATCTGTTGGCGGCATTACACCTTCTTATGGTTTACTAAAAGAAGTGGCAGCAAAAATTACGATTCCTGTAAATGTTTTAATTCGTCCAAGAAGTGGTAATTTTTATTATTCTAATGCGGAATTTGAACAAATAAAACAAGATATTTTAATTTGTAAAAAATTAGGATTTCATGGAATTGTTTCTGGAATTTTAAATGCGGATAATTCCATCGATATTAAAAGAACTGCAAAAATTATTGAACTTTCCAAACCACTTTCCTTTACCTTTCACAGAGCTTTCGACTGTGTTACAAACCCACAAGAATCCTTAAAAAGATTAATGGATTTAAAAGTAGATAGAATTTTAACTTCTGGTTTGCAGGAAAAAGCAATCAACGGAATTCATTTACTAATTGAACTACAAAAACTAGCCAAAGAAAATATAATTATTCTACCTGGAAGTGGCATAAATGCTGAGAATGCTCCTACTTTTAAGGAAGCTGGTTTTATGGAAATCCATACTTCTGCTTCTAAAATTACAAATTCTGAAAAAAGTATATTTTTTGGAAGTGTTGCTCAAACAGAATCTAATATTGAAGAAATACAAAGTATTTTAAAAGTGATTCAATAGAATAAATTAGATTCATTTAAGACAATCTCTTAAAGCCTTTTTTTTCATTTTCAACAAGTTAACTTTTCAATTACAATGGTTTATAATTCACTGTAAATATGTTTTTAAAATATCGACTTTAGTCAAAATGTTTTCAAAGCGATTGAGTGTTTTTGGCTAAAGCCAACCATACATAAATTGTTTATAACATCCAGCTAAAGCTGGATGCAATTGAAAAAAATAAAATCAACAAAATTTAATTACAGCCATTTTTTTTAATTGCAATGGGTTTTAACCCATTGTAAATATGTATACAAAATTTAGGCTTTAGCCAAAATGTTTTCAACACAATCGAGTATTTTGGCTAAAGCCAACCATACATAAATTGTTTATAACATCCAGCTAAAGCTGGATGCAATTGAAAAAAAATAAAATCAACAAAATTTAATTATAGCCATTTTTTTTAATTGCAATGGGTTTTAACCCATTGTAAATATGTTTTTAAAATATCGACTTTAGTCAAAATGTTTTCAAAGCGATTGAGTGTTTTTGGCTAAAGCCAACCATACATAAATTGTTTATATCATCCAGCTAAAGCTGGATGCAATTGAAAAAAATAAAATCAACAAAATTTAATTACAGCCATTTTTTTTAATTGCAATGGGTTTTAACCCATTGTAAATATGTATATAAAATAAAAGGCTTTAGCCAAAATGTTTTCAAAACGATTGAGTGTTTTTGGCTAAAGCCAACCATACATAAATTATTTATAACATCCAGCTAAAGCTGGATGCAATTGAAAAAAATAAAATCAACAAAATTTAATTATAGCCATTTTTTTTAATTGCAATGGGTTTTAACCCATTGTAAATATGTATACAAAATTTAGGCTTTAGCCAAAATGTTTTCAACGCAATCGAGTGTTTTTGGCTAAAGCCAACCATACATAAATTGTTTATATCATACAGCTAAAGCTGGATGCAATTGAAAAAAATAAAATCAACAAAATTTAATTATAGCCATTTTTTTTAATTGCAATGGGTTTTAACCCATTGTAAATATGCATATAAAATAAAGGCTTTAGCCAAAATGTTTTCAACGCAATCGAGTGTTTTTGGCTAAAGCCAACCATACATAAATTGTTTATATCATACAGCTAAAGCTGGATGCAATTGAAAAAAATAAAATCAACAAAATTTTGATGTGTTATTCTGGATGCCAGTTTTACTGAAACAAGCTCTGCACAAATCACAGGAATAATAATTTACTTTTTGGCAAAAAATTTTGATTCCAAAAACCCAAATCCATAACCCAAAAACTGAGTAAAAGAAGTAATAATACTCAAAAAAGCAACCTTACTATTTTTATTTTGAAGTAAAGAATCTAAGAAAATCAATAAAAAATAAAATCCGTAAAAATATAGTAATTGAAAATATCCGAAAAAAGCCAATAAAATACTTACATCGAAACCTAAAATAAATACACTTGGAAACCAATACGTAATTTTAGCAGTTTCTGGATATTTTTTAGTTAAAATGGGTCTTGCTGTTCCAAAACCAAAAGTCTGTTTGTAAAATTGTTTTATGGTACTTCTGCGTTTGTGATATACAAATGCTTTGTCTATTAACTGCGTTTCGAATCCGTTTTCCCATAAACGAAAGGTTAAATCGATATCTTCTCCATTTTTCATTTTAGAGAAACCGTTAGTTTTTTCAAATGCTTTTTTAGACAAACCTAAGTTGAAGCTTCTGGGTTGAAATTTTCCAATGCCTTTTTTCTTTCCACGAATTCCTCCTGTGGTTAAAACCGAAGTCATGGAATAATTAATGGCTTTTTGTAAAGAAGTAAAACTTTTATGAGCAGCATCTGGCCCACCAAAAGCATCTGTAAAATTAGCTTCTAATGCTTTTTTTACTTCCAATAAATATTGAGGTGGAACAAGAACATCTGAATCTAAAATAATAAAATAGTTTCCTGTGGCTTTTTCCATCCCGAAATTTCGGCTGGCTCCTGCTCCACTATTTTCTTTGAAAAAATAGTTTAAATCAAGTTGATTTTTATATTTTTCTACAATTGCTTTTGAAGAATTATCGGAACCATCTTCAATAATTACCACCTCGAAATCATCAGAAAAATCTTGTTTTGTAAGACTTTCTAATAACTCGTCTATTTCTTGTGGACGATTGTAAACTGGAATTATGATACTAAAAAGTAGTTTCAAAGTTTTAAAGTTTTAAAGTTTTAAAGTTTTAAAGTTGAGTTACTTTTAAAACTTTCTTTAATGTAAATGTAAAAAAATAAAAAAAGTTGAAGGTTCTTATTTATTAAAACTTCAACTTTTAAATATGATTTAATTAAAAATTTTTCTAATCGTTTGCAAACAAGTCTAGCCCTGATTGAGTGGTCTGTTTGAGCTCTTTTATCTCTTAGAAAGAGATAAAAAGCGAGTAACGAAAGCAGGAAATAGCTCCAAATAAAACTACTCGAATTTTTCCATAACAGCATCACTTACGCCCATATTAGAGAAACCTCCATCGTGAAATAAGTTCTGCAAAGTTACTTTTTTTGTTAAATCGGAAAATAGAGAAATCGTGTAATCTGCACAATCTGCAGCAGTTGCATTTCCTAACGGACTCATCTTTTCTGCATAGGCAATAAAACCGTCGAAACCTTTTACACCACTACCTGCAGTGGTTGGAGTTGGCGATTGAGAAATGGTGTTTACTCGCACTTTATGGTCGCGCCCAAAGAAGTACCCAAAACTACGTGCAATGGACTCTAAATAGGCTTTATTATCTGCCATATCATTATAATCTGGAAAAACTCTTTGTGCAGCCATGTATGTTAAAGCGACAATGCTTCCCCATTCGTTCATGGCGTTTTTGTTGTATAAAACATTCATTGTTTTGTGGAAAGAAACCGCAGAAACGTCCCAACCTTTTGTGGTGAAATCGTATTTTGGATCGGTGTAGTGTTTGCCTTTTCTTACATTTACAGACATTCCTATGGAATGTAAAACGAAATCTATTTTTCCGCCTAAAATTTCCATAGATTTTGCGACCAAGTTCTCTAAATCTTCTACTGAAGTTGCATCTGCAGCAATAATTTGCGAACCTGTTTTTTTTGCCAAAGCATTCAATTCGCCCATTCGCATTGCAATTGGTGCGTTTGTTAACACAAATTCTGCTCCTTCTTCATGTGCTCTTTCTGCAACTTTCCAAGCGATGGAATGTTCGTTTAATGCTCCAAAAATAATTCCTTTTTTTCCTTTTAGTAAGTTGTACATAGTTGTTTTTGGTTTTATTGTTGATAGTTTTTGGTTGTTAATGCTTATTTATTAGTGAAAGTCTTTCAAAAAAACCCATTTTACTTTTTACCCTTAATAAAGAGCTATTTATTTCTTCCATATAATTGGTAGCTGTAGTATTTTTTCTTGCAAGCATATAATACTTGTATGCTTCTTTTAAATTATCTCTTAGCTCGTACGCCTTTGCTAATTGATTATAGAGTGTTCCTTTGTCTAAAAATTCTTTCTGCAGATTTTTATTTACAAAATCGATTAATTCTTTGTATTTACCACTATCGAATAAGAAATATAAATAATTATGATATGCTGCGTGGTATTTGGGGCTTAATTTTATAGATAATAAATAGTGCTTTTGAGCTTTTTCGTAATCAATCATTTTATAATGATAAATCCACCCTAAATAATTGTGAAACTTCCCATAATCTGGGTATTCTGTTAAAGCTGAAAACAGCGCCTCTTTTCCTTCAACTATTTTATCTTCAGAAATTAATTTGTCAGCTTCAAACAATAGGTTTTCTGCCTCGTTAAAATTATCCATTTGTATTTGAATTTTACAAAAATATATTAGTTTAATAATTCCTTCGCATGTGTTAAAGCAGATTCTGAAATCTCTTTTCCGCTTAACATTTCTGCAATTTCCACAATTCTTTCTTCGTTTGAAAGTTGTTTTAAATTTGTGGTTGTAACGCCTTTTACTTCTTTTTTATAAACTTTATAATGGTTGTTACCTTTTGCTGCGATTTGTGGTAAATGTGTAATGGCAACAACTTGCATGTGGTTGCTCATTTGTTGCATTATTGCTGCAATTTTGTTGGAAACCTCTCCTGAGACTCCTGTATCTATTTCATCGAAAATAATGGTTGGCAAATGTATGTTTTCTGATAATACTTTCTTTACAGACAGCATTATTCTCGACAATTCTCCTCCTGAAGCAACTTTTTTCAATTCTCCAAAATTACCGCCTTTGTTTGCTGAAAATAAAAATTCTAAATTATCTTTTCCGTTTGAAAAATAAACGATTGTCGGTTTTACTTTTATGGAAAAACGAGCATTTTGCATACCTAAATCTGCCAATAAGCTTTCTAATTCTTTGGTTAATTTAGGAATTGCAGTTGTTCTTGATTTTGTAATTAAATCGGCAACTTTATCTAATTTTTCTGAAACGGAATGAATTTCCTGTTTTTTCTTGTTGATGGTATCTTCTGCAGATTCAACTTGTTGTACTTTTTCGGATAATTTCTCGAAAACGACTAATAATTCTTGAATTGAATTTACAGTATGTTTTTTCTGTAAATTGTAAATTAACTGCAATCTATCATTAATTTCTTCTGCTTCATTGGGGTTAAAATCTACATTTTCATTCGCATCTTCTAACTCTGTAACAATATCGTCTATTTCTATTTTTACGGATGTTATTCTTTCTGCTAATTGTTGGTATTCTTTTGAAAAAGAAGCAATTTTAGACACTCTATTTTCTAAGGAATTTAGCAAATTCTGAATTCCAATTTCTTCATTTAAAGAAATTTCTAATGCTTCAGATAAATTTATTTTTATATCTTCTATATTATTTAATTTCTCTAATCGCTCTTCTAAATCTTCTTGCTCATCAACTTTTAAATTAGCTTCTTCTAATTCTTTAAACAAGTGCAAATTATAATCGTATTGCTTATTTGCTTCTTTTTGAATGTGCTCTAATTCCTTTAGTTCTTTTTCTAACTGCTGTAATTGTAAAAAACCTCTTTTGTAAGAATCTATTTTATTTTTGTTTTTCGCCAATGCATCAATAATAGAAAATTGAAAGGCATTGTCGGACAATTCCATGGTTTGATGTTGCGAATGCACATCAATTAATTTATTTTTTAATTCGTTTAAAACTGAAAGCGTAACAGGTGTGTCATTTACAAAAGCACGCGATTTCCCTGAAGGCAAAATTTCTCTTCTAATAATGGTTTCTGCTTCGAAATCTAAATCGACTTCTTTAAAAAAATCTTCTAAATTATAATTCGCAATTGCCATTTTAGCTTCCACAATACATTTTTGTGAAGTATCTTTTAAGGAAGACAAATCTGCTCTGTTTCCTAAAACCAAGCCTAAAGCACCTAAAAGTATCGATTTTCCTGCGCCAGTTTCTCCAGTTATAATGGATAAACCCGAAGAGAAATTAATTGATAACGAGTCGATTAATGCGTAGTTGTTTATGGAAAGTTGTGTTAGCAAATTCAGTAATTTTTGTGAGATAAAATTAGTGAATTAAATCTACAAATTGAAAATCTAATTTATAAAATTGATCAACTAAACTTTGGCATTTGTTGTTGCCATAAATTGTAATAATTTCCTTTTTTCGCATACAATTCTTTATGATTTCCTTGTTGTAATACTTCTCCTTTTTGTAAAACAACAATTTCATCTGCATTTATAACGGTGCTTAATCTGTGTGCAATAATTATAATCGTTTTATTTTGTAAACGTAATCTTTCTATTGCTTTTTGAATATAATTTTCTGACGTTGAATCTAAAGAAGAGGTTGCTTCGTCTAAAACCAACACTTCTGGTTGTTTATACAAAGCTCTTGCAATCGCAATTCGTTGTTTTTGACCTCCAGAAAGTGTTGCACCATTTTCTCCTAAATACGTATTAAATCCATTGGGTAAACTTTCTATAAATTCTAAAATACCAATCGATTTGCATATATCTATAATCAACTCCATATTTGGGGAGAAGTCACCAACAGCAATGTTGTCGATTACATTCCCAGCAAATAAATCTATTTTTTGAGGTACAACACTTACTAATTCTCGTAAACTTTCCAATTGTACATATTTTAAATCTAAATCTCCAATAGTAATTTGCCCTCTCTGTAATGGATATAAATTTTGAAGTAAAGAAATTAAAGTTGATTTACCTGAGCCACTTTCGCCAACAATGGCTGTAATATTTCCTTTTTTTATTTTTAGATTGAAATCTGTAAAAACTTGTACTCTTGTACCATATCTAAAAGCTACGTTTTTAAATTCGATGTCGTTAATCTTCTCTTTTTTCAATACTACCTTTTCCGTGTTTTCTTCTCTCTCTAAATCCATAATTTCAAACAAACGATCTGCTGCAATTAGCGCATTTTGTATTTGCTTGTTTGCGCCAATTAAACTGGCAACAGGATTCATAAAATAACCAATTATGGCATAAAAAGAGAGTAATTCTCCTGGTGTAATTTCTCTTGCAATAACAAAATAAGAGCCACTCCATAAAAGTATGATTGTAAATAATTGTGCAATAAAAGTAGTGGAAGTTCCAGAAAAAATGGAATTTAAAGCTGATTTATAACCAATATGTAATAAATTAATAAAACGTGTTTCTGTTTTGATATTTGCAAAACTCTCTAAACCAAAACGTTTTATTGTACCTACCGAATTTAAAGATTCTACTAACTGACTTTCTAATTCTGCTGAACGCTCCATTATTTTACGCTCTGTTTTTTTGTTGAGTTTGTTTATAATGAAATAAACTACCAAATACAACGGAATAACCAATAACATAATTAAAGCCAATTTCCAGTAATACATAAACATAATACCAAAAGAGAAAAACAGAATGAGTATGTTTACTGTTAAACTTAAAGATACATCATTTATAAAGGCTCTAATTTTAACAGCATCATTTATACGAGAAATTATTTCTCCTACACGCATCGTGTCAAAAAATTGCTGTGGTAATTTTAGTAAATGTTTGTAATACCCTAAAATTAAACGCGCATCTATTTGTTGACCCGATTTAATTAAAAAGACATCTTTAAAAACACCTATTATAATTTGTAAAACCAATAATAAAAGCATTATAACGCTTAATAGGTTTAACAGTTTTGTATTACCACCTACTAAAACATAATCTGTAATTTTTTGTATATAAATTGAGGTAGAAAAACCTAGTAACGTATAAATGACTGCACCTATTAAAGCTTGCAATAACACAAATTTATGAGGCTTTAATAAGAACCAAAAACGTTTTAAAACGGATACTTTTTCGTTTGCTGGTGTAAATTCTTCTTTTGGTAATAGTAAGACTAAAACACCTGTCCACTCTTTTAGAAACTCTTGGTGTGTCTTTTTATGGATTTTTCCATCTCCTGGATCCATAATTTTAATGTATTCTTTGGTTACTTCATAAATAACCACATAATGGTGCAATTGTTCTTTTACAATAAGATGTGCTATAGCAGGTTTTGGTATTTTAAATAAGCTGTCTAATTCGCCTCGAACACCTTTTGCCTCGAAACCCAATTTTTCTGCGGCTTCTATTAAACCTAAAACATTGGTTCCTTTTTTATCTGTGCCTGCATATTGGCGAATACGTGCAATGGGTATTTGTAAATTAAAATGTGCTGAAATGGAAGCCAAACAAGCTGCCCCACAATCTGTAATGTCGTGTTGTTTTATGTTAATTTTTGCCATTTCTAGTTTTTATGGCAAAGAAAGGGGTGTTTACTGCATTTTTATTGCAGGGAAAATATAACTTAAGTAAGAATAAATATAAAATCGATTATTTTTTGAAGAATTTCTAGTTTTTGTCTTCTTTTTTGCCAACATAGTAATATATAACATATAACCACCCAAATAACCCATGTACCAGAGCCATAAGTATAGATTTGTTTCTATCCCATGATATAATCATTGCCAATACATTACCTACAGAAATACTTATTTTAATTTTTTCTAAATCCATAAAGTATTTCTATTTTTTTGAAATTAATTAATTTACAACACATAAGTGATTTTAAATTTAATTATTTGTAACTAATATTATTACTTTAAAAAAAATCTAAAACAAAAATAGTTAATTAATTAAATAAAAGGTTAAACTAAAAGTTAGTCTAACCTTGATCTAAATTTTAATTAAAAAATATCAAATATTGATCTAAATTGTCTTACTGTATTTCCAATAGCTCTTCCAATTCTATAACCAAAACTATAGCCTGATTGAACAGTTGCATTATCACTTACACTTGGAGGTGCAGTATTACCTCCATTAATTACTATTAATTCATTTAATGTTAATTCTTTCATTTTATACTAATTTTTGTTGTTTTTATTTATTACCCTCATCAAAACCATCTGATATACCTGCGAACATGCCCAAAACAAATAAAGTATTTCGTACCGCATACTTACTCATATTAAATAAATATCCAGCTACATCATTTCCTCCATCAATTTCTTTAACTTCCTCAGCATTCAACTCTTGAACCCCAAAATTTTGTAAATTTTTCATAAAATTACGTTTTTTTAATTATTAATTTATTTTTTGGTTGTGAAAATTGATTGTGAAATTCCTACTTTTATAAGAATTACGATCTTTTATTTTCACAATCCACATCAAAAAAAATAAAATAAGTTACGTCTAACTTTTGCTACGTCTAGCAATCTATTACTTTTTTGATACTACAAATATAAATGTGTTCACTGCAACTAATTTGCAATGTGCAGATTAGTTTGTAAAAAATAACTACCTCCAAAAATTTGGGTTATTTCAGTGTTTTTTTTTACAATAAGATGTGCTATAGCAGGTTTTGGTATTTTAAATAAACTGTCTAATTCGCCTCGAACACCTTTAGCTTCAAAACCTAATTTTTCTGCGACTTCAATTAAACCCAATACATTAGGCGCTTTCATAAAACAACGAATCCCTTGTTTTTACGAGGGATTTGTTGTATTTTGTAGCTATAATAAACCCCGAAAATGGCCAATATAGGCAAAAAACGGGGTTTTAATTTCGACAATTATGAAAGTACGAAGAATTTCTGAAATGCAACACCGCATTTCAATTTTTTCCCCTCAGCGAGAATTATGATGCTCATTATGCGCGATTTTTAGAGGGAGATTTAGGTAAAATCTACTCTGCAATTCCTTGGAATGATTTAGTTAGCTCTTTTGGTATTTCTGAACAATCAAAAGGGAGAAACTATCTTTTTAGTCCTAAAGGAAGACTAGGTTTAATGTTTTTAAAACATTATGCTAATTGTTCAGATAGAAAATTGATTGAGCAACTAAACTCGAATTTAGACTATCAATTTTTCTGTGATATAGAACTAGGTTTTGAACGCTTAACAAACTATAAAATAGTGAGCCAAATACGTTGTGAATTAGCAGAGAAACTCGATATTAATTCCATAGAAAAAATTCTATTCAACTCTTGGAAAAACGAAATTGAAAACCCCAATCAAATTGTAATGGATGCTACTTGTTATGAAAGTGAAGTTCGTTACCCTAGCATCCAAAAATTACTTTGGGAGTCGGTTCATTGGTTGTACAATCAATTACGTAAAACCTGCTCTATATTAGGGGTTAAAATGATTAGAAGTAAATATATCAAGTGGAAAAAGCGTTATCAAGGATTTAGTAAAATGCGAAGAAAAACCAAGTCGAAACGTATTTCATTAACCCGAGGTTTACTCAATCTGTTAAGTAAATTTATCAACTTTGAAAAAGAGTTGTCAGAAAATCACAATATTGAGTTTATAGCTTTGTATTATAAGCGAATAAATACAATTCAAAGGATTTACAAACAACAAAAAGATCATTTTGATACAGGAGAAAAAATCAAAGATAGAATTGTAAGCATTCAAAAGGATTATATTCGTCCTATTGTTCGAGGAAAGGAAGTAAAACCTGTTGAATTTGGAGCAAAAGTTAACAAAGTTCAAATTGATGGAATTAGCTTTATCGAACATATTAACTTTAATGCATTTCATGAAGGAAATCGTTTTATTCAAACAGTCCAAAAAGCACAAGGATTAACTCGAAAAAAAGTAAAAATAGCTGGAGCAGATAAAATTTATGCCACCAATAAAAATAGAAAACACTGTAGTTCTAAGAACATAGAAACAGACTTTATCCCCAAGGGAAAAAAGCCGAAAAATCATAAAGAAAAAAAGCAACTTAGAGCTATTATCGCAAAAGAAAGAGCTACAAGATTAGAAGGTTCTTTTGGAAAGGATAAAGAATATTATCACTTACGAAAAATAAAAGCCAAAACTAAAAAGAATGAAATTCTATGGATATTCTTTGGAATACACACAGGGAATGCTCTTGAAATTGGCCGAAGAAAAATAGCTAAAACAGCACAACAAGTAGTCTAAATTTGAAGCATTGAATATAGTTTTATGGGAGAGGTATGTCTTGTTGGGAAGTTTTTAAGAAACTGAACACTTAAAACAGCTTTAAAACAAAAATTGAGGGTAGAATTTAAATAATTCTGCCCGCAATTTTAGCTGCATTTTTAAAAATAACCTATTTTCTGAATGTGCCACATTAGTTCCTTTTTTATCTGTGCCTGCATATTGGCGAATACGTGCAATAGGGAGTTGTAAATTGAAATGAGAAGATATAGAGGCTAAACAAGCTGCTCCACAATCTGTAATGTCGTGTTGTTTTATGGTAATTTTTGCCATTTCTAGTTTTTATGGCAAAGAAAATCATCTTTACTGCAATAAAATTGCAGTAAAGATGATAAATTAATTTATTTTTTGCTTATCAAGTATGTTATAAAAGTTTATACAGCATAAAATATTTTATGCTGTATAAACTTTTGTAAGAAGTTATTAGCTAATTAATTTTAAAAGGATTGAAAACTCCTATCACGAAGTTTTTAATAATATTATAAAGTAATAGACTAACCAAAAATAAAAATATAAAATGCTTATTTTTCAACTTCATATTTTTAACATTCAGAAGGGCATTCTCCAACAAATAACCCATATATAAAACCGCCAACATATTGCCCTGTATCTTCAACGCTCTTTAACCAAGCATCCCATAACGGACCACCTCCGTTTATTTCAATTAATTCTTTATTAGTTAACTCTTTTAACATGATATTTGATTTATTATTATTATTATTCATTTGAAGTAAAAGGATTAAACATTCCTGCAACAAACTCTTTACCGTGTTCGTAAATTGCCATACCTAGAATAGCTAGTCCAATACCTGCTAAAATACCAATTCCTCCATTAATATTTTTACTTTCTTCTAAATATAGTTCTTCGACATTAAATTTTTGTAAATTTTTCATAAGATTTAAATTTTAAATTCCATATTGTGTATGGGTTCCTCCTCTTGAGTATCCTTCTACAAAAGCATCAAAAGCATTTCCAATCCACCTTCTAAGTGCTAAACCAGCAGAACAACCTGCACAACCATCAGGGTCTGTCATTCCTCCATTTAAAACAACCGATTCTTTAAAGTTCAACTCTTGAACACCAAAATTTTGTAAATTTTTCATAAAATTACGTTTTTTTAATTATTAATTTATTTTTTGATTGTGAAAATTTATTATGAAATTCCTACTTTAGTGAGAATAACCGTCTTTTGACTTTCACAATCCACATCAAAAAAAATAAAATAAGTTACGTCTAACTTTTGCTACGTCTAGCAATCTATTACTTTTTTGATACTGCAAATATAAATGTGTTCACTGCAACTAATTTGCAATTTGCAAATTAGTTTGTAAAAAATAACTACCACCAAAAATTTGGGTTACTTCATTATTTGTTAAAACACTTACAGAAATATTTACTTTCAAATCGAAATTTTCACAGTAATAGTAGGTTTTTCTACTTCTACTATAACATATATTTGCATGATAATCTTTTAATTCTTCTATTAATAAGTGAATAGAACGTTCGCTTATTTGCATTAAACTGGCTAATTCTTTAGGTGTGCCCGTATTTTCAATAGCAATTAAATTGTGTAATTGTTGTAAACGTTCTAGTGTTTTTAAATTTTTCATGATTTTTATTTTATTGAAATTTTTCAACTATACTCAAAATTATATTTATATTAGTTTTTAGCTATTTGACTTGATGGATTCATCCAATCATCTACTTTATCATATAACAAATCAAATAAGGTACGTTCTGTCAATTCAAAACGAGCATTTACTAGCATCCCTTTTTTTAATTGCCCTTTAAATCCATTTTTTAGCTGTAGAAAATCTTGGTCTAGTGAGCACAATACTTTAAACATTGGTATATCATTAATCATCTGTATATCATTGCCAATTTCTAAAATTTTTCCATTTGCTAAACCCCATTGATTATAATTAAATGCACTTACTTGAAAATTTACTTGAGTTTCTTTTTTTAACAAACCGATATCTGTAGGATTGATATAACATTCTACAATTAAATCGGTCTTGGGAGAAATTTCCGCCAGTTGCATTCCTGTTGTAATAAAACTTCCTTGCTCTATACCTTTTACATTTAACAAAGTTCCTGTAACTGGAGCTTTAATAATGGATAAATTATTATTCTCCTCTAATTGAATTTGATTATTCTCTAATTCTTTTAGTTGATTCTGAGAATTAACTAACTCTGCTTGCCAAGTACTATGTTGCTGTTTTTTATATTGATAGGTTGCACTTAAAGCTAAATCATATTCTAACTTACTATTATTCAAATCAGTTTTAGCGATAACCCCTTTACTAAATAATTTTTGACTTCGATTATAATCTTCTTTTATTTTTTGAAAACGAGTATTTAATTCGCTTAATTTTTGTTGATAGAAGTTGTATTCTCGTTTATATTTTAATGATTTTAATTTATTTAAAATTCTGTTTTTATTAGATAAAAGTTTTAAATCTTCAATAAAAATTTTAGTTTCATTCAACCGGCTTGTAGTATTATTTATTTTTTGAGTTATGGCTAAATTATTAATCAATAACAGCGTATCTCCTTTTTTTACTTGACCATTATTTTTAAGTTGCTGAAATATAACTTTACCACTTGTACTACTCTCTAGAAGGACTCTCTCTTTGTCGGGTCTTATTAAACCTTGAGAAGTATTATAAATAGTAACCTTAATAAAAGGCAAAGAAACCAATACTATAATTAAAAAGATTAAAATAATACTGTAAATAACTTTACTTTTATTTGTATGTTTAAATTGATGTACTTCAACCGTACTTTCTATAATCTCTTTTGGAAATATTTGCTTATTCATGTCTTAATTTCTATGAAAAATAGTTTTAGAATAAATAATAGCTCTATAAATCATGTTACAATCTTAAAATAAGTTTAAAAAACAGCCACGATATGCATTTAGTACACAAAAAAAAGATATATTTATGCGATAAATACTTGTGTAAAAGTATAACTGTTTCTAGTTAAAGTGTTATTCGTATATCGGGTAAGGTTACCCGTTTTTTGCATAAAAAAACACAAATCACTTATTAACAGTAAATTACATAAAACAAAAAAATTATTTTTAACCTTAATTTATGAAACAATTAGTGTTTTTTAACAGAAAAAATTAAATAATTAAAACTAATTCTATTGCTTTTTTCTACTAGAAAATTATTTTTTCTGTAATTTTACTGCTACTATTATTTTTTATACCTTTACTTAAAAGATTTAAAATGAATTTATTAGTTGCTAAAAAGTTAAAAAAACTGCGTATACAAAAAGGTTTTAGTCAAGAAAAAGTAGCTGATTATTTACAAATATCGCAATCTGCTTATAATAGAATTGAACATGGCACTTGCCATTCTTGGGTAAATTATATAAACGCTATTTGTAATTTATACAATATAAAGCCTGAAGATTTATTAAAAAGAGAGGAAGTTACAGATCCATTAAATAGTAATGTTGCAAAAGAAAATTTTTGTACCTCGTGTGACATAAAGCTAATTGAGCAATATGAATTAAGACTAAAAGAAAAAGATGCTTACATTGTTTTATTAGAAAAAATGATAAGTAATTATAAGTAATTAAGAATTGATAAGTTTTAATCTAATATGGAGCCTTATCTTTAAGACAAGCTTGTTTTATAAAGGCACATTCAGAAAATAGGTTATTTTTAAAAATGCAGCTAAAATTGCGGGCAGAATTATTTAAATTCTACCCTCAATTTTTGTTTTAAAGCTGTTTTAAGTGTTCAGTTTCTTAAAAACTTCCCAACAAGACATACCTCTCCCATAAAACTATATTCAATGCTTCAAATTTAGACTACTTGTTGTGCTGTTTTAGCTATTTTTCTTCGGCCAATTTCAAGAGCATTCCCTGTGTGTATTCCAAAGAATATCCATAGAATTTCATTCTTTTTAGTTTTGGCTTTTATTTTTCGTAAGTGATAATATTCTTTATCCTTTCCAAAAGAACCTTCTAATCTTGTAGCTCTTTCTTTTGCGATAATAGCTCTAAGTTGCTTTTTTTCTTTATGATTTTTCGGCTTTTTTCCCTTGGGGATAAAGTCTGTTTCTATGTTCTTAGAACTACAGTGTTTTCTATTTTTATTGGTGGCATAAATTTTATCTGCTCCAGCTATTTTTACTTTTTTTCGAGTTAATCCTTGTGCTTTTTGGACTGTTTGAATAAAACGATTTCCTTCATGAAATGCATTAAAGTTAATATGTTCGATAAAGCTAATTCCATCAATTTGAACTTTGTTAACTTTTGCTCCAAATTCAACAGGTTTTACTTCCTTTCCTCGAACAATAGGACGAATATAATCCTTTTGAATGCTTACAATTCTATCTTTGATTTTTTCTCCTGTATCAAAATGATCTTTTTGTTGTTTGTAAATCCTTTGAATTGTATTTATTCGCTTATAATACAAAGCTATAAACTCAATATTGTGATTTTCTGACAACTCTTTTTCAAAGTTGATAAATTTACTTAACAGATTGAGTAAACCTCGGGTTAATGAAATACGTTTCGACTTGGTTTTTCTTCGCATTTTACTAAATCCTTGATAACGTTTTTTCCACTTGATATATTTACTTCTAATCATTTTAACCCCTAATATAGAGCAGGTTTTACGTAATTGATTGTACAACCAATGAACCGACTCCCAAAGTAATTTTTGGATGCTAGGGTAACGAACTTCACTTTCATAACAAGTAGCATCCATTACAATTTGATTGGGGTTTTCAATTTCGTTTTTCCAAGAGTTGAATAGAATTTTTTCTATGGAATTAATATCGAGTTTCTCTGCTAATTCACAACGTATTTGGCTCACTATTTTATAGTTTGTTAAGCGTTCAAAACCTAGTTCTATATCACAGAAAAATTGATAGTCTAAATTCGAGTTTAGTTGCTCAATCAATTTTCTATCTGAACAATTAGCATAATGTTTTAAAAACATTAAACCTAGTCTTCCTTTAGGACTAAAAAGATAGTTTCTCCCTTTTGATTGTTCAGAAATACCAAAAGAGCTAACTAAATCATTCCAAGGAATTGCAGAGTAGATTTTACCTAAATCTCCCTCTAAAAATCGCGCATAATGAGCATCATAATTCTCGCTGAGGGGAAAAAATTGAAATGCGGTGTTGCATTTCAGAAATTCTTCGTACTTTCATAATTGTCGAAATTAAAACCCCGTTTTTTGCCTATATTGGCCATTTTCGGGGTTTATTATAGCTACAAAATACAACAAATCCCTCGTAAAAACAAGGGATTCGTTGTTTTATGAAAGCGCCTATAAAAGAAAGCCATTTAATCCATCTTTCTCCACTTAGAATTATTGTTTGGAGATATTTTTCTTAAAGTTTGTATCAACTGGTTTTTATTTCTAGTTCCTGGACCTTCTGAATAAATATTTACCAACTCATCGCCTTTTGCATCGAAAAACAAACGAATTAAGTAATTTCCAATTGATTTGTTGTAAATGTTCTGCAAAGCAATAACACTGTCTTCTACACCTTGTTTGCCTGCATTTTTATTCGAAAAAAACAAATCTAAACCTTTTCTATGGTAATTGTACAATGTATTTCTGTAGGCTTTTAATTTTGGAGATAACAAATTATCTATCAATAAATATTTATTTTGTTTCCCCACCACATTTTGCCAAGTTGCCAAACCACTCTGCTGTGCTTGCAACATTACATTTTGTGCTTCTTTTAATTGTGCTTCTCCACCAAACTTTAAAAAAGTATCTGCATCTAATCCTAAAATTACATTTACGTAAAAAACAATGGTAGAAACTAAGTTGCTATCGAAAGAATTTCTATTGTAAATTAACGGATCGAACTCATTATATTTAAAAGAAAAATCGTTGTCTTTTATATTTAAAACAGGACTTGCATAACTAGAATTATAGATAGGTCTTGTAGATTGTACTTGCAACGTCGCTTTAAAATTATTGTTATCTCTAGAAGTAATAATCATGGTAATTGCACAATCGATACGCTCTTCTGGTTTAACCGTTTTATTTGTCCATTTTGTTTGATTAATGTATTCTGTTAATGCTTTTTGGAGTGTAGAAAAAACTTGCTTATTAGAACCTGCAATTTGCTCGGAATTTATAGTTACCAAGCAATTTAATTCTTGAGCATTTAAGCTTAAAATTGAGAAGAATAGTATAAAGGTAATTAATATTTTTTGCACTTTAATGTGTTTTAATGGTCTGTTCGATCGCAGTCGAGAACTAACTAAAAAACCTCTCGCAAGCTACGCTTTTATCTTCAAACTGAAAATCATTTCATTTTTCAATAATGCTCGAGGAGACAAGAAATATTAAGTTAGTTTCTTTATAATTTCGTTGATAATGTCTTTGGCTACTTCTTGCTTCGATTTTAGTTCGAATGCTTTTTCATTCAAATTTTTATCAATAATAGTAATTTTATTTGTGTCTGTCGCAAAACCTGCACCTTTATCTTGTAAAGAATTTAATACAATCGCATCTAAATTCTTTCTAGCTAACTTACCTTTTGCATTTTCTAACTCGTTATTTGTTTCCAACGCAAAACCAACTAAAAATTGATGTTTTTTAATGGCTCCTAAAGAAGCCAAAATATCTTTTGTTGGTGCAAGATGAATCTCTAACGATGCATCTGTCTTTTTTATTTTCTGAGTCGCAATGTTTTTTGGTTTATAGTCTGCAACTGCTGCAGAAAGTATCGCAATATCTACTTCACCAAAATATTTGTGTGATGCTTTGTACATTTCTTCTGCAGAAACTACATCTATTCTATGAACAAAAGAATGTTTTATTTGTTGATGCGAAGGCCCAGAAATTAAGAACACTTCTGCTCCTAAATTTGCAGCCGCTTTTGCGATTGCAAACCCCATTTTTCCTGAAGAATGATTTCCTATAAAACGAACAGGATCTATTGCTTCGTAAGTGGGACCAGCTGTTAGCAATAATTTTTTTCCTTTTAACGGTAATTTAGACAGAATATCGTTTTCCATAAAAGAAACAATATCTTGCGGCTCTGCCATTCTTCCTTCTCCTACCAAACCACTTGCCAATTCGCCTGAGGTTGCAGGAATTAGAATGTTTCCAAAACGTTGTAATGTATCTAAACTTTGTTTCGTAGATGGATGAATGTACATATCTAAATCCATTGCAGGCGCAAAATAAACAGGACATTTTGCAGATAAATAACTTGCTAACAACAAATTATCGCAAGTTCCATGGGTCATTTTAGACAAGGTGTTTGCAGTTGCTGGAGCAATTATCATATAATCTGCCCAAAGACCTAAATCTACGTGATTGTTCCATAATTCATTCTCGTCTTCTTTATCGTAAAAAGTAGAATGAACAGGATTTTTAGAAAGTGTGGAAAGCGTGAGAGGTGTTATAAAATCTTTAGACGCAGGCGTCATAATAATTTTGACTTCTGCGTCTAATTTTATAAATAAACGGACCAAACTAGCCGTTTTATAAGCGGCAATTCCAGCAGTGATTCCTAATAGAATTTTTTTTCCGCTTAAAACAGACATTATTGTGCGTCTGGAGTTCTGTGATAAATTTTATCGTTTAACCATTCTTCTACAGCAATTGCAGTAGGCTTTGGTAATCTTTCGTAAAATTTAGAAACTTCTATTTGTTCTTTATTTTCAAATACCTCTTCTAAACTATCGTTATAAGTTGCAAATTCGTCTAATTTCTCTACCAATTCTTTTTTCAAATCATTATTTACTTGTTCTGCTCTTTTTGCAATAATAGAAATCGCCTCGTAAATATTTTCTGTTGGCGCTTCCAATTTGTTCTTGTCGTAAGTAATTGTTGTTGGAGCCGCTTTTGTATCTTTATAATCCATAATTAAATTATTATTTCTTTTGAATATTTTCTATTTTTTTCATTTTTGCTATTATAGCATCTATTCTTGCTTCTTCTTTTTGAAGTTTAGCCAACATTTCGTTAACTTCTTCTAAATAAGTTGTTTTAGGAAAGCTTCTTACCAACTTATCATAAGCATCTATAGCATCTTTAATACGTTCTTTTTTTCTTCTATCTGTACTTTTAAAAACAAAGTCGTTTGCTGCTTTAAATCGATAATACAAAGCTTCTTCTTTAAACGATGTTCCTAAATAATCTTCTAATAAGTTATCGAAAGCTTGTATTGCTGCTTTGTAATTTCTAGCATCGTAATCTGCTGTTCTATAATACGTTTTTGCAATTTCGAAATATTTTTTCTCTAATTTATAACGTAGTTCTTTATAATCTTTATTTGCTTCGTCAATTCTATCGGAATCTGGGTATGTATTAATAAAACTCTGGTAAGCTTCCAATGCTTTGTTCGTGTCTGTTGGATCTAAACTAAAACGTGGAGAGGCTAATTTGTAACTATTTGCAGATAAAAATGCGGCTTCTTCTTTCTTAGAACTTTTTGGATAGTTTTTTGTAAAACGATCGAAATAATAACCTGCCAATGGATAATTTTTCTCGTTATAATTAGACTGTGCTATCATAAATTGAATACGCTCCATTTGAGGTTTTGCTCTATAAGCTGGTGTTACTTTTTCGAATAAACGCAAAGCTTTACCGTATTTTTGACTTTCGTACATTTTTACGGCCATTTTATACTGCTCTTCTGCAGTACCTTTATTTAATACTTTTTGATATTCACCACATGAAAACAGTAGTAAACTAAGTGTAAATAAACACGCTAAATTTTTTATTTTTTGCATCGGGCAAAATTAGTGATTAATAATGGATAATAAAAGAATTTATTTTTTCTTAAATAATTCTTTTCTTTTAGTTCCTGAAATACTGAAACTTGTTAAGCATTCGCAAGTCCTAGATAACATTTTCAAAGGGAACTTAATGCACAACATTAAGCAACATTTTTCGAAAATAAAACGATTTTTTACACGATTAATTGCGTTGTGTAATTATCATCACAAAACAACAAAAAAATGAATAAAGTGTTCCTAAAAGTTTGTTAATCTTAACAATGTCTTATTTGTGAAGTTATAATGAAAGATATTTTACCATCAAATAATTAAAAAATAATAGCCTAAACATGTTTATCCGTTTTAAAAATCATTCACAAGTTTTGCGATTTTTGCCTGTAACTCTTTACTTGCTGGCACTAAAGGAAGTCTTACATAACTTGAAGAAATGCTTAATTCTTGTAAAACGGCTTTTATTCCTGCAGGATTATTTTCAGCAAAAATTAAGTCGATAATTTCCATCATTTTAAAATGAATCGAGTAACCTTCTTTATTTTTTCCTTGTAAACCACAATTAATCATCGTAGAAAATTCTTTTGGAAATGCTTGCCCAATTACAGATATTACTCCAGCACCTCCTGCTAAAGTTACTCCTAAAGCCAAATCATCATCACCAGAAATAATTAAAAAATCTGCTGGTTTGTCTCGTAATAATTCTAAATATTGTTGTGTATTATTACCTGCTTCTTTTACACCAACTATGTTTTTAAAATCTTTCGCCAAACGAATGGTTGTAGAAGCTTCCATATTTTTTGCGGTTCTTCCTGGAACGTTGTATAAAATAATTGGTTTCTCTGTAGCTTCTGCAATTGCTTTAAAATGCTGATAAAACCCTTCTTGTGTTGGCTTACTATAATAAGGTGCTACTGATAAAATACCATCGATATTTGTTAAGTCGGTTGTTTGTATATCTTTTACAACTTCTAACGTATTGTTACCACCAATACCTAAAACTAAAGGCAAACGTTTGTTATTAGTTTTTACAATAACGTTTATAATTTGTTTTCTTTCTTCTTTCGAAATTGTAGCACTTTCTCCTGTTGTACCATTAATTACCAAGTAATCTGTACCATTTTGTATGTTAAAATTTACCAGTTTTACAAGTGCATCAAAATCTACACTTAAATCTTCTTTAAAAGGGGTAATTAAGGCAACTCCTGTTCCAATAAACTCTTGCATCTTTTTTTCTTTTTAGAAGTACAAAATTACACTTTTAAGATTGATATTTTTATACTTTTATAAATTCTTAGAAAGAATAAACAACTTTATAATTAAAGTTTAATTTTAAAGCTTTTTTATAATTTGAAGGTATTTTTTTAACTCCAATGTAAATTCGTTTATATGTAAAATATCCTCTGAAATTTCTATTTCAAACAAGTTTGAATTTACATTCGAAAACCCCACTTTAAAAGTTGCTTTCGACTGTAAAACAGCACTTTCTATATACAAATTTGGTTTGTTAAAATAACCAATTAACAAGTCGAAAGGTTGTTGTAAAAAACTCTCGAAATTTTCTTGAACGAATGTTCCTTTCCAATTGATATCGTTTTCAGAAAAATGTTTATACGAAAATTCGTCTAACTTACTGTAAGGTCTAAAACTATATATTTTTGCATTTCTAACTTCTAAAACCTCTTCTATAATCGATGTAATATCTAGTTTCGAAAAAATTTCTTCTGAAGTTAAAATGCCTACAGACTGAATTTTCTTTTGAGAAACCATTCTATTATCAGTAGATTTCTGCAAAGCTTTGTCGAACTTTGTTTGAAGAATATTGTGTTTTAGTTTGGTAAATCTCATTCGAAAATATTAATTCTAAAGGTTGTAAAAATAAGAATTATTTGTGGGTAATTTCTAACAGAATAAATTGATTTAATTGTTTTCCATACGCTTGAAAATTATCGTCGGAAACCAAAATAAGTGATTTATTTCCATTGGCTAATTTGGGGCCAAATGTAATACCTTCTATATTATCTATAATTCCATCTGTTAATTTGTCTTTTACATCTTCAAAATTAAATAGTAATCGTTTTTTAAGAGGTAAAAATGCTGTATTGCTTAATGAATCTATTGCTATACTATTTGTTGAATTTTCTTCAATTTGAGCATCGAAAATTCGAATAATGTTTCCATAACTCCCATAACCACTTTGGTAGGTTCTTTCTATAACAAAAAAACAATTTTCTTCGTATTCTAAAATCGCAGTAACTCCATTTAAGTTTAAATTTCCTTTGGCTGGCTTTGTTATGTATTCTAATTGATAAGCAAATTGTTTTGTCGCTTTATTTGTTTTTTTATCGAAATAAGTAATTCTAATAGGAGAATTGGTTTTTGTAAATGTTGGCTCTACTCCATCCGATTTTAAAACACCTTCCATAGCTACCCAAAAACCTTTTTTATCGAAACTTTTGGAAGAAGCTTCAAAAGTGGCATTATGATGCATATTTTGTTCGTTTTCCAATGTTTTGGGAAGCGAAAAACTTTCAACAAAATTACCTTTTAAGTCAGTTTTAAAAACGGAAGGTGTTTTTTTATAGTGTACAGAACCTTCACTTACAAAATTGACTTCATTGGTAATTTCATCCACAAAAATAGATTCTAAATCTAAATGGTTTTCAGTATAAAAAGTAGTTGTGGAATCTTTTAAAAACACAACATCTTTAACTGCTATCTTTTTAATTTTATTTTCTTCAACAATTATTTTTGTTTTTAAAAATCTTGGTTTTTTTGCATCATCTACCACAAAATAATAAAATCCGTTTGCGTAATCTATTCCAGACAGCCCTCCTATTAAAGTATTTTTTATATACGTTGAATCCTGTAAAATATATTCATCTAAAAATTGAAGTTTTGTTTGAGGTTCTTTCTTGCAGCCAGCAAAAGCAATACAGAAAAAAATAAAGTAAATAAAATTTTTCATTTTTAAGGTTTCTTGCAAAGTTACTTTTTTTATGAATGAAGTAAGCTTAAAATGAATAATTCGTCTAAAAAAAAAAATAATCGACATGGTTTATAAAAGTATCTTCATTTTTAAAATAATTATATCTGTAATTATATTACAAACACTTTTTTATAAATTTTCGGGTGCAGAAGAAAGTGTTGTTTTATTTACAAAATTAGCAGGTAAAAATGAAGCTTATCTAAGAATTGGAACTGGTGTTTTAGAACTAATTGCTTGTATTCTTTTTTTTATTCCTAAAGCAATCTGGTTAGGAGCCATTATGATTGTTGGTTTAATGAGTGGAGCTATTTTTTCTCATTTAACTATTCTTGGTATCTCCCATAATAACGATGGTGGTTTATTGTTTGCTGCTGCGTGTTTATCTTTATTTGTAGCTTTTACTGTTCTTTATATTAAAAGAAAGAATATTCCTTTTTTTGGGTAAGAGTTTCAACTATTTTTTTTTTGAAATTAGACTGCTAAAAACCTCTTCTCTTTGCTAGAGTTAAGTTCAATTATTTTTTGGGCTTTAGATTTTAAATTTAAAATCTAATTAAAATAAAACACATTATTTTTCTTTTAATCTATTTTTTAACATTTTTTTCACTATAATTGCAACGTGTTAGAAATAAACATATTAAAAACACAATAACCCCTAACTGGTAAATAGAAAATTTTACTTGAGTTGCCCTAACAACAATAGTTAAAAGATATAGAAGTTTACCCCTATCTAAAAAAGCAACTACAAAAGTAGTTGCTTTTTTTGTTACTGCTTATGGGTAGTTTTCTTTAAGATTCTTTCGCTATTAAAGCCTTACATATTAAATATTGAGCTACAATATAGGTTACCATTATTATAATACCATATATTTCTTTGGCTTCGTAAAACTTGTTAATTGCCAAAACACTGTCTGATATTATAAAAATAAATGCTCCTAAAAACAACCATAGGTTTTCTGTACTTTTTTCTTGCACATAGTTTAAAAGAGTAACAGCTCCAAAAGTAGAAATGGTAATTCCATAAACAATTACTGGAATTAAAAAATCGCCTAAGTTATCTATTAAAAGCCATAATAGACTTATAAAAATAATTACAAATGGTATTGAAACTATTCGTATTTTCTGAGGTTTAATTTTCTTTAAAAACCTTGCTGAAATTTTTATAAATAAGAGATGTGCAAACAGAAAAGATGCCAAACCAAAAAGAAAGAACTCTTGTTTAAAAAGCAAGAAAACATCGCCCCAAAAAGAAAAGAATAAAGCAGAAACATACCAAAAATTAGGCTTTTTAACAGATACCAAGTAAATAATAACTAAAGTTATCATTAAAAATGGTTTTGTAAAAAATGCTAATGTATTGTTCTGTAAAAGTCCATATAAATGAAAAATAACAACTACTATAAAGAGTAAGGAAACAGCTGCTATTCTATTTTTTTTTGTCATGTTTAATTATAGTTGTTTTTGTCTGTTTATAATTTCCTTCTATTATCGTTAGATTTTGTGTCGATTAATTTGTTGTAAGGATCTACACCAACTTCTGTTGGTTTCTTATCTACAATAATGGTAATTTTATTATTAATTTGAGTAATCTTATGCTTTTTAAAGTACAATTGTTTTTCTTCCTTTTCACCATCAATTTCTTCTTCTGTAAAAATACCAATATCTATATAATCTGCCAAAGGAACCGAATAAATAGGTTTTTTAGAACCTTCTTTAGTATAGGAAATAGAATCTTTTTTATTATCACTATAATAACGTTTTCCTTTTTCGTTATTTCTATATTTAGAAACTTCAAATTCGATATCTACCTTATACTTTCCGTTTTCTAGTTCTGTAGAAGCTACGTTTACAATTCTATTTTTATATAAAGTAATGGTTTCGAACATGTCTTTAATTACATATTGTAAAGAATCTGGTGTTGCTTTTCTAATAAAATCGACCATTTCTATGGAGGTTGTGTAAGGTGGCTCTTGAAACTTTACTTTATTTACGTATTTTTTAATTGCTCCATTAAAGTTTTCTTCGCCAATATAATCGCTTATTGCGTATAAAACCATAGACCCTTTTTGGTAATGGATATATCCTTGACCATCGTTATACATTAAAGGTTTTTCTCTTTTAGATTCGAAAGTTCTTCCCATTAAGTAACCATCTAATGCATCTTTTAAAAACTTACGCATTTTTGTTTTTCCTTGTTGGTGTTCTAATACTTTTAAAGAAACATATTCCGACATACTTTCCGATGTTAAAGTTGCTCCTAAAACATCTGCTCCAATTACTTGATGCGCAAACCACTGATGTGCCAATTCATGTACTGTAATTGCAAAAGGATAATCTACACCTCCATCTTTTGTATCATCTACATCTGCAATAAAACCTACACCTTCCGAAAATGGAATTGTGTTTGGAAATGATTGCGCAAAACTTCCTCCTGTTCTTGGAAACTCTATAATTCTTACTTGTTTATGTTGATAAGGGCTAAAGTTCTTCGTGTTATAATCTAAAGAAGCTTTCATTCCTTTCATCATTCTATCTAAATTATATGTATGTGGTTTGTGGTAATAGATTTCTAAACTAATTCCATTCCACATTTCTTTTTTAATTTCATATCTGGCAGAATTAAAAGCATAGAAATTTAATATTTTACTATCCATTTTATAGTGGAAATATCTTCTATCTCCTTCCATCCATTCTTTTTGAAGATATCCTGGTGCAATGGCAATTTGATCTTTCGCGGTTGAAACTGTTGCTTCAAAATCTATCCAATCTGCATCTCTAGAAATATAGGTGTTTCCCAAAGCTGTAGAATCTGTTGGTTCTGGTTTTAATTTATTTGGTGGTAAATTGTATTTTTTTCTTGTTTGATCGTCAGACAATTCTCTTTCAGAAGAGTATCCTAAAGATGGAAACAAGGCTGTATTATTAACAAATGTTCCATTTTCTCTTACTGGAGATTTACTAGTTAAAAATGTGTTTTCTTCATTTTTAACCTTAAAGGAAAGAGTTACACTATCTCCTGGTTGTAATGGTTCTTTAAGCTGATAAATATCGAAATTATAAACAGTATCTTTTGAAACTAAATCATTTTCTCTATCGAAAGTAAATGTACTTGGATATTCGTTATAGCTCAAGAAAATACTATCGATAACCTCATTGGTTTTATTAATCATTTTATAAGTTCCAGATGATGTAAAATCTCTCGTTTTCGGAAAAATATTCATATCTACATTTACAGCAACAATTCTTGGCTGTGCACGATTTTCGAACTTTTTATAGGTTTTCTCCCATTTTACCCTTAATTTTTCTACTTCTTTTGAGGAAACACTTTCGTTTAAGTAATTGGTTTCGTAATAAATTCTACCTCCAATAGCCAAAAACACCAACGATAAAATAACAATAACTGCTGTTATTTTTCCATTTGCTCTTTTCCTCGCTATTCTTAAACGCTCTGCAAATGAATTCGGAACTCCTCTCGTCCAAAATAATTTAGCTAACATTAACAATACAATTCCACCAACAAACCAATAGGTTTTATAGGTAAAATATTTACTAAATGCGGCTCCATAACCATTCATATCTGAATAGCTATAACCTGGTGCTTGGTTGTATTTAAATACAATTTGCTCTATTCCTGCCAAAGACAATAGCGGAATTCCTATTAATAATATTAATAAAACAAATAAGCCTAAATACTGGTTCTTTACAATGGTTTGAACAAACATTGCCAATAAAGCCCAAATTGCAAAATGAATAAACATTAAAGCGTACAATTCAAATAAATAATGGCCAACTTCAAAATTATAATAGCCTTTATAAGTCTGGAAAACCATTCCAGCAACCATTATTACTGATAATAAAACCACTTGCATTTTTAATATGGCAACAAATTTAGAAAGTAAAAGTGTCCAATTTTTTACAGGAGTTACATCTACTAAATGATTTACTCTTGCAGTTTCTCCTCTTCTAATAAGCATTCCTGCGTATAGAAAAGTTAATAAATTAATAAAAAACGTAAATGTTCCTCCAGGTAAGAGTAGCATTTGCCAAGTTGTTGGTAATGTTTTTGTATCAAAAATTTCACCAGCAGTATTTGCAATTATTATTATGGAAATTAAACCAACTAACAAAATAGCTATAAATGGCCAACTTTTTACAATATATTTAAAATCTATATTTGAAAGCTTCCAAGTAATTTTTACATCATTCCAAAAAGAATAATCGTAAGTTGCTTTCGGTAGGTTAATTCTAGTAATACCTCCAAAGTTTTGTTTTATAGACCTTTCGCCTTTTTTCTTATTTAAGCTAAAAGTAAATGCATTCTGGCTAAACGAAAATAGCTTATATACCCCCAACATTACTAAACTAGCAACTCCTAACCACAATAACCTGTTGTAAATAATTACACCTTTTAATGGTGGCATTAATTCGTTTTGTTCTGCAACTGTCCAATAGCGCGTATAATAACTCGCTGCTTGACCTCCAAATGGGTCGAAAAGAGCACTCCAAAAACGGTGGTCTGGGTTTGATAGAAAACTTTCTGCAATAGATTGTACAAATAGTAACAAAACCACTGTTATAAAACCAGCAGCAATATTTCTTGTAAAAGTTACCACTCCAAAAATAATAATTCCAAACAGCAAAACATTAGGAATAATATACACCAAATAGGCATGTGCATAGGCAGAAAAATTAAAAGCATTTACCAATTCCTGGTTCGTTCCTGGCAATCGAAAACCAATAAACAAACCGAATCCTGCCATTAAAATAATTAGTAATACAATTGTAAATGCACTTAAAAATTTTGCTGATAAATAATTAAATTTCGAAAACGGATAGGAATATAAAATGGAATGCATATTGCTTTTGTAATCTCTATAAACCGCAACACCAATTATAGATGGAAATAAGAAAAATAATAGAACAGCCATTGTATTAAATAGTCCATTTATTGCCATTGGAGAATTTACTATTTTCGAAGAACCTGTTGTAACTGTTAAATTATCGAAAATTCCTGCGGAACTTGCAGATAAAAATACAGCTATTAAAAAGAAAATTACAGCGTAAATATAAGTTACGGGTCTATTAAACCAGTATTTTAATTCTTGTTTGAATATTGTTGAAAACATATGAAATGTGTAATTGTATAAATATTTAAATGTTTAGTATCTAAAATTTCGAGTATTGAACTTTAAGCTAAAACAGGTTCATCTTGTTTTAAAGCAATAAAATAAACATCATCTAATTGTGGTTTCGTAGCCACAAATTCTTCTGAAGGTTTTTCTAAAGCATGTACTCTTATGTTTAAGGTATTATCTTGATTGTAATTCGAAGATAAAATATTAAAACTTGCCTCTGCTGCATCTAAATCTTCTCTTTGAATTATTTTCGTCCAAATTGAGCCTTCCAATTCTTGCGTAGCTTCTAATGGAGTTGTATGTTTTAAAATTTTTCCTCCGTTTAAAATTGCCATTTCATTACATAATTCCTTTACATCTTCTACAATGTGTGTCGAAAAAATTACTGTACAATTCGTACCAACTTCACGTAAAACGTTTAAAAAACGATGTCTTTCTGCAGGATCTAAACCAGCAGTTGGTTCGTCTACAATAATTAATTTAGGGTTGTTTAATAGCAATTGTGCAATTCCAAAACGTTGTTTCATTCCTCCAGAATAACCTGCAACGTGTTTTCTTCTTACATCGTATAAATTCGTAATTTCTAAAACTTCTTTTACAATAGCTTTTCTTTCATCATTATTAGAAACTCCTTTTAAAGTTGCAAAATAATCTAACAAATCTTCTGCCGACATTTTTGGATATACTCCAAAAGATTGTGGTAAATAACCTAAAACCTTTCTTAAAGACATATTATCTTCTAGAACATTAATATCTCCAAAAGTAATGGAACCAGAATCTGGGCTTTGCAAAGTTGCAATTGTTCGCATTAAAGAAGATTTCCCAGCACCATTTGGCCCTAATAAACCAAACATTCCTGTACCAATTTCAATACTTAAATTATCTATTGCTTTTACGCCGTTTTTATAAGTCTTTGTTAAGTTTTTTATTACTAATTTCATTCTCTTAGTTTTAGATTTGTTTTACTTGTTGCATTAGTATGCAATTAACAACATTTGTTACAATTTTTTAAATTTTATTTGAATTGAAATCAAAAAAACGTTTTATTTTTACAAAAAATAGAAAGATATTATGGCAAAAAAATCAATATTAAATAAAAAATCCCTTACATTTTTAGAAAAATACTTAAACAATGCAGCTCCAACTGGTTACGAATGGGAAGGGCAAAAAATTTGGATGGAATATCTAAAACCTTATGTAGATGAATTTATTACAGACACCTATGGTTCTGCTGTGGGTGTAATAAACCCAGATGCAAAATACAAAGTTGTTATAGAAGGGCATGCAGATGAGATTTCTTGGTATGTAAACTATATTTCTGATAATGGTTTAATTTATGTGATTAGAAATGGAGGTTCAGACCACCAAATTGCACCAAGTAAAATTGTAGATATTCATACCAAAAAAGGCATTGTAAAAGGTATTTTTGGTTGGCCAGCAATTCATACCAGAGACAAATCGAAAGAAGAAGCACCAAAACCAGATAATATTTTTATTGATACTGGTTGTGCAACAAAAGAAGAAGTAGAAGCTTTAGGAATTCATGTGGGTTGTGTAATTACGTATCCAGATACTTTCCATATATTAAATGGCGATAAGTTTGTTTGTCGTGCTTTAGACAACAGAATGGGTGGTTTTATGATTGCTGAAGTTGCGCGTTTATTGAAAGAAAACAAGAAAAAATTACCTTTCGGATTGTATATTACAAACTCTGTACAAGAAGAAATTGGTTTAAAAGGTGCAGAAATGATTACCCAAAGAATTAAACCAAATGTAGCAATTGTAACAGATGTAACGCATGATACTACTACTCCAATGATCGAGCAAAAAAAAGCAGGACATTTAGAAATCGGAAAAGGACCAGTGGTTGCTTATGCACCTGCTGTACAACAAAAATTACGTGATTTAATTACAGAAACTGCCGAGGAAAAAAACATTCCTTTTCAACGCTCTGCTTTATCGAGAGCTACAGGAACAGATACTGATGCTTTTGCATATAGTAATGGTGGTGTTGCCTCTGCATTAATTTCTTTACCTTTAAGATACATGCACACAACTGTAGAAATGGTGCATAAAGATGATGTAGAAAATGTAATTAAAATGATTTATGAAACGTTATTGAAGATTAAAGATGGCGAAACTTTTTCTTATTTCGAATAGGTTATTGCACAGAAAATTATAGAGATAAAATTTAAAAACGAATTTCTCTAATTTTTACTGTTGAAAAAAAAGTTGACACAGATTTTTACGAATCTTTGTGTTGAAAAAATTTAAAATAGAGTTTAGACCCATCTGGTTTTAAAAACCTGAAGGGGCTTTCAACAATTAATTTAACAATAACAAACTAAAGAACAACATACTTTCACAAATATTCGCAAACCATTTTATCTGTGAAAATCTGTATCTAAAAAAAATGGACGAACTAATAGACATTATAACACCCGAAGGAAAACCAACAGGTAAAACCGCCCTAAAATCGGAAGCGCATAAAAATGGTTGGTTTCACGCAACTGTGCATATTTGGTTATTTACTGCAAACAAAAAAATCTTACTTCAAAAAAGAGCTTTTACAAAAGAAGTATTTCCAGGTTTATGGGATATTTCTGTTGCTGGACATATTGGAGCAGGAGAATCTGTTTTATCTGCGGCTAAAAGAGAGGTTTTCGAAGAAATTGGTTTAGAACTAAAAGAAAAAGAATTCATTAAAATTGGAACTACAATTCAAAATATTTCGCACAAAAACGGAATTCAAGATAACGAGTTTCATCATGTTTTTATTGTTGAATTAAAAGTGCCTGTGGAAAAATTAAAAATGCAAGCTGAAGAAGTTGCAGGTTTGCAATTATTTGATTTAACTGTTTTAAAAAATACAAAAAACCTCGAAAACGTTTTGCTTCCGAGGTTTCATGAGTATTATGTTTCTGTTTATGATGAGATTATTAAAGCTTTGTCGTAAAACCAATGACTTTTTTCTTTCGCAAAATCGCAAAGTTGATAACTGAACAATGCCTACTGAAGACTGAACACTACCAACTGAACACTACCTACTTACTAACTGGTTTATCAAAAAACGAATCCGCTAATTTTCCTTGACTTACCAGTGGCAAAGTAAACTCCATTGCAGGTTTTGCTGGTTCTGTTGGCATTCCTTTTTCGTCTTTTTTGTACCATGTAATTGCTTTTGGTAATAATAATCCGTTTACGTTTTCCCAAGAATTATAACGAATTAGATTGTATTTATCACTTGGTTCTTTAGAATTGAAAGTAACTGTATATGCCAACCATTCCATTTGATACGTTTTTGGATTGTAATAAATAATATAATTATCGTCTGGCGAAGTTCCTTTATCTGCATTATAAGAAATTTTATAACCTGGATAATTGGTTCCTTCGAAAGTAATCTCATCTGCTTTTTCGTACGTAATTCCGTCGTCGGCTAAAACAAATGGCATTGCATAAAAGTAGAAAAATAAATTGTAATAAAAATCTTTATTTCCTTTGTAAGCACCTTCTTTTGTTTCATCTAACCAAACTTCTTTTCCATTGTAACCTAAGGAATATGTTGGCGAATTTATTACAATGTGCCTTGTTTCTAAATCTGTTGTATGTACTTCTTCGTCTTTATTAAAAGATAAAACTTTGGCATTTCTCCACGCTTTAATTCCTCCATGTGCATCGAAAACTTTACTTAATTGGTCTGGAAAATGTTCTTTTTTAATAGTTGGTATTTCTTCTTTTTTTGTTACTTTTTTGGAATCTTTTTTACAAGAAACTACAAATGAGATAATTAGAAGTAAAATTAGTTTTTTCATTATTTAGTTTGTTCTTATTTCTTGATAAAGTTGAGTTTTAAATTCGATAATTACAAAGTAATATAAACAAAATATCGAGCGAAACATAGTGAAGTCTAGAAATTTCCATTTTTAAATTAATTCCTGAGATTTCTTCACAAGGTCGAAATAACCTGTGTTAAAAACCTAATTTTATTAAGATTCAGTAAGAGTACTAAATACAGAGCCTTTCGACTGCGATCAAGACAGCTATCTGTTTGAGCCCTTTTATTGCCCTTAGGTAATAAAAAGCGAGTAGCGAAAATCCGTGAAATCTATGTCAAAAAAAAATACAACTTTGCGTATCTCTGCGAAAAACTCTGAGCAACTCTACCTTTAAGTTCTCATCTACAATCTATTATCAATAATATTCTGCACTACTTCTGGATTTAACAACGTACTTGTATCTCCTAAGTTTTCTATTTCATTGGATGCTATTTTACGTAAAATACGTCTCATAATTTTTCCTGAACGTGTTTTTGGCAATCCTTCCGAAAATTGAATTTTATCTAACTTCGCAATTGGCCCAATATGTTCTGTAATTATCTGATTGATTTCGTTTCGTAAATTCGTTTGGTCTCTGCTTTCTCCTGTATCCTTTAAAATAACATAACCATACAAAGCGCTTCCTTTAATATCGTGTGGAAAACCTACAATTGCAGATTCTGCAACTGCTGGATGCTCGTTTATAGCATCTTCAATTGGTGCAGTTCCTAAATTATGCCCAGAAACAATAATTACATCATCTACTCTACCCGTAATTCTGTAATACCCAACTTCGTCTCTTAGAGCGCCATCGCCCGTAAAATATTTGTTTTCGTAGGCCGAAAAATAGGTTTCTTTGTATCGTTGATGATTTCCCCAAATAGTTCTGGCAATACTTGGCCAAGGAAATTTTATACACAAGCGTCCATCTACCTGATTTCCTTTTAATTCGTCTCCATTTTCGTCCATTAAACAAGGTTGAATCCCGATAAAAGGTAAGGTTGCATAGGTTGGTTTTGTAGGTGTTACAAAAGGAATTGGGGTAATCATCATTCCACCAGTTTCTGTTTGCCACCAAGTATCAATAATCGGACTTTTCTTTTTCCCAACATTATCGTTATACCAGTGCCAAGCTTCTTCGTTAATAGGTTCTCCAACCGAACCTAACACTTTTAAGGACGATAAATCGTATTTATCTACCAATTCTGTTCCTTGTTTTGCCAAGGCTCTAATGGCAGTTGGTGCTGTATAAAATTGATTTATTTTATGTTTTTCTATCACTTCCCAAAAACGACCAAAATCTGGATAACTTGGCACACCTTCAAACAAAACAGTGGTTGCTCCGTTTGCTAATGGGCCGTAAACAATGTATGAGTGTCCAGTAATCCAACCAATATCTGCTGTACACCAATACACATCATTTTCCGTATATTGAAAAGCATTTTTAAAGGTATAAGCTGTATACACCATGTAACCACCTGTGGTATGCACCATTCCTTTTGGCTTTCCTGTAGAACCAGATGTGTATAAAATAAACAACGGATCTTCTGCATCCATTACTTCTGAAGTACATTCTGTGGAAGCTTCGTCTAAAAGTGGTTGCAACCATTTGTCACGACCTTCTTCCATATGAATATCAGAATGTATTCTTTTTGCCACCAAAACGTTTTTTACACCTGCACAACTTTCTAAGGCTTCGTCTACAATTCCTTTTAAATCGATTGTTTTTTTCCCTCTGTAAGAACCATCTGCAGTAATGACCATCTTACAATCGGAATCGTTTATTCTAGTTGCTAATGCTGTTGATGAAAATCCTGCAAAAACTACAGAATGAATTGCTCCAATTCTTGCACAAGCCAACACAGAAATTGCCAATTCTGGAATCATAGGAACGTAAATACAAACTCTATCTCCTTTTTTAACGCCATTTTCTTTTAAAACATTCGCAAACTGATTAACTCTTTTGTGCAATTGCCTATAAGTGATGTGTTCTGCTGGTTCTTTGGGATTATTTGGCTCAAATAAAATGGCTGTTTTATCGCCACGAGTCGCTAAATGTCTATCGATACAGTTTTCTGTAATGTTCAATTTTGCACCTTCGAACCATTTAATTTCTGGTTTAGAGAAATCCCAATCTAAAACTTTATCCCATTTTTTACGCCATAAAAAATGCTCTTCTGCAACTTCTTCCCAAAAATTTTCTGGCTCTCGAATCGATTTTCTATAAACTTGATAATATTCTTCTAAGTGTTTGATGTGGTAGTTACTCATAATTCGGTTGTTTTTTTTGAGATTTTAAAAATATAAAATTTATATTTCTTTTTACTATTTTTTCTATCTATAACATTAATTTAACTACAAAAAACAATTTATTCTAATTTAAATGTGTAACCTGCACATCTCTACTTGATATTCTTATAGGCTCAACTAATATTTCTTGAACATTTTAGGAGGCACTATGATTATTTGTAAAATTACAATGACAATACACCAGATGCAGAGTCTTAATAATCGATTTCTAGAATTACAAAAAAAGGTTTTATTCATCAATTTTTATTTTAGATTAATAGTTAAAAACCATATTTATATCTATTGATTTTTTTTTATAAAACAATCCTTCTTCAATTTATACTCCTAAAAAAATCCAAAAACACCCACATCAATTATACATCAATTTGTTAAATAACAACATAAAACAACATTTTAAAACACTGAAAATAAAATAATTAAGTGAAAAAATAATTTACAAAAAACTACTACACTCTTGTTTTTAGAATAACAAACTATATTTACAGACACAAATAATATCAAATTACATTTCAATATGAAAATAAAGATTTTTTGCTTGTTTTTTTGCTTAACTATAGGACAAGTTACTTTAGCTCAAAAAAAAATTGAAGGAGTTGTTACAGACAAAAATAACTCCCCTTTATTAGGAGCTAGCGTTATTTTAAAAGGAACCACAAACGGAACACAAACAGATTTTGACGGGAATTTTTCTTTAAATGCAAAAAAAGGAGAAATATTAGTTGTACAATACTTAGGTTACTCCACAAAAGAGATTCAAGTAACTACAGAAACAAAATATAAAATTGTACTCGAAGAAGAACAGAATAGTTTAAGTGAAATTGTAGTAGTTGGTTATGGTACTCGTAAAAAAACAGTTCTTACGAGTTCTGTTGTAAGTATTAAAGGAGAAGAATTAGCAAAGGAACCTGTATTAAACGCTACACAGGCATTACAGGGGAAAGCTGCTGGTGTGCAAATTATCGCATCCGATGCTCCTGGCCAAGCTTCTAAAGTAATTATTAGAGGTTTAGGAACTGTTTTAGGGAATGAAAATCCATTATATGTTGTCGATGGAATTTTAACAGATAATATTAATAATATAAACACATCAGACATCGCTACAATGAATGTCTTAAAAGATGCTTCTGCTCTAGCTATTTATGGAAATAGAGCTTCTAACGGAGTATTAATAATTACAACTAAAAAAGGAAAAAAAGGAAAAATTAAACTAACCTTTGATACATTTACTGGAGCAAGATCCATATTAAACAAAGTTAAATTAGCGAATTCGAATGAGTTTATAACTTATAGTAACGAAGCTATTTTAAGAGATTTACAAAGAGATGATGATGCAACCAACGATAACGATAAAAGCGATTTTATTTTATCTGGTCAACCATACAACACAAACTGGTTAGATGCAATAACAAGAGTTGGTAGAGTATCTAATTATAATATCTCTGCTTCTGGTGGGTCTGAAAAAATTAGAGGTTTCTTTAGTGCTGGTTTTAATAAAGAAGAAGGTATTTTAATTGGTAACGATTTTAATAGACTAACACTTCGTAGTAATATCGATTACGAATTAAATAGTAAGTTAAACTTTTCTAACAGTATAAATGTACAATTAGCAAATTCTGTACCTAAAAATTTTAATGCATTTACAACTGCATATAAACAAAGCCCTACCATACCAATTAGAGATAAAAACGGAGCTTATGGTTCTTCTATTGGAATTAACAATGTGGGTAATCCTGTAAAAGATTTAGATTTTCAAGACGAAAAACAACGTTATTTTAAAGTACAAGGAACCTTTAAAGTAAATTACAAAATATTAGAATCTTTATCTTACACCTCTGCTTTCTCTATTGAAACAGAGTATGCTCGTTTTCATACTTTCGAAGATCGGTTAGGCTCTTTTTTAGCAAATAACCCATCCAATTCGGAGCAACTATATTTTAACGGAAATGCAGATAGAGAAAAAACTTTTTTATCCGTAAGACACACCAATAAATATCATTGGTTTATAGACAATTACCTAACCTATAATAAAACATTTAACGATATACATAATTTTAATGCAACTATAGGTACGAGCTCTGAAGAAGATAGGTCTGAAGAACTATTAGGTACTGCTATAAATGTTCCTTTAAATAAGAATTTAAGATACAACCTAAATAATGGAGATAATAACGAAACTAGAAATTCGTCTGGAGGTTTCTCTCCATACAAAAGATTAAACTCTTACTTTGCAAGGATTAATTACGATTATAAAAACAAATACCTTTTAGGCGCTTCTTTTAGAAGAGATGGTTCTAGTCAGTTTAAAAAAGATTTTAAATTTGGTAACTTTTACGCTATTAGTGCAGGTTGGATAGTAACAAAAGAGAAATTTATGGAAGATTCTTTTTTCGACAAGCTAAAACTAAGAGCAGGTTATGGTGAGGTAGGAAACCAAAATGTACCTCTACAAATAGTTACGTTATCTACTGGAGATGGAGGTTTTTATCCTTTTGGAGCTAATCAAAACCTTAATCAAGGTACAACAATATCTTCCACATTAGCAGAAAATTTAAGTTGGGAAACTACCAAAGAGTTAAATTTTGGTGCTGAGTTTACTTTATTTGACTACAAATTAAGTGGAGAAGTCGATTTTTACATCAAGAAAACTTCAAATGCTATTCTTCAAATAAAATTACCAGACGTTTTTGGTATAGACCCGTATTTAGACCATATTGGTGAAATAGAAAATAAAGGAATAGAAACTACACTTAATTGGCAAGACGAAATTAATGACAATTTAAAATACAATGTAGGCTTAAATTTTGCTTTAAATAAAAACAAATTAACCAAAGTAACCAATCCGTACTTTAATGAATCTATTGGAGGCTATCTAGGAAATGGCCAATACACAAAAAGAGTTCGAGTAGGGCAACCAGTAGGTAGTTTTTTCCTATACGACGTAATAGGAATAGACGATAAAGGAGAGTTTGTTTATGATGATGTTAATAACAATGGAATTACAGATGAAGGAGACAGAAAGTTTATGGGCTCTTTTATTCCTAAATACAATATTGGTTTTAATTTTGGTTTTAACTACAAAAATTTCGACTTGGCAGTAGACACCTACACAAGTTTAGGCGCTAAAGTATATAATGGTAAAAGAGCACAGCGTTTTGGAAACGAAAACATAGAACAATCTGTATTTAATAATCGTTGGACTTCTGGTAGACCAAGTAATACTGGACGAAGAGCTTTTAATGAAGTGCCATTATCTTCTAATTATTATTTAGAATCAGCAGATTTTTTTAGAGTAAATAACATTACTTTAGGCTACACACTAAAAGAAAATACGACTAGTTTCTTTAATAGAGTTAGAATTTATGCAACTGCTAAAAATCCTTTTATCGTTAAGAAATTTTCAGGATTCACAGCAGAATTACCTGGAGGAGCTTTATATAATGCTGGTATAGAATTAAGTGCATACCCTACATTAAGATCATTTTTTATAGGAATTAACACATCATTTTAAAAATTAAAAAAATGAACAATAAAATAACTAAAAATTTAAAATACGTTGCTTTTGCAATCTTATTACTCTCATTTTCTTGTAGTAAGGATTTTTTAGATGTTGAAGCAACAGGTGAAACTGAAGAAGCACTAACAGCAGACAAATCTATTGAGCTTGTTAATGCAGTTTACAATAGATTTCTACAATGGCAAATGAGCTCTTTTTCTTGGAATGGCTTAACAAGCATTACTACAGATGATGCAGATAAAGGAAGTAGCACTGGAGACACAGGAACAGATAAAGACATCTTAGACGCCATCGCTTTCGATCCAACAACAATTTCTATTGGAGAAGTTTGGAGTGAGCATTACAATGCAAACCAACGTATTACACAAGCTATAACACGTATTCCAGAATTTGATATCGATAAAAAGCTGAAAACAAGATTAATTGGCGAAGTTAAATTCTTAAGAGCATTAATATATTTTAGACTAGTAAAAACATTTGGAGGTGTGCCACTAATATCAGACAAATCAGATCTTTCAAGTCCAGATATCTTAAAAAGAGCATCTAAAGAAGAGGTATATCTATTTATAGAAAATGACCTACAAGATGCCATAAACTCATTACCAGAAAAAAATGAATACGCAGCCGCAGATTTAGGTAGAGCAACAAAAGGTGCCGCAAAAGCTTTATTAGCAAAAGTAAGTATGTATCAAAATAAATGGCAAGAAGTATTTAGATTAACAAATGAAATTATTGCATCAAACCAATACGATTTAACTCCCAATTACGAAGATATTTGGAAAGAAATAGGAGAAAATAATATAGAATCTATTTTCGAAATTCAAGCAAAAGGAGGAGATGCTCCTACAGCTGGGGTACAAGGTTATAGTGTAACCCAAGGAGCCAGAGGAGATGGTGGCTGGGGCTGGGGCTTTAACACACCTACAGAAGATTTAGCCAACTCTTACGAACCAAATGATGCTAGAAAAGATGCAACCATAATTTTTAGAGGAGAAACTTTATTTGATGGCAGGTTGGTACCCAATACCGTTACAAATGCAATGTATAATCAAAAAGCATATTCTAGCGCAAATTCAGATGCTTGGGAAACAGGGAAAAATGTAAGAATTTTACGTTTTGCTGAAGTTTTATTAATGAATGCTGAAGCTGCTTTAGAAGTTGGTGGAGACGCAGCAACACCTTTAAACAGAGTAAGAAAAAGAGCAGGTTTAAATGATGCTACTGTTGTTGATAAAATGACCATTTGGAAAGAAAGAAGACACGAATTAGCTTTCGAACACGATCGTTATTTCGATTTGGTTAGACAAGGTCGTGCAGGAGAAGTTTTAAGAGCTCATGGAAAGAATTTTGTCGATGGAAAACATGAGGTTTTTCCAATACCACAAGAACAAATAGATAAAAGTGGAGGAATTCTAACCCAAAACCCAATGTATTAAAAATTAAAACTGATAGAATTATGAAATTCACAAAAAAGATAAAAGTACCATATATAGTAAACTTTTTTTTATTGTTGGCTGTAGCAATAGGTTGTACAGAAACTGCGGTTACTCCACCTCCACCAGATGTAGAAGCTATTTTTGAACGCCCTGTAAAAGAAATTCCTTTTGAAGATCTATTAGATGTAGTGCAAGAACGTACATTTAATTATTTTTGGGACTTTGCAGAACCAAATAGTGGGTTGGCAAGAGAACGTTCTCAAGAAAATGCCTTAAATGGGCAATCTAGAAGAGTTGTTACAATGGGTGGTTCAGGTTTCGGTCTTTCTGCCTTTCCAATAGCAGTAGAAAGAGGTTGGCAAACAAAAACTAAAGTAATAGAACGTTTACAAAAGATACTTACATTTTTAGAAGGAGCAGAAAAATATCATGGTGCATTTTCTCATTGGTATTTTGGCGATACTGGTATGACAAGACCATTTAGTACACAAGATGATGGAGGAGACCTTGTAGAAACTGCATTTTTAATTCAGGGTTTATTAATTAATAGAGAATATTTCTCTGGAAATAATGCTGAAGAAAAAGACATTAGAGATAGAATTACTGCTATTTGGGAAGGTGTAGAATGGGATTGGTACACAAGAAATAAAAAAGTAATAACTTGGCATTGGTCTCCTACACACAAATTTGCAATCGATTTAAAAGTAAAAGGTTGGAACGAAGGATTAATAACCTATGTTTTAGCAGCTTCTTCACCTACACATTCAATTGACAAAGAAACTTATATAAATGGATGGGCTTCTAATGGAGGCATGAAAAATGGAAATTCGTATTTTAACATACAACTTCCTTTAGGACCACCAAAAGGAGGCCCTTTATTTTTCTCTCAATATTCTTTTATTGGTTTAAATCCAACAAACTTAACAGATCAGTTTGCTAATTATTTTGAACAAAACAAAGCACATTCATTAATTAATTACAACCACTGTAAAGAAAATCCTAATGGTTACAAAGGTTATGGTGGAGATAGCTGGGGCTTAACTGCAAGTGACGATTTTAATGGTTACGCAGTACATGAGCCAGAAAATGATATTGGCGTAATAACACCAACAGCTGCTTTATCCTCTTTTCCTTACACGCCTGTAGAGTCTAAAAAGGCACTGGAATATTTCTATTATAAACAAAATGCAAAACTTTGGGGAGAATATGGTTTTTACGATGCATTTTCAGAAACGAACGCATGGTATTCAGATGGTTATTTAGCAATTGACCAAGGACCAATTGTTTGTATGATAGAGAATTATAGAACTCAATTACTTTGGAATCTTTTTATGCAAAATCAAGAAATTAAAGACGGTTTAACAAAATTAGGTTTTACATATTAATTATCATTTCAATTTTTTAAAACGTAAAATTATGTTTTCAAGTAAGACTTCCTTTTTTCCAAAATTAAATATTGTAATCGCATTTATTGGAATTGTTCTTTTTTTGAGTAACTGTAAACAAAACAAGAAAAAAGCTACTAATCAAAAAATTTCTTTCGAAAATTTGTTAGATACTGTTCAAAAGAAAACCTTTAACTATTTCTGGGATTTTGCTGAAGAAAAAAGTGGTCTTGCAAGAGAAAGGTCTCATAGCGATGCCTTTAATGGAGAATCTAAAAACATCGTTACCACTGGTGGTACTGGTTTAGGTATTGCTTCTTTTCCTACTGCAGTAACAAGAGGTTGGGTTACGAGAGAAGAAGCGATAAATCGTTTAGATAAAATATTAACATTTTTAGAAAAATCAGAAAAATACCATGGAGCATTTTCTCATTGGTATTTTGCAGATTCTAATAAAACACGCCCTTTTAGTGATTTAGATGATGGTGGAGATATTGTAGAAACCGCACTTTTATTACAAGGACTTCTTATTAATAGACAATATTTTTCAAAAGAAATATCAAACGAAAAACAAATTAGAAATAGAATTACTGCTATTTGGGAAGCTGTAGAGTGGAATTGGTATACACAAGGTAAAAAGAGTATTTCTTGGCATTGGTCTATAAAAAATGGCTTTAAAGCTAATTTACCTGTAAGTGGTTGGAATGAAGCATTAATTGTATACGTGTTAGCAGCTGCATCTCCAACCTATTCTATAGACAAAGAAACTTACATTAATGGCTGGGCAAGAAATGGTGATATGAAAAACGGAAAATCTTTTTATGGCTATAATTTGCCTTTAGGAGAAGATTTTGGAGGTCCATTATTCCTATCACAATATTCTTTTTTAGGGTTAGATCCAAGAGATTTAAAAGATGCTTTTTGTGACAATTATTTCGAACAAAATAAAACCCACACATTAATCAATTACGAATACTGCAAAGAGAATCCGAAAAACTTTAAAGGATATAGCGAAAATTCTTGGGGCTTAACCGCTAGTGACAATTACAATGGATATTCTGCACACAGCCCAACAAACGATTTAGGCGTAATTACACCAACTGCAGCTTTATCATCATTTCCATACACACCAAAAAAATCAAGAAAAGCTTTAGAACATTTTTACTACAATTTAAAAGATAAACTTTGGGGGAAATATGGTTTTTATGATGCTTTTTCTGAACAACAAAATTGGTTTTCTAAAGGATATTTAGCCATTGATCAAGGACCAATTGTGGCAATGATCGAAAATTATAGAACACAACAACTTTGGAATTTATTTATGAATGATAAAGATGTAAAATCTGGATTAAAAAAATTAGGTTTTTCAAGTCCAAAAATATAAACCCATTTTATTCTAATGACTAAAATTAGCAAAAAAACAGCAAACACCTATCTTACTTTTAACAATCCTAATATAGAAGAAAAGGTAACACAACTAATGTCTCAAATGACTTTAGATGAAAAGATAGGACAAACTGTTATGTATGCTAGCGAAATGGATGTTACAGGGCCTGTCTTAGATGCAAATTATTTAGAATACATAAAAAAGGGAGAAGTTGGAGCTGTGTTAAATGCTTCTGGAGTTTCTTACGTTAGAAAAATTCAAAAATTAGCCGTAGAAAATTCTAGACTAGGAATTCCGTTACTTTTTGGTTTTGATGTAATTCATGGTTACAAAACTATTTTTCCAATCCCGTTAGCAGAATCTTGCAGTTGGGATTTAGATTTAATGGAACAAACTGCACAAATAGCTGCTAGAGAATCTTCTGCAGCAGGTTTACATTGGACTTTTGCTCCCATGGTCGATATATCTAGAGATGCAAGATGGGGTAGAATTGCAGAAGGAGCAGGAGAAGATGTTTATCTTGGAAGCCTTATTGCCAAAGCAAGAGTTAGAGGTTTTCAAGGAAATTTAGAATCGACCAATAATATTTTAGCCTGCGCAAAACATTTTGCTGGTTATGGTGCAGCACAAGCTGGTAGAGACTATCACACAGTAGATATGTCTGATATTGAATTAAGAAACACACACCTACCCCCTTTTAAAGCTGCATTAAATGAAGGCGTTGCAACATTTATGACAGCTTTTAACGAATTAAATGGGGTACCAGCAACAGGAAATAAATATCTGTTAGATACAATTTTAAGAAAGGAATGGAATTTTAAAGGTTTTGTTGTAACAGACTATACTTCTATTACAGAAATGATTGCTCATGGCTTTGCAGAAAACCTAAAACACGCAGGAGAAATAGCAATAAATGCAGGTTCAGATATGGATATGCAGAGTGGTGCTTATAAAAATCATCTAAAAGAATATTTAAACGAAAAAAAATTAGATAAAGAAAGATTAAATGAAGCTGTTAAGAGTATTTTAAGAATGAAATTTAAATTGGGTTTATTTGACGATCCCTATAGATTTTGTGATGAAGAAAAAGAAAAACAATTCATTTTAAGCAAAGAACATCTAAAAAAAGCAACAGAAACAGCAAAGAAATCTATTGTATTATTAAAAAATAAAAACAAGGTTTTACCATTAAAAAACACTTCTAAAATAGCACTTATTGGACCTCTTGCAGATGATACACACCATATTTTAGGTACTTGGGCAGCATTTGGTCGAGAAAACAAAAATATCATCAGCATAAAAGAAGAGCTAGAAAATAAAAATATCGATTTTAAATATACAAAAGGATGTGACATTTTAGAGGAAAACAGAGAAGATTTTAAAAATGCAATTGCCATCGCAAAAAAATCTGATGTGGTAGTAATGGTTATGGGAGAGACTGAAAATATGAGCGGAGAAGCCGCTTGCAGAACCAATATAAAACTACCAGGCTTACAACAAGAACTAATTGCCGAAATAAAAAAAACAGGAAAACCTATAATATTAGTTCTAATGAACGGAAGACCATTAGACCTTTCTTGGGAAGATAAAACTGTAAATGCCATTTTAGAAACTTGGTTTTTAGGCACAAACTGTGCTGCTGCGATTACAGAAGTACTTTTTGGCACTTACAATCCTTCAGGAAAATTAACCGTTACATTTCCAAGAAATGTTGGTCAAATTCCTCTTTTTTACAATCAAAAAAATACTGGAAGACCTACAAATGTTCCAAATGCAGACCCAAGATATACTTCTAAATATTTAGATGTAGCAAACAGCCCCTTATACCCTTTTGGCTATGGATTAAGCTACACAGAATTCACTTACAGCAAAGTAACATTAGATGCTAACACTCTTTTTTTCAATACATCTATAAAAGCTTCTGTAACCATTACTAATACAGGAAACTATGATGGAGAAGAAATAGTACAACTTTATATAAAAGATGTTGTTGGTAGCATTACAAGACCTATAAAAGAATTAAAAGGTTTTAAAAAAATAACTTTAAAAAAGGGAGAATCTAAAACAGTACAGTTTGAAATAACTGCAGAGCTTTTAAAATTTTATAATCAAAAACAAGATTTTGTTTGCGAAGAAGGTGAATTTAAACTTTTTATTGCAGGAAGCTCTAATCATAAGTTTACAAATACATTTTTTTTAAAATAATTAAACTCAAATACGAACCATTAAATTAGATACTTATGAAAAAAATAGTACTTCTATTGGCATTTATTTCTTACAATGCTTTTTACGCACAATGTGCAGATCCGATTATTACAAATTTTGAGTGCTCACCTCCCTCCTACACCCCTACTGGAAATTTAACCCCTGTAACGAACCCATTTTCTGAAAGCATAAATACCAGTGCAAATGTTGGTCGATATACAGATGATGGTACTGCCGCTTTTGATAACTTAACTTTTGATAAAGGAGCAGCTATTGATCTTTCAACAAATAATATTTTAAAGTTTAAAATATATTCTACAAAATTAGTTCCATTAGTAGTAAAATTAGAAGGTGGAGCAACTTCAACCGCTTTAGAAACACCTTTAACAATAGATGTAACTAATTCTTGGGTAGAATACACTGTGGATTTAAGCAGTCAAAGTGCGGAAGATCACCAAAAATTAGTTTTCTTTTTTAATTTTAATAAAACAGACGGAACTGCTACTGACATTTATTATATAGATGATATCAGATGGGAAGCATCTACAACAAGTACAGACCCAGTTGTAACAGATTTTGAAAGCACAAAACCTTCTCAAGGAGGCTTCCCAAACAATAAGTTAACAATAGTATCGAACCACGTTTCATCTGGTATAAACACCAGTGCCTCTATTGGTAAATACAAAGATGATGGTACCAATGGTTTTGATGGTTTAATTTTTGAATATGGTACTGCTATAAATTTGGCTACAAATAATATTTTAAAAATTAAGTTATATACCCCTACATCTATTCAAATTTTAGCAAAATTAGAAGGAGGAACAGAAGCAAGAGAAGTATTTTCTCCCTTTAGCACAGCTATCGGTCCCGTTAATTCCTGGATAGAATTTACTTTTGATTTTAGTGCATATGCAAACAATGCAAGTGGAGGTGATGGAAATACGAGAATCGTTTTATTTGTAAATGCTGCTGTTACTAGTGGAACACCTTCAGATATTTATTATTTAGATGATATTATTTGGACTAACAAAACAACTTGGACAGGAGCTGTAAGTACAGATTGGGCTTTACCAGGTAACTGGACAGGAGGCGTACCTACTTCAACATCTGAAGTAATAATTCCAGATGTAGCAAACGACCCAATTATTGGTGTACTTACTTCTACAGGAGCAGTAACAGGTAACATAACAACCAACAATGTACTAACAATTGCCAGTGGAAGTTCTTTAATTGTAAATGGTATTGCTACAGGAGAAGTAACTTATAAAAGAAATCTTGTAACACCTGCATTAACTGGCGATGCTGTTGCAGATAAATTAGAAGGATGGCATTTAGTAGGCTCTCCAGTAAACGGACAAGGTTACAATAACTCGTATGCAAATACAAATGGTATTGCTACTTCTGGAACAAAAAGAGGTATTGCAACCTATAACAATGCTGTAGCCACTGGTAACTGGTCTTATTTACAAGATAATGATAGTAATAGTGGAACTTTTAGAACAGCAACTGGTTATACTGTAAAAACGGCTACGACTTCAAATGTATCATTTAAAGGCACACTTAATACAGTAGAAGTTAACAAAGCAATTACTGTTGGTGCAGGTACTCCGTTTAATCTATTAAGTAATCCTTTTGCTTCGTATATAAATAGTGGAGCTTTTTTAAATTTAAAGAAAAACTCAGATAAACTTACAAGTAAAACAATTTGGGTTTGGAATTCTTCTACAAAAAATTATGACACTAAAGTTTCTGGCGATGCATTTAAATTAGCACCAGGACAAGGCTTTTTTGTAAGCAGCTCTTCTGCAGGAGATGTAACTTTTGAAAAAAGCATACAAAGCCATCAAGGAACAGATACTTTCTTAAAACCTGAACCTAAACCAGAGGTAGAACTTACTATTACAGATGGAACCCTTAACAGATATGCTAAATTATATTATAACAAACTAGCTTCTAAAGGTTTTGATAATGGTTTAGATGGAGAAACTTTTGGAGGTGTACCAAATAAGTTAGATGTATTTACACAATTGTTAGAAAATAACAAAGGCAAGAACTACCAAATTCAAGCTTTACCAAATACTAATTTAGAATCTAATATAATTCCTGTAGGAATTAAAGCAGAAGCTGGAAAACAAATTACTTTTTCTGCTAAAGCTATAAATTTACCTTCTAATATTTATGTTTTTTTAGAAGATAGAATTACCAACACATTTACAAATTTAAGTGAAGAAAATAGCAATTATAAAGTTACTTTATTTAAGAGTTTAAATGGAATTGGTAGATTTTATTTACACACAACTCAAAGTACTTTAAGTGTTGCAGATGCTCCTATAGAAGATATAAGCATATATAAAACAGATATAAATAACTTAAAAATTGTTGGTTTACCAAACGGAAACACAAGTATTAAATTATTTAATATTGTTGGTAAACAAATAATTAATTCTTCATTTACATCTAATGGTGTTAAAGATATTACTTTGCCAAAAATAGCAAATGGAATTTATATTGTTCAGTTAATTACGGAAGCTGGTCAGTTAAATAAAAAAATAATTTTAGACTAATTAACGAGAATTAAAAGACAATATATCATGAAAAAACAAACAGAATTTACACAAGATACAGCTCAAGAAATTACTCGTAAAGATGCTATTAAAAAAATAGGAAATTATGGTAAATATGCTGCGTTAACAGCTTTAGGAACCTATCTAATTTTAAACCCGCAAAAAGCACAAGCAGCAAGCCCAGAAGCTCCTGGTACTGGATTTTAATATTATATAATTTAATTACTTGAACGCCTCGATTTTATCGAGGCGTTTTGTTTTTAAAAAAAACTCTATATTTATAACTTTCAAAAAAATAAATTCCTTAGTTTTAATATGCATAGATCTCTTCTATTAAAATTCAAAAAATATACTTTCTTTATTTCACTTCTCTGTGTAAGCCTTTGTTCGGTAGCACAAACATTACATTCAGATGTAACTAATTATTCTATTAACCAATACAATGCAGAAAATCAAAATTGGGGAATAGACATTAATAATAAAGGTGTAATTTTTGCCGCAAATAATAAAGGGCTTTTAAAATACAATGGGCAAATCTGGAAACTTTATCAACTACCTAATAAAACCATTATTAGGTCTGTTCTATGCTCTAACGATAGAATATATACTGGTTCTTATGAAGAGTTTGGATTTTGGAAAAAGAATAAATTTGGCGATTACGAATACACTTCATTAATTCCGCTTTTCGATAAAAATCATCAATTTGTAAATGATGAATTTTGGCAAATTATAAATTATAAAAACAAAATTATTTTTTGGTCCTTCAGTGGTTTATATATTTATAATGGAGAAAAAATAATTACAATTAAAGACAGTGAAAATATTTTAAACTCTGTTGTATATAAAAACAAACTAATTGTATCAAGCTTACAAAAAGGAGTAAGAGAATTAAAAGAAAATAAACTTGTACCACACGAATTATCTAATAAATATAAAAATGTAAACCAATTAGCAACAATTAACGATAAATTATTTTTATATGATGCAGATAAAGGCGCTGTAATATATTCTACGAATAAAAAAACAAGCCTATCTAAAGAGTTAAATAATTTATTAGAAACATTTGTTTTAAATAAAGCCTCTTTTATAAATAACAATCAACTTCTATTAGGAACTATTAAAAACGGAGCACTACTCTACTCCATTGATAATAAGGAAATTGAAATAATAAATGTAAAATCTGGTTTACAAAATAACACAGTTTTAAATCAAAAAGTAAGAAAAAATAATATTTGGTTAGCTTTAGACAACGGTATTGCTAAAATTAAAGTAAAAAATTCTAATAAGTTTTATAAAGATTTTTCGGGAACAATAGGCACTGTTTATGACATGGCATACCTTAAAAATAAATTATACATAGCAAGCAATACTGGCTTATACACTTTTACAGATAATAAATTAAAATTAATAGAAAATACAGAAGGGCATATATGGGATTTATTTATTGTTGATGACAATTTAATATGCGCACACAACTCTGGAATATTTATATTTAAAGATGAAAAATTAGTTTACCAAAACTCTAAAAATGGAGGAGTTTATACTACGAAAAGAACAAAAAACCTTAAAAACATATTTCTACAAGGAACATATACAGGGCTAAATCTCTTAAAAAAAGAAAACAATGTTTGGAGTTCTAAAATTGTTAAAAACATCTCGTTTCCTGTTGATAATATTGAATTTGAGTCCGATTTTATAATTTGGGCTACACACCCTTATAAGGGAATCTTTAGAATTAAACTAAACAAAGATTATAGTGCTATTGTTAATATTGAATCGTTTGGCGAAAATGAAAATTTTAAAGATTATAAAACAAAAATTTTTACGATTTACAATACCATCGCTTTTTACAATAATAAAAAATGGTTTACCTACTCTAAAAAAAATAACAGCATCAAAAAATTTGAAGAATTACAACAATTTAATGGTAAAGATTTTATTGGAAACGATATAAATGGCTTATGGTTTATAGATAAAAACAGAGATGTTTTTTACATAAACAAAAACAACAAAAGAATTTCTTATATAAACTCTTCTCAAACAAAAGAAAGGCTACTTGTTAACAACGAAAAAATAATTATTAAAAACGACTCTTTAAGATTAATAAATTTAAATGATGGTTTTACACAATTCAATTTAAAAAATTATAACTCAAAAAAAGAAAACACTAGCTTACCTGAAATAGAAAAAATATATACTCAAACAAACAATTATTCTATTAAAGATAGTATTTTAAAAATTCCTTATCATGAAGCAAAAATTATCTCTCTAGAATTTTTTACACCTAATACTTATGAAAATAAAAATTCTTTTTCTGTTTCTGGAAAAATAAACTCTAATGGAATAGTAAAAAACGGAAAGATTGAACTTCAAAATTTAAAATATGGTAAATATACCATTAGAATAAAAAATGAAAACAACAATATTTCTGATGAAGATAAAAAATCAAGAAAAATTTATTTAGAGGTCTTACCCCCTTGGTATTTATCTATTTGGATGAAAATTTTATACCTTTTACTATTAGTAATATTATATTTTGTGTTAAGAAAAAGAAATCAGCTAAAATTTAGAAAAGAACAAATTAAAATTCAAAAAGAATTGGTTAGAGATACCCAGAAAAAAATTAATAAAATTGAAAAAGAAAACCTTAAAAAGGAGGTAAACAATAAAAAAAGAATGTTAGCAACCATAACAGCTTCCATTATAAAAAAGAACGAAATTATTATTATCTTAAGAAATGAACTTAATCGATTATCAAAAACATTTCCAGATCAATATATATCAAAAAAATTATTAAAAGTAGCAAACGATTCTATAAGCAATAATAAAGATTGGAAAATGTTTGAAGACAGTTTTAATGAATTACATGAAGATTTCTTTAAAAGGTTAGTTTCAGAATATCCTAAACTAACAAGTAAAGATTTAAAACTTTGTGCCTATATTAAAACCGGCCATACTTCTAAAGAAATTGCTCCTTTAATGGGTATAAGTTTAAGAGGTGTAGAGTTGCACAGATATCGTTTAAGGAAAAAAATCAATCTCACAAAAAACAAAAGTATTTTCGATTTTCTAATTACCTTTTAAAAACACTAAAAAAATAGCCATCAAATAACACATCAATAATACATCATTATGTTAAAAAATAAATAGATTAAAATTCTAAACACCTTAAAGTCAATTTATTAAACCATTATTTTATTTATTAACAAGTACTACAGTTCAATTTTAAAAGTCTTATTATAAATTTACGAGATAATTTAAAAAACTCATCTCATGAAAAAAATATTACTTTTAATAATCTTAATTTCTTATAATGGTTTTGCACAATGTGTAGATCCTGTTATAACAAATTTTGAATGTACACCAGCATCCTATACTCTTACTGGAGCATTAGTTTCTGTTGCAAATCCATTTTCTTCTGGAGTAAATACAAGTGCAAATGTTGGCCAATATACAGATGATGGTACAGCAGCTTTCGATAATTTAACTTTCGATAAAGGTGCTGCAATTAATTTAACAACCAATAATGTTTTAAAATTTAAAGTATATTCTACAAAAAAAGCACCTTTAGTTGTAAAACTAGAAGGAGGAACTACTCCTGCAAAAGAAATAAACCTTTCTTTAGATGTTACAAATAAATGGATTGAATATACTGTAGATTTTAGTTCCGAAAACACAAGTAATCATCAAAAAATAGTTTTCTTTTTTAATTTCAATAAAACTGATGGTACAACAACAGATATGTACTATGTCGATGATATTAGATGGGAAACCTCAACAACAAGTACAGCTCCAGTATTAACTGACTTCGAGAGCACAAAACCTTCAGATGGAGAATTTTTTGGAACTCCTCTTGCTGGTTCTACAAATTTAAAATTAACAATAGTTTCAAATCATGTTGCATCTGGTATTAACCTAAGTAAAAATATTGGTAAATACAAAGACGATGGCACTAATGGATTTGATGGACTTGTTTTTGATTATGGTTCTCCAATAGACTTAACAACAAATAATTTTTTAAAAATAAAATTATACACACCAACATCTGTTCAAATTTTAGCAAAATTAGAAGGGGGTGCAAATGCAGTAGAAATATATTCTCCATTTAGTACAGATAATGGCCCTTTAAATTCTTGGATAGAATTTACGTTCGATTTTAGTACTTATTCTAATAATTCTTCTGGTGGCGATGCAAATACTAAATTGGTATTATTTTTAAACCCAGCAAAAACAAACGGAACAACTTCAGATATTTATTATTTAGATGATATTGTTTGGTCTTCGTCTGCAACAGCAGGTATTAATAATCTTGCTTTAGAAAAAGAAATCCTAGCATTTCCAACAATTACTAAAGATCATATAAATATAAAAACAGCTAGCAATAACATTCAAAATATTAACGTCTATAATGTTAGCGGTCAAAAAGTAATTCAAAATAAAAACATTAATAAACAAGAATATTTATTAGACATCTCTACATTAAGTAAAGGTATTTACTTTGTTAAAGTAAAATCTAATAAAAATGTTAAAGACATTAAAATAATTAAACAATAGCAATCTATGAAAAATGTACTGTTACATCTTAAAAAATATACTATTTTATTGTTAATAGTATTTAGTTACTCTTCTTGTGAAAATGAATTAGAGAAATTTCCAACAATTACCTTTACACCTTGTGAAAGTACAAATGTTGTTGTAAATCCTAATATTATTAACGACTTCGAGTGTCAATCTAATATTGTGTTGGCAAACGTAGAAGCTGTAAGAAACCCTGCAGAAATTCAAATAAATAAAAGTCGTTTTGTTGGAAAATATATAAATTCTGATGCTGCAGCTAAAAATATTTCTATAGATTTAAGTAAAACAATAGATTTTAAAAATTTTGCAATTTTTAAAATTAAAATTAGAACAGAAGAGGAAGAAAGTAAAATTAATGTAAGATTAGAAGGTGGCAAAACTGGCGCAATTAATCGAGAACAAAATATTACTGCAGATAATGGTTGGAATGAATATACATTTGATTTTAGTGATTTTTCTAATGAAGAACATAACAAATTAACCCTAAGTTTTAACTCACCTAATAGTGGTGCAATCTATTATTTAGATGATTTATCTTTAGATGCCTCGAAAAATATTTGTGAAGGTATAGATAAAGATAAAAGTATTGTTAACGATTTCGATTGTCAAAAAAATGTAATTATTCCAGAAGTAGAAAAGGTATTAACACCTAACAAGTCTCCAATAAACGAAAGTAACTTTAGTGGTAAATATGTAGATGGACTTGGTGCTTGGGATGCAGTAATTATAGATTACAAAGAAGCAATTGATTTATCTATAAACAACATTTTTAGTATTAAAGTACACGCACCAGTTGCAGGAACTTTAAAGGTAAAGTTAGAGGGAGGAACATCTGCTGCCATTGAAAAAGACCAACAAGTAATTGCTGGAGAGTGGAAAGAATACACATTTAACTTTTTAGATCAAGCAACAGAAAACCATACCAAAATAGTACTATTTTTTAATGCTGGTGTAGATACCAATGGAACTGACGAATACTTTATAGACGATTTAAGGTTTATTGAAGACCCATGTGCAAATACAGTTGCAGATACATCTATTTTAAACGATTTCGATTGCCAAGTTAATAGAAATCCAGAAGGTAATGTAACAACAGAAGTTGTAGAAAACCCAAATAAAAATGCAAATAACACAAGTTTAAACGTTCTTAAAGTAACCGATAACGGAACAGAACCTTTCGACTTTTTAGTTTTCGATAATACAGAAGCAATAGATTTAACGTCAAAAAACATATTAAAAATTAAAGTTCATTCCTCCAAATCTGTTCCATTATTAGCAAAATTAGAAGGAGGAACTTCTACACCAAGTGAAATTTGGGGAACAATCGATACAGTTGGAGATTGGAAAGAATATAGTTTCGACTTTAGTAGCCAAGCAAACGAACAACACAACAAAGTGGTTTTCTTTTTTAATGGAGGACAAACTGACGGAACAACAGAAGATATTTATTTTATTGATGATATTAAATTCGTAGAAGCCAACACAATATCTTGTACTGGTGTTGTAACAGATGAAACAATTGTAAGCGATGCAGAATGCCAGCAAAATTATACTATCGAAGGAGACGCTGCTACAACAGTTATAGATAACCCAAATAAATCTGGAATTAATAATAGCGAAGCTGTTTTAGAAGTTAGAGATAATGGAACAAATGCTTGGGATCATTTATTGTTTAACTTTGGTAAATCTATAGATTTATCTACAAAAAACGTATTAAAAATTAAAGTTTTATCATCCAAAAACGCACCTCTTTTAGCAAAGTTAGAAGGTGGTACCTCTGCTGCAAATGAAATCTGGGGAGCTATAAATACAACAGGAACTTGGACAGAATATACTTTCGATTTTAGTTCGCAAGCATCAAAAGATCATCAAAAAATAGTTTTCTTTTTCAATGCAGGAGAAGCAACTGGAGCTAACCCAGATATTTATTATATAGACGATATTAGATGGGAATAAAACCATTGCTTTCTTAATAAACCCATTACATCACTTTAATTTAAACAAGTTTTAACTTATTTATAATAAAATAAAGCGATGTAATGTTTTTTTATACCCTAAAGAAAAAATTAGTTACAAAAAAAATATAAAAATGAGTAATTCTCCACAAAATCACCCACCTGTAAAAAAAGATAGCAAAATTCCTTTTTTACAATTAGCTGCTTATGGTTTTGGTGGTATTATTCCCATAGCATTATTTAATATTGCAGGCCAATTAATGGGGCTTATTGGAAACATTAGTATGGGATTAAGTGCGCTTTGGCTTGGAGTAATATTAATTATACCTCGTTTATGGGATGCTATTTCGGATCCAATTGTTGGACATTTTTCAGACAATATTAGAACACCTTGGGGTAGAAGAAGACCTTTTTTATTAATTGGAGGAATTGCTGTTGCTATTAGCTTTGTGTTAATGTGGTGGATTCCAGATGGTAAATTGGTACATGAATGGTTTTCTACAGAAGAGAGTTTTCAATGGTTTCAATTAGGTTATATTCTTTTTTGGCTTTTAATTTTTTTTACAGCTTGTACAATTTTTGAAATTCCTCATGGTGCTTTAGGCATGGAAATGTCTACAGATTATCATGAAAGAACAAGATTATTTAGTGCAAAAAGTTTTTTAGGAAACCTTTTTGCAATGAGTACTCCCTGGCTTTTTGCTTTGGCAAATATGGAATATTTTAAGGGTGCAGATGGTAACGAAGCAGATGGAATGAAGTATGTTTCTATGTTAGTAGCTGTTATTTTAATTCCACTTTCTTTTTGGTGGTTTTTTACTGTAAAAGAACCAGGTTTTAAAAAGGTTAAAAAACAAAAAAAAACGCCATTTTGGAAAGACATAAAACACACCTTTAAAAACAAAACATTTATTAGATTGGTAGCCATTGTTTTTACGTTGGCAATGGGTTTTAATTTTGTAAACTTATTAGGCTATTATATTCCTATCTATTACATTTTTGATGGAAACAAAGAAGTAGCTTCTACCCTATTAGGAATCAACGGAACTATTTGGGCAATTACAGGTTTACTGGCTGTTTTTCCATTAAATTGGTTAAGCCCCAAAGTTGGTAAAAGAAAAACACTATTAATTGCAATAGGTTTAATGTTTTTGGCTCAATTATCTAAAATTGTTTGTTATAATCATGAGTTTCCCTATTTAATAATAATTCCAACTATTTTATTATCTGTAGGAATGTTGTTCTTTTTTACTTTAGGTTCTTCTATGGTGGGTGATATTTGCGACGAAGATTATTTAAAAACAAATAGAAAATCGGAAGGTAGCTATTATTCCATTTTTTGGTGGTTTATAAAAATGGGAACTGCATTGGCAAGTTTTGTGGCTGGTTTGTTAATTGTTTTTACTCAATTTGATGAAACACAAGTAATAAAAGTAGATGACTTTAAAGGTTCCATAAATAAAATTGAAAAAAACATCGCATTTGTTAAAGAATCTCAAAAATTAACTTTTGTAAAATATCAAGAAAATTTAAATACACTTTACAAAGAAAATATAGCGGATGTTAATGATTATTTAATTACTCTAAATAATTTAAAAACTAAAATAGCAGAAAACACAGAAGCAACAGAAGCAGAAAAAAACTTTAAGAAAGACTTATATCTAACTGCTACAAAAAATATAAAAAAGATAAAAAATACTTTAGAAAAGGAGCATTCTATTTTAGATTATAAAGAAGCAACTTCAAAATTTAAAATGGTTGCGAATAAAAATATTTCATCTTTTTCGAAAATTGAGCTTACCAGAGCCAAGTTAAATGGTGCATTATTATTAGATCATTTAAAGAAAGAAGCTACAACAAATAAAAATAGTACAGAACATTATAAAAATCTTGTTACAAATTTATCTGAAATTAATCATCAACTTAAAGATTTACAAACAACCAATTTAGATGAGTTTTTTACAGCTATTAAAGATATAAAACTGCAAGTAATGCCTCTTAATCAACAATCTCCTTACACACTTTTAATGATGAGAGCTGTGGAAATTGGGTTGCCTTTAATTCTTTGTGTTATTTCATTTTTATTCACTTTAAGGTATCCTTTAACAGAAAAAAGGTCTTTTGAAATTAAAGCTGCTATAGAAAAAAGAGAGCAAGAGCAAGAGCAAGAGCAAGAAGAAATTAACATATAATTTTCCAAAATAAAAAAAAACAAGTTATGCCTTTAAATAATAATTTAAATATAGAAAACTCAAAAGGTCTTTCTTTTCAGTTTTTAGAGAATGGTTTAATTAAAAGTATAAAAGCAACTCCTATAAGAATTAGCTTAAAAGAAACCTCTTTATTCTCTAAAGTTGGAGCGAATTTATATTTAAGAAAAAAAACAAATGGTTATTCATATAAAGCAATTTTAGGACCAGAAAGCAATAGTACGTTTACTATAAATAAAAACTCTTTTATAGCAGAAGGTATTTGGGGTACTATTTCTTATAAATGTACATTACAATTATCTTCTAAAAGTTTAAGTTGGCAATGGTCTTTAGAAACTAAAAACACCTCTGATACAGTTTTAGAATTAGATGTAATTTATATACAAGATGTGGGTTTAAAAGAAGTCTCTAATGCTTTGGTAAACGAATATTACGTTAGTCAATATTTAGAAAGACGTATTTTAGAAGACAGTAATTATGGAGCTGTTGTTTGTTGCCGACAAAACTTTAAAGCAAGCGAAGAAACACCTTGGTTACTTTTAACTTGTAAAAATAAAGCAGCATCTGCAAGTACAGATGGTATTCAATTTTACGGAAAAAATTATAGAGAAACTGGTGTTCCAGAAAGTTTATTGAAAGAAAAATTAGACGGAGAATGTTCTGGAGAATTAGCCATTGTTGCTTTACAAGAAAAACCATTTTTGTTAAAAAAGAATGAAACACACCATAGTGTTTTTATTGGAAAATATGTTTCAAATCACCCAGAAGCTACAACAGAAAAAGATTTAGACCTTTTGCCTAATGTTATAAATGAGTTTAAAGAGAATACCATTCTTCAAAAAAAAGAAAACATTTTTAAACCCAGCAAAAACATCTTTAATGCTGCTATTTTTTTACCTGTACATTATTTAGGTTTAGAAGAATTAAATCATTACTTCAGTAAAGAAAAACGCCATTTAGAATATAAAGACAATCAATTATTATCCTTTTTCTATGAAGAAAATAATCACGTAGTATTAAAAGAAAAAGAAATATTAGTAGATCGCCCACATGGACATATTATGCAAGCAAAAGCTGGTTATACTCCAGATGAAAGTATTGTTTCTACCACTTCTTACGCATGTGGTGTTTTCAACTCTCATATAACACAAGGTAATACCAATTTCAATCGTTTTTTATCACTCTCTTCGAGTCAATTTAATTTAGAAGTAGAAACGGGACAAAGAATTTTTGTAGAAATTGAAGATAAAAAATATCTTTTAGGGATTCCTTCTGCCTTTGAAATGGGTTTAAATCACTGTAGATGGATCTATAAATTTAAAAGCCATTGTTTTCAAATAAGAACTTGGACATCTAAAGATGTACCACAGGTTAATATGGACTTTAAAGTGCTAACAGGCTCTAAAGTAAGTATATTAGTTACCAACAATTTAGACGAGGCTATAGATTGGAAAATTCAGGAAGAAAACCCAGAAGAATTTGTAGCAAAACCGAATAAAGAAAGTCAAATAGCAAGTAAATTTCCAAACGCACAATTTAGAATTCGAATACAAAGTAACCAAGTAAATTATAAAATTACTGGAAGTGAAACCCTTTATAATGATGGGAAAAAACATGGTGGTTCATTCTTTAATATTTCAATAAAAGAAACCTCTAATTTTAGTATCAGTTTCTTAGGAGAAGTTGTAAAAACCTCTAATTTTATTAACATAAAAAACACTGATACACAGTTTACTTTAGATTGTAAAAATGCCAAGGAAAATTGGAATCATTTATCTTCTAACCTTTCTCTAAAAGGAAATAATAAAGATATTTCTATATTACAAGAAATTTTACCTTGGTATGGAGTTAATGCACTTACACATTTATTAACACCACACGGTTTAGAGCAATTTGATGGAGCTGCTTGGGGAACAAGAGACACAACACAAGGACCTTTTGAATTACTTTTATGTACAGAAAAGTACGATGAAGCAAAAGAAATATTAAAAATTATATTCTCTAACCAAAATACAGATGGTGGTTGGCCACAATGGTGGATGTTTGATAGTTTTTCTGAAATTAGAGCAGGTTCTTCTCATGGAGATATTCATCATTGGTGTATTATTGCCTTAGGAAATTATATAAAAGCAACAGGAGATGCAGAATTTTTATCTGAAATACTTCCTTATTATAATGAAAAAGGAAAAGAAACTGCTGAAAAAACATCACTTTTAGAACATGTAGAAAGGCTTATAGATATGCTAGTAGACTCCTTTATTCCTAATACTTCTTTTGTGCCTTTTGGTGGTGGAGATTGGAATGATTCTATGCAGCCCGCAAGCAAAGATTTGGCAGAAAAACTAATCTCTAGCTGGACAGTTGAGCTAAATTACCAAGCATTTTCTAACTTTACAGAAGTATATCAATTAATTGGAGACCATAAAAAAGAAACACGCTTAAAAAATATTTGTTCTAATATAAAAGCAGATTTTAATAAATACTTAATTAAAGACAATATTGTTGCGGGTCATGGTTTAATTGAAGATGACAATAGCATTAGTTTGCTACTGCATCCTTCAGACACAAAAACAAATATTCAGTATCGTTTGTTACCAATGATTAGAGGAATTATCAGTGGTATTTTCACAAAAGAACAAGCCCAATTTCATTTAAATTTAATTGAAAAACATTTAAAAGGACCAGATGGTGCACGTTTAATGAACAGACCTCCAAAATATAATGGTGGTATTCAAACCATATTTCAAAGAGCAGAAAGTAGTAGTTTTTTTGGTAGAGAAATAGGTATTATGTATATGCATGCACACTTACGTTATGCAGAAACACAAGCAAGAGTTGGTAATGCAACTGCATTTGTAAAAGCTTTAAGACAAGCCAACCCAATTGCATATAATAAAATTGTTTCTTGTGGAGATTTTAGACAATCTAACTGTTATTACAGTAGTTCTGACGTTACATTTAAAAATAGATATGAAGCCGATGAACGTTATGAAGCACTAAAAGAAGGTAAAATAACTTTAAAAGGTGGTTGGCGAATTTACTCTAGTGGTCCAGGAATTTATATGGGGCTTTTAGTTTGGCATTTATTAGGTCTTCGTACAGAATATGGCAAAACAATTATAGATCCAGTACTTCCTAAAGATTTTAATGGTTTGTCTGCCGCTATTAATTATAAAGGTTTTCCTTTAACTATTCATTTTTCTGTGCAAGAAGAGGAATATCATCCAAAGAAAATAACAGTAAATGGTAAAAATATCGATTTTGAATATCAAAAAAATCAATATAGAAAAGGAGGTGCTGTTTTAGATTCGAAAAACTTTATTAAAACATTAAATTCAGAAAAAAATAATATTGAAATAATTATTTAAAAAATAATTGACTTAAAAACCCCTAAAAATGAAAAAAATACACTACAAAAAAATAGTAATAATTACTATTTTACAAATTTTAATATTCAGTCAAAAAACAATTGGCCAAATTACAATAGATCAATTATTAGAAAATACATGTAAGTTGTACGAATCTATGAGATTACCAAATGGAATGTATAGAGATGCAAAAATTATAAAAACAGGCTGGTCTGATTATCACCCGATTTCTGCTGCTAATGTTGGCACTGGCCTTATTGCATTATGTATAGCAGACAAAGCAGGTTATATTACAGATGCTGAAACAAAAGCAATAGAAACTTTAAAAACTATTTTAGGATATACCACAGGTTTTACTCCAGATAGAAACAATAAAGGGTATTATAGACATTTTTTAGATATAAATACTGGTGCACAGGCTTGGAATTCTGAATATAGCACAATTGACACTGCATTATTAACAACAGGTGCCTTGTTTGCAAAGAAATACTTTAGTAATAACACACAAATTGCTACTTATGCTAATGAACTTTTTTTATCTGTAAATTGGGTTTCTGCAATAGATAATCCAACAACTGGTTCTATTTGGTTAGAGCAAAATGCATTAGGAAATGGGCAAGGTTCTTCTGCAAAACCATTTAACGAGTATATGATAGTTGCATATTTAGCAAAAAAATCTGAAGGAAACTCACTAGGAAATGGAACAACTGCTTGGAATGTTTGGACTCAATTAAGTAATTTTGCCTATGCAAATTATTGGGGATACCAAATATTATCAGATTACAACTCGACGAATAGTTTCCGTTCAAATTTTGTAATTCAGTTTCCTTTTTATTTAGTTCCTTGGGCGCATAACAGTACTGTATATAAAACCTATATGTCTAACAGCTTAGCCGCAGATAAGCTATATTATACAAAAATTCAAAGTTCTTATCCTACAGGTCATATTAGTAATTATGAATGGGGATTAGGAGCTGGAAGTTCTCCTACAACTATTGGTAATACAGCTTACACAACTATTGGTTATCATGCAGATGACATAAATAATCATCCAGCAAAAGTTGTTTCTCCTCATATTATTGCAGGTTTTTTACCAACAGACGCAACTGTAAAAAATGATTTAATTCAAATGTTATCTGGCACAAGAGGGCTGTACAATCTCCCAACAGGAGAAACTCTTTTATGGAGATATAGTTTAGACGAAATAACTTGGAAACCTAACGAAATTCAAGGGGTAGATTACTCTTCTATGCTATTTGGTTTGGCTGCTAACAAATTTGGAAATACATTTTTTTCTACTTACAATAATTATGATTTTCCTGCAACTACTAAAACAGCCAATAAGACACATGTTCTAAATACAAAACCTAAAATAGATATTAGTAACTTTAACATACATCCAAATCCAGCATCAACAAATTTAACTATTGTACTTCCAGCAAACACATCAAACACAATAGTTAATATTTATAACTATTTAGGAAAATTAGTCCTAAAAAGGAAGCTAAACACCTCTAACATATTAGAGGTTAAAAACTTATCTAAAGGGGTTTATATTTTAAAACTTAACGTTGGTAATAAAATTTATATCAAAAAATTTATAAAAGAGTAAATAAAAAAATAACCTTACTTCTTTCTTCGAAAAATTCTCATTAATTAGGTAAAAAGTATGTTCATAAACATTACTATTATTTGAACAAAATAGCTTTAAATAGATAATATTTCAATAAAAAATTAACATATTCGACTGTTCACGTTACATAAACAAGTGACAGAAATGAATATAAATCTTTAGAAATAAAGGTTATATTAATCGTTTAGATTTATTTGACGGCGATAATTTTGATACACAAATTGTTGCTGTAAATTATTGGCTGAAAAATATATAATCGCCAAAACCACATAATACCATTAGTTAAAACTAAATAATACTATTCAAACCCAAAAAAAGACAAAAAAAAATCAAGTATTTTAGTTTGAAGGAACTACAGTCCAACTCTTAAAATGACTTGATTTAACGTGGTTCAAGAACAAAGTCGAGAAGCGTTGAGCAAATATATAAAAAATTATGTAACTACTTTCTCTCCTAAATTTACTTTTCGCCTAAAGCCAGATTCTGAATAATCAATTACAGTACTTTCTACATAATATAAACCAACCCTATCAGGATAAACTTCACTTTGTAATTGAACTTTCATACCGTGTTCTATTTTAGGACTACCAAAGCAAGTTATAGAGCCAGTAAACTTATTTACTTTGTATTTTTTTAAATCTAAAATTGCTAATTTTTCTAATTCAGCTTCAACCTCAATACCATAGTAAGAAAGTTGTTTTTCTACACCATTCTTATCGCCTACAATAACTTTTACAGTGTTGCCGTTAGATAGTTTAGAAACTGCATTTATACGTATTAAGATGTCTTCTTTTGTTGTATAGTTTAAATCTTCATTTACTATATTTTTTTCTAAATGAAGATTAACAGTTTCAACTTCAAAATCATCTGCATATATTTTCCCACAAACCAAAGTTCTAGCTTTCATATAGCTATATAAACTGTATTCAGTTTTTAGATACTCGAGTACTTGCGCAACTGTAGTTTTTGGAAATCTAACTGGTGGAATCTCAATTTCTAAAGCTTCAATTTCATATTTTGGCAATATTGTTTTCAACAATTTTTCCAATGTTATTTTTGGTAATGCAATATTAACAGGCGTTCTTTTTAGGTGGTACATTTCATCTTCGCATTTTATTACTAAAGGTACTCCGTCTATAACTTCCGTTACATAACCTATAAACTCTTTGTTTAAGACACCATTATAGCCTAATTCTATAATTACTGGGTCGCCTTTTCTTATGAGTTTATAGACACCAAAAAAACTAAAATCTGTGCCATTTTGATTTTTGACACTAGCGTTTTTTCTTGGTAAGGTTATTACTGCTATATCTGTTAAACGTTTCCAACTTTTCTCTATATGTACAGAAGTTATTTTTCTTAAAAAATAAATCTCTGAATGTACATCAGTAGATGGAAAAGTAATTTTACAATTCATTGCTAAAACCATATTTTTTTAAATTTAAAAAGCCCCTTTGCAGGGGCTATAATTACCGTGAGAAGCTTTTTTACTGTAGGGTGTACTTTTTATACAGGAACGGATACAATTGCACCTATACCTTTGTTTCTGATTGGTAAAGCAACAAAACGCTTATCAAAACCTACAATTGTTGCACGTTCTTTAGGGTCGTCTTTTGTTTCATACATTTTTACACTACCATCCGCTTTCATTACTTCGTCTTTTTGGAATGAGAAACTACTATGGTTACCAGCTGTAATAGAACCAAAAGGAATTTTAACTAATGCATTTGTATATTTAGGGTTTTTTGTAAACTCTAACATATTAAAACCTGCAAAACGTTTAGGATTTCCTTTTGAAAAATCTGTTATATCCTTGAATGATTTTAAATCAATTTTTATTAAATCTTCTGTATGTTTAGGGTCTAGTACTAAATATCTACCCTCTTTTGGGATGTCTAAATCATCATACCTACGTTTTAATAATAGAATATCATTTACAGTTAATCTTTTAAAACCGTCGCCATTATCATCTCCTGTTGCTTCAATTACTGGAGTAAATGTAGTTTCTGAATTTGGTGCAAAGGCATGAGCTGCTTTTTTTGCAGTTGTTGTTCTTAAATTCATTTTATGACCATAAAGTACACTTTCTAACTTTTCGTAAGCTAATTCTACAGCTTCCGGTCTTCTAATAAGTGTGTTTTCAGTTTCAAATAAATCTAACGTAATTTCAAGAGCAGTATCAGTTCTTTCTGCTACCGTTATTGGATACGTTGTATTATTGATTAATACTTCGGGATCTATTCCCACTTCTGTCATTGTGATTTTGTCATACTCTACTAATGGAGAAAAATCTTTTGCAAACTGCAAAAAAGAATACTCAGGGTAAAAGTTTTTCATTAAGTGTTTTACCCAAATTTGTTTTTTTAATGTTGCCATTGATAATTTTTTTAAAATATTTATGTTCGTATTAATTATTGTTCGTCTGGAAATGCTTTAGCTACAAGCTCTTGGTACAACTTTGGTTTTCTTTTTAACTCATTTGGAGCGTATTTTCTGTAGTCGTCTAGTTCCCATTTACTTTTATCTTTTTCAATTGGTGTTTTAGCACTAGAACCTCTAACTAACATTTCGGATATTGGAATTTTAATACCTATCATTTCATTAATTAAATCATTGGTTCCTGAATAATCTAAATTCAACATTTTCTCAAAATGTCCTCTTAAATTTGGCGTAATTTTCTTTTCTTTTTCAGCCATATTTAATATGGCATCAATACTTTCTTTTGTAGCTTTTTCGCCTTTCTTTTCTTTCTTTTTTTGTTTCTTCAGTTTCTTAACTGCTTTAACGATTTCTTCATCACTAGCACCTTTTTTTAGGTCTAATAACTTTAAAACTTCTTTGTTCATATTTTCGGATTTATTAATTACATAACAGGCGAATATTTCGCTAGGGTTGTTTGCTAAACTGTTTACTTTCTTTGTTAAAACATTATTTTTAACTTCATCAATAAAACCATTTTTTAAAGCTTCATCAGAATTTAACCACGTTTCTTTATCAAGCATTTTAGAAAGCTTGGTTTTTTTGATACTTGTTTTTTCAAAATAAGCCTCAATTAAAATGCTTTTTATTTTATCTAATAAATCAGCACTTTTTTTCATTTCTTTACTATCTCCTTGAGCGCTCATTGTAGGGTTATGTATCATATACATAGCATTTTTTGCCATTACAATTTTATTACCTGCCAAACAGATAACAGAAGCCATAGAAGCCGCTACACCATCTATATGAACGGTTATGTTTCCTTTATGTTCTTTTAAAGCATTATAGATTGCATAACCTTGGAAAACACTTCCACCAGGAGAGTTTATTTTTAAAGTAAAATCGCCCTGGACTTTCTTTAATTCCTGTAGAAAACTTTCATCTGTAATTTCTCTACCTATTTGACCGTATATTGTTAGTTCTTTCATTGTATTTATTATTGATTTGAAGCTATTTCAATTAAATCATTCTTTACTAAATTTGGTATTTTTTGCCAATATTCTTTTGGTGGTGTTTCTTTCAAAACACGTAATTCTTCTGTAGTTTCAAAATGCTTTTTCTTCAATGCTGTTAAATCTTCTAATACCCTTGTAGGTTCAGCAAAAGCCCTTTTTAATTGTTCGTCATTAAGCTCTAATTGTTTTACAAGATGAATCGCCCAAAAAATTGTTTCGGTATCATTAAAATCTTCTTTTCTTTGTGTAATTAAATCTAAAATTGAATCTCTTATTAAGGTTACGTCTTCTTGAGGTTGAAAATCATACTCTATTTCTACTACTATTTTTTTGTTTTTTGTATCTATATGTACGCTCATAATTTTTAGCTTTTAAATGTTGTTTTAATTAGGTTTAAATGGTTTTTAAATTCTGTATTGCATTTCTTATTAATCGAAAGTTTGCACCTCTGTAAAGTGTTCTTTTTAACTTTTCATCAGTAATATTGTTATGCTCACAAATGGTGTTAATTTCTGCTTTCGTAGGTGTGTTTAATTTTTGCCAATAACTTACTCTACTATAAAATTCGGGCATTCCAATTTTGTTTTTATCAGAAGCCTTTTTAATATTTGTGTACAAATACTCTACACCTGCTAAAACAATACCTGCATTATCTTCTACACCATCCCAAATGTCTTGTATGTACATTAAAGCGTTTTCTGACAGTTTACTTGCCTCATCAATAATTAGAAGCGTACCGCTATTTTTATTCATTTCATCTATAATTCGTTTAGTCATTTCAAAATCAGAAGACAAAAAATTAACACCAAAACCCTTTAAAATTTCATTTAAAAATTGTTTGGTTCTCATAGCTCTTGAACACGTTACCATATAGGTATTACTATTGTTGTTATAGTAATTGCGTAAAGCCAACGTTTTACCTGCTCCAGCATAACCTATAATACCAACCATTTTATGCAACATTTTAGCTTCGTTGCAACTCTTTTGTATGGTGCTAAAGTTGGCGGTTTCTATGGCAACCCATTCTTTAGTATCAAAAAAACTTCTAATTTTTAAAAGCATACTTTGATTTAGTTTCTCCCAATTTTCATTTAGTAAATTGGTAATCGTTGCAGGACTTACGCCCAACATTTCAGCCATTTTATTCTGACTTACTTCTTTGATTTTTAAAAACGCTTCAACTAACGTTTTTACTTCTTGCTGAATTACTTGTTTTTTCATACTTTTGCTTTGAGATTAATACACTTATTTTGATATATTGCTTTATATCAATTTTAAAAGAGTTCTTTTTATGAAGAACTCTTTTTTATTAATAGTTCTTCAAAATCTTTTACACCAGAGTGTAATATTGTTTTAATTGGCTTTTTTGTTAGTTGATATTCAGCATCTTTTGTAATACCATTTTCATTGTAATAGAGTTCTAAAAAGTCTTCACTTTCTTTAGTGTTCACTTGATTTTTTTGTAATGATAGCGGATGTACAAGCTCTAAATTGTCTTCATTTTCATGCTCTAAACCTTTGTCAATGATTTTTTGCGTTTGGTTCTTTAAATAGTTGTGGTAACTTTTCTTTTTGGCTTCGGATTTTATAATATTTGATACTTCTTTACTTTTTGGGTCTTCTGGTGCTAAAAGTTCAGCTTTTATAGAAGCTTTACACTCGCAAATAGCAGTATCTGTGTTGTAATCAAATAACATTATCCAATCTAAATCATTTTCATTGTAGCGAATTGCTACTTTTTTGCCTTGTAATTCTGCCTTTGTTTGGTGTTCTTTTATCTCGAATGTATGTTGTACTTTATTTACTTTAAACTTAACCATACCACGCTTTATAGTAGTACTGGTTTTGCTCCAAAATAGTAAGGCGGTTCTAACAGCATCCATAGGAACTGCATTTGGTTTATCAAAAGAACTACAAACCTCATTAGGCGATTTGCGACCACCAATAGAACGCTCGTTATATTTTGCAATCATAGTAGCAATTTGGCTTTTCATTTCGTTAGGCATTAACAAACCGTTTTTCTTTGCCATTTTTTGCAGAAATTCTGCATTAGGCCTGTTATTCCTTTTACTTGTAATTCCTTCGCCTATATATCCTTCATATAAAGCACATTCTACAGATTGGAACGTACCAAAAAAGCGTTCTATATAACTCTTATCTTGCGCATTACCTACTTTAGAATTACGCCATGAAACGCCTAATTTTGCCATTTGATTTTTTAAATCAATGATTTCTTCGGTTTTTCCTGCACTAAAATTGTCTGAAACTATTTGAGAGGGTAAATACCCCTCACTCATAACTGCTAATTTTAACGCATTTAAGATGTTAAAACGAGTTTCTGAATAACCAATATCAAAACCAACTATTTTGCGACTACAAACATCTATAATTGCAAATAAATACATTCTTACTTGCTTGGTGCGGTCTGAATTCCAACAATAAAATTGCATCGGCGTTCCGTCTATCATCCATACATTAGCAGGAAATTGTGTAACATTTCTAACTGTATGAGGTAAAATAGTATCGCTAAAGTATTTTTTACCATATCTGTAAGAATCTACCAACGTTCTAAATTGGTTATCAGTCGTCATAATATGCTTAACAGAGCTTTCTGAAATTGTTTGAAGTCCTTTTAGTTCGCAATGATGGTTTACTAAATCGGTAACCACTCTATAAGAATAAATTTGCTCGTATTGTAAGTAAGAAAGCAGTAACATTTTATGAAAATCTGTTATTTTTACATTTGCTTCATTTGGCTTTAAACTATTGTTAATAATAACATCTAAACCAGTTTCGCCTTTTAATAAAGCTTTTCGTAAAGCAGTTAATTTTACTTTAAAATGAATGGCACTTCTTACTTCTGATTGTAGTATAATTTCACTTTTTTTGATAAGTGCTAAATGAATTTTAAACATTCTTTTAATGCTACCATAAGTTGCCTTTTCTAAAGTGCCAGTTAAATGAATCATTTCTAACCAGTAAGCGTGTTCTTTTGCATAAGGTATTGCTAATTCATTTTGCTTATCTGATGAATAAGCTAATCTATTCCAATAAATGTTTATGTATTGTTGATAGTTTTTTGAGTAGGCATTTAATAGGTATTCTGCATTGGGCCCATCAAGTAAGGTTGTATTATTTGAAAAATCTTTGCTTTGTAGTTTCTTGTAATCTTCGGAGGTTGGAATATTGTATTTTGTACGCGTTCCTTTTGGTATGGTATCTAAATTTATTAATATTTTACGCTTATCTTTTGCATCTTTAATATTTTCCCATGATGGAGATTTACCTTTACGGAAGTTAAATAAACCGTTTTTTAAGGTATTAACGCTAATTCCGTAGCTTAATATTTCTTTATATGGTACAAAACCTATCATTAATTACTGGAATAGATTATTTATGTCATCAGCTAACTTTTTATTTAGGCTTAATAAAGCTTGAGCTTTTAAATGTTTATCCTGTAGTTCCTTTAATATATTAACTGCTTCAGTCATAATTTTTAAATATGTAGTACTTCTACATTTCGTTTTGCACTTAAAAAAATCGCCTACCGTTTTTTGGGTAACATTAGTACGTTCTGCAATTAGTTTTTTAGAACCATGTGGTAATGCGTTTCCTACTTTAATAATATTTTCGTTATTTTGCATGGTAGTAAATGTTAGTTTTGACACTTTAAATATCATTTTGACACTACAAATATACATTTTTATTTTAAATAGCAAAGAAATGAGTTTAATTTTAAGGGAGATTAGAAAAAAATACAGCCTGACACAGTCTGAATTCGCAGTAAAATTAGGTGTTACAAGAAGTGCTATAAGCCAAATAGAACTTGGCAGGAATGAACTTTCAATGAGTATGGCAAAGAAAATTTCGAAGTTATTTGAAGTGTCATTACGTGATTTAATAGAAGATAATCATGCAGGAATAAGTCAAGAATTATACAAAGGAAATGATATTCATAACTCTATTTACGGTCAAATTTCATTAATACCATTTAATATAGATCAAGTTGAAATTGTATTATTAACTATTGATGAATTTTGTACTGATAAAAAACTTAAAAAAGAATTTGTATTATCTTCATTTGAAATATTTGTAGAAGCATCAAAATACGAAGAGCTTATAAAAGAGTTCTATCAAAGAGAATCAAATAAAACGTTAAATCTTGAGTTTGTGGAAAAAGTAACTAATACAGTAAGTGAATGCTACCGTATAGCACTAATTGCATTATTTAACGTTACATCATTTAATTATAAATCGATAGAAAGGTATTATAAAAAATAGAGAATCATATTCACACCTAATTTTAACACCTAAATAATTATAAGCTTCACACCTAATCTTTTAAAATTTAGTATACTTATTTTTAAATTGCTGATATTCTTACATTTAACCTATTGATTAATCTTTAAAATATAGTTAAACCTGAATTATGCAATAGATGATTTAAAATTTTGTATAAACGATTACGATTATTAGCTTTACAGTGAATTTAACACATAACCCAAATGGTTAATCTCCCTATAGAGTATTCAAGTAAGAAAGTCACCCCTTTTGGAGGGATGAGCTTAATGAAGCGTTTTATTGATCAAACAGAAATTAGAGAACAACTAGCACAATTAGATTTACCTCAACCAAGCTCTAATGCGGGTTATAATCCTGCACATATAACTGAAGCTTTTTGGTTGAGTATTTGGACAGGAGCCTCTCGTTATATCCATTGTGATTGGTTACGTTATGATAGCGCATTGCAAGAAATTTTTGGATGGAATCGTATGCCTTCACAAAGTACCTATAGTCGTTTTTTTGGCAAGTTTTCTCAAAAGCGCAATACAGAAGTATTTCCAAAGTTGCAACATTGGTTTTTCAAGCAATTAGATGTTGACAACTTAACTATAGATTTTGATAGCACAGTTATTACAAGATATGGAGAGCAACAAGGTAGCGCAAAAGGTTATAATCCCAATAAAAAAGGCAGGAACTCACATCACCCATTAATGGCCTTTGTGAGCCAAACCAGAATGGTTGCCAATGCTTGGTTAAGACCAGGCAATACAGCAGATAGTAGTAGCTGTAAAGAGTTTATGGAAGAAACCTTCAATGAAGCTTTAAAGGACAAAAGAGTTGGTTTAGTTCGTGCAGATAGTGGTTTTTACACACAAGATTTATTAGATTATCTAGAAGGCAAACAACTCAATTACATTATGGCAGCACGTATGTATCCAAATATAAAAAATACAGTTTGGAGTTTGGATAATTGGATAGAGCTCACAAAAGGAATTGAGCTTAATGAGATGATTTTTAACCATACAGATGGTAAGTCAAGGCGCTATATTGTCATAAAAAAGAAAGTAGAAGATCGTCCAAAAGCAGCAGGGAAATTACTCTTTGATGATCTGCCTGGTTATCGTTTTAGTTGCTATGTAACTAATCTAGATTTACCCCTAGACCAAGTTTGGAATATCTACAACACCAGAGCTGATTGTGAAAACAGAATCAAAGAACTCAAAGAAGACTTTGGATTGGACAACTTTTGTTTAAAGAATTTTTGGGCAACTGAGGCTTCCTTTAGATTCATTATGGTGGCTTATAACCTAATGAGTTTGTTTAGGCATTTTGCCTTAAATCATCATAATCGAGCAACTTTAAAAACCCTAAAAGTCTATTGCTTTGCATTAGGAGCTTGGACAGTAAATCATGCTAACAGAAAGGTGTTAAAGATTGCTTTGAACACTAAAAAAAGACCTTGGATGGACGGATTATTCTCCCAAATTAATAATTTAAGTCCTCCTTTTGTTTATTCCTAATGCATAATGCGGGTTAAAGCTATTAATACTATTTAGGTGCGATTATTTACTAACAAACTCCCAAAAACCTTTTATTAATTAGCTTTTCAGCATTTTTCACAAAAACCTAAAAAAAGTATCACTTCATATTTAGGTAATAAAAAACGCGTTTTTATCTCTTAAATTAAAATGGTGTTTTTTCAACTTAAATTTATTATTATACCTTTGTTTTAGTAGCAAGTAGTGGTTTTTTTTGTTGCCAATGGTACAAAAATTCCAGTAAATTAACCTTTATAGTCAAGATGTTTCAATACTTTGTTTTTAGTAAAATTACTTTAAAGCCTTTATTCCCGTAGGTTTTTCGCCTTTTTGGGGGTGTTTCCCTTAAAGTAAAAAGTATTATAGGGGGTTAACTGTTATAAATAAAACCTATTATAAATCAAAATAAAAAACATTATTGTAAATATTCTTAAAAAAGTAGTACAAAAAAATGAAACAGAAATCCCAGAGATTATATTAGCTCAAACTATAAACAAATCTACAAAAGTCTTTATATTTTATTAGATAAATTAAGTCTCCGCTATTCGATCCTTTAAAAACAAAAAACTCTTGAAAACCAAAAGGTTAACAAGAGTTTAAGTGAGCCCTGAAGGATTCGAACCTTCGACCGCCTCCTTAGAAGGGAGGTGCTCTATCCAGCTGAGCTAAGAGCCCTAATTAATATTTTTAAGAAATTTAAACCCTTGAATATACAAGGGTTTAAATTTCTTAGCGGAGAAAGAGGGATTCGAACCCCCGGACCTGTTACAGTCAACAGTTTTCAAGACTGCCGCATTCGACCACTCTGCCATTTCTCCAGAAGTCTATCAGGTATTCCCTGAATGCGGATGCAAATATATAAAGCTTTTTTAACTCTATAAAAGAAAAAAGCTATTATTTTTTATCTTATTTGAATATAATTATTTTATCAATCTATCTTATTCATTATCAACAACTATTTTACCACTAAAAGATATAGAAATCATTATAAATAAAGAAAAACCAAATATTCTAATAATCACTTTAGTATATTTGTAATCTAAATAAAAGCAAAAACAATGTCATTTAATTCTTTTGGAAACTTATTAAAAGTAACAACATATGGTGAATCTCATGGAACTGCTATTGGTGGAGTTATAGATGGGTTTCCTGCGGGTTTAGAAGTTGATTTTGATGCGATTCAAGAAGAATTAAACAGACGTAAACCTGGGCAATCTAAAATCGTTACTCAAAGAAAAGAACCAGATACTGTAGAGTTTTTATCAGGAATTTTCGAAGGAAAAACAACTGGAACTTCTATTGGTTTTGTTATAAGAAACACCAATCAAAAAAGTAAAGACTACAACCATAACACAAATGTGTATAGACCCTCTCATGCAGATTATACTTATGATAAAAAATACGGAGTTAGAGATTACAGAGGTGGTGGAAGAAGTTCTGCGCGTGAAACCGCAAATTGGGTTGTAGCTGGTGCTTTGGCAAAACAACTAATTAAAAATATTCGTATAAACGCTTTTACTTCTTCTGTTGGCAATATTTTTATTGATAAACCGTATCAAGATTTAGATTTTTCTAAAACTGAACATAATATTGTTCGTTGTCCTGATGAAGCTTCAGCAGAAAAAATGATTGATAAAATTAAAGAAATTAGAAAAGCCGGAGACACAATTGGAGGAACTATTACTTGTATTGCACAAAATGTTCCAGTGGGTTTGGGTGAACCTATTTTTAATAAACTACATGCAGAATTAGGTAAAGCAATGCTTTCTATTAATGCTGTAAAAGGCTTTGAATTTGGTAGTGGTTTTTGTGGTGCGAAAATGAAAGGTTCTGAACATAATGACGTTTTTAATGAAGATGGTTCCACCCAGTCTAACCTTTCTGGTGGTATTCAAGGAGGAATTAGTAATGGAATGGACATTTACTTTAGGGTAGCTTTTAAACCTGTTGCAACTATTATGAGTTCTCAACAAACCATAAATTCTAATTATAAAGTAACAGAGATTACAGGAAAAGGAAGACACGACCCATGTGTAGTGCCAAGAGCCGTACCAATTATTGAAGCTATGACTGCACTAGTTTTAGCAGATTTTTATTTATTGAACAAAACAAGAACTGTATCCTAAATCTCTTTTTAATATCTAAATAAAACTTTATAATACCTTGTTTCTATATTAGGTAATTACAGAATTAAAAAAAACACCTGTTTTATAAGCAATAAATTAAACTATACTATGCTTTAATTTTTTTTCTAAAAATAACAATATTTTCAGCTCACATAAAAATGAGTTTTTTTATATTCTATTTTACTTTCTAAGTATTCTCTATTTAAACAACAAAATATACTCTTATCCGTTTTTAAGGTATAAAAAGAAACGTAAATATTTTTATAATTTCGCTTATCTTTATATGAAAACTTCAAAACATAGAATTACTTTTAAAATCTTAGCTGGCTATATTACAATTGGTATTTTAGCGACCGTTTTTGGTTTTTTGATATTGTCTGAAATTAAAACCTTTACCAAAATACAAGGACAAGATATTACAGACCAAAATAAGATTTTAAAAGTTGGAAGTCTTATTGCAGATATTTATAAAAACGAGAGTTTAGCCAGAGCCGCCATTCAATTAAATTCTTCGAAAAAATTTAAAGAATATAGTCAAGAAAACAAAAGATTATTACTTACTATAGATTCGTTAAAATACTTTACAAAAAAAACTTCGCAAGAATTTATTTTTGATAGCATTAAGGTTATCATCAATAAAAAACTTAAAAATATTACTAGTTTAAAAAACTTAAAACGCAGTTATAATTCCGACGACCCAATAAGTACTGTAATAAATAAATTAAGTGCCATAGATTCGCTTTTAGAAAAAGATTCTATGGACGATATTATAAAAAGCCCTGCTTTTATAAATTTACAAGCACGTTTAAAGTTCGAAAAATATAATAAAATAATTAACGGATATCAAAAAGACACTGTTATTCTAGATGAAAAAAAAAATTGATTCTTTAATATCCATCTCCAAAAACATGTTGGAGAAAGCACAAAAAGAAACTTTAAAACAACGAATATCTTTACTAAGAAAAGAAAGTCAATTAATAGAAAATGATTTGATAATTTCAAGAAAACTACAAGAGTTACTAAATACTTTAGAAAAAGATGTTGTTGCTTACAACAATAGTATTAATAAACAAAGAGAAAAAACGTTAAGTCGTAGTAAAAACATTATTTTACTTGCTGCAGGGCTTAGTATGTTGATAATCATATTTTTTTCTATCACCTTTTTAAATGATTTTTGGAAAAGCCAGCGTTATCGAAAACAATTAGAAAAAGCCAATGAAAAAACATCCTCTCTTCTAAAAAATAGAGAACAAATAATTTCTATGGTTAGCCACGACTTGCGAACACCTCTTAGCACAATTACGGGTTATAGCGAATTGCTTCAAAACTCGAAATATACCACTAAAGAGAGTAATTATATCGACCATATTTCAAATGCTTCAAAATATATGGGACAGTTGGTAAACGATCTTATGGAATTTTCTAAACTTGAAAGTGGAGAAACTTTGCTTGAATCTATTCCTTTTGATTTAAAAAAACTAATTAATGAAGTTACTTTAAGCGCTAAAACTTTAATTAAAAATAAACCTATCGAGTTTGCTGTAAAGCATGGCTCAAAATTAAACCATTCTATTATTAGTGACCCCTTTAGAATAAAACAAATTCTAACAAACTTAATTACAAATGCTTGTAAATTTACTAAGCAAGGCTCTATAACTATAGAGAGTTTTTTAAAGATGAATGGTAATGAACAAATTTTAGAAATCTCTGTAAACGATACTGGAATAGGTATTTCTAAGGAACAGCAAAAAACTATTTTTAAAGCTTTTACACAGGCAGATACAACTAAAAAAAGTAATCGAAACGGTTTTGGATTAGGTTTAACCATTTCTAAGAAACTAACAGAATTATTAAATGGTACGTTAACTTTAAAAAGCGAACTTTCTAAAGGAAGTGTATTTACCCTAAAAATTCCAGTAAAGATATCTAGTGAGCCTATAAAAAGTTCAGAGAGTCCAAAGCCAGAAGTTATTTTTAATTTAAATGCAATTGTAGTCGAAGACGATGCCTCTATAAGGCAACTACTAAAAGATTTTCTTAAACAATATGCTATTAAAAGCTATATTTTTAGCGATGCACAAAGTGCTTTAGAAGCTGTTGACGATATTCCTTACGATTTTGTGTTAACAGACATTCAACTTCCAAAAATGAATGGAATCCATTTTATGGAAACTTTAAAAAAGCAAGAATCATATAACAATCAGCCAATAATTGCGATGACAGGAAGGTTGCATTTATCTAAAGACGATTATGCAAACAGTGGTTTTTCTGAGGTATTAATTAAACCTTTTCGCGCTATTGACCTGCAAAATATTTTACATCAATTTTTTGGCTCTAATTTTTTAAAATCTAAAACTACATATAAAATTAATGATGATAAGCACACAAACGAATTTAATATAACTTCACTAAAAACATTTTTAAATAACGATTCTATAGCCATTAAAAAAACATTAGCTGTTTTTTTACAAGATACAAAAAAAAATATTTTACTTTTAAAACAAGCAAAAGAAAATAGCGATTTACAAACATTTAATCTAATTAGCCATACTATGTTAAGTATGTTTAAACAATTAGACGCAAGAAATATAGTGCCTTTTTTAGAAACTTTTGAAAACGCAAAAAGCATTGATAATAAACTCTTTACAGACTTTAAAAATGCTTTAGAAAATTTTATAAAATCTTTAACCAGTTATCTTAATTAAGACTGTATTCCTTCATTTTATTATAAAGTGTTTTTCTTGTAATTCGTAGTAATTTAGCGGCTTGTGTTTTATTATTACTAGCTTCTTTTAGTGCTCTAATAATAAGTTCTTTTTCATTTTCTTTCGTAGAAAATTTATGAACCTTTGTATTATTTTGCGCTTGAAGCATTTCTTCTGGCAAAACACTTTTATCTATAATATCTTCTTGCGACAATAAAGTGGCTCTTTTTATAAAGTTAGATAATTCTCTTAGATTTCCAGGCCATTGATAACTTTGAAAGAACGTTAAAACTTCTTTTGAAAAGCCAACTATAGATTTGTTTAATTCTTTGTTAGCTTTGTCTAGAAAGAAATCTGCATACAAAATTATATCGTCGTTTCTATCTTTTAAACTAGGCACTTTTATAGAAAATTCATTTAAACGATGGTATAAATCTTCTCGAAAATCTCCTTTTTTAACAGCTTCTAATAAATCTTCATTTGTTGCAGTAACCAAACGAATATCTACCATAATTTCACTACTACTTCCTATAGGTTTTACTTTTCTTTCTTGTAAAGCACGCAATAATTGTATTTGATTTTCATAAGATAAATTACCTACTTCATCTAAGAAAAGTGTACCTCCATTTGCAGCTTCGAAATGCCCTATTTTATCATTAATGGCTCCTGTGAACGAACCTTTTTTGTGTCCGAAAAATTCACTTGAAGCAATTTCTTTTGGTATAGAACCACAGTCTACAGCAATAAATGGCTTATCGCTTCTTGTACTTTTTAAATGGATACTTTTTGCTACAACTTCTTTTCCAGTACCACTTTCTCCTGTTATTAAAACAGAAATATTAGTTGGTGCCACAAGTTCTATATATTCATTTAAAACTTTAGACTCTGCACTAATACCTTTTACAAATTCAGGTTTAGAGTTGGTATTGTTATTTTTGTTTGAAGTATTATTTTCTTTTTTAGAAGTATTAGCAGCCTTACTTTTGTTCTCTTTTTTAATTTCTAAAGCATTGCTAACCACCTCTAACACTTCATCTGGGTTTAAAGGTTTAGAAATATAATCGAATGCGCCTTGCTTCATTGCTTGTACTGCTGTAGAAACTTCTGCATAACTAGTTAACAAAACAACAGGAATATTGGTGTTTTCGTCTTTTATTTGTTTTAATAAATCTATTCCATTTCCATCTGGGAGTCTTAAATCTGTAAAAACTAAATCGTAATTATTTTTTTTTAATTGAGCTGAAGCACTTCGCATATTAAAACTTACATCTACTACATATTTATTACGTTCTAGAAAATGTTTTAACATTTTAGAGAACGTAATATCATCTTCAACTAATAGTATCTGTTTCATAAAGCTTTTAATTTTAGCTCAAAAATATTAAGATTAAATAACTTTTAATTACAAAAAAAGCATAAAAAAAAGGATGTTTATAAAAAACATCCTTTTTAAAGTGATCGTTAAAATAAATTCCCCAATTATTTTACTTCTCTTTATTATCGATAATATCAGTTTCTTCTAACCAGTTTCCATCTTTATCGATATAAACAGTACTTATAACTTCATCTGTATTTAGTTCTAATTTATACTGCTTACTTTCATTTACATACGCTTTACTTATTTTTGATTTTGCATAGTCTTTTAATACTGCATCTAAAACAGCTTTTGGTAATTTATCTACTGCAATTTCTTTAAAACCTTCAATAGATACTACACAAATTGTTTCTGCTTTTACAATATTGTTTGGTGTTGCAAAAGTTGAAAATCCGCCTGCTAAAATTGCTACTGTTAAAATTAATTTTTTCATGATTTTAATTGTTTTATAGTTATTATTTTAATTATTAATTACGCTTATCTTAAAGAAATAAACGTGCCGAGAATAATTAAAAAACATAAATAATATTAAACCTTTAATTATCAGTTAAATAAAATAATTTATGTGTATTTATTAATTATTTTTATGTGTAAAAATGTGTATAACACAGAAAAAACTGTGTAAAAAGTACTCTATCATAATATAAAATGCAACAAATTAAAAGACTCTAAAATTTTGGAAAAGAATTACTTCAATAAAAAAATAAAAACTAAAGAAAGTAATTTTCTTAAAATATTTTATACTTACAAATCTTAACATATCTGTTAAATGTTAAGGTTGTATAATCTTAAAATTGAAGCATAAAAAAAGGATGTTTTTATATAAAAACATCCTTTTTAACTAAACTTAGGGGGTAAACCTACTTTTTCTCATCATTTACAATGTCTGCTTCTTTTAACCAATTTCCATCTTTATCGATGTAAACAGTACTTTCTACTTCTGCTGTTTTAAGTTCTATTTTATACTGTTCGCTATCATTTACATAAGCTTTGCTAATAGTAGAAGAAGAATAGTCTTTTGCTATAGCATCGCTTACAGCTTTTGGCAATTTGTCTAAAGCAACTTCTTTAAAATCTTTAACTACAGAAACTGTAATAGTTTCTACTGGTAAAACGTTATCTGAAAAAGCAAAAGTTGAAAATCCACTTGCTACGATTGCTACTGTTAAAATTAATTTTTTCATGATTTTGATTTTTTAATGTTTGTTTTTATTATTTACAATTATCTTATAGAAAAAAATATGCCGCGAATAATTAAATGCCATAAAAAATAATAAAGCTCTAAATATCAATGCAATAAAAAAAATAGAACTTATTTTTATAAAAGTTTTGTGTGTAAAATTGTGTGTAGAAACTTATCAAGTGTGTAAAAGATACACTGTTTTATGTTTTTTTCTAAAACTAATCTTAATATCTTTTAATACATAAATCGTAAGAAAAATATAAATTTCTTTAGAAACTTTTATTTACGTTTAATTACATCTTTTCTAATATTGATATCAATTAAAACAAACGATTTTCCAAGATTATTAATTTTTGATAAGAATATGATTAATAAATAATTTAGAAATAGAGAACAAAAAATATTAGTTTACATTGGCTTTATTAATTCTTTTTATAATAGTAAAAAAAAGAAAACGAGATAACACATTCTTTAATATGAATAGATTTTAACTTAGTGATTTAAAGGGTTTTAAATCATAATTACAGAGTAGCAAATTAAGAAAACTCCTGAAATACAAAAAATTTCAAAACTATTTTTCTTTTCTTCTTGAATATATATTTCTAAACCTAAAACAAATATTCCGACTAAGATCATTAAATAGTCTAAAATAGTTATGTAATGAAACCATTTTGTCGTTTTAAGCTCAGCAAAAAAACTGTTATCATCTATCAGATTAGAGATCGGTAGTTTTAACATTGTAAAATCTATAAATAATCTTATAAACTGAAATACTGTGAAAATTAAAGTAATCAAAGCAAAAGCCTGTATAACAGAATTCATTGAAATGTTAAAATCAAAAATTTCAATTACAAAATAACAAATAATTAAAATCAATATAATTATGAAAATAACAAAAAGAGATGTTATAATCATATTAACATTACTTGATAACTTAATAATATTAATATATTTAGAATTAAAATGATTATTTAAAAAATCAATTCTGTATTTACCTTCTACTAATAGTAAAACTAAATATAATACTAAGCATTTCGAAAAAAAAGATAATGATTTGTTTATAGATGTATTCATTAAAAAATGTATTATAAAACCTCAATTAATGATGATAAAAACAATAAGAAAGTAGGTATTAGTAATTCTTTTATGTTTGGAAATAATTTAATACCTAACTCATTAGAACCAATAAGTTTTTTATAAAAATTAAAACCCCTAAAACCGATAATTGAAAACAAAGCAAAAGCATAAATTTCTATAGGTAGATGTTTTGAATAATATAAAATAATATTAATATTCTGATGAGAGGAGACCACAGATGCATAAATTATCCATAGTAATATAAAATTCCAAAGTAAAATTAACAAAGTGATAATACCTCCTGTAAAAAAACCTACAACTGATAAAACAATTCCTGCCATAAGGTTCGTCAAAAAAATGTTGATATAATCATACTTAGTATGTAAAACCTGTAAATTACTAGTAATATTTTTAGTGCTCTGACTCTCTAAGTTAATATGCGAAGGTTTAAAACTACTTAAAACCAAAATTAATAATAAAACAATAGCTAAATGATATTTATTAACTTTCATTTTTTTCTAGACTTTGAAGCCTTTTTTCTAATTTAGGATGTGTAGCATTTCCTTTGGTAAGTACGCCATTAGAAATTTCATCTAATCTTTTTAAAGCATTAATTGTAGCTATTTTACTATACTTATTCGCAGCATATTTATCCGCCTGATATTCAAATTGATAAGAAATTTTACTTGGAATATAAAAAATTACCAATCCAACAAAACCTGCTGTGAGAACTCCAAATAAAGGCTCCATAAAAGCATGCGTATAATGGATTTTATTAAGCGTGTAAAATAATAAAAAAGCACAAGTCTGTAGTATAACGTTAACAACAAACAATTTTAAAATATGCTTTCTTTTATGATGTCCTATTTCGTGATAAATAACGGCTTTCAATTCTTTTTTACTTAATTTTTCTTTTAAATCGTTGCCAATAACAATAATTTTATAAAAAGGAACAATACCTGTCGCAAAAGCATTATTCTCAACCATGTTGGTAAAATAAATTTTAAAAGGATATCCTTCTCGTTGTATTTCTTCTTCTAATAAATTATCTCTAGTAAATTTATTCGGACGAAATACATACTTTAATGGATTAAAAACGAACCAATAAGAAACTATGATAGATGACAATAGGATAAATACAATAATTAGATAGCTAAATCCGTTAGGCATTTTAGTCAAAAGTAAAGGTAAAAACGATAAAGGAATCCCTATAAAAATAGCCGCTCCTATGACAGATATGAGATGCTCTTTAAGTTGTAATTTATTTTTACGCTTAGAAAAAAGAAAAAAAATAAGATGCTGTAACATTAAAATTACAAAAACTACTGTTACACTTACTAGCATTTTTAAAATCATTTTATTAAAAATTTTTAAAAATAATAATCAACTGATATTTATTAACTTTCATTTTTTTCTAGACTTTGAAGCCTTTTTTCTAATTTAGGATGTGTAGCATTTCCTTTGGTAAGTACGCCATTAGAAATTTCATCTAATCTTTTTAAAGCACCTATGGTAGCTATTTTACTATACTTATTTGCAGCATAATTGTCTGCCTGATATTCAAATTGATAAGAAATTTTACTTGGAACATAATAAAAAACAAAACCTATAAAAGCACCATTTATTCCAACCATTATTGGCTCCATAAACGCATGGGTAAAATGTATTTGATTAATCTTAAAAAATAGTAAAAAAACGAAGGTTTGTAATATTACACTTACGACAAACAATTTTAAAATATGTTTATTTTTATGATGTCCTATTTCATGATAAATAACAGCCTTTAACTCTTCTTTACTTAATTCTTCTTTTAGATTATTACCAATAACAATAATTTTATAAAAAGGAATAATACCCGTTGCAAAAGCATTATTCTCAACCATATTGGTAAAATAAATTTTAAAAGGACATCCTTCTCGTTGTATTTCTTCCTCTAATAAATTGTCTCTAGTAAATTTATTCGGACGAAATACATACTTTAATGGATTAATAACGAACCAATAAGAAACTATTATAGATGACAATAGAATAAAGATAATAATTAGGTAGCTAATATTATTAGCTATTTTTGGCATTAATAATGGTAAAAAAGATAAGGGAATACCAATAAAAATAGCCGCTCCTATAACAGATATAAGATGCTCTTTAAGCTGTGATCTTTTCCTTTCTTTTGAAATAAGAAAGAGAACAATATGTTGTAATCCTAAAATCACAAAAACAATACCTATGGTTATTATTGCATTTTTTATCATTTAAATTGAATTAAAAAGTGCTACTCAAACAGAATTAAGTAACACTTAAATTAGATTTAACTACAAAGCACCTATACATCCTCCAATAATTGCTCCAGCAGGTCCACCTATACAACCGATTTCAGCACCAACTTCTGCTCCTGCATAAGCACCAACTCCACCATAAGCTGCTTCTGCACCAACTTCCACAGCTTCAGGGGATTTACAAAGCTTTGAAATAGCCCATCCTGCATTTGTTACTGTACCTTTTTCAAGCGTTCCCATTGAAACTAACAAACCTAAACTTAGCGTTAATCCAAAAATTAATTTCATTTTATTCATTTTATAATATTTTAGAATAAATACTTTTCTGTATTTATTTGATTAATACTACCTCAAAGTTAGAAAGAAAGCTAGGTAAAGTGTTATTCACTTATTGGGTAAAAATTATTCATTTTTTGCATAAAATTATAAAATAATGAAATACAAACACTTAGCCCTTAATCTTTTTCAATAAAAAGTATTTTTTTAATAAATTTTTAACATTTAAAAATTGTTTTATAAACAAAAATAATTGTTTGTAAATATTTTTTTTACCTTTATAGAAAAAGAAAAATGGATACTTTTTTAACCCCTATTATTGCCAAAAAATTAAAAGATTTTAGAAAAGAGAAAAAATGGTCGCAAGAAGTTGTCGCAGAACATCTTGGCATATCGCAATCTACCTATGCCAGAATTGAAAAAGGATTGTGTAATACTTGGCTTTTACACCTTAAAGATATTTGCAGCTTATACCAATTAGAATTAAATACTTTTTTAAATATTAATTCTCAAGAGAATTCCATTCAAAAAAAACGGCAAAAAAGGCTAACCATAAAAAAATTAGTCTCTCATTACGAACTTCGTTTGCAAGAAAAAGATATTTATATTTCTTCTTTAGAGAAAGAATTGCTAGCCATAAAAAAAAGCGAAATATTATAAATTTCACTTTTTTAATTTTAATGTTTAAGCCTGTCCTGTAGGACCAAAATTCATTGGAATTGGTGGTTGCTCATAGTCTTTTATTTCTCCATGAGCTTCTTCGAACTTACGAACATTGTCTGCCAATGCTTGTGTTAATCTTTTTGCATGCTGTGGTGTTAATATAATTCTCGATTTTACTTTTGCCTTTGGTACACCTGGCATAATGTTTATAAAATCGACAATAAATTCTGATACAGAATGATTAATTATTGCCAAATTAGAATACGTTCCTTCTGCTACTTCTTGATCTAGCTCTATATTTAATTGCCCTTCTTTGTTTTGATTTTCTTCCATTTTAATAAATTTGTCAGGTCGAGCGCAGTCGAAACCTCTATTATAAACCTCTCGACTGCGCTCGAGGAGATAGCATAAAAAAAGCTGAATTGAAACTATAATTAACTTACAGTAAACAATTCAACTTTTTAAATATTTAAACGTTTACACGTTATGTTTAGAAACTTTGTTCTATTTCGTCTTTAGGTCCTACGATTATTTTATCGTAAGCTCTCATTCCTGTTCCTGCTGGTATTTTCTTACCAACAATTACATTCTCTTTCAAGCCTTCTAAAGTATCTACTTTACCACTTACAGCAGCTTCGTTTAATACTTTTGTAGTTTCTTGGAAAGAAGCTGCAGAAATAAACGATTTTGTTTGTAAGGAAGCTCTTGTAATACCTTGTAAAACTTGCTCTGCTGTTGCTGGTTTTGCATCTCTTGCTTCTACTAAATTCTTATCGTTTCTTCTTAATAAAGAATTTTCGTCTCTTAGTTGACGTGCAGAAATAATTTGCCCTTCTTTTAAGTTTTCAGAATCCCCAGCACTTTCAATAACTTTCATTCCATAAATTGCATCGTTTTCTTCGATAAAGTCGTTTTTATGAATTAATTGATTTTCTAGGAACAATGTGTCTCCAGAATCTATAATTCTAACTTTACGCATCATTTGACGAACTACAACTTCAAAATGTTTGTCGTTAATTTTTACACCCTGTAGACGATATACTTCTTGTATTTCGTTTACTAAGTATTCTTGTACTGCAGATGGTCCTTTAATTCTTAAAATATCTGAAGGCGTTGTTGCTCCGTCTGATAATGGCATTCCTGCTTTAATAAAGTCATTTTCTTGAACTAAAATCTGGTTCGATAGTTTTACTAAATACTTTCTAACGTCTTCTGTTTTAGATTCAACAATAATTTCTCTATTTCCTCTTTTAATTTTTCCGAAAGATACAACACCATCAATCTCTGAAACTACAGAAGGGTTAGAAGGATTACGTGCTTCGAATAATTCTGTTACACGTGGTAAACCTCCAGTAATATCTCCTGCTTTACCAGATTTTCTTGGTATTTTAACTAAAGTATGGCCTTGTTCTACTTTATCTCCATCACTTACCATTAAGTGTGCACCTACTGGTAAACTGTAAGAACGTAAAGCGTTACCATCTTTATCTTCTATAATTAAAGACGCGATAATTTTCTTGTTCTTAGAATCGATCATTACTTTTTCTTGGAAACCTGTTTGTTCATCAATTTCTACAGAGTAGTTGATTCCTTGCTCTAAATTGTCAAACTTCACTTTTCCACCGAATTCAGAAACAATTACACCATTAAATGGATCCCATTGTACAATAGCATCTCCTTTTTTGATGGTCTTTCTATCTTTATCAAAAATAATAGAACCATAAGGTAAAATATTTGTACTTTGTGTAATTCCTGTTTTCTTATCTACAATTTTAATTTCGGCAGTTCTAGAAATAACGATATCTACTTCGTTTCCATCACTATCTTTACCTACTACTGTTCTTAAATCTTCTATAGTTACATTTCCATCGAACTTCGCAACAAGCTTATTGTCTTCTGAAATGTTACCTGCAACCCCACCAACGTGGAATGTACGTAATGTTAACTGTGTACCTGGTTCTCCAATAGATTGTGCTGCAATTACACCAACTGCCTCACCAATTTGTACTTTATTACGAGTAGATAAACTCTGTCCGTAACATTTTGCACAAATACCTTTGGAAGACTCACATGATAATGGAGATCTTACTTCTACACTATCAATTCCAGACTTATCAACAGCCTCTGCTAATTGAGATGTAATTGGCTGATTTGCTTCTAAAAGAAGTTCGTCTGTTAATGGATGATAAACGTTGTTTAAAGAAATTCTTCCTTCGATTCTGTCTGCTAAAGATTCTACAATCTCATCATTTTTCTTCAATGGAGCTACTTCTAATCCTCTTAAAGTTCCACAATCTTCTTCATTAATAATAACATCTTGAGAAACATCTACCAATCTACGTGTTAAGTAACCTGCATCTGCCGTTTTTAAAGCGGTATCTGCCAATCCTTTACGTGCACCGTGAGTTGAAATAAAGTATTCTAAAATCGATAAACCTTCTTTAAAGTTAGAAAGAATTGGGTTTTCAATAATTTCTCCACCACCTGCTGTAGATTTTTTAGGTTTCGCCATTAATCCACGCATACCTGTTAACTGACGAATTTGTTCTTTAGAACCCCTTGCTCCAGAATCAAGCATCATGTACACTGAGTTGAAACCTTGCTGGTCTTCACGCAAATTCTTCATAGATAATTCGGTTAATCTATTGTTGGTAGATCCCCAAACATCAATTACCTGATTGTAACGCTCTTTTTGCGTTAACATACCCATATTATAGTTTCCTACGATGATATCCACTTCTTTGTTGGCTTCATCAATCATAGATTGTTTTTCATCAGGAATAATAATATCCCCTAAAGAGAAAGATAAACCACCTTGGAAGGCGAATTTATATCCCATATTTTTTATTTGATCTAAGAATTCTCCTGTTGTAGGAATATCTGTAGCTTTTAAAATTCCACCAATAATTCCACGTAAGTTTTTCTTAGTTAATACTTCATTAATGTAACCAGCAGCAGGAGGAACTTTTTCGTTAAATAAAACTCTACCAACAGTAGTTTTTATAATTTTTCTAACTTGTTCTCCATTCTCATCAACATCGTAAGTTCTTACTTTAATACCAGCATTTAAGTCAACTTTTTCTTCGTTAAAAGCAATCGTTACTTCTTCTGGTGAATAGAAAGTTAATCCTTCTCCTTTAATTGGTACTTCTGGAGTAGAAATTCTTTCTTTTGTCATATAGTATAAACCAAGTACCATATCCTGAGAAGGTACAGTTACTGGTGCACCATTGGCAGGGTTTAAGATATTATGTGAAGCCAACATTAATATTTGTGCTTCTAATATAGCTTCTGGTCCTAATGGTAAGTGAACCGCCATTTGATCTCCATCAAAATCGGCATTAAAGGCAGTACAAACTAATGGGTGTAGTTGAATTGCTTTTCCTTCAATTAATTTTGGTTGAAATGCTTGTATACCCAATCTGTGTAAGGTAGGAGCTCTGTTTAATAAAACTGGATGTCCTTTAATTACATTTTCTAAAATATCCCAAACAACTGGTTCTTTTCTATCTATTATTTTCTTAGCAGATTTTACTGTTTTTACAATTCCTCTTTCAATTAGTTTTCTAATTACAAAAGGCTTGTACAATTCAGCTGCCATATCTTTTGGGATACCACATTCTGATAGTTTTAATTCTGGCCCAACAACAATTACAGAACGTGCTGAATAATCTACACGTTTTCCTAATAAATTCTGACGGAAACGTCCTTGTTTACCTTTTAATGAATCTGATAAAGATTTTAAAGGTCTGTTAGATTCTGTTTTTACTGCTGATGATTTACGTGTGTTGTCAAATAATGAATCTACAGATTCTTGTAACATACGCTTTTCGTTACGTAAAATAACTTCAGGAGCTTTTATCTCAACCAATCTTTTTAAACGATTGTTTCTAATAATTACTCTTCTATATAAATCATTTAAATCTGATGTTGCGAAACGGCCACCATCTAAAGGTACTAATGGACGTAATTCTGGTGGAATTACTGGTACTGCCTTCATAATCATCCACTCAGGATTGTTTTCTCTATTTTTTTGAGAATCTCTGAATGCTTCAACAACATTTAAACGTTTTAGTGCTTCTGTTTTACGTTGTTTAGATGTTTCTGTATTTGCTTTGTGCCTTAATTCAAAAGACAAAGCATCTAAATCGATACGTGCTAATAAATCAATTAAACATTCTGCACCCATTTTAGCGATAAACTTATCTGGGTCTGCATCATCTTTATATTGATTTTCTTGTGGTAACTCATCAACAATATCCAAGTATTCTTCTTCTGTTAAGAAGTCCATTTTTTGTAACGGTTCACCTTCAGGTCCTTTTGCAATACCTGGTTGAATTACTACGTAACGTTCGTAGTAAATTATCATATCTAACTTTTTAGATGGCAAACCTAAAAGGTATCCCATTTTGTTAGGTAATGATCTAAAGTACCAAATATGAGCAACAGGAACCACTAAATTAATGTGCCCTACTCTATCTCTACGTACTTTCTTTTCTGTTACTTCGACCCCACATCTATCACAAACGATTCCTTTATAACGAATTCTTTTGTATTTTCCACAAGCACATTCGTAATCCTTTACAGGACCAAAAATACGCTCACAAAATAAACCATCTCTTTCTGGTTTGTGTGTTCGATAATTTATAGTTTCTGGTTTTAACACCTCTCCTCTTGAAGCTTCTAAAATTGCTTCTGGAGATGATAAACCAATCGAGATTTTATTAAACTTTTTTACAGTGTACTTCTCTTGTTTTCTTGCCATGTTTTTATAGTCTTCAGTCTTCAGTTAGCAGTCTTTAGTTTACATCACTAAAAGTGGACTGCAAACTGCAGACTGTTATACTGCTTACTATTAAAAATTATTCTTCTAATCTAACGTCTAATCCTAAACCTTTTAATTCGTGCATTAATACGTTAAATGATTCTGGTAAACCTGGTTCTGGCATAGACTCCCCTTTAACAATACTTTCGTATGTTTTAGCTCTTCCCATAACATCATCTGATTTTACAGTTAAGATTTCTCTTAAGATACTTGATGCTCCATATGCCTCAAGTGCCCAAACTTCCATCTCTCCAAAACGTTGACCACCAAATTGTGCCTTACCACCTAATGGTTGTTGTGTAATTAATGAATAAGGTCCAATAGAACGCGCGTGCATTTTATCTTCAATCATGTGACCTAACTTAATCATATAAATAATACCAACTGTTGCTGGCTGATCGAAACGTTTTCCTGTTCCTCCATCATATAAGTAAGTGTGTCCAAATCTTGGAACACCTGCTTCATCTGTATATGCATTAATTTGATCTAAAGATGCTCCATCAAAAATTGGTGTTGCATACTTTTTATCTAATTTTTGACCTGCCCAACCAAGAACAGTCTCATAAATTTGACCAATGTTCATACGAGATGGTACACCTAATGGATTTAAAACGATGTCTACTGGAGTTCCATCTTCTAAGAAAGGCATATCTTCTGCTCTTACAATTCTAGCAACAATACCTTTATTTCCGTGACGACCAGCCATTTTATCACCTACTTTTAACTTCCGTTTTTTGGCGATGTAAACTTTAGCTAGTTTTAAAATTCCTGCTGGTAATTCATCTCCTACAGAGATTGTAAATTTTTGACGACGTAAAGAACCTTGTAAATCGTTTACTTTAATTTTGTAGTTGTGAACTAATTCACCTACATAATCGTTTAATTCTTTATCTGTTGTCCAAGAGCCTGTTAAGTGTACATAATCGTCTACAGAGTTTAACATTTTAAGTGTATATTTCTTACCTTTTGGTAATACTTCTTCGCCTAAATCGTTAAATACTCCTTGAGATGTTTTTCCACTAATTAAAGTGAATAATTTCTCAATTAACTCATCTTTTAAGCCTTCGAATTTAGATACAAAAGAAGCTTCTAAAGCAGTAACTGCTTCTTTATCTCTTAATCTCTTGTTCTTATCTTTTACAGCTCTTTTAAATAATTTTTTATCAATTACTACACCTCTTAATGATGGAGAAGCTTTTAAAGATGCGTCTTTTACATCTCCTGCTTTATCACCAAAAATAGCACGTAATAATTTTTCTTCTGGAGTTGGATCAGATTCTCCTTTTGGTGTAATTTTACCAATTAAGATATCACCAGGATTCACTTCTGCTCCAATTCTTATCATTCCATTTTCATCTAAATTGCTTGTTGCATCTTCAGAAACGTTAGGAATATCATTGGTTAACTCTTCAGTTCCTAATTTTGTATCTCTAACATCTAAGGAATACTCATCAATATGTATAGAGGTAAATATATCTTCACGAACTACTTTTTCAGAAATTACAATTGCATCCTCAAAGTTATACCCTTTCCAAGGCATAAAGGCTACTTTCATATTTCTACCTAGAGCTAATTCTCCTTTTTGTGTTGCATAACCTTCACAAAGAACTTGTCCTTCAGAAACTCTATCACCTTTTTCTACAATCGGCTTTAAGTTAATAGACGTTCCTTGATTGGTTTTTCTAAATTTAATTAAATTATAAGAAACTTCATCAGAATCGAAACTAACCATTCTTTCTTCCTCTGTTCTATCGTATTTAATTGTAATTTTATTTGCATCTACATATTCAACGACTCCATTTCCTTCTGCATTAATTAAAATACGAGAGTCTTTTGCAACTCTTCGTTCTAATCCTGTTCCTACAATTGGAGCTTCTGGACGTAATAATGGAACTGCTTGACGCATCATATTCGATCCCATTAATGCACGGTTAGCATCATCATGTTCCAAGAAAGGAATTAAAGATGCAGATATTGATGCAATTTGATTCGGAGCAACATCCATATATTGAACTTCTTGCGGAGTTACAACTGGAAAATCACCACCTTCTCTAGAAATTATTCTTTCTTCTTTGAAAGCACCTTTATCGTCTAATTCGATGTTAGATTGCGCAAAACGCATTCCTTCTTCTTCTTCTGCACTTAAATAAATAGGCTCTTCATTTGCAACAACACCTTCATTTACTTTTCTATAAGGGGTTTCAATAAAACCTAAATTATTTACCTTTGCAAATACTGAAAGTGAAGAAATTAAACCAATATTTGGTCCTTCTGGAGTTTCAATTGGACATAAACGCCCATAGTGCGTGTAGTGCACATCACGAACCTCGAATCCTGCTCTTTCTCTGGATAAACCTCCTGGTCCAAGTGCAGATAAACGACGTTTGTGTGTAATTTCTGCTAATGGATTCGTTTGATCCATAAACTGCGATAACTGATTCGTTCCGAAGAAAGAATTAATTACAGATGATAATGTTTTTGCATTAATTAAATCGATTGGTGTAAATACTTCGTTATCACGTACATTCATACGCTCACGAATGGTTCTTGCCATTCTTGCTAAACCAACACCAAACTGACCTGCCAATTGTTCTCCAACAGTTCTTACACGTCTGTTAGATAAGTGGTCAATATCATCTACCTCAGCTTTAGAATTTATTAACTCAATTAAATATTTTATAATGGTAATAATATCTAATTTCGATAATACTTTCTGATCCATTGGTTCGTTCAACTGAAGTTTCGTATTCATTCTAAAACGACCAACTTCACCTAAATTATAACGTTGTTCAGAAAAGAACAACTTATCTATAATGCCTCTTGCAGTCTCCTCATCTGGCGGTTCTGCATTACGCAATTGTCTATAAATATGTTCTACAGCTTCTTTCTCGGAGTTTGTAGGATCTTTTTGTAATGTATTATGAATAATCGCATAATCTGCCATGTGGTTATCTTCTTTATGAAGTAAAACCGTTTTAGCACCAGCTTCTATTATTTCGTCTATATGTTCTTTTTCTAGAACTGTATCACGATCAAAAACAATCTCATTTCTTTCGATAGATACAACTTCTCCAGTATCTTCATCTACGAAATCTTCATGCCAAGTTTTTAAAACTCTAGCAGCTAACTTTCTACCTAATACTTTCTTTAATCCAGCTTTAGAAACTTTTACCTCTTCTGCAAGGTCAAAGATTTCTAAAATGTCTTTATCTCTTTCAAAACCAATGGCTCTGAATAATGTGGTTACTGGTAATTTTTTCTTTCTATCAATATAAGCATACATTACTTGATTGATATCGGTTGCAAACTCTATCCAAGATCCTTTAAAAGGAATAACTCTTGCAGAGTATAATTTTGTACCGTTTGCGTGGAATGATTGTCCAAAGAAAACTCCTGGAGATCTGTGTAATTGAGATACTACTACACGTTCTGCACCATTTATAACAAAGGTTCCAGAATTAGTCATATAAGGAATTGTACCCAAATAAACATCTTGAACGATTGTTTCGAAATCTTCGTGTTCAGGGTCTGTACAATACAATTTAAGGCGTGCTTTTAAAGGCACACTGTGTGTTAACCCTCTCTCAATACATTCTTGAATGGAGTATCTTGGTGGGTCTACAAAGTAGTCTAAAAATTCTAATACAAATTGGTTTCTTGTATCTGTAATTGGAAAGTTATCCATAAAGGTTTTGTACAAACCTTCTTCGCCTCTTTCTTCTGCCTTTGTTTGAAGCTGGAAAAAGTCTTGAAAAGACTTTACCTGAATATCCAAAAAATCTGGGTATTCTTTAATCATTTGAGAAGTAGCGAAGTTGATTCTTTCAGTAGTGTTTTTCGTTGCCAAAAGAGAATATTTTTTTGATTAAAATCTGAATTAAAATAAAGAACGAATATATACACAAAATGGTTTAGGTCTAAAAACATTGTTTTTAGTACCTAAACCTAAATTTGTTTGCCCGAAACTTCGGGATAGAAACTTACTTAAGCTCTACCTCAGCTCCTGCTTCTTCTAAAGATTTTTTAAGCCCTTCAGCTTCATCTTTAGATACTCCTTCTTTTACTGCTGCTGGTGCGCTATCTACGATACCTTTTGCTTCTTTTAATCCTAAACCAGTTAATTCTTTAACTAATTTTACTACTGCAAGCTTAGACCCACCTGCTGCTGTTAAGATTACATCGAATTCAGTTTGCTCATCTGCTGCATCATCTCCACCACCTGCTGCTGGACCTGCTACTGCAACTGCTGCTGCAGCTGGCTCGATACCATACTCATCTTTTAAAATAGTAGCTAATTCATTAACTTCTTTTACTGTTAAGTTAACTAATTGCTCTGCGAAATCTTTTAATTCTGCCATTTTAATTGTTTTAAAATTTGTTTATTTTAGTTTATTTGTGCGCGTACTTATTTTTCAGATAACGTTTTAATAATACCTGAAAGTGTTTGACCACCTGATTGTAATGCTGAAATAACATTCTTTGCTGGTGATTGTAATAATCCAATGATTTCTCCAATTAACTCTTCTTTAGACTTGATGTCTACTAAAGCATCTAATTGATCATCTCCAATATATACAGATTCTTCTGCGAATGCTCCTTTTAATAAAGGCTTCTTAGATTTCTTTCTGAATTCTTTGATTAATTTAGCTGGAGCATTTGCTGCTTCAGAAATCATCATTGAAGTATTTCCTTTTAATGTTGTTGGAAGTTCACCAAAATCTTTATCTGATGCTTCCATTGCTTTCGCAAGTAATGTATTTTTAACAACCGATAACTGAACACCTGCTTTAAAACAAGCTCTACGTAAATTAGAGGTAGTCTGTGCATTTAGTCCAGAAATATCTGCTAAATATAACGTGTTAGTGTCTGCTAATACTGCTGTTAAATCTTGTATTACTTGTGATTTTTCTTCTCTAGTCATAATTATAAGTTTTAAACAGCTTTTACTTCAACAGCAATACTAGGGCTCATTGTACTAGACATAAAAACGCTTTTTACATACGTTCCTTTTGCAGTTGTAGGTTTCAATTTAATAATTGTTTGTATTAACTCGTTTGCATTTTCCTCAATCTTTTTAGCATCAAAAGATACTTTTCCGATTGCTGCATGTATAATTCCAGTTTTATCAACTTTAAAATCGATTTTACCAGCTTTTACGTCCTGAACAGCTTTTGCTACGTCCATTGTTACTGTACCTGTCTTTGGGTTTGGCATTAAACCTCTAGGACCTAAAACTCTTCCTAAAGGACCTAATTTACCCATTACACTAGGCATTGTAATAATTACATCTACATCTGTCCAACCTCCTTTAATTTTCTGAAGGTATTCATCTAATCCAACATAATCTGCACCTGCTTCTTTAGCTTCTGCTTCTTTATCTGGAGTTACTAATGCTAAAACTTTTACATCTTTACCAGTTCCGTGAGGTAATGTTACAACACCACGAACCATTTGATTTGCTTTACGAGGATCTACTCCTAAACGTATTGCCAAATCTACTGATGCATCAAACTTTACATTAGTAATGTCTTTGACTAGCGCTGAAGCTGCTGCTAAATCATAAGATTGAGTTTTATCAACCTTAGCGTAAGCTACTTTTTGCTTTTTTGTTAATTTTGCCATTTTCTTACTTTTTATAAAGTTTATGCTGGTGCATTACCTTTTACTGTTAATCCCATAGAACGCGCTGTACCTGCAATCATACGCATTGCTGAAGAAACTTCAAAGGCATTTAAATCTACCATTTTGTCTTCTGCAATTACTTTAATTTGATCCCAAGTAACTGATGCTACTTTTTTCCTGTTTGGTTCTCCTGAACCTTTTTTTATTTTGGCCGCTTCTAGTAACTGAACTGCTGCAGGAGGAGTTTTTACGACGAAATCGAAAGATTTGTCTTTATAAACAGTAATAACAACAGGTAAAACTTTACCTTGTTTGTCTTGCGATCTCGCATTAAACTGTTTACAGAACTCCATAATGTTAACACCAGCAGCTCCTAAAGCGGGTCCAACCGGCGGCGATGGATTCGCTGCGCCTCCCCTTACTTGTAACTTAACTACTTTACTAACTTCTTTTGCCATTTTAAAAATGTTTAATGATTTGTTTTAATTTGGAAGCATCAAAACAAATCGGTATTATATATACTTGTGTAACAATTATATTTTTTCTACTTGCATGTAGCTAAGTTCTAATGGTGTTTTCCTTCCGAATATTTTAACCATTACCTCAAGCTTACGCTTTTCTTCATTTACTTTTTCAATAGTTCCATCAAATCCGTTAAAAGGACCATCTACAACCTTTACTGTTTCTCCTATATTAAAAGGAATTGCTACGTTTTCATCTTGAACTGAAAGCTCGTCGACTTTACCTAGCATTCTATTTACTTCCGATTTACGCATAGGAACAGGTTCACCTCCTTTAGTTTCACCTAAAAAACCAATAACCCCTGTAATTGCTTTTATAACGTGAGGTACTTCTCCTGAAAGATTTGCCTCTACCATAATATATCCTGGAAAGTAAACTCTTTCTCTGTTTACTTTTTTCCCATTTCTTATTTGAACAACTTTTTCTGTTGGTACTATTACTTGACTAACATAGTCCGATAAACCAACTCTAGAAATTTCTGTTTCTATATAAGCTTTTACTTTATTTTCTTGTCCTCCAATGGCTCTTACAACATACCATTTCATCACTGAATCAGCCATAATTTATTTTTATTAAAATAATTTGAAATAATTATCTAATCCTGTTTGAAAAACATAGTCTATACCTGCAACTGCTAATGCAAACAAAATTGTAAACACAGCTACAGTTACAGTTGTTTTTTGAGCTTCTTCTTTAGAAATCCACGTCATGTGGTTATTTAATTCATCAAAAGAATCTTTGATATATTGTATAAAGTTCATCTTACTTTTTGTTTTGCACGGATAAAAAACCTCCTTTTAACATCTAAAGATATTTTTTCTACTCGCATTTTAATTGCACGGGCGGAGAGATTCGAACTCCCGACAGCTGGTTTTGGAGACCAGTGCTCTACCACTGAACTACGCCCGTTTGTTATTTCATTGATAAAGGTATTCCGTTAAAAACGGAATACCTTTTATATTTATCAACTAATAAACTAATAAAATATTAGTCTAATAATTCAGTTACCTGACCTGCACCAACTGTTCTACCTCCTTCACGGATAGCAAATCGTAAACCTACGTTTAATGCGATTGGTTGAATCAAATCAACTGTAATTGTTAAGTTATCTCCTGGCATAACCATTTCAACTCCTGAAGGTAAATTAATAGTACCTGTAACATCTGTAGTTCTTACATAGAACTGTGGGCGATAGTTGTTATGGAATGGAGTATGACGTCCACCTTCTTCTTTTTTAAGAACATATACCTCTGCTTTAAACTTAGCATGTGGAGTTACAGAACCTGGTTTACAGATTACCATTCCTCTTTTGATATCTTCTTTTGCAATACCTCTTAATAAGATACCTGCGTTATCTCCAGCCTCTCCTCTATCTAAGATTTGACGAAACATTTCGATACCAGTAATAGTTGAAGACATTTTTTCTGCCCCCATACCAATAATATCTACCACATCTCCAGTATTTGCAATACCAGTTTCGATACGTCCAGTTGCTACTGTACCACGACCTGTAATTGAAAAAACATCTTCAACAGGCATTAAGAAATCTTTATCAACTTCTCTTAAAGGCTCTTCAATCCAAGAATCACAAGCTTCCATCAACTCTAAAACAGTATCTACCCATTTTTGTTCACCATTTAAAGCCCCTAAAGCAGAACCTGAAACTACAGGACCGTTATCTCCATCATATTCATAGAAAGACAACAACTCTCTAACTTCCATATCTACTAATTCTAAAAGCTCTTCATCATCAACCATATCTACTTTGTTTAAGAAAACAACGATACGTGGAATACCTACTTGACGACCCAATAAGATATGCTCTCTAGTTTGTGGCATTGGACCATCTGTAGCCGCAACTACTAAAATAGCTCCATCCATTTGCGCAGCACCAGTAACCATGTTCTTCACATAATCCGCGTGACCAGGACAATCTACGTGCGCATAGTGACGATTAGCTGTCTGATACTCTACATGTGAAGTATTAATTGTAATACCTCTTTCTTTTTCTTCTGGAGCATTATCAATCTGATCAAAAGATCTAGCTTCAGAGAATCCTGCATCAGCTAATACTTTAGTAATAGCCGCAGTTAAAGTTGTTTTACCGTGATCTACGTGTCCGATAGTACCAATGTTTAAGTGTGGTTTCGAACGGTCAAAAGTTCCTTTTGCCATAATTATTAATTTTAATTCTTAGTTTAAATATATTTAGTGTCTAATAATACGTATTAATGAGCCAATGATGGGACTTGAACCCATGACCTCATCCCTACCAAGGATGCGCTCTGCCAACTGAGCTACACCGGCTTGTTGGTAATCTTGAGCGAAAGACTGGTTTTACCTCGATTACACTCAGCACACCCACTGCCTCTTTGCTGTTAAAAAAACTAAGCCAAAAACTTAAATTTCGATCACAACAAAACTCTTTGAGCGAAAGACCGGGTTCGAACCGGCGACATTCAGCTTGGAAGGCTGACGCTCTACCAACTGAGCTACTTTCGCAATATGTAAATCGTGGGGAGAGCAGGATTCGAACCTGCGAAGACATAGTCAACGGAGTTACAGTCCGTCCTCGTTGGCCGCTTGAGTATCTCCCCCTTTGTTTACTATTTTAATGAACTTCCTTGTTTTTTTTCAAAACCTCAAAAAACCTAATGTTTTTTGAGCCGATGGAGGGACTCGAACCCACGACCTGCTGATTACAAATCAGCTGCTCTAGCCAGCTGAGCTACATCGGCTTTTGTTGTAAAAAAACAACCCGCTATTTCTAACGGATTGCAAATGTATAAAGTTTTTTTATATTCTAAAACTTTTTATAATTATTTTTTTTACTTTTTTTGCTCTTTTTATGAAATTAATGAATCTCTGTGCTTTTCTTTAGATCTTTTTAACTGTCTTTTTAAATTATCTACAGCCGAATTTATACCTTCTTCAAAGGTTTTTGTTTCTCTTTTAACAATCAATTCGCTTCCTGGAATATTAATTTTTACTTCTGTAATTTTATTTTCTTTATCGCTTGTATTCTGAACTTTTAAAAAAACCTCTGCATCTACGATTTTATCGTGAAATTTAACTAAAGACTCTACCTTCTTCTCTACAAATTTAATTAATTCGCTGTCTGCATTAAAATTAACTGATTGTGTGAATACTTTCATAAATTACTCTTTTTGTTTGCTCCTAGGGTGAGCTTGGTTATACACTTTTTTAATTGCATCAAGACTATTGTGTGTATAGACTTGTGTTGAAGCTAAGGATGAATGCCCTAACAATTCCTTAACTGAATTTAAATTTGCCCCTTCATTTAAAAGATGTGTTGCAAAAGAATGCCTTAATATATGAGGACTCTTTTTCACCTTCGAAGAGACTTGACTAAAGTAAGAATTTATAATTCTGTAAACAAGTGTTTCATAAATTTTATTTCCTTTCTCTGTAATAAATAAAACGTCTTTCGTACTTTGGTATTGCTTTTTTAATTCTAAATATTTTCTTAAAGTTTCTAAAACGGAACCTAATATTGGAGCGAAGCGTTCTTTATTTCTTTTTCCGATTATTTTTATAGTGTTGTCAGAAAAATTTACATCGGATTCTTTTATATTAATCAACTCTATTCTTCTTAACCCCATGGAATAGAAAAGCTCTACAATTAATTTATTTCTAATGGATACAAAATCTTCTTGTAAACTAATTGATTTAATTACTTCGTTTATTTCTCTTTGAGAAAATGGAACTTGCACTTTTTTCTCCACTTTTAAAGCTTTAAATTTTGAAAGTGGATTTCCTTCTATTTGACCTGTTCTTTGTAAATACTTATAAAAAGATGTAATTGAAGTCGCTTTTCTATTGATACTTCTGTTAGATATCCCTAGGTCGACTAAATTTACTACCCAACTTCTTACAATCGGATAATGTACTTCTAATAAATTCTCTAAATCGTATTCTGTTTCGCAAAAATCTTTGAAGGACAACAAATCTGTTTTATATGCAGTAACTGTGTGCTTAGAATATTGCTTTTCTAATGATAAGTATTCTAAAAAAGATTCTACAAGGGTGTTCAAAATTTAAGATTCAAGGTTTGAAGTTCAGAATTTGGATTCATTTAGCCAAACTCAAAGTTAGTAAAATTAGGCACAAAAAAACTCGTAACATTTTAAAATGTTACGAGTTTATAGTCTTAAGATAAAGTCTCGATAAAATCCCGCTTTTCAGCAGAATTAATTTAACTTACATTTTTGAGAAAATCTTTCAGATTTTTAAAAAATGAGTTTCATTAACCTACTTCTTCTTGTGTTCTTAATCTTTGTACGTAAGAGGCTTTAATTCTTTGAGCTCTTTTTGCTACGGAAGGTTTTGTGAAGTTCTTTCTATTACGTAAGTTCTTCATTGTTTTCGTACGATCGAATTTTCGTTTGTAACGTTTTAAAGCTCTATCGATATTCTCTCCTTCTTTAATAGGTATAATTAACATAAGTTGGCACCTCCCTTCATAGTATCTTTATATTTTGAATAGTATTTAAACTATTTGGTTTATTTTTTGGACTGCAAATGTAATTACTATTAATTACTATGAAAAAGTTTTATTCATACCCTGGATTTTGGTCTGCCAAGCTTAAACCTGCATTATTTTCAATTTCACCTCTTGGAATTGGTAAAATGTACTGGTCAGAATTTTTAATACTAGGTTTTAATTCCTCTGCCTTACCAAAGCGAATGGCAGCAAACCATTCTGCTCCGTTTTCGTAAGCAAGTTCCCTTGCATATTCGTTAAAAATATCATCTTTTAGTTCTTGTATGTTGGTAGCTAGCGTATTGCCAATACCAGCACGGTTTCTTATTACATTTAAAGGTGCACTGGCATCGGCCAAAGAAGCTCCACTAAAAGCCAAACCTTCTGCTTTTATTAAATACATTTCAGGTAAACGTAAAAAATAAGTAGGTTTATACACCTCTTTGTTAGTTGTTTTTAAAACTTCTTTATCTTCATAGGTAAAAGGTTTTCTCGGGTCGGTATCCATTAAAGTAGTAAACCAATTATTTTCTGCTGGTCTTCCACTATAAAAGCGTTTTACATTATAACCACGTAGCTGTTCCGTTTCTTCATCGGTGTAAACCATTAAAATCATTTCAGATGATTTTATACCTGTGCTAAAAGCAGTTTCAAAATCGGCTTCTAAACTGGTGGTACCGTCATTAATAACTTCATTTGCTAATACAGCCGCTTCGGCATATTTTCCTTGATACACTAATACCCTAGCTTTTAATGCTTTTGCAGCAGTTTTAGATCCTTTGTAGCTTACAGAATAGTCTGGTGCATCGGCAATTGCCGCATCTAAATCTGCTAATATTTGAGCATAACATTCTGCTACTGTACTTCTTGCTTTGTCTCTATTTACAAAGTTTGCAGGTTCGGTACGTAATATAATACCGAATTTACTATTCATATCAAAAAACTGACCGAAATATCGTAACACATCAAAAGTTGCCATGGCTCTTACAAAGCGAGCTTCTCCAATAATTTCCTTTCTAGCCGTATCTGGAATTAAGTTACTAGAAAGTTTGGTCGTTTGAAAAATAGTATGGTTTGCCCCATCTATAACTTTATAAAATGCATTCCAAAAACTGTAACTATAACTATTATCATAGCTCAAAGAATTTTCAGCAAATGGAACTAAATCAGAGTTGCTTCCAACCCTAGACATAGATCCTATTAAGGTGCTGGGAATTAACTCTGTATAAACATAATAATATTGATTCAATGAAATTATAGCATAACAGCCATTTAACAATGCTCTGGCATCCGTTTGATTTTTAACCACATTTTCTGAAACTAAATTATTGGGGGGATCGTTTTCTAATACGTTTGTTAATTCACAAGAGTATATTAAAAATAAGGTGATGATATATAATATTGCTTTTTTCATAATTGTTGTTTTTTAAAATCCTATTTTTATTCCTGCAGTAAATGTTTTTGTTATTGGAAAGCCTCCAAGATCTCTTCCAGAACTAATATCATTCCCGAACAAGTTAGAAGCTTCTGGATCTGCACCTGGGTATTTTGTAAATGTAACCAAATTTGAAGCCGAGACAAAAATTGAAAAATAATCTAAAAATTTAAGTTGTTTTAAAGTTTCTTTCGGAAAATCATACCCAAGGTTTAACGTTTTTAATCTTATAAAAGAAGCATCATAAACAAAATGTGATGACGTTCTTCTGTTTTTGTTTGGATCTCCATAAACCAATCTAGGTAAGTTTGAACTCCGATTATCTGGAGACCAAGCCTTATAAATATCGGTTGTTTTATTTGAAAGACTAAAACCTCCAAAAGATGTATTGCTTGCATAAGAATATGCTTCTAAGTCGTTACCTACAGAGAAGGTAAAGAAAGTAGATAATGAAAACCCTTTGTACTTCCACATGCTGTTTAGCCCCCCATAAAAGTCTGGCTGGGAAGTTCCTATTACTGTTTGGTCTGCGGATGTTATTATTCCATCAGGAACACCATCGGGGCCACTGATGTCTTTAAATTTTATGTCTCCTGGCGCCTGTCTTCGGAACCTTTCGTAAACCCCTGTAGGAGACGCTGCGTTTAAAGCATCTATTTCTGCTTGGGTTTGGTAAAGTCCGTCGGCAACATACCCTCTAATTAAACCAATGGGGCTTCCCTCTTTAAGTTTTCCTCCTGCATATCCTGGTATGTATCCGTATTTATCTTTTAAGTCATCAGAAATTTTAATTAGTTTGTTCTCATTTTTACTGATGTTTAATGACATATTCCATTTAAAATTGTCCGATCTAATAAGATCTCCTTTCAATTCTAGCTCAACTCCAGTATTTTGAGTATCGCCTATATTTGCAGTAAGAGATGAATATCCAATACTTGATGGAAGGTTTAGTATATATAATGCATCTATGGTTTTTTTATTATAGTAGCCGATGCTTCCACTAAACCTACGGTTAAAAAACGAAAAATCCAAACCAAAATCTGTTTGCTCGGTAGTTTCCCATTTTAAAATTTTATTTCCTAGTTGCTCTACGACTATAGCGGGATTTTTCCCATATTTACTAGCCTTAAAAAGTGTTCGCCATGCGTAATTTCCAAAATCTTGTTGACCTGTAACACCAAAACTTGCTCTTAATTTTAACTCGTCAATAAAAGAAGCGTCACTTAAAAAATTTTCATTAGAAATTCTCCAAGCTGCAGCAAATGCAGGGAAAAAAGCATATTGTTTGTCTGTACCGAATTTTGATGAACCGTCGGTACGAGCAGATACGGTTAATAAATATTTACCATCATAATCATAATTAACTCGCCCGAAATAAGAAGCTAATCCAGAACCCGATTCATCAGATGAAGATTTGTTATATACAGCAGCACTTGAAATATCGGTTAATACATCATTAAAAAAACCTTCTCCCCAACCTTTAAGAAAGTTATTTTTATTTTTTTCAAAAGAAACTCCCAATACTGCGTTAATACCATGATTTCCGAATACTTTATCGTAGGTTAATGTACCTTGCAATAAAGTATTAATGTTTTGGCTTCTGCTCTCTTGTGCGTATCCATTACCATTACCTTTTTTATAGTCAAAACCACCTCTACCTGTATAACGTGGGTAATAACTTTGTTGCCTACCATCGTTTTTATTTAAAGAGAAAAACGTTTTAAAATTTAACCCTTCCGCTAATTCAAATTCCGAGTAAATTGAACCTAACAACAAGAATGTATTATTTTCATTGGTTGCATTGGAAAGTGCTACGGGATTTTGTGATGCAAACAATGTCTTTGGATAAGCGTAATTACCATCTTCATCAAAAATGGGTATATCTGGTCTGTAATAATAAATTAGACTAGTAATACTACCATCTAAAGACTTTTGGTTTGAGGACGATAGGTTCACTTTAGCGCCAATAGTCCAATAGTCTTTTACCTTAGAATCTATGCTAAGATTGAAAGTATACCTATCTAAACCTGTATTTTTGTAAACTCCCTCTTGTTTATTAGTACTTAAAGAAGCTGCAAATCTTGTTTTTTCTGATCCTCCGCGGGCACTTATATTGTAAGTAGTAGTAATAGGTGCTCCTGGGCTTATTTCTTCTCTCCAGTTTGTGTTACCATTACCAAATGCAGAGCCATCTATAACAGAATTGGTAAAAAAATTACTTTTTCTTCCAGTATCTAATGCATTTTGTACTGCGATTCTCCAAGCTTGTTTGTATTGTTCAACATTTAAAATGTCTAAAATTTTTGCATTTTGAGTACCAATCGAGGTATTGAATTCAAATTTTGTTTTACCAGAATAAGTTCCTTGTTTTGTTTTTATAATAATAACACCATTTGCGGCACGAGAACCATATATAGCTGCAGCAGAAGCATCTTTTAAAACACTTATAGATTTTATGTCTGACACATTAATATTGCCAATAGGAGTACTAAGTCCTTGTTTATTAAGGTTATCGCTTAATCCGCCACCGCCTTCATTGCCACCAGTAGGAATGTTACTATTTGGTGATATTGGAATACCATCAATAACATATAAGGGTTGGTTGTTACCAAGTAATGAGGTGTTTCCCCTAATTCTAATTTTAGCAGCTGCTCCAGGTTGCCCTGAAGAAACACTTACAGCAACACCTGCAATTTGCCCTTGTAAAGCATTGTCTAAACTTATCGTTGGTGCCTGGGATGTTATATTTTTTATATCTACTGTTCCTACAGAACCTGTAAGGGCTTCTCTTTTTACTTGACCATACCCAACCAATACTACTTCTGCCAAAGCGGCAACATCTGGCTGCAGTTGTATGTCAATAGTACTTCTGTTATTAATTTCAACCTCAGTGGTTTTATATCCTAAAAAAGTTACTATTAGAGCAGTAGCATTATTCGTTAGCGTTAGATTATATTTACCATCAAAATCTGTGCTTGTTCCCAAATCTGTACCTTTTATCATTACAGTTGCTCCGGGCAATGGTTGTCCATTTTCATCCGTAACCAAACCAGAAATGGTTTGTTGGATAAAGATTGGTTTAAGTTTTTCTTTAATAACAATTGTGTTGTTGTCAGATAGTTCAATGTTAAAATTACCATTGGAAAGACTTTTCTGTAACAATTTATTAGCTCTGATAGCTCCTTTTTTAACGGCTACTTTGGGGTAGTCTTTAAATAAATCAGACCGATAAATAAAGGTATATTCGGTTTGGTTTTTAATGATTTTAAAAACCTCATCAACCGTAATTGTTTTATCGGTATCAATTATGACTTTCGCATTTTGCGATAGTATTTCACCCGACGAAAAACTAAAGACTGTTGTACAGAATAAGAATATAAAAGATTTCATAAGGTTGAGTAAGTACTTTTTCTTAATCCCAATAGACATTGGTAAGAAAAGCGAGTTAGTAAACTTATTTTCCATAAATTTGTAAATTAGTTAGTTAAACTTTGTTTTAATTAATTATCTTGAGGGGAATCTTGGGTTTGTGTTGTGAGAGATGTGAACCTGGTTCCTCTTGTTTATTTAAAAATTATCGTTTTATCCTTTATTTCATAGTTAATACTATTTGTATTTTTAATAGTGTTCAGAATATCCTCTAATCGTTGTTTCTTACGTAATACCCCATTAAACGCTGTATTTTTGATTGATGTACTTTCAAAACGCACATTAATATCGTACCAACGTGACAATACTTTCATAATTTCTTTTAATGGTTTTCGCTCAAAACTAAAAACGCCATCTTTCCAAGCAATTTCATTATAAGTATCTACCATTTCAAGGCTTATACTTTTATCTTTAATATTAAAGGTAGATTGTTGGCTGGGCTTTAAAAATTCCTTTTGATTATTTGCCACTAATGCAACTTTTCCTTCAACCAAAGTTGTATAAATTGACGTTTCATCTCGATAGGCTTTTATATTAAATTCTGTTCCCAAAACCTCAACTTCTTGCCTTTGGGTAAGTACTTTAAATTTAGCACCATTATGTTTGGTACTGGGGGATACTTCAAAATAAGCTTCACCATACACCAATTCAACCTCACGTGTTTCGCCTTTAATAAAAGCAATAGGGTATTTTAACTGAGATTCGGAATTTAACCACACTTTGGTATTATCAGACAATTCCACAAAAAATTGCCCACCTCTTGGTATGGTTAGTGTATTGTAAACAATTTTAGGTGTTTTTTCTTCTTTTGACGTATTATAAATCAGTTTTTCACCATTGCTCTGTGCATTTCCAACATTGTAATCTTTTCCTTTTTCTAAGGCAACAGAAGAACCATCTTCCAACGTTAATGTAGCTTTATCCGTACCAATTTTAATGTTGGATTGTTGATTGAAAATAGTGTTCCTTTTGTCATTTGAATTATTATTTATAGTGAAATAGTAAGTAACCGAAATTAATAAGGCAATGGAAGCAGCAACGGCGTATTTCCAATATTTTTTTTGCTTTTTATGTTGTAATTTTATAGTAGTATTAATGTTCTCTTTAAGGTTAGCGTAGGCTTTTTCAACGTTACCATTGTTAGGCATATTGTCAAAGGTTGAAGCAACATAAAAGGCTTTTAATTGATTGAAATGGGCAGTGTTTTCTGGAGAAGCTATAATCCACTCTTCTAACTGCTCTTGTTCGATTTCCGAGGCGGTACCCTTTAAATACTTGAATATTTCTTTATCTTGCATAACATCACTTAAAGTATATAAACGATTGATAAGCAAGATACCCTTGGTCTGATTATAAAAAAAGTGTCAAAAATTCTTTCAACTGAATTCTCATGTGGCTCAAAGCCTTTGAAATATGCCCTTCCACAGTTTTTTTTGAAATGCCTAATTCAGTCGCAATTTCCTGATACTTTAAGTCCTCGTAACGACTTTTAACAAAAACAGCCTTACATTTAGGAGGCAATAGTTCGATACTTTTTAAAATTTGGTTTTCTAATTCGTTTTCAAGTAAAAGAGAAGCTGTTTGGTCTTTAATAAATTGTGTATGAATGTTTATTGTTGTTTGTTGATTTGAAACATAGCTTCTCTTAACTTTTTCATGCTTTAAATGATCTAAACAACCATTTTTACACATGGTGTATAAGTAGTTGTTTAGGTTTGTAACATGCTCAAGATGCTCTCTTTTCTCCCAAACTTTTAAAAATAAATTTTGAACTATGCCTTCGGCGTCTTCCTTATAAATAAGATAGCTTTTTGCCAAATGCAGCAATTTGTCGTAATAGAGTTTAAAAAGGGTTTCAAAAGCCATAGAATCTCCTTTTTGCAACTGCAAAATAAATAAATTAGCATCTATATCTGCCATGGTTTTTCTCAAAAGAAGATCAGTTTAATAAGTAAATTTAAAAAATTTGAGTTTAATTTAATGCATTTTGCTATTAATTAACAATTTTTGAAAACGTAGCGTTTTTAGGGGACTTCTAAAAACTAGATATTCCACCTCAGTTAATTTTCAGTTTCTTTTTTTTAAATAAATAAATCTAGCTCATTTCATTTTTAATCCATTTTTTTAACCAGCTGATTACTATTGCCTTACATTTTATGCATTTACAACAAAACACACGTTTCCATTGTTTGTTGTGTTTAATTGAATGGTTCGGAATATATTATAGGTTAAATTCATCAAGCCTATAACAGTTTTAGCTCTTTTAATTCCCGCTTTTCTAAAATACATACAGCTCATAGAGTTTTCCATAAATCCAAATATATGTTCTACACGTGCTCTAACTCTTGATTTTTCAGTATTTGTTTCTTTTTGCTGCTCAGTTAGCGGCTTGTTTTTATATCCTTTTTCATGTATTTTATTGACAACTTTATGTTTTTCTATCGTTTCTTCCTGCTCAACATAAGCACTATCTGCATATAATTCTTGATCCTTATCATTCTCATTTAACAATCCGTCTATAGTTTGCAAATCGTGTACTGAAGCATCTGTAACAGTATAAGTATCTATGAGTTTGCTTTTGCTGTCTATTTTAGCATGATTTTTATAACCATAATAACTTTGAGAGTTCTTCTTAGTCCAACGAGCATCGATATCTTTTTGAAGTTTTTTATTAGGGGTATCTTTCCATAATTCAGAGCCTTTACCTTGTTTTATTTGGTCGTTTTTTTCTTTGCTATTTCTTTGTTTAGGAGCTTTTACGAAACTAGCATCTATTATTTTCCCTTCATTTACAATTAAACCCAGCTTTTGTAGCTCTTTCCCAAATAAGGTAAAAAGTTCCTCAACTAAATCAAAATAAGTTAGACGCTCACTAAAGTGCCAGATGGTTTTACTATCTGGAATATCGTCTGAAATAGTAAGATTTAAAAAACGCATAAAACTCATATGGTCATTTATTTGGTATTCCGCTTGATCATCAGAAAGGTTGTAATAACGCTGGAGTATGATTATTTTAAACATTAAAACGTAATCATAGAGTGGGCGACCTCCTTTGCCTTTGGCTTTTTTCGTTAATCGTTCTTCCAAAAAATCTCTAAAAAATTCAAAATCCATCCCTAAATCAAGTTTTTCCAAAGGATTGCCCAATTGGATTAATTTCGCAAGTCCAATATCTTGATCAAAAAATCCATAATCTCAATGTTTTTTGTAGTGATTTTTCATACATAAATACACTAATTATTAGACAGTTATAGTTTTTAGAAGTTACCTCAACTTACATTTTTGAGAAAATCTTTCAGATTTTTCAAAATTGAGCACAAAAAAACTCGTAACACATTTGCATTACGAGTTTATAACTTAAAAAGTAAAGTCTCGATAAAATCCCGCTTTCAGCGGGATTAATTTAACTTACATTTTTGAGAAAATCTTTCAGATTTTTCAAAATTGAGTTTCATTAACCTACTTCTTCTTGTGTTCTTAATCTTTGTACGTAAGAGGCTTTAATTCTTTGAGCTCTTTTTGCTACGGAAGGTTTTGTGAAGTTCTTTCTATTACGTAAGTTCTTCATTGTTTTCGTACGATCGAATTTCCGTTTGTAACGTTTTAAAGCTCTATCGATATTCTCTCCTTCTTTTATAGGTATAATTAACATAAGTTGGCACCTCCCTTCATAGTATCTTTATATTTTGAATAGTATTTAAACTATTTGGTTTATTTTTTGGACTGCAAATGTAATTACAAATTATGAATTGACAATTCTAAAAACTAAATTATTTTGTGTAATGGATTTGCATTAGGGATTACAGTAGAAATCCTTTTAGCTTTTTTAAGGTAAAAGATTGTAGCCTTTCGACTGCGCTCAAGATAAACTCCAAGTTCAACCTTTTTAGAGAACGCCCAAAAATTGGAGTTGGCAGTATTTTAGTTGGCAGTTGGCAGTCACGGTTTTCAGTTTGTTTTTGGGTAAAATTATAATATCCTGCAAAAATTTTGGAGACTTGCAGGATATTTTAAAATAAAGTAAGAGAGCATGCTCCCTTGTTTAAAAAACTATGTTGCTGGTTTATACTCTTTGTTATCGATTACCATTTTAGCGATAATTGAAAATAATTTTCGCTAAAACAGTAATCAAAAAAAACTATGTTGCTGGTTTATACTCTTTGTTATCGATTACCATTTTAGCGATAATTGGAAATGATTTTCGCTGAAACAGTAATCAAAAAAAACTATGTTGCTGGTTTATACTCTTTGTTATCGATTACCATTTTAGCGATAATCTCTTTTAAGATTTCTGAAGTTCCTCCGCCAATTGGCCCTAATCTACTATCTCTTAGTAAACGTGCCATTGGATAATCTTCCATATAACCATAACCACCCAATAATTGTAATGCATCGTAAATTACTTCGTCTGCCATTTTTGTTGATAGCAACTTAGACATACTCGCTTCTTTTACAACATATTTACCGTCATTTAAACGTTTTGTAATCGAGTAATTGTACTCTCTACACATATCGACTCTACTTGCCATTTCAGCAATTTTATGTCTTAATGCTTGAAATTTATCTAAAGACTTGCCAAAAGCTACTCTTTCTTGCATATAATTAATTGCATAATCTACAGCGAATTCTGCTCTTGCATGGGCATTTATTCCCATAATTAAACGCTCTAAAGCAAAATGTTGCATAATGTAAGGAAAACCTTTCCCTTCTTCGCCCATTAAGTTTTCTACAGGAATTTCTACATTATCGAATGCAATTTCTCCTGTATCTGAAGCTTTCCAACCCAACTTATCTAATTTGGTCGCAGAAATTCCTTTTGTATTTCTATCTACGACAAAAATACTAATTCCTTTATATTTATCTGAGGGGTCTGTTTTTGCAGCTACTATTAAATAATCTGAATAAATTCCGTTTGTAATAAAGGTTTTAGAACCATTTAAAATGTATTTATCGCCTTGTTTTATTGCTGTGGAACGCATTCCTGCAACATCAGATCCTCCAAAAGGTTCTGTGATACACAAACAACCAATCATTTCTCCTTCTACACTTGGTACTAAGTATTTATTTTTTACAAAATCGTCACCTTCTTTGTTCAAATGCGTCATTGCTAGATATTCGTGTGCCCACATTGCAGCTGCAAATCCGCCAGAATTTACTTTTTGTAATTCTTCTAAAAAAATTACGGTGTAAAAAAGATCTAAACCCATTCCACCAAATTCTTCTGGAGTATTTAATCCGAAATAACCCATTTCGCCAAATTTCTTCCAAATAAAACGTTCTATCGTTCCTGTTTTTTCCCACTTATCGATATGTGGAACGACCTCTTTTTGTAAAAATTCTTTAAAGCTCGATCGAAATGCTTCGTGTTCTTCAGTAAAATACATATTGTTCATATGGTACTAATTTGAGTTATTTATTGAGCGACCAAATATAAGACTATTCTATCATATTTATCTAAAGGAAAGTCTTTGATATTTTTTAATTCTGATATATGTTGAAGTTCTGCAACTTCGTCTCTGTAATTAAAAATTTTCTTACACAACTCGTAATCGATATAAGGATTTTTAAGTAACTCCTTAAAAGTTACTGTGTTTACATTTTGAGTTTTGATTGTTGGTTTTTCAACTATTTTAAATGTTTCTAATACGCTATCTGCTACATCTTTGTCCAAATTCCAAACTTCGTAAAGTTGATCTTTAAATGAAAAACCTTGTAATTTAGAACGATACTTAACAATTCTTTCCGAAAAAGCAGGCCCAATTCCATTGATCGATTGAAAATCTTCTGCAGTTGCTTTATTAATATCTGTTGTACTAAGTTTATATTTTGATTTTCGGGATTTCTCGACAGAGCCTTTATTAAGGGAAGGTGAAATGCTAGAAATGGCATTTTGGTTACTATATTTATTTTTATTTCTTTTAATCACCCAGTCTGGAAATTTAAAATAGGGAGAAATTTTATGAAGTAAACTATCTGAAACTTTGGTTATCTGTTGAAATTCTTTTTTAGAATTGACAAATTTATTTGTTTTTCTAAAAGCTAGCAATCTATCTATTTCATCTAAAGACATGCCCAGTTGTGCTCCCTTAAAATCTGTAATATAATTGGGATTGAAAGGATAAATTTTAGGCTTTCTGTTTTCTATTTCCACTTTTTGAAGACTGTCTATTTTATGCTGAAAAGCTAAGACTTGTGGGGAATTTGTATCTATTATTTTATCCGAAGAAAAATCAACAAAAACAATAATACATTGGAAGACTATTATTAATAGTACTAAAAGAAAAATCCCATTTCTTTGGCTTTTGTTATACCAGAAATGGGATTTAAATATGTTCATCTTATTGATTAGACTATATATGATCGTTCACATCTACAGCTCCATCTTCTAATGCCTCTTCTTTTTTATCGATTGCATTCATGTATTTTTTTAATTCTTTTTTAATTACTGGCGATAACATAATTACCCCTATAATATTTGGAACAACCATTGCAAAAATCATAGCATCTGAAAAATCAATTACAGCTCCAAGACTTATTGATGCTCCAATAATTACAAACATTAAGAATAAAACTTTGTAAACTAAATCTGTAATTTTTCCTTTTCCAAATAAAAATTTCCATCCTTGCATACCATAATACGACCAAGAAATCATCGTTGAAAATGCAAATAAAATAACTGCGATAGTTAAAACTATCGAAAAGTGTGGTATTACAGAATCGAAAGCAATTGCTGTTAACTCTACACCTTCTTTAATTTCTACACCATATTGCATAAATTGCCCATCGAAATTTGTTATAATAATAACCAAGGCAGTCATAGTACATATAATTACTGTGTCGATAAAAGGCTCTAATAAAGCAACAATACCTTCACTTGCAGGGTATTTTGTTCTTACTGCAGAGTGTGCAATTGCTGCAGAACCAACTCCAGCTTCATTTGAAAAGGCTCCTCTACGAATACCTTGAATCATTACACCAATTAATCCTCCTGCAATACCAAGACCAGAAAATGCTCCATGATAAATAAGTGCAAAAGCATCGTCTATTAAATGCCAATTTGCTCCAAGAATTATTAATGCTGCTAATACATATATACCTGCCATAAAAGGCACAACTTTTTCGGTTACAGATGCTATTCTTTTAATTCCTCCAATAATAACTACAGCTACTAAAACTGCCATTACAATTCCAAAGTATAAACCTGCATTTGGTCCTGTTAATTCAAATAACTTTGTAAATTGTGCTGCTGCTTGGTTTGCTTGAAACATGTTTCCACCTCCAAAAGAACCTCCAATTACAAAAATGGCGAATAGTATTGCTAGAAATTTCCCTATCTTGCCTGCTCCTTTTTCTTTTAGTCCTTTTGTTAAATAATACATTGGACCACCATAAACAGTACCATCTTCACCAACGTCTCTATACTTTACACCTAAAGTACATTCTGCAAATTTTGAAGCCATTCCTAAAAGCCCTGCAATAATCATCCAAAAAGTAGCTCCAGGGCCTCCAATAGATAATGCCACTGCAACTCCTGCAATATTACCCAAACCTACAGTTGCAGAAAGAGCCGCTGTTAATGCTTGAAAATGAGAAACTTCTCCATCTGCACTTTCATCTCTTATCGTTTCAATTGCATCTCCACCAGGAGTTTGATCTCCGTAAGATTTTACAATAATATCTGAATCTAAATCGTTATTTTTTAGTTTTTCGAGGATATCTTCAGACTGTGCATCATCTCCATACAGTTTATCTACACCATGCTTCTCTATATCTTCATATTTACCTCTAACCACCTGAAGAGCTGTTACAAATCCTGTAATATTTATAAGTTTAAAATAAATCGTAAAATAGAGTGCTCCACCAATTAAAACAATTAACACCCAAGGTATTTGAAAAGTGTCAGAGAAGGGAATTTCATAGAAAATTGCATCTACAAACCATCCTGTGTAATCTTTAAAAATGGAATCAATTTTATCTGTTGTACTTTGTGCAAAACACAAAGCTGGTATTGCTAAAAGCAATAGTGAAAGAAGTTTTTTCTTCATAATAAATATTAAATATGATTAGTATTTTTTTAATTAGTAGCACGCAATATCATAAAAAATTGCTCTTTTAACAACTTTTATGAGTTAAATATGATTTTTACATTAATTTTTCTTTAAACCTTTCTAAGTCTTCTTTGAATGATTTTGGGTAAAAACCAAGCTCTTTGTTCGTTTTTGATAAATCGAAACCTGTTTTTGCGGGTCTTGGTGCAGTTTGATTTAATGTTGATGTAGATATTGGTTTAATTAAATTTTTATCTAAATTAAAACTACCGGCAATTTGTTGCGCAATTTCATACACACTTAATATTTTTTTGGAAGCAATATTATAAATTCCAGTCGCTTTTTTATCAATAGATATTTTACAAGCTATCGCCAAATCTTCTACATAAGTTGGCGCTCTAAACTGGTCGTTTACAATTGTTATTTCTTTTTGTTGTTCTAACATTTTCTTTACCCATAAAACAATATTATTTCTATTCATATCAAACACTTTTCCATACACCAGAATGGTTCTTAAAATTGTATAATTTATATTTGATTTTATTAGAATTTCTTCTGACTTTAACTTAGATAATCCGTAATAACTTAAAGGATTTGGTGTATCTGTTTCTGTATAATTTCCTTTTTTACCATCGAAAATAAAATCTGTTGAAATATGAATGAGGTGTGCATTTATTTCTTTAGAAACTTCTACCAACCATTTTACAACTGTTACATTTAATAAATCGCAAACTTCTTTGTTGTTTTCACAATCGTCTACTTGCGTCATTGCAGCTGTGTTTATAATTACTGCAGGGTTTATTTCTTGTAATTTTTCCTTCAGAATTAATTCTTGGGTAATGTCCATGGAAACATATGTAAAGTCGTTTCTTCCACTCCTATTTTCTCCTCTCGAGAAACCAATTATCTTATATTTATCTTTTTCTTCGAGTAATAAATTTAACAAAGACTGACCCAACAACCCATTACTTCCTGTAATTACAATTTTCTTCATTTCAAATTTTCTATGATTAAGGTTGTTAAAAATGCAATTCGAATTAAAATAATTCTCTCAATTTTATAATTTGTTCTGGTCTTCCTAAAACGATTAAATGCGAACCAGCTATCAATTTAATATCTGCTTCTGGGTTTATAATGTAATCTCTATCAGGATTTCTAAAACCAATAACTGTACAACCTGTTTGTCTTCTTAAATCTAAATCTAAAATTGTTTTATTTAAGTATTTTTTTGGTAAATCGTCTACTGCAATTTCCTCTAAATTTGCGGTGGTTTCTCCTTCAATTGTTAACCTATCTACAAATTCTATAACATCTGGGGTGGTTACTAAAGAAGCCATATGATCTCCTCCTAATTTATCTGGCATAATTACATTATCTGCTCCTGCAATTTTCAGCTTGCTGTAAGAAGATTCGTTGGAAGCTCTACTAATTACCCTACATTTTGGGTTTAATTGGCTTGCTGTTAAAACCACGAATAAATTATCTGCATCCGATGGCAAAGCTGTAATTAAAAAAGATGCTTTCTCGATTCCAGCTTTTAATAAAGTTTCATCTAAAGTTGCATCGCCTTCGATATTTAGCATTCCACCAGCATCTATATTTTCAATCATTTCTTTATTCTTTTCGACAACCACAAACTTTTTATTATAATTTCTTAATTTTAAAATTGCTTGTTTTCCATTTCTGCCAAAACCACAAACAATGGTGTGTCCTTTTAATCTTACTATTTCTTTTTCCACCTTTTTATGTTTAAAATGTTCGAATAATTTACCACTTACCAAATATTCGGAAAATGCCGAAATTGCATATCCAAAAACAGTAATACTTGTTAGGATTAAAAATATTGTAAAAACTTTTTCTTCGGGAGAAAAAGGCCTTAGTTCTCCAAAACCAACTGTAGTTACTGTAATTACAGTCATATACAAAGCATCTACCAAATTATAATTAGAGAGCACCACATAACCGATCGTTCCAATTGCCATAATTGAAACAACCAACACTACTATTTTATTAATTTTAGACTGTAAAATGGGCATATTTATAAATCGAAAACAGAGCTTCTTTTAGTGTAAATTTTATCTTTTAATTTTAATAAAAAAGCCATTGTTAAATACAACCCAAAAGACAAACCGACTGTAAAAAACGTGACATAAATAAAAAACAAACGCACGTTTACAGCTCTCATACCAAGTCTATCTGCCAATCTTGAGAAAACTCCAAAACCATTTCTCTCGAAATAATGACGAATACTGTCCATCGTTTCTTTTTTTTTAAAATCTACTGCAAGATACTATTTTATGATTTTATAGCAAGACTTTTGTTTGTTTTGTATGCAATTTTAAAAGTTAAACTTACGAAAGCGTTTTATATTTTCTTCTGCATTAAAATTGCTTTCTGTAACTTTGCTTTTTTCTGAAAAAACCACACATTTGAAAGACCAAGAATACATAGAAGTTTACGGAGCCAGAGTTCATAATTTAAAGAATATTGATGTAAAAATTCCACGAGAAAAATTAGTGGTAATTACTGGTTTAAGCGGAAGTGGAAAATCTTCTTTGGCTTTTGACACCATTTATGCTGAAGGGCAAAGACGTTATATTGAAACTTTTTCTGCCTATGCAAGACAGTTTTTAGGTGGTTTGGAAAGACCTGATGTCGATAAAATTGATGGACTTTCGCCAGTTATTTCCATTGAACAAAAAACAACCAATAAAAGTCCACGTTCTACAGTTGGAACGATTACAGAAATTTACGATTTTTTACGATTATTGTTCGCAAGAGCTGGTGATGCTTATTCTTACAACACCAACGAAAAAATGGTAAGTTATTCAGACGAACAAATAAAAGAGTTAATTCTTACTGATTTTGCTGATAAAAAAATAGCTGTTTTAGCTCCTTTAATCAAATCTAGAAAAGGACATTATCGTGAACTTTTCGAACAGATTTCTAAACAAGGTTTTTTGCGAGTTCGTGTGGATGGAGAAATTCGAGAAATCGAAAAAGGAATGAAATTGGATCGATACAAAAATCATGATATTGAGGTTGTAATCGATCGATTGGCAATAAACAAATCATCAGAAAAAAGATTAGACGAAACCATAAAAACTGCCTTATATTCTGGGAATAATATTATGATGGTTATTGATATTGACGATAACAATCCTCGTTATTTTAGTCGAGAACTCATGTGCCCAACAACAGGAATCGCCTATCCAAGTCCAGAGCCAAATACATTTTCTTTCAACTCTCCAAAAGGTGCTTGTAGCTCTTGTAATGGGTTGGGGATAACCAATGAAATTAATTTAGACAAGGTAATTCCAGATAACAGTATTTCTATAAAAAACGGAGGAATTATTCCTTTAGGAGAACAAAAAAATAGTTGGATTTTTAAACAATTGCAAAATATTGCAGAACGCTATAAATTTAAATTAACAGATTCTATAAAAGATATTCCGAAAGAAGCTTTAAATATTATTTTAAATGGTGGGAATGAAACTTTTGAAATTGAATCTAAAACTGTTGGAGTTACCAGAAATTACAAAATAGATTTTGAAGGAATTGTTGCTTTTATCGAAAATCAATATAACAATGCAGAAAGTACTTCTATAAAAAGGTGGGCAAAAAACTTTATGGACGAAGTTACTTGCTCTACCTGTAATGGAAAACGTCTTAAAAAAGAGGCACTTCATTTTAAAATTACCGATAAAAACATTAGCGATTTGGCACAAATGGACGTGACTGAATTGGCTAAATGGTTTAAGAATATAGAAAAAGAATTATCTGAAAAACAAGTTACAATTGCATCAGAAATATTAAAAGAAATACGCACTCGTATTCAATTTTTATTAGATGTTGGATTGGATTATTTAACGTTAGATAGAACATCCAAATCACTTTCTGGTGGTGAAGCACAAAGAATTCGTCTTGCTACACAAATTGGGTCGCAATTAGTGGGTGTTTTATATATTTTAGATGAACCAAGTATTGGTTTGCATCAACGAGACAATCAAAAATTAATAGACTCTTTAATTAAATTACGAGACATTGGAAACTCTGTTTTAGTGGTTGAACACGACAAAGACATGATGGAACATGCCGATTTTGTTTTCGATATTGGTCCTGGAGCAGGAAGACATGGAGGAGAAATTGTTTCTGCTGGAACTTTTAAAGAATTAAAAAAACAAAGAACTTTAACTTCGGATTATATTACAGGAAAAAGAGAAATTGCTGTTCCTAAAAAACGTAGAGAAGGAAATGGAAAAATAATCAAATTAAAGGGTGCTTCTGGAAATAATTTAAAAAATGTTTCTGTGGAATTTCCTTTAGGAAAAATGATTTGTGTCACTGGCGTTTCTGGAAGTGGAAAATCAACTTTAATTAACGAGACCTTATATCCAATTTTAAACGCACATATTTATAGAGGTGTAAAAAAACCAATGCCTTACAAAAAAATTGAAGGTTTAGAGCATGTAGATAAAGTTATTGATATCGACCAATCTCCAATTGGAAGAACGCCACGTTCTAACCCAGCAACCTATACAAAAACGTTTGACGAAATTAGAAGTTTATTCGCAAAAACCCCAGAAGCAGCTATTCGTGGCTACAAACCTGGTCGTTTTTCTTTTAATGTAAAAGGCGGACGTTGTGAAACATGCCAAGGTGGAGGAGTTCGAGTGATAGAAATGAACTTTTTACCAGATGTTCATGTAGAATGTGAAACTTGCCAAGGAAAGCGCTTCAATAGAGAAACTTTAGAAATTCGTTATAAAGGAAAATCTATTTCCGATATTTTAAATATGACGATTGAAGATGCTACTGATTTCTTTGAAAACATTCCTAAAATTCATAGAAAATTAAAAACAATTAAAGACGTTGGTTTGGGCTATATTACATTAGGGCAGCAATCTACTACACTTTCTGGTGGAGAAGCACAACGAATTAAATTGGCTGCAGAACTATCTAAAAGAGATACTGGAAATACTTTCTATATTTTAGATGAACCAACAACAGGTTTGCATTTTGAAGATATTAGAGTGCTAATGGAAGTCTTGAATAAATTAGCCGACAAAGGAAATACTGTGCTAATTATAGAACACAATTTAGATGTTGTAAAATTAGCAGATTATATTATTGATGTGGGTATGGAAGGTGGAAAAAAAGGTGGAAAAATTTTATGCACAGGAACTCCAGAAGAAATTACAAAACATAAAACGAGTTATACAGCTAAGTTTTTAAAAAAAGAATTAATTTAGCAAGCTTTTCTTTTTATAAAAGATTAAAAAATTATGATAAACGACGATAGAAAAATACGCGAAAAACTAGACCAAAAAACTTGGAACGAAATAAAAACAAACGATTCTTGGGCCATTTTTAAAATTATGGCAGAATTTGTGGATGGTTATGAAAAACTGAGTAAAATTGGTCCCTGTGTATCTATTTTTGGATCGGCAAGAACAAAACCAGATCATCCTTACTATAAATTAGCAGAAGAAATTGCTTTTAAATTAACGCAAAATGGTTATGGAGTTATTACTGGTGGTGGCCCTGGGATTATGGAAGCTGGTAATAAAGGAGCTAACAGAGGAAAAGGAACTTCTGTTGGTTTAAATATTGAGTTGCCATTCGAACAGCATGACAATCCATGGATAGATCCAGGTAAAAGTTTAGATTTCGATTACTTTTTCGTTCGTAAAGTTATGTTTGTAAAATATTCTCAAGGGTTTATTTGTATGCCAGGAGGTTTTGGAACTATGGATGAGCTTTTCGAAGCAATCACCCTAATTCAAACAAAAAAAATTGGACGTTTTCCAATTGTTTTGGTGGGCTCAAAATTTTGGAGCGGTTTATTAGATTGGATTAAAGATATTTTAATCACAGAAAAAAATATTGGTTTAGAAGATTTAAAATTATTTAGAGTTGTAGATACTGCAGACGAAGCAATTGAGCACCTAAATAAATTCTATGCGAAATATCAATTAAAACCAAACTTCTAAAATATTATTGAAAAGAATTTTTGTTCTTTTTATATGATTTTGCACTTGTTTTGTATTTGTACAAACCAATATAAAAACTATGTTTTGTAATATATTACAATTAAAATACCGAAAGTAAAAACAGACACTTACAGACCCTTAAAATTTGTAAAAAATTAATTGAAAAAAAACTTATACATATCGTTTTTGTGCTGTATTATTTCATCTTGTTTGTTTTCTCAACAAAATGAAATAAAAATAAAAGCCAACTTAAATGTTGCTGAAGACATTTTACAAATACAGCAAGAAATTGTGTATTACAATAATTCTGACACAGAATTGAATAGTATTTTTTTGCATAATTGGGCAAATAGTTTTAAAGGAAGAGAAACACCACTCTCTAAACGTTTTATAGAAGATTTTAGAAAAGATTTATACTTCTCCAAAGAAGAAGATTTAGGCTATTCTAAAATAAAAAATATTTCTATTAACTTTAATAATAGTATTTATAAAGAGTTAGAAAACCAACAAGATATTCTCGAAGTATATTTAGAAAACCCCTTAGAACCTCAAAAAAGTGTTCACATTAACATTACTTATATTGTAAAAATTCCAAACGCAAAATTTACAGGTTATGGAAAAAATAATAATGGATATCATTTAAGATACTGGTATATAACTCCTGCAATTTACAAAGATGGTTGGCAAATAATGAGCAATCTTAACCTAGACGATTTATTTGAAAATACCACCAATTTCAACATTGAAATAAAGACACCAAATTACCTTACTCTAGAAAGTAGCTTACAACAACATAAAAGCAAAAAAGAAAATTTAACTGTTTATAATTTATATGGAAAAAATAAAAAAGACGTTATTCTAAGTTTTCAAAAAACACCTACCTTTAAAAAATTCTCTACAAACTCTCATGCCATTTATACAGATGTTATAGAGGAAGAGCTAGATTGTAACTTAACTGAAGATGTTTTAGGAAGAGAAATTCAATTTTTAAATAGTTTCTTAGGGAAATTTTCTATCGACAAAATTTTTATTGATAAAGCGACTCAAAGCAAAAATCCTGTTTACGGATTAACACAGTTACCCGATTTTATTAATCCTTATTCAGATATTTTTAAATACGACTTAAAAATGTTTAAAGCCATTTCTAAAAGATATTTAAAACAAACTCTATTAATAAATGAAAGAAAAGAATACTGGTTATTAGACGGTTTGCAAAATTATTTAATGTTAGAATATGTAAATAAATTTTACCCAGACATTAAATTATTAGGAAAAGTTAGCGACAATTGGTTTTTAAAAAGGTACAATATATCTAAATTAAAATTTAACGAAAAATACCCATTAATTTATCAGTTTACAGCAAGAAAATTTTTAGATCAATCTTTAATAACACCTGCAGATTCCTTATCTAATTTTAATAGAAAAATTGTTAGTAAATACAAAGCAGGTTTAGGTTTTAATTACTTAAAAGGCTATTTAGGAGACGATATTTTAGATAAAAGCATTTTAAACTTTTACCAAGGAAATAAATACAAAATAACTTGTGCTACAGATTTTCAAGAAATGTTATCTAAAAATACCAACAAAGATATTGACTGGTTTTTTGAAAGTTATTTAGGTACGAACAAAAAAATTGATTATACAATTGATAACGTTAAAGAAGAAAAAGATAGCTTAAAAGTTACCATTAAAAATAAACGAAACATTACTGCTCCTATTGCTTTTTATGGCTTAAAAAACAAAGAAATAAAACTTAAAAAATGGTTTACAGATATCGATTCTACAAAAACAGTAAGAGTCGCAAAAGGCGAATTCGACCAGTTAGTTTTAAATTACGAAAACATTTACCCAGAATACAACACATTAGACAACTGGTACAACACAGATAAAAATCTTTTTAACAAGCCATTTAAATTCACATTAATAAAAGATGTAAAAGCACCAAACTACAATCAGTTATTTTACCAACCTAATGTGGCTTATAATTTTTACGACGGATTAATTTTAGGAATGAAATTCCACAACAAACCACTCATAAAAAGAAATTTAGAATTTAGAATATCTCCTGCTTATGCACTAAAAAGTCAAATGTTAAATGGCTCTTTTTCTATTTTATACAATCAGTTTTTCGAAGAAACCAGTATCTATAAAATATCTTATGGAATTGCAGGAAGTACGTTTCAATATGCCCCCAATTTATCTTACAGTTCCTTAAACCCGTTTGTAGATATTCAATTTAAAAGAAAATCTTTAAGAGATGCCACAAGCGAATTTATTCGAGCAAAAGTTGTACATATAGACAAAGAAGTATCTCCATTAGAAGTAAAAACAGAACAAGATAATTACAATATTTTTAGTTTGAGCTATAATTATATTAATCCTGATATTATTAAAGAATTACGCTATAACTTTAGCACGGAATTCTCCAAAGATTTTTCGAAAGCGGCGATCGATTTTAGGTATCGTAAATTAACCTCAACAGATACACAATTAGATTTTAGAGTTTTTGCAGGTGCTTTTTTACACAATAATTCACAAGGAAATTATTTTAGTTTTGGTTTAGACAGAGCAAACGATTATTTGTTTCAGCTTAATTATTATGGACGCTCAGAAGCATCAGGAATTTTTAGTCAGCAATTTATAATTACAGAAGGTGGTTTTAAATCGGTTTTACCAACAAGATTTGCGAACCAATATATGTTATCCTTAAATTCGAGTATTGGTTTGTGGAGATGGGTAGAATTTTATAACGATGTTGCTTTCTTAAAAAACAGAAACGAACACCTGTTTTTTGGATACGAAAACGGAATTCGTTTGAACTTTATTCATAATATTTTCGAAATTTATTTCCCTATGTATTCCAATAACGGTTGGGAAATTACGCAAGGAGCATACCCTCAAAAAATACGATTAACTTTTACTGGAAATTTAAATAGAATTTACAACTTTTTTAGACGTGGATTCTTTTAAATAATTAAATTCACCAAAAACAAATATTCTTTATTATCATATTCGTAAATTATTTTATTAAAAACGATTATAATTACGATATTCTTAATATAAATTTATATTTTTAAATATCAACTAAAAAAACTATCTTTGCAAAAGACTAAATCTAAGAAAAATGCTACAGAAAACACTATCTAAAAATAAGACAGAACTTTCTTTTGAAGATTTTAAAGCAGAAGTTTTAAACGACTATAAGATCGCTAAAATTAGTAGAGAATGTAGTTTGCTAGGTCGTAGAGAAGTTTTAACAGGAAAAGCGAAGTTTGGTATTTTTGGCGATGGTAAAGAAGTACCACAATTAGCCATGGCTAAAGCCTTTAAAAAAGGCGATTTTAGATCTGGTTATTACAGAGACCAAACTTTTATGATGTCTCTTGGCGAGTTAACTGCACAGCAATTTTTTGCAGGTTTGTATGCACATACAAATATCGATTTAGAACCCATGTCTGCAGGAAGACAAATGGGAGGCCATTTTGCAACACACAGTTTACATGAAGATGGAAGCTGGAAAAATTTAACAGAACAATACAATTCTAGTTCAGATATTTCTCCAACAGCTGGTCAAATGCCACGTTTATTGGGTTTGGCACAAGCATCTAAAATATATAGAAACGAAAAAAGCGTACAGCACAAATCTAACTTCTCGAAGCAAGGAAACGAAGTTGCTTGGGGAACCATTGGAAACGCAAGTACAAGTGAAGGTTTATTTTTTGAAACCATAAATGCAGCAGGAGTTTTGCAGGTACCAATGGTAATGAATGTTTGGGACGATGAATATGGAATTTCCGTTCACGCAAAACACCAAACAACCAAAGAAAGTATTTCTGAGATTTTAAAAGGATTTCAACGAGATCAAAATAACAAGGGCTATGAAATTTTTGTAGTTAATGGTTGGGATTATGTTCAGTTAATGGACACTTATAGCAAAGCCGCAAAAATTGCTCGCGAAGAACATGTTCCTGTTTTAATCCACGTAAAAGAGTTAACACAACCACAAGGGCATTCTACTTCTGGTTCTCATGAAAGATATAAGGGAAAAGAAAGGTTGCAATGGGAAAAAGAGCACGATTGTATTGCACAAATGCGAAAATGGATTTTAGAATTCGAATTAGAAACCGAATCTGGAGAAACTTTACGCTTTGTAGATTCCGAAGAAGAGTTACTTATCTTAGAGAAAGATGCTAAAAAAATAGTAACTACTGCTAAGAGAAATGCTTGGAATGCTTATACTAATGAAATTAAAGAAGAAATAGCAATTGCAGCAAGGTTATTAGAAAAAATAGCTACAAAAAGTAAAAATGGTGCATTTATTTCAAAATTAAAAAGCGATTTAGAAAAAAATGTAGAACCTATTCGTAAAGATATTTTAATTGCAACCAGAAAAACACTTCGTTATTTAAGAGAAGAAGAGTTTGCAGAAAAAAAAGAGCTTCAAGAATTTATAAAATCTAGCTTAAAGAATGCTGCTTATAAATATTCTTCTTATTTAATGAGTGAAACCAATTTAGGTGCACTTCATATTAACGAAAACAAACCAACATATTCAGAAAATAAAAATATGGTAGATGCTAGAATTGTAATGAGAGACAATTTCGATGCCATCTTAAAAAAGCATCCAGAAGTAGTTATTTTTGGAGAAGATGCTGGTTTTATTGGAGATGTAAATCAAGGATTAGAAGGTCTTCAAGAAAAATATGGAGACATTCGTATTTCAGATACTGGAATTAGAGAAGCAACCATTATCGGTCAAGGAATTGGATTGGCAATGCGTGGTTTAAGACCCATTGCAGAAGTACAATATTTAGATTATTTATTATATGCGCTTCAAATTATGAGCGACGATTTAGCAACCCTTCATTATAGAAGTTTTGGGAAACAAAAAGCGCCATTAATTATTAGAACTCGTGGACACAGATTAGAAGGAATTTGGCACGCTGGTTCTCCAATGGGAGGTATTATAAATAATGTTCGTGGAATGCATGTTTTAGTGCCAAGAAACATGACCAAAGCCGCTGGTTTTTACAACACTTTATTAGAAGGAGACGAACCTGCTTTAGTAATTGAATGTTTAAATGGTTATCGTTTAAAAGAAGAATTACCAACGAATTTAGGAGAATTTAAAACGCCAATTGGCTTGGTTGAAACCGTAAAAGAAGGAACTGATATAACGATTGTTTCTTACGGTTCTACTTTAAGAATTGTTGAAGAAACTGCCAAAGAACTATTACAAGTTGGTATTGATGTAGAAATTATAGATGCGCAAAGTTTGTTGCCTTTTGATTTGAATCATGATATTGCAAAAAGTTTAGCAAAAACAAACAAATTATTAATTGTTGATGAAGATGTTCCTGGTGGAGCATCTGCATATATTTTACAAGAAGTTTTAGAAAAACAAAATGGATACGAATTTTTAGATAGCAAACCTGCCACCTTAACTTCGAAAGCACATAGGCCTGCTTATGGAACAGATGGAGATTATTTCTCGAAACCATCTGCAGAAGATATTTTTGAAAAAGTGTATGGAATTATGCATGAATTTAATCCGAATAAATTTAAGAGTTTGTATTAGAAACACTTATTTTTAATGAATATTTTTAAGCTCAAACATATTGTTTGAGCTTTTTTTTAACACATCATTTTACCAAGTTAAAATTGTTTTTGGTATTTTAGTAAACCTATATACTAACGAAACTAAATGATGAAAAAACTACTATTATTTTCTCTAATCCTCACTTTTACACTTTCCCTATCAACACAAGCACAAAGAAAAAATTCGAAGGACAAATCAAATCAAGATACTTCTAAAACTAAAAAAAGTAAAACTCCAAAATATTCGGATTTTGTTACTTCAGAAACCAAAACAGACGAAGGACTTTTTAAAGTACACGAAACAAAAGATAAGTTTATGTACGAAATTCCCAAATCTCATTTTGGAAAAGAAATGCTTTTGGTTACAAGAATTAAAGAATTACCTTCTGGTTTAGGTGGTGGTTACGTAAATGCAGGTTCAAAAATAAACACACAAGTGGTTGTTTGGGAACAATTTAAAAATAAAATTTTACTAAAAGTAAAATCTTACAATGCCATTGCAAACGACTCTTTACCAATCTATAAATCTGTAAGAGCAAACAATTTAGAACCCGTTATTTATGCTTTTGATATTAAAACTCAAAACTCAGATTCTACTGCTGTAATTGTAGATGTTACAAAGTTCTTTTCTACAGATGTTAAAGCAATTTCTGGTTTACCTTCCTCTTACAGAAGTAGGTATAAAGTAAGAAGACTAGATGCTTCTAGGAGTTTTATAAACTCAATTAAAAGTTATCCAAAAAACATTGAGGTTGTACAAGATTTCTCTTTTGATTCAGATGCTCCTCCAAGTAACAGAAGTACAAATACGATTACGATGCGTATCAATCAATCTATGATTTTATTACCAGAAAATCCAATGATGCCTCGTATTTACGACAAAAGAGTGGGTTATTTTTCTTTAGGAAATGTAGATTATAGTTCAGAAGCTTTAAAGGCAGACGACAAAAGATATATTAGACGTTGGCGATTGGAACCAAAAGATCCTGCTGCATATGCAAGAGGAGAATTGGTAGAACCTGTTAAACCAATTGTGTATTATTTAGATCCTGCTACTCCAGAAAAGTTAAGAAAATACATAAAGCAAGGTGTAGACGATTGGCAAACAGTTTTTGAAACTGCCGGTTTTAAAAATGCAATTATGGCAAAAATGCCACCAACAGCAGAGGAAGATCCAGAATTTAGTATGGAAGATGTTCGTTATTCTTCAATTAGATATGTAGCAAGTACTACAAGAAATGCAGTGGGACCAAGTGTTTCTGACCCAAGATCTGGAGAAATTTTAGAGAGTGATATTATTTGGTATCACAATCATTTACGTTCTTACAGAAACAGGTATTTATTAGAAACTGGCGCTGCAAATCCTTCTGCTAGAACTTTAAATACACCAGATGAAGAAATTGGAGATATGATGCGAATGGTAATTGCACACGAAGTTGGGCATGCTTTAGGTTTGCCACATAATATGGCTGCGAGTTTTGCATATCCAACAGATTCTTTACGTTCTGGAAGTTTTACTCAGAAAAACGGAATTGCAGCAACAATTATGGATTATGCTAGATATAATTATGTAGCACAACCTGGAGATAAAAACATTCGTTTTATAAGACAATTGGGACCTTATGACCATTATGCTATTAATTGGGGATACCGTAAAATTCCGAATATTACAAATCCAGAACAAGAAGTAAGAACTTTAGATAAATGGATTGCAGAAAAAGCTGGAGACCCAATTTATAGATTTGGTGCACAACGTTTCGACCCTTCTGCACAAACTGAAGGAATTGGAAACGACCAAGTAAAATCGAGTACTTATGGTGTAAAAAATCTTAAAATTGTTGCTAAAAATTTACCAAATTGGACTTCCAATCAGACTAATAATTATAACGATTTAAGTGAATTATATGGCGAATTGTTAAGTGTTTGGAGCAGATATGTTGGTCATGTTGCTGGAAATATTGGCGGAATTTACGAGTACAACAAAAAACCTGCGCAAACTGGAGATGTTTACGAACCTGTTTCCAAGGCAAAGCAGAAAGAATCTTTAAATTGGTTACTTAAAAATGTTTTTGAAACTCAAAATTGGTTATTAGATAAGAATATTTTAAACAAAATTAACGAGACTGGCTATACAGATAGAATGCTTAGTTATCAAAACAGAAGCTTAAGAACTCTTTTAAATAGCAGCACTTTAAAAAGAATGATAAATGCAGAAATAATCGATGCAAATACCTATGCAGCTTCAGATATGGTAAGAGATTTAAGAAGAGGAATTTTCTCTGAAACAAATGCTACTAAAAATGTAGCTGTTTTTAGAAGAAACTTACAAAAATCTTTTATTTTAGTTTTAGGTTCTTTATTGAATACTAAATCCACAAATAATTCTGATATTTCTTCCATAGCTCGTGGAGAATTAGAAAGCTTAAAGTATCAATTAAATGTTGCCAGTAAAAGAGCGGTAAATAGAATTACAAAATACCATTACAAAGACGCTTTGGCAATGGTTCACAAAATTTTAGACCCTAAATAAAAACCTTTTTATTCAAAATAGTTTTTCCTATTGCGCACTCTAAACAACGTTTGGGTGCGCAATAATTATTTTTAAGCTCTAATAAAGCCTGAGTTTCAAAAGCATTTTTAGCAGAAACATCAACTTCATTAAATTTAGAAATAATACTATTTTTTTCGGGTTTTATCTTTTTGAGAATACTTAAAAAAGATTCTTCATCTACTACTCCTCTACTCTTTTGATATAAAAATTTTAAAGGAATTATAGTATTTATAATTAATAAATCGATAAATGATTTTGTTAATTTTTTAGGGGAAGATTTTGATGTTGATTCAAAATTATAATGTGTTTTCCAAAACGGATGAACCTCAACAGCAAACAACGCATAAAAATCTTTCAATTCTTCTAAATCTATCAACTTAGAAAATAAATTTTGCTGCTTATGAAACAATGAAACCAACTGAGCAATTCTAATGGTCGGGAAATTATTGGGTCGCATTCTAAAAAATGAAAAATTATTTTTAGAAATAACTTTCAACTTAAATTTGTATTTTAAGTATTTATATTCGTTTTTTAATTGCTGATGATATTCGTCTTCAATTTTATCTTCTAGAAATCCAGATTGCCCAAACAACAAAGCAGCAAACTGATTTTCCACAGAACTTACTTTTTTAATTATTGAAAAATCTACAGATTGTGCCAATCTTAAAAAAGCTTCTCCATTAACTTTCAAACCAAAATTTTTAGCCAATAACTGAAATAAAACAGCTTCAAAATTAGTATTTTCTTTGTCTAAAACATCTTTAATTTCTGCTGATTTTCTTTGTAAACGCTCAAAAAACAAACGTTCTTTCCAATTATTTAACGTAAAATCATCTACATTCGAGATAGAATTTTGGCAAGGAATCCAACTTATTGGTAATAAAAACAAATTTCTATAATTATTTAAAACATTTTCATTCACAAAATCTTTCAACACTAAAGTAGGCAAAGGCATGTTGTCTTTCATATAAATAGTCGCATCATTTTCCCAAACGACATGTAAAATTACGGCGTCGTAATTTTTATCTATTTCATGATTATGTAAATACCAATCAGAGGCTTTTACATGAATTTCCACATTCCCAGCCCAAGTTTGGCTTCCAATTTTTAATTGAGCATTTAAAAAGTCAGGCCCTGCATTTTTATTATGCAATCCCGATTTTAAAACCGTTAAAGCTTCATTTTCTAAAGTTTGTAAATCTATTTTCGAAAACAACCTGTATTTCCATAAATAATGCAAAAAATCTTCGTTCATTTTTAATTTTTCTTCAATTTAAAAAAAATATTGATATCAACATCAATTTTTAAAATACTTCCCATTATTCTTCTTCTATGAAAAGGTTTATTTTTGCAAACAAATAGCAAAATATATGAACATTATAAATAGTTTACAGTGGAGATATGCTGTTAAAAAATTCGATGCAAAAAAAACACTTTCACAAGTACAAATAAACACTTTAAAAGAAGCTTTTAACTTAACTGCGACCTCTTATGGATTGCAACCTTTAAAACTTTTAATCATAAACAATAAAGAAATTCAAAAAGAATTAGTAGCACATTCTTGGAACCAGCCGCAAGTTTTAGAAGCTTCTCATGTATTGGTTATTTGCGTTCCTAAAACTTACACAATAGAAGAAATTCAAAAATATTTTAGCTTGGTAAAAGAAATAAGAAATACACCCGATGCAATTTTAAATCCTTTTAAAGAATTTTTAACTGCGGAAATCAACAAAAAAACACAAGAAGAATTGCTTGTATGGAACAAAAAACAAGCGTATTTAGCTTTAGGAAACTTACTAACTGTTTGCGCTTTAGAAAATATCGATTCTTGTCCAATGGAAGGTTTTATTCCCGAAAAATACGACAAAGTTTTAAACTTAGAACAACAAAACCTACATTCTGTCTTAGTACTTCCTGTAGGTTTTAGAGCAGAAGACGATTATATGAAAGATTTAAAAAAAGTTAGGAAAAATATAACAGAAACAGTTATTGAAATCTCTTAACTTTACACAAGAAATAAAACAATATGATAAATTTAGAAATAAGAAATTTAGAGCCTAAAATAGTTTGGAATCATTTTGCTGACTTGAATGCAGTTCCTCGTCCTTCAAAAAAAGAAGAACGCGTAATACAGTTTATGGTAGATTTTGGTAAAAAATTAAACCTCGAAACTTTAGTGGATAAAGTTGGAAATGTGATCATTAAAAAACCAGCCACTGCTGGTATGGAAGATAGGCAAACCGTGGTTTTACAGAGTCATTTAGACATGGTGCATCAAAAAAATGCAGATACTAATTTCGATTTCGATACCCAAGGAATTAAAATGTTAGTAGATGCAGATTGGGTAACAGCAGATGGCACAACTTTAGGTGCAGATAATGGTTTAGGAGTTGCTGCAATAATGGCAATTTTATCTTCTAAAGATTTAGAACACCCAAATTTAGAAGCCCTTTTTACGATTGATGAAGAGACTGGAATGACTGGAGCCATGGGTTTAGAAGGCGGAATTTTAAAAGGAGATATTCTTTTAAATTTAGATACAGAAGAGGATGATGAAATTGGAATGGGTTGTGCTGGTGGAATAGACATTACTGCTACAAGAAATTATACTGAAGAAAAAACTCCAGAAAATTCTGAAGCATTTTCAATTACTGTAAAAGGTTTAAATGGCGGACATTCTGGAATGGACATTGTTAAAGGTTTAGGAAATGCCAACAAAATAATGAATCGTATTCTGTTTGATGGTTTTACCAACTTCGAATTAAGAATTTCCGAAATTAATGGTGGTAGTTTGCGAAATGCAATTCCTCGTGAAAGTGTTGCTGTTGTTACTGTGGATTCCATTTCTAAAGAAGCTTTTTTATTAGAAACCAAACTACTTATTAACACGATAAAAGAAGAATTTTCTTCAATTGAACCAAATTTAACGATTGAAATTACAAAAACAGATACTCCTGAAAAAGTGTTGGAATTAGCAATTCAAGAAGGTTTTATAAAAGCTATTTACGCCGCTTTAAATGGAGTGTATAGAATGAGCCCAGATATCGATGGTTTGGTGGAAACATCTAATAACATCGCCAGAATAATTGTAAAAGATGGTCGAATAAAAGTAGGTTGCTTAACAAGATCGTCTTCCGAAAGTAATAAATTCGATTTGGCAAATTCTTTACGTTCTAGTTTCGAATTGGCTGGTTTCGAGGTTAATTTCTCGGGCGAATATCCTGGTTGGCAACCCAATGTAAATTCAGCAATTTTAAAAGTGGTAGCTAATTTATATGAAAAATTACATGGCGAAAAAGCAATTGTTGCAGCTTGTCATGCTGGTTTAGAATGTGGTATCTTAGGGCAAAATTACCCAGAAATAGATATGGTTTCTTTTGGGCCAACTATTAGAGGAGCACATTCGCCAGACGAACGTGCAAGTATTTCATCTACACAAAAATTTTGGAAGTTTTTAGTAGAAATTCTAAAGAATATTCCAAAAAAATAATCGAAAAGCAAAAGCCTAAAACCGAAGATTTTCTTCGGTTTTTTTAGGATGTGATTTGTGAAAAAAGAATCAAAACACACATGCAATACATTAAAATACAGTGTTTTAAAACTTTATCCTTTTGTTAACATCTTTCGTTTCTAAAAGTCATAAAAAAACGTAATTTTACATTTATAAAAATAGCATTATTTTAATGGGCAAAATTATTGCAATAGCAAATCAAAAAGGTGGCGTTGGAAAAACGACAACCAGTATAAATTTAGCAGCTTCTTTAGGTGTATTAGAGAAAAAAGTATTGCTAATTGATGCAGATCCGCAAGCAAATGCTTCTTCTGGTTTAGGTGTAGATGTAGAAACTGTAGAATCTGGAACATATCAAGTTTTAGAACATACCATTTCTGCAAAAGATGCTACTGTTAAAACAACATCTCCAAATGTAAATTTAATTCCTGCACATATCGATTTAGTTGCCATTGAAATTGAATTGGTAGACAAAGAGAATAGAGAGTACATGCTAAAAAAATCGTTAGACAAAATAAAAGACGATTACGATTTTATTATTATAGACTGTGCACCTTCTTTAGGCTTAATTACTTTAAACTCTTTAGTTGCTGCAGATTCTGTAATTATTCCTATTCAATGCGAATATTTTGCATTGGAAGGTCTTGGAAAACTATTAAACACAATTAAAAGTGTCCAGAACATACACAACACTGGCTTAGATATCGAAGGTTTACTATTAACAATGTTCGATTCTCGTTTGCGCTTATCTAACCAAGTAGTAGACGAAGTTCGTAAGCATTTTAGTGCCATGGTTTTCGACACAATTATTAGAAGAAATACACGTTTGGGTGAAGCTCCAAGTTATGGTGAAAGTATTATTGCTTACGACGCAACCAGTAAAGGTGCTATAAATTACTTAAATTTGGCACAAGAACTTCTTAAAAAGAATTCATAAGATGGCAAAAGCAACAAAAAAACAAGCTTTAGGTAGAGGATTGTCTGCTCTTTTAAAAGAATCTCCCAACATGAATGCTGCAACCGATAAAAATGCAGAAAAACTAGTTGGAAATATCGTAGAACTTGAGTTAGATTCAATTGATGTAAACCCATACCAACCAAGAACATATTTCGACGAAGAAGCACTTAGAGAACTGGCTAGTTCCATTAAAGAACTGGGTGTTATTCAACCCATTACAGTTAGAAAATTAGACGGAAATAAATTTCAGTTAGTTTCTGGAGAGCGTCGTTTTAGAGCATCTAAATTAATTGGAAACAAAACAGTTCCTGCTTACATAAGATTGGCAAATGACCAAGAAATGCTAGAAATGGCATTGGTTGAAAACATTCAGCGAAAAAACTTAGACCCAATTGAAGTTGCCCTTTCTTACCAACGTTTAATTGACGAAATTCAATTAACACAAGAAGAATTAAGTGCCAGAGTTGGTAAAAAAAGATCGACAGTAACTAATTATTTACGTTTGTTAAAATTAGACCCTATTTTACAAACAGGAATGAGAGATGGATTTATTTCTATGGGACATGGTCGTGCAATGATTAATGTAGAAAATACAGAAGATCAATTAGCGATTTACGAAAAGATTTTAAGAGAAAAATTATCGGTAAGACAAACCGAAGATTTGGTAAAAAACTTAAAATCTGGCAAAGTTGTAAAACCTAAGAAAAAAGTAGTACCTAGTTTTGTTAAAAACAGTGTAAAAGAAATTAGCGAATACTTTGGGCATAAAGTAGATGTAACTGTTGGTAGCAATGGTAAAGGAAAAATATCGATTCCCTTTCATTCTGAAGAAGATTTTAATCGAATAAAAAACTTATTAAAATAAGTGTTTTTAAAGAAAAACATATTCATTTTATTCCTTGCATTTTTTTCTTTGCATTTGTACTCTCAAAAAGATTCTACAAAAGTAAAAAATGTAAAAGTTCAAGGAAAGTTGTTTGTGCAAGAAGGTGTTTACAAGCCTTTAGCTCCAGCAAAAGCAGCATTTTATTCAGCAGTTTTCCCTGGTTTAGGTCAAATTTATAATAAAAAGTACTGGAAAGCACCTATTGTTTGGGCGGCTTTAGCAGTTCCTGCGTATTATTACCAAATAAATAATAACGAGTATAAAAGATTTAGAACGGCTTTTAAGTTAAGAGAAGCTGGTTTAAAAGACGAGTTTATTTTAGAAGATGGTTCTACATTAGTTTCAGACGAAACTTTAGAAAGAGCACAAAAACAACTAAGAGAAAATAGAGATTTATCGTTGCTATCTGGGATTATTATTTACGTACTACAAATAGTAGAAGCGAGTGTAAATGCACATTTGCTTCAATTTAACACGGATGATAATTTATCTTTAAAACCAACCTTTATTATGGATCCAATGCAGTTCGAGGCTCCAAAAGTTGGTTTAACTTTTAAATATAATTTTTAAGATGAAAATTGCATTATTAGGCTATGGGCGAATGGGAAAAGAAATTGAGCAAATTGCAATTTCTAGAGGACATAAAATCGTTATAAAAAAAGATGTGAATGACGTTATAGATATTAATTTAGCAGATGTCGCGATTGATTTTAGTGTACCAACTTCTGCTTTCGATAATATTACAAACTGTATTAAAAACAACGTTCCTGTAATTTCTGGAACAACAGGCTGGTTAGATAAATATAAAGAGGCTGTTGCTTTGTGTGAAGAAAAAAAAGGTGCTTTTATTTATGCTTCAAACTTTAGTTTGGGCGTAAATATCTTTTTTGAATTGAACAAACAACTCGCAAAAATGATGAGTAATTTAGAAGATTATAACATTTCTATGGAAGAAATTCATCATACAAAAAAATTAGACGCTCCAAGTGGAACCGCAATTACTTTGGCAAAAGGAATTATAGATAATTCTTCGAAAACAATGTGGGAATTGGATAAAAAAACAATTGAACACAGCATTCCAATTGTAGCGAAAAGAATCCCAGAAGTTCCTGGAACACATACAGTTTGGTATAAATCTGAAGTAGATACTATTGAAATAAAACATACTGCACACAGTAGAAAAGGCTTTGCTTTGGGAGCTGTAATTGCAGCTGAATGGATTTTAGGAAAAACAGGCGTTTTTAATATGAAAGATGTGTTAAACATCAGTTAAAAACTGTAACAGAATTAGATTAAAATCTTCTAATTAAAAATTTGATAATATCTCCTCGAGCGCAATCGAGAGGTTATTATTTATAGAATTGAAATTATTTTTAGTACAACTTAGGTCTCGAATGCGCTCGACCCAACAAGAAATAGAACGATTATGACATTTACAGAATGGTTTATCTTTTTTTTAGTGATTCAAGTAATCCACTTTTTAGGAACTTGGAAACTATATGTAAAAGCAGGTAGAAAGGCATGGGAAGCAGCAATTCCTATTTATAACGGAATTGTTTTAATGAACATAATTAACCGTCCAAAATGGTGGATTATCTTGTTGTTTATTCCTATTGTAAACTTATTAATGTTTCCTGTAATTTGGATTGAAACCATTCGAACTTTCGGTTTTTACAAAAAATTAGATTCACTTTTAGTAATTGTAACTCTTGGATTGTATATTTTTTATATCAATTACGGAACAGATGCGACTTATAACGCAGAAAGAAGCCTAAAACCACGTTCTGAGCTTGGTGAATGGGTAAGTTCTATTGCTTTTGCGATTATTGCTGCTACTTTGGTGCACACCTATTTTATGCAACCATTTACCATACCAACTTCTTCTTTAGAAAAATCGCTATTAGTTGGAGATTATTTGTTTGTGAGTAAATTTCATTATGGAGCGAGAGTTCCTTCCACAGTTATTGCAGCTCCAATGGTACACGATTCTCTGCCATTTACAGGAATTGCTTCTTATTTAAAAAAACCACAATTACCTTACACAAGATTACCTGGACTTCAAAAAATTAAAAATAACGATATTGTATGTTTCAATTGGCCTGCAGATTCTTTAAAAACAATGTGGGGCGATAACTCTGGAGAATATACCTACAAACCTGTGGATAAAAGAACAAATTACGTAAAACGTTGTGTTGGAATTGCAGGAGACTCTTTAGAGCTAAAAGATGGTTATGTATATATCAATGGAAAGAAAAATAAACTTCCTTATAGAGCTAAAATTCAGTTTTATTATACGTATGAAGCAAAAAAGCCAATAGATAGAAATACATTTCCTAAGTTTTTAATCAATAAAGAAAGAACTGGAGTTTATAAAATTTTAACGGAATATTGGAAGAATCCTAAAGTACAAGATGCACTTAAAAAAGGCGGAAATTTATCTAAAATAGGTTCAGATTCTTTATATACTGAAGTTGCTGGTGGCGTTTCGCAAAGTTTAGCTACCAAATTAAAAATGACTTCTGTTGAAAATAAAATAAATATTAATTTAACAGAAGAAGAAGTTGCTCGTTTAAAAAAATCTCCTTTAACAGTCTCTGTTAAAAAAATAAATCATGGAGCAGATAAAGCTATTTTTCCTCATGTTGAAGAGTTGGGTTGGAGCCAAGACAATTTTGGTCCAATTTACATTCCTAAAAAAGGGGCAACTGTAAAGCTCGATGCTAAATCTTTACCTTTTTATGAGCAAATTATTAAAAATTACGAGAATAATAATATCTCTTCAGTTGGTAATGATATTTATATCAATGGAGAAAAAGCAGATTCTTATACTTTTAAACAAGATTATTATTGGTTAATGGGAGATAATAGACATAACTCTTTAGACGCTCGTTATTGGGGATATGTTCCTTTCGATCATGTTTTAGGAAAACCTGTTATGATTTGGTTTAGTTGGGATGCAAATGCACCCACTTTTGGAGCAAAAATTAAATCGATAAGGTGGGATAGAATATTTACCACTGTTGGTGGAGATGGAGAACCTGTTTCTTATAGATATGTTGTTTTCGGTTTAATTGCCTTATATATAGGTTATAGTTTCTATAGAGGAAAGAAAAAGAAAGCCTAAAATAGTTTGCAGTAAGCAGTAACAGTATACAGTTCTAAAAAATACTGAATACTGAGACTGAATACTGAGACTAAAAACTAAAAAATGGCATTATTTATTCCTACTTACTTCTCTCCTATTGCTCAATATTCCGAGATTGTAAAAACGGATACTGTTACTTTTGAGATGGAAGATAATTTCCAAAAACAGAGTTATAGAAATCGTTGCTACATTTTTAATAGTAATGGAAAACAACTTTTAAGTATTCCTGTAAAACATAAAATTACAAATGGAAGAAAAAAAACAAAAGATACTTTAATAGAAAATAATGTTCCTTGGCAAGACCAACATTTTAAATCTTTACAAATTGCTTACAGAACTTCACCTTTTTTTGAGTTTTTTGAAGATGACCTTGCCATTATTTTCGAAAAAAAATATAAATTTTTACAAGACATAAATATCGATACTTTTTTATTTATTATAGATGCTCTTCAATTTGATATTAACTTTATACAAACTACAACTTTCAACTTAGATCCTAAACAACAAGATTTTAGATATTTAGCAGAAGTAAAAAAGCAACCTGAAAAATTAGTAGATAAGTATATTCAAATGTTTGACGATAAACATGGGTTCCTACCAAACCTCTCTGTATTAGATTTGCTTTTTATGGAAGGTCCAAACTCTGTATCGTATTTGTAAAAAAATATTAAATTAAAAGCCTAAATTCAAATATTATTGCAAGTTCTTGATAGGATTTTAAATACCTTTGTTTATATTTTATTCTCCTATGATTCTTATTATTAAATAAATTTTATTTTAAAACAGGCTTTTTATCTTAATAAAATGACTTTAAAAATTCTTATTCATTATGGTTTGCATTTTATTGTACCCTTATATATTGCATTTTTCTTTTATCGAAAAAAATGGAAATTAGTGTACTTTATTTTTTTAGCAAGCATGTTGGTAGATTTAGACCATTTATTGGCAACGCCTATTTTCGAAGAGTTTAGGTGTAGTATTAATTTTCATCCATTGCATTCTTACATTGCCATTGCTTTTTACTTTTTAGGAACATTTTTTAAGAAAACAAGAATCCTTTCTTTTGCTTTATTATTACACATGTTTACAGACTATTTAGACTGTCTTTTGTAGAATTTTTGTAGTAAAATATCAAACTCGTTAGAGATATTTAATTTAAAAATTAAATAAATGTAAATAACTGTAATTAAAATACTTTTTAGAATAATATTGATGATTGGATGAATTGGAAACTCCCATATAAAAATATTATCGACTGGAAAATCCCAGAAAATAAAACCAAAATACAATCCTGCAATTATAAAAAACATTTTAAAGGTTTTATTAGTAAAAGGTGTAATAGAAAATTTCTTTTTTACAAAATACAATTTAAATGTATTTGCACATAGAATTACAATTAAAGTTGCTAATGCCAAACCATTTGTTCCCATATCTAATTTATAATAAAATAATTTATTTAAAAGATACACCGAAATTGCCATTATTAAACTTGATGGTAACGTTATTTTATAAAACTTAGAGTTGTTTATAATTGCACCATTATTTCCTAAAAAACCATTATACATTTTTAAAAAAGAAATCATTAAAACAACCAATGCACCACCTGCGTATTCTTTTGGCAGTAAGCTAAATAACTGATTTAAATTCGCATTTACCAACACAAAAAACAAACCACTAATTAACAATAAATTTATAGAGCTTTTTTTATATAAAGAAGCGACTTCTTTATGATTTTCTTCGTTTAGTGTTTTAGACGTTAATGGTTGTAATATATTTAGCATGGCTCTACTTGGTGCCTCAATAAAAGAACCAATAAAAACTGCAACTGAATAATAAGCAGCTTTTTCTATAGCTTCTTTTCCAGGAATCATAAATTTATCGATATCTAAAATTATAGCTCCTGCACTTCCTGCCATAATTATATATAATGAAAAACGTAAAACTTCTTTAAAGTTTTTAGGTTTTGTTAAACTTAATTTAGGAAAGTATAATGAAAAGGCATAAAACATCATTACAAACATTCTTAAAAAATAGGCACCTGTTAAATAGTATATAAACTCTGCCTTCGTTATCCATTGAAAGTAAACTGCAAATAGTAAAATCATAACCACAACTCTATTCCATAACTCTTTTAAAATATTACCAAAAACAGATTGAAATTGAACTTTCGCCCAAGCATAAAAAACCTCGAAATAAGCACAAGTAAATGCAATTAAATAAATAATATAAGTATAATTTTTAATTATTGGGTTTTCTACTGAAAGGTAATTACTAATTTGTTCGTAAAAATAATTGCCTATAAAACCAATAGGCAATGCTATAAATAATGGTAAAAATAATACTGCAGATAAAAATTGATCTTTTTCTAATTTGGTAAAATAACTTGAGTAAAACTTTATAATCGTATGATGAATTCCGAAAGCAATAAAAGGCATTAATAAGTTAGAGGTTGATAAAAGAAACGTAACCAAACCATAATACTCATCTTCTAAAAAACGAGTGTATAGAAAAAGTGTATTTATTCCACCAAAAGCAAACCCTAAATATATAAAAAGTGTATTTCTAAAAGATTGTTTTAAAACAATGCCCATTTATGTGTTTATTTTTTTGATGATTTCTACTAATTTCTTCGTCAATTCTTTACGATGATATTGTTCGATATTCTTCGTATTTACTTCTAAACTGCCTTTTTTATATTGGTTGTATAGTCTTAAAATTTCTGAAGTTAATTTTTCTTCATTATTATAATTTACAACAACTCCAGCATTGGTTTCGCTTAAAATTTCTGCTAAATCTCCATTTTCGGAAGCCATTGCTAAGATAGGTCGTTTTGCGGTTAAATACTCAAATAATTTTCCTGTTAAAATCCCTTCACTTTTAGCAACATTCGGAATTAACAACAACAACACCTGAGATTTTTTCTGACAAGCAATCGCTTTCTCATGAGAAACATAGCCTTCGAAATTCGAATATTTTATTAAATTGTTCTTAACTATTTCCTGCTTTACTTCATCTGCAATGTCTCCTGTAAAATTTAATTGCAAGTCGTTTTTTAAATCTTCGTTTTCTTGCAATAATTTTTGCAATACTTTAAATAACAATTTAGGATTACTCTGTTTTGGCAACAGACCAATATAAGAAATTGTGAATTTTTTATCTAAAATAATTGCTTTATTTTCTAAAACCTCATCATCGAAACCATTTGTAATTACTTCAACATTCGAAGCGGTTTTTAAAAATTCTTTTTTTAAGGATTTACTTACAGTTAAAACACAATCTGCATTTTTTAAAACGGATTCTTCTAACTTTCTGTTTTTGTTCTTCGCAAATTTACTTTGCTTAAAGTCTTTTGCGTAATACAAGTCTGTCCAAGGATCTCTAAAATCTGCAATCCATTTTATGTTGTTGTTTGTGTGTAATTTTTGTGCAATTAAATGCATGCTGTGGGGTGGTCCTGTGGAAATAATTACATCAACTTTATTTTTTAAAAGATACTTTTGAAGAAATTTTACAGAAGGTTTTACCCAAAATATTTTTGGGTCTGGAATAAAAACATTTCCTCTTAAAAAAGACAAGATTTTATTATTACCCAAATTAGAAACACCTTTGTTTTGTTTATTTTTCTTCTTCCAAAATAAAATATTTTGTGGATTCCAAATGGGTTGTTGTAAAACCGTTATTCCTTTTGGAACTTCTTTGATTAGAGAAACATCTTCTTTTGGGTAATTTTCGTCTTTAACAGTGTACACAACAGGTTCAATACCAAAATCTTGTAAGTATTTTACAAATTTTAACCAACGTTGAACGCCAGAACCACCTGCTGGAGGCCAATAATATGTAATTATTAAGACTTTCAATTTGCTAAGTTATCGTATAAATCGATTAGTTTTTTAGAGGTTTGCTCCCAACAGAATTCATTTTTAATAAATGTTGCCCCATTTTTACCTAGAGTTTCTCTCAAATTTTTATCGTTATAAAGTTTTAAAACTTTATTGGAGAAATCTTCGACATCTTTTTGGGTATGTACGAAACCTGAATTCGCTTTTTTAACCAATCTTTTTTGTGCAATTGCATCGCTCACTAAAAGTGGTTTTCCCAAACTCATGTATTGAAAAATCTTATTTGCATACGCAACATCGTGTTGTAAATTTCTATGTAAAGGAGAAATACAAATAGCACTTGCCATAATATACGATTGGAATAACGAAACATCTTGCCAACCTTCGAAATCTACAAAACTTTCCAATTTTAACTCTCGAACTTGCTTCATTAAAATAATGTCTGTGGTGTTTTTACCAACAACAACCAACTTAATATTCGGAATTGTGTTTTTTAAAATTTTTATTGCGCTAATAGCAGTTTGTAAACCTCTTCTTAAATGCGTGTCTCCTAAATAAAGCAACACAAAATCGTTTTTATACTTCTCTATTATTTTACTATCGAGTGTGTAATCTTCAAAAAAAGATTTTCTAATGGTGTTTGGCACTAAAACCAACTTCTTTTCGCAAGTAGGAATTCTAACTTTTAGAGATTCTAAAAATTCTGGAGAAACTGAAATTACTGTATCTGCTTTACGGATAAATTCCTCTTCTTTTTTTTTCCATTTTTTTGGAGAAATAATATATTTTCCAGGAAATTTCTGCAAATGAGGATACAATTTCATAACCTCTGGCATGTTATCATGCAAGTCTAAAACAACTGGAAGATTGTGTTTTTTGTTCGATTTAAGTACTGCTTCTGCAATTCGAATGTCATGAATATGCAAAGCTTCAATCTTGTTTTGCTGAATAAATGTATCGATTTTAGCTTTCATCAACATAGAATATACTGGAATTGTATATGCCAAAGCAGACAATTTATATTCTAATTTGTTAGATAAAAATCTTTTTATTTGAATTCCGTTTATAATTTCAAATTCCTTTTCATCATTATATTTTAAACAGAATAAAAAAACTTCGTGTCCGGAATTAACTAAAGAAACCGCTTCATTTTCAACCCTTGGATCTGGTGGAAATGGAGCGTCTAAAATCATTCCAATTCTCATGATTTCTTTTTCTTTTTCTCTTCATAAAAACACCAACCAATGGTTATTAAAAACAACAAACCGTAAGAAGAAAGCGATACTATTTTTCCTTGCTGAATTACTTTCGGCTCAAATTTAAACTCAATTGTATGTTCTCCTGCTGGAATTATCATTCCTCTTAACACATAATTTACTCTAAAATGTGGCATTAAAACACCATCGATATAAGCATTCCAACCATTTTTATAGTAAATTTCAGAAAATACTGCAAACTGCTCTTTTGCTGTTTTAGATTCGTATGTGAGTTCGTTTACTTTGTAATTCGTCAATTTTATAACTGCTGTGGAATCTTTTTCCAAAGGTTTGTTCAATTGAATTTTTCCAAAATCTTCTTTTCGAACAACTACCTCTTCTTTTGTATTTAAACTATCCAATACTTTTATTTCTGCATTGGCAGTTTGCACTGGAATTATAGAATTTACAAACCAAACATTTCCATTTGCATCTTGGTTTTGTTGTGCTTGAGGTTTTCCTTTATCATCTGCAACAATAATATATTTCGTGTTTAACATGTTTAAAACCTCCATGTTATTTTTCGCGATTTGGTAGTCGAACAATTCTTGGTAGCGCATCATTTTTGCGGCATGATACCCACCAATAGAATTATGAAAATAGGAAGTAGCCCCATCATTCATAGGATCTGTTGCGAAATTTGCAACTCTATAATGACTTTTGTCCTGGTTTATTAATTTATCTGCTTCTGAAGCTACAAATGGTTTTTCTATTTTTCTTGCTTGTTTAAAATCGTCTTCATTTACATACTTTTTATCCACAGAAATTAAATCGAAAACAACTAAAACTAACAAACCCACAATGGCAAAATTTTGTTTTAATTTTCCTTTTAAAACCATCCAAAGTATGCCTGCTGAAAGCGCTACTAAAACTAAAGAACGTAAAGTGTCTGTTAAAAGCATCGATTTTCTATCGGCAATTACAGCTTCTTTTAAACCTTCTAGATTATTGTAATTACTATCTCGTAAACCTTCGAAAGTAGAAAACATGTGTGCCAATAAAAATCCTGCAATAATTAATCCTCCAAAAACATACGCTGCTTTCTTTAATGCATTTAGTTTTTCTTCTGAGGTAATTTTTGTTGAGAAAAACTCTTTTAAGGCTAAAATCCCTAATAAAGGAACACACAATTCTGCAATTACTTGTATGGAAGAAACCGCCCTAAATTTGTTGTAAAGTGGCACATAATCGATAAAAAAGTTTGTAACAATTTCGAAATTTCTTCCCCAACTTAATAGTATAGAAAATATTGTTGCTGCAACCAACCATTGTTTCAATCTTCCTTTTACTAAGAAAAGCCCTAAGAAAAAGAGAAAGAAAATAATCGCTCCAATATAAGCTGGTGCTTCTAAAATGGGTTGATCTCCCCAATAAGTTAAAACTTGTTCGGAATAATCGTTCGCCGCTTTTTTACCTGCTTTGTCTTCTATAAGTTGATAAAAATTAGAATTTTCTCCTAATTTCTCTACAGTTCCTCCACCCATAAAACGTGGAATAAACAAACTAAATGTTTCTAATTTTGCATAACTATATTGTGTAATGTATGCTTTATCTAAACCTTTTGTAGGTTCTTTTTTGCTGCCATCTGGCGCAATTGTTAATTCCGATTTTCCTCTGGTACTTGCATCAGAATATTCTTTCATTGCCATTAAACGTGGCGCATTTACACCAATTCCTAAAACAACGGCTGCAAGAATTACAACTGCTTGTTTTATAAATGCTGGTAGTGTTTTTTCTTTGAATGCGTTTATGAATTCTACAATTCCTAAAATTAAAATCGAAAACCCTAAATAATAGGTCATTTGTATGTGGTTGGCGTAAATTTCTAACGCCATTGCCAAACCTGTAACAATAAAACCAAGAATATATCTTTTTTGAAAAACCCACAAAATACCTGCTAAAACTAAAGGCATGTATGCAATTGCATGTGCTTTTGCATTATGGCCAGCTCCAAAAATAATAATTAAATAGGTGGAGAAACCAAACGCAAGTGAACCTAAAATTGCCAATCGCCAATTGATTTTTAAAGCCATCATTAAAACAAAAAAGCTTAAAAAATATAGAAAAGTATAGTCTGCTGGTCTTGGTAAAAAACGTAAGGCTTTGTCTAAACTTCTTACAAAATCGTTCGGGTAATAAGCACTTAGGGAATAAGCAGGCATTCCACTAAAAGATGCGCCTGTCCAATAAGGTTCTGTGTTATTTTCTGCACGAAAATCGTTAATGTCTTTTACCATTCCTCGAAACTGAGTAATGTCTGACTGGTTTAATTTCTCGCCTTTTAAAACCGGATGAAAATAAATAATAGATGCCAATATAAAAATGACGATTGCTATTATGTATGGCAAAAATTTGTTCAATTTCATATTATTCTATTTCTTCAAAATCTACATATTCGCCAACAGAATCTTTACTTTGTTGGTTCTTTGTCGGTTTTTTGTCTATTACAGTTTCCCCTTCTCTAACCACTTCCTTTTGTTGTTTAGTTCGAAACTGCTCTTCTGCTTTTTTCTGCATAGTTTCTGCAGCTTTTTTAATTAAAACTGGTGCAAAAAGTCTTGCTAGGAATTTAAAACCGTAATAAAAAGCGAGTATAATAAGGATTGTTTTAAGTAAACCCATCTAAAATTAATATTTAAAAAATCAATCAAAAATAACAATTTGAGTACAATTGACACGTTAACATCTTATAAAACTTTCACAAACCTAAAAAAGTAGGTAAAGCTTTTTAAAAATAGCATTTTTGTTCTATGTTTGTGTTGCATGCTAAAAACGATTTTTAAACCTTTTTCATCTTATATGAACCATTGTAAAAAAACTCTTTTTCTACTCTTTTTTCTGTTTGGTTTTCATTCGTTTTATGCACAATATACTAATGTTATTAACTCTAATAAACCTGGTTTTTCTGAGAGCCCTTATAGTGTTGGAACTGGTGTTTACCAATTCGAAAGTAATTTGTTTTTTCGAAATACAAGTATAGAACGTACTTTTTCTAGACCACAATCTTTTGGGGTTGATGTACTTTTTAGAACCAGTTTTTTTCTTGAAAGATTAGAATTAAATACGCAATTCTCTTATCAAAAAGATAAAGTTGCTTTTAAAAATATTTTTACGTCTCATTATTTTACTTCTGGTTTTGGAAAAATGACCATTGGAGCAAAATATTTGGTGTATCAACAAGCATATGAAGATAAAAGCAAAGAAGTTAGAAGCTGGAAAAGAAGACACGCTTTCGACATGAAAAGACTTATTCCTTCTGTTGCTGTTTACTTAGGAATGAATACCGATTTTGTAAACGACATCTATAAAACTGGGAGTATTACACCAAAAGTAGGTATCTTACTTCAAAATAATTTAACCAAAGATTTTAACTTAATTACCAATGTATATTACGATAAAATTGGAAGCGATTTTGCAGAATTTTCTTATATAATTACTGCAACTCAAAATTTTAGCGACCAATGGTCTGCTTTTTTCGAAAACCAAACCGTTTTTCAAAAATACCAAACCAACACCAATTTAGGAACAGGTTTGGCATATCTTTATAGTAGAGATTTACAAATAAATGCTTCTGGAAGATTGTTATTAGAAGGAAGAAGTAAAGGCTTTTATGCTGGTTTAGGCGTTTCTTACAGAATTAATAATCACAAAGATTCTTACACAGAGTTAGACGAAAATGGGCAAGCTCTAAAAGACACACCAATTACAAGATATAACAAAAAACAAAATAGTTTTTTTAACAGGCTTTTTAGTATTTTTAAGAAGAAAGAGAAAAGCACGAGAACCAGACCAAAAAGAAGCAGAAAATCGAAGTCTAAGGACAAAAAAGGTGGTTTTTTCTCTCGTTTATTTGGTAAGAAGAAAGAGAAAACAAAGAAAGAAGAAACAGAAATCGAAAAATTAGAAAGAGAAATAAAAGAGCTGGAAAAAGGAAGAAAAGAAAAAGAAGAAAAAAGGTAATAATTAGAAGCTATTTTTAAATGATTACACTAAAAAAAATAACTAATAAAAAGGAAATGAAGCAATTTGTTACATTTCCTTTTTCGCTTTATAAGGATAATAAATATTGGGTTCCCCCCATAATTAAAGACGAAATCGATAATTTCGACCCAAAGAAAAATCCTGTTTTCGAAAACGCAGATGCACAATTTTTTGTCGCTTTAAAAAATGGTGAAATTGTGGGTAGAATTGTGGCTATTATCAATTGGTTTGAAGTAGAAAAACAACAAATTAAGAAAATTCGTTTTGGTTGGTTTGATGTAATTGACGATATAGAAGTAACCAAAGTTTTGTTAGAAAAAGTAAAAGAAATTGGTTTAGATAATAATTTAGAATATATAGAAGGCCCAATTGGTTTTAATAATTTAGACAAAACTGGTGTTTTAATTGACGGTTTCGACCATTTAGGAACGATGATTACCTGGTACAATCACCCTTACTACAAAGAACATTTAGAGCAATTAGGTTTTGTAAAAGAAAAAGAATATTTAGAAAATAAATTTAAGTTTAAAAATGTAGATGCGACTTACTATAATAGAATTGCCAATGTTTTAAAAAGACGTTTTAAACTAAAAGCTTTAGATTTCACCAAAACAAAAGATATTTTACCTTATGTAAACGAAATGTTTAAAGTATTCGATAAAGCCTACTCTAAACTTTCTAGTTATGTTCCCATTTCTGATGCACAGATTGCTTTTTTCAAAAAGAAATATATCGGTTTTATAAATCCTGAATATATTAAATTTGTTGTTGATGAACATAGTAAACTAGTCGCTTTCGCAATTGTAATGCCATCATTTTCTAAGGCTTTGCAAAAATCGAAAGGAAAATTACTTCCCTTTGGATTGTTTTATTTATTAAATGCCAGAAAGAACGCGAAAGATGTTACTTTCTATTTGATTGGTGTAGATCCAGAATATCAAAATAAAGGCGTTCACGCAATTATTTTCGACCAATACACTAAAACTTTTGCAAAAAAAGGCATTGTAAATTGCATTCGAACACCAGAATTAGAAGACAATGAAGCAATTAAGAAAATTTGGGAAAATTTCGACCCTGTAACTCATAAAAGAAGAAGAACTTATAGGAAAAGTATTTAAGTTGGAGATGGGAGTTGGAAGTTGGAAGATGGAAGTTGGAAGTTGGGAGTTGGAAGTAAAATTTTTAAACAATTGTCATTTCGACTTTTTCCGAAATTTCGGGAGAGAAATCTCAACTTTGAAACCTTGAAACCTTGAAACCTTGAAACTCTGAAACTCTGAAACTCTGAAACTCTGAAACTCTGAGATTTTAAAACAAAAAAAATCCCTAATTTTAAACATTAAACAAAGAATATCGAACCAATAATCATGCAACTATTTTATAATTCAGACATTTCTACAAAAACACCACAAATTACGTTCGATAAAATTGAAAGTAAACATATTGTGCGTGTTTTACGTAAAAAAGAAAATGATGTTTTAAAAATTACCAACGGAAAAGGTTTTCTGTTTGATGTTAAAATTATTGTTGCCAGTGATAAAAAGTGTTTGGCCGAAATTATTTCGTTTGAAGAAAAGCCAAAGCCTTGGTCTTATTATTTACATATTGCAATTGCACCCACAAAATTAAATGATAGAACAGAATGGTTTTTAGAAAAAGCCACAGAAATTGGTATTGATGAAATTACACCAATAATTTGCAGTAATTCCGAAAGACGCGTTGTTAAACTAGAACGTTTCGAGAAAATTATTCAATCTGCCATGAAGCAATCTTTAAAATTTACATTGCCAAAATTAAATGCTCCTGTAAAATTTAGAGACTTTATCAATCGAGATTTTAATGGTAAAGTTTGCATTGCACATTGTGAAGTAAATAGTGAGAAAAAAACTTTAAAAACTGTCTTACAACCTTCAGAAAATGTTACTATTTTAATTGGTCCTGAAGGCGATTTTTCTATGGAAGAAATTAATAAAGCCTTAGCCAAAAAATACATTCCTATTTCTTTAGGAGAAAGTAGGTTACGCACAGAAACTGCTGCTTTGGTTGCTGTAAATACGGTTTCGTTTATAAACGAATAAATTCTCTTTTTTTATCATTCCTGTGAAAATAGAAATCTATAATTAGCAGGTAAATAGCTCTTAATAATTTATTTAAGAAGCTACTTCTTTTATAGCTTTTTGTATAGCCTGTTTAGACTTTATTGGAGCTTACCTTGAGTGAAAGCAAAAGACGGAATGGAATATTACACGCTAAAATCTGTCCAGGGTTTTACAAATGAGTCCAGAATTTAAAAAGTACTGGAATGGTAGTTTATAATGAACTTATATTTTATAACACGCAAAATAATCAAAATAACGGTACCGTAACTTTTACTGAATTATCAGAAGCCAAAGTAATAGATACTTTTTGAGTGTAAACTATATAATGATATGGAAGATCAATTAAAGTAGCTAATGGAAAATTTAATCTATCAATAGACAGCAAAAAGAATTAAAAAAAGCAGTTGCTACAAACAACTACCTAGCAATTAAACACATAACATAAATTTATATACGCTGAACTTGTTTCAGTGTCTAATTTAACACCTTAAAACTACAAAAAAATTGCATCATAAAACTTCCTTTTCATCCCTAAAGCAGTCCAAAATTCCACAAATGAGTCCAGAATTTCTAAAATTACTAAAAAATATTTATTTTTAGATGACTGAAATTCAATTCATTAAAATTAAATGAGTCCAGAATTCCCCAAATCGTGGAATTCTGGACTCATAAAGTTTTCAAATAACATAATTTTACAATACAAACCTAAAACCCTATTGATTATGAAACAATTATTTTTAAAAACAACACTATTTCTTTTTGCACTTACTTTAAGCAATTGCGAAAACAACGACTCACAAGAACAATTGCCACCCATTACACAAACAGGTGCAAATACGTTTGGTGCTATTGTAGATGGAAAAATATTTGTAGCTAAAGATAAAGAAGGTTATTACCCTCCAGGAGGAGGAACCCCTAAAGGAATTGCAGTAACCGTAGGAAACTTTTTACCACAATACGAGTATTTTGGGATAGATGCAGCTGATTATGAAGATGTATATATATACCTAAAGAAATTCCAGAAGAAATTACTTATACTTTTCAAGTTAGTCCAGCAGTTAGATCTAGTCTAGAAACCCCTAGCTATTCACATATCTTTTGCAATATTAATGGAAATAAATATATAAGTTATGAAGATTCTGGTTCTATAACTTTTACTAAAGTAGATTATAGTAAAGGAATATATGCTGGTACTTTTAATGCAAAACTAAAAAATAAAGATAATCCTACAGATATAATAGAAATTACTGACGGAAGGTTCGATTTATAATCTACAAAACGAAATTAAGATAAAAAAGCAGTTGCTACAAACAACTACCTAGCAATTAAACACATAACATAACAAACATAAATTTATATACGCTGAACTTGTTTCAGTGTCTAATTTAACACCTTAAAACTACAAAAAAATTGCATCATAAAACTTCCTTTTCATCCCTAAAGCAGTCCAAAATTCCACAAATGAGTCCAGAATTTCTAAAATCACTAAAAAATATTTATTTTTAGATGACTGAAATTCAATTCATTAAAATTAAATGAGTCCAGAATTCCCCAAATCGTGGAATTCTGGACTCTAAAAGTTTTCAAATAACATAATTTTACAATACAAACCTAAAACCCTATTGATTATGAAACAATTATTCTTAAAAACAACACTATTTCTTTTTGCACTTACTTTAAGCAATTGCGAAAAAAACGACCCACAAGAACAGTTACCACCCATTACCCAAATTGGAGCCAACACCTTTGGTGCTATTGTAAATGGTAGCGTATTTATAACTAAAGATAAAACAGGATACTCACCTCCTGGAGGTGGTACACCAAAAGGCTTAGTAGTTACTGTAGGAAGTTCTTTACCTGACTATGAATATTTTGGTATAGATGCAAGAAATTATGAAGGTGTATATATATATATATACATACCTAAAAAAATACCTCAAGAGATTACTTATAGTTTCAAAAATAGTACAGGAGTTAGAGCAAGTTTAGAAAAACCTGACTTTCCACATTTATTTTGTAGTATCAATGGAAGCAGATATTTAAGCTATGAGAATTCAGGTTCTATAACTTTCTCTAAAGTTAACTTAAATAAAGGTATTTATGCAGGTACTTTTAATGTAAAATTAAAAAATATGGACGATGAAAAAGATATAATAGAAATTACTAATGGAAGATTTGATATCTAAACTATAAAGAGGGATAAAAAGCGGTTGCTGTAACAACCGCCAAAATGTTAAACATAACAAACACACAAATTTATTAATATTTAACACCGTAAAATTATGAAAAAAATTACACTTTGCATTTGCTTGTCTTTTATTGCATTGCAATTAAAAGCACAAACCACATTAGAAAAAAAAGCACAAACCACATTAGAAAACTACACAAAAGAAGTAGATGCTAAATTACAAAATATAGACAAAAGCCCAATTACTTCTAACATATTGTTAGATAGGGTTATTTCTGTTTCTAGTATTGTAGAATTTAACCAAGGTGCAAGACAAGATACCACCTCTTTTTCTCATTTTAAACAAGTATGGTATGAATTAAACAGAGCGTCTTACGTTCAAAATATACCCAAAATTGAAGTTTTTAATGATGAATTACTGAATAAAAATTACAATTCTAATACAATTCCCATAGGTATCATTAATACAGAGTTTCATTATGGCGATGCTGGTACTACACAAAACCCAAACATTCAATTTAATGCCACTACAAAAACTTTTAGTAATATTCCTAATAAAACACCTTTTATCAAAAAACAAACCACCATAATTAGCCCATTAATAGAAGAAGCTACAGGCAGTACTATACAATTTAAAACAGATGCCTATTTTAAATTACATAAGTTTGGTAAAAAAATTAAAACCTTACAATTACAAACCAATGGTAGCAATTTTACACTCATAAACAATTACAATTTTACCAATATCAATGCAACCACAACCTACACAACAAAAGGTATTAAAAACCTTAAGTTTGTAGCAACTTTTTCTGATAATACTAAAAAAACAAGTTATGGTAAGTTTTATTTAAATATACCAACTACCTATTTAGCAAAAAGTAATACATCTCCATTAGAAGAAATTTTTGCGGATAGCGATTTATATTTTCAAGGTTATGATGAAAACAAAGCTTACCAAGGTAAAAATGAATACCGAATTTATTATAATGATGATGCAAAAATTTTAGATAAACCCATTATTATTGTAGATGGTTTTGACCCAAGTGACACAAGAAAAATTGAAGAATTTGATGAAGGACATAATGAAAATGAACCGAGTATACTTGAGTTAATGAGCTATAAATTAAAAAATGGGGATAATGTAGAGTTAATAAATGACCTTAATAAATTAGGTTACGATGTAATTATAGTAAACCACCCAAAATATAAGGTAAGTGATGGTATTAATGGTAATAGAACCAAACAAATAAATGGTGGTGGAGATTATATACAACGTAATGCTTATGTACTAATTTCTTTAATAAGAAAATTAAAACAACAACAAGAGGGCAAAGAAAAAATGGTGGTAATTGGCCCAAGCATGGGTGGTTTAATTACAAGATATGCATTGGCATATATGGAGAAAAAACTAGCAGAAACAGGAGATCATACAAAATGGAACCACAATACTCGTTTATGGGTAAGTTTCGATTCACCACACCAAGGAGCCAACATACCTATTGGTACACAATATTGGTTGCGTTTTCATAGTTTCTTAGAAAAGGTTAAAGAAAATTTAGAGGTTAAAATAAATTCTGTTGCTGCCAAGCAAATGTTGGTACATCATCATTTATCTGGTAGAGAAACTCCACAAGGTGCACCTAATTTTAGAAACCGTTTTCAAAATGAATTAGATGCTTTAGGGACGCCTCAAAATTTACGTAAAATTGCTTTAAATAATGGAAGTATTTTAGGCGAAACAATTGGTATTCCTAGTCAAGAAATACTTAGTATGAAAATTAATCCTGATGTCGCGTCAAGAATAGTTGATATAATCTTGTTTGGTCCACTTTTAGATTTCGAAGGGATTCACTCTAATATTTATTTTACACCTAAAAAAAATACAAAAAGTTTAATTTTTGATGGTAGAGTGAGAGTTAGTACTTTTTTTATTAACTGGAGTATTTATAGAGAACGCCATTATACTAATTCTGATGGTAGAGGAAGTTATGATACAAGTCCAGGTAGTTTCTTTTACACTCAAAATATTATTTATAATGATGCCTTACCTCTTTCACAACATAGTTTTGATAATTGGCTTATGGAACTTTTTATAGAGCTAAAAAGAAGTATAAAAATAAAAGAACACAGTTTTATTCCAACAAAAAGCGCCTTAGCTTATACAGGTAGTAATGTTTTAGGTGAAACGATAGGTAATCAAAACAGAGTCTGTACAGGACAAACGCCTTTCGATAGTTATTTTGCACCCAATAAAAATGAAGAGCATATTACCTTAACAAAAGAGAATGTAGCTTGGTTAACAGAAGAAATAAAAGGTAATAAACAACTACCAATTCCAAACTCCACCACACCACATATATCAAACAGAGAGGCTTTATGTATAAATACAAAAAACAAAGTTACTTTCTATTTAAACGAATGTGCATCACCCAAAGCAACTTCTTGGGCAGTAAGCCCCGATTTGCAAATCGTAAGCACCACAGATTATACTGCAATTGTAAAACCTATTGGTAATAAAATAACAAATACGCCTTCAAAAGTTATAGCAACATTAGCTAATGGTAAAACAGTGGTAAAAGAAATAAGAGTTATAGGAGAACCCACCATTACATTTCCAGATACAAGCCTTCGAGATGCCATATTAGCAGGAACTTCAGCCGCAAATTACCCAAATGTAACCATTACAAACAAACATAGAATTCCTGTAGACATTAATTTTGCTAATAGAATAAATTGGAAGCACACCATTGAGATAAGAAATAAAGGTATAGAAAACAACTTACCTCCAGAATTTTATTACCCTTGTACAAAAAACCATTCACCTGCTACATTAGCTAGTATAATTTCAGCAAACTTTAAAGCTGCCACAAGTGTTAAAGATTTAGTACCATTGTTAAAACATCATTTTGTAAAAACTTATAAAATAACAGATATGAGTCCTAATTTAAATGAAAACACTCCTGAATCGTTATTGCGTGAATATGCATTAGAGCCTCAAGGATTTAGCCCAATAATTGAATTTGAAGGAAATGGTCTTATTGAGGTTGAAGTTACTGCTACTAACGAGTGTGGCTGTGCCACAAATACAAATGTATATAAAACACCCAAACCAAAACCTTTTTTCGATTTTACAATTTATCCAAACCCCATTAGAAGTCAACCAGGAAGTCAACAAATAGGAATTAATTTGACAAGAGGAAATACAGAAGACAATCCTGTAGAAAAAGTTAGTTGTTATGTTACTTTAACAGAGGTTTCTACAGGTAAAGATGTACTTAAACGTAGCTTTGTTTTCGATAAAAACAAACAGTTTGTTTTATTAGATATTGGAAAAGACCTTAGCTCAGGCACCACAACAACTTTACAATTAGCACCTCTAGATCCAGGTGTATATATTTTTAAAATATCCTCTGCACGTGGCAACGCTTCTAAAAAACTAATTGTTGAGCTATAGCATAATTACACCAGCAATTTAGAATAAAAAATATAAAACGTCATTTAAAAAAATTAATGGCGTTTTTTTTTGCTCAAAAAGAAAATCCTTATCTTGGCTATCGAAATGTATTGTAGCTTCATTTATTTTATTGGTAGGCTTATTCATATTCTAAATTATAAATTTTGTCTGTAAAAGAAATTTTTAATCTCTTCTTATTAATAAGTGCTTTACATGGTTTTCTATTTTGCTTTGTAATGCTGTTTTCGAAAAACGGAAGAGAGAAAAGTATGTTATTTATCAATTTATTGGTATTAACCATTTCTTTAAACAACATACAGTCTTGGATTCTCGCCAAAGACTTTTTTATAGAATATTTCTTTTTAGACTATATACACATTCCCTGGCATTTCTTAATTGCACCCTTCTTTTACATGTTTCTAATTAACTATTTAGAAATTGAAAAACGAAGTAAAAATTTGCTAAAAATTGTGTTGCCTATTTTTATTCTAATTATTACTATAAGAATTAGTTTTGTTTCCTTTTTTAGTGATAGAAATACAAAAGACATTGCCTATCTTTTCGAGAAATATACTTCTATCGAAGAAATTTTCTCTTTAATTATCTCGTTAATTATTTTTGGATATTCTTTTAAAATTTTATCTAAAAAAAAGAAATTATTTACCAAAATACTGTCTTACGATAATTTAAAATGGATTTATGCCTCCTTTAAATTAGGTTTGTTAACCTACATTTTTTGGATTATTGCATTGGCAATAACAGTCGCCTTAAATTTTAAAGAATTTATATACTCTTATTATCCATTAAGAGTTTTAACCACCATTTTAATTTATTGGATTGGTTACCAAGCATTATTGCAACTGCGTTTATTAAAAGAACGTAAAGACTTAAGAAAGCAATTAAACTTTACTCTTATTGCAGAAGAAAATAATATTATCGAAGAAGAAAAAGATTTCGATAAAAAATTAGTTTTTGATAAGATACAAAACCTTATCCAAGAAAAGAAGCTTTTTATAGAACCTAAATTAAATGCCGATTTTTTAGCAAACGAAGTAAATATTAGTTCTTACAAACTATCTACCTTAATTAAATTATTTACCGATAAAAACTTTAACGACTACATAAACGAATTCCGAATTGATTTAGCCAAAGAACTTTTAGCACACCCAGAATATAAAAACTATACCATTACTTCCATTGGTTTAGAGTCTGGTTTTAATTCAAAATCTTCTTTTTATTCGACTTTTAAAAAACATACTGGCGTTACTCCTGCTCAATATCAAAAATCTTTAGAGAGGTTAATGTTAACTTCTAAAAAAGAAGATTAATAAATTATTATCATTCAATTGTTTTATCGAATTTAATATTCAATTTTTAAATTTACTATAAATTATTTATTTTGAGATTTCTCCACAAGGTCGAAATGACGGTTTTATTAATGTAAATTATTTCAATAATCAAATTTCTGAGCAACAAATTAGTCCAGAATTTCACAAATGAGTCCAAAATTTTCTAAAATTGGAAAATTCTGGACTCTTATTTTTTGGTTGATTGCTAATTTGGCTGAGAATTAAAAATCGATCTTAATTATGAACATCAAGAAACTGTCTTTTTTATTATTTCTGTTATTTACTATATCTGTTTATTCTCAAGATAAAAAAATAAAACTCAAATCGATTTCATTCGCTTTGGGAGGTTTTCAACCTTATAGTGGCGATAATGGAAATGCAAATTTTTTCGTTAGTTTAGATTTCACTTTTAAAAGTAATAATAATTTATTTACTACTTCTTTAAATAGAGGTTTTGATATCGGTTTATACAATTTCGGTAAGAGGTATAATTTATCTATAGATGTTTTATATGGAAGGGAAATAAAAATATTAAATTGGTTAAAATTAGAGCTCCATACAGGAATAGGAGTATTTAGAGGTAGTTATTATAAAAATGAAGGTCGGAAATGGAAAATTGTAGAAAACGCAAATAATAATAAAAATCATATAACACCTTTATCAATAGCATTTCCCTCGAAGTTTAAATTACTATTTTACCTTAATAAAAAATCATCATTGGGTATAAACCTTAGTACAAACGTAAATAATATTTCAAATTACATAGCCTATAATTTAATTTATCAAAAAAGTTTGTAATGAAAAACTCAATCTATACATTATCAATTCTAATTTTATTTCAAAGCTGTTACTCTTATAAAACCTTTGATTTAAAAGATTATGAAACAATAAAACCTAAAAAAGTAAAAATTGAATTGAACAATTCAAAAAAATACAAAGGGAAAGTTTTAGAATTTAAAAATGGCACTTTTCTAATAGAAAGTTCTAAAGGAATAATCGAAGTTAAAAAAACAGAAATCAAAAAAATAGAAGAAAGAAAATTTTCATTCATAAGAACAATTGTATTTAGTACAGCTGGCACATATATAATTATAAAACTATTAGAAAGTATTTTAGATTCCGCCTTAGATGGAGTTTTTAAAGGCTTTAAATTTCCTGCTTAATTATAATTATCCAAAATAATGTTTATTAATAAACAGTCATACTTAAAAAAAATCAGTCCAAAATGCTACAAATTTGTCCAGAATTTATTGGAATCAGCAAATTTTAGACTCTTAATTTTTGATTCATTTATAATGGCTAAAAACGAAAGAATTATGAGATTTTCAACAAAATTATTTATTTTATTTATAATACTCTTTTCATCAAAGAATATAAAAGCACAAGAAGTAAGGCATGTAATAACACCACATATTATAATTGGCAGTACTTTAAAAAATAGCTTTAATATTGAAGCCACTATAAACACAAAGTCTGAACCCCATTTTTCAACAAGTTTTGTTTTAACAGATAAAATAGCTCTTTTTGGTTCTTATAATTTCATAAAATGGAGAAATAGAAGGTATTCTTTTTTAAAAGGATTATTTGGTGGCCCAGGATACGATTATGTAGAAAATAATAACGTTGGATTTAGTGTAGGGTTCGCTTTTATAAATTTATTTAATCAACATAAATCTAAAAACACCGAATTATTAATTGGCGTAGAAAAACAAAGTTTAAAACTTGCTGAATATTATCCAAGACAATTAGATCAAATAGATTTTATTAATGAAAAATATAGTAAATTCTTTTTACAAATAAATTTCACTAAACAACTAAATAACAAAAAGTTAAACATAGTCTACAGTTTTAAAACATCGTATTTTAAAGTAAACAACTTAGAAAACAACTTGTATTATCAAGGAGAAAATTCAATGATTAATCTTGAGAAAGATAATTTATTTTTAGCTTCTTTTTTTACAAGTATTCAATTTCGTTTAAAAGAAGAAAAAACATATTACTTTAGAATTCAAACTGGTTTTTCTGCAGCTCTTGATGATTTTAAAAATAATACAAGTAGAGAAGGTTTCTGGGGACTACATGCAAATGTTAGCTTTATTTATAGGTTTCAAAAAAAAGAATAAATATATTGATAAATTGAAAAGGAGAAGTTAAGTAGCGAAAAACGTCATTAAAATTTTTAATGGCGTTTTTTAATACTCAAATTCTAATTTATTATCTTGCTTCAAATTCTATTGAGAATAATTTATGAAGCAAATTCTAAGTATCTTTTTTACTTTTTTATTTTTTATAACAAATGCGCAAGATGTTGCTATTTTAAAATACAATGGTGGTGGAGATTGGTATTCGAACCCAACTGCAGTTCCTAATTTGGTGGCATTTGCCAATACAAACATTAAAACAAACATTTCTAAGAATCCGCAAACGGTAGAAGTTGGGAGTCAAGATATTTTTAACTTTCCTATGGTTTTTATGACCGGACATGGAAATGTATATTTTTCTAATGATGAAGCCGAAAACCTAAGAAATTACTTGATTTCTGGTGGCTTTTTACACATTTCCGACAATTATGGTTTAGATAAATTTATTCGAGCAGAACTAAAGAAAGTCTTCCCAAAATTAGAGTTTCAAGAAGTTCCTAGCAATCATGCTATTTACAATCAAACATTTAAATTTCCAAATGGAATTCCAAAAATTCACGAACATGATAACAAACCTGCACAAGGTTTTGGAATTTTCTACCAAGAAAGGTTGGTTATTTTTTATGATTATGAAACCGATTTAAGCGATGGTTGGGAAGACGAAATTATACACAACGACCCTAAAAGTATACGAGAAAAAGCCTTAAAAATGGGTGCAAATATTATAGAATATGCGTTTAAGAATTAGTGAGTAGTGAGTGGTAAATTGGTGAAGTGGTTCGTAAAAATAAAAACTTCGCATCTATTTGAGATAAAAAAATAAGAATTGAGTACTATCGGAATCTCACAGAAACTTTAAATATTAAACCTTTTAACCTTGAATTCCAAAGCATGCAAAACCCAATAGATATAGATTCCATTAAAATAAACTTCGATTCCAGTGGTTTATGGGTTTTAAACATTGCTATTGCCATAATTATGTTTGGTGTGGCTTTGGGAATTTCTATAGACGATTTTAAAAGACTGTTAAAAAACCCTAAAATACTGTTTGTTGGCGTTTTATCTCAATTTATTCTTTTGCCAGCATTTACTTTTTTAGCTATCTTAATTATAAAACCACACCCAAGTTTTGCTTTAGGAATGATGATGATTGCAGCCTGCCCTGGAGGAAATGTTTCTAATTTCTTTAGTAAAATGGCTGGTGGAAACGCAGCATTATCTGTAAGTTTAACTGCTTTTGCCACACTAATTTGCATTTTTATGACGCCTTTTAATTTGCAGTTTTGGGGAAGCATGTATGCTCCAACAAACGAAATTTTAAAAACGGTAGAACTAAATTGGGTAGATTTATTAAAATTGGTTTCTTTAATTTTAGGAATTCCGTTATTCTTTGGAATGTTGATAAAACATTACCATGCTGAAATGGCAGGTAAGATAGAGAGGGTTTTAAAACCACTCTCTATGTTGGTTTTTATCGCATTAATTTTTATTGCTTTTTCTCAGAACTTAGATGTTTTTATAAATCACATCCATCATGTAATTTTCTTAGTTATTTTTCATAATATTTTTGCTTTTATATTAGGTTTTGTTACTGCAAAATCTTTCGGGTTAAATAAAAAAGACACCAAAACAATTGCTATAGAAACAGGAATTCAGAATGGTGGTTTGGGCTTGTTATTAATTTTTGGTTTTTTTGATGGTTTAGGAGGTATGGCCTTATTAGCGGCTTTCTGGGGAATTTGGGATGTCTTTTCTGGAATTCTTTTGGCTACTTATTGGGGAAGAAAACCTAAAAACAAAATTCCAGTAAAACAAATGCAAAACTTATGATTCAGAAAATATGGTTTATGCTAGTTTGGGCTTATATAAAATTCGGACTTTTTTTCTACACTAAAAAAATTACTGTTTTAGGTAGAAAAAATATTCCAAAAAAAGGCGCTGTTTTGTTTGCTGTAAATCATCCAAATGGATTGGTAGACCCTTTATATGTAACCACTACAAATTCTCGTCAAAATCATTTTTTGGTGAGAGCCGCTTCTTTTAAAAACCCTATGGTTAAAAAGATTTTAGAATCTTTGTATTTAATGCCCATTTATAGAATTAGAGATGGTATAAAGCAACTATCTAACAATCAAGAAATATTCGAAAAGTGTTATCGTATTTTAGATAAAGGAGAAACTCTAATGATTTTTCCAGAAGGAAGTCACGATAAAAAAAGAACCATAAGACCTCTAAGTAAAGGATTTGTAAGAATTATTTCTGGGGCTTTAGAAAAATACCCAAATTTAGATATTCAAATAGTTCCTGTAGGAATTACCTACCAACATATATCCGATTTTCCTGCAAAAGTTTGTGTAAATTATGGAAAACCAATTCCAACAAAAGCAATTTTCGAAACAAATACTCCTGCAAAATCTATAAATATTTTAAAAGGAAAAGTTACTGAACAATTAAAAAAACTAACGGTTTATATTCCTGATGATGAAAATTACGCGCAAACTCTGCAGCAATTAAATAACGCACAAGTCGATTTTACAAATGTTGTTGCAATAAATAAAATAATTAAAAACAAATCATTTCCACAGAAAAAAAAACCTAAAAAAAATTACTTAAAGCCATTACTTTATATAATCATATTAAACAGTATTATTCCTTTTTTAATTTGGAAAAAAGCTTCTAAAAAAATTAATGAAATCGAATTTATAGATACGTTTCGGTTCACTTTAAACTATGCTTCTTGCACCCTTTTTTATTGCTTGCAAGGATATATTGTAGGTCTTTTTTATGGAAATTTAGTCGGTTTTTTCTATTTCTCGATTTCTGCATTTTTAATTTTAATATATGTGAAATTTGCTCCTACAAATGCAAAAAAGCATAAAGAATTAGCGGAAGTTAGCAAACAAGTCTAGCCCTGATTGAGTGGTCTGTTTGAGCTCTTTTATCTCTTGGAAAGAGATAAAAAGCGAGTAACGAAAGCAGGAAATAGCTCCAAAAAAAAATTGATAAAAAGATTCGGATAAAAATAATAGTTGAATTATTCTATAATCGCATCTTGAATTGCTTGTTGAATTTTTGTACGCATATTGCTTTTAATTAAACCTCGATTATTCATATGCGGAAAAACTCTGTTCGATAAAAATACATACACTATTTCGCTTTTAGGATCTGCCCAAGTGTAAGTTCCTGTAAAGCCAGAATGCCCAAAACTAACGTCGGAAACACAGCCACAGGTGGCTTTAATATCTGGGTTTAGTTGTGGTTTGTCGAAACCTAAACCTCTACGAACATGTTCATTTACATAATAACGCGTGTTAAATTTATCTATGGTTTCTGGTTTTAAATAGCGTTTTCCACCATAAAAACCTTTCTGTAAATACATTTGCATAATTTTACCAACATCATTCGCATTGGCAAATAAACCTGCATGGCCTGCGACTCCACCCAACATTGCTGCACCCATATCGTGTACATAACCTTGCAATAATTGGTTGCGATAATAATCGTCTATTTCTGTGGGTACAATGTCGTTTCTAGTAAATTTCTCTAAAGGTAAATAAGTAGTTCTATCTGCTCCCAAAGATTTATAAAATGTTTCGTCTACCAATTTATTTAGCGGTTTTTTGTATTTAGTTTCTAAAGCCTCTTTAAATAAATAATAGCCCAAATCGCTATATTTATAACCAGGTTTTTCTCTTTGGTCGGCTACTTTTATGTATTTGTAAATACTGTCTTTATAACTTTTGGTAATAAATAATTTTTCTGCCACTTTTATTTGAAATTTATTCGATTTTTTATGTCCATAAAATGTCGATAAATTTTTACCTGTTACACTATCTTGGGTATCCTTGTAAAAAGGAATCCACGCTTTTAATCGCGCAACATGAGATAAAATTTCTTTTACAGTAACTGTACTTTTGTTAGAATTTGTAAAGCTTGGTAAAATATCTCGTAAACTTGCGGTTAATGGAATTTTATGTTCTTCTTCTGCCTTCATAATTAAAGGTAAAGAGGCTAATATTTTGGTAAGAGAAGCCAAATCGTACAAATCTGAATTTTTTACTTTAAATGTTTTATCATAGGTATGATATCCGTAACTTTTTTGCAACACAACCTTTCCTTTTCTTGCCACAAAAACTTGAAAACCTGGCGCCATTTTCTCTTTTAAAATAGTATCTGCGAATTGATCTATAATTGCCAATTTTTTAGACGACAAACCAACTTCTTCTGGAATTGTATATTGGAACCTACTTAATTTACTGGTTAACAAACCAGCACCTTCTTTAAAGTTTTCTCCAATAGAAACTGGTAATTTTCCTTTGGCATCAAAAGCACCAAACAACATTTGTGCAGATAATTCTTGCGATAATTTACTATTTTGATAAGAAACCACAAGACCTTCTATATTCGTAAAACTTTTTAATTGTAATAAACTATAAGGACTCGTAAAAACATCTAAAACAACTACTTTTTGTCGCGCAATTTCTTGCAACCAAACCAGTTCTTTATCCGTAAACTTGTAACTTTTCCAAGGATGATTGTTCGATTTATGAAACCCTATAATTACAAAATTATAAGGTTTTAATTTTTTAGTAATTCCAGCTAAATTTTTGTCTGAAACCACATCTACTTTTGTGTAATTTTTAAGCATCTTTACAAACGAATCGCTTTTTGCATCTCCCAATTTCACATAAGCTATTTTCTTACTTTCTAAGTTTCTAATAGGAATATTACCATTTACGTTTTTAACAACTGTAAGTGCATTTTTAATAAGTTTTCTATGTAGCAATTCATTTTCAACCGCATTTAAATCTTCATGAATATGTTCTTCTTTAATAGGTTTATATTTGTTTAAACCTGCCCAGTATTTTGCTTTTAAAATTTTTCTAACGGAAAAATCTATACGTTCTTCTGTAAGTGTTTTTAATTCAATTGCTTTTTTAAATAGTGCAATTGATGCTGGCACATCTTGTGGAATTAATAACAAATCGTTTCCTGCTTGGATTGCTGCCAAATCTACTTCTGCAGAAGTTGCGTAATTTGTAGCGCCTTTCATGTTTAAACCGTCAGTTATAATTAACCCATTAAAACCCAACTCTTGTTGCAGTAACTTTGTAACTACATTATTAGATAAAGAGGTTGGTAAACTTATATTTGGCTCTAAACTAGGAATGTTTAAATGTGCAGTCATAACACTGGCAACACCAGCATCAAAAATTTTTCTGTAAGGGTATAATTCTATGGAATCTAAACGTGCTTTATCGAAATTTAAAACAGGCAAAGTATGGTGCGAATCGGATGCTGTATCTCCATGCCCTGGAAAATGTTTCGCATTTGCCATTACACCATAACTTTGCATTCCTTTTGTAAAAGCAATTGCTTTTTCTGTAACATTTTCTTTACTCTCCCCAAAAGAACGATTTCCAATAATTGGGTTTGCAGGATTTACATTTACATCTACAACTGGCGCAAAATTTACATGAATTCCTAATCGTTTACAGTGTTTACCTACTTGCGCTCCAAATTCTCGAATTAAAGAATCGTTTCGAATTGCTCCTAAAGTCATATTCCAAGGAAATTTGTAGGTATTATCTAAACGCATATTTAAACCCCATTCTCCATCGAAACCAATTAAAAGAGGCACTTTTGCAACATTTTGATATTTATTATTCAGCTCCGCTTGTTTTTCTGGAGTTCCTTGCATGAAAATTAAACTACCTACGTGATATTTTGTAATCATTTCCGTAATAAAATCTTCGTGCTTTTTATCTAAATTAGAATAGGCTTGCACCATAAATAACTGACCAATTTTCTCGTCAATCGTCATATTTGTTAAAATACTATCTACCCAAACTCTCTGTGCTTCCACGTCTTTTGTTAAAAGTGGATCTACAGTTTGTGCGTTTGCATACGATACAAATAGTGTAAATAATATAAGTGCTAACTTTTTTTTCATTCTTTTTTAAATATTTTTTTGATGTATTTTTTATGGGCGTTTTAACAGGCTTTCGCTACTCGCTTTTTTTAGGTTTGTTCTCGATACAATTCTGCAAAAAAGCAGAATTACTCGAAGTTGCACCTAAAAAAGAGCTCAGACAGACCGCTCAATCCTTAACGCGAACGTTGGTATAAATTAATTTCCAATTCGTTGAAACATATCTTTTGCTCCATGATGAATCATAAGAATATCAATTTGTTTATCAGATACATTTTTGTAAATAATTCTATAATTCCCAAGTATGATTTCTCTTATTTTTGAATTATCCATTTCTTTTACAACTTTACCAATTTCTGGTTGTAGTTTTAAAATTTCTGTTTTTTGCTTTATTTTTGAAACCTGTATTTTCAGCATATTTTTTTTGAATCTAAAGCAATATAATCATGAATTTCTTTTAAATCAAACTTAGCTTCTGGCAACCTCTTTATTTGAACCATTGCTTCATTTCAATTTCTAATTCTTCTTCAGAAATAGAAGTATTAGCCTCTGATAATTTAATTCTCTTTTCTAATTTATCTATAAATATTAATTTTTCAATTAATTCATCAATAGAAATTTGATCTGGAAATTTTGAAATGTGTTGTTGTAGTCTTTCTTTAGTAATCATCTTTGTGAATTTTTATTAAATATAATAAACAATAGTTATACCAGAAAACGTTTGTGCCAGCTTTCTTTTGCAGGAACTTCCCAATTATTTTCAAAATCTTCTTTAGAGTTTACCATATTATTAAAAACAATGGTTTCCGAAGTTATTTTCTTTTCTTTCGCAAATTGCTGAAAATCGGATAATCTAACCAAATTAACATGCTCGTTATCTTTAAAAGTAACATTCATTTTATTCATTAAATCTACTTTTAATTCTTTTTCTAATTCTTGTATAAATCGCACAGAACTATCTATAGAACAACCAGAAACATTGTTAAAACTCTCATCTACTGCCAACACCAAAAACTGATTGTACTTTATCGTAAATGAACCTTTTAAATCGTCTCCATGACGCGTCCATTGGTTTATAAAATCTTTTGCTTTTTCTGAAATTACTGCAATTTCGTCTGCTGTGAATTCTCTATCCGATTGATAAATCCAAACTCTGGAGTTATCTGGTAAATTTTTATATTCTGTAAACATTTTTAAAATTGTTTATTCGTTTAATTCTGTATTTATTTAGTTTGCTTACACAAATTATTCATTCGTTTTCTTATCAAATACTTTTCCTTTAAAATTTACTTTTCGTGAAAATAATTACGATGTAATACATAAAAAGAAAATTAGTTTTTTTATAACATATTCAAGTTGTCCAAACCTACTATCTTAAATTAAATTTCTGTTGTAATGCCTGCAACTTTTCTGCTTCCGACATTGTTTCTTTTGGTGCAGACATTCGTTCTTTAATTTGTTTTAAAACCTTTTTGGTATATAAAGGAAAATCTGCATTCTGAATCCAATTATTATAACCTGGGTTTTCTTTAAACACCTCTTCTACGGTTCTCCCTTTGTATTTTCCGAAAGAGAAAATTTCTTGTTTTTCGTCATTCATCAAAATAAAACCAGCAAAATCGGCTCTTTCTCCATGAGTTGAAAATTCGCTTAACTCGTCTACAGATGTTCCAATATCTTCGTATTTATTTACTTGCGCCAATAAAATTTCGAAGGTTGCATTGGTATCTGCTTCTGCTCCATGAGCGCCTTCTAATTCTTTTCCACAGTAAAATTGATAACCAGCACTTAACGTTCTTTGCTCCTTTTTATGGAAAATAACTTGTACATCAATCGCTTTTCTATTTTTCATATCGAAATCGATTCCTGCACGCATTAATTCTTCTGCTAATAAAGGAATATCGAATCTGTTGGAATTGAAACCCGCCAAATCGCAGCCTTCAATCATTTTACTTACTTCTGGAGCCAGTTCTTTAAAAGTAGGTTCTGTAACCACTTTTTCGTTTGTAATTCCATGTACATCTGTGGCTCCTTGTGGAATTTCTATTTCAGGATTTACCAACCACGTTTTACTTTCTTTATTTCCGTTTGGAAATACTTTTAAAATAGCAATTTCTACGATTCTATCGGTTGCAATATTAACACCAGTTGTTTCTAAATCGAAGAATACAATGGGTTTTGTGAGTTTAAGGTTCAAAGGTTTAAAATTTAAGGTTCGAGTCCTAATCTTGAATTTTGAATTCAAAATCTTGAACTTTTTATGTTTATTTATTATTTAACCTCTCGACTTTCTTTGTAAGATACCTTCAATAAAGAATATTTTATTTCAGTAATACTCAAAGAGACAAACATTTGTCAGTTCGAGCACAGTCGAGAACAGTTTCTCTACTCGTTATTTAATTGTGCTTTAAATTCATCTATTCTATGTGATACTTTTTTCGACAAAACAGGTTCTTTAAAATCGTATTTTTTAAATTCTTCAACCAATATTTCTGCTAAAATTAAACGAGCAGAAGTTTTATCGTCTGCAGGAACTACAAACCAAGGTGCATTTTCTTTTGAAGTTCTGTTTAAAACATCTTCGTAACAATCTTGATATTTATCCCACAATTTACGTTCTTTTAAGTCTCCTTCAGAGAATTTCCAGTTTTTTTCTGGTAAATTTAACCTTCTTAGCAATCTGTTTTTTTGTTCTTCTTTAGATAAGTGTAAAAAGAATTTTAACACAATCGTTCCGCTTTTGGTCAAATGATTTTCAAATTGATTGATTCTTTCCATTCTATCGTGGTAAAAATCGTCATTTATATCGTTTACACTTTTTATATTCGGGATGTTTTCACCCAAAATATATGCTGGATGCACTCTTGTAACCAACACATTCTCATAGTGCGTTCTATTAAAAATACCTAATTTTCCTTTGGCTGGCAACGCAATATAATGTCTCCATAAGAAATCGTGTTTCAATTCTAATTCTGTTGGCACTTTAAAACTGTGAACTATTACTCCACGCGCATTTACATCCTTAAAAACCTCACGAATTAAGCTATCTTTACCAGCAGTATCCATTCCTTGGATACAAATTAAAGCTCCGTATTTACCTTCAGCATACATTTTATTCTGAATCTTACTTAATTTTTTACGCAACTTTTTAAGTTGTTTTTCAGCATTATCAACCACTTCTTTTGTATTAAAATCTTGTAGTTTAACCTTCTTGGAAACCTTATATTTTTCTAAATTCATTATGAAGTCAATTAATTTTTAAAGATAAAAAAAATATCGTTTTTAATAGGTTTTTAAAGGATTGTTTAACAAAACATTATTGAATTTGTTTTTGAGATTTAAAATCCTCTTAACATAATACTAATTTTCTGTTTTTTATCTTTGAGTATTAACTAAAAATAAAAACTATGAAAACTTTAAACAAAATAGGAATTTTACTATTAACAGTCGCAACTTTAGGTGCGTGTGATTCTGATACAAAAATTGCAAAAGCAACTATTGAAGCAAAAAGTGGAAGTAACGTTTCTGGAACAGTAACATTTACAGAGTCTAATGGAACAGTAAAAATGAAAGCAAAATTAGCTGGATTATCTGCAGGAAATCATGCAATACACATTCATGCAATTGACGATTGTTCGGCTCCTGATGGAAAATCTGCAGGTGGCCATTGGAACCCAACTGATAAAAACCACGGAAAATGGATGAAAGAACCTTTCCATATTGGAGATATTGGAAATTTAGTTGTTGGAGCAGATGGTAAAGGAATTATCGAAAGAGAAACTAATTTATGGTCTGTTGGCGGAAAAGATGCCAATAAAAATGTAGTTGGTCATGCAATAATTATTCATGAAGGTCCAGATGATTTTAGTTCTCAACCTTCTGGAGCTGCTGGCCCAAGAATTGGTTGTGGAGAGATTATTAGAAAGTAGTTTTCATGAATGTTTGGTAAATGAAAGACTGCTTGGCTTAAAGATATACGACTTAAGACTCGCTCTTTCGTAAATTATTCGAATCTTGTCTAAAAACTTAAAGTCACTTCAAAACTTTGAGTGAAGTTGAAAAACTCAACAGGCATTTAGATTATAAACAAAATATTAAAACCCAAAGAAACTGTTTCAAAAGTATTAGAATTTGTCATTTTCGACTGTAATCGAGAAATATTATTTATTGAAATTCAATATTTTAGATTTTTTGACTTTGCTCTAAATGAAAGCTAAATTTACTTTTGAAACATTTTCTTTGTATTTTATGAATTCAGTAAATTGTTAGTATAAAAAAAAAAGCAACAGTTGTATTTTAACCTTTAAAAATGGGAATGAAAATAATAGTAAAATTAATTTAAAATATTGGCTTTAACCAAACTGTTTTCAAAGAGAAAAAATATTTTGGCTAAAGCCATTTGACTGAAACTTATTTTTATCATCCAGCTAAAGCTAAATGCAATTGACTGGATTCTTTGTATTAGAAACAAACCATCAAACATAATTTTCTAAACGAAATTGAGAAATTTTATTGACAGAGAACTAAATTATTTAAAAGTGGCTACTCTGTCGCTTTTTTAAAATCTTTTAATATTTTTTGAATCTTCTTATTTTCATAAACTGCTGGAAACAATTCGTTAAGAATTATACTATATTCGTAATCGATTTTCAATCCGTTTATTAAATGACTGAAAGCATATTTTTCTTTATTCAAAATAAAGAACAAACCCGCTAATCTATATTCAAATTCAGCAAGATATTTGTAAACTTTTTGGGCATCTAAAACAACTTTTAAAGCATCGTTAAACTCTCCTAAAAACAATAAAACATCTATCAGTCCTAAGTAAATTTCAGGTGTATCATCATTCAATTTCAAACAATTTCTAAAGCCTAAAACTGCTTCTTCAAAAAAACTTAGTTTTAAATTAATTTCTGCATAACGTCTCCAATACAAAGGATTATCATCTTCGATTTTTAATGCTTTTGCAATATAATATGCAGCTTTTTGGTAATTTTCTTGTTCGAAATATAAATTCGTTAACAAAACCCAACCTTTATCTAATAATGGATCTTCGTGAACAGCTTTTTTATAGTAAGAAATTGCTGCATCAAATTTTAATAATTTTTCGTAACATTCGCCAATTCTAATATATGCAAATGCTGTAGGATCGTCTAATTCTAAAGTAATTAAGTAATTATCTATCGCTTCTTGGTAGTTTCTTAACGCTTCTAAAGTTTTTGCTTTTTCTAAATAACCTCCAATAAAAAATTCATCAATTAAAACAGCATAATCGAAAGAAATTAAAGCTTGTTTGTAGTTTTCTAAAATAAAATATTGTCTTCCCAATTGGTGCCAAGCAACTTCGCAATAAGGATTTATATTTACATACGTATTTAAATATTTTATAGCATCTTTATGTTGTTTTTCCATATCGAAACAATACACAATATTATAAAGTGCGGAATAATCTTCATAATCTACATCGATACATTTAGCAAAGTTTAAACGCGCGTTTTCAAAATCGTCTAAATACAAATATTCCATACCCATTAAAGACCAAACATCGGCTTTATCGTCTGTTAATGTCAATGCTTTTTTAAGCTGCATAATTGCTTCTTTATGAAAACCTTTTTTAGATTGAATGGTTGCTTTTTGAATAAAAACCTCATCGTTATTAGGTTCTAAAAGTTCAATTCTCTTCAGTAATTTTGAAGCTGCATCTAACTCATTATCACACAAATGAATTTCTACTCTTAATAATTTTAAATCGACGGATTCAGGGTGTTGTTCCAAACCAAGCTTTATTGCTTTTTTTGCAAGAGAGATTTTCCCAACATCTAAATAATGCACCACAATTTCTTCAAATTCGACTAAATCGAAAAAGAAAACACTGTTGGTTTTTAACATGGATTCAAATTTTAATAAAGACATAATTAAGATATTTGAATGAATACTTAAATGTACTACAAGTCTTAGAATACTTTTAGTTTATAAGCAATTGTTTTCAACAATTTAATTAACAAAAGCCTTTATTTGTATTTAGTAACGTATAAATTTTGCGCATACGTTTATTTACATTAATTTTGATTTTCAATAACTATCAACCAAATTGATAGGATTCTTATGAGCAGAAAAACCTTACTTAACTCAAAAGATATTGAAATTATTCTTCATCGTTTGGCGTGTCAGCTAATCGAAAATCATAACGATTTCTCTAACACTGTACTTATTGGTTTACAACCACGAGGAACTTTTTTGGCAGAAAGATTGGCAGAATTGTTAAAAACTGAATATAATATTAAAGAACTAAAGTTAGGTTTATTAGATATTACTTTTTACAGAGACGATTTTCGAAGAAAAAACAAACCTTTGGCTGCAGAAACTACGCAAATGAACTTTTTAATTGAAGATAAAAAAGTTGTAATTATAGACGATGTTTTATTTTCGGGAAGAAGTATTAGAGCTGCTTTAACTGCAATTCAATCTTATGGAAGGCCAGAAAGTATCGAATTATTAGTTTTAATTGATAGGCGTTTTAGCAGACATTTACCAATTCAGCCAAATTATAGAGGCAGACAAGTAGATGCAATTAACAAAGAAAAAGTTTTAGTTACTTGGAAAAAAACGCACAAAAAAGATGCGGTTTATATAGAATCGAAAGAATAGAACAACAAATACATGATATTGTTTAACTTAAATAAAATGATGTGCAAGAATTAAGTGTAGAACATTTATTAGGAATAAAATACTTAAAACCTAACGACATAGATGTTATTTTTAAAACTGCCGATCATTTTAAAGAAGTGATTAACAGACCTATTAAAAAAGTACCTTCGTTAAGAGATATTACCATTGCCAATTTATTTTTTGAAAATAGCACCCGTACAAAATTAAGTTTCGAACTTGCTGAAAAAAGACTTTCTGCAGATGTAATTAATTTTTCTGCTGGGCAATCTTCTGTTAAAAAAGGAGAAACTTTAATAGATACTGTAAACAATATTCTTTCGATGAAGGTAGATATTGTGGTAATGCGCCATGGAAATGTGGGTGCAGGTGTTTTCTTATCGAAACATGTAAATGCAAAAATTATAAATGCTGGCGATGGAACCCACGAACACCCAACACAAGCCTTATTAGATTCGTATTCTATTCGCGAAAAATTAGGCACTGTAAAAGGAAAGAAAATTGTAATTGTGGGAGATATTTTACATTCCAGAGTCGCACTTTCGAACATATTTGCATTAAAACTACAAGGTGCCGAAGTAAAAGTTTGTGGTCCAACAACGTTGATTCCTAAATATATTTCGAGTTTGGGAGTAGAAGTGGTAACTAATTTAAAAAAGGCGTTGGAATGGTGTGATGTTGCGAACGTTTTGCGTGTACAGCATGAACGAATGGATATAAAATATTTTCCATCAACCAGAGAATACACACAACTTTTTGGAATAAATCAAGAGATTTTAGACAATCTTGGCAAGAAAATTGTAATTATGCATCCAGGACCCATTAATAGAGGTGTAGAAATTACAAGTGATGTTGCAGATTCAAGTGAAAGTATAATTCTGAATCAAGTTGAAAATGGTGTTGCTGTTAGAATGGCAGTAATCTATTTACTGGCGCAACAAATTAAAAGATAATATGCAAATTGATAAAAAAGAAAATTATATTTTAATTTCTTCGGATGAAAATTCATTTGAAGAGTTTTACAACGCGTTTTTACAAAAAGAAAACGAATTCGAAAAAGAGCATTTAGTTTTACATATTTCTGATGATATTAACATATCTACTGCAAATTTTTTATTATTTTTGAAAATAGCTGAACAAAAAAACAACAATGGTACATCTTTTGTGATTATAAATTCAGTTGTAAATGTTGATGAACTTCCAGAACATTTAAATATCGTGCCAACTTTAATTGAGGCAGAGGATATTTTAGAAATGGAAAACATCGAAAGAGAATTAGGATTTTAAAAAAAATACATGGTAAAAAAAATACTTTTCATTTTATTTTTAAGCTTTTCATTTGTAAGTTTTTCCCAAGAAAAATCGATAGATGTTTTATCTGCTGCACCTAATCCATTTAAAAATTCCACAAAAATATCTTTCAATTCTAAAGATATTTCTTCTATAAAATTTACCGTTAAAAACGTTTTAGGAAAAACGATTTTTAAGAAAACTTATAAAACTGTAAAAGGTAAAAATAGTTTCCAGTTTTATAAAGACGATTTAGCGACAGGAATGTATATTTATAGTATCCAAGACAAAGAGAAAGTAATTTCTAAACGCTTTGTTATTAAATGAGTCTAAACTTAACTATCTTAGGCTGTCATTCTGCAACTCCAAGAGTAAACGCATTTCCAACTTCACAATATTTAGAAATAAACAATCGTCATTTTTTAATAGATTGTGGCGAAGGTACACAACGTCAAATGCGAAAATACAAGATTGGTTTTTCTAAAATCGATCATATTTTTATTTCTCATTTACATGGAGATCATTTTTATGGTTTGGTGGGTTTATTATCTACTTACGGAATTTTAAGTCGAGAAAAAGAAATGCATATTTTTGGACCAGTTGGTATAAAAAAAGCAACTTTATTAATGTTGAAAATTTCGCAATCTCATGCGAAGTTCAATATGATTTTTCATGAGTTATCTTCTAAAGAAAGCGAACTTATTTTTGAAGACGATAAAGTAATCGTTCGAACCATTCCACTACATCACAGAGTATATACAAACGGATATTTGTTTACAGAGAAAGAAAAACCTCGTAAATTGAATATGCTAAATATTAGTGGTTACGAAGAAATTGGAAAAGCAGATTTCTTAAACATAAAAGCAGGTAAAGATGTAGTTTTATCAAATGGAGAAATCATTCCAAATTCCGAGTTGACATTAGACCCGAAAAAACCTTTGAGCTATGCTTTTTGTAGTGACACAAGCTACAAACCAGATATTGTACCTATTATAAAAAATGTAGATTTATTATATCATGAAGCTACTTTTTTAGCTGATAGAACAGATTTGGCAAAAAAAACCAAACATTCTACTTCTGTTGAAGCAGCACAAATTGCCAAAGATGCAAATGCTGGCGAACTAATTATTGGCCATTATTCTGGTAGATATAAAGACATTTCTCTTTTTCAAAAAGAAGCTTCTGAAATTTTTAAGAATGTTTCTTTGGCGGAGCCTGGAAAAGTTTTCGCAATAAATTAGAAAACCTCTTTAATACTGGTTTGTACTCAATAAAACCAGTGTACAAGCAATTTCACTTTCAATATTATTTTCTTTTAATAATTTTATAAAATCCATGTTTTCTGTCCCTGGATTAAAAATTACTCTTTTTGGTTTTAAACTAATTATATAATTGTAATACGCTACTTGTCTTGTTGGGTTTAAATATAAAGTAACAGTATCAATCTCTTTAAAATCCACTTTTTCTGTTGCAATTGTTACATCTGCCACTACTCCAACTCGTAAACCGATTGCAACTACTGGAATTTCTTTACCTCTTAATCTTTTAATGGCAATATTCGAATATCTGTTTTCTTTTAGCGAAGCTCCTAAAACTAAGGTTTTCTTTTTCATATGTTAATTATGTGTTAAAGACAGTAACAAATATAAAGAATGAATCGTCTATACTATGTCAATCAACAAAAAACCAATTAAATGAAAAATTTACTAGTTCTTGTCTTGTTTATTTCCTCAATTACTTTACAAGCCCAATTACCAAAAAACAAGCTATTAAAACCAGGAACTATTACAGGAAAAGTGGTAGACAATGCTTCCAAAGAACCTTTACCATATGTAAATATTGTTGTAAGAGATTTTGCAAAAAAAATACTTACTGGTGGTATTACCAACGAAAACGGGTTTTTCAACATCAAAGACATTCCTGAGGGAAATAGCTTGGTGGAAATTCAATTTATTGGTTACAAAACATATTCAACAAAAATAAAGATTTCTAATAAGAATAATAAAGTCGATTTAGGAACCATCTCACTATCTGAAGATAGTGCTCAATTAAATGAAATTGTAGTAAGAGCAGAAACTTCGCAAGTTGTGCAAAAAGTAGATAGAAAAGTAATTAATGTTGGTAAAGATTTAACTGCAACAGGAACTACTGCTTCCGAGCTTTTAAACAACGTACAATCTGTAAGTGTAGATAGCCAATCAGGAAATATAAGTTTGCGAGGAAATGATAATGTTCGTGTTTTAGTGGACGGAAAACCAACAAATATTTCTGCAGCGCAATTATTAAAACAAATTCCTTCAACCTCTATTAAAAGTATCGAATTAATTACAAATCCTTCAGCAAAATACAATCCAGAGGGAATGAGTGGTATTATAAATATTATCTTAAATAAGAACGCAAATATGGGTTTTAATGGCTCTGTAGATACTGGAATTACTGCAGGACATTATGTGCGCTACAACGCTTCTACCAATATGAATTATAAAACCGGAAAAGTTAATTTCTTTGGAAATTATGGCTATAATGGAGGTAATAATTACAATTATGGTTTTGTAAACAGACCAACTGTAAATAGATTACAAGATTTTATTTTTAAGAACGACAATCAATCTCATTTGATAAAAGCGGGCGCAGATATTTATTTAGATAAGAAAAATACACTTTCTTTTTACACCACCCAAAATTGGTTTAATGGCGATGGAAATGGAAGAACTTTAGTTACAGAAAACGGAACCGTTGTTTCCAATGCTCCAAACATTCAGCTAAAAAATAACCAAACTGGAGCCTACAATGTAAATTACAAGAGAGAGTTTGATAAAGAAGGGCATAATTTAGAATTTGAAGCTACCTATTCTAACACGAGAGCTCCTGAAGATGCAGAAAATAAAGATGTAACTAAAAACCCGAACGACGCAGATTTTAAAGTTTTAAATTTCTTTAACGACATTACAAATAAGAGTAATAACACCTTGTTAAACGTAGATTATACAAACCCTGTTTCAGAAAAAGGAAAATTAGAATTAGGCTTGGAATATAGAGAAGACAATACCTCGAATATAAATCTTACCAACCAAGATGAAATTGTTTTCGATAATCAAGGAAATGCTACAATTCAACCTTTAGGAAATTCTGATTTCGATTATGGTAGAAAAATATATTCTGCGTATGCAAATTACGGGCATCAATTTGGAAAAGTAACCATGCAATTAGGTGCGCGTTTCGAACAATTTAAAGCAAAAGGAAATTTTAATCGAGATGGAAATCCATCAGAAAATGTAAAACAAGATATTTTTAGTGTATATCCTTCCGCATTTTTTACTTTTAATCCTTCTGATAAAAACCAGTTTCAAGTAAGTTATAGTAGAAGAGTCGATAGACCTGGAATTTCGCAAGTAAACCCAATAAGAGAATGGAGTACACCTTTAATTACTTCTATTGGAAACGCCAATCTTTTACCACAATTTACAAATTCTTTTGAAGTAAATTACACCCGACAAATTAAAAACGGGTCTGTAACTTTCGGAACTTTTTATAGAGCAATTAACGATAATATTTCTCGTGTAACCTATAAAGATCCTAACGATCCATCAAACGTAAAACAGGTTTTATCTTGGACAAATTTCGAAGACACCAGTGCTTACGGATTGGAATTTTCGTTAAATTATAAAATTGCAAATTGGTGGAGAGTAAATTCTAGTATGGATTTCTATTCGCAAAAACAATTTGGAACTGTAGATTTAGTAAACACAGCTGCTCAAAGAATAAAAGTTACCAACGAAATTTTTAATGCTAGAGTAAGCAATAGCTTTAAAGTTTCTAAAAGGTTAAACATACAATTATTTGCAATGTACAGAGGCCCACAAGAAGATATTCAATGGAAAACAAAAAACATGTGGATGGTAAATACAGGCGCAAGCTTACAAGTTTTAGATGGAAAAGGAAGTATTAATTTTAGAGTAAATGATATTTTTAGAGGAATGAAATTTGCTTTTAATTCTGAAAATCCTTTTGTACAAAATGGGCGATTTAACTGGGAAAGCCAAACTGCTTACATTGGTTTTAATTACAGATTTGGTAGTGGAAAAAATAAAGCGAAACAAAGAAGAAAACGTGATGACAATATTAAAGAAGGTGGAGCTGGTTTTTAATTAATTATTATTTAGAGTTCTTAAATTATAAATCAAAAAAAAAATCGAAATTTTTACTTCGGTTTTTTTTGTTGAGAAATTTTAACTACTTTTAAAATTCATAACGCTATGTAAAAATTAACCCCAAAAGCCCCATACACAATGAAGAAACGAATCGCGTTTTTGCTTCTTTTTTGTTCTTTAACTATTTTCTCACAAAAAAATAACACCAAATTAGGTGTTGGAATTTTAAGTGGTAAAATATTAGACAGCAAAACAAAACAGCCCTTACCTTATGTAAATATTATTTGCAAAAACTTAAAACAAGAAATTATTTCTGGTGGAATTTCCAATAAAAAAGGAGAATTCATTATAAAAAAATTACCTTTAGACTCTTTATTTATCGGCATTCAATTTATTGGCTACAAATCAATTGAAAAGAAAATAAAGCTATCTAAAGAAAGTAGTATTTTTAATTTAAATACTATTTTTTTAGAAGAAGATACTACGCTATTAAAAGAAATAGAAGTTGTTTCTGAAACCTCTTCTATGATTCAAAAAATTGACAGGAAAGTATTTAATGTTGGTAAAGATTTGGCTTCTGCAGGAACAAATTCTTTACAAATGTTAGAGAACATTCCTTCTGTGCAAGTAGATTACCAATCTGGTAACATCAATTTAAGAGGTAACCAAAATGTGCGAGTTTTAATCGATGGAAAACCTTCCAATTTACCTGCTGCACAACTTTTAAAGCAACTCCCTTCTTCTGCAGTAAAAAGTGTAGAAATTATTACAAATCCGTCTGCGAAATATTCTCCTGAAGGAATGAGTGGAATTATAAACTTTGTGCTTAAAAAAAATGTAACTACTGGCTTTAATGGTAGTTTTTCTGCAGGTATAGAGCACAGTATAAACACAAGACCTACAGCTTCTTTAGATTTAAATTACAGATCTGGAAAGTTTAATTTTTACGGAAGTTACTATTTAGATTGGGGTAATTTTGAGACCTTTTCTAATTTTGAAAGGTTGGATAAAAGCCTAAATCAGGATATAAATTTTTTAGACAATACAACTTCACATTATATAAAATCGGGGGTAGATTATTACATCAACAAAAAAAACACTTTATCTTTTTATATAACCAAAAGCATTGCTGATACTGATTTTTATGTAAACACAAGAACTCTTTTAAATAACAATTTAATTTTTGATGCTAAAAATATTTCAGTATTTCACACCCAAGAAACTGCTTACAATTTAGACTATAAAATCGATTTTAACGACAAAGGCGAAAATTTAGAATTAGAAATTAATTATTCTAAAAATACGAATCCGCAAGAAGATACTAATAGAGAATTTATAAATCCGAATTCGAAAGTTTATAACTATACAAATGCTATCAAAAATAATAATGATATTTTTTTAGTGAATTTAGATTATACAAAACCTATTAAAAATGGAACGTTAGAATTAGGTTTAGAGACAAGAATCCAAAATGCTTTCAATAAAATAATTACCAATCAAGAAGTTGAAACGAATGGAAATCCGCCAACAAAACCTAGAGGAAACTCGAATTTTACTTACGATAGAGATTTATATTCTGCATATATAAATATGAATAAAGAGTATGAAAAATTAAGTTTTCAAGCAGGTTTAAGGTTTGAGCAATTTAAAGTCGATGGTTTATTTTCGAATACAACACAAACAAATTTAGAACCTTATTCAGATGAGATTTTCAGTATTTATCCTTCTGCTTTTGTTACTTATGCTTCATCAGATAAACATCAATTTCAAATTGGGTATAGTAGAAGAGTAGATAGACCAGGAATAGACCAAATTACCCCAATTCAAGAATGGAATACACCACTATCTATTTCTGTTGGAAATAGAAATTTAAAACCACAATTTACCAATTCCTTCGAATTTAATTATACTAATTCTTTCAAAAAAGGGTATTTTACAATGGGCACTTTTTATAGAGAAACGAAAGACATTATTGGAAGAATTTTCGATATCGACAATACAAATGTAGACAGGCAATTGCTATCGTATACAAATTACAACACCTCTAAAAGCTATGGTTTTGAATTTGCTTCGAGCATAAGAATGACAAATTGGTGGATGTTAAGACCTAGTTTTAACAGCTATATTCAAGAAAACCAAGGTTTGGTAAATAGCAATTTTATTCAGGTAGAAAACGTATTAACAACTGCAAGAATTAGCAATAGCTTTAAAGCGAGTAAAAAATTACGTTTCCAACTTTCTAGCTCTTATAGAGGAACCTATAAAAACGTGCTGGTAAAAGTAAAACCTTATCTTTTGGTAAATGCCTCTGCTAGGTATTCTATTTTAAAAGGGAAAGGTTCTCTTTCTTTAAGAGCAACCGATATTTTCGACAGTTATAAATTAGATTTTTCTACCACAAATCCATTTCCACAAAATGGACAATTTACTTTGGAGTATAGTTCTATTTATTTTGGTTTTTCATATAATTTCGGAAGTGGAAAAAACCGAGAACGAGATCGAAAATATAGAGAAAATAACGAAACTGAAAGCAGTGGTGGTATTTTATAGAGATATAATAATACATATTCTACCAATCGAGCTAAAAAATGTAAACAATGGAGATTAAAAAGATGAAAGTTACATATTACATATTGGTAATTTTGTTTTTAGTAACTTCGTGTACTACTCCAAAAGAAGAAAAAAAACCTCCAAATATTATCATTTTTTTAGTAGATGATATGGGGTTAATGGATACTTCTGTTCCTTTTTTAACAGATGAAAATGGAAACCCTAAAAAATACCCATTGAATAAGTATTACAGAACTCCCAATATGGAAAAATTGGCAAAACAAGGAATACGTTTTTCAAATTTTTATGCCCATTCCGTTTGTTCGCCTTCAAGAACTTCTATTTTAACTGGACAAAATTCTGCAAGACATGGAGTTACCAATTGGATAAATTCCGAAAATAATAACAAAACTAAATTCGGCCCTAAAGATTGGAATTGGAAAGGATTAACCAAAGAATCTGTAACATTGCCAAGAGTTTTACAAAAAGCTGGTTACAAAACCATTCATGTTGGAAAAGCGCATTTTGGACCATTTAATAGCGATGGAGAAGACCCTTTAAATTTAGGTTTCGATGTAAATATCGCTGGAAGTTCTATTGGGCATCCAGGAAGTTACTATGGAAAAGATGGTTTTGGACATATTGCTGGTCAAAAATCGAGAGCAGTACCCGATCTAGAAAAATACCATGGTAAAGATATTTTTTTAACAGAAGCTTTAACTTTAGAAGCAAATTCCGCGATTTCTCAAGCCAAAAAAGAAGGAAAACCTTTCTTTTTAAATATGGCACACTATGCTGTTCATGCACCTTTTCAATCAGACCCACGTTTTGCAGATCATTATAAAGATTCAGATAAATCTAATAAAGCTCAGGCTTACGCTACCTTGGTGGAAGGTATCGATAAATCTTTAGGAGATATTATACAACACGTAAAAGATTTAGGCTTGGGAGAAAATACGTTGATATTATTTTTAGGAGACAATGGTTCTGACGCTCCTTTACCAATTAAAAACGATTACAGCAGTTCTTCTCCATTAAAAGGAAAAAAAGGAAATCATTGGGAAGGTGGAATGCGAGTTCCTTTTATTGCATCTTGGGTAACTCCTAATAAAAACAAAACTATACAAGGGAAATTACCAATTGAACAAAATGGAGTTCAAGAACAAATAGGTACAATTTTAGATTTTTTTCCAACATTATCTCGAATTGCGAATGTAAAAATTCCTAAAAATATTATTTTAGATGGCTTTAATTTGAAAGAGCAATTTAGTGGAAAACAAAACCAAAAACGTAACGAAGAATTTCTAAACCATTTTCCACATGGAATACATCGCTCGGATTATTTTACGAGTTTTGTAAAAGCCGACTGGAAAGTTGTGTATCATTATCCTGTTGTTAAAGACCAACCTAAATACGAACTTTTCAATTTAAAGCAAGACCCTTTCGAAACTGAAAATTTAGCTGAAAAAAATCCTGAAAAATTAAAGGAAATGATGGTTACTTTAGTTAAGAAAATGAAAGATGTAGATGCAAAATATCCTGAAAAAGATGGGGAGATTTTGGAATTAATTGTTCCTGAATAATTTGTAAAAACAGAGAATAACTGCTTTGTTTTTAACAAAAAATTAGGCAGATATTTAATCTAAATCAATAAAAAAATCAATTTTTCACATTCATTTCTAAACCTACTGATTTTTGGTTGCTTCAAATGAAGCTTTTAAAGCAATTGTTATGTTTATAACACAAAATAAAAAAATGAGTAAACCATTAATCCAAGAATTTGGAAATAGTATAAACTTTACAAAAGCGTTTAAAATAAACGCTAAAAGAAGAATGTTTGAAAGCAATAAAAATAATTTGTATTTCTTTTTCATTTAATTAATAAATTAAAGTACAAATATCAACAAAAAGTATTAACCTCTTCTTCTTCCCATTCTATTATTTCTCATAACACATATTTACCTATTTTCTTCTTCTGTTCCAATCGTCCATTCTATTTTGTACAATTTGTCGTTTATTAAAAAACGCTTTCCATAAAATTCTTAACGCTTTAATAATTAATAATCTTTTTTTATGTTTTTATATCGATTCCCTCTTCCCAAATAGCTTCCCCAAGAATCTGTTGCTCCAGAAATAGCGTCTATTTTTTCGTTAACTTAATTTTAACAAAAAAGATTCGCTCTCACGCATCTTTTTGTATCAATAATTTATTTTTAAATTACCAACGAATAATTACGCTTCCCCAAGTAAAACCACTTCCAAAAGCGGCTAATACAACCAAATCGTTGTCTTTAATTTTGCCTTTTTCCCATGCTTCTGTTAATGCAATAATTACAGATGCAGCTGTGGTGTTTCCATATTTCATAATATTGTTATACACGTTATCATCTGAAAGTTGAAATTTCTTCTGAATAAATTGTGCAATACGTAAATTTGCTTGATGTGGAATTAACATATCTATATCTTCTTTCTGCAAATTATTGGCTTCTAAACCTTCTACAATTGCCTCAGAAAAACGACCAATGGCATGTTTAAATACAAATTGTCCATTCATATAAGGATAGTAAGAAGTATCATTAGGATCATTATTTTCCATAATTTCTGGCACCCATCTTTGAGTTGAAGGGCCTTCTAAAACCAATTCTTTTGCATGTTTTCCTTCCGAATGTAAATGAGAAGATAAAATTCCTTTCCCTTTTTCTTCAGTTCTCGATAACACTGCAGCTCCTGCTCCATCTCCAAAAATAACGGTTACACCTCTTCCTCTTGTCGATTTTTCTAATCCACCAGAATGATTTTCGGCACCAATTACCAAAATGTTTTTATACATTCCTGTTTTTATAAATTGGTCTGCAACAGACATTGCATAAATAAAACCAGAACATTGGTTACGCACATCTAAAGCACCAATTGTTGGCATATCTAACAGGTCTTGCACTTGTACTCCACCTCCAGGAAAATACATATCTGGACTCAAAGTGGCAAAGACAATAAAATCGATATCGTCTTTTGTTAAACCAGCTCTTTCAATCGCAATTTTAGCCGCTTTTGCACCCATAACTGCAGTGGTATCTCCAGTTTTTGGATCTATCCAACGTCTTTCCTTAATTCCTGTTCTTTCTTGAATCCATTCGTCGGAAGTTTCCATGAATTCCTTTAAATCGTTATTTGTAACAACGTTTTCTGGAACATAATAGCCAAGACCGGTTATTTTTGAGTTATACATCTATAAATATTTAATTTTCTAATGTCTGTTTGTAATAAGCTAAAATAGTGCATTTTATTTATATATAAAACTAGTTGAAAAAAGTGTCCTTCTGTCATCTTGTCACAAAACTCTTTTTGGTATTTTTTTTGACTATTGTTAGAAGTAAATAAATTTCTCTGTCATTCCGATTGAAGCGATAGCGAAATAGAGGAATCTTTAAATCACTTTGTATTTTGAGACTTCTACACAAGGTCGAAATGGCACTCGAAACAAAATAAAATAAATTAAAACAAATAATAATTATGGCAAAAGGAAACATTAATGTAGCAGTAGAGAATATTTTTCCACTGATTAAAAAGTTCTTGTATTCTGATCACGAAATCTTTTTACGTGAATTAATTTCAAACGGAACAGATGCAACCACAAAATTAAAACACCTAATTTCTATTGGTGAAGCAAAAACTGAATTGGGTGATGCTAAAATTGAAATTAGCATAGATAAAGATGCAAAAACGTTAACTATTAAAGATCAAGGTTTAGGAATGACGATGGATGAAGTTGAGAAATACATCAACCAAATTGCATTTTCTGGTGCTGAAGAATTTTTAGAAAAATATAAAGACGATAAAAACGATACTGGTGTTATAGGGCATTTTGGTCTTGGTTTTTACTCGGCTTTTATGGTGGCAGAAAAAGTGGAAATTTTTACAAAATCGTTTAAAGACGAACCTGCTGCACATTGGTCTTGTGACGGTTCTCCAGAATACACCTTAGTTGAGCACGATAAAAAAGACAGAGGAACAGAAATCGTTTTACATATTGCAGACGACTCTACTGAATTTTTAGAAAAAAGCAAGATTGAAGGTTTATTAAATAAATACAATCGTTTTAACCAAGTGCCAATTAAATTTGGAACGAAAAAAATAAACGATCCTAATTTTAAGCCAAAAACAACAAAAGATAAAGACGGAAAAGAAACTACAGAGCCTCACAAACAAATTGAGGTAGATAATATTATCAACAACACAAATCCTGCTTGGACAAAAGCGCCTGCAGACTTGAATGATGAAGATTATGCAAATTTCTACAGAGAATTGTATCCAATGCAGTTTGAAGAATCTTTATTTCACATTCATTTAAATGTAGATTATCCTTTTAACTTAACAGGAATTTTATTTTTCCCTAAGTTGTCTCAAAACTTAGATATGCAAAAAGATAAAATTCAGTTATATCAAAATCAAGTTTTTGTAACTGATAATGTAGAAGGAATTGTGCCCGACTTTTTACAGATGTTAAAAGGGGTTATCGATTCTCCAGACATTCCATTAAACGTTTCTCGTTCTTATTTACAAGCAGATGGAGCTGTAAAGAAAATCTCTGGATATATTACTAAAAAGGTTGCAGATAAATTAACATCATTATTCAAAAAAGATCGTGCAGATTTCGAGAAAAAATGGAACGATATTAAAGTAATTATCGAATATGGAATGTTGTCTGAAGATAAATTCTTCGACAAAGCCAAAAAATTTGCTTTATACCCAACTGTGGCAGATTCTTATTTTACGTTTGATGAATTGATCGAAAAAACGAAAGATTCTCAAGTTGATAAAGACGGAAATCACGTTATTTTATATACTTCAAACAAAGATGCTCAACACAGTTATATTCAAAATGCAACAGCAAAAGGATATGAAGTATTGTTATTAGATTCGCCAATTATTTCGCATTTAATGCAGAAATTAGAAGGAGGAGATGCAAAAATAAAATTTGCAAGAGTAGATGCAGATCACGTAGATAATTTAATTAAGAAAGACGACAACGTAATCTCTAAATTATCGGACGAAGAAAAAGAAAAATTAAAGCCAATTATTGAGGCTGCAGTTCCTAAGGAAACGTACACTGTTCAATTAGAAGCTATGGATTCTGATGCTTCTGCTTTTATGATTACTGTGCCAGAGTTTATGCGTAGAATGAAAGAAATGCAAGCTTCTGGTGGTGGAGGAATGATGGGAATGGGTAATTTCCCAGACATGTACAACTTGGTTGTAAACACCAACAGTCCGTTAGTTTCTGAAATTTTAAACACAAAAACAGAAAAGAAACAACAACGTTTAATTTCGCAAGCTTTCGATTTAGCAAAATTATCTCAAAACCTTTTACATGGTGAAGAGTTAACAAACTTTATTAAACGTTCTTACGAATTGATAAAATAAGCAACACAGTTATTTTAAGTATTTTTAACCTCCTCGTGAAAACTGGGAGGTTTTTTTATTTTTTTTGTCTAAAAATTAATTTAAGTCCTATATTGGAAATTAATAACATAGGGAATTAAATTTAACCCATATCTTTAAAAATGAAAAGAATACTCATTACAGGAGCAACAGGAAATATTGGAATAGAAGTTGTCCATTATTTAGCCAAATTAAATAACGAATCTGAAATAATTCTTGCTGTTCGAAATATAAAAAGTGCCGAAAAAAAATTTGCTTCTATTTTAAATTTATCATTTAGATTATTTGATTTTGAAAAGCAAAACTCTTTCGACACAGCATTTAAAAATATCGATATTCTTTTCTTACTTAGACCACCTCAAATTTCTAAAGTTGATGTGTATTTTAAACCACTTTTAGAATCTGCAAGAAACAATAAAATAGAGAAAATAGTATTTCTTTCTGTGCAAGGTGCAGAGAAAAGCAAAGTAATTCCTCATAATAAAATAGAGCATTTAATAAAGTTAATTGGATTTGAATATATTTTTGTGCGTCCAAGTTATTTTATGCAAAACTTAACTACCACATTATTGCCCGAATTACAAAAAACACAAACGATTACATTACCTTCTGGAAATGCAAAATTTAATTGGATAGATGTAAAAAATATTGGAGAAATAACAGCAGATCTTATTAATTCTTTCGAAAATTATAAAAACAAAGCCTATGAAATTACAGGAACAGAAAATAAAAATTTTCAGGAAGTTTCTAAATTATTGAGCGATACTTTAGGAGCTAAATTCAAATTTAAAAGTATAAACCCTATTCGTTTTTATTTTAAAAAGAGAAAAGAAGGAGTGGCAAATGGATTTGCTATTGTAATGACAATTTTACACTTTTTACCAAGACTCCAAAAAAAACCAAAAATTTCGGAAAATTTCACTAAAATTACAGGAAAAAAACCAACCACATTAAAAGAGTTTATTGTTAGAGAAAAAGAAACATTTACAAAATTTTTATAAGAATATTTAGATAATAATCTAATTAAAAAGACACCCTAAACATCAATCTTTCTTTTAAAACGGAGCAACTCATTTAATTTTCATTTTTAAAACTCCAAATTACTTTACAAGTTGTACGAAACTATAAAAATATATAAATGCTTTCTCCTGCTAAATTTATTGGCATTCTAGATGGAAATGTTTTTAATGGAAAAATTAAGGATGTGAGAATTATTCAATAATTAAGTAATAAAAATTCACTTTTGCTCTATACTTTAAATTATTGTAATAATTTAAGCAGATAATCGGAAAAAAACCGATTATGCTGCGTTTAATTGACATAAAAATGTTATATTTGAAATAGTTAATCGGAAATAATGCGATTATAACATGTAATTATTACAATATGGGTTTTAGAAAAAAAATAAAAAAGTATGCTGAAACGCCAATATCCAGGCATTTAGTTTTAGAATCGCTAAGCGAATATAAAAGTCCGAATGATAAAATTAGTGAGTTAATTAAAAACGAAGAACTTATTTCAATTAGAAGAGGATTATATATCGCAGGTCCAGAAACAGACTTGCCAACACCCGAGCCTTTTTTGATTGCAAATCATTTAAGAGGACCGAGTTATGTATCTTTAGAATCTGCATTATCTTATTGGAACATCATACCAGAAAGAGCTTACGAAATAAGCTCAGTAACCATAAAAAGTTCTAAATTATATAAAACTCCAGTTGGTAGATTTAGTTATAAACAATTAAAAACGCCTTATTATTCTTATGGAATAAAAAACGTACAATATTCGCCAAAACAAACAATATTAATTGCTTCACCCGAAAAAGCTTTGTGTGATAAAATTGTGCTAACACCAAAAATTAATCTTAGAAGTGTTAAACAAACACAAGAATTTTTAATGGAAGACCTTCGAATAGATAGCGACGTATTAAACACATTAAACACCAAAATTATAGAATTATGGATTGAAAATGCGCCTAAAAAAAGCAGTTTAAATATGCTTATTAAAACACTAAGAGAATTATGATAAAAGAATGGATAGCCGAATATGAGCCTAAAAACGAAGAAGAAATCTTATCTGCATTAAGAGAAATAATGCAAGAAATTACATTAGCGGGTTTGTCAAGAACTAATTTTTTTGAGAAAGCCGCTTTTTATGGAGGAACTGCTCTAAGAATTTTTTATGGACTGGATAGGTATTCAGAGGATTTAGATTTTTCTTTATTAAAACCCAATACAAATTTTTCAATTGAGCCCTATTTTAATGATATTCAAGACGAATTTAATTCCTTAGGACTTACTGTTAGTATTAGAGAAAAGAAAAAAACAGTAAAATCTGCGATTGATTCTGCTTTCCTAAAAGCTGAAACAATATGGCAAGAAATTGTGTTAGAAGATATTATTAAAGAAACTGGAGTGCGTTCTAATAAAAATTTGAGGATAAAAATAGAAGTCGATAGACAGCCTCCATTAAATTTTAATACTGAAGAAAAGTTATTACTACGTCCCTTTTCTTTTTACGTGAAATGCTTTACAAAACCGAGTTTGTTTGCGGGAAAAATGCACGCCTTACTCTTTAGAAAATGGAAAACCAGAGTTAAAGGAAGAGATTGGTATGACTTAGAATGGTATATTAAAAAAGGCATTCCTTTAGATGTAAAACATTTTTTAACTCGGGCAAAAGACACTAACGACTGGCAAAATACCAATATTTCTAATGAGCAAATTATCGAATTATTAAATACAAAAATCGAAACTGTTTCTTTTAGCAGTATTAAAGAAGATGTTGTTCGGTTTATACCAAATGATAATGTTTTAAAAGTATGGAGTTCTAATTATTTTAAAGACTTAGTAGAGAAAATTAAATTTGAGAATTCTCAAATTTAAAAAAGCAAAATTTCACCTTATAAAACGTTAAAAAGTATTCTAAAATTTATTCGTTTTGAATGTACGCAGAAACCAATACATACCCTTGTTTATCTTTAAACTCTGCTTCTGGAACATTAATTTTAAAACTATGTTTTCCTTTTTTTAAAGATCCTAATTCAATTACACGAATAGGAACTTTATCTCCAGGACACCAATTATTCCAACTTTTCCATTCTTTCTTTTTCCCTGTAGAAGAAATTTCCTTTCCATAAATTCCGTTTTTTTGGGTATTTAATTTTCTAAATGGTTCGCAAGATTTTCCTCCTGGTTTATACTCTAAAACAACTTTATTATCTATAGAAATAATATGGTTTCTTCGAATATACTCTTCTCCTCCTCTATTTGCGCCATGGTTTGATGTTATTAAATAAAGTTTGGCATTTTTCATATTTTCATCTAATATAAAATCTATTTTCTTTATTGTTTTTCCAACTACATCTGTTCCGTTATAATTGTTTAGATGAAAAGAGGTTATCAATGGTTTAAATTGAAGTTTTTTAATTTCATTTTTGGTAGCATCATAAGTACTCGAAAACTGCAAGCTACCAATAAAGGTATCTATTCTGCCTTTACAACCTTTTATTTGCTTTTGAGCTGCATATGGAACACCAAAAAGATTAAACTGCAACCAAAAATCATATTTTTTGTTCATGTTTGTATTAGAAAGTAAATCGCTAACGTTATCTAAATCGTACTTATAACTTGTAAGATTTGGAGCCACATTCTTATCCATAAAAGGCGTAATAAATCGAGCAATTTCTATATTCTTAATCGATTTATTAGTGTTAAAATCTTCATTTTTCGGAAATATAAATAACGTAACATCACCTATTCTGTCATAATTATCGCAAGCAGCATTTACTTTAATTTCCAATTGTAATCGGTTACTTAATTTTTCTAAATCCGCAATATTTAACTTTGTAACATACTTAGAGTTGTTTATTCTTTTAACTCCTTCTTGGGTGGGTTTATTTACGGTTTTTCCATAGCCATCATAAAATACTACTTCTTGGAAAGGCGAAAATTTGTATGGTACTTTATTAATGTTTTTTGTTGTTTTACAAGATGTAAGAATAAAAGTGACAAAAAATAGATAAAAATATTTCATAGAAGTAAATATGTTAATTATTTAAAAACAAATTTAGTTAAATTATTAAATAATCTAATACGTAATTGATAATGTTAAACGAACCAACTCACAAAACTAACCCAAACCTTAGCTTCCCTCTTAAAATAATCCACTTCACTAAATATTGGTTTTAAAAACTTTAAGTATTTTCTAAGTTTGATGTGTAACTATAAAAACACATATCATGAAAACACAACTTAATTTAGAAATTAAAAAACCTTGTTCAGAAAATTTTAATGTCTTTGAAAAAACCAAAAAAGGTGGGTTTTGCATTTCTTGCGAAAAAGAAGTAATTGATTTCTCTAAAATGACTTCCAACGAAATTATCAGGTATTTTAGAAAATATTCTAGTAATAAAACTTGTGGAAGATTCAATAAAAATCAGTTTGAGGATCTTTCTCAGAACAAGCAACCAAGAAAAAAATTTAGTTTCTTTGGTGGTATTGGTTTGGCTTGTTTATCGTTCTTCGCTTTTGGGACTTTACAGGCACAAGATAAGCCTGCAAAAAAACAAATAAAACAATTAAAAACAGCTATAAATGTAGAAGGAATGGTTTCAGATGCTTCTGGAGCTTTACCTGGTGTAAGTATTGTTTTAGAGGGAACAACCAAAGGAACAGAAACCAATTTCGATGGCAAATTTAAATTTCCACAACCCTTAAAAAAAGGAGATGTTTTAATATTCTCTTACATTGGTTATAAAACACAAAAAGTAGTTATAGATAGTAAAAATGCGTCTTCGAAAATTGTTTTAGACATTCATTTTAAAAATGAAGATATATTTTTAATGGGCGCTGTAGATGTGAAAAAAATTTATAAATCTAAAAAGAAATCTTAATTCTTATTTAATTTATGAAACTATTTACTGCAATTATATTTCTTTTTATTTCCTTTCAAATAACTGCTCAAATATCCGATTTTAAAGAAATCGATTTTAAGAAAGCAGACAAAACTGCAAAGTTATTTGAAGGGAATAATCTAAACAATCTTCCTTTATTAACTTATAATTTAACATCAAAATTAAAAACAGATGTAGAGAAATTTAGAGCCATTTACACTTGGGTTTCTACAAATATAAAAGCCGACTACTCTTCGCATAAAAAAGTTCGCAGAAAACGAAATAAATTTAAAAATGATAGTGTTTCTCTTCTAAAATGGAACAAAAACTACAGTAAAAAATTTTTTAAAAATTTATTAAAACATAAAAAAACTATGTGTACTGGTTATGCATATTTGCTAAAAACAATGGCAAATATTGCAAACATCGAATGTAAAATTATAGATGGTTATGGAAGAAATGCTTCAACAAATATTGGAGAATTATCCATTCCTAATCATTCTTGGAATGCTGTAAAAATAAATAATAAATGGTATTTGGTAGATGCAACTTGGTCTAGTGGTTACACAGATTTAAACATCAACAACTTTGTTTTCGATTATAATGATGGTTATTTTCTAACAGCACCAAAACTATTTATTAAAAATCATTATCCCTTAGAACAAAAATGGACTTTACTTCCAAAAAACATTTCAACAGACAATTTTATAAATGCTCCTTTAATTTATGGAGAAACTTATACATATGGCATAATTCCAATTGCTCCATTAAAAATGGAAAATAAAATTTCTAAAAATAATGAGTTTACGTTAACATATCAACTTACAAAAACTATAAATAAGAAAAAGATTCAATTAATGGTTGTAAGAAATTCTAAAGGAAAAATAATTACGCCAAAAACTGATTTAAAAGAGAAAACACTTACCATAAAATATCAATTTGATAAAAAAGGTTTTTATGATGTCCATTTGATGTATCAAGGAAAAACCTTAGTAACTTATGTTTTTGATGTAAAAAAGTAGATTTTAGAACATTTCAAAAAAAATTATATTAAATTTAGCTTTTTTAAATTATAAGATTTTTAAATATGAAATGGAAAGGTAGAAGAAGAAGTTCTAATGTAGAAGATCGAAGAGGACGATCTTCTTCTGGAAGAGGAATTGGTGGTGGTTTAGGCACGATGTTAATTCCGTTATTATTAAAGTTAATTACTACTAAAAAAGGGTTAATAATTTTAGGAGTTGTAGTGGCTGTCATGTATTTTACAGGAACAAATCCTTTACACCTTTTAACGGGTGGAGCAAGCACAAACAATCAAGTTGTTAATTCTGGAAACTATAAAGGAACTCCAAAAGAAAATGAATTAGCAGCATTTAGTGCCACTGTTTTAGCGGATACAGAAGATATTTGGAACAAAATTTTACCTAATTATAAAGAACCTGTTTTGGTTCTTTTCTCCAAATCTGTTTCATCTGCTTGTGGAAATGCATCCAGTGCAACTGGTCCATTTTATTGCCCAGCAGATAACAAACTATATATCGATTTAAGTTTTTTCCAAGAAATGGAAATTAAATTAAATGCGCCAGGAGATTTTGCGCAAGCCTACGTAATTGCTCACGAAGTTGGGCATCACATTCAAAATATTACTGGAATTAGTGGCAAAGTACAAAGAATGCGTGGTAAAATTAGCAAAACCGAATACAATAAATATTCTGTAATGTTAGAATTACAGGCCGATTTTTTAGCGGGTGTTTGGGCACATCACTCTCAAAAAATGAATAGAATGATGGAAAAAGGAGATTTAGAAGAAGCATTAAATGCCGCTTTTGCGATTGGAGACGATCGTTTACAAAAACAATCTACAGGAAGAGTTGTGCCAGATTCCTTTACACATGGAACTTCTGCACAAAGAATGCGTTGGTTTAAAAAAGGGTTCGATACTGGCGATATCAATCAAGGTGATACTTTTAATGCACCTTCGTTGTAAAATTAGTTTTTTATTTATGATCTCCATTAGAAAAGCAACTCCAAAAGACATTACTTCTTTGGCAATAGTTGGTAGAAAAGCATTTGTTATTCCACATAAACAAGCCATTCCTAATGAAGTTATGACGAATTATCTAAAGAATAGTTTTAATGAAAAAACATTGTTGGAAGAAATTACGAACCCTAATTATCAATACCATCTAATTTTTGTTGATGACAATTTAGCCGGATTTTCGAAAGTAATTTTTAATCAGAAAAACGAAAATATACAGCAAACAAATGTTACTAAAATGGAACGTTTGTATTTATTAGAGGAGTTTTATGGTTTAGGTTTGGGAAACAAATTATTTCAATATAATTTAAACTTAGCAAAAACAAATCATCAAAAAGGAATTTGGCTATATGTTTGGATTAAAAACTTTAGAGCTTTAGAGTTTTACAAAAAAGCAGGATTTAAAAAAATTGCGATGTACGATTTTCCTATTTCCAAAACAGAAACAAGACCTAATGATGTTTTGTATTTACAATTTTAATATCGTTAATTCTTATTCGGTTTGAGTTAAGAATAACTTCAATTATAAATTATTTTTGTTTAGAAGATAAAAAATTATGAAAAAAACAGCATTAATTACAGGAGCAAGTAGTGGAATTGGAAAAGAATTTGCAAAAATTCATGCAAAAACGGGTGGCAATTTAGTTATTGTAGCCAGAAGTAAAGACAAATTACTAAGTTTAAAAGAAGATTTAGAAAAAGAATATGGAATTCATGTTAGCGTTATCGAGAAAGATTTAACCGAAAAAAATGCTGCCCAGGAAATTTACAATTTTGTAAAATACAGTAAAATTGAAATCGATTACCTAATAAACAATGCTGGTTTTGGTGGTATTGGAAAATTCCATGAAAGAGAATTGAAAAAAGACATAAACATGATTCAATTAAATGTAGTTGCTTTAACTGCATTAACGCATGTTTTCTTACCAGATTTTGTTTCTAGAAATAGTGGTAGAATTTTAAATGTTTCCTCAACAGCAAGTTTAATGGCAGGGCCAATGCAAGCTGTATATTTTGCGACAAAAGCCTATGTTACTTCTTTTAGTAATGCTATTTCAGAAGAGTTAGCAGACACCAATGTAACAGTAACTACCTTAATGCCTGGAGCTACAGAAACCGATTTTGGTAAAACTTCTGGCATGGATAAAACAGCTTTATTTAAAAATACTGCAAATGCAGAAGCTGTTGCTAAAGATGGTTATAATGCGATGTTAAATGGCGATTTAGATGTTATTTCTGGAGTTACTTTCTCTCAAAAAGTTATGATGAAAGCCATTCCTTTTACACCAAAGAAAGTGTTGTTAAAACAAGTTAAGAAAATGCAAGATCCAGATAATAATTAATTTTTTGTTATTTCAAGAAAAAATTAAAAAAGCTTTAAGAAGCAGCATCTAAACTGAACTGCTTGTCATACAAGTTTTTGTAATAACCATTTTCTTTTTCTAATAATTCTTGATGTGTTCCTTCTTCAACAATTAAACCTTTATCCATTACAATAATTTTATCTGCTTGTTTAATAGTAGCTAATCTGTGTGCAATAACAATAGAAGTTCTATCTTTTGTAATGGTTTCTGTTGCATATTGTATCATTTGCTCTGCATGTGTATCTACAGAAGAAGTGGCTTCGTCTAAAATTAAAATACTTGGCTTACTAACATAGGCTCTTAAAAAAGCAATTAATTGTCTTTGGCCAGAAGATAACATCGCTCCACGTTCTTTTACATTGTAATTATAACCTCCAGGAAGTGTTAATATAAAATCGTGAATACCTATTTGTTTGGCCGCTTTTTCTACCTCTTGTAACGTAATTCTATCGTCTTTTAGAGTAATATTGTTTAAAATAGAATCTGAAAATAAGAAAACATCTTGTAAAACAATTGCCACTTGATCTCTTAAACTTTGTAATTTGTATTGGTCTATGGAAGTTCCATCTACAGCTATTACACCACTATCAATTTCATAAAAACGGTTTATTAAATTTATAATGGTCGATTTTCCTGCTCCTGTTGCACCCACAATTGCGATTGTTTGTCCGCTTTTAACTTCAAAAGAAATTCCTTTTAAAACTTCTTCATTTTTAACATAGCTAAAACGTACATCCTTAAAAGAAATATTTCCTTCTAAATTTCCAGCAGTTATCGTTCCGTTTTTGGTGATGGAACTGTCTGTATCTAAAACTTTAAAGACTCTTTCTCCAGAAACAATTCCCATTTGAAGTTGGTTAAATTTATCTGCAATTTGCCTTAAAGGTCTAAATAACATTTGTGCCATTTGTACAAAGGCCATTACTGTTCCTGGTCCTGGAACGGCTCCTCCAATAATTTGTTTGCTACCAAACCAAACAATTAATCCAATTCCTATGGATGATAAAATTTCTGCAATTGGAAAAAAAATAGAGAAATACCAAATTGTTTTTATATACGCTTCTTTATGTTTATTATTAATTTCCTTAAAGTTTTTATATTCTATATTTTCTCTATTAAAAAGCTGTACAATTTTCATTCCTGTAACTCGCTCTTGTACAAAGCCATTTAAATTAGCTACTTGATTTCTTACTTCTTGAAAGGTTGCTTTTATAGCTACTTGAAAAATCTTTGTGGCATATAATAAAATAGGCAATACTGCAATTGCGATGAATGCTAATTTCCAATCTAAAACAAACATTAGAATAACAACTGCGAACATTTGTAGCACATCGCTTACGATTGTAAAAACGCCGCTACTAAAAAAAGCGGCAATGGTTTCTATATCTGAAACGACTCTTGTTACTAATTTTCCAACAGAATTTGTATCGAAATAAGACATTCTAAACTGCAAAATATGTCTAAACGTTTTTGCTCTTATATCTCTAATAATATGTTGCCCAACCCAATTTGCAAAATAGATAAACGTAAATCGCAACAAAACTTCCAACAGCAGGATACTAAACATTAATAATACACTATTAATAAGGCCTTGTGTATCTTTATCTACAATATAAAAATCTACTGTTTTCTTTAAAATATAAGGGTTCAAAAGTGCAACTCCTGCCAATAAAATGGTAGAAATCGATGCTATAAAGAAATTAAGCTTGTACCTTTTTGCAAAGCTCATTAATCTTAAAAAGATTTGCATATCGAAAGCATTTCCTGTTTTATCTGCCAAAACTTAATATTTTATGTTGAAATTATTTTTTAGTTTAAAATGATATTGTTGTAATTTAACATCAGATGGTAAATAGAAAATTGTTTCTTATTATGATTTCTTTTATGAATTGACAAATAACTAAAATCAATTTTTGGATTTATTTTTTTAGGCTTTAAATCTTGAATAGTAACAATTTCTAAATTATTTGATAAGCTTTTATTTATTCCAGAAGCAACTGAACTAGGAGAATAATTCTCATTTGTAATATATGCTATTTGCCCTTCAAAGTTTAATCTAGGTGTGTTAAAAGATCTATCACTCATTTTCTTAATATCCGAAACATATTCGCTATAACCTTTCTCTACTATTTTACATTCAATAGCCAAATGTATTTGTTGCACATTTCCTACTCCGCTCCAAATTTTACTCAATTCGGTTTCTTGAACTTTAATGTCTATATAATCATCTTTTGTTATATTATTTTCTGTATAAGATTGTTTTGCTTCATTATTAAAATATAATTCTACACCAGGTTTATCAGAAATAGAAGTTTTGTAATATTCAAGATTATCAAAAATTCCTAAATAGTCATTTACTAATTTTTCGCTCAATCCTTCTTCAAGATTATATCTTGTTTTATTTTCATTAAAAAAAACTTCTTTTTTATAGGTTTTCCCTTCTGCAATCATTTTTTGATAGCAATAAAGAACATACTCCATAACCATTTCGACTCTTTTTTGGGTTAATCGTTCTTCATTTTTTCGGTAATTTAAAGGTATGAGTTTATTCATTTATATCACTAAGATTTATACGTTCTAACTCTGCCCTTTGAATAGCTTCTTTAAATTCAGCTACATCATACCAAGCCATTGCTCTATGCCAACATTTGTATTCTTTAGGTTTTATAATATAAAACGAACTTTCCTCAAACCCTTTTATATCTTTTTGAATAAATAAATTATTTTCTTCGTTAGTCGAACTTGCTATTTTAGAAATAGATAAAGTTGATAATTTTTCAAATAATTCTTGCTCATCAGTAACTTCTTTTACAAATTCAATTTGAACAAAATTCAAAGGTTTTTCATCATAAACAACAAAATGCATGGTAATAAAAGTATCTAACTCATAAATTTCTACTTTAAAAAAACAATCTTCATAAATTTCTTTAAATTCTTGAATGTAAACTTCTGCGTACTTTTTTAATACATTTTTTTTATTTCTATGGTCTGAATCATTGAAATTTGATACTAAATGTTGTTTACTTTCTTGAAATTGATAACGAGAAACATTTAAAGCATAGTCTATTAAATCTTTTTCGTAATCTTTTATTCCATAGGCTAGATTAATTATGTTGTTTACACAGTTTTTCTCAAAAGCAAAATTATTCTTTACAGAGTTGTTTTCTGAAAACTTTAATATAGTCTCAGTTATTAATATAAGCTCATTTTCCAACTTTTCACTCATTTGAAAATAAGGAAATGACAAATATTCAGTTTGTAAAATTTGAGAATAATAAACTCCCCAATTTGAGGAATTTAAGTATTGAAAATAAGTATACAAATCAGACAAACAGATAGCATATATTTTCTTTAAAACATCTTTTTTATTAGTTGTTGCTACCCCTAATGTTTTTTCTCTAAATACAGAATCTCCTTTCACATAAGGAACTACAATTTCTGTTTCAGCTAACAAATTAGATGAAAACAATATTCTATCTCCTAAATACAAGTCAATTTTACGCCCACTTTTTACTAATAAATCTTGCTTGTTAGGTAGATTTGTTTCTCTTGGATTAACTACATATTGCTTTATTTCTTTAGTTTCAATAATTGGTATTTTACTTATTTCATAAAAAGGTTTTGGGTATTTATCAGCTGTATAATTACTTAAACTTAATATTTTATTAATACTACCTTTAGTATGTTTTTTTATACCATCCCCTAAATGTATGTCTTTAACTTTCTCTAAATATGATTTAAAAGAATCTTGATAATTATATAATTTCTTAATAAATAAATAGTCTAAAGTATTACCATAAAGCGCAACTTTAAACATCCAAATATTTTCTAAAAAATATTTTTGTTGTATTTCCTTTATGTCAAATTTTTCAATTATAAGATTTTTAGAAAACTTATTAAAAAATCGATTTTGTTTTAAAGAGATATGCTTTATAACACTTTGTAAATTTTCTTCTTTCTGATTATTATTAATTTTAAAAGTGATAATAGTCCCAGGATTATCAGCGTTTTCAAAAACTAATCTTCTTACTGCTGATAAATCAAAAATCTCATAAATTTTATTATTTTCTAAAAAATACTTTTTAAATCTCTGTGCTTTGTTATTAAAATAGACTTTACTTGTTACAATTAAAGCTATTTTAGATTCTTTTTGTACAAAATCTTTAACTCTAATTAAATAAGATTGCGCAAGTTGTTTATCACTTACAATTTTATTAAATTTGGTTTGTTTTAACCAATCTAAATGCTCTGGTGAATTATCACTTTTCCAAGGCGGATTTCCAAGAATAAAATTTACTCTTTCTTTTTTAATTTTATCCCAAACATTTTTTTTATTTGAATCAAAAAAATGTGCTTTAAAGAAATTCTTATCTTTTAGATTTGGAAAAATATATTGATCAATATTCCCTGGTTCTTGGTAGTCTAATAACGCCACATAAATAGAAAAACAAGCTACGTTTATGGCTTCTTCATTTATATCAATACCAAAAAGGTTTCTTTCTGCTATTTCTTTAATTTTATTTCCGAAAGTAAGATTGTCGTCATTTGGGTTCAATTTCTTTTCCCTTTCAATCATTCTTCTTAAACCTTGAACTAAAAAAATTCCTGAACCCATTGCAGGGTCAAAAATTTTACATTCACTTGTTAATGTATTTTCTTCAAAATATGCATCAACGGTTTCATTTAAAATATAATCAACTAAAAAAGGAGGCGTATAAACTGCTGAAGTTGTATTTTTAGTTTCTTCATCTAAAAGCGTTTCATAGATTCCACTAATTAACTCTACTGGAATAATTCCAAAATCAAAGACATCATACTGAAAATCAAAATCGGAAAAAAGGGTTAATTTATCATCATTGTTAACTCCATCAGGATTAAAAATCTTTGATAATTTATCAGCTTGATTAAAAGTTAATTCAATATTGGAGTCCTTAAACAAAACACCATTAAATCGAGTATTTAAATAATCAAAAAAAGCTGCTAATTGTTTTGGATTGGCTATTAGATCACTTAAAGATTTTCTTCTAGCAATTACACTTTTTTCATTGCCTTGGATAAAAGTAGTATCAATTTTTATTTTTCTATCGATAAGATAGCGAACAAAAATTAACCTTAAAACAAGAATTTTTGCCAAACTTTCTTCTAACCCAAAATCTTCTTTTAAAAGAATAATAGTTTGTTTTATATTCTCAAAAAGTTGTTGGTTTACTCTTTTTTTTAGAATAGTTTTTTTGTGCTTTTCATAAAACCACTCTAAAGTCTCTCCACTTTGTAAATTCCAAAAAGAAAATTTTTTATTTCTTTCTTGTTGCGATAACTTAATCTCTTCTAAACCTGTATGTTTTTCAAAATTTAAAGCATTGTAAACTTTAATTTCTGAATCTTTTATTATAAAAATAATTGGAGAATTATCAAACGACCAAACTTTTTTATGGATTTCATTTTCTGCTTCGTCTACATTTTTAATTGATGTTAAATCAAAAAATAGTATAAGGGGTTGCTTATTAAAAACGAAAAAAGCATCTGGTTTTATTTCATCTAATTTTTTATTTATATCTGATGAAAAACCATAAAAAACTTCTCCATTTCCTTTATTTCTATAGAAAACAGCTTTATTTTCAATTAAATCTAATTGATTTAGAATGTTGTTTAATGCTTTGGTCAAAATATTTTTTTGAAATCATTACAAAAATAACATTTTAAAATTTAGATATATAATTCTAAAAAATTACTTTCAGTAAATATTAAATAAGAAACTTAATATTTAATTTTTGTTAAAAATAACCCTTTTGCTGGGACTGACAATCCTGCATTTGCTCTATTCTTACTTTCTATGATTGCTCTAAAATCTGCCACAGAAATTTTCTCTAAGCCAACATCTACCAAAGTGCCAACAATGGCTCTTACCATATTTCTTAAAAAACGATTTGCTGAAATGTAAAAAGTTAACAGATTGTCTTCTCGTTTCCAAAATGCTTCTGTTACATCGCAATTAAAGGTATAAACTGCTGTCTTTACTTTAGAAAATGTTTGAAAATTCTGGTATTCTAACAATATTTTTGCGGCTTTATTCATTAAAGAAATATCTAAATCCTGTGAATGTATTTGCCATGAAAACTCTAATAAAAAAGGATTTCTTCCTTGCCAAATTCGGTATTCGTAACTTCTACTTTTTGCATCGAATCTTGCATGTTTTTCATTATCTACCAAAAAAACTTGGTAAACCACAATATCGCTTGGTAAAATAGAATTTAATTTGTGTACAATATCTCCTTTAATTTTCTTGCTAACATCTAAATGCGCAAACATTTGCGATGCATGTACTCCAGTATCTGTTCTTCCTGCTCCAACAACCTCTATTTTTTCTTGTAAAACTGTACTTACTGCATAATTTAATTTTTCTTGTACAGACACTGCATCTGGCTGAATTTGCCAACCATGATAGTTTTTTCCATTATATGAAAGTTCTATAAAATACCTCAAGAAAATTGTTTTTAGAAGACACCAAAATTACGAAATTTATTTCGGAATCCTTACTTTTGACAACTAAGTGGTTGTAGATATTTTTACACTGTAAAAAATAAAATTTGAGAGTCTATTTAGCCATCAATTTATTAAAATTAAGGTACCCTTTTTAAAAATTCAAATGAAAAAAATTCTATTATTATCTGACACTCATAGTTATATAGACCACCAAATTTTAAAGTTCGTAAAACAAGCAGATGAAGTTTGGCATGCAGGAGATATTGGTAATTTAGAAGTTACAGATACTATTAAAAAACTAAAACCTTTACGTGCTGTTTTTGGAAATATCGATAATAACGAAGCCAGAGCAGAATTTCCTTTAGATGCAAAATTTATAGTAGAAAATGTTTCTGTATGGATAACGCATATTGGAGGCTATCCAAATAAATACAACCAACGAATTCGAGAAGAAATTAAAAGAAATTCTCCAAAAATTTTTATTTCTGGACATTCGCATATTTTAAAAGTTCAGTATGATAAAAAACTGAATTTATTGCATTTGAATCCTGGTGCAGCTGGAAACCACGGTTTCCATAAAGTTAGAACAATGCTGCGTTTTAATTTAGAAAAAGGAGAAATAAAAGATTTAGAAATTATAGAATTGGCGACTCGTGGTTAATCGTTTCTTTTTCTATAATTGGTAATTTTACTTTAATTTTTGTTCCATTATTCGAACTAGAATCAATTCCTAAATACCCTTTCATAATTTGAATTCTAGCATCTATTTGGTTGATTCCCAAACCATCTTTTGTTGATATTTTTGTTTGATCGAAACCAACACCATCATCAGAAATTTCGAAACAGATTTTATTATTTTCTTCGTACATAATAATCATCGCATTTCGAGCCTTGCTATGTTTTAATATATTATTTAAAAATTCTTGAATGATATTGTAAACTTTAATTTCGAAATTTTGATGATATCTTCGAAGTCCTGTAATATCTGCTTCGATATTTAATTGCGAATTCGAATACTTGTTTGCCAAATCTTTTACGGCGTAATTCAACCCGAATTTAAGTAATACAGAAGAAACCAATGTGTGTGATAAGTCTCTAATTTTTGTTGAAGCCTCTGTAATAATTTGTTGTGTTTTTTCTATTTCTGCAGGTACTTTTCCTTTAAAATTAGATTTTGTTGCCATTAAATGTAGGTTTGCAGAAGATAATAACGCACTTACGTTATCGTGTAAAGTTTCTGCAATTTCTTTTCTTTCGGTTTCTTTACCATCGATGGTAGCATTTAAAATTCTTGCTTGAGACTCCGATTTTATCTTCTCTATATTTTGGTTTTGAATAAGTTGCGTTTGAGATAATTTTAAACTTAAATTTTTTTGTTTTAGCTTATAAAAATTTACCCAATATAAAAGTGATAAAATAATTGCAAAACTAATCGCAACATACAGCCAAAAAGTAATTTGGTCTTTTTCTCGTTTACTTTCTTCTTCTCTTTTTATTCCTTCAACATCGTATTCCATCGATATTTTTTCTACCATGCTTCTAATGTTCTTGTCTCTAAGACCATCTTCTATTTCGTAAGACATTTCTTGAAAATCGTAGGCTTTGTAGTCTTTTAAATTACGCATTGCCCAAGCTAAATTGTAATATAAATTTGCTTTTTCTCGAACTGCATTTTGGCTGTTGTCGTTTTTTATCAACTCAATTCCTTCTAAATAGTTTTTTTTTGCTGTTTTAAAATTATCTAATACCAAATAAATATTCCCTAAATTATTTGTTGCTTTTGCTTGCCCTATTTTATTATTAATGTCTTTATTAATATTTATAGACTTTTTTGCATATTCAATGGCAGTGTCATACAATGAATCCATTTCATAAATTCCTGTCAAATTACTAAAGATAATTGCTTTATACCTTTTTACCTCTTTGTTTAGACTGGGTATTTGCTCTACCTTTTTGTAATAAAATTTTGCACTATCTTTTTGAAATTTTTTTTGAAAAGTACTGCCAAGCCTTAAATAAATTTTGGCTAAACTTTCACTAAAAAAATTGGCATCCTTACTTTCTGGAAAAGTATTCGTAGAATTATTTAAAATGGTTAACGATTGTTTGTAATATTTAAGCGCTCTTTTATGATTGTTGGTTTTATCGTAAATATCTGCAATTAATACAGAAACTGAAAATAAATTATTTCCATTAGCCGTTCTTTTTTCTGCATCAAAAAGTACCAACGCCTTATTAAGGGCTTTAATGAATTTTTCTTTTTCATACAGTTTTAAAACAGCATTGTATTTTTTTTTGAATATAGAATCTTGCTGTACAAGAAAAACTGAAGAAGTTTCAAGAATCGAAACTTCTTCAGCAGCATGTAAATTACTAGGGGCAGCTTTTAATAGGGTTGTACTATTTAAAATACCAATTATATAAATTAGTAGTTTTAATTTCTTTTTCAAAAGTAATATCTATTTTTTATAAGTGGTAAAAATTATTTATGATAATCAGGAAGGTTTTCTACACTTTCTCCATTACCTATGGAAACTCTTGGCTTTCTTCTCAAAACAGAAGCTTTAGAAGCATATTTTGCACTTGACTTATGGTTAACAAAGTCAATTTTTAAAGGTTTTCCATCTTTATTGTTTAATATTCTGCTATAAGCTTTACTTGAAGCTTTACCTCCTTCTAAATGTACTTCGTAAATATTTTTACTTTCGTTATAAACGAAATCTACAGTAACGTTATCATTCACTTTAAAATCTAAAGAAAATGTACCATCTTCATTTGATGCAATACTGTATTCAGAGAGCATTTCTTCGTTTTTCCCTTTTGCTAAAGCAATATTATCGTCTTCAATTAAAATATAAGGGTTGTTATTGGTGTTTGTATCTACAAAACCAACTTTTAATTCGTTTCCATCGACTATTAAATCTTGCGATTCTTTTCTACTGGCACCTTCATTTGAAGAGTATAAATAAACTTTACTAGAGTTTTTCTTTTCGTTTATAATTTTTTCTGTTCTAACGTTGTCTGGTAAATTATAATCTACGGAATAAGCTCCTTTTGCATCTCTTTTAATTTTAAAAGATTTTAAAAGACTGTTAGATGCTGGTTCTGGAGATAAATTTTCGTCGTTAGAGCAAGAAGTAAATACAAATGCTGTTGCTAATACGAAAGATAGTAATTTTAGAGATTTCATAATAATGTAATTAAATTAAAGATTGATATTAAAATATGTTTTTGGTTAAACTAAATTTATAATAAAATAGGGAAGCAATGTATACATTTATAGTATGTATTGGGGGATTACTTTTTAAGTCGTTTAGGGGTAGATAATATCTTTGACTTAAAAAATGGGGGTAGGTTTTATACTATTTTAAATTTTACGGCATACATTGCTAATCCTATTGATGATTTTACATTTAATTTTTTTAATAATTTTCTTCTATATGTTTCTACTGTGTGATGGCTAACATTTAACTGGTTGGCGATTTCACTGGTGTTATATTCTAAGGTTACTAATCTTAATACTTTTATTTCTCTTTCTGTTAATTTTTCAAATAAAAAATCTTCTGGTGCGTCTCCTATTGGAAGTCGCCCTCCTGTAATCTTTTGTAAAAGTAAACTCTGTATATCGTCGCTAAAATATTGCTCGCCAGCCGCTACTTTTTTTATTGCTTGTATAATGTGCCCTCCAGCATTTCCTTTAGAAATATATCCATATGCACCTAGCTTTAATACTTCGTCTACAATTTTAATATCGTCGTAACTAGATAAAATAATTACTTTTTGATCTATTTTTTGTTTACGAAAATGTTTTAAAACTTCAAAACCATCTAATTCTGGCATCGTAATATCTAAAACTAAAACATCTGCAGTATTTCCTTCTTTATCAAACCAGTCTACTACTTGTTTCCCAGTTAAAGAATATCCTTTGATATTTATTTTTTTTTCTGTCTTTATTACAGCAATTAAACCTTCAATTAATATTTTGTGATCATCTGCTATATGAACGTATATCTTTTTATTCATTTTTACATTACAAATTTAACTTACTATTACATACCAAACAATCCCTGAGCTCCGTATATTTTTCGTATCCCTGAGCTCAGGGATAACTATCCCTGAGCTCAGGGATAGTGGGTTTTTAAATTACTGTAAATCAGGTATTTAAAAATGGTATTTTTTTTACTTTTTGAAACCCTAAATTTACATTTTTAAAATTTTATCGATGGAGAAATGCGTAAAAAATCTTTTAAAATAAAAAAACCGAGAAAAATTTCTCGGTTTTTTTTCGCACTAAATATAACTAAGATGTTAGTTTTATCGCAATCGATCTACAGATTTTACAAGATCTTCATCCTTTTTAATCGCTTTATTTGCTAAAACAATAAGCAAAATAGCTAAAATAGGTATAAACATCCCAATACCTTTCTCGGAAACAGCTGTTTCTCCAGATAAATTTAGAGATAAATAAATCGATAATCCTAATAAAATAAGGTTTACCAAAATTGCTAAGCGACCTATAACAAATTGTAATTTTCTATTTTTATATAAGAAAATAGCTATAAATGTTAAGATGGCTGAAACTAGAAACAATATAGGTATAATTTTTAAACTAAGAGAATTAGAACTCAATAAATCGAATGCAAAAACTTCTCTTTTTAAATTTTCCCACAAATCAAATACAAAAATTAGTCCGCCAGAAATTGCAGATGCTAATAGTAAATATATGGTTTGTATTCTTTGAATCATATCGTTTTTTTACAGTCTCACAAAAGTAGAACATTCTTTTTTAAAAAGAAAATTGAGAACTAAAAAAAAAAGCATATATTTGTTATTACAATAAACCGCACAAAAGCTATTTTATAGTACTATATAGGTAGCCAAATTCAAAAAGAAACTCATACAAATCTTATTACAAATTTAAGATTCATTTTAACTTAATATATACATAATGTTCGAAATCTCGGAACTAAAAGCAAAAACTCTTGCCGATTTGCAAGTAATTGCAAAATCTATTGGACTTAAAAAAACAAGCCAACTTAAAAAATTAGATTTAGTGTATCAAATACTAGATACACAAGCCACTAACCCTACTTCTACAAAAACTGTTGCTACACCAACAAATAAAGATTCAGTAAAAACTGATAAACCTAAAAGAAAAAGAGTTAGCAAAAAACCACAAGCGGATCATAACAGCACAGATAACAAAACTGCTGAAGCAAAACCTCAAGAAACAAATGTTCCTGAAGTTAAAAATTCTGATACTAAAACAGAAGAAAGACCTAAAAAGGTAATTAGACCAAGAACTAAAACACCTCTTAAAAAGGAAAACACTTCTGATACGAAAAAAGAAAATGTTGTTAAGAATAATGATTCACAGGAGAAAAAAGCTCCAAATCATTCTCCAAAACAGCAAAAAAACCCAAATCAGAAAAACACCAATTCGAACCAAAAAAATAAAAACACCAATCAAAATAGAGATAAAAACAACTCTAACAGAGGTAATGGAAATAAATCTAGTAACAGATATAGAGATCCAGATTTCGAATTTGATGGAATTATAGAAAGTGAAGGTGTTTTAGAAATGATGCCAGATGGTTATGGTTTCTTACGCTCGTCTGACTATAACTATTTATCTTCTCCTGATGATATTTATGTTTCTCAATCTCAAATTAAATTATTCGGTTTAAAAACTGGAGATACTGTTAAAGGAAATGTTCGTCCGCCAAAAGAAGGTGAGAAATATTTTCCTTTAATTAGAGTTTCGAAAATTAATGGATTAAACCCTAATATTGTTAGAGATCGTGTTTCTTTTGAGCATTTAACGCCATTATTTCCTCAAGAAAAATTCAATTTAGCAGAAAAAGGAAGTTCTTTATCTACAAGAATTATCGATTTATTTTCTCCAATTGGAAAAGGACAACGTGGTATGATTGTAGCACAACCTAAAACTGGTAAAACCATGTTATTAAAGGATGTTGCGAAGGCAATTGCAACGAACCATCCAGAAGTATATCAAATTGTTTTATTAATTGACGAGCGTCCTGAAGAAGTTACAGATATGCAAAGAAGCGTTCGTGGAGAAGTAGTTGCTTCTACTTTCGACGAACCTGCAGACAAACACGTAAGAGTAGCCAATATTGTTTTAGAAAAAGCAAAACGTTTGGTAGAGTGTGGGCATGATGTTGTTATTCTTTTAGATTCTATAACTCGTTTGGCAAGAGCTTACAATACAGTTGCACCTGCTTCTGGAAAAATACTTTCTGGTGGTATAGATGCAAATGCTTTACACAAACCAAAGCGTTTCTTTGGAGCTGCTAGAAATATAGAAAATGGTGGTTCTTTAACCATTATTGCAACTGCACTTACAGAAACAGGTTCTAAAATGGACGAAGTAATTTTCGAAGAATTTAAAGGAACAGGTAATATGGAACTTCAGTTAGACAGAAATATTTCTAACCGTAGAATTTACCCAGCAATCGACTTAATTAAATCTTCTACAAGAAGAGACGATTTATTGTTAGATGCAAATAATGTGCAAAGAATGTGGGTTTTACGTAAGTATTTAGCAGATATGAACCCGATTGAAGCAATGGAATTTATAAATGAAAGAATTAAGTTCTCTAAAAATAACGAAGAGTTTTTAATTTCTATGAACGGATAATTTTTTTAACTTTTTAAATATAACAAAACCTTTTTGATTACTCGAAAAGGTTTTTTTGCGTGTATTTTTGAAAACAAAACCTATTTGGGTATACAGGTTTAAATTGAAAAACAGTTAGTTTTCAAGAAAATTAAAAGTGTTTGGCAAAATTTCTCTTGAAGTTGTGGATTTTACTAAACTAATATTTACCAACTATTTTAGTTTTAAAATACAGCATTCCTAAGACCATTTCTGCACTAAAATTACCATAATAAAACACGCTTTTTTCCTCTTTATTTCAAAATATCTTTTAACCAAAAAAAATCCGCTCACAATGTAAACGGATTTAATATTCTATAAAATGATTCTATTGTTTAGTTAGAAACATACATGTTTGCTCTATTATCTTCAATATCTGAAGCTTCTTTTAAAGCCTCATACATTTTAAATGTAAGTCTTTTTCTTGCTTCAGCAATTTTCTTTCTATTAGAATCGTAGTTTGGTAAAGCTGTTGGTAAGTTTCTTTCTGTAACTTTAAAGGCATACACTCCTCTGCTTCCTGCAATATTGTTATACATTTTATTTAATTCAGCATTATACATTGCTCCTACAACTTTAGGCTCTGCTCCAACACCACTTAAAGTTGGTGTTTTTAAGTTAATTCCGTTTGCAGTTCTAACAGTTACGTTATTGGCTTTGGCAATTTCTTGTAAATCGGCTCCATTAAATTTTTCTGAAAGTATAGCTGCTTTCTTTTCGTTTAACAAAATTGGTCTTACTCTATTGATAGCTTTATCTACAGGCATTAAACCTTTTTCTGTTTTTCCTGTTATAATTGCAACTACGTGACTACCTTCTATATCGAAACGCTTAAAATCTCCTGTTTTTAGGTGTTTCTCAAATGCCCAAGAAACAATTGGTCTTTGATTACCAATACCTGGTACACTCTCGTCTAAAACTTTTAAACCAACTGCAGATCTTAAATTGTAGTTGTTATCTTTTGCAACTTGTGCATAATCTTTATTATTAGAAATCGCCAATGCAAATTGCTCTGCTTTTTGGAATACTTCGTTTTCTGTTTTTTCTGAAGCAACAATTTTTCTGCTAAATGTAGCTAATTTTAAAACTTTTTGTTCGTTTTTAGTTTCATCTATTTTTACAATATGAAAACCAAAAGGAGTTTTTACAACATCTATAGTTCCTTTTTTGTTTGTAAAAGAAAAATCTCTAAAAGCAGGTGTCATTCTATTGTAATTAAACCAATCTAAATCTCCTCCTTTTTCTGCATTCGATTTATCTGAAGAAAATTCTTTTGCTAAATCTGCAAATTTGCTACTTCTTCTTTTTACAACAGTAAGAATGCTGTCTGCTAATTTCTTAGCTTCGTCTTCCGACCTTGTAACATCTGGAGTTGCTCTTTGTGCACCAACAAAAGGTATTAAAATATGGCTTGCTTTTACTGAATCTGGCATTTTAGAAATTTCTACAATTTTAGAAACTTTAAAATATCCTTGATCTTTATAAGGTCCAAATACATCTCCTTTATCTCCTGCAAAAATTTCGTTTGCAATGGTTTGGTTAATGTTTACATTGTACTTATAGTTTTCATCTAAAGGAGTTTCAGAACCATTTTCGTTTAAGAAATCTTTGTTGTTTGAAGTCTTTTTAAAGTCTTCGATTAAAGTGGCTAAATCTGCCTTTATTGCTTCTTCGTCTTCTGGAGTTGCAACAATATCGAACTTTACGTAAGAAATATCACGAGATGCATCCACTTGAAATTGAGCTTTGTGGTTTTTAATATATGCTTTTACATCCGACTTTTTAATTTTAACCAAACTATCTGCTACAGTAGAATAAGGAACATACACAAACTGGGCATTTACTTTCGTGTTCTCTATCATATACTCGTTTTCGCCTTCTTTTAAAGAAGCTCCTAAACCAGCAGTTATTAATTTGTTGTACGTACTTGTTTCTGCATTATCTTTAATTTGGTTCATGTAATTAGACCAAGCAGTCCATAATTGAGGGTTGTTCTCTTTTGTATCTGCTAAGAATTGTTTGAACTTTCCTTCGTCAAACAAACCAGCTTCATTTTGAAATTGAGGGCTATTACTTACAGAAGGAGAATTTATTACTTCGTTCCAAACATCTTGTTCTCCAACAGTAATACCAGCTTCTTCTAATTGGTTTTTGTAAATCTTTTTTCTAACAATGTTATCCCAAACAGATTTTGCTGCTTGCATTTCAGAAACTCTACCACCAGTTTGTTGTTTATATGCTTCTAAAGCGGTTGCAAATTCTTGTCTAGAAACTGTTTCGCCATTTATTTCTCCAACCTCATTTACTTTGCTAGAGTTAAAAAAATCTCCTAAAGTAGAAGGGTCTAGTACAAAAGCAAAAAGTGCTAAACCAATAATAATTATTAAGAACATCGAACGTTCTCTAATTTTTGATAAAATTGCCATACTTAATTTAATTTATTTTCAGTTGGCGAATATACGATTTGGGTTTTAATATTGCAACCCATTTTAAACATATTAATGGTAAGGTAGATAGCAATTTAAAGGAAAGATTTGCGAAAGTTTTTTTTAATCGTCTTCTAATTGAATTTTAAGAGAAACCTCGTCGATTTTAGCACTGCTTGTTTTTAAGATTCTAATATCAAAGCCCTCAATATCAACCACTTCGTTTTCTTGTGGAATATTTTCTGTATGGTTAATTATAAAACCTCCTAAGGTTTCGTAAGCTTCGGACTTTGGAATGTTTAAACCATATTCTTCATTTAAATAATCTACTTCTAATCGTGCCGAAAAATTAAATGTGCTTTCATTTACTTTTTCTTCTAAAAACTCTTGAGAGTCGTGCTCGTCTTCAATTTCTCCAAAAAGTTCTTCTACGATATCTTCTACAGTTATCATACCTGAAGTTCCTCCATATTCGTCTACTACAATTGCAACGCTTTTGCGTTTTTTCATTAAATTGTTTAAAACGTTATTAATCATCATAGATTCTGGTGCAAATTCAACAGGAAGCAAGATCGATTTTATGGTTTTTGGTCTTTTAAAAAGCTCGAATGCGTTTACATACCCAATAACATCGTCCATAGAAGTTTTATAAACTACTATTTTAGACAAACCAGTTTCTATAAATAACCTTTTTAAATTCGATACTTTTTCGTGAATTTCTACTGCAATAATCTCGGTTCTTGGCACCATAACCTCTCTTGCTTTTACATTATGGAACTCTAATGCATTCTGGAAAATTTGAATTTCGGAATCCATTTCTTCGTCTTCATTTCCAGTTTCTAACTGCTCTGTTATGTAGTTTCCTAATTCTTCTTTACTAAATTCCGTTTGTTGCTCATCTGCATTTGTTTTGAAGAAAATACGTAGAATAAAATCGGAAATTATGGTGATAAATTCTGAAAAATAATGAAATAATATATAGAATATATAGGCAGGAACTGCAAAAATCTTTAAGACTTCGTTTGCATAAATTCTAAAAATAGCTTTTGGTAAAAACTCTGCCGTAATTAAAATTACAATGGTAGAGATTATGGTTTGTATTAACAGAATTGTAAAGTCGTTATAACCTTCTATAGGAAGAATTCTTACCAGAAAAGCTCCCATATAATAACTATAAACCACCAAAGAAATATTATTACCTACTAACATTGTGGTAATAAATTTTGAAGATTTTTGGGTAATTCTATTTAAGATTTTAGGAATAAACCCCTCTCTTTTCTTTTCTAATTCTATGTGAAGTTTGTTAGCCGAGACAAACGCAATTTCCATTCCCGAAAAAAATGCGGAAAGAATTATGGATAAAAAAATAATAATCAGCTCAATTTCCATTCAGAAATTTTAAACTATTGTTGTTTGTTTTGGTTGTTTCTTTTTTCTACTTTTTTTCTAAAGTGTCTTTTAAAGAAAAATACTAAAATAATAAAAATAGCAAAGCCTAAAAATAAATAAGATCTATTTCTGTTTAGATTCCATTGCACATATGTTTCTACTAAACAAATAAAAGCCACCATTAAATAGCCATACTGAAAAAATTTCCAAAGTCTGTTCATAATTTTATTCTTCTTTAGTTTCTAATCTTCCTGTTGTTTTTTTGGCTAAATGTTTGGTTAAATCTTCTTTACACTCGAACCCAATTCCAACAATTGTATCTTTATTTTGATACATTGTAAAAGGGGCTTCAGAAACGAAATACTTTGTTTTTTGATCCCAAAAAAGCTGGTCTGTTTCTAATCTCGATTTATCTGTATGATTTATTACAACAACATTTCCTTTTATTTCCGAAATTTCGGTTTTCGAATATGTTAAAGCATAATCGCCAATAACTGTTACAGAATCTTTTCCTTTGTTTTCAAAGTTAATAATTTTTAATCCTTTTGGAAACTCGTTGTAAGGATGTTCTTTTCGATTGCTATAATCTAACAACAAAGGTGTAATTAATTTCGAGGTAATTCGTCCAGAATCTTTATAAACATGGTATGCATCTTTTGCTTTACCAATTGGAAGATTTTTTTCCTCTAAAAAGTTACGAACTTCTTCTGTAGAGTTAGAACAAGAAAAAAGCATTACTGTAAAAACGTATACAGTAATGCTTTTTAATGCTATTTGTAGGTAGTTTCTCACAAAACTATTTTTTTGGAATTGTAACTGTTTCTCCAATCCAACATTTTATTTTAAATTTACCTCCTGGAGTTGCACCAGCTGTAAAAATTACAGATTGATTTGGTGAGTTCGCTGTATAATTTCTAATATATTTCCCAGCAGTAGAAGAAATACTAGGATCTACAGCTGCTGCTCTTCTTGCTTTATTTAAAGCAGCAACATATACCATTCTTTTTTCGAATTCGTTACCACCACAATTGTTAACACTAGAAGCGTATAAACTTGCGATAAATAAATAAGCTCTACCAAAATTTGGATTGAAATTTAATGCTTCTCTAGCTAAGCTTCTTGCTTTGCTAAACTGACCTCTATCTTTTGCTGCATGTGCAAACTTTAATTTATACTTTGCTTTCTTTAAAGGATCTGTTTCTAAATTAAATGATTTCTCTCTCATTTCATTCGCTCCAGAAGAATCTCCATTATCTTCCAACACATTTGCCAAGAAAGCATAAGCCTCTGGAGATGGAGAAGCTTCTGCATACGCTCTTACTAATTTTTGATACAATGGGTCTTTTTGACAACCTTTATTAAACATTCTAGAAACAGCTCTCTTTAACCAAACTGCATTCGATTTATTTGCTTCAAATTCTCTTTCATATAAAGGTACTAAACGCTCGCAAGTAGCTATTTCTGAAATAATATGATCTAAACCACCTTCTACTTGACCTAAAGCTCTTGAATTTCTAGAATAAGCATGAATTAATTTTTTATTTGCAATTGTATCTACAGACAATTTCTTCAATTTAGCTGCATATATATCTAATTTCTTACTAATACTTTCCATTACATCATCATAGGTATCAAAAACTTTTTGTGGGTTTGTATCTTTGTTTCTATCTGTTACCCCTTGGAAATATAAATATAAGTTTTTAACTCCCATTTTTGATGGGTTGATATTGTATCCCTTTTCAAGAATTGCAAAAACCTCTGCCTCTGAAGCTAATTTATTATCTGCTAAATACGTAGCATAATCACTATGTACTTTTGCAGGGTTATCGTTAGGAAAATATTGTAAACGCTGTTCGTAAACTCTTTTTGCTAATGCTGGGTCTTTTCTAATATCTTCTGCTAGAGTAGATCCATACTTGTAAATATTTACAGACAAGTCTTTACATTCGTCCATTAATTTTATCCAATTTACATATGCTTCATCATATTTCTTAGATTTAAAATCACCTAAAAATAAATTGTATTTTTTTGTACATTCCATTTTTGCATCCTGTGCATTTGTTTTTACCATGTTTAAGAACAACATCGCTGCTAATAAAAACGTAATTTTCTTCATTTTAATAGTTTTATAATTAATCAATTTTTCTCTTTATAAACCAACTTTCCGATAACGACAAACTTAATCTAAGGTTAAAATAATTCTCTTGAATTAATTTGTTAGCTGTAGTACCTCTTTTGCCAAATTCAAATCCTAAATTAACATTAGAAAGTTGTTTCATTGGTAAACCTAAACCAAAAGATATGCCAAAGTCGTTAATTGTGGTAAAATTCGAACCTGTTCCAGAACCATCTACAGATAACCCAGTTTTTCCAAACCTAATCCCTGCTCTATAAGTAACTCTATCCCAGTAACTTGATATTGAGTTAATTCTAGGTAAATAGTAACCTCCTAAAGAAAATCTATTAGAGTCTTTATATCTATAAGCTGTATTTGTGTTGGATAGAGATCCTAAAACCTGTATTGCATCTTGGTTCTCGTACTCTAAACCAACATACCATTTGTCAAACCCACCAAAACCTATTCCTAAAATACTTTTTAAAGGCATTCTATATTTTCCTCTTACAGCTTTACTTGATAAGGTTTTTCTTGGAACATCTCCTCCATTAGCACCAATTGTAAGAGAATATAAATATTCGTTTCCTGTAACTCTTAAGTCGTTTCCTAATTTAAAAGTGGCACCAGCATTCCAATATAAATTCTTTTTAAGTATTTTTTGATATTGAGAACCAAATGTAACAGAACCTCCTCTTACAATATTGTCTTCTTTATACTTAGTAGCCAAACTTACATTAGCAATTTGATTTGTTATGTTGTTTTCTATACTTCCAAAACTATAATCTAATTCGATTCCAATAGAAAAATCTTTAAAAATTTTCATTCCAAAGCTTCCGTAAATTCTATTGATACCACCATCTCCTTCGTAAAGTGTAATTGCTTTTAAATCTCCATTTACATCAAAAGAATTATTTTTTAAAGAATATCCAACAGAAGAAACTGGTTGTAATCCTAAAGAGAAACCAGCCTTGCTGCCAATAGGAAATCCTAGAGCGATATATCTTAAACTTGTGGTCGTAGATTTTTGCTTTTCTCCATCACTTTTTATTGTTAAATCGTTATTTAAAACACCAAAAGCATATGTTGTATATCTTAAATATGCATTTGCTGCAGGATTTGTAAAATTTAAATATTTGTAGTGGTTATAAGCTACTCCTATACCTCCCATACTACTTTGTTCTACAGTTCTTGGACTAAACTCGTCTCCTATTCCAAAGAAAGAATATGGTGATGAATTTGTTTTTTGTGCCAATAAAGTTGTAGAAGTTATGAGTAAAAATACTACTAAAATCTTTCTAATCATTTGTATCCGTTAAATATCAATATTTCATTTAATCCTTTATGGAGCAAATTTTGAGTGGCAAATATGCTACTTTTTAATTGTTTTGACAAGAATTTTATGTCTCCTCCTGTTAAAAGTATTGTTAAATCCACATATTTATTATTATAATCTGCAATAATACCATCTATCTCTTTTACAACTCCGTGTAAAACTCCAGAAATTATACTTTCTTTCGTGTCTTTTCCAACAAATTCTTTTAATTCAACAACATCTATTAAAGGCAAATTGGCTGTAAAAGTATGCAAAGCTTTATATCTTAAATGAATTCCTGGAGAAATTGCGCCTCCTAAATATTCCGATTTCTCATTTACAAAATCGAAAGTAATACACGTTCCTGCATCGATAATTAAAACGTTTTTATTTGGAAATTGTTTTACAGCTCCAGAAACTAAAGCAATTCTATCTACTCCTAAAGTAAGTGGAGTTTTATATAAATTGATAAAAGGAAGTTTCATTTTAGAGGAAACGACTTGTAAATTGACGATTTCTTGTAATTTTTTCATCTTTTTTTCTGAAATTGTCGCAACATTTGAGATAATTCCATTAGAAATTGAATGTTTTTTTAAAATTTTTTGAATTTCTGAAATTATTTTTTTTTTGTCAAAAAACATTGTTTCCACGAGGTTATTTCGCTTAAAAACAGCTGTTTTAACTCTTGTATTTCCGACATCTATTGTTAGGTTCATTTGGATGTTTTAGATAAAAATCAAAAGTACAACAGAAATTTTTTAAATTTTCTTTAGTAGATGTAAAAAAACATTTTATATTTGCATCCGCTAAGGCAATGGTACCTTAGCTCAGTTGGTAGAGCAAAGGACTGAAAATCCTTGTGTCCCTGGTTCGATTCCTGGAGGTACCACTTAAAAACCCTGTAAACTTAATGTTTATAGGGTTTTCTGTTTTTAGTTACCCAATCGTTGCCAAAAAATTAAAATTTCAACTGCCTTATACCTTCATTCTAAATCAACTTTAAAAAGTCATTCAATATTAAATTTCCATTTTTTTTATTCCAAATTACGGAAAGCGTTGTTTTCTGAGAAATCATATCTAACTCAATAAACTTTATTTTATAACCTCTTTTCTGTGCTAAAGATTTGGGTACAATTGAAATTCCAAAATTATTTTCCACCAATTTATAGATAGAATCCGAATGAATTGTATTGTGAGAAACAATGGGGGTAAAACCATAATCATCAAAAATTTGCATTACTTTTTCGTAATAAGATGTACTGTATTTAGAATCGAAAAGAATAAATTGCTCGTCTTTAAATTGTGCTAAACTTTTAAAATTTTCTTTATTTATAGCATGATTTTCAGGCAACACCAAACAGAAAAATTCTTTTAAGATGGTTTTTATCTCTAAAGTCCTTGGCACTCTTTCTAAACGAACAAAACCAACATCAATAGAAAAAGATAGTAAATCATCAATTTGTTTTTGATTGTCTAATTCCTTTAAATCGAATAAAATATCAGGATGATTTTTCTCGAAAATCAATAATAAATTAGGAATTACGTCTTGCATGGCAGAACCAACATAGCCAATTCTTAATTTGCCTTTTTTCCCTTGATGCAACAATTTAGCGTTTGTAAATGTATTGGATAACTCTTTTAATTGCAATGATAACTCTTCCTTTAAATACAATCCTGCATTGGTTAAACTCACATTTCTATTATTTCTTTCAAACAAAATCACACCCAACTCTTCTTCCAAATGTTTTATCTGTGTACTTAAACCTGGTTGCGAAATAAATAATTTTTCAGCCGCTTTTCTAAAATGTAATTCTTCTGCAACTGCTAAAAAATATTTAATGTGTCTTAATTCTATTTGATAACTCATAATTATTAATTAACTTAATAAATAGTATTATTAGTTATCAAAAGTAACCATAACTTTGTAAAACACAAACTATACATAACGATGTTTAAATACGGAATAGATACACTTACCACAGATAAAGTAATTGCCATTTCTAATGGTAAATTAAAAGGTTTTATTAATGATGAAGCAAAAGAAAGAATAATTTCTTGTAGAAAAAAGGTAGAAACCATCACTAAAAACAACAAAGCTGTTTATGGAATAAACACTGGTTTTGGCCCTTTATGTGATGTGCAGATTTCTCCTAAGCAAACAAACCAACTTCAAACCAATTTATTAATTACACACGCAGTTGGTGTTGGTGAAAATATTGACAAAAACATCTCTAAAATAATGATGATTTGCAAAGTTCATGCTTTGTGCCAAGGGTATTCTGGTATTCGATTAAAACTGATTGAACGTATTATTTATTTTATTGAAAACGACTTATTGCCAACCGTTCCAAAACAAGGTTCTGTAGGCGCATCAGGTGATTTAGCGCCACTTTCTCATTTATTTTTACCATTAATTGGTGAAGGCGATTTTTGGATTGATAATAAAATTATTCCTGCAAAAGAAGTATTAAAAAACCACAATTTAAAACCTTTAGAATTACATGCAAAAGAGGGTTTAGGTTTGATAAATGGAACGCAATTTATTTTAGCACACACCATAATCGGACTCAAAAAAATGGAATATTTGTTAGATTTAGCCGATGTTTCTGGAGCAATGAGTATCGAAGGTTACAAAGGAAGCGCCTCTCCATTTAAAGAAGAGTTACACAAGATACGCCCTTTTAAAGGCAGTTTAAAAGTAGCAGAAAGAATGAGAATGTTGTTCGAAAATTCTCAAAACATTACTTCTCATGAAAATTGCGAACGTGTACAAGACCCTTATTCGATGCGTTGTATTCCGCAAGTTCACGGGGCGAGTAGAAACGCTTTTTATCATTTACAAGAATTGGCAGAAATAGAAATGAATTCTGTGACAGACAACCCAATTGTTTTAAGTGAAACTGAAGCAATTTCTGGAGGAAATTTTCATGGACAGCCTTTGGCAATGGCGTTAGATTATTGCTCCATTGCAGCATCCGAATTAGGAAATATTGCAGACAGACGTTGTTATTTATTATTAGAAGGCAAATATGGTTTGCCAAGATTATTAACCAAAAGTGGTGGCTTAAATTCTGGTTTTATGATTCCTCAATACACCACTGCAGCTTTAGTTACAGAGAATAAATCGTTGTGCTTCCCTCCTTCTGCAGATAGCATTCCAACTTCTTTAGGGCAAGAAGACCATGTTTCTATGGGAAGTATTTCTGGGAGACAATTCAATGAAATTTTAGAAAATTTAGAGAAAATAGTAGCGATTGAATTAATGTACGCTGCACAAGCATTAGAATTTAGAAGACCCAATACTTTTTCTTCGATTATTGAAAAAAATCATGCAATTATTAGAGAAAAAGTTGATAAATTAGAAGACGATAGGCTTTTAAAAGACGACATCAATCACATGATTCTGTTAGTAAAAACACAAAAATTAATTGTAAAATAGTATTAAGATGACATTTAAAGAACTAATTTTACAAGGAATTCCAGCAAAACTTCCAACTAAAAAAAACTATCCAAAAGACGCAAATAGAGCCCCAAAAAGGAAGGATATTTTGTCGTTAAAAGAAAAACAATTAGCACTAAAAAATGCGCTGCGCTATTTTCCAAAAGATTGGCACAAAGAATTATCTGTGGAATTTGCGGATGAATTAAAGGAATTTGGTAGAATTTATATGTACAGATTTAAACCAGATTACAAAATATTTGCACGAGATATTTCAGAATATCCTGCAAAAACCCAACAAGCAGCAGCAATTATGTTAATGATTCAAAATAATTTGAATCCTGATGTTGCACAACATCCAGAAGAATTAATTACCTATGGAGGAAATGGTGCCGTTTTTCAAAATTGGGCACAATATCTTTTAGTGATGCAATATTTAGCGGAAATGACGGACGAACAAACTTTGCATTTGTATTCTGGACACCCAATGGGTTTATTTCCATCTTCTAAAAACGCACCAAGAGTTGTGGTTACAAACGGAATGGTAATCCCAAATTACTCAAAACCAAATGATTGGGAAAAAATGAATGCATTAGGCGTTTCTCAATATGGACAAATGACAGCTGGTTCTTTTATGTATATTGGCCCACAAGGAATTGTGCATGGAACTACGATTACAGTGATGAATGCTTTCAGAAAAATTTTAAAAAAGGGTGAAAACCCGAATGGAAAAATCTTTTTAACTGCTGGTTTAGGAGGTATGAGTGGGGCACAGCCAAAAGCTGGAAATATTGCTGGCTGTATTACAATTTGCGCGGAAGTAAACCCAAAAGCAGCTACAAAAAGACACGAACAAGGTTGGGTAGATGTTTTAATTAATGATATTGATTTGTTAGTTGAAAGAACTTTAAAAGCACAACAAAATAAAGAAGTCGTTTCCATCGCATTTATTGGAAATATAATTGATGTTTGGGAACGTTTCGACGAAGAAAATATTTTTATTCATATTGGCTCGGACCAAACATCGCTTCATATTCCTTGGACTGGTGGTTATTATCCTGCTGATGTATCTTACGAAGAATCGAATATTCTAATCAAGGAAAACCCAGAACTTTTTAAAGAAAAAGTGCAAGCATCTTTACGAAGACATGCAAAATCCATTAACAATCATACGAAAAAAGGAACCTACTTTTTCGATTATGGAAACGCTTTTTTATTGGAAGCTTCCAGAGCTGGAGCAGCTGTAATGGCAAAAAATAATATCGATTTTAAATATCCTTCTTACGTGCAAGATATTTTAGGACCTATGTGTTTCGATTATGGTTTTGGACCTTTTAGATGGGTTTGTGCGTCTGGAAAACCAGAAGATTTAGACAAAACAGACGAAATCGCTGCCAATGTTTTGCAAGAAATTATGGAGAATTCTCCTGAAGAAATTCAATTGCAAATGCAAGACAACATCACTTGGATACAAAATGCGAAAAACAATAAAATGGTTGTCGGTTCGCAAGCAAGAATTTTATATGCAGATGCAGAAGGTCGTGTAAAAATAGCCACAGCTTTTAACAATGCTATTAAAAATGGCAAAATTGGCTCAATAATTTTAGGAAGAGATCATCATGATGTAAGTGGAACAGATTCTCCTTTTAGAGAAACTTCCAATATTTATGACGGAAGTAAATTCACAGCAGACATGGCAATACACAATGTTATTGGCGACAGTTTTAGAGGCGCAACTTGGGTTTCCATCCATAATGGTGGTGGTGTTGGTTGGGGAGAAGTAATTAATGGTGGTTTTGGAATGTTGTTAGATGGTACAAAAGAAGCCGAAGAAAAATTAAAAAACATGCTTTTTTATGATGTAAATAACGGAATCGCAAGAAGAAGTTGGGCAAGAAACAATGAAGCTATTTTCGCCATTAAAAGAGAAATGGAAAGAACACCAAATTTAAAAATTACTTTGCCTAACTTCGTGGAAGAAAATCTTTTAAAAGAATTATTTTAATGAACCTCCTTTTTAAAAATATCAAAGAATTAATTCAGGTAAGAAAAACACATGTTAATTTTCTCTCAGGAAAAGAAATGAGCATTTTACCCACCATAAAAAACGCTTTTTTATTGGTTGAAAACGGACTGATTTCAGATTTTGGTGATATGAAAGATTGCCCAAAAATTAATATAAAAACGATTGATGCAACAGGAAAAATGATTTTACCTTCTTGGTGCGATTCACATACGCATTTAGTTTTTGCTGGCAATAGAGAAAATGAATTTGTCGATAGAATAAATGGACTTTCATACGAAAAAATCGCTAAAAATGGTGGTGGCATTTTAAATTCAGCAAAAAGACTACAACAAACTTCGGAAGAAGATGTATACAACCAAAGTAAAGTTCGTTTGGAAGAAATTATCCAATTAGGAACTGGTGCTGTCGAAATTAAATCGGGTTATGGTTTAACGAAAGACGCCGAATTAAAAATGCTGAGAGTCATTAAAAAACTAAAAGAAAATTATCCAATTGAAATAAAAGCTACTTTTTTAGGTGCACACGCTGTTCCTGCCGAATATAAAAAAAACAAAAGGGGTTATTTACAAATGTTAATTAACGACATTCTACCAACCATTCAAAAAGAAAATTTGGCAGATTTTATAGATATTTTTTGTGAAACTGGTTATTTTTCTGTGGAAGACACTCAACAAATTTTAGAAGCTGGAAAAAAATATGGATTGACTGGGAAAATTCATGTCAATCAGTTTACAGCTATTGGAGGCATACAAGTTGGCGTGGAAAATAAAGCGCTTTCTGTAGATCATTTAGAAGAAATGAGAGCAGAAGATATTGCAGTTTTAAAAAACACCAAAACAATGCCAGTCGCTTTACCTGCTTGTTCTTATTTTTTAAGCATTCCTTATACACCTGCAAGAAAAATGATAGATACTGGTTTGCCTTTAGCCTTGGCAACAGATTACAATCCTGGTTCTTCGCCTTCTGGAAACATGAATTTTGTTGTTGCTACTGCCTGCGTAAAGATGAATATGACTCCAAAAGAAGCCATAAATGCTGCAACAATTAATGGTGCTTATGCTATGAATTCTCAAAATGAAGTGGGTTCTATTACCAAAGGAAAATTGGCAAATCTAATATTAACAAAAGAAATTAATTCTTATAACTTTATTCCTTATTCTTTTGGAAATCATCAAATTGAAAAAGTATTTTTAAAAGGAAAAGAAATTTTAAAATCTTAATTATGAGTTTTTTCAATAACTTAAAAGTTGATTATTCTGCTGGTAATATAAAAGATTGGACTGGTAGAAAAACAGCTCTTGAAAATCAATATTGGTATCAAAATATTCAAGTTTCAAATATTAAAAATGAAAATTTTAATGATGAAATACATATTGGATTAATAGGATATTCTTGTGATGAAGGTGTTCGAAGAAACCAAGGTAGAGTTGGTGCAAAAAAAGGTCCTGCAAGTGTTCGAAATAAATTAGGAAAAATTCCAATTCATTTCAACAATAGAAATATCGTAGATTTTGGAGACATCATTTGTGTTGATAATCATTTAGAAGATTGCCAAAAAGCGCTTTCAAAAACCATTAGCAAACTAATTTCTAACAATGTTTTGCCAATTGCAATTGGTGGTGGTCATGATATTGCTTATGCTAATTTTTCAGGAATTAAAGATGTTTTAAAAAACTCAACAAAAAATAACATAGGAATTATAAATTTTGATGCGCATTTCGATTTAAGAACTGTTGAAACGCAACCAAATTCAGGCACTCCTTTCAATCAAATTTTATCAGAATATAAAGATGTTTCTTATTTTGCTATTGGAATTCAGCAACAATCTAATACCAAAGAATTATTTGAAATTGCTACTAAAAACAACGTTTCTTATGTTTCTAATTTTGAATGCGAAATGTTTTCCGAGGATTTAAAAAACAAACTGAATTCATTTATCAAAACAGTAGATTATTTATACATCACCATCGATTTAGATGGTTTTTCATCAGCATTTGCAACTGGCGTAAGTGCTCCTTCTCCACTTGGTTTTAGCCCAAACTTTGTGTGCAAAGCTTTAGAATTTTTATTCGAAAGTAAAAAAATAATTTCTTGCGATATTGCAGAGTTAAATCCAGCTTTTGATGTTGACAACAATACTGCCAATTTAGCCGCAAAATTGTTGGATTTTATGGTTTTAAACGCATAAAAAACCTTTTAGAATATCATTTCTAAAAGGTTTTATTATGTATTCTCGACTTTAGCCTGTCTTGAGCGAAGACGAAAGGCTCGAACGGACAATCGTTTAATTATTTTAACATTTGAAGATTACTAACTTCTTGGTTTGTTAATTCTCTCCATCTTCCTCTTGGCAAGTTTTTCTTTGTTAATTCAGCAAAAATTACTCGGTCTAATTTATTTACTTTGTAACCTACATGTTCGAAAATTTTACGAACAATTCTGTTTCTACCTGAATGAATTTCGATTCCGACTTCACTTTTCGATTCTCCATCTACGTAAGAAACAGCATCAATAAATACTTTTCTTCCCTCAATAACCACATCTCCTCTAAGTTTTTCTAAATCTTTTAAATCTAACTTTCTATCTAAGGAAGCGTGGTATAATTTACGAACATTGTGTTTTGGATGCGTTAATTTCTTTGCCAAATCTCCATCATTTGTAAACAACAATAAACCTGTAGTGTTTCTATCCAAACGTCCAACAGGATAAATTCTTTCTTTGGATGCATTTGCTATCAATTCCATAACCGTTTTTCTTCCTCGATCATCATCCATTGTTGTAATGTAATTCTTTGGCTTGTTTAAAAGTACGTACTTTTTTTGCTCTGGAGTAATGGAAGTTCCATCGAATTTTACAATGTCATTCGGTTGAACTTTGTACCCCATTTCCGTTACTAATTTTCCATTTACCTCTACACTTCCATGCTCGATATAGGTATCCGCTTCACGACGTGAGCAAATTCCTGAGTTCGCAATGTATTTGTTTAAACGAATTCCTGCAGATTCATTAGCTTTTGGAGCTTCTTTCATCTTTTTAAATTCTTTTCTTGGAGCACCTGACTCCTTAGAAGTTGTAGTTTTTTTTCTTTTACGACTTAGAGGCACACTTTTCTTGCCTTCTTGTCGTCCTCTCGACGAGTTTCTATCTGATTTCATTATAAAAAATTTTTGCAAAGTTAGTGAAACTTAATTTTTAAAAGTTGCTTTGCAACGCATTAAAAATTATTAGTTGAACGAATTTCGTTTTTTAAAGAGATCTCAAGAAAATATTAAGAAATTTATAGTTGTATTCGTTAATTTTATTAAAACAAAAATCTTAATTCAATCGATTAATAACCTTTTCTAAAAGTAAAGAAGTATCAATAAAAATTAAACATAAAACCCCAATTAATAAAAGCAATTTTAAAGTATTATGTAGTATTCTATATTGATTTTTTGAATTTGATTTCCACAAGTAAAAACCAACGAAAATTAAAATAATTAATGCGAAATAAAAATAATATTGCATATAACTTAATGAGGCATAATTCAATAAAATTGCGATCGGAAATACAGTAAAAATTAACAATAGAATAGAAAATTGTTTTGTTTTTTTTTCTCCATAAACCACTGGAAATGTTGCATAATTGTTTGCTAAGGCTCCTTTTAAGTTTTCTAAATCTTTAATTAGTTCTCGTACCATAATCACTAAAAACAAAAAAATTGCATGCAAGAAAATTATTTTTGAAAAATTACCATAATAAACAAATACTGCAAAAAATGGTAGTATTGTTAGAATAGTCGCAGAAATTACGCCAATAAAAGGGTGTTTTTTTAACTTGTGAGAATACAACCAAATTCCAAAAATATAAATTGAAAAAAACAATGCTGCTCTCCAAGAAATTAAAATTCCAAAAGCAAAACCTGTAAAATTTAATAAGAAATAAAGCCTTAATTTTGTAGACTGTTTTACATAACTATCTAAACCTGCTTTTAGAGGTCTGTTAATTTTATCGACCTTTGCATCGTAAAAATTATTAATAATATAGCCACCAGCAATTACAAAAACGCAAGCCAATACTAAATATAATAGGTGTAAATCGAAAACAACTTCTCTTAAGGATTTTGATGGCGAGAAAATAAAAATAGCTGCTAAATATTGTGCTAAAACTAAAACTAAAATATTATAACCTCTTACAGCCGAAAATAAACTAAAGAATTTAAATGTAATTTGTTTTGCTTTTGAGATACTCATAAAGACTTTATTTAGAACCTATAAACTAATTCTAATTTGTAGTCTTTTAAACTTTTTTGAGCTTTTTCATAATCTTCAGTAAAACCTAAAATATAACCTCCACCACCAGAACCACACAATTTTAAGTAGTAATCGTTTGTTGCAATTCCATTTTCCCAAACTTTATGAAAAGCAGCAGGAATCATAGGTTTAAAGTTTTTAAGTACTAATTTAGATAATAATTTTACATTGCCAAACAAAGATTTTACATTTCCATGTAAAAAATCTTCGATACAAGCATCTGTAGTAGTTGCAAAATCTTCACTTATCATTTTTCTAAAACCTTCGTTTTTCATCTTATTCATAAAGATGTTTACCATCGGCTCTGTTTCTCCAATTTGCTCTGAATCTAATAAGAAAACCGCTCCTTTTCCTTCTTTTTGAGATGGAATTCCTGCAGGTTCTATATTTTCTTTAGAATTGATTAATATTGGTAAGCTTAAGTAACTGTTTAAAGGGTCTAAACCAGAACTTTTTCCATGAAAAAAAGATTCCATCAAAGAAAAAATCTGTTTTAATTTTAACAATTTATCTCTTGTTAAATTTTCTAAAACTGTAATTTTATCAATGGCGTATTTATCGTAAATAGAGGCAACTAAAGCACCAGAACTTCCAACCCCATATCCTTGTGGAATGGAAGAGTCGAAATACATTCCGTTATCGATATCGGTTTTAAATTCTTTTAAATTAAAAGAAACAATATCCGTTTTTAAAGAAGCTAAATACTCATAAAAACGTTCTAAATTTCCATTAGAAACTTTTGCTTTTCCTCTAAGGTTTTTAGAAGATTTTAATGCACCTCTGTAGGTGTTAAACGGAATTGCTAAACCTTTAGAATCTTTTATAATTCCATATTCTCCAAAAAGAAGAATTTTAGCATAAAATAATGGTCCTTTCATTTTTCTTTAAATAGTATTGCAAAAATACGAATTAAAATCTTAACAGTAAATTAGTTAGTTGTTTTTATAATAAATCTTCCAAACGCCCACTTTTTTACCTTTTTTATATCGTCCTTTTTCTTTAATTTTTCCGTTTTTATAATAGGTTTTCCATGTTCCATCCTTTAAACCTTCTTCAAATTTTCCAGTGGTTTTTAGTTCTCCAGAATCGTAGTATTCAGAATATTTTCCATCTGGTTTTCCACTAACATAATAAACTTCTTTTACTTTTTTACCAGAAATATAGTAATCTATAACTCGTTCTTTTTCGGTTTTATTTTCTGAAGTAACTCTGTAATAAACAGCTTTATCTCTGGTTGTTATATTCCAGTTTACATCGAACCAAATTTTTTCTTGTGCAGAAAAATCTGTCGCAAAAAAACTAAATAATAAAAAAAATAAGATATAAGTAATTTTCATAAACCGATTTTATAAAATTGATTAAAGTTGTTTTGATCCAAAACCAACGGAATCATAAATATACTGTTTTTTTTGACAATAATTTGCCAACTCACTCTCAATAAAACAATTAACAGCTTCTTTTTCTAAAAAAGGATATAAAACATGTACATTCGCACCAGCATCTAAAGTAAAACAAATATTGCTGTTATTTTCTTCGCGATAACTCCAAATTTTATTGATAATTTCCAAGGTATTTGGTTTCATTAAAATGAAGTAAGGGTTGCTGGTCATCATCATTGCATGCAAGGTTAATGCTTCACTTTCTACCAAATTTACAAATGCTTTTATATCTCCATTTTGTAGTATTTCTGATAGTTTTCCTAAATTATCATTGGCTTGCACAAACCTGTTTTCTGCATACGGATGATCGGTCATTAAATTATGACCAACTGTACTCGAAACCTGTTTTTCTCCTTTATCTACCAACAAAATAGTGTCTTGATAGTTCTCAAAAACCGAATGTACTTTATGTGGAAATTTTACACCAAATAAATCTGAGCTTCCTTCAATTTCCGGATGATTTCCCCAAACAACCAAAGGCCCTTCTACACTTCTACTTGCACTTCCAGAGCCTAATCTTGCTAAAAACGAAGCTTTTTTATTGATGTATTCTAATGATAAACCCGAACTCAATTCATTTTCTAAACTCATTAAACACATTGCAATGGCGCTTAAACCACTCGCTGAAGATGCAATTCCGCTTGAATGAGGGAAAGAATTCTCTGAATTTATTATCATTTTATACTCAAAAATATACGGACAATATTCTGCTACTCTTTTAAAAAATTCTGCAATTTTAGGTTTAAATTCGTCTTTTTGTTTTCCTTCGAAAAAAAGATTGAAATCTACCAATTTATCAGATTCTGAAACAAGTTCAGAATTTCGCTTGCGTTCAAATTCGATGGTTGTAATTGTGTGACAATTATCTAGCGTAAAACTAATGGATGCATTTTTAGGAATTTGCGGATTGCTTTTCCCCCAATATTTTACCAAAGCAATATTACTTGGTGTTTGCCACGTAAAAGTTGCTTTTTCAATATTTTTTAAAGCTGATTTTGGAATGAATTGTGCTGTGCTCAAAAGTCTTAAATTTGGGGTAAAGATAAAACTATTTCTCAGAATTTTTAACCAACTTTTTAAGTACATTTTCTTTGTAACTTCTACTAATTGAAATTACACTTTTACCAATTTCAACAAATTCGTTTGTGTACGAATTTATGTATTTAATATTTACAATAAAAAACGATAAATTCTCTCGGTTTATTTGCTTTGGTGTTGGGCTTTTTAGGAATTATAATTGGTTTTATTAGTGTTTTTGGTGCCACTTCTAATGCAACAGGCGTTTCTCAATCGGTTTAATTTTGAAGAAAAATAAATACCCAAACAATTTATGAACACCCATATCATTAATTTTGAAATGGGTATTTTTGTTACAATGAAACCTACAAAAGTTTTTTTATTATTAAATGGTGAAGCTCCAAAAGAGCTTCCGAATTTATCTAATTACAGTATTATTTGCGCCACAGATGGTGCTTACCAATTTTTGAAAGAAAACAAAATTACACCTTACTTTATTAGTGGTGATTTTGATTCTCTTACAGATATTCCTAAACATATTAAAGTAATTTCAACTCCAAATCAAGATTTTACAGATTTCGATAAAATATTGCAAATTCTTTTTGACAAGGGTTTTTATACTATTGATGTTTTTGGGGCAAGTGGAAAAGAACAAGACCATTTTTTAGGAAATTTACACACCGCTCTTCAATGGAAAGAAAAATTAAAACTTACTTTTTTTGATAATTATGGATATTATTTTTTAGCTGAAACAACAACAAAAATTGATGATTGTTTAGATAAAACAGTTTCATTATTTCCTTTTCCAACCGCTACAAATATTACTACAAAAGGACTTCAATACCCTTTAAATAATGAAGATTTAGATTTTAGTAAAAGAATTGGCACACGAAACAAAGCAATTGAAAACAATGTAAACATCACTTTTAATAGTGGAGATTTGTTTATTTTTATCAATAATAAAGACATTAATAATGAACAGAAAAATAAAATTACTGTGGGATTTTAGAGGACAAGATGCCAAAGAAACCGCAAAACATCATACCATTCATTTAAAAGATTTTGCGGAAGCAGAAAAACTTCCTTTCTTTGAAATTGACATAATTGAAAAAAATCCAATGTTTTCTTCAGCATTTATAATTGTAGATGAAAGTAATATGAAAATCTACAGAGATGCACTAAAACCACATCGTGGAGAAATTGCTGAGTAATTAAGAAGAACTTGGTTTGTTTGTAATCTAAAAAAACTACTAAAAAAACCTTAAAGAAACAACAGTTTCAATAATTTATAACTGTTGTTTTTTTAATGCGTTTAGCCTAGCTTTGAAGAAAAGTCCAGTTCTTTGTTAGGTGTCTTATTTTTGTATTAAACTTTCAATTGTTTTTTCTATATCATTAATTGTTGTTGAGCCTAAACCAGTGGTTGAGTATACAATTTTAGAGTTTTTATCTATAATAATATGAGTTGGATAGCCTGACACCTTATAATCTATAGCAATCTTTTCGCTATTTGGAATTATAGTATAATAAAAGTCCTTTTTCTTTAAAAAAGAATCAATTCTTGATTTACTATTCGTAGCAAAGCCTAAAAAAACAATGTCTTTATTTTTATATTTTTTTACTAACTCATTTAATTCAGGCATTTCCATAACACAAGGTTTACATTCTATAAACCAAAAATTCATAACAATAATTTTTCCCTTTAGGCTATTTAATGAAAATTCATTTCCATTAATGTCAGTTGCAGAAAAGACAGAAGCATCTGTTCCAATTAAATCACTTTGACTATTTATTTGAGCCTGCATTTCTTTCATCATTTTTTTCTCGTCTTCTGTTGCTATTCTTAAAACAGCAACTTTAATCTCTTTATTACTATCTATATAAAAATCAGGAGTATAATTTCCTGACATCATAGCTTCCATCATTTCATTTCCTCTTATTCTTTTTCCTTTAATATTGTAAACAGGAATGCTTTCTCCATCAAACATAATTTGTTTGTCAGATAGGTCTTTTTCACTAGCCTTGGTTAAGCCTTTTAAATACTCCTTTTTCTCAACTTTATCAGTCTCTTTATTTTGAGCTATTAAGTTTATTGAGCAAAAACAAGTTAATAAAATCGTTAAGACACTAATTTTCAAGATACTAATTTGTCTAATTTTCATACTGTTATATATTTTTATTTACAACAAAGAAACAATGTTATTTTGTTAATGTATATTATGTTAAGTTAATTAATGTTAATGTGTGTTAACTACACCAAAGTTTTTTGTATAAAATTAGTTGCGTTTTTTAAGCATCTAATTTAGTAAATAATAGGCTAAAGGCGTTAAAATTCCCTTGAAAACAAATCATTTTGTTGATATTTTAATCCGAAATTATGCTTTTGGTTTAAAATAATAACAATGCACTGTATTCTAACTCCTTATTTTAAGAAACAGTACACTAAAAAACTGAATACTTTTTCTCAAAAAAAAACTATTCAAAATTTATTAAACTAATAATCTCAACAAATTTTATAATACCTTTGTCGCTAGAAAGAAGTTCTTTTATTTAATTTCATCGTACGATAAGGTTTTACTTAGCTGTAGATTAATAGGGAATCTGGTGCAAATCCAGAGCTGTCGCGCAACTGTAAGTAACATTTAAAGATTTTTATCCTTGTGTTCCACTGTTTTTACTAAAATGGGAAGGACGATAAAAATTGTTACAAGTCAGGAGACCTGCCTTTATCGATATGACTTTGCTTTCGCGATTTGAAGTGATTTGTCTATTTTGATGCCTTTTAAACATTTGGATGCTATTTTTAGCTATCTATATGTATTCACGCGCCATTATTTCAACTCATCATTTTATTTTTCGATAAGCAAAAAGAAGTTTTTAATTGAGCTTTTAAGTAATTATTAATTCATTATTTAAAAGTAAAAAAATGAAAACACACATTTTAGGCTATCCGCGAATTGGTAGCAAAAGAGAGTTAAAGAAAGCTTGCGAGCAGTATTGGGCTGGCAAAATTTCCGAAAAAGAGTTAAAAGAGGTTGGTAATCGTATTAAAAGCCACAATTGGAATCTTCAAAAAGAGGCAGGAATAGACCTAATTTCTAGCAACGATTTTTCTTTTTACGATCAAGTTTTAGATATGTCGCTTACCGTTAACGCCATACCTGAAAGGTATAAGAAACTTGATTTTAAATCGAATTTAGATTTATATTTCGCAATGGCTCGAGGACATCAAAAAAACAATATAGATGTACCTGCAATGGAAATGACAAAATGGTTTGATACCAACTACCACTTTATTGTTCCAGAATTCAAAAAAGACCAACAATTTAATCTTTTTTCAACAAAAATTATTAACGAATACAAAGAAGCAAAAAAACAAGGAATCGATACAAAACCTGTCTTAATTTCGCCTGTTTCTTATTTACTTTTGGGAAAAGAAAAAGAGGAAGGTTTTAATAGAATCGATTTAATTAGCAACTTATTACCTGTTTACTTTAAAGTTTTAAATGAACTGGAAGAAGCTGGAGCAAAATGGGTTCAGTTTGATGAACCTCTTTTAGCTTTAGATTTAACCGAAAAAGAAAAATATACAATAAAACAAGTCTATAAACAAATACAAAAAAAATTTCCAAAACTTAAAATTATTGTAGCTACTTATTTTGAAGGATTACAAGATAATTTAAAATTAGCGGTAAACCTTCCTATCCATACCTTACATTTAGATTTGGTTAGAAACCCTAATCAATTACAAGATGTATTAAACAATACTCCCAAAAATTTATCTATTTCTTTGGGTATTGTAGATGGTAGAAACGTTTGGAAAAACGATTACCAGCAATCTTTAGCTACAGTACAAAAAGCTGTAGAAGTGTTAGGGAAAAATCGCGTTTTAATAAGCACAAGTTGTTCTTTGCTTCATGTTCCTTGTGATTTAGATAGTGAAAATAATGAGGCTATTTTAAATTTAGAAATAAAAAATTGGCTTGCCTTTGCCAAACAAAAAGTAAATGAGGTTGTTATTTTAAAGCAGTTATTTTTAGATGATACAACTGAAAAAAGTAAAAATATCATTTTAAAAAATCGTAAAGACATCAGTAGTAAAAAAACATCTACTTTAATAAACAACCCAAAAGTTAAAGCTAGAGTTGCTACTATTTCTAATGAACATACCAAGAGAGACAACCCATTTTCAACTCGAAAGATACTGCAAAAAAAAGCGCTGCACCTTCCACTCTACCCAACAACAACTATTGGCTCTTTTCCCCAAACCAAAGAAGTCCGTTCTTGGAGAAATAAATTTAAAAAAGGTGAAATTAGCCAAAATGAATATGAAGAATTACTAGAACTAGAAACTAGAAAAGCCATAAATTGGCAAGAAGAAATTGGACTTGATGTTTTGGTTCACGGGGAATTTGAACGTAACGACATGGTAGAATATTTTGGCGAACAATTAAATGGATTTGTTTTTACAAAATTTGGTTGGGTGCAAAGTTACGGGAGCAGATGTGTAAAACCTCCTATTATTTTTGGAGATGTTTCTCGACCAAACCCTATGACTGTAAAATGGACAAAATTTGCACAAAGTTTAACTTCTAAATTAGTAAAAGGAATGTTAACAGGACCAGTAACTATATTACAATGGAGTTTTGTAAGAAACGACCAAGACCGTTCCGTTACTTGTAACCAAATTGCATTAGCCATAAGAGATGAAGTTAAGGACTTAGAAAAAGCCGGTATTCAAATAATTCAAATTGATGAGCCAGCTATTAGAGAAGGTTTACCTTTACGAAAAACCGACTGGCAAAATTATTTAAAATGGGCAATAGACGCTTTTAAAATAGCATCTTCTGGCATTCATGACGAAACCCAAATTCACACTCATATGTGTTATTCCGAATTTAATGATATCATACAAAATATTGCAGACATGGATGCAGATGTAATAACCATTGAATGTTCTCGTTCTCAAATGGAATTGTTAGATGCTTTTGCCGATTTTAAATATCCGAATGAAATTGGTCCTGGTGTTTACGATATTCATTCTCCAAGAGTGCCAAATAAAGATGAAATGGTTTTATTATTAAAAAAAGCAAAAAAAGTAATTCCAGAAAACTTACTTTGGGTAAACCCAGATTGTGGTTTAAAAACTAGAGGCTGGGATGAAACAAAAAAAGCTTTAACAGAAATGGTAACAGCTGCAAAAATTTTAAGAGAAAAAACACTTAGTAATAGTATTTAATTTTATAAAATCCACTTTACAATATTTTTTTGTAAAGTGGATTATTTTAATAATTCGAAAACATCATGACAATAAAAGAGAGAATTGAAGAATCTGAAACACGCCAATTTAAAGCCGTTTTTCCAAATACAACAAATCATTACGACACACTTTTTGGAGGTACTGCCTTGTCTTTAATGGATGAAGTTGCTTTTATAACTGCAACAAGGTTTAGTAGACAAAGAATGGTTACTGTAAGTAGCAACAAGATCGATTTTACAAAACCGATTCCTGCAGGAACCATAGTAGAATTGATTGGTAGAGTATCGCACATTGGAACCACAAGTCTAAAAGTAGAAGTTAATATTTACATAGAACAAATGTATAATTACCAAAAAGAACACGCTATTTTTGGAGAGTTTACCTTTGTAGCCATTGATAAAAACAAAGATCCTGTAAAAATTACTCAGTAATTTTATAAAGACTTAAAGTGTTTTATAAAGTCGTAGAACTTTTAAAAAATTCAATTTAAAAACGTACAAACTTCATTATAAAACTGCTTTGGGTTTTCGGCATGTGCCCAATGACCAGCATTTTTTAATTCCACAATTTTAGAATTTGGAAAATGAGCTTCGATAATTGGTGCTTCGTTTTCTGTAATGTAATTCGATTTTTCACCTTTTAAAAACAACGTTTCTTTTTCAAAAACAGTAAATGGTGGTAATGCTTCCCCAACTTCAGGATTATTTTTTGTGAGCGATTGTAAATTAAATCGATATGCCAATTGTTCTTTTTCTTTCCAATAAATATTTTTCATTAGAAACTGTCGCACGCCAAATTCTGGAATTAATTCTGAAAGCTTCTTCTCCACTAATTTTCTTGTATTTTGAATAGAAAAATCAATCGAATTTAAACCTGCTAAAATAGCATTATGATGTGGTTCGTACATCCTTGGAGAAATATCTACTACCACCAATTTATCAACTAAACCTGGATAGGTAACTGCAAATAGCATTGCCGTTTTTCCTCCCATAGAATGCCCAATTAAATAAATGTTTTCTAATTTATAATGTTGTATATAATTGTGTAAGTCTTTCACTAAAACTTCATAATTAAATGCGTCTTCATGAAAGCTTCGTCCGTGATTTCTTTGATCTATTAAATGTACTTGAAAATCTTCCGAAAACTGATTTCCCAACGTTTTCCAGTTATCGCTCATTCCGAAATAACCATGTAGAATTAATAATGGTTTTCCTTCCCCTTTTATGGATGAATGTAATATTGGATTGTTTTCCATTTTTTTATTTTTCTCGCAAAGTCGCATTTTTTTCTGCTACTGCCACTAAATATTATTCATTTTTAACCACATAAAAATCATAGGTTTGCTACGAACTTTTACTAAAAACTTATTTCAATCGGTGCAAATACATATTCACTACATTTTCCAAGCCTAAATACAAGCTTTCTGCAATTAAAGCGTGTCCTATAGAAACCTCGGCTAAATGCGGAATATTTTCTTTGAAAAATTTAATATTATCTAAACTTAAATCATGCCCAGCATTAATTCCTAAACCTAATTGATGAGCTAAAATCGCAGCTTCTGTATATGGTTTTACAGCGTTTTTATTTCCAATCTCGAACTGAGATGCAAATTCTTCTGTGTACAATTCAATTCTATCTGTTCCCGTTTTTGCAGCAGCTTCAATCAGTTTTAAATCGGTATCAATAAAAATAGAAGTTCTAATGCCATTTTGTTGAAACTCTTTAATTACTTCCTGCAAAAAATCTTGATGTTTTATAGTATCCCAACCTGCATTCGATGTAATAGCATCTACAGCATCTGGCACCAAAGTAACTTGCGTAGGTTTTGTTTCCAAGACCAAATCCATAAAACTTTTTATAGGATTTCCTTCTATATTAAATTCTGTAGTTACTATTTTTTTTAAATCTCTTGCGTCTTTATAACGAATATGTCGTTCATCTGGTCTTGGGTGAATTGTAATTCCTTCCGCTCCAAAACTTTCGATATCTTTAGCAACTTTTAATAAATTCGGTACATTTCCACCACGAGAATTTCTTAAAGTTGCAATTTTGTTAATATTTACGCTTAACTTTGTCATTGTATAAAATTAGGTTGCAAAGATAAACCATTAAATCATTTTATCCTATATTCGTGACGTATGAACATTACAGATTACATATTAAATGAGATAAAAGCGTTGAGCTTAAAGAATAGTGTAAAACAAGCAAAAAATTTGTTTGATAATTTTCCAATTACACATTTCCCTGTAATAGAAAATGGCAAATTACTAGGTTCTCTTGCGGAAGATGATATACATACCATCGAAAATAAAAACGACGAATTAGTCGCATACAGTTATTTATTAAATTCTTTTTTTGTTGATGAAAAAGCGACTGTTTTAGAACTTTTAAAGATTTTTGCAGATAATAATAGCAATATTATACCTGTTTTAAACGAAGAAAAAGAATATATTGGTTATTACGATTTATGCGATGTTTTAGACGTTTTTTCCACGAGTCCGTTTATGATGGAAGACAGCGAAACTTTAATTATAGAAAAAATTGAAAATGATTATTCTATGAGTAAAGTTTGCCAGATTGTAGAATCGAATGGAGGAAAATTATTAGGCATTTACATCTCTGAAAGAAAAGATGATTTGGTGCAACTAACCTTAAAAATTATTACAGAAGACATTAACGAAATTATGCACACGTTTAGAAGATACGATTACAAAATAGTTTCCACGCACGAGAATGATATTTACTTGGAAGACTTAAAAAACAGGTCAGATTACCTCCAGAAATATTTGGAAATGTAACTTTGGAAGTTGGAAGTTGGAAGTTGGAAGTTGGAATAATAAAAATTTTAGGAATTCAAGAAATAAAACAATTATAAAGTTTGAAAAAAGTAGCAGTTTACGGACAATCATATTCAATTTCAGCAGAGAAAGAAATTCAGATTTTACTGGAAGTTCTTGAGGAAAATAATATTGTTTGTTTTATTGAGAAGAAATTTTACGATTTATTAATTGAAGGAGGTATTTTGGATAAGAAATACCCTACTTTTTCTCATTTTTCTGATTTAAACAGTTCTTTCGAAACCATGTTTACTTTAGGTGGAGATGGAACCATATTAAGAGCAGTTACTTACATTAGAGATTTAGGGATTCCGCTTTTAGGAATAAATACTGGTAGACTGGGTTTCTTAGCCACCATTAACAAAAAAAACATTAAAGAAAGTGTAGAGTTAATTATAAGAGGCGAATATTCGTTGCAAGAAAGAACACTTTTATCTGTTAGAACAGTACCCAAAACAGAAGAGTTTACTGAATTAAATTTTGCCCTAAATGAAGTAACAATCGCAAGAAAAAACACAACTTCTATGATCGGTGTAACCACCAATTTAAATAACGAATATTTAACCAATTATTGGGCAGATGGTTTAATAATTGCTACACCAACAGGTTCTACAGGATACTCTTTAAGTTGTAATGGACCTGTAATTTCGCCAGATTCTAAAAATTTAGTCATTACACCTATTGCACCTCATAATTTAAATGCAAGACCCATGGTTATTTCTGACGGAACCTCCATTCAATTAGAAGTAGATTCCAGAGAAAAAGAGTTTTTAATTTCTTTAGATTCTAGAATTACCACAGTTCCAAAAAACACAAATGTTTTTATTGAAAAAGCCGCATTTACCATACAAAGTATAATTCCTAAAAATCAATCTTTTTTACAAACTTTACGCAGTAAATTATTATGGGGAGAAGATACCAGAAACGAAACCAATCTTTAACGATTTTACCACAATAAATTTTTAAAATAGTTGTTATTCAAAAAAGACTGAATATTAACTTTATAAAGCAAATTGATTTTCCTATATTTGCTCGCTATTTTTTAGAATGAAAAACAGTATATTATTTATCGTATTTGTAAGCTTTTCTTCGATATTATTGGGGCAAGTGTACGAAATTGGAGTTTCTGTAGGAGGCTCTAATTATGTGGGTGACATTGGTAGAACAAACTACATTTACCCTAATAGACCAGCTGGAGCTGTGTTTTTTAAGTACAATTGGAACCCAAGAATGGCCTTAAGAGCTACTTACAGCTATTTACCAATACAAGGAGATGATGTAAATGCAGATACTGATTTTAAACAAAACAGAGAATTAAATTTTAAAAACACAATTCACGAATTGGCAGCAGGTATGGAATACAATTTTTATGAATTTGACATGTCGTCAAAAGATAAAACTTGGACGCCTTACATTTTAGTTGAATTGGCTGCATTTAGGTATAAAAGTGCGCAAGCAGAACCACAGCCAGGAGAATATGTGTTTACAAACAAAACATCTTATGCAGTTCCAATAGGAGTTGGTTTTAAATCTAAATTATATGATGCTTTAGCCTTTTCTGTTGAAGCAAAATTTAGATATACTTTTGTAGACGATTTAGATTATTCTACACCAAGTATACCATCTTTAAATTTTGGAGGAACTGGAAATGATTGGTATATGTTTACAGGTTTTTCTTTAATATATACATTTGGGAGACCCGCTTGTTATACAGAAGGTTTATAAATATGGATAAAAAACTACGCATTAACTTACAAAGAGTACCAAAACACGTTGCCATTATTATGGATGGTAATGGACGCTGGGCTAAAAGTAAAGGAATGAATAGGATTTTTGGACACAGAAATGCCCTAACAGCTGTAAGAGAATCCGTAAAAGGTGCTTCACAAATTGGTGTAGACGCAATTACTTTGTATGCATTTTCTACTGAAAACTGGAAAAGACCAAAGATGGAAGTAGATGCATTAATGAGTTTATTAATTAACTCGTTAAAAAAAGAATTGCCAGATTTTCAAGAAAATGGTGTAAAAGTAAACGCCATTGGAAATATAGAAACACTTCCTAAAAAAGCTCAAAAAGTATTAAAAGATGTTATTTTTGAAACCAGAAATAACACCAAAATTGTCTTAACCTTCGCTTTAAGCTATGGCTCAAGAGAAGAAATTGTTAATACTATCAAAAACATATCTAAAAAAGTTGTTAATAAAGAACTTTTAATTGAAGAAATTGACGAAAATACTATTAATAACCATTTATATACGTTTAATTTGCCAGAGGTAGATTTAATGATACGTACAAGTGGTGAACAACGTATTAGTAATTTCTTATTATGGCAAATGGCCTATGCCGAATTATATTTTACAGATATACTTTGGCCAGATTTTAGAAAAGAGCATTTTTACGATGCAATTATAGAATATCAGAATAGAGAACGAAGATTTGGAAAAACAAGCGAACAAATTACAGAATAAATTTTTTATGAAATTACTTTCTGCCACAATAGTGTTTACAGCACTATTTTTTACTTATAGCACAACTGCACAAGTTAAAAAAGATAGTTTATCCGTAGTTAAAAAAGATACGATATCTACCAATAAATTAAGTTACGAAAAAGGTAAGGAATACATTTTAGGTGGTGTTTCTGTAACTGGTCTTCAAAAATTTAGCGAAGAAACTGTACGTGTTTTTACAGGCTTAAGGTATGGGCAACCCATTAAACTTCCTGGAGACAAATTAACAAGTGCTATTAAAAAATTATACGAAAGTAAACAATTTAGCGACGTAGATGTTTATCTAGCAAAAGTAGATGGAAACACGGTTTACCTTCAGTTCGATGTGCAAGAACTTCCTCAATTAAATCAAGTAAAAATAAATGGAATTAAGCGTTCCAAAGCAAAAGAACTTATTAAAGAAACCGATTTAAAATTAGGTGTAATGGTTACAGACAATTTACTTGTAACTACTAAAAATTACTTCGCAAAAAAATATACAGATAAAGGTTTCTTAAAAACAAAAGTTTCTATAGATGTAAAAAAAGACACTTCCGACATTAATAGTGTTAATATGTCTGTTTTTATCGACAAAGGAAAAAGAATTAAAATAAAAGACATCATTTTTACTGGTAACAAAGCACTTTCTGGAAGACAGTTAAGAAAAGCGATGAAAAACACCAAAGAGAAGTTTTTTGGTCGTTTCTGGAAAACCTCTAAATATATAGAAGAAGATTACCAAGAAGATTTAGAAAGTATTGTAGACAAATACAGTAGATTAGGATATAGAGATGCTCGTATTTTAAGTGAAAACATTACATGGAACGACGATAATACCATTAATATAAATATCGATTTAGAAGAAGGTAGGCAATATCGTTTTGCAGAAATTTTATTTGTTGGTAACAAAGAATATACAGACGAGCAATTGCATCAAATTTTAAGAATCGATAAAGGAGACATATATAATGGAGCCGTTTTAAAAGAACGTGTTAAAGGAGATGGAACTCCAACCTCTTTCGACATCTCTACAACATACCAAGACAATGGCTTCTTGTTTTCTCAAGTAAATGCTGTTGAAACAAAGGTAGAAAACGACTCTATTACTGTAGAAATTAGAATTAGAGAAGACGAAAAAGCACGTATTAAAAAAGTAACTGTTTCTGGAAATGACAAAACAAACGACCATGTACTTTTTAGAGAATTACGTGTAAAGCCAGGGAGTTTATTTAGTAGAAAAGAAATTATTAGATCTATTAGAGAAGTTGGTCAATTAGGTTTCTTCGACCAAAACGTGGTTCCAGATGTTAATCCCAATTATCAAAACAAAACAACAGATATTAATTTTAATGTTGTAGAAAAAGGTGGTAGCCAAATCGAATTGCAAGGAGGTTATGGTGGTGGTTCTTTTATTGGAACGCTAGGATTGTCTTTTAACAATTTCTCTATCAGAAATATTTTTAAAAAAGAAGCCTACAAGCCATTACCTATGGGAGATGGTCAAAAACTATCTTTAAGATTACAATCTAGTAGAACTTATAACACTTACAGTTTCTCTTTTACAGAACCATGGTTAGGTGGTAGAAAACCAAGATCTTTATCCTTCTCTATTTATTCTTCAAACCAATATCAATTAAACCCACAAACTTTTGATGTAGATAAAAGTAGAAGTTTAGGAATTATTGGAGCTTCTTTAGGTTTAGGTGAACGTTTAAAGTGGCCAGATGATTATTTCCAGTTATCGCAAACTATTTCTTACCAAAGTTTTAAATTGAATAACTACGGCTTTAGAGTTGGAGCAGATGTATTAAATAATGGTACCTTAAACAATTTATCTTATAGTGCTACATTGGCTAGAAATTCTGCTGGACCAAGTTTAATTTTTCCAACTTATGGATCTGAATTCTCTTTTGGTGTAAAAGCAACATTACCTTATTCTCTTTTAAATAATAAAGATTATTCTGGTTTAGCTCCTGCAGAAAAATACAAATGGTTAGAATATTATAAACTAAATGCAAAAGGAAAATGGTATACTTCTTTTACAGATAAATTAGTATTAATGTCTAACGCAGAAATGGGGTATTTAGGATTTTATAACGATGAGTTAGGACAGTCTCCATTCGAAAGATATTTTGTTGGTGGAGATGGAATTGCCGTTTTTCAATTAGATGGTAGAGAAGTTGTTGGTTTAAGAGGATATCAAAACAACAGATTATCTTCTATCGAAGGTGGTACCATTTACAATAAATTTCAGCTAGAATTAAGATATTCGATTACAGATTCGCCATCAGCATCTATTTATACCTTAGGTTTTTTAGAAGCAGGTAATTCTTATGACAATTTTAAAGATTTTAATCCGTTTAAAGTAAAACGTTCAGCTGGTTTAGGTATAAGAATTTTTATGCCTGCATTTGGTTTATTAGGAATCGACTTTGCACATGGATTTGATCCATTACCTGGACAATCTGAAAAATCTGGCTGGCAAACACATTTTATTATCGGAAGACAATTCTAAGAAAACTGTACATTTGTAATGTCGAAGTTTTTTTGGCACGGTTTTTTCTAACACTTTATACAAATGAAAAAAATATTTTTATCAATCGTTCTTTTACTTAGTGTAAGTATTTCCTGGTCTCAAAGAAGCCAAATAATTGCTTATATAGATATGGAGTACATTCTAGAAAATGTTCCAGAGTATTTAGAAGCTCAAAATACTTTAGACGAAAAAGTTGTAAAGTGGAGACAAACACTAGATAAAGAAGCGAGACATATAGAAGTATTAAAAAGCGACCTAGCAAACGAGAAAGCAATACTTACCAAAGATTTAATCGAAGAAAGAGAAGAAGAAATTGCTTTAAAACAAGACGAACTTAGAAGATTAGAATCTTTGTACTTTGGTCCTAGAGGAGATATGTTTTTACTAAGAAAGCAATTAGTAAAGCCAATTCAAGACCAAGTTTACAATGCAATACAAAGCATTTCTGCAAGAAAAAAATATGACTTTGTTTTTGATAAATCTAGCGACTTAGTAATGCTATATTCAAATAAAAAATACGATATTAGCGACCTCGTTTTAGCAACTATAGATAGAACAAGATTAGTAGATAAAAAAAACGCAAAAAGAGAACAAAGAAAAAACGCAACAAAAGAGTTAACACCTCAACAAAAAGAAGCAATAGCTAAGAAAAAAGCAATTGTAGCAAAAAAACTTTCGAAAAAAGAAGCAAAGAAAAAAGCGTTATTAGATCGTAGAAACGAATTACTAAAAAAAAGAGCAGAAAAAAGAGAAAAATTACGAAAGAAAAAAGAAGCGCTAAAAAAGAAGAAAGAAAATCAAAAGAAAGAACAAGAAAAAAAAGACGAGAATAATAATTAAATTAAAACAAGAATGAAAAATTTAAAAACGTTACTATTAATTGCTGTATTTACTTTAGGGGTAGCTGGTGTTGCAAATGCACAAAAAATAGCTCATGTAGATTACCAAAGAGTAATCGATAATATGCCAGAAACTAGAGCCTTAAGTGTTACTTTAGAAAAATTAGGTAAGTCTTACCAAAGTGAAATTGAAGGAATGAAAAAGAAATTGGAAGCAAAATACCAAAAGTATACTGCAGAACAAGAAACCCAAACTCCAGATACTAACAAAAAAAGAGCAGAAGAAGTTCAGTTAGAAAGAGCAAGATACGAGCAAGCACAACAAACTGCTTATCAAGAAATGCAAAAGAAGCAAGCAGAAGAGTTACAGCCTATCGTAAAAAAAGCGGAAAAAGCTATTGAAGAAGTAGCTGCTGCAAAAGGAATATTATATGTTTTTGATGCAAAATCTTTAATCGTAAAAAAAGGTGAAGATATTTATGATGCAGTAAAAGCTAAATTAGGTTTATTAAAAGACAAACCAAAAACGCAAACAAAAAATTAATAACATCTATTTTTGTTGCGCATATTTTACAAACGCAACAAAATATAGTAAAGCAACAAGAGGTAGTAATTTAAAATTGCTACCTTTTGCTTTATATAAAATTTTAAGATACTAGCATCTCTATTTTTAGAGGCTCTTTTATTTTGAACAAGTTTAGAAAATAAGTACCTTTATTTTTATGAAAACAGCAACGCATTTTTTATATAAAACTGTTGAAAACAAAACCATTGTTTGGTTCGAAAAAAACAACGAATATTTAGTCTTAGAGAATACCACTGCAGATATTTTAAAAAGAATAAGCAAAGGAATTCCTGTAAATGAAATCGCATCTGTATTAAGCAAAAAACTATCTGTTCCTTTAGAAAAAGCCATTGATTTTGTTTTGGATTTGGAAAATAAAATTTATGCAACAAAAACAGTTATAGACCCAAGTTTAATAAACGATTACAGAGATATTAGAAAACCAAAAGAATTCGAATTTACAAAATTTTATAAAATAAATAACGTTGTTTTTAAAGTCGATTTTTCTACTGAATACGAATTATATCTTGTTCACCCAAAATTTGAGCATTTAGAAATTAAAAACACCTTAGATTACAACCATAATTTTATTGTTTTTATAAATAATAATTTTGTCTTCTTTTATAATGATAAAGAATTTATTGGAGCCTGGTCTAAAAAAGAAACTCATTTCTTTCAAGGAAAATTTTCGATGGAACTCATCCAAAAAATTCATCAAAAAGAAGAAAAAGAATGGTTGGGAGTTTTCCATGCTTCTGCAGTTTCTAATGGCGATAAAAGCATTTTATTTTGTGGCGATTCTGGCAATGGAAAAAGTACTTCTTTAGCGCTTTTACAAGCAAATAGTTTTACTTGTTTGGCAGACGATTTTGTTCCTATTGATGCAGAAAACAAAGAAGTGTATAGTTTTCCTGCTTCTATATCAATCAAAAAGAATAGTGTAGAAACATTACTTCCAATATATCCTGAACTAGAAACGTCTGCAGAATATCACTTTAAAAGATTAAATAAAATAGTACGTTATTTAAAACCCAATAACACTAATTTTTCAGCTCATAAACCTTGTAAAGACTTGGTTTTTATTAAATATGAAGAAAATGCAGATTTACAGCATCAAAAAATATCTAAAATTGAAGCTTTTCAGCAATTAGTACCAGATGCTTGGTTGTCGCCAATAAAAGAAAATGCAGACGCTTTTTTAAATTGGTTTTCAGCTTTAAACTGCCATCAAATAACCTATTCTAATAATAATAAAATGATAGCAACTGTCTCTGAAATATTTAACAATGAATCATAAAGAAACCCTATTTTTTGTAGCCAAATGTTTAACAATTTCATTGGAAGAAAAAAACAAACAAGAAGTTGAGCAACAACTAAAAACGCAAACCGTAGATTGGGATGCTGTTGTAAGAATAAGTACGGCTCATTATGTTTTCCCTGCTTTATATTGTAATTTAAAACGCGCTAATTTTCTTTCGTATTTACCAAAAGAATTGGTCGAATATATGCAACATATTACCGAGTTAAATAGAGAAAGAAACCAACAAATAATAGAACAAGCAAAAGAAATAAACGAGCTTCTACTATCACATAACATTACTCCTATTTTCTTAAAAGGAACTGGAAATTTATTGGAAAATCTATATGAAGATGTAGCTGAGAGAATGGTGGGAGATATCGATTTTATTTTTTCAAAGGAAAATTATCCTAAAGCAATTAAGGTTTTAACTGAAAATAATTATTCTAAAGTAGTTAAAATTAACTACATTTTTCCAAATTTTAAACATTACCCAAGACTACAAAAAGAAAATAAGATTGCAGCTGTAGAAATCCATAAAGAATTATTAATTGAAAAATATGCCAAGGAATTTAATTATCGTTTAATTGCAAAAGACGCTCAAAAAATTAACGGAGTAACTGTTATGAGTTTCAGTAATCAGTTAGCATTATCCATCATCGCAAAACAAATTAATGATGCTGGTTTTCATTATAAAAATATTGCTTTAAGAAATGCATATGATCTTTTTTTACTGTCTAAAAAAACAGTTGCAAAAGAAGCATTTAAAAAATTTGACACTTTACAAAACCCGTTAAATTGCTTTTTAGCAATCTGTTATGTTACATTTAACAATATTAATTCTTTAGCATATACAAAGACTGTGGAAACTGAAAAATATGTAGCTGTTTATAACAACTATCTTTTAAATGAATCTAAAAGAAATTCTGTTTATAAAAGGAAATCGACAGAGCTTTTTATCAAAAATAGAATGTCTATTATTTACAAATCTCTTTTTGATAAAGAACATAGACAATGGTTGCTAAAAAGAATTACCGACAAAAATTGGCAACAAGAAAAACTAATTCAATTAGGAATTAAGAAGTCTAAACCAAGTTCTTAACCTCCTCGAAATCTAAACCGCCATAATTACCAGAACTCATTAAAACAACTGCAGTATTTTCTAAATCTCTATTAAAAAGAAACGCTTTAAATTCTTGCGGATTCGTGTAAATAATTAAATCGTCTCGCTCGAAAGCTTTTGCAATTTGCTCTTTGGTAACTTCTTCTAATTGCTTAATTTTTACTGCATCTGGCGAATAAAAAACCACAGCAACATCTGCTTTATCCAATGCTCCTTTGTATTCTGATAAAAACTCAGCATTTAAACTAGAATACGTATGTAATTCTAAACATGCCAAAACAGTTCTATTATTATATTGATTTTTAATAGCATTTGTAGTTGCAGAAACCTTGCTTGGAGAATGTGCAAAATCTTTAAAAATTACAGTTGCATTACTTTCTGCAATTTTCTCTAAACGTTTACTAGCTCCTGTAAAACTAGCAATTGCTTCATAAAAATCGTCTTCATCTATTCCTATGTGTTGGCAAATCCATTTTGCACCCGCCAAATTCTGAAGATTGTGTTTTCCAAAAATTTCCAATGGTAAATTTCCTTCTGGAGTTTCTAAATACGTAATGCCGTTTTCAATAAAATATTGTGGAGTTGTATATGGGTATTTTTTAATATGATTAGTAGAAGATTCCACCACATTTTTCACTTCTAGATCTTCTTCATTATACACCATACTTCCACCATTTACCATAGAATCTGTAAAGATTTTAAACTGCTCCACATAGTTTTCAAAAGTTGGAAAAACATTAATATGATCCCAAGCAATACCACTTAACAAAGCAATATTTGGTTTGTATAAGTGAAATTTAGGACGCATATCTATAGGCGAACTCAAATATTCATCTCCTTCTAAAACAATAAATTCGTTTTCTTGTGTTAAATGAACCATGGTTTCAAAACCTTCCAATTGCGCACCAACCATATAATCTACCTTTTTATCGTGGTAATTTAACACGTGTAAAATCATAGAAGTAATGGTTGTTTTTCCATGAGAACCACCAATAACAACCCTTGTTTTGTCTTTCGATTGCTCATATAAAAACTCAGGATATGAATAAATCTTCAACCCCAATTCTTGTGCTTTTAACAATTCTGGATTGCCCTTTTTAGCGTGCATTCCTAAAACAATAACATCTATATTGGAGTCTATTTTTTCTGGAAACCAACCAAACTCTTTTGGTAACAAACCATATTTTTCTAAACGAGATTTAGAAGGGTTGTGTATGGTGTCGTCACTTCCAGAAACTTGGTATCCTTTTTGGTGTAAAGCAATGGCAAGGTTGTGCATTGCGCTTCCGCCAATCGCAATAAAATGAATGTTCATCTAACAAAATTTTAAAAAGTAAAAATACAAAAGCTTTCAACAAAAAATCATTATTTTAGAGCGAAACTCAAGTAAATATTGGTTTTACTAGCTAAAAAGTAACATTCCCTAATTTATAGTTGTTTTAAAACCTTATTTATGTTTGCTTTGTTACATAAAATATTTTGATTATGAAAAACACAACAATAACTTTTTTATTAATGATATTATTTTCTCTAACCGCAAATTCTCAAAATAATTTTGACAAACTTTGGGCAGAAGTTGAGAAGTTTGAGGTGGACAACCTACCAAAATCAGCATTAAAAATTGTAGAAAAAATCTACGATGCAGCAACAAAAGAAAATAATGCTCCACAAATTATAAAGTCGCTTTTTTACAAAAGCAAATTTGCTTTAACCTTAGAAGAAGATGCACAATTAAAAGTAATTAATAATTTAAAAGAGCATATTTCTAAAAGCAGTTTTCCTACAAAAAATGTCTTGCAAAACGTTTTAGCAAATTTATATTGGCAATATTACACTCGAAATAGATACAAGTTTTATAACCGAACAAATGTTTCTTCAAAATCTGAATTAGATAAAAATGATTTTAGAACTTGGGATTTAAACACACTTTTCGAAGAAATTCACACCTATTATAAGGCTTCACTTTTAAATGAAAAAGAGTTGCAAAAAATAAAAGTAACTGAGTTTGCAGACATTCTTCAAATTCAGAATGATGCAAAAACGATTAGGCCAACATTGTTCGATTTCTTAGCAAATAATGCATTAGAATTTTACAAAACTTCAGAAAACTCCATCACCAAACCTGCCTACCAATTTAAAATTGATGCTCCCTCCTATTTGAGTGATCTTAATGCTTTTTCTAATTTAAAAATTGTTTCTAAAGATAGTTTATCGCTTCAAATGAATGCTCTAAAAATCTATCAAAAATTAATTGTTTTTCATCTAACGGAAAACAACACAAATGCTTTGGCAGATATAGATATTCAAAGGCTTCATTTTGTGAATAATAATGCTACTTTCGATAATAAGGAAGCACTATTATTATCAACATTAAAAACATCCAAAGAAAAATTTAAAAATGTTGAAGCTAGTGGTTTATATGGATTTGAAATCGCGAATATTTATAAAAATCAAGCGAATAGTTTTTATTCAACTAAAGAAAATAGATTCAAAAATAAAGATGCCATTGCTATTTGTAATGATATTATTAAAAAATTTCCAGAAAGTTTAGGTGCAAAAAAATGCAAAGTTTTAAAAGCTCAAATTGAGCAAAAATCAGTTAATATTCGTACTGAAAAATACATTCCTATTGATAAGAATTCAAAATTAGAAATCAATTATAAAAATATTGATACACTTTATTTTTCTGTTTACAAAGTAAGTAAAAATGATATTCTTACATTAAATAAAACCTATAAAAGCGAAGATAAAATAGCCTTTATTAGTAAATTAAATTCTTCTAAAAATTGGAATCATAAGCTAAGAAACGAAAACGATTATTTACAACATACTACAGAAGTAATTGTACCGAAATTAAAAAACGGCTTGTATTTAATAGTCGCTTCCGAAGAAAAAAAACTGAGTGAAAAAACTATTTTTGGAACAACTTCTATTCAAGTTACGGATTTAACACTGATTCAGAATACGTTTAACAACACTTATAACTACCAAGTTGTAAACAGAAATAATGGAAAACCTATAAAAAAAGCACATCTTCATATAACAAATCCAAAAAGACCAAATAGCGCTTTTATCGATAAAAAATTAATTACCAATAAAAATGGTTTTACAACATTTAAGAGTACATACACGTATTACAATTGCGACATAACCGTTAAGACAAAAAATGATAACGCTTATTTTGGACAACATTCTCTTTATCAAAATAACAGAAATTACAATAACCAAACAGAAAAAACACTTATAAAACCCTTTATTTTTACAGATAGAAGCATTTACAGACCAGGGCAAACTGTTTATTTTAAAGCGATTGTAATTAGAAAACGAGGAGAAAAATCTGAAGTTTTTAAAAATGAGTTTGTAAAGATTGTGCTAAAAGATGTAAATAATCAACAAATAAAAGAATTAAATTTAAAACTGAATGAATTTGGTTCTATTGCTGGTGAATTTATCTTACCAAATAATGGTTTAACAGGAAATTTTAGTATTTCAGTTGATGAAAGTTTAGAAGAAGATAGCAGTGAATATTACAGATTTGATTATAATAATTCTGTTACTATTTCTGTTGAAGAATACAAAAGACCAAAATTCGAAACCGATTTTAAACCCATTACAGAAACCTTTAAAATAAACGATTCTGTAACAGTTAAAGGATTTACCAAAGCTTTTTCGGGAGCTACAATTACAGATGCAAAAGTAGTGTATAGAGTGCATAGAAAAGTGCAATATCCAAGTTGGTATTATTGGTACAGACCAAGACCCACTTCGTCTGCACAAGAAATTACAAATGGAGAAACTACCACAGATGCTTCTGGAAATTTTACGATAAAATTTAAAGCTTTGGCAGACGAAAGTGTTTCCAAAAAAAATCTACCGATTTTTACTTACGAAATTACAGCAGATGTTACTGACGTAAATGGTGAGACTCGAAGTGCTACAAACACTGTAAAGATTGGATATCATGCTTTATTAGCAACCATTTCTATGGAAAATACTATTGATAAAAATTCTGATGAAAACAAGGTAAGAATCGATACAAAAAATTTAAACGGCGAGTTTGCGCCTGCAAAAGGAACCATTAAAATATATAAATTACAAGCACCCAAAAACCCACAAAGAAAAAGACCTTGGAGTGTTCCTTTTTATCAAGATATTTCTGAAAATACGTTTCGTAAACTTTTTCCAAATGAAGCGTATTCTAAAGAAGAAATGGAAGAGAAAAACTGGAAAAAAGGAAAACTTGTTTTTAGCACCAATTTTAATACTGAAAACGAGAAAGAAATCAGCTTAAAAAATATTAAAAATTGGATTTCAGGAAAATATATTGCTGTTTTAGAAAGTGAAGACAAATTCGGGCAAGCTGTAAAAGACGAAAAGCAATTTTCGGTATTTTCTACGAATGATAGAAAAGTGCCTGACAATAAATTATTTGTTATCAAAACCGATAAAACCATCTATAAAATCGGAGATGAAGTATTGCTACAAATAGGTTCTGCTTCCAAAAATATTACAGTGGTTGTTCAAATTGAAAAGAATCATAAAATTGTAAAAACGCATTTAATTCAGTTAAATAATAAAATAAAAACGTTAAAAATTCCTATTGAAAAAGAAGATCTTGGTGGTTTTGCAATTAAATACCATTTTGTAAATTATAATTATTTCGAGAGTGGAAACCTAATTATTAACGTTCCTGAGAGGATAGAAAACATAAAAATTGAAACCAATATTTTTAGAGACAAATTACAACCTGGAGCAGCACAAACTTGGAGTTTTACCATTAAAGACGATAAGAATGATGCAGTCGCATCCGAAGTTTTGGCTTCTATGTACGATGCTTCTTTAGATCAATTTAAAAGTCACAACTGGTCTTTTACTCCAATTTCTCCAAAACACGCTTATTATTCATATCAAACAAGTGATGCGAATTATAGTTTTGGAACGAAAAACTTTAATATTCAGAATAATAACAGGCAATATTATAATTTTCCGAACACTAATTACACGAGTTATAATTGGTTTGGGTTTAACTTGAACACCAATAAATGGCTAAATAGAAACTATTTAAGACAAATAGAACGAAAATTAAATAACACTCGAAAAGATTTCGATGGAACTGTAAGTGGTTTTGTTGGAGATGAAAATGGAGAATCTTTACCAGGTGTTTCAATTGTAATAAAAGATACGAATTTTGGCACAGAAACCGATTTTGATGGAAATTATTCCATAAAAGTAAAAAATGGAGATGTTTTGGTCTTTAATTATTTAGGTTATAAAAGTGAAGAAAAAATCATTAAAAATTATACCAACTTAGATGTAAAGCTAACTGCAAACGAGAGTGTTTTAGATGAAGTGGTTATTACAGCTTATGAGACTCAAGAGAGAAAAGCTATAACTGGTTCTGCATTAGGTTTGGAAACTGAATCTGAAATAGCTAGTTTTGGTAATGATGATAATTTAAGTATTTATATTAAAGATGCAACTAGCCTTTCTGACGCAAAAACACCTCTATATATTGTTGATGGTAAAGAAATATCTGCAGAAAATGTTGAGAAATTAAATCTAGCTGATATTGCAAAACTAAAAGTCTTAAAAGATGCTGAAGCAACTTCTATTTATGGAAAAAAAGGAATAAATGGAGTACTAATAATTACCACTAAAAAAGGAATTGACAATAAATTATCGCAAGTAAAAGCTAGAACAAACTTTAATGAAACTGCTTTCTTTTATCCGCAATTAAGAACCAATAAAAACGGAAAAGTAAGTTTTACGTTTACAATGCCAGAAGCTTTAACTCGATGGAAATTACAATTATTGGCACATACAAAAGGGTTAAAATCGGCCACAAAAACGTTGCAAACAGTTACTCAAAAAGAGTTAATGGTTTTGCCAAATACGCCGCGTTTTTTAAGAGAAGGAGATAAAATTACTTTATCTGCAAAAATTACAAACCTTACGAATAACAACTTGTCTGGTTTTGCAAAATTAATTTTAACAAATGCGATTACTGGAAAGGAAATAAATACAGAATTAGAAAATACAAATTCTAACAAAAATTTTTCGGTTGATAAAGATGGAAATACAAATATTTCTTGGAATTTGTCAATTCCTGAAACTGTGCAAGCCGTACAATATAAAATTGTGGCAAAAGCTGGCGATTTTTCTGATGGAGAACAAAATGTTTTACCTGTTTTATCCAACAGAATGTTGGTTACAGAAACGCTTCCAATGTGGGTTCGTTCCAACCAAACTAAAACCTTTACATTAAATAAATTGAAAAACTCGAACTCTTCAACCTTAAAAAACCACAAATTAACCTTAGAGTTTACTTCGAATCCTGTTTGGTATGCAATTCAATCTTTGCCCTATTTAATGGAATATCCGTATGAATGTGCAGAGCAAACATTTTCGAGATATTATGCAAATACCTTGGCAAGTTTTGTGGCAAATTCTAATCCAAGAATTCAAGAAGTTTTTAATGCCTGGAAAAGTTCGGACGCTTTATTGTCTAATTTGGAGAAAAATCAGGAATTAAAATCGTTAATTATTCAAGAAACGCCTTGGTTACGAGATGCACAATCCGAATCTGAACAAAAGAAAAGAATTGCATTATTATTCGATTTAAATAAAATGAAAAATGAGCAGGAAAAAGCCATCAATAAATTAAAAGATATTCAAATAAATTCTGGCGGATTTCCTTGGTTTAAAGGAAGTAGATACGAAAACATTTATATAACACAACATATTGCTTCAGGCTTTGGGCATTTGCAAAAATTAGGTGTTACCAATTTTAATGCTTCCACAAAAAAAATGATTGAAAAAGCGGTTCAATTTTTAGATAAAGAACTACTAGAAAATTACCAAAAATTGTTAGAAAGAGCAGATATTATTAAACAGAAAGCTAAAACAAAAAAAGAAGGAGAAAAAAAATACAATACCTATTTAGCAAAGAATCATTTGAGTTATTTTACAATTCAGTATTTGTATATGCGAAGTTTTTATGATGCTATTTCTATGAATTCGAATACTAAAAAAGCAAACGATTATTATATGAATCAGTCTGCAACATATTGGAAAGACTACAATTTGTATGCGAAAGGACAAATTGCGTTATCACTTTTTAGAAATGATAAAAAAGTAACATCCAACAAAATTTTAGCTTCTTTAAAAGAAACGAGTATTACTTCAAATGAGTTAGGAATGTATTGGAAAGAAAATACAGCTGGATACTACTACTATCAAGCTCCTGTAGAAACTCAAGCATTAATGATTGAGGTTTTCTCTGAAATTGATAAAGATATTTCAACAATAGATAATTTAAAAATTTGGCTATTAAAAAACAAGCAAACAAATCGTTGGAAAACCACAAAAGCGACTACAGAAGCTGTTTATGCTTTGCTGTTAAATGGAAGCGATTGGGTGTCAGTTACAGAAATGGCTACGATTAAAGTTGGTAAAAAAACAATCGACCCTACTAAAATAGAAGATGTAAAAGTAGAAGCTGGCACTGGTTATTTTAAAACTTCGTGGAATGGTGCAGAGATCACTTCTGAAATGAGCGAAATTACTATCAACAAAAAAGAAAATGGAATTGCTTGGGGAGGTTTGTATTGGCAGTATTTCGAGGATTTAGACAAAATTACTTCCGCTGAAACTCCACTGAAATTGAATAAGAAATTATTTAAAAAAGTGAATTCAGATACTGGAAAAAAACTGGAAGAAATTACGAAAAACACCAATTTAAATGTAGGAGATTTGGTAACTGTAAGAATAGAATTACGTTCGGATAGAAATATGGAATTTATTCACATGAAAGACATGAGAGCCTCTGGTTTAGAACCAATAAACGTACTTTCTAAGTACAAATGGCAAGATAATTTAGGGTATTATGAAAGCACAAAAGATGCATCTACCAATTTCTTTTTTGATCGATTGCCAAAAGGAGTGTATGTTTTCGAATACGATTTAAGAGTAAACAATGCTGGTAATTTTAGCAACGGAATTACCACCATACAAAGTATGTATGCTCCAGAATTTAGTAGTCATTCTAAAGGTGTTCGTGTAAGTGTTAAAAAATAAAATTCATTTGTATTAATCTATATTGCAAATAAGTTCATTTCAATAAAATAATAGCACTAACTTTGTCGTTTAATCACGCATAAAATATAAATTATGAAAAAAACACTTTTAATTATTGGTCTTTTAGTAGCTGGAGCATTTTCGGCAAATGCGCAAAGTATTTCTGATAACGCAATTGGTTTGCGTTTTAGTGGTGGTAATGGAATTGGTGGAGAAATTTCTTATCAAAAATCTTTAAAAAGCAATAACCGATTAGAAATTAATTTGGGTTTGTCTAATGAATTTTCCAATTTTAAAGCTACAGGCTTGTATGAATGGGTTTGGCAATTAGAAGACCAGTTTAATTGGTATGCTGGTGCTGGTGGTGGAGTTATTTCTGCTGGTGGAACAGGGATTTATGGAGCTGGTGTTATTGGTATCGAATATAATTTTGATGCTCCTATTTTAATCTCCTTAGATTACAGACCTGAAATTGGTATTAGTGGTGGATTAAGTGGCTTAAATTCTGAGTTTGCCTTATCTGCTAGATATCAATTTTAAGAAATATAAATATTATCATAAAATTAAAAATCCTCTAAAATTAATTTTAGAGGATTTTTTTTATAAGTGAACTTTTCAATTTTAAAAATCTAAAAGACATAAACACACCATTAATTTTTCACTTTTGGTGGATATTTTTTAAGAATTTTCTGAATTACTGTTCTCAAATATGCCTCTCTTTCTGCTGGTTTTCTCTTTTCTTTTATTGTCGAAATTAAAGAACCTTCCCAAAAAAGCTCATTGGTTTTTGCGTTTACAAATTCAATAATAAGCGCTTCATTTAATTTTTTTCCTCCAATTGGTATGCCACCAGAAATACCAAAACCACCATTTCTACCTCCACTTCCAACACCAATGCCAATCGTATTTCTATTTTGTGTTTCTGTTACTTTTGCCTTTATATTAATGAAAAAATCTGGATTCTTAACTTTCACAAAACCAGATTTCGATAATTCGTTTTCTAAAATTGTTATCGTTCTTTTTACATCAAACTCATTAAAACCTTTGCCTACATCTTCAAAAAAATGAAAAGTTTTAAATTTTGAAAAATTGGTTGTATCATCATAATCATAGATAACTTTAGGGGTTCCACAACTGATTAATATCAATAAAAGAGAAAAAATTATAGTTTGTTTCATCTTTTTATTTCTTAAAAAACAATAATTATTGTACCGCTTTTAAGGCATTAATATTACCATAACCAAATTCTGAATTTTTGTTCGGGTAGAAATCTGCTGATTGACGCATTTTTTCTAAAACCTGTTCTCGCGTCCAAGTTGGGTGTTTGGCCCAAACCAACGCTGCAATTCCTGCTGTAGTTGCTGTTGCCACAGAAGAACCACCTACATAATTTTCTTTTTTATTGTAATAACTTAATACAGGAACCGTATTATTCGTACTATTTGAACGTTGCATTTGAACTGTAAAATCTATCTTAGAACCAGAATGACACACATCACAATTAGAATAACTACCTTCTTTTACGCCTGTTACTGCAACAGTTTCATTCATATTTGCTGGAAAAATAACACCATACCATCTTGTGTATTTGGTAGAAGTTCCGCCTGCAGCAACAATCATTTTTCCTTTACTATATGCATATTTTATAGCATCTTTTATTTTTCCAATACTAAAAAGAGTTCCAATAGACATCGAAATTACTTTTACATCTCTTCTATTTCCTAAAGCTGTTAATGCTTCAGATATTCCTCTTATTTCATGATAATCATCAATAAAAACATTCTCCACAGCTCTGTACGTTACTAAATTTGCGTTGTATGCCACACCAACAGGTAAATTATCGTTATTTCTAGGTGCTGTGGCTATAGAAGCCATACTTGTTCCATGAGCACATTTGTCGTTTACACCATCGTAATTATTAGACCAAAACCACCAAGAATCTACAAAAGTTCCATATTTCTGAACTGTTCTTCCAGAAGAATATCCATCATTAAAATATTGATTCATCCATTTTTGTTCTGGAGACAAACCTGTGTCTATAATCGCCACTGTAACTCCTTGCCCTGTGCTATAATTCCATGCAGCAGGTATATTGTGCGCACTAAACGACCAAGGTACTTTTGCGCCAGGTGCAACAGTTGTGTAATCTGTTAGCGCCAATGTTTTCTCTTCAAAACCACAGCCAGAAGATGATAAACTGCTAGAACGTTCTTGAAAATTTTTACGTTTGCTATAAAAATGGTAATCTGCAGGCTCTATATAACGTACTTTCTTATCTTTTAAAAGTGCTTTTACTGTTGCTATACTTTTTACAGAAATATCTATAATGTTAATATTTTCATCTACATAGAACTCTTTTTTAGAGCTTTTAGCAGCATTATTTTTTCTTTCATATTTATAAACTAGTTGCAATACTTCTTCTTTTATATTTTTTGATATGGCACTTTTTTTAAAGTGTTTTTTTGAAGTTCCATATCCAATGGTAAGAATATTGTTACCATGTTCTAATGCACTCCAAATAGTATAGGCATCAGTATCTGTCCATTTAAAATCTCCTGTGGTTTTAAGAGATTTCTCTATTTTAGCATTAATTTCTTCTTTTGTTAATATTTCTTGTTGTTCTTCTTGTATAGAAAAATTTTCTTCTTTAGAACACGCAAAAAAAGCGGTTATAAGAATACAGCTAATAATAATTTTTTTCATTTTTTTTAGGGGTTTAATTGGTTTTAAGGGATTATATTTTTATGATGTATTGTTTTTTAAATAAAATATTTACATAAATTATTATTTTATTCTTCCACAATTACTCTTGTGGGAGTATCTCTACCATCTATAATACTTTCAGTTCCTTTTGCAACTGCTTGAATGGTTTGTGTAATAACTGTCATGTTCAAAGTTTCTGCTTCATCTGAAACTTTATGGTAATCTTTATCTACATCAATAGGAGTTGTCGAAAAAGTATGAGATGGAACTCCCAAGCGTGCCAAAGATGCATTGTCGGATCTAAAAAACAAATTAAAATTCTTATACGGATCTGGAAATAATTGGTATCCAGTTCCTACTAAATTTTTCTGAATTATTTTACCAAAATCAGAACGCTCAAAACCACTTAACCAAGCAGTATTAGGGCCAAAACTGGATGTTTTTCCAATCATTTCTAAGTTAATGCCTGCAACAAATTTGTTAGCATCGATACCTTTTCCAAAATGTGTAGAACCAATTAAGCCCATTTCTTCTGCAGTAAAAGCAGCAAAAACAATCGTTCTTTCGTTACCAACTTCTTTAAAGTATTTCGCCAAAGCTAAAACTCCTGTAACTCCAGAAGCATCGTCGTTTGCACCATTATAAATCAAGTCTCCTTCTCCGCTCTTTTTCATTCCTAAATGATCGTAATGTGCAGAAATAATTACATATTCTCCCTTTTTACTTTTTCCTTCTAAAACACCAATAATATTACTAGATGTAATATCTTCTCCAGTCCTTCTATTTTTAAAAGTAAAAGTTTGTCTGTAATCTTCTAATTCTCCAAAAGTAGATAAACCTATTTTTTTAAACTCATTTTCTATGTAAACAGCTGCTTTTTCAATTCCTGCTGTTCCAGATTTTCTTCCTTCCATATCGTCAGAAGCTAAAGTATATAAGTGTTTTCTAACCAAATTAGAATCTATTAAAACACTTGCATCTAAAGTTTTAGAACTATTGGAGGTTGACTTCTTAGAAACATTACAAGAAATAAAAAATGTTAAAGCTAATATTAAGGTTACTATTTTTTTCATTTTATTGGGTTTTAAAAGCATAAATATAGCGAATTTAATTAGAAAAAAAGTTTCTAAACTGTCTCTAGAAAACAGTAGGTTTATAACATAAATTTGCTTCTTTTTTTTACTATGAATTCACAAATAAAAATAAAAATTTTTAGATTTAAAAAAATAGTAGCTATTCTTTTTAAAGTTTATTTGAAACAAAAATTCGTGAATTTGTAGTCATTTTACAACAATGGGTATTTAAAACAATAAAATTCCTTGCTTTAAACAACTATTAACTCTGCAAATTAAAGTATTTCACCATCTAAAAACATCTCGTTTCAAAACGCTTAATTTTTACGTATTTTTGTCAAAAAATTATACAAAATGGATTTATCTCTTATACCAAACATAAAAAACCTAAATTCTAACAACTTCTTTTTATTAGCTGGACCTTGTGCAATTGAAGGCGAAGAAATGGCTTTACGTATTGCAGAAAAAGTAATTACAATTACGAATAAGTTAGAGATTCCTTACATTTTTAAAGGTAGTTTTAAAAAAGCAAACAGAAGTAGAATTGATAGTTTTACAGGTATTGGAGACGAAAAAGCACTAAAAATTCTAAGAAAAGTTTCAGAAACCTTTCATGTACCAACAGTTACAGACATTCACGAGGTTTCGGATGCAGCAAAAGCTGCTGCATATGTAGATGTATTACAAATTCCTGCTTTTTTGGTACGTCAAACAGATTTGGTGTTTGCAGCTGCAAAAACGGGTAAGGTTGTTAACTTAAAAAAAGGACAATTTATGAGTCCTGCTGCTATGAAACACGCCGTTAAAAAAGTAAAAGATGCAGGTTCTAACAAAGCGTGGATTACAGATAGAGGAACCATGTTTGGCTACCAAGACATGATTGTAGATTTTCGAGGAATCCCAGAAATGCGTGAATTTGCTCCAACAATTTTAGATGTTACACATTCATTACAGCAACCCAACCAAACTACTGGTGTTACAGGTGGAAGACCAGAAATGATTGAAACGATTGCCAGAGCTGGAGTGGTAAACAATGTAGATGGTTTGTTTATAGAAACACATTTCGATCCTGCAAACGCAAAATCTGATGGTGCAAATATGTTACACTTAGACAATTTAGAAAGTTTGTTAACGAATTTAGTGGCTATTCGTAAAACAATAAATAATTTATAAAAGATTATTTTTTATTATTTTTTTGGCGTTTTAACGGGCTGGAGTTTATCTTGAGCGAAGTCGAAAGACTACTTGCTTTTAAAAAAAAAGAGCTCAAACAAGTCGCTCTATCCCTAACGCACTTACTCAATTCCAATAAGAAACACTATTTTCAGACCCTTCAGATTTAAAAACTTGAAGGGTCTTTTCGCTGTAAAACAACTAATTAAAAACCAATTTCTACCCAGTTTATCGTGCTATAAGTATTCCACGCAATCTGGAAAAGATCTTTGCAGGATGACAAACTGAATGGGAATTGAATGAAAATTTAATAGAAACCATGAAACAAACAAATAAAGGCACAATAATTGTTTCTACAAAGTTGTTTACATTTTACAAATATGAAATACCTTCTTACTCTCTTTTTATTGATTTCTATCTCTGTAAATTCTCAAGATTTTGCTGAAGTAGATGCTAAAGTCACGAAATACCCACGCTTTTCTAAAGTAGAAGATTTAGCTACTAAAATAGATAACGATTTTTCTAAAGATGAAGAAAAAGCAAGAGCTGCGTTTTTTTGGTTGGCAAAAAATATTCGCTATAATTTAAAAGAATTTTACAATCCAAAACAAAGAAGTATTCGTTTTAGTTATGCTTCCGAAGCTGAAAAGCTACAAAAATTACAAGCTGCAAAAAACAATTTAGTGAATGCCACTTTTAAAACAAAACAAGGTGTTTGCGAAGAATATGCACAATCTTTTAAGAGAATCTGCGATTTATTAGGTTTAAATTCGAAGGTTATAAAAGGATATGCAAGAAATACACCCAATGAAATTGGAATACCTGCAAACACCACAAACCACGCTTGGAACGCCATACAACTAAATGAAAAATGGATTATTCTGGACGCAACTTGGGCTGCTGGTTACGAATACAATGGTAAATGGATTCGAAAATTTAACAATTACTTTTACAATATTCCCAAAGAAAAAATATTTAAAACTCATTTTCCTGATGACTCTTTGTGGGTTTTGCGTTTTGGTAGAATGTCTTTATCTGAATTTTACAATCAGCCTATTTATGGACACAATTTTTTAAACTCGAATATCGAATTGCTTTCTCCACAAAATGGAATTATTAAAGCTGAAAATGGTAAAAACATTATTTTAAAATTTAAGAACTTGGCCTTAAATTCTGCTATTATTTATAATTTTAAAGGGTATAGGTATGCACAAAAACCTGTTTTAAAAATGGAAAATGGAATTACTATTGTATCAATTCCTAACCCTAAAAAAAATTCTGAATTGTACTTATACTTTAATAATGAGGTTGCACTTCAGTTTAAGACGAAATAGTTTAGGTTTCTCGCAAAGACTTTTAGGTTCAAGGTTTTTGGTTTAAGGTTTATTTATAGTTCGTTTCAAAATTCTCTTTTTAAATTTGTTATTTCATAGAAATCTCAACACAATCGTTTTCACTCTTGCCTGAGACGCTTGCAGCGTGACAAACTATGAAGAGAAGACTGTTTTATAAAACCGAGTGGATAAACTCAGCTTCTTTTATAAAAACCTTTGTCTTTTAGTTGATGCGCTTCTTCTAAAACCGATAATAAAACTTCCTCATTTACATCTTCAACCTTAAAATATCTTAAAGATTTTATTACTTTTCTGTTTTCTGTAATTAGAAGTTCATTGAATTTTGTTAAGTGCGCAGATGCCCAAAATGCAACATCCACATAACCTTTGTTTTTAGATGCATTTAAATAACAGAAAGGATTTTCATTCAAATAATAAAAAGGTATTTTCCATTTAAATTGTAAATCGACTTCAGGAAAACTAGTTTCAATTAAAATTTGCAAATGCAATAGAATGGATTTAAAAGGTTCTGGTTGGTTTAAAATGTATTCTTCTGCTGGCTTCATAATTATGCAAGTAAATATTCATTTTGTATATTTACGAAAGTTATAAAAATTTTGAATATAATTCTCTTATGCACGATAATTTCTCTGTAAACTTTTCTCTAAAAGGAATCACAAGTATTTTAATTGGTTTTTATTTTTTAGGAGCTGCATATGCCATTGAATATATTTTAGAGGGTTTCCTTGTTGAAAATAATGTTTTAGGAATGTTATCGCCACAATTGGTCGAGTTTTTAATTATAGGAATTGCATTTTTTGTCTTTCTATTTTCTTCTTTGGCATTCTTTTTTAAAGGCAGAAGATTGGCGAAAAGATTTCAATATATATTATGGAATCGTAAAACAAAGACTGTTTTCTGGAAATATTTTACATCCATTTGTATTATTTTTTTGGTTTTATTTCTTCTAAAAGAAAAAGGGTATATCGATTTTATTACGCCCGTTTTTTTAATTATGTATGGGGTTTTGCTTTTCTTATTTAGAAATAAAAAAAATAAAAACTACCTTATTTTACCTGTACTTTGTCTCGTTTTAGGAGCACTTTGTTTCTTAATTCCTAGTTATTGGTATTCTTCTCTTTCCATTCTTGGAATTGCACATATTACTTACGGAGTTGTAGTTCGCAATTAAATTTATTACATTTTTATTGCACACATCAATTTTTATTTTTTACTTTGTAATTCAAAGTTCTTTAAAAATGAGTTCAGAAAATTATTTAAAAGATATATCCGAAATTAAGCATTTAATGAATAAATCATCAAAATTTATCTCATTAAGTGGTTTGTCTGGTATTTTAGCTGGTATTTATGCCTTAATTGGTGCAAGTTTCGCCTATTGGTTGGTTGCACAAAGTGAAAGAGGTTATTTAATTTTAGACGGAAAAGTTTTTCGCCTTATACTTTTAGACCTTATTTTGGTTGGTATTTTTAGCATTGGAACCGCCATTTATTTAACGACTAAAAAAGCAAAAAAGAACAATCAGAAAATTTGGGACTCTTTAACTAGAAGGTTATTAACCAGTTTTATAGTGCCACTTTTGGCTGGTGCAATTTACATTATTATTATTCTGAATCAACAACGTTATGGACAAACAGGTGCTTTAATGTTACTTTTTTATGGATTGGCTTTGTTAAGTGCGTCTAAATATACATTGGGAGATGTTAAGTACTTAGGATATACACAAATAGTAATCGGACTAATTTGTGCCATTTTTCCGGGTTATGGATTTTGGTTTTGGGTGCTTGGTTTTGGAATAATGCATATTGTTTACGGAACTGTTATGTATTTTAAATATGATAAGAAATAGCTGTAATTTAGCAACGAAAAATTTTCTATTTGAAAAACATCATCTTACATATAAATAAGGCTTTCGACCATAGAATTAGACTGGGAATTATGTCTATTTTAATGGTAAACGAATATGCCGATTTTAATACGCTTAAAGAGTTATTAGGTGCTACAGATGGGAATTTGGCAAGCCATACAAAATCGCTCGAAAAAGTAGATTTTATTAAAGTTGAAAAGCAATTTATAGGCAGAAAACCAAATACAAAATATTATGCAACAGAGTTGGGAAAACAGGAATTTAAAAAGCATATAGAAGCACTTGAAAAATTAATTAAAAACAAATAAACTTTTTTTTATCCACTTACTTTGAAAAACAAAGTTCTTTTAAAATAATAAAATGAGAAAGAAATTAATTTACTGGTTGTTTGAGCATTCACAAAGAATGTATATCAGGTTTAAAAACAAAAAGCCTTGGGGAATTACCAGTAAAGAGTTACTAAAATACCCTAATGGAACTTTTGGGAATGAACTTGGCGCTTTTCTTAACAAAAACGGGTTCGAATTATTACCAAAAGTAGAAAGGCATGATGCATACCATTTAATTACGGGTTATGGAACCAAAGTAGAAGATGAAATTGCCTTACAATATTTATGTTTTGGTAATGGCAAAAGAAGTTTTTATCTATTTGGAGTTGTAATTGTTGGTTCTCTAATGCTACCAGAATTTGCAAGCTATTATTTAAAATCTTACAAATTGGGTAAGAAATGTAATCCATTTCATCATTTAGAGTATCAAAAACTTTTTGCTCACTCATTATCAGATTTAAGAGAAATCATATTTAACAAACAACAAATTTTACAAATACAATAACTATGGACACAAACAACAATCAACAAGGAAAATTTGGCAAATGGGCAAAAACCTCTATCACTGCAAGAATGATTATCGTAGGAATTTTAGTACTCGTTTTAATGATTCCATTATCATTTATCGAGAGTTTAATTACAGAACGAAAGTTTAGGCAACAGGAAGTTGTGGGAGAAATTAACCAAAAATGGGGAGAAGAAGTTTTACTTTACGGTCCTATTTTAAAAGTTCCTTATAAGGTTTACCACACAAAATATGTAATGAATACTGAGAGTAAAAAATCAGAAAAAATTACTTCTTCAAGTACAAAATACGCTTATTTTTTTCCAGAAAAACTAAAAATAAATTCAACAATAAACCCAGAAGAAAAAGAGAGAGGAATTTATAAAACTGCCGTTTATAAAAGTAAAATTGATATAAATGGTAGTTTTTCTACACCAAATTTTTCTGAAAAAGACATAAAAAATGAAGATATTTTATGGGATAAAATACATTTGGTGGTACAGACTTCGAACCTAAAAGGAGCAATTAGTTTGTTCGAAATAAAAATGAATAAAAACCAATATTCTTTAACTTCTAAAAACTTTAAAACCAAAAAGAAATACAGATCAAATGTTATAAACCTAAATGAATTAGAGAGTAACAATATTTTAGAAACGGATGTTCCAAAAGATAAAGAAGTTTTATTTTCTATGAGCGTAGAAATGAAAGGAAGTAAACAAATTCAGTTTATTCCTATTGGAAAAGATACTGATGTAAATATAAAATCCGATTGGAAAGATGCCAATTTTATTGGAGAATTTCTCCCTTATAATTCAGATAAAATTACAGAGGATGGTTTTAATGCAAAATGGAAAATATTAGATATCAACAGACCTTTTTCTCAACAATATTTTAGTGGAATTCCAGATTTAACTGAATTTGCTTCTGGAGTAAATTTCTTAATTCCTGTAGATGAATATCAAAAAAGTGAGCGTTCCGCCAAATACGGGTTTTTAGTAATTGGTTTAACTTTCTTAATTTTCTTTCTAATACAAACGATGAGCAAAATAAACATGCATCCATTTCAATATTTAATGGTTGGAATCGCATTAACAATGTTTTACACATTATTAATCTCAATTTCGGAACATAGTAGCTTTTTTAAAGCCTACATAATTGCAGGAACTGCTGTTGTTTTACTAATTACAGCCTATTCTAAATCAATTTTAAAAACATTAAAATTTCCACTCTTTATAGGAATTTCTTTAACGGCTTTGTACACCTTTATTTTTGTAATTATTCAATTAGAAAATTATGCATTATTAGTTGGTAGTATTGGCTTATTCTTAATATTAGCTGGAGTTATGTACACTTCAAGAAAAATCGATTGGGAGAATAATTAATAGTTAGTTGGTTGATTAGAGCAAAGCCTCTACTTCATATTTTTGAGGTTTTGCTCTTTTTTAAAAAAACATTTATGAAATTCAATAAAAAATACTTTCTAATTTTTAGCTCATTGCTCCTATCTGAAATCGCAATTGCAACATATGCCAATGGATTTATAAGACACACTTTTGGCGATTTTTTAGCAGTGATACTCCTCTATACTTTAGTAAAAAGCTTCATAAATATTTCTGCAAATAAAGCAGCCATAATTGTTTTAATTATTTCTTTTGGAATCGAGTTTTTACAACTCACAACTTTGCAAAATCATTATCCGTTTGAATATGAGAAACTCTGGAAACTCGTTTTAGGAACTTCTTTTAGCATTGGAGATTTGGTTGCTTATTTCTTTGGTTTTCTAACAATAATTGTGATTGAAAATAATATAAAAAACTGGCATGAGGCATCTTAAAAAAATATCTAACATTCACTTTTTAATCTTGTTTTGCTTGCTCTTATTTGTTGTTCGAGTAAAACTAACGAGTTCCTTATTCTTTGGCTTTTTACTTTGGAATCTCTTTTTAGCGATTGTTCCTTATGCAATTTCTTCAAAAGTTAAAAAACTAAATATTAAAGAAATATCGAAACCAAAATTGATTTCTCTATTATTTGTTTGGTTGATATTCTTACCAAACGCACCTTATATTATTACCGATTTTGTTCATTTACATCATATAAAATCGACTTTAATAGGATTAGATCTTTTTATCATATTCACGTATGCATCAACAGGTTTATTGTTTACAATAATCTCATTATTTGATGTTTACAAAATAATTAAACAAAAATGGAATTTAAAATACGCAAATTACTTTTCTTATGCTGTTACTTTTTTATGCGGATTTGGCATTTATTTAGGCAGATTTTTACGCTTGAATTCTTGGGATATTTTTACAAGTCCAATAACCGTTCTAAAAAAAAGTATGTATAGTTTTAATGATGCCAGAACTTGGTTGGTAACCTTTGGTTTTGGCATATTTATTTACCTACTATTTTCTATTTGGAAAACGCAGATAAAGTCGTAATCTTAAAATATACTTTAGAAAAATTTTATTTATTATAGACTTCGTAAGCAGCAGAAGCAACTTCAATTTTTCCTTCTGATGATTTAATTGAAGTAAGAATTTTATCAAACAAAATAGATTTTGTTCCTCTTCGAGATTTATAATCTACGACATATCTTAAAGTAAAAGTAATCCAATTTTCGTCGAAAACCATAGTTACCATCGGTTTTACTCTTGCATTTTCTAAGCTGTAAGTTCCAATCATTTTATTCCATGCTACTTGAGAAGTTTCTGAGAAATCGCCCACTTCTTCTTTTAAAATTTCATAGAATTTCTCTTTTGCATATTGGTAATCGCCATCTGTTTTAATAGGAATTGTAATTTCATCCCACAAAAAAGGAAAATCTCCAGAATAATTATAAACAGGTTCTTTAAAGATAAAACTATTGGCAACTCGCACCATTTTTCCGTTGTATAAATCGCCATTTACCCAATCGCCAATTTCCATTAATGTGGTTCTTAAAATACCTATATCTATTACATCTCCTTTAATTCCTCCTAATTTCACACGATCGCCAACCTTGTAGAAATTGCTTGTGAAAATAGCAATATAACCAGCAATACTTACAATTATTTCTTGCAAAGCGAATGCAATTCCTGCTCCTGCAACTCCTAATGCAGTTCCTAAACCCGAAAGTTTCGCATTAAAAATGAACATTATTCCAATTACAAAAACGATGTACCCTAAAAAATTGATAAACTTTCTAATTTTATATTTAGAAGTATTATCGTTCGCTAATTTTAAAGCGGCCTTTTGTGTAATTTTTATGATGATGTAAACGATAACAAAAAGTATAAATACAGATGCTACGTTTACAAAAAGAGGATTATCGAATAATTGAGTTAAGTCCATTTTGGTTGATAGAATTTAAGGAATTCTATAATTGGTTAAAGTAAAAATACTAATTATTTATTTTAAATTGAAAAACAAAATTATTGAATTTTCCGAATTAAATCTTCTAAGCCATTTAATTGCAACTCATAAACCAAATGCATTTGTTGCCCCAATTTTCCTTTTGGAAAACCTTTGCTATGATACCAAACAATATAATGTTCTGGTAAATCGATTAAAAATGTTCCTTTATATTTTCCAAAAGGCATTTTCATTTTTGCTAAATCTAACAGAAATTGTCGGTTTTGAAGATTGTTTTCTTCCATATATTAAAAAAAATGTTTTTGGTTTTAAGTTTCAAGTTCTGCGTCATTTGTTTTGTCTTATGTCAAACAGTCTTATGTCAATTTTAAAATCTATTCTTTCCCATCTACATAATCTTGTAAATACGAAAAGCGTTCCGTTAATTTTCCGTTTTCTGTCATTTTAGCACGTTCTAAAACGCCCTCTTTATCGTTATTGAAAAAAGCCGGAATTACATTTTCTAAAAACATTTCTCCAAAACCTTCACTGGCATCTTTTGGCAATTCGCAAGGTAAATTGTCTACAGCCATTACCACAATAGTATTTTCGTCTTTAAAATTTACTTCGGTTTCTGTTCTTGGATTGTAGCCATAAATTGGTTCTGCAATTGTAGAAGGTCTTATGGTTGAAGCCACTGGGCCATCGATATCACAAGAAATATCTGCCACAAATTTTATATTGAAATCTGCAGATTTTGCATCTTCTCTTGTAAATAAATAAGGTGCTCCATCTCCGTAAAAATGCCCAGCTATAAAAAAGTCGGTCTCTTTCGCAAAACGCATAAAATTAGATTCGTATTTTTCTGGATGGTTATAGAAATCTCTATTATTATTTAAAATTTTTCCGTCTTTTCTTTTGTTATAATCTAAGACATCTACCAAACAATACACTGGCTCTTGGTAAGTGTTGTTTAAATATTCTTCGGTTGTAACTTGTAGAATATCCATAGCATCTAACATTTCTTTGGCACCATAAGCCACTTTACCATTTCCTGTTAAAAGAATTTTAATATTAGAAAGTTCTATCTTTTGAAGTTGTTCTATAAGTTCTTGTTGGCTGTTTAAAGTTGCTGCCTTTGGTAATTGAAAAGCTCCGCTTTTTAAACCAATGGCTCTAAAACCATTGTATGCTCCAACGATTCCTGCATAACGTCCGAAACCAATTAAACGTGCTCCATTTTCATTTACGATGGTTTCATGGTCGAATAATTGGATGTTTTTATCTAAAATAGCCCTCAATAAATCTCTATTGTAAGGTTGTTTTTTGATGGTATGACTAAAGAAAAAGTATTTTTTATTCGGAATTAAATATTCAATTGGCACTTCTTTTACACCTAACAACACATCGCAATCATCCATATTTTTAGACACTTGTATTTTCTCGTGTTTATAAGATTCATCTGAAAACACACGAATCTCGGAACTTTCTACTTTTATTGTTGCTTTTGGGAATTTTTCTTGAAATTCTTTTAATTTCTGTGGAGAAAACACAACTCTTCTATCTGGTGGATTTTTGCGTTCTTTAATAATACCAAATTTCATATTTACTTGTTTTAATTGGTTCGAAGATATTTGTTTTTTTAGGCTCTTGCAACTATATTTTAGGAATCTGCTCTACTTACTTCACTTTCAACGTCCTCTTTTTGCTTCATGTATAAAGCTTTATTTCTTTCTTCTCCATTTCTAGTTACTTCTGTACCTTTAATTGTTTTGGTAATCTCTTTTGTATATGTTTTTTCTACTTTGCCTTCTGCTGTTCCTCTGCCCCATTTCCAGCTTACTTTTGTTCCTTTTTTAATCATACTTTTTTATTTTTTGAAGTCTAAAGTTAATTATTTAATCTGTTTTTTTGTCTTAATTATTCTTTAAAACTTCTGTTGTTAAACTTATAACTTTTTGTACTTTTGCAGACTGCGTTAAGGATAGAGCGACCTGTTTGAGTTCTTTTGTGAAATGATAATGGAACAAAAAACGAGTAGCGAAAGCCTGACTTTAGTTTTAAATGCTTTTAAAACAAAGGAACGCCCAAATTATTGGTATTATTTTTGTTATTAATAATAGTGTTCTTTGAAAAAATAAAATGGAAGTTTTAATGAGATGCTGAAATAATTTTAGCATTCATTAAATTACGTTTAACAAGTTTTGTTATTTGTGACCCTGAAACAAGTTCAGGATTAATTCAATTACGCAAAACAAGTTTTGCTATTTCATTAAGGGGACGACTGGTTTTGACAGCAAGGTCAGTGAATTTGTAAGCATATCGAGTTATGAAATAACACTCGTTAAACCTAATTTCAACTTTTTAAACGGCGAAGATAACTACGCTTTAGCTGCATAATCTGAATTAATAGTAAGATTAGCCTCGGCACACAAGGTGTGCAAGCTTTATGTCCACGAGAAGCCTTGGTTTATGGCGTTTCATTTTTGGGCATCGTAAAAATAAACATAGAAAATCTGTAGCTTTGGCAGGTTTTTGAAACTAAAGAAGCTAAGTTTAAGGTAGGTTGTTCTTAATCGGCCTTAGATCGAAAACTTAATAAGAACTAAATATGTAGAAAGCTTTTTGGCTGCTTGTTTGGACCCGAGTTCGATTCTCGGCGTCTCCACAATTAACTCTATAAATCATTGAATTACATTGATTTGTGTTTAAAGGTATTGTTTTGGGTGTTGTTCTTTATTTTAAAAATAAATAAATTTCTCAAAACGCTAATACCATTTCTGTTTTGAAATTACTGTAAAAGAAAATAATGTTTTTTTTATTTTGAGGTAAAGAGAAAAAAGCGTGTTTTATTATGGTAATTTTAATGCAGAAATGGTATAATTTTAATGATTCTTCAACTCTTCAAAAAAATAGAACTTGTTAAATGTTCAAATTGTCAGCTAAAGAGTAAGACCTCCTCTATTACAATAACACAATTAAATATTAAATAACTAATAACACTTTCGATATTTATTCAAAATACGAATGTCTGCTTTTGACGATTTTAAATTTCCACTTGGATGATTTAGGTTTTCCAACTATTTATAATTATGAGAATATTTTGTTTTTTTCAACGCAAAATATTGGTAAATATAATAATATTCCAATTATGGAAAAGATTAAGCCACCAATTGATCCTACTGCAAATGAAAACCAAAACGCTTCATTCTGTCCATTCCAAATAAATGGAATGAGTCCAACAATTGTGGAGATGATTGTAAGAAATATTGGAATAATTTTAGAATTAAAAGCCTTAAAATATAAGTCTTGAACATTCCTATTAGGATATTGTTTTTTTAAGTTATTGTAATCATTAATAATAAAAAGAGCAGAGTTTACACTTATACCACATAACAAAATAAAAGAAGCATAACCTCCTTGGTCAAAATTAAATTCAAACAAATAAAAAGTTAAAAACACTCCTATAAAAGAGAGTGGAATCATACTAATTATAGCAAGAGGTTGTCTTAGAGATTCTAATAAAATACTGCAAATAAAGAAGATGATAACAATGATTATAAAGATATAATAGTATTGTTTTGAATCTTTTTTATTCCAGCCATTATAAGACTGTTTTATAACACGATATCCTATTGGTAGTTTATCTTTAATTTCTTCTACATTCCTTTCTCTCACTTTTTGGGCTAAAGGATAAGTCCCTAAAAAATCATAGGCTACCGTTAAGCGGTATTGTTGGTAACTTTTGTGAATTGTATTTCCTGTTTTTCTTTTTTCAATGGATGCAAGCTGATTTAGCTTGTATTGTTTATTATTGATAGGAATGGGTGTGTTTTTTAAATCCCACACGTTAAATTTCTGATAGTTATTAGATACTAATTTTACCTGCTGTAATTCATGGTTATTTACAATAGAAGCAATATTTCCAGAGTGAACTTGGTTTTTTAAATATCCATATAATCGATTTTGTGATACATTCGCTAATGCTAACTGTTCTTGATTAAAGTTTAAAAAATATTCATTGAGACTATTGCTTCCTCTTCTTCCATTTGTAATTTCAACTTCTTTTACTCTTCCAGAGGAATTTTCTTCAAGTTGTTGTTTTAAAAGCTCTGCGTAACGATATAGATTATCATAATTATAGCCCTCCAATTCTATTCGGTTATTTTTAAACCCTGAACCTGAGGCATTTGAAAAACCACGACCTACACCAGTAACTGTCCAATCTAAACCCCCTAAACTATTCGATTTAGATTCCAACATACTTTTTAATGTGTATGGGAATGAACCAAACTCAAAATTATCTTTAAAATAAATACTTATTCTGGAATTTTTAGGACCATTAATTTGTGTCTCATATAAAGAAACTTCATCAAAGCTACCGATAAATCTTTCCATTTTTAAAATCACATGGTTCAATTGTTCAATTGTGCAACCATCTGGCATACTACCTGTTACTTGTAGCGAAGTACGCTCTGGCTCACTGTAGTAAGAGTTTTCAAAAACATCTTCAGTAAATAACCTTAAAGAACCTCCTAAAGTCTTTTCTAAAATAGGACGCATTTTTATATTATACCATTCGGTTCCTAAAGTATTATTATAAATTTTAACGCCTATGTTATCACCTTCCAATTCTTTAGGCAGAAGTTGTATTGGCAAACCAAATCCAAGTACAAAAAATAAAATAAATAACCATTTAAATTTAGGCTTACGCATCCATTCTATGGCAGTTTTGTATTTTTTTGTAAACCTACCAATATTTCGTTTTCGTTTTCTTGAAAAATGAATGTGTTTTTTCTTTAAATTCATTTTTTCTACCAATGCTGGAACGTAAAATAAAGACACCAAAAGTGAAACTCCAATGTTAATAGCAATAACCAAGGCAAAATCCCAAAGATTTAATCGTTGGTTTTCCTCTAATAAAAAAATTACCATTAATGCTCCAATGGTAGTTAAAGTTGCAGCTAAAATAGCTAAAAAAGCTTTTTTATTACCTTTATTTCTTAGGTGGTCAATCATAATAATACTATTATCTATTATAATTCCGAACGATATGGTAATACCTGCAAAGGAGTATAATTGTAATTGCACATTAAAAGCGTAATAAAAAATAACAGCTATAAGTAAATTTGTAATAATACTAAAAAATAATATTGATAAATATTTAAAATTCCGGTAAATTAAAATAATTAACACTAAAAGTATAAGAAAAGAAAATAAGGTACGCTTTTGTATTTTTTGTAATTCTGCGACAACAAACTCCGTGTTATCTTGAGTCATTTTAATAGAATATCCTTTTGGAATATTATTTTTCAAATTATTTACAGTTACTTTAACAGTTTCAGCTAAATTAATTGTATTTATTTCTTTTTCAGCGTAAACAACTAAGTTAACCGTGTTAAGACCGTTAACTCGGTAATATCCATTTACTTTACTTTCTTTGTATTTTACACTGGCAATATTTTTTAAATATATAATACGGTTGTTAATTTTTTTTATAGGAATGTTATTCCAATCCATAGTATCTTTAAATTTATGGATTAAAACCAAAGAAATTTCTTGCTCTGCTTCATTATTTTTAGATTGAATCAAAGCATTCCCTAATTCTCTTTTCTGTAAATAAATAGAAATTGCATTTTGAATATCATATACAGTAATATTTAGTTGTGCTAAAGTTTTAGTATCATATTCAATTACCCATTCAAATGGCGTCGCACCATAAACATCTACTTTATTAATACCTTTTAATTTTGTTAATTTAGGAATGATGTGGTTTTCTGTAAATTTTTTAATATAATATGGGCTTTCATTAGCATTTATACTATAAGATAGAATCGGAGAATTGTTTTCATTTGAGCTACTTTTTGATAAGAATGGATAACTTACACCTTCTGGTAGTTCAGAGTAACTTTGACGAATTAAATTGGCAATTTCAAAACGAATAGCATCCATTTCTACATTTTTTTTAAAATGCATACTTATATAACCGCTACCTTTTCGAGATGATGAACTAATACCTTTGATACCTTTAACAGTGTTAAAAACACCTTCTAATTTAGAGGTTACTTCTTGCTCTATAACTTTGGCTGAAGCATCTTTCCAACTATAACTTACAGCTAAAGAACTGTTTGTTCTGGTTGGAGTTAATTGAATACTTAACAAAGGGATTAAACTTGCGCCAATAATGGTTAGACAAGTGAAAACTGTTAGAATACTGAAAGAGGATATTTTTTTTTTAAAAATTTTAATTACCATGTAAAACTTGAAGTTAATGCGAAGGTTTTAAATTTTTTGAATTTAATTTTTAAAAGTATAAAGAATTAATAGTGGATTGCTATTATTAGACACATTTTTATCTATTTTTTTTATATAATCAGGAATTTTTTCCCAGGATTCTTTTTCACTCTTATAGATACTCGTTTGAAATTTAAAATTAGAAGAAGGTAATATTGATATTATTTTATTGTCTTCTCCATCATGTGCAAAATATTTTTCAAAAATAAAGCCTTCATTTTTTATTCCCCTAAAAATTTTTGTTGTATTATTTTTTTTAGAGTGAATCACTAAATTTGCATGATAAAAATTAAACGTAATATAATTTTTATTTTCTCTAAAATTAGAAATGCCAAATCCATAATTATTTTTAGTAATATATTTATAAAGCCCCGTATAATTTTCATCTAAATTGTCAACTATAGATTCTGGTGTTTTATTATCGAGAAAATCAATATAATATTTAGGTCTTACTTCCTTGCCGGTATAACTGAAGACTGTTTCAGAATATGGGAAGGTAATATTTATATCTTTACTTTTAATGATACTTGGTCTATTAAATCCTAAGTTTAAAAAAAAATTATCTTTTTTATTCATTGATATAAATTCTTCGTCTGTATTTTCTTTTAAATTTTTACTTAAAAATAATTTACCTCCATTTTTGTCTTTTAATAAACATAATAAATTAGAGTCTTTATACCCAATGTTAAAACAAAAATTATTTATATTTTCTTTTTTTAAGAAGGTACCATCCATCTCATAAGTTAAAATCCTAGAAGGGCTGCTTGAATATAAAATTATATTTTTTTTATCTTCATCTACACTAAAATCTCTAAGATTTGTGTATTCTCCCGGACCACTCCCAATATGTTGTATTTTATTTATAAACTTTCCATTTAAATCAAAAATCAAAACGGAATTTAGTTTTGTGTCTAAAATTAAAATTTTATTATTAGAAACAGTAATTCTATCAATATTTGAAATAAAAGATGAATTATTTGTTTCTAAGGCAATTATTTTCGAGGATGAAAAATAATCTCCAAAGTTACCTGCTGGGTATTTTTTTTGAACATTTAATTTAATGTGTTTTAATTCATAAACATTGTTTTTCCCATCTCTTTTACAAGAAAAAATAAATGGGACTACTATTATTAAGAAAATTATTTTTTTCATGGTTTTTTTTTAAAGCGTGATTTTGACTGATTTAAACTTATTAATTATTAAGTCTGTAAACAAAAAATCAAATCATAAATACTTGGTATATATATTTAAAGAAAAACTTAACATTTTACTTAATTTATAATAAAGTATTGATTATTGTTAAGTCAAAACCACGCCTAGTTATTATGTAGATTAAGAAATTATGGTATATCAGTACAATTAGGCTCTCCGTAGGTAAAAACTCTTGTTTTGGAGCTACAAGTTGGGGTAGGCCCACCTGCTATACAATCGGTACCTGATGAGATATTAACAGTCCTAGTACATTCCTGACCATTGACATAAGTTGTTTCAGTGCCAGAAGTTTCAGAGTAATTAATTTTAAAATACCCTCCACCAGTGGTAGACCCACTTGTAGATACTTGTGCGAAAGCACTATTACTTATCTCAGAAAAAGGATCGTCTAAAGTTAATTCTACATTTATTGCTAAAGCAATTAAAAAGAAACTTATAGCAGTTAATTTTGTAAATTTCTTTACTTTTGTATTCATAATTAAAATATTTAATTTATTAAATGTTTGGCACAGCTTAGTCTGTTTTACTAAGTTGTGCTTTTTTGTTTTATCGTAGAAACATTTTATGTTTTATACGCCTTATGCTCCCATATAAAAGTTTATGAAAACAAAAGATTTTTAGTTAAATCTAAATATATTAATGCATATCCTCCCCCTTTCTAATTTTTGTATAAATTAATAATTTCACAAAGAAAATGTTTTAGGGGGACAAATTCTGACCTTCTGAAATTTCTTCAAATAAATATTTATGAGAATTTTTACAATAGATAATTTTATATCCTTGAACTCGTAAATTAAATAGCATTCTTTTTACAGTTCTCTCACTACAACCATAATCTATTGCAACTTTATTTAAAGATTTTAGTCTATGATGTTGTATTAAATACAGCAGGTGTTTTTCTTTTTCTTTTCTTTCTAAATAAGTCATCTGTAATTTTTTTTAGATAGTAAATTATTTCCTTAATAGAACACTCCTTTTTCTTCTGATAAATATCCCCCTATTTATCTATAATTTCATCAAAATCTTGTTCTATCGACTTTTTATTTATAAAATCATAAAGTGTTAATTGTTGTACTTGGTAATACAATTTCCAATAGCTTAACAAGCTTTGTATATAACGCTCCGTTGCTAATTGCCATGCTTTTCTAGAACTTGTTAAATTCAGTAAACTTAAACTTCCAGATAAAAACCGTTTTTCGGTTATTTCGTAGGATTCTCTAGCAATTTCACTTGTTTTTAAACTTCCCGCAACCAATTCTTTTTGAATATTAAAATTAATAACTTTCTGTTTGATATTTTGTTTAAATTGGTCTTCATTCTGTTGGAGTTCGATATCTACTACTTCTTTATTCATTTTAGCAGTTTTTATTTTCCCTTTGCGTTCTCCCCAATCCAGAATAGGAATACTAAAATTTACTGACACTATTTGTTGATCTAATAAGTTACCATAGGCGTCTCTAAAGGTATTTGCTTGCTGATTTAAACCGTAACTTGCACTTAAAGACAAATCAAATCGGTTATCTTTAACAGCTTTATCTAAATCTCTTAAAGCTTCTATTTTTTTTAATTTAAGATTAATAACCTCAGGATTGTTTTTGTTTGCTAAATCAGAGGCTTCAATAACATTTATTTGTATGTTTGAAATAAGTTCAGGCAATTCAGGGATGGCATTATTTGGTAGAGCATCTCTTAAAAATAATTTTAAAGAAGCTTCTGCTTTTTCTAAAGCTTGCTTATTCTGTGTTAAATTTGTTTTTGAATTATAAACATCAAGCTCTAAATTAAGAACATCATTACGCTCTATAGCACCTAATTTGTAACGCCTCTTACCAATTTTAAATAACTTTTCTGCAGATTTTTTATTTTCTTTTGCTATCATTAATTTTTTACTTGCCAATGCCCAATTGAAAAATAAGTCTACCGTTTTTAAATTAATGGTCTGCAATTCATAAATAAATGCTTTTTTTGCCTTTTGGAATTCTAATGGCGCCGTTTTATGCTGCCATTTAAATCGATTAAAAGCCATTAAGGGTTGTATGATTCCAATTCTAACAGGGGTAGCATTATAACTTTCGGAATCTATATCTCCAGAATTCTTTAATCTATTAAAACTAGAATTCAAAAATATACTAGCTCCTGTAGCCCTAATATTTTGTCTTATTGATATATTGGCAAAAGAATTCAAATTCTGTTGTTGTCTAAAAACATCAATATTTTTTTCGGAGTCATAACGTTCTACCAAAGAACGATTGAAAGTAAAAGGGCGTGCTTCAAAATTTATTTTTGGTAATAAGCTCGATTTAAAAGACCTGTTTTGCCAGTAATAAACTCCAAATTTACGTTTTGCTTTAAAAACATCTAAAGAGTTTTTATTAGCTATTCTCAAAATTTCAGTAAGTGACAAGCTATTTTTCGGAGTTAATGTTGCTTCTTTTTTTTGCGACATTAATTTATTGATGTTAAAAAAACAACAGCCAATAAATAGTATGAGTATAAATTTAGTTTTTAACATGATACTTCAATTTTGAAAGATAATAATAACATAGCGGAATAAAATATAGGCTTACTAAAGTTCCTAAGAGCATTCCACCAATTAGAGCAATTGCCAGAGGCGCTTGCAATTCCGTTCCTAAACCACTTGAAAATAATAAAGGTACAAGTGCTAATATTGTAGTTAAACTTGTCATTAAAATAGGTTTTAAACGACGTTGACCAGCAATTAACAAAGCTTTTATTAAAGAATAACCTTGACGTTGCAGCTGTATAATTGTATCCACTTTTAAAATAGAATCGTTTATAATAATACCACTCATAACTACAATACCAATCATTGACATTAGGTTAATACTCATGCCAAATAACTTTAAAAATAAAAACGCTCCTACTAAATCTAAAGGAACTTCTAATAGAATAATTAATGGGGTGGTAAAGGATTCAAATTGGGAAGCTAAAATAAAATATAGCAGTAATAAAGAAATAAATAATACTATTTTTAGCTCGCTAATTAATTCTTGATTAGTAAAGTAACTTCCTGTAAAACTTACATCATACCACTGGTTTTTATGAACAATATTCCTAATAGATTTTATTGTGTTTTCTACTTGGTTATTGTTAAGTTTAAAATCTAATGGATAATATTCGCCTTCTGTCCCTCCACGAATAGTTTTTAAATCTTTTCCAGAAACAACTTTTATAAAATCTTTAATATGAAACACTGCATTATTACGAGCTGTTACTGTGGTTTCGTTTAAAACAGCATTGATTCTTTTGTTTTCTCCTCCTAAAATAACAGGAACAAAATTCTGATTATCTACAATTGATAAAATTTCTCGTTCGTTAAAGGCACTTTTTAAAGTATTATATATTGTATTAGTATTTACTCCATAAGTCATTAATTTTTCTTGATCCACTACTAAGGCCATATAATCTTGCCAAACAATAGGTTTTAATTCTAAATTAACTAAATCTCCTTGTATTTGATGCCATACTTTTTTAAGTTCATTGTTTTGACTACTTCCTAAATTCTCTACATTTCTTATTCTTGCTGTTAGAGTTGGTTCATCTTCAGAAAAGATAAGGTTGAAAATATTATCTACATCTTTATAATTATATAAAGCAATTGGATATTCTTTTTGAATATCTTTTTGTAATCTATTTTTAATTTCTTCTAATTTTTCAGGGTTTTTACATTGTAAATATAATACGGTTTCAGACGCTTTAGCTTCGGTACCTTTATCTAATATAAATTGTTGTTTACCTACTAAAGCTGTTTGATTTACTAATTTTTCTTTTATGGGTTTTAACAATTTTAGAATACGTTTTTTATTTTCCTCAACATGAATTTGTTCATTCCAATCGATTTTTAACAAAACTTCAGTTTTTGTAAAATGAGGCATTTGTGTTTTTGGTAGCATTGTAAATAAAACAAAACCAAAAATTAATAGTAAGAGACAAATACTCCATGAAATTTTTTGCTTTCGCATTACCCAGCGAAAGCCTTTTTCATATAAGTTTGCATAATCTAAGGTATTTGTTTTAATTAAAAATTGAGTTATTCGTCCTGGCTTATGACTGTCTTTAAAATGAAATAATCGATATAATACAGGTAATAAAGTTATTGAGACAAAAAAGGATGCAAATAAACCTATACTAATTGCCATAGCTTGGTCGTAAAATAATGCACCGCTAATACCACTTAAAAATACTAATGGTAAAAATACTGCACAAGTAGTTAGCGCAGAACTTAACAAAGGTTTTATCACTTCATTTGTTCCTTTAACACATGCATGATTTAACTTAAAACCCTTTTCTCTATACTGTGTAATATTATCAATAACAATAATTGAGTTATCAATCATAAGCCCAATACCTAAAACCAGGCCTGATAAAGAAATAATATTGATAGAAATTTCAAATAGTTGAAAAAACAACAAACAAATGATGATAGAAGTTGGAATTGTAACACCAATTAATAATGGAGATTTTACATTTTTTAAAAATAAAAACATAATTCCAAAAGCTAATAACATACCCCAAAGTAAACTTTGAAACAGATTTTTTATGGCGTAGTCTAATAATTTAGTTTGATCTCTTGTAATTTTAAAGTCAATATTTGGGTAATCTTTTTCAAAATAGCCTAAAAGATTATTCAATGCATCTTTTAAATCTCCCATTCGAGCATCACTTTGCTTTATAATTGCCATCGTAACAGCTTCTTTACCGTTAGACAATACCAAGCCAGTTCTTTTCTGTGGATGTTCAATAATTTTAGCAAGATCTTTTAATTGATATACGCGATTATTTTTATGAATATAAATATCTCTTATTTCTTGAATATTCTTTAAAGTATTTCCTAAACGAACATCGTATTGATACTGACTATCTTTAATAAGCAGACTACCTATGTTTATGTCGTATTTTTTTATATTCGACTCTAATTCATCTAAGCTAATACCTATAGAAGTTATTTTATTATAATCAGGAATTATTAGTATTTCTGGTGTTACCAAACCACTTATATCTACCATAGCGACTTCATTTACCTGTTCGATGCGTTTACGGATTACCTGATTCGAAAAACGATTAAAATCGACAAAATCTTGAGATACGGGATATAATTTTTTATTGGAATCTTTAATGTTTCTATCTTTTTTTAAAGTCATATTTAAATAAAAGACAGGAATATCAGTGGCGCTAGCTTTAATTACTTTTGGCCGTTTCATTGTTTTAGGGAAATTCCCCATGGCGCGGTCAATCTTTTCGTTTACTTCTATAAAAGAATAATTTATTTTAGTTCCGTGATTAAAACGCAGGCGTATTATACCGGTTTCGCTACTGGTCTCGCTAGTTAAATCTTTTAAATGACTAAGTTGCATTAGGTTTCTGCGAAGTGGTTTTACTACAGCATCTTCTAGTTGCCTTGCAGACATGTTTTCTGCGGATACTTGTACCGTAATTTCAGGAATATCTATATTAGGCATTAAAGAAACAGGAATAAAACCAAAAGCATATAATCCTAAAATAATTACAGCTAAAGCGGTCATTAAAACGGCTATTGGTTTTTTGATTAGGAATTTTACCATGAATCTTTTTATTTAATAAAAATATTAGTATTTACTAATCATTAGTTTTAAATGATTTGATACTAACTTCTGTATCATGTGCTAAATTTAAATTACCAGAAACTACAATAGTGTCTCCTGGTTTTAGTGATGCGCTGCTTTTATCTGGGTTCGGAATTACGGAATATTGTTTGCTATTCTCATTGGTAGTTTGTACATAGGTCCAATAGGTTTTTCCTGAATTTACAGTAAATAAAACTTCTTGATTCTGACGTAATACAACCGATGATTTAGGAACTACAAATTGATTAGGAATGTCTTTTTGAATAAACACCTTCACATTCATGCCTTCCAATAAACTACCGTCATTTTTTACTTTTGCCTTAATCAATATAGTGCCATCTTTTTCTACTTGTGGATTGATGGTTACTATTTGTCCTTGATAGGTTTTATTTAGTGCAAAAGGCTCAATTTGTATTTGACCGTTAACTGCAACTTCTGAAACTTCTGATTCTATAAGATAAAATTCTACTTCAAAAACAGCGTCGTTTATTATGGTCATTATTTCTGTGCCAGCATTAATTTGCTCATGCTGTTTACTTTTAATCGTCGCTATTTTACCATTAAAAGGTGCTATAAGTTTGGTGGCTTTTAACCTAAACTCCGCATTTTTTAATTCATGTAAAGCATCTTTATAGCCAGAACGTATGGCGAGCATTTCATATTCTTCATTTGGTATACTATCTTTATTAAAAGTTTCGTAACCACGACCTACCAGCTTATCTTGTAACTCTAGCTCTGTTTTTTTTATATTTATTTTTGCTTTTGTATAAGCTTGTTCGTAAGTGAAATTTTTTAATATCGCTAAGGTTTGTCCTTTTTTTACGTAATCTCCATTTTTAACAAATAGCTTTTTTAAATTTTCACTTACGTCAAACTTTAAAATGTTTTTTTGTAAAGCAACTAATTTCCCATTACTTACAATTTCTTTTTTAAAATTTCCATACTTTAAAATCATTACATCTACTTCATTTTTATCTGGGAAATATTGTTTTTTTTCTATGGAATCCTCTTTTATCTTTACCTGCTCTTTTTTACATGAAAATAAAATTACTAAAAGGCACGTAAACAATAGTGACTTTTTTAAAAAATAAGATAATTTTAATAGCTTCATTTTAATGGTGTTAAATTTTATTAGTATTATTTACAATAACTATTCTATTAATTTCGTAGATTCAAGTACCAAGTGCAAGTTTTAGATTTTGGTTAATAAATTGATAAAAAACCTCTTTAGGGGTTCTGTATCCTAACTTTGTTCTTGGTCTATTATTGAGTTTTTGTATCGTTTCAGAAATATCGTTTTGTTTGACATTATCCAAGTGTTTATTTTTTGGAAAATATTGTCTGATAAGTTTGTTCGTATAACTCGTTAAGTTCACGTTCCCAAGAACTATAGGGGTGAGCAAAATAGACATCACAATTTAATTTTTCTGCTATTCTCTTATGTCCTGCAAACTCTTTACCATTATCATTGTTAAAATTGTTCGAACCCATTCTTTATGTGGTGCTAAAGTGTTTATAGTCATTTTTGTAATCATATCTGCTTTTCTTCCTGTCACATTTTCAATCCATAAAAAACTAGAATAGCGATCTACAATGGTTAATAAAGCTCCTTTATGGTCTTTTCCAATAATTAAATCAGATTCTAAATTACCTACTCTTTCTTTGAGTTCTACAATTTTTGGACGTTTTTCTATGGACATTTTATCGGGTATTTGTCCTCTATTGGATTTACTTCCATACCTTTTTTATATTTTTTTGACCTGTTCCTAGTTCTTTATAAAGCAATCCTCCTTGTTTTTTATCTTGCCAAACATATTATTGGTAAATTCGCTCGTGAGAGGCCATCTGTATTATTTTAAGTTTACACCAACCAACTATCTGTTCTGGAGACCATTGAAATTTAATCATTTTTTCTTTGATTATTTTTTTTCATTTCCGTTGAAAAAATAGTCTTATAATGACCTTCTTTTTTACGCTCATCAGCTAATTTTTGTACGTGTTTAGCACTATAAGTCCTAGGTTTTGAGTTCCTTTTCAATTCTCTATAAAAATACTTTCATTAATACAAAGTGATTTAATAATCTCTTTTTTACTAATTTTTGCCTTAAGCAGTAATTCTATTGAGTACCTTTGTTCGAGAGTTAATTGTTTGTAGTTCATATCACAAATCTTTGACTTTTTTTGGACTTTTCCTAACGGGGTAAAACCCGTAGGAAAATCCTATCAAAAACTTGCACTAGCATTTGAATCTAGGGTGTATTACATTAAGTCGATTTTTTTATAATCGTTTATCGTATACTATATTTATTATATACTAAACACCTTATATTTCCATTAATTAGTTAAAGCAAATACAAGTTTTTTTATTAATACTTTATTTAACTAAAACACTACCGCCCTCCTTTCTTGCTTATTAGTGATTCTTTCTTTTGTTTTATTTTCTATTTTAATATTAGTTTGGCTTATTAAATAATGTGGGCGCTGTTTATTTTCTATATAGATTTTACCTATATATTCGCCCATAACCCCTAGTACCATTAATTGTATCCCCGATAGAAATAATATAGTTGCTATTATGGAAGTCCAACCAGAAACCGTTAAACCTAAAAACATAATTACAATAGCATATATTCCATAAGCAAATGCTAAAATTGCGAATACAATTCCAATAGAAAGTGCTATTCGTAAAGGCTTTATACTAGAACTTGTAATTCCATTACTTGCGAGAGATATCATTTTTTTATACGAATACTTAGTGCTACCGTGGATACGTTTTTCTTGATTGTAATCTACAGTGGTTTGTTTAAAACCTATCCATGAAAATAGACCTCGTAGATATAAATGTGTTTCCGGCATGTTCCGAATAAAAGTGGCTATTTTCTTATCAAATAACCTGAAATCTGCAGCATTAACGATAACTTCTTGATCTGATAAAGTTGATAAAAACCAATAAAAACTTTTTGAAAACCATTTTTTTAGAAACGATATTTTTGCATTTTTTTTTCTGGTTGCTGTAATTACTTCAAACCCTTTTTTCCATAAAGAAATCATTTTTAAAATTGTTTCTGGTGGATGCTGTAAGTCGGCATCCATAGTTACCAGACAATCTCCTTTTGCATAATCTATACCCGCCTTAATAGCTGCTTGATGTCCAAAATTTCTTGAAAAATAGATGTACTTTATATTTTTGTTTTTTTGAGAAACTAATGCAATAATTTGTGCCGTATTATCAGTACTACCATCATTTACCAAAACAATTTCATATTTGTATTCGGCTAATGTTTTTTCTATTTTACTAATTAGCAGAAAAATATTTTCTGCCTCGTTATAACAGGGAACAATTATAGATATTAAAAAATTATTCATCATTTTTTTTTATTAAAAGTGAATCTGTTTTTCTTAATGCCTTTCTCTTTTCAATTAATTCATTTACATTTTTTTTCATAGTTACGGTGTCTTTCCATACTTTGGTTCTATTAAATGTATGCACTCCTAAAAACAATATATAGAGTAGTAATGCCATAGCTATTTGTTTTTTATAAGCTTTATATTTAATAAGAAGATTATCTAAGAACCAGACCATAATTAAGGCCATACCAATGATACTTAAATACATAAACCTATCTGCAGTAATATAAGATCGGGGAAAAGGAAGAATATGTAGTACCAATAACAAATTAATAAGAAAGAATAAAAAACCAAAAATTACCAACGTATTTTTTCTTTTGTATTGACTCCACACAAAAGAACCCGTAATAAATACCAATATTAAATATCCCCAATAAAATAAAGGTAATGTTTCCCCTTTCACTATAGGGAAAGAGTGGAAAAAGTATAATTTCACAGGTGCTATACTTCTAAAAATATACTCCATAAAGCTATAGGCTCCCATAGCTATGCGTTGATGTAAAGGAAATGAATTATCTACAATAATATTTCCTAAATTATATAATGAAGAAAAATACCAAAAGCCAAGTGTCATTACAAGAAAAGGTAGTTTCTCTAATAATACTCTTTCTTTTAGTATGCTAATATTTAGTTTCAAATATTTAAAACGCCCATATACATAATCGAATAACAATAGATTGAGTGGTAAAATAATAGCTTGTTCTTTTGATCCAAAACTTAAAGCATATAATAGAGCTATAATCGCTAACCAAATAAATTTTTTGTTACGGATATAGCGAATATAACTATACAATGTAAGAAGCAAGTAGAAACTATACATTATAACTTTTGAAGCACTTACCCATGCTACAGATTCAACTTGCATAGGGTGTATCGCAAAAATTAAAGCAATAAATAGAGCATATAAGTGAATGCGCTTTTTACTAAATTTTGTTTTTACTTTTTTAATAATATCTTTTAAAATATAAAATACTAATAACACATTAAAAATATGAAACAAAAGAAATGTAGTATGGAATGCTATCGCATTAAAACCGAACAGTTCATAAACTGCAATATATACTAAGGTATTTATAGGAGAGTACTGCCCGTGATAAAAATCTGTAAAATGATATTGGATGTTTTCAAAAGAGGCATCTATTACAAAAGGGTTTTCTAAGACCTGCCAAGTATCATCCCATCCTGTTTGGAATTTATTAAAAAAGGTTGGTAGAAATACAATTAATATCAATAAAACTAATATATATGGTGCGAACCAAATAACATAGTTTGTTGTTTTTTTTATATTACTCTTCATTTGCTGGGTTAGTTCTAATGATTTTTTCCTATTATATTTAAATAGGAAAAAGAGTGAGTTTATGTCTAAAAATGTTAGATTTATAAAAATAAAATATAAAAACCTATACTTTATTATATCTTAAAGACATATTTTTTTACAAATATTTAATATCTTATTATTTATAAGGGGGGGATTTTAGTCAAATAAGGGTAATTTATAGTCAATAATTATTATATTAACCCGTTGTGCATTTTAAATTATGCTAATTTTAGGTAGTATCCCAATAAGTGTGTAAGTAAAGTTATGGACTCCCTAATAAATTTGGTACTATTTTTTATGCTACTTTTTGATTGTTTTTAATTTTTAGATTTAATTCAAATTCTGCTGGTGATTTATACCCTAAAGCAGAGTGTATTCTCTCAATATTATACCAATTAATATATTCTTCAATTGTCTGATAGGCATGTAAATAGGATTTAAATTTATACCTGTTAGTACATTCATATTTTAAAGTTTTAAAGAAGCTTTTTGCTACTGCATTATCCCAACAATTACCCTTTCTACTCATGCTTTGTGTAATTTTAGTATTTTTCCTTAATGCGTTTATCATTTTATTTGAAGCATACTGTACACCTATATCAGAATGAAAAATATGATTATTGGTAATATTTCTCTACTTTCTAGCTAATATCCAAGCTTTATAAACAGTATTTTCTGTGGTTATATCATCACTTAAAATCCATGATACTATTTTTCTGTCTGCTAAATCAAGAATAGTTGTTACGTAGTTCCATTGGTCATTTATTTTTATATAGGTAATGTCTAACACCCATTTTCCACCAATCTGTAGGCTTTTAAAGTTTCTATTTAATACATTGCCTGCTATTGGAAAATGGTGGTTAGAATCAGTAGTAATAACTTTAAATTTCTTACTTAAAACACTCTTTAAACCAAGTTCTCTTATTAAAATAGAAACATAGGATATAGAATAAAAAAGGCCTTCTTTTTGAAACGCTTTTTGAATACGCAAACTACCATAAACTTGTTTGTTTTGATTAAAAAGTTCTTTTATTCTCATTTTTAAATGGATTAATGATAGCTTTAGCTTTTTTACCCCCCTTTGTTCTAAGCCAAGTGTAATAAGCGTTTTTACTAACTCGCATACAGCTACACATCTTTTCAACAGGAAATTCATTTCTATATATCTATATATTTTTATAAAATGATACCTTACCTGTCGCTCTTAGAAAAGATGCTTACTACCTTTTTTAATATATCTCTTTCTAGTGTTGTCTCTTTTAAAGCTTTTTCTAATGCTTTTATCTTTAATGTTGATTCTAAATCCCTTTTAGGTGAACTCCCGTTTTTTTCTTTTGAAAACGCTTTTCGCCACCTATTAATTGACGCTAAACTAACAGAATATTCTGTAGATAGTTCTGAAACAGATTTACCTAATTCTAATAATGAAACAATGGTCTTTTTAAGTTCCTGGTCATAAATTATTTTTCCCATAATACAAATGTAATTTAATCACATAAATTCGTACCAACAAAACTAGACATTCCATTTTTTGCGTTGCCTTATTTTAGTTACTAATAACTTTTAACCTATCTATTCTACCTAAGATGTAATTATCTGTTTCTTTTTCAAATTTCCAATATTTTTTCGACTTCTTTCTCACAAAAAACTCTAAACCAAACACATCACAATTTTTAAATTCTTTTGACAAAACAAATCTTTCTAAAAACACTTTGTTTTTAAATTGCTTATATTTAATTTCTATTTTCTCTTTAAAGGAATAATCCCTAACCTCAACTATCCATTTTTTACAATCAGGATAACCCTCTAATAACTTTAAATTATGTTTTCTTGAATAACCATAGGCAACATCTCTGAAATTTCCATTTTTTGACACTATAAATAATTTATGTACTTCTGAAGGAATTGACTCTTTGGTTTCACTATCAATGTAGGCAATACCACCAGTATTGCTAATACTTAAATCGAAAAAACTTTTTAGTTTAGTGAACTTGCCTTTATCGTGTAATAAAAAAGTTATTACTTCCATAGTTCTATTGGTTTTCTATTTTTAAATAGTCGTTTTGTCCTTACCCCAATCTTGCCCTTTTAAACATTTACACAAAATTGCGTTTTCTTTCCACGTATTAAACTTTTTCTATTTTGTTTACATATTTCTGCAAACGTGTTAAGGTTTTTCAATTTTGATAACACCCTACTTTTTTTTATTTCCTTTTAATAGTTTTATTTGCTTATCAAAGTCCGATACTATTTTTTGCGTTTTATTAAACTGGTCGTATTCCTTACTTGCTTTATTTACTGCTTTGGCGTGTGATACTTTCCTTAAATGTGGTAATACTTTGTACTCATTAAAGGTTAAAAACTTATTTACACTTTCTGCCAGTTGCTCCATAGTAAAGGTGTTTCTACGCTCGATAAGGTTTTCGATATAATCAAAATACCCTGTTACGGTACGCTCCAGCTGTTTAATTTCTTTTTCTTGCAGATAGTTCTTTGCTATTTTAGTATCGGATTTTAGTATTCTACCGTCAGGTGCATTTTTCCAGGTGGTTAAACCCATATTTTCTTTTTTACTGCCTGCTTTTAAATACACTATTTCGGCTGCGGTTTTTCCTGTAATAGCAAAATGAAATTTGTTTTGTACCATAGCATAAAAGTTCTTTGTAATTTCCGAATTTGGATTATAATCTATGGTACATTCTCTAAAAATATCGGTTACTTGTTGGTAAATTCTACGTTCACTTGCACGTATAGACCTAACACGCTCTAAAAGTTCTTTAAAGTAATCTTTGCCAAAAACCGCATCGCCTTGTTTCAATCTATCGTCATCCATTACGAACCCTTTTATAATATACTCTTTTAGGGTTTGGGTAGCCCATATTCTAAACTGGGTTGCTTGTATGGAATTTACACGATAGCCAACCGAGATAATGGCATCTAAATTGTAAAATCTAACTTGTCTTTGTACATTTCTGTTTCCCTCTTTTTGAACTTGTAAAATTTCTTTACAAGTTGAAACCTCATCAAGTTCCTTACTTTCAAAAATGTTCTTTAAGTGGGTGGTTATATTTTGTGGTGTAACATCAAACAATTCTGCAAGACTTTTCTGCGATAGCCAAATAGTATCATTTAGTAATAATACTTTTAAATTAACTTTAACATTTGGTGTAGTGTAAAGAATAAAATCGGATTGATTATTTGGAATTAGTTCACTCATTTTATTGGGTTGCTACGTTTTTAATTACTTCTAATTGTGGTTTTTCTTTGTGTTGTTCTTTCAATGCTTCGTTTGCCCAAATTTGAGCCAACTGCAAACCATAATCTAACGGCTTTTTACCAATATACTCTAAAAACATTTTTTCGGTACTATGTGCCGTTATATTCATTAGTAGAGGTATTGAGTATTTAGGGTCTCCATAAAAATTAGTAGCGAAACTTCTACGACAGATATGCGAACTAACAAACTTGTATTTTTCATATTCGCCCTCAATGGTTCTTTTACGTTTGGAGTCGTAAGCATTACCCTGTACTACCTCGTCTATTTCTGCTATTTTACATACTTGTTTTAAGTATCTATTAAACAATGTCTTGTTACTGTCTATATTCTTTGCAAATACTGGCGGAAACTCGCCATTGCGTTTATCTAATATCTTTTTTACTTCTTGGTGTATAGGTATTTGTACCAGTTTTTCGGTTTTGATTTGCTCTAATACAATAAACTCAAATGATTCTAACCTTTGAATAAAACTACTATTCATACGCAATAAGTCTGATACTCTTTGCCCAGTATAACAACCAATAATCAACCAGTCCTTTGTTATTTCGTGGTTTGGGTTATTGTAAGTAGTCTTTTTTATTTGTTCTAACTCGTCAAATGATAATGTGATTTTAGGTACTTTAACCGTAAATCCTTTGAAGTGGTTTAATTGTGGATTGGTTTCAATTCCGTTTTTTTGAGCATCTAAACAAATACTTTTTACAAACTTTAGATAACGCCCTATTGTATTATCACTCAAACGACCACTATCAGAAAAGAACTTAATTAATTCGGTTCTGAAATGTAAATCAACATCTTTAAGTAATATTCTTTTTTTACGGTGCTTTTCAAACTCAATGAGTTTATTTACAATAGTTCGGTATTTCTTCTGTGTAGATTTTGAAACTCCTTTTTTACCTTTTTGAGTTATCTTATAATCTAAATTTGATATAAAGTTTTCGCCATAAGGAACTAAATAATGTAACTCTTGATTGTCTTTTTTAATTCTATTGAAAAAAGTATCAATACAATTTTGCAACCAGTCACCGTTTATAATCTCTAAATCATTAACCCTATTTAATTTTTTAGTAATAAAAGTATCTAAATCTTTTAATTTTTCTGAAAGGTTTTTATTGTCTGCAAAGTTTTGCTTTGGTAATCGAGTTTTAGTACTCCAGTCTTTTGGGTTTATTAACAATCCTGTTTTACGAAATATATCTTTATTTCTACCTAAAGTTAATCGCAGATAAATGGGGGCGTTTTCTTTTTTACTTTGTAATATAAATTTAATCGTTGCCATTTTCTAACTTTTGAACACTCAAAAATACCACTTTTAAAAAATCTACACAACATCTACACAACATTTACTCAACATTATTAAATTGTATTCAATTTAGTTAAATCTCAAAAAGTAATTAAAAACCCTTATAAATATTGATTTTATCAATAATACTCAATATTTATAAAGGTTTTGCAAAAGTGTAAAATTGCATCGTTTACCTCTCGGCGTCTCCACAAAATAAAACCTCTTAATTATTTGATAATTAAGAGGTTTTTTAGTTTTTTTTTAAATAAATATCATTCTAATGATACAGGAAGAGGAATCTTACAAATTGTAGTTATAAATTATGAAATTTCTCTTATCGTTGACAATGACATAAAAAATAAATATCTACAGATCAATTTATTAAAACAAAATTCTATATTGTTTCTTAAATCGGGCTCACGTTTATTATACTAATTTTCAAGAATTAAGGCTCCAAAAGAAGAAGGTGTATGAAAATTTGGTGTTTCTGTTTTTGGATCTATCCAAGGAATCCAAGTTGGTTTAAACGAGTTATCTTCTTGTTCGTTGTACTTTGCTCTGTAAATACCTGTTTCTATTTTTCCATCTTTTAAAAGGTTTAAATCTTTTAAAGATTGAAAGGTAATTGCAATTTCTACAATAAAATAATTAGTTTCAATCGTTGATTTTACTTCAATCTCTTCTAAGGGCCAGTTCCAATTAAAATCGAAATCTTTGTTTGGTTTTGCTTTAAAATCCATAATTCTACTTAATGGATCTATTTCTAAACAATAGTAAGGATTTAGTGATGCATCGCTTCTAAAAAACAACTCTACTCTGTCGGAATTATTAATGCTATCGTTTTTATCTTTTGAAGGATGAATATAAACACAATCATCATCAACTTTAAACTGAAAAAAGATTTTTTCTGAATTATGAACGGCTTTAAATTCTATTTTTTTTATTAGTTCTTCTTGCCAAGGAGAAGAAAAATCGGTTAAGCTATTTGCTTTTTCCCAAATAGAATGATTTCCTTTTCCTGAAAGAATTACTTCTTTATTTTCGACTTTATGTACTTTGTATATTTTCAATACCTGTGATTTTTGTATACTAATCTTAAAAGTTAGGCTACTAATTTAAATTTTTATACTTGTTTTTTTATACTTAATAATTTTTCTCTTATTATTTTTGCTTTTTTGTGGATATTTAGATGCTAAATTATTTTACTCTTTAATATCGTATTTTAAATGATATAATTGAGGTTCTGTTTGAAAACCCGCCTTAAATTAATAAATGTAACTTTTCGACTTGAGATTTCCAATCAATTTTCAACAATAAATTTTCCGTCTGCTAATTTGGGGCTTTAACTTATAAATTCCTTTTGACTCTTGAAGATATTTTGAGAAACCAATGTTGTTTCTGCTAAAAACAAAGAAGTATTTTGTATAAAATTTCTACGCTTCATATTTTATAACTTTTTAAATTGAAAAGTATATTATTTTAATATAATTTTTAAAGTTTTCCCGTTTACTAATTTATCGTGAGAAATAAAGTAACTTCTATATTTTTTCCCATTCATATAAATACTTTGTATATGCTTCTTATTATTTTTATTTTCTGAGGCATTTGAAGTAATTACTAACGTATCGTTTTTATAATAACGATTATCTAAATGAATGGTAACTTTGTCGAAAACAGGGCTCGTAATTGCATATAATGGTTCTGCTGGCGAACTTGGGTAAATACCCATCATGCTATAAATTAACCATGCAGACATGGTTCCTGTATCGTCGTTTCCTGGTAAACCTGCTGGTTTATTGGTAAAGTATTCTTTAATTAATGATGAAACTCGGTCTTGTGTTTTCCATTCGTATCCTTTGGCATAATTATACAAATACGGATAAATAATATCTGGTTCGTTCGCCATATCGAATTGTTTGTTGTCGAAAACCTTGTCCAATTGTTTTACGAACGATTTTTTACCTCCCATAAGTCTCATCAACTCTTTAACATCGTGTGAAACCATAAAAGTATATTGCCAAGAATTTCCTTCAATAAATCCTAAATTCTTTTCAAAATTTGCTCCAGTATTTGGGTTGAATGGTGTAAACCAAGAACCATCATAGTTTTTTGGTCTTAATAAATTAAACTCCTTATCAAACAAATTTCGATAAGATGTGGAGCGTTTTGAGAACACTTTATAATCGTCTGTTTTTCCTAATTCTTTAGCTAATTGCGCAATTGCAAAGTCAGTAATATTATATTCTTGGGTTGTGGAAACCGAACCACTTTTGGTGGTAGTTGTCGTTAAATATCCTTTTTGTAAATAATCTTTAATTCCTGGACGAAGTGGATTATTTTCTAATTGAGTCGCACTTTTTCGCATGGCTTCGTACGCTTTTTTAACATCGAAATCTTTAATTCCTCGTAAATAGGTATCTGCTAAAATAATTCCTGCAGGATCGCCAACCATAGTTGTGGTTTCTGTAGCATTTAATTCCCATTTTGGTAACCAACCACTTTCATCATATATATTTAACATGCTTTTTACCATATCCGATTGTTGTTTCGGATAAATTAAAGACATTAAAGAATGTAAACTTCTATAGGTATCCCAAAGAGAAAATACTGTAAATCGTTTACCTTTAGTGGTTTTTGTTTCCCTTTTTGTCATACTTGGGTACTCTCCATTGTAATCGTTTAAGGTATTCGGATGAATTAAAGTATGATACAAAGCCGTGTAAAAAATAGTTTTATCGTCTTTTGTTCCTCCTTCTACTTCAATTTTTGATAACAAATTATTCCATTGAGCGTTTGTGCTTTTATTAATTTCATCAAAAGAAAAATTCTGAGTTTCCTTTTTTAAATTTTCTCTGGCATTTGCTATACTAATATAAGACACACCAATTTTAACTTCTACTGTTGTCGGTTTTTTAAAGTGATAGGTAAAATAACTTCCAATACTGTCTCCAAGAACTTCTTTTTTGTAGTTTTTATACAAACGTGTTTTTCCATTATAGCCCATCCATTGTCCTTCTAAACCATTTTGTTTTTTAGGTTTTTTCCAAACTCCAGTTTCATCTGCAGGTTTGCTAAATTTGGCTACAAAATAAACTGGATACGATTCTTCTGGTTTATAGTAACAAAAAGAACCTACATTTCGAATGCCTTCAACTTCAGTATCCGAAACAATTTTTAGCATCCCTCCTTCTTCATTTGTTAAACCAACACCCAAATTGATTAATATATTCGACTGACCTTGTGGAAAATGATATTTAGAAATTCCTGTTCTTATAGAAGCTGTAGATTCAACTTTTATATTGTATTTATCAATTGTGTTACTGTAATAGCCAGCTTTTGCAACTTCATTTGAATATGTAGATCCGTATTTTAAATAATCTGTTTCCAATTTTCCTGTGGTTGGCATTGTTAAAATAACGCCTAAATCTGGGCAACCAACACCACTTAAATTCACATGAGAAAAACCTGTTAAAAAAGTATTCTCATAAACATAAGGGTTCGAAAGCCATCTACTATCTTTTTCGTGTGGTAAATTAGGAGCACCAGCAACATTAAAAGGCGACACACTAACCATGCCTCTTGGTGCAATGGCTCCAGGATTTGTTGCCCCATAATTGGAAGTTCCAATAAACGGATTTACATAATCTACTGGTTGTTGAGCGTAACTATTATTCACCATAAAAACTACTGCTATTAAGATAAAACAGCAGTAGTTTACTTGATTTTTAAGATGATTTTCTTTTGGAAAACAGAATTTTTTCATTTTAAATTTTATCGATTTATTTCTTCAATTTTAAATGTCCAAGCATATTTTGACGTTGGTTTTTTTCTTAAAGATCTTGGAATCATAATTTTGAATCCTTCTTTTTGTTGTACCCACTTCAATTTTTTATTAGAACCTAACATACTAATTTTTGTTCCTTTTTTAGGATTGATAGATTTAACTACGATTTCGGATGGCATTCTATCTTCTCCTTCTTCTGCTAAATAAAACAAAAACACATTTCCATCTTTGTTTTGAGTCATACAAATATTGTTCTCTTTAAAGGGCTCAATTGGTTTTGTTCCATAAATTGCAGTATTATTTACATGCATCCAATCGCCAAATTCTTGTAATAAATCGTATGCTCCTTGTTGCCATTCTCCTTCTGGGCTTGGTGCCACATTTAACAATAAGTTTCCGCCTTTTGCAACAACATCTACAAGTGTGTGAATTCCTTTTCTACCACTCATATATTTTGCGTCTGGTGTGTAAGACCATCCTCCTCCAGAAATAATACAAGATTCCCAAGGATAAGGCAATGTTTTTTCTGGAATTCTATTTTCTGGCGTTAAATAGTTTTGATTTTTCCCATGAACGGCTCTATCAACCACAATTAAACCTGGCTGTTTTTTTCTAGCTTTTGCCACTAGTTCGTCCATTTTAATGTCTTGACTAATCATTGTACTCTTGATAAACCCTGTCGAACTTTCTCTTTGCTTATCTTTATAAAAATGATCTAATTCTTTTTGAGAGTTTTTGCTTACCCAACCACCATCTAACCATAAAATATCTACGCTACCATAATCGGTTAATAATTCTAAAATTTGGTTGTGTGTAAAATCTACAAATTTTTGCCATTTTTCTGGATATACAGCAGGGTCGTAATTTACATTTCTTCCTAATGGTGGAAAATAGGGATCCCAATAATTTTCGTTGTTCCAATCTGGTTTAGAGAAATAAGCCCCAATCCACATATCTTCGTTTCTAAAAGCATTAAAAATTTCTTTTGCAATGTTTGCTTTTGGGTTCGTACTAAACGCACATTCTGAATCTGTTACTTTATAATCTGTATATTTAGAGTCGAACATCGAAAACCCATCATGATGTTTTGTTGTAAAAACCATGTATTTCATTCCTGCATATTTCGCTGCTTTTGCCCATTTCTCTGGATCGAATTTTACAGGGTTGAAGGTTTTTTTTAAACCTTCGTATTCTTTTTTATATTCGAAATAATTTTTAGGATTCTCTCCTTTTTTTCTCTCACACCACCCATAATCTTCGGGGCAAAGAGACCAAGACTCCACAATTCCCCATTGGCTATAAGTTCCCCAATGCATTAACAAACCAAACTTTTTATCTTGCCATTGATCTAATTTTTCTAAAACTAAGGGATCTGTTTCTGGAACATATCTCTCATCTTCATAAATAGCCTGAGCCATTAAACCATTTTGCATTAAAACGAACGCTATAATTAATTTTAATGCTCTTTGTCTACTTTTTTTCATCTGTTCTTAATTTATTTTTTTGGAGAAATTCTTTCTTATTAAAGTGTTACCGAATTTTATGAAGGAAATTTAATTGCTTTCTATTACTTGCCCTTTTTCTCTATATAAATCTACTTTTCCGTCTAATAAAACTGCAATTACTGTTACATCTTTATCTTGTACATGCTCAGGCAAATCGATATACAACAATCCTGGAACCTGACTCCAATATTGCTTTCCAACAACTTTTGTTTTTAATTTTGTGCCATTTCCAACGACCCAAGCTCTGTTTACTTTATTTTTTAAACCTTTAATTAATAAAGGTCCATTTGGTTTATTATCAACATATAAATACAAGATTGTACTGTCTTTAGATAAAGCTGTATAACCATTAAAATGCCCAAAAGGAATTCCTGCTCGTGTTCCATAAATGGCAGATTCGTGTTTTTTAGTCCATCTTCCTAAATCTTTTAAAATAGCTACTTGTTCTTTAGGAATGGTTCCATTTGGTTTTGGACCAATATCTAACAACAAATTACCCCCCATACTTATACAGTCGACCAAAATACGAATCAATTGATTTGATGTTTTATAATTTTTATCATTGGGTTGAAAGCCCCAAGAATTATTCATCGTTAAACATAATTCCCAGTAAGGATTGTCGGGTTTTGTAATTGGCACACCTTGCTCTGGCGTTGCATAATCTCCATAACCTTGTAATCGAGAATTAATAATTGTTGTAGGTGTTTTGTCTAATAATAGTTCACGAATTTCTTTGGCTTTCCATTTTTCTGCAGATTGTTCCCAATCGCCATCGAACCAATATAAATCTGGATTATATTTTGTTAACTCTTTTATTTGTCCGAAATTAAATTTGGTAAAAGCTTTCCATTTTTTTGCATCTTCTAAATAACGTTTTTCTTTTCTTGTAAAGTTCGGATAATCTGGATTAGACCAATCTAACAAAGAATAATAGATTCCTAATTTTAAATTTTCTTTACGAACAGCATTTACAAACGGCGTAAGCACATCTCTTTTTGCTGGAGTTTTGTCTACGACATTTAAGTCGCTAAATTTTGTATCCCATAATGCAACTCCATCATGATGTTTTGCTGTAATTACTGTATATTTTGCACCACTTTCTTTAATTAATTTTGCCCAACGTTCTGGATTGTATTTTTTTGCAGTAAAGCCATTTAATTGTTTCATGTAGTTTGAATACGAAAGGTAGTTATTGTAAAACGACCAAGATTCGTCAATTCCATTAACGCTGTATATTCCCCAATGAATAAAAATACCCAACTTCGCATCTTTAAACCATTCTAAACGTTTTTCTTTACTTAATTCCTTTTTTTGAGCAATACTTAAACTGCTTACAAAACAACATACAAATAGTATTATTATCTTTTTTTTCATGCCAATATATTTAATGTATTAAAATTTCATCTACAAAAAGCCAGGCGTTTTTACCAGCACCTTCATGCCATTTTGGAAGTGTTTCGTAATTTTCTACAACGACTCTTATAAATTGTGTTTTCGTGTTTGGTATGTTAACATCGTACATTTTTACAATTGTACCCTCTCCATGTTTTCCTTTTCTGTTAATTTTTAATTCTCCTATTTTTTTAAATCCTATATTTTTATTTACTGAAGAATATACAGTTACTTTTTTGGGGAAAAATATCCAATTAACCGTATTTTCTAAGCAATTTACAGAAATTTTATCTATCTCTTTTATGGTTCCTATATCAATGGTAACATCTATATTATCTCCTATAAAACCTGCCCAGCCTCCATCTTTAAAAGATTTGTCTTCTTGTTTTAAATCGAATAGTTTTGAGCTTCCTGGATACCTGGCGTCTGGCGGACTTACCAATTGATAATTTTCAACTTTATGTTTTATCTTAAAAAATTCTTTTTCAACGATATCGCTCGGCAACCAGCCTTTTTTAAATCCTCTTAATTTTAAATGTGCAGCGTTTTTTAAAACTATTTTATCGGTATATTTTAAAGAAGTGGAATCTGGTTCGGAACCATCAAGCGTATAATATGTTTTTACATTTTTAATTTTAGAAGCTAATTTAACAGTAAGCGTGTTTACAAAAAGGTTTTTATCAGTAAGAAATGTTGGAGATTCTAGTTTGGTAATTTCCACAAATCCGTCTGCGACACCTGCATGTAAGTCTGTTTTATATTCGAATTCTAATTTAGCGATAAAGTCTTTTTCTACATCAGTTTCCCAAATGTAAATATCTTCTGGAACTACGTGTTTTAAAAAAACATCTAAGCCTTTATTTGTTATTTTTGTGTTGTATAAATTTAATACTTTAAGTCTTTTTGAATTGTGAAAATTCGCCAACGATTTATTTGTAATTTTTGTATTATTTAAAGATAATTTCTGAAGATTCTTAAACTCCTTTAAATCTGAAACCATAGCATCTGTCAAAAAAGTATTACTTAAATCTAACTCAATAATTTGTTCTCTAAGGTTATTTAATGTTTTTAAAGCATCTATTGTAATTTTCTCTTTTTGAAACTTAACACTAAGTTCTGGCTGATTTGGCACTAATTTTAACACTGAAAAACCGACTTCTTTAGCTTCATTAATAGTGCTTACAGAAGCTTCTTTAATTTTAACTTTCTCAAAAACAAGATACTTTGTAAGCATTTTATTTAAAGTATCATTTTTAGGTAAGTTCGCTATTTTTTCATTAAAATACGCTTGATTATTTATCCAGTATTCTACAAGCCTCACTTCCTCTTTTGTCAATTGGGGTTTTCCTTCTGGTGGCATATGTTTTTTATCTGAAATTGGTAAAAACAAGCTCGTGTAAATTAAACTATTGCTCGCATTTCCTTTTTCGATAACAGAGCCGTTTTTGCCTCCTTTTAAAATATTTTCTGATGAATTTAAAGCCAATTCACCTTTTCTTTTTGTGGGGTTATGGCATTGAATACATTTTTCGTCCAATATTTTAAAAACAACATCTTCATAAATATCTAAGCTATCAATCTCTTTTATAACCTTTGCTTTTGGAGGAGCCTTTGCATATTGCGTTAAAAAATCGCTTCCGTGTGTTAATACACTTCCATAATGTCCCGCAAAACTTATCACTATAAATGTGATAATAAAAGCTGGAAAAAAAAGTCTTGAAGATTTTTTATTTTCAACTTTACTGAATAGAAAAAGACCAATAATTAAAATTGCTGAAACAACTCCTAACCATAAATGTGTATCTAAAGTATCTTTGTCATAACCGCCTTCAAAAGATAAAAAATAGCCTAAATAACATGCTAAAACTGCAAAAAAGGCCGAAAACCCAAGTGCATATTGTACTGTTTGTTTTGGATAATTATTGTTTATTCTTCCAACAATATCAATAAATAGCGTTAAAATTAATGCGCCAATTGGCAAGTGTAAAATTAATGGATGAAATCTTCCTAAAAACAAAACAAATCTTGAAGATTCAATAATACTAACAATTACAACCGTTAGTATTAATGTAAAAACCAAAATATTTTTTGTACTTAAAAATCTCATCTAATAAGCGCTTATTTTAAAATCCATTCATCCATAAAAAGCCAACCTTTTGTACCTTTTCCTTCATGCCAATCTGGAATTGAAGCTGTATTTCTCACTTCTACTCGTAAAAACTTAATGTCTTCATTTATTTCAATATCTGCATATTCTATAGAAATTGACGATACTTTTTCTAAAGGTTGAATTTCAATCGTTTTATTTTTAAAATGAATACCATCTTTCGAGGTTTCAACTTTAATCCTTTCAGGAGGAAAAATCCAAGATCCTGGGTCTTTTAAATACCCGATATTTAGTGATTTTACAAATGTTACATTTTTTAAAGTCAAGCTTGCTTTTGCAATCGTATCAAACCCTAACCATTGTTCGTCTTTAAAATCTATACCTGCTTTTTGGTTGTTATTTAAGGTTGATAAACCAACTCCTTTGTATTTTTTACTTGGTTTTGTATCCCAAACGATTTTTTCAATTGGAAATCCTCTTTTGTAAAATACTTTTTCTACAATTTTACTTGGTTTCCAATCTGTGTGATAGGCTTTAAATTTATAAACACCTGGTTTAAAAACTTTTATTGGCTTGGTATATGCTGTAGATTTTTCAGTTGGGTTCTCTCCATTATCTGTATAATATATTTTGGCTCCTTCTAATTTTAAATTGGCAGTAAGTATTGCTACAGAATCTATGAATTGATTGGTTGCAACTAATCTCGGTTGCGTAATACGAACCTGATTTTCTTGTAAAAAGGAAGTTTCTTTATTCTTTTTACAATTTAAAAGCAATAACGCTAAAATAAATACAAATACAAATACTCTTAGCCTCATACTCTTGTTAGCTTTATGGGATAGGTTTGCCCAGAATTCCATTGCGCTACATAGATATTTTCATCATTATCTATACACACATCATGTGGATATTGAAACAATCGTATCGTTTGATATAATTCTTCTAAATTGCTATTGTTATAAGTTGGTGCAGTTGCTCCAGGACAAGAAACAACTTGGTTATTTTCGTCCATAATCAATAAAAAACCAGAATCGCTATTGGGTGCTTTTTTCGATTTTAAAACTGCAAAATAAATATCACTTTTATGAATTACTGGTCTGCAAATTAATGCGCCTGGAACTTCGATTGATGATATATATTTTCCATCTAAACTAAACCTCTTTAACACATTCATTTCTCTTGCAGAAATTAAAAGTGAAGGGTTGTTTTTATCTCTATTATCATAACAAATTCCATGTGCATTTAAAAATTGAGAATCGCCTGTTCCTTTTCCTCCAAAGATATTTTGTAATTCTCCTTTGTGGTTGTAATGTGTTATATATTGATTTCCATAACCATCTGCCACATAAAAATCGCCATTTTCTAAAACCGTAGTTTCTGTAGGTTTAAATTCTTCTTTGCTTTTATATTTTCTTGTTTCTGCTGGATAATCGACCTCAAAAACGACTTTACCATTAATGGTAGTTTTTATAATTTGGTGTCTTTCATAATCTGTAATCAACAAAAAATCTTCGCCATTTTCTTTACATAAAGTCAAACCATGTCCTCCTGGATATTGTGTTCCCCAAGTTTCGAGCAATTTTCCAGATTTATCATAAATAATAATATTGTTTTTGGTATGATTTGTTAATAAAACAATACGCCCTTTAGAATCTTGCACAATTTCATGACAATCTTTTACAGGTGTTTTTAGAGGATCTAAATTTCCCCAATTCATATTCACTTTATATTGATGAGAATTGTGCCCAATAACAACATCTTTTTCATTATTAGAATGCAAAGCATTGCTATACATTGGCGCAAATAAAATGCCTAATGAAGCACAGGAAGATTGTTTTAAAAATGCTCTTCGACTCATAAATTAGGTTAAAATATCGTTAATAACGTGCCCAGAAACATCTGTTAATCTGAAGCGTCTTCCTTGGTGTTTGTATGTAAACTTGGTGTGATCTATTCCCATTTGATTCATAATTGTTGCTTGTAAATCGTGTACATGCATTGGGTCTTTTACAATATTGTAACCAAACTCATCTGTTTCTCCATAAGTAAAACCTGGCTTTACACCTCCACCAGCCATAAACATGGTAAAGCATTTTGGATGATGATCTCTACCATAATTAGTGTCTGTTAGCGTACCTTGGCTGTAATTTGTTCGTCCGAATTCGCCACCCCAAACCACAAGTGTATCTTCTAATAATCCTCTTTGTTTTAAATCTAAAATTAAAGCTGCTGTTGCCTGATCGATATCTTTGGCTTGCTTTTCTATTTGTGAAGGTAAATCGAAATGTTGGTCCCATCCCATATGATACAATTGTACAAAACGAACGTCTTTTTCCGCCAAACGTCTTGCCAACAAACAATTCGCTGCATACGTTCCTGGTGTTTTAGAATCGGCTCCATACATTTTAATGATATGCTCTGGCTCATCATCTACATTCATAGTTGATGGCACAGAAGTTTGCATGCGATATGCCATTTCATATTGCGCAATTCTACTATTTATTTCTGGATCGCCAAACTCTTGTTCTTGTTTATAATTCAATTCACTAATGTAATCCAACATTTTTCTACGCTCACCACGTGTCATTCCTTCTGGATCTTTTAGATATAAAACAGGATCTTTTCCAGATCTAAATTGAACTCCTTGATGTAACGAACTTAAAAAACCATTTCCCCATAAACGCGAATACAAAGGTTGAGAAAAAGGACGACCTGTTCCTCTGGATAATAAAACCGTAAATGCTGGTAAATTTTCATTTAAACTTCCCAATCCGTAACTCATCCACGACCCCATACTTGGTCTTCCTGCTTGTTGCGAACCTGTTTGAAAAAATGTTATTGCTGGATCGTGATTGATTGCTTCTGTATGCATCGATTTAACGAAACAAAGTTCGTCTACAATTTTTGCTGTATAAGGCATTAAATTGCTAACCCAAGCCCGAGATTCTCCATGTTGTTTGAATTTAAAGTTACTTCCAACTAATGGAAAACTATCTTGCCCAGAAGTCATGCCTGTTAAACGTTGTCCATTTCTAACGGATTCTGGCAAATCTTTACCTCTCATTTTATTCAATAAAGGTTTATAATCGAAAAGTTCTAATTGCGATGGACCTCCACTTTGAAAAAGATAGATAATACGTTTTGCTTTTGGGGCAAAATGAGGCAAGTTCAAGCCTAAAGAATCTAATTGTTCTTTTCCTGAAAAAGCTCCAAAAGGGTTTAATAAGGAAGCTGTTGCTAAACCACCAATTCCAAAACCAAGCTTTTTTAAAAAATGTCTTCTGTTATTATTGATAAAATGTTTGTTTAGTTCTTCCATAATATTATCCTTTAACTATTGCTTCATCAAGATTAAATAATAAACTTGTTAATATTGTAAACGCATAATGTTCTTTATTTGATGAATCTACCTCTGCATTTTTAGCCTTGTTTGAGGTTTTAAAAGCTTCTTTCGAAGATTCTAAATACTCCAATAAACTATCTACTTCATCTTCTTTAGGAGTTCGTGATGTAATGGCTTTAAATATGTTTTTTATTCTATCTAAATCTGTCCACTCTTTATGACTTAATGTTTTTTCCGCTAAATGTTTCGACGCTTCCATCAATTGAGGATCGTTTAACATCACCAAAGCTTGTAATGGAGTACTTGTTTTTTGGCGTTTTACAGAGCATAAGTCTCGTGAAGCAGCATCGAAAGTTATCATAAATGGTGGTGGAACTGTTCGTTTCCAAAACGTATATAAACTTCTTCTGTATTTGCCTTCTCCAGAGTCTATAATATATTTTGTAAGTCCTTGTCCTGAAGTTGTTTCTGCCCACAATCCTTTTGGTTGATAAGGTTTTACACTTGGTCCGCCAATTTTCTCAACTAACAAACCACTTACAGCCAGAGCGTTATCTCTAATCATTTCTGCTGTTAATTTACTTCGAGAACTTCGCGCTAACAATAAATTATTTGGGTCTAATTCCAATAATTCTGATGTTACTTTAGAACTTTGTTGGTATGTGCTGGACATGACCATCATTTTAATCATTTTTTTGGTATCCCAACCTTCTTCTCTAAAAGTAACTGCTAACCAATCTAATAATTCTGGGTGTGTTGGCAATGCTCCTTGGTTTCCAAAATCGTCTACTGTAGAAACAATTCCTGTTCCGAATATTTGTTGCCATATTCTATTGATAGCAACTCTTGCTGTTAAAGGATTTTTATTATTAAAAAGCCACTCTGTTAACCCTAATCTGTCTTTTTGAAATTCATCTGTAAATGGTAAAACTGCTTCTGGAGTTCCTGCATTTACTTCTTCTGTAGGTGCATCGTATTCACCTCTTTTTAAAATAAATGTTTTACGTTTTGGAGCATCGTCTTTCATTACCATAAGATTCAGTTCTGGAATAGAATCTGGTTTGTTTATAAATGCTAACGTTTCTTGAATTTCTTTGTTGGTGATTTTAATGTTTGGTTCTGGAATTTCATCATAATCTATTCTTCCTTTTTCTTTTACTTTATTGAAAAAACTATAAAATCCATAAAATTCTTTTTGGGAAATGGGATCGTATTTATGATCGTGACATCTTGCACATTCCATCGTTAAACCTAACAATGCTGTAGAAGTTGTATTGGTTCTGTCCATTACATATTCTACTCTATATTCTTCATCAATTACCCCACCTTCTTGCGTAATTTTGTGATTTCTATTAAAACCAGTCGCTACAATTTGCTCCATTGTTGCGTTTGGTAACAAATCGCCTGCAACTTGCCATTTTATAAATTTATCATAAGGTAAATTTTTGTTATAAGCATTAATAACCCAATCTCTCCAAGGCCACATTACTCGTTCTAAATCGTCTTGATATCCATGTGTGTCTGCATATCTGGCAACATCTAGCCAATTGGAAGTCATGCGCTCTCCATAGGCTTTCGAAGCTAATAATTTGTCAACTATTTTTTCGTATGCATTCTCTGCATTGTCATTTATAAAATTGTCGATATCTTTAATACTTGGTGGTAATCCTGTAATATCGAAGTACACTTTTCTGATGAGTTTTTCTTTGGTCGCTTTTTCTGAAGGTTGCAATCCTTTTTCTTCCAATTTTTTAAGAATGAAAAAATCTATCTTGTTATTTACCCAATCTGAATTCGTTACTTTTGGAATTTCCGTTTTTACAGGTGGTGTAAATGCCCAATGACCTTTCCAAACGGCACCTTGTTCAATCCATTTAGAAAGTACTGCTTTTTCGTAATCTGTTAAGGTAAGATTAGAGCGAATTGGAGGCATTATTTGTTGCGGATCTTTGGTATTAATTTTGAATACCAATCTACTTGCTTCTGTATTTCCAGGAACAATTGCATGCCTATCTAAATTTGCTCCAATGGCAGCATAAGCTCCTTCTTTTGTATCTAATCTTAAACCTGCTTCACGAGTTCCTTCATCTGGCCCATGACACAAATAACAACGATCTGAAAGGATTGGTTTTACATGAAAAATATAATCGATTGTCTCAGGAAGTTTAAGGTCTCTACTCCCTGATTTTGAGGTATAAATTGTATTATTAGCTTGACTATTTACTGGTAAATAATCGCCATTGTTTTTGCTTATTTTATACTTAATTAACAATACCAAAATAAATGGTATTATAAAGTACAGTGCTAATTTAAATGATTTTACGCCTTTTAACTGGGCCATTACAACAAATTATTAATTAACAGGTAAACTCAGCAGATCTAATTTCAGGTTTAACCTCACAATTTGTAAAATTGCAAGGAAACCTTCTCCCCATAGACAGATTCATGTTTTTTTTTGAATTCTTTACGAGTTCGACTTCAACATATACAAACCTTATGAAATAGCCGAAAAAATTCGACAAATAACAAGCCTATATAGTTAGATAACTAAATTATTCTACGACAATCTCATCTACAAACAACCATGCTCCACCTCCATTTGGTGTTTTTTTAACGCTCTTTGCAATCACTTTTACATACCTCGCTCTCTCACTCTTAAAGTTAATAATAAAATCTTTAATTTCGATATTCGGGCTCACTTTTAACGCTCTATCTATTAAACCCGCTCTTTTAAAATTCTTTCCATCGTTAGATAATAATACTTCTACTTTCGTTGGATAATAGATTCCAGGACCTTGATGATCCATAGCTCCTACACTTACTTTACTAATTTCTGTTGGTGTTTCTAAATCGATAACAACTTCCATATCGTTCCCAATCCAAGCTTGCCATTGGCCATCATGGAAATTTTTAGAACCTCTAATAATATTGGTCATATTTTTTGCTCCTGTACCTTTATAACTATCGCTATATTTTGTTAGATAAGTTACTTTTTTACCAACTGCTTTATGATATTTAAACGTTTTTTTAAATATTTTTCCTACTGGTTTGTCATCCTTAAATACTGATGCTTTTATGGTTGTTGTTTCTTTTAATTCTATTGGTTTTTTGTAAGGAATTGCTTCGTTATCTAATGATACATTATTTAAAACGTAACGAATATCTGAATTAGGAAATTCGTTTTTAAGCGCTATTGAAATTACATTTGTTGTATCATTCACTTGAGTTTCAGTAGAAATGGTATAGGCACTTTTAGCATAATTAATTCCTTGAAAATCGTAACGTGTAAACATCGATTTTAAACGTGGAGTAAACTCCTGCCAACTTCTATTCTTTTTCGAACTCCAAAGCACTTCAGATAATGCTGTTAATCTTGGAAAAATCATATATTCCGATTGCGATGTTGTTGAAATATATTCTGCCCATAAATTGGCTTGCCCTCCCAAAACATGTTTTGCCTGTTCTTTTGTCATAGATTTTACAACAGGGTCAAATTTATACACTTTACTCACTGGAGTATAACCTCCCCAAGCTTTAGGTTCTGTATCCATAGGCCCTTGATAATGGTCGAAATAACAATGTGTTCCTGGGCTCATCACCACATCATGCCCTTGTTTAGATGCTTCTAAACCACCTTTTACACCTCGCCAACTCATAACTGTTGCTCCTGGAGCTAAACCACCTTCTAAAATTTCGTCCCAACCAATTAAAATTCGCCCTTTAGAACTGATAAAACGTTCCATACGTTTTATAAAATAACTTTGTAATTCTTCTACATCATGCAAACCTTCCGTTCTCATTCTTTTTTGACAATCTTTACAGGTTTTCCAATTGGTTTTCGTTGCTTCGTCTCCACCAACATGAATATATTTCGATGGAAATAAATCCATGACTTCCGTTAAAACATCTTGTAAAAATTCGAAAGTTGTATCTTTTCCTGCACAATAAATATCTGTAATTGGCCACAATCCGCCAGAAGGAACAGTTACCGGTTTTTCTAAACAAGAGAATTCTGGATAAGATGCAATTGCACTTGTAACGTGTGCTGGCATTTCTATTTCTGGCACTACATTTACTCCTCTACGTTTTGCATACGCAACAATTTCTTTAATATCTTCTTGTGTGTAGAAACCTCCATAAGTAGCTTTTTCGCCTAATTTTGCAGTGTATCTACCATTCCATGGTTTGTTTTCTTGGTCTACTCTCCAAGCACCTACTTCTGTTAGTTTTGGGTATTTTTTAATTTCTATACGCCATCCTTGATCGTCTACCAAATGTAAATGAAGTGTGTTCATTTTTAAATATGCCAAACGATCTATTGTTTTTAAAACATATTCTTTTTCGAAAAAATGTCTGGAAACATCTAACATTAAACCACGCCATTTAAAACGAGGAGCATCTGTAATCGTAATATTTGGAATTTCCCAAGTTATATTTTTAACAGGTTTATCGCTTTCGATTTCTGCTGGTAATAATTGACGAATTGTTTCAACCCCATATAAAAAACCTGAAAAATTACTCGCTTCAATTTTAATTACATTGTTGTTCACATTTAGTGTATAGGCTTCTTTTTCTAAATCGTTATTTACTATAAATTGAATGTAATTAGAAGAAGGTGCTTCTTTTACAGCTTCTAAATTCCAATTTGTAACGGTTTTAAACTTACTTGCTAAAATTTCTGAAGCTTGCATTTGTTCATCATTATTAATAAAAAATTTTGTGTTTTTATTAAATTCAAAACTTCCTTTTTCTAATTTAAATTCTGCTGGTTTAGGAATTAGCTGAATATCTTCCGAAGTAAAATTTCTGTCTTTTTTGCAAGACACTATTGTAATTACTAAAATTAAAACAATGTATTTATAGGTAAACTTCATTTATATTGTTTTTAAATTATTTTGTTGAAGGTGTTATTTTAAATTTATAGGTATACGATTTTTCTGAAAGCCTGTATTTTTTCATTGGCCATGCCCCCCAACTATCGATACTTCCTAAGCCCATTTGCTTATAATCTAACTGTAAATTTGTTACATCTCTTTCTTTAATATCTGCAGCATTTCTTTGGTCTTTTTTAAGTCCGTCATCTAAATCGGCAGTTAAATAATGAAGCGCAGTTGCTCCAAAAAGTGTATTTGATTGTATTTTAATCGTTGTTGATTTCCCATCCGATAAACTCCACCAACGAACATCTGTTTTATGCCCAGTTTCTTGCGGACGAATGTATGGATAGTATTGCTCTGAAACGGTTTGATTATACACCCCAACTTTAGCACTGTAATTTCTATCGATATAATTTTCGAAAGGACCTCTACCATAATAAGAAATTGAATTAAACTTTTTCGGCAACACCATTTCCATTCCAAATCTTGGTAAAATAGATACTTTTTTTGAGGCATCAATATCTATAGATTGCTCGATATTAATTTCGCCATTGCTATTTATCTCGTATGTTAAAGCTAATTTAGAATGTACTGTTGGCAAGGTATAATTTGCTTTTACAACTACTTTATTATCTGCTGTTGTAGCATAATCCCAATTGGTAAGTTTTGCCTCTTTCATGGGGTTTTTCCATGCTAAAAACTTTTTCTGAAAGCCTGCTCCCATATCATTATCATTGGGTGCTCTCCAAAAATTTGGGTGAATTTGCGTGTTTTCTTTTAATATATTTTGATTGTTAAATGTATATCCAGCAATTAAGCCTGTATTTTTATCGAAAGTAATACTTGTTTTATCGCTTTTAAAAGTAATTTTTGAAGTACCATTTTCAACATTCATTCTGTTAGCACCTTTTACAGAGATATCGTTTTTCCAGCTTCCTTCTAAACTCAATTGTTCTGATGCTATTTTATAACCTTTTGGTAAAAAAGGTTCATCGTTTTTTATATGATAAGTTATATTTACCAAAGCTTCGCTAAATTGTTTTCCTGATAAATTTACAGGTAATTTATACGTTTTAGATGCTTGCGGATTTACCTCTAAATTTTCTATTTTTCCTTTTTGAGAAACCTTACCATCTAATAATAATTCCCATTTTAAAGAAACACTACTTAAATCTTTAAAGAAAAATTCGTTAAAAACTTTTACGGAAACCTTATTTTTATCTGCCCAAGAAGTTAAAATGTTTTGATATACATTCTTTACCTCAAATGCATGCGGGTTTGGTTCTCTTTCTGGATTAAAAACACCATTATTTAAAAAGTTATTATCACTTGGTACATCTTTTGGACCGAAATCGCCACCATAAGCAAAAATTACAGTTCCGTCTTTTCGTTTTTTATAGACAGATTGGTCTATCATATCCCAAATAAAACCACCTTGAAATACTTTGTATTTTCTAATAATATCCCAATAGTCTTTTAAATTACCCATAGAATTTCCCATTGCATGCGCATATTCGCATTGTATAAATGGTTTTTTATAATTGGGGTTTGCTTTTGCATATTCGATCATAGAACTTGGTGGATTATACATAGGTACCACAAGGTCGGAATCCCAATCGAACACTAAATTTTTACCTGCCCAACCACCAACAGAGGCTCTTTCGTATTGCACTGGTCTTGAACTATCTAATTCTTTAATTCTTAAATACGATCTATAAAAATTATAACCATGACCTGCTTCATTTCCCATACTCCAAATTATAATCGAAGGATGGTTTTTATCGCGAATAACCATTCTTTCTACTCGTTGTAAATGTGCCAATTCCCAGTTGGGTTTGTTTGCCAATGTTTGTGTTATATTATACCCCATTCCATGAGATTCTATATTGGCTTCGTCTACAACATAAATTCCGTATTTATCACATAAATCGTAAAAATAAGGGTCATTTGGGTAGTGTGAAGTTCGAACTGCGTTGATATTGAATTCTTTCAACACCTTTATATCTTGCTCCATTCTTTCCTTAGAAATGGTTTGCCCAGTTGTTGGGTCTGTTTCGTGGCGATTTACACCTTTTATATAAATAGGTTGCCCATTTACTAATAATTGTCCGTTTTTAATTTCTGAAGTTCTAAAACCTATTTTCTTCGAAATAAATTCTACGACTTGTCCTCTTTTATCTTTTAGAACAAAATTTACTGTGTAAAGATTCGGAATTTCTGCACTCCAATTTTTGGTGTTTTTTACTGAAAAATTAAAAGTTGATTTTTGCTGTAATTGCTTTTTATTTAATTCTTTTTTATCTATAATTTTATCGCCATCTTTTAGTTGAACTTCTAAAGCATATTTATTTTTCTTTTCTAGGTTTGAAATCGATGTTGTAATTTTTAAAGCGCCGTTTTTGTAAGAAGCATCTAAACTTGGTAAGATTTGAAAATCTATTAAATGCGTTTTATTACGAGCATATAAAAACGTTTCTCTGGTAATTCCGCTCATTCTCCAAAAATCTTGACATTCCAAATACGAACCATCATTCCAACGCATTACTTTAAAAACAAAGGTGTTTTTACCAGGTTTTAAAAAATTCGTTACGTTAAATTCTTGCGGTAATTTTCCATCTTCTCCATACCCAACATATTCGCCATTTACCCAAACTGTTAAATTCGATTTTGCTGCACCTACGTGAAGGAAAATCTCTTTTCCTTTCCAATTTTTATCGACATTAATTTCTCTTCTATAAATACCAACGTGATTTTCTTTCGCTGGAACAATTGGTGGATTTTTCTTTAATATTTTATCAAATTCGTAAGAAGTGTTTAGATATACTGGATATCCATAACCATTCACTTCCCAAGTTGCAGGAATTTTAAAATCGTGCCAACTGCGATCATTAAAGGTTATTTTTTGAAAATCTTTTGGTAAATCTGTCGCATTTTCGATCCATTTGAATTTCCAAATTCCGTTTAAATCTAAATAGTTTTTCGATGCTTTCCAATCACCTTTTTTAGCCAATGCTTCATTTTCGAAAACATAATAAGAAGCATGCATCGGCTCTCTATTATCTTCATTTTTATTTTCGTTTAACCAAAAAGGGTTGTCTTGACTAAATCCTTTTATTGAAAAACAGATAACAACTAATAGTAATGTAACTCTTTTGTTCATTTTAAATATTTTTGATTAATAAATTTTTGATGATATTCCTAGGTGATATGTATTATTTTTAGCGGGTTTATTTCCCATTTTAAAAATGAGTTTTCCTCCGTTTGCAATCTCTTTATGGCAAATGTAATTTCGATTTATTCTTTTATTATTCAAGGAAATAGATTGGATATATTTATTTTCTGTTGAATTGTTAATCGCTTCGATTGTAAATTGATTTCCATTTTCTAAATTAATAGTTGCTTTATCGAAAATTGGCGAACCAAAACTATACATTCCTTGTGCTGGGTTTACTGGATAAAAGCCTAAAGAACTTAAAATATACCAAGAAGACATTTGCCCACAATCTTCATTTCCACAATGTCCATTTGGTTCGTTTTTATATTGTGTTTCTAAAATTTCTCTAATGATACTTTGTGTTTTCCAAGGTTTATTTATGTAATTATACAAATACCCCACATGATGACTCGGTTCATTTCCATGCGCATATTGCCCAATCATTCCTGTGCTAAAAATAGGTAATTTATCTTCTGGCAAAGGGTTTAAGGTAAACATAGAATCTAATTTTTGCTCAAATCGTTCTTCTCCACCAATCGATTTTATTAACCCTTCTATATTTTGTGGAACATTCCAAACATATTGCCAAGCATTACTTTCGCAGAAGTAAGGTGTATATTCTTTAGGAATGAATTTTTCGATAAAATTCCCTTTTTTATATTTCGGACGCATAAATGAACTTTGTGCATCATATACATTTCGCCAATTTTCGGAACGCTTTAAAAAATATTGATAATCGTCTTCTTTTCCTAATTTTTTAGCAAATTTCGCAATACACCAATCGTCGTAAGCATATTCTAAGGTTTTAGAAACCGACCAATTTTCATGTTTTACATCAATGGGAACAAAACCTAATTCTTTATAAACATCTATTTGTCGAGCATTATCCATCGCACTTGCTTTGCAGGCTTGGTAAGCTAATTGTGCATCAAAATTAATCCCTTTAAAATAAGCGTCAACGACTACTGGAACTGCGTGATAACCAATCATCATATTGGTTTCGTTTCCTTGCATAGACCAAACTGGTAATAGACCTGTTTCTTTGTAATGTGCCAACATCGATTGTATCATATCCGACACTTTATTTGGGTGTAAAATCGTGTATAATGGATGTGCTGCTCTGTAAGTATCCCATAGAGAAAACGTGTCATACCTATCAAAACCATCTGCATTCATAATGGTATCGTTTGCGCCTTTATAATTTCCGTTTAAATCGCTTAACAAAGTTGGTGCTAACATACTTTGGTATAGCATTGTATAAAAAATATGTTTTTTGGTACTATCTTTTGTTTCTATTTTAATTTTTTGAAGCTGTTTTTCCCAAACATTTTCTGCTGCTTTTCTATATGTTTCGAAATTAAAATGAGGAGCTTCTTTTTCTAATGATAATTTTGCGCCTGCTATATTTCCTGTTGATAATCCTGTTTTTAAGATAATTTCTTCCGCTTTTTCTGTAGTATAATTTAAAATAATTTTGGTGTTTTTTCCTTTTGCTACATCAACAACTAAACTATCATTTTGATATAATTCATACGATTTAAAAGGCTTGGAAACTTCAATTTGAAAATAAACGCGTTGGTCTTTTGCCCAACCTGTAGATTTTCTGTAACCTCTAATAGTCGTATTGTTTACCACTTTTATTTTCGTATCTGTAGGACGATCCCAATTTAAGGCATACCCCAAATCGATATGAATTTGCGACAACGAATCTTTTGGAAACGTATATTTATGAATTCCTGTTCGGTTTGTTGCAGTAATTGCTACTTTGATATTGTAATCTAATAAATCTACAGCATAATATCCTGGAGAAGCTGTTTCTTTGTCGTGAGAAAAACTCGAAAAAGGTTTAAAATTATTTTCTTTTATTCTTTTAGAGAACTTACTATTGGTTGGCATTACCAAAATATCGTACAAATCTCCAGCACCTGTTCCTGTTAAATGCATATGCGAAAAACCAGAAATTATGGAATCTTGGTAGTAATACCCTGCAATTCTATCCCATCCTGGAATACCTATATCTGGGCTCAATTGTACCATTCCAAAAGGCATTGTTGCTCCTGGATATGTGTTTCCAGGACCATCTGTACCAATAAACGGATTTACAAAACTCGTTAGTTTTACAGCATTTTTTTCTTCTTTGGTACAATTAAAAAAAAGTACTAATAGGATGGTAAGAAAAAAGCTTTGTTTTTGCATAACTATTTAGAAAATAACGCTTTTGTTTCTCTAATTGTTTTTAAGTATTCGTCCGTTAATTGTGGTCCATCAAAAAATGTTACTCCTTTTGCACCATTTTCTTTCGCCAACAAAATGGCTTCTTTTAACTCTTCGTTAGAGGTAAAAGGAGGTAAATAAACACCTGTATTTACACCTACATCTTTCCCTTTTAAATCGGTAACTCCTTGTTTGGTTGCATATCCAATCCAGTCGATTTCTTCGTTATAAAACCCGTGATAAATCATTGGATATACCTCGTCTATATTCCATTTATCCCATCTTTGACGCACCATGTGATCTGCCATTTCTGGGTAAGGAAATACAGCTGCTGTTAATTTTTTATTGTTACTATGTACAATTTTATAAGCATCGTCTACCAAAGCTTTTATGGCATTTAAGCGAAAATTTTTCCATTCCATATCAATCGCAGTATTTTTGCTTTCTCTTGGGTTTTTATGATGTATTTTCTCAAAAGCATTTACACATGCATCACAATAGCAAAAATCGTACTCTGCCATTTCTGTATCTTGCACTAAATTGTATTTTGGTAACAATCCAATAGGTAAAAAAATGTCTGGAAAACGAATATAATCTAAATGAACACTTTCAATTCCTTCTACCTTCGATAATCCTTCTACCAAACCTAAAATATGATTTCTTGATGCTTCTCTTGTTGGACACAACCATTGGTAATAATCCACATAAGGCCTAGTATCGAAACAAGATTTTCCTTCGCGACTTACTTGATACCATTCTGGGTGTTTTAATGCAACTGTATCTCCAGGACGGTTTACAGCCATAATCCACGCATGAACTTTTAAACCTTCTTTGGTTGCAATTGGCACTAAACGTTCCAATTCTTTTGGATCTGTATTTGTATTTATTAAAATCTCGTCAATACCACCATCTTTGTATTTTTTAAATTCTGCTGCATACTCTGCATTTTTCTTTTCTTTTTTGGAAGTAATCCAAACACCGAAATCAAATGCTAATTTTTTCTCGTTTACACGCTCTTTATTGTGGTAGTTTTTTTCTTGTTTTTGACTACATGCAATCGCACAAGAAAGCAATGCAAAGCCTAAAATTATATGTATTATTTTCATTTTAATTAGTTTTTTGTTAGCAGTTAAATTTTCATCTACTCTAATTTATTATTTTTATAGGTCGGTTGTAATTCGTTAATAATAATATCTATTGGTATTTAGGTTCTCATAATTGTTTATTTCATATTTTTAGAAAGTGCATTTAATAATTCTTGATCTTTATCCAAACTATATTCCCAAAACATAGCGCCTCCTAAGCCTTTTTCTTTAATGAATTCTGTTTTTAATTTTATTTCTTTAGGTGTTTCCCACGATATAAAAACACTATCGATAGCATTCCATAAATAGGAAGCTTTCGCAGAATTATCGTAACCTTTCTTAAAATTACCAGATTTTATTTTTTTGATGATATCCCAATATGGCACAATAACTCCAGTAGTCATCGCGGTTTGGTACAACCCATCTTTGTTCAAGCTTACTTTACTCCATTGCCTGCCATAAAACGGAATTCCCATAACCAATTTATTAGCAGGTACTCCAGCTTTTATATGTCTATTTATTGCTTCCTGCCCACTATTACCTTTAAATTTTTCTTTTTCTGAAGGATACAAATTAGCATGATGCCCTGTTTGATAAAACCAGCCATTGTAAAAGTCATAACACATTACATTTATAAAGTCTAGGTATTCCTGAGCTTTTGCCAAATCAGTATTATCAATATACGCTTGGTCTGCGCCTGAAGCTATTGTTAGTAAATAATGGGTTTTATCTGCTATTGCTGCTTTTTCTAAATGTTTTCTAATTTCTGCTAAAAGTAAAGTAAAATTTTCTTTATCTGAAGGTCTAAATGCATTATCCTCTGCACGTTGTCCAGGGAATTCCCAATCTAAATCCACACCATCAAACCCGTATTTTTTCATAAGTTGCACACTACTTTTAGCAAATTTTTCTCTTGCTTCTGGATAAGCTGCTATATGCGAAAATTTATCAGACCAAGTCCATCCGCCAATAGAATACAAAACTTTCAAATTAGGATTTACTTTTTTTAACGCTATTAATTTGGAAATCTTTATAGCATCTATGTCTAGCTCAAATTTTGGCTTCCCTTCAACGATATTGGCAAATGCATAATTTATATGTGTTAGTTTTGTTGCATCAACTTTTGCTATATCATAATTTTCATAACCCGCCACATATCCAATTATTTTTAAATCTTCAGTATGCTTATTATCGGTTTTAACTTGTTTTGTACAGTTAACAAAAAGCAATATTAAACCTATAAAAACAATTAATTTTATTGACAAAAAGGTTGCTCTCATTTGATTAAATATTAATTTGTGAAAAATTTTCCGTCTTCTTTTAAAAATAGTGTTTTTTTTGTAAATGGACTTTTTACGATTAAATTCCAACCTGTATCATGAAACTTTAATTCTGGTGTAATCGTTTTTCCATCCACTATGATTGCTGTTGACAATAATTCATAAGCCGATAACCAAGAATTATTCTTTTTAAAATGTTTTTTTTGTTTTCGGTACAATTTGTACAATTCCCATTTAATTTTATCGTCTTTTGAAATTGTAAAAGATTCGTTACTTTCTACATTTTTTGATGAAAAATAAACATATCCCCAATTTTCAGGCAAATGCATATTTATAACTCCTGTTGGCGACCAAACCCAATTATATTCATGTAAATATTTACCATCTTTTCCTTTTTTTCGAGAATATTTACCTTCTTTAATATCATAATCCCAGTTTACTCTCGAAAAATTAACACGCCAAAATTTATCTCTTGGTACATTTTTTTGTTTATAAGCTGTTCTTAAATCTTTAAAAGGAATGGCTATTTCTAGGGTCCAACTTTTATCGATATCGTTCGAATTATTTAATGTTCCATTAATGCTAATTGCAGATTTTAAATTGGTATAATTCCAATCATTTAAAACAACTCCATCTAACTCTCTATAGGGTTTCGAAATAAATAAATCCCAAGCAGTATTTAGTGCATTAATTTCTAGTTCGTAATAATTATGCGTGTCTCCATCTGGCTCTATAAAAACCTCAAAATCATTATTATAAAAAATAACCTCGTCTCGTTTTGTTATGTCTGCCCAAATATGAGGTTCTTTTATTTCAGCTAAGATATAATAGTAATTTTCGTTCCAAAGCATTTTTACATTGGTTTGATATTTTGGTATTTTTACTCCTTCAATATCTATAAAATTGTTTGTCCATTTTGCTTTTTTCCAATCAGCCTCATTCGCTTTCCCATCAATAACAATGGTTTCTGAAGTTTTATGAGCGACATACGTTTCTGGAATAATTTCCTTTTTGGATTGTGCACAACTCATTATGGAAACACCACAAAAAACAATACTTACATATTTTAATTTTGATAACATCTTCATCTTATAAACTATTATCTTTCGTAAATTGTACGACTTCACTCAAATTACCAAAAGCCATCGCTACAACTGTATCTGCTGCACCGTAATAAATTGCTAATTTATCTTCTTTTGTATCATGCAAAGCTGCACATGGAAAAACTACATTTGGTACATCTCCCACCATTTCATATTGTGCAGCTGGTCCTAACAAATAAGGTTGTGTTCTATATTTTACTTTGTCTGGTGCGTTTTCTTCGAGAATTGCAGCACCCATTGCATATCTAAATCCGTTACACGTATTTATAACTCCATGATATAACATTAACCAACCTTCGTCTGTAAGAATTGGAATTGGCCCAGCACCAATTTTTGTACATTGCCAAGCACTATCCTCAAAAGGAGTTGCTTTCATAACACATCTATGTTCTCCCCAATATTTCATATCTAGACTGTAACTGATATAAATATCGCCAAATGGTGTGTGTCCATTATCACTCGGACGACTTAACATCGCGTATTTTCCGTTTATTTTCTGTGGAAATAAAACGCCATTTCTATTGAAAGGTAAAAAAGCATTTTCACATTGAAAAAACTCTTTAAAATCAAAGGTATAACCAATACCAATTGTGGGGCCATTGTAACCATTACACCAAGTAATCCAATACCTGTCTTCAATAAAAACAACTCGCGGATCGTATTTGTAATCCGATTCAATCATTTTTGTGTTTCCTGCCTTCATTTTAATGGGTTCGTTATTAATTTCCCAATCGATTCCGTTTTTACTAAAACCAGCAAAAATATTCATTTGTACTGCTTTATTATCACACCTAAAAACACCTGCAAAACCATCTTTAAAAGGAACTACAGCGCTATTAAAAATACTGTTAGAAGATGGAATATCGTATCTATTAATTATAGGATTTTTTGAATAACGCCAAACAACATCATTCGAATTTTCTGGTTTATCTTGCCAAGGAATTGAACTCATTTCTTTTTAATTTTTATATTTCTTCACTCTATCTAACCAAGTAAATTTTAAAACAATGGATGTAACCACAAAAACTAATAGTGCAATTAATGTCTTAGGATAATCTCTAATCATAAAATATATTGGTAGCAAAATCATGCTAGATTGCCAAACAACACCAATTACACAATTTAACATATCACTTACAAAATCTTCGTTTTTTGTAAATGTTTCGTCTTCACCTTTTAATTCTTTATAAACTGGACTCCACCAACCCCAAGGACGAACGTTCGAATAAAACTTTTTTAAAGTTTCCATTGATGTTGCTGGTGTTAAAAGTGTTCCTAAAAAAGACCCCAATAAAGAGACTATAAATATAATAGGAAAAATGTAAATCGCAGGTATTTGCGCCAAATCGTGTAACCAAGTACCCATTTCGAAATTCGCCTTATTTTGGTCTAACAAGAATTGAAGTGTTGCAATAAATAAACCAGCAGTCATTCCCCAGAAATAACCCCAACCATTAAAACGCCACCAAATCCATTTTAAGAAATTTGCTGCTACATAACCTCCATAAAGCGCACTGGTTATCCATAAGGTTAGTGAGTTTATAGAATCTGCAAAGAATCCCATAATTACGCCAATAATAACAATTGCGAAAGAGGCAATATGACTTGCTTTTACATAATGTTTATCTGGAGCAGTTGGTTTAAAATATTTCTTATAAATATCGTTTACAATATAAGCTGGCCCAGAATTTACAAATGCCGAAAAAGTTGACATAAATGCTGCTAAAAGTCCTGCCAATAACAATCCTTTGATACCAACTGGCACGTGGTTATTAATTACTTTTGGAAGAATAATTTCTAAATCACTTAAACTTAATGTGTTTGAAACCGCCATTTCTGGAGCGATATATACCAATGCAAGAATAACGATTCCTCCAATTAATAAATAACGAGGAATAAAAAGCACAAGGTTCGTAAAACCAGACATGTATGCTGCTTCTTTTACAGATCTTGTAGATAAAATTCGTTGCATATCGTAACTAGGTGTTGGCCCAGCAATACTTGCAAAAATTCCTTTAAAAAGCGACATTCCAATAAATGCACCAAACATTTTATAGCCTTGTGTATCTATTAAATTATTAAAAGCTTCGTATTTACCTGTCCAAGAACCTTCAATTTCCCAGCCAAACATTATATTGCTCCATTCTGTGGAAAGCACGTTGCTTATTTCGATATCTGTTACTGTAATAAAAGCATAGCCTGCAATTAAAAGTCCTGCTAAAACCATAATTCCATATTGTAAAACTTCGGTTGCAACTACAGAAAACATTCCTCCTTTAATGGTATAAATGGTTGTTAAAAATATAATGATTAGGGCATAACTTTGGTCGGATGTTAAAAGTTCGCTTTGCCCAATCATAAAAGTTAAATCCCAAGGAAGTATAATGGACATAAACTTCCCTACTCCTTCAAAAAAGTAAGCAATAAAACCAATGGAAGCAATAATTGCAAAAATTGCCACAATTAAATGCGATGCTCTACCTGCTTTATCATCTCCAAAACGTGTTAAAATCCACTCGGAACCTGTCATAATATTCGAACGTCGAATCCAGGCTGCTAAGAAAATCATTATAAAAATCTGGTTCCAAATTGGCCACATCCACATGAACATGAAACTTTTAACGCCATACAAAAATAAAATACCTACCATCCAAGCTGTTCCAGAAACATCGAACATTCCTGAACCATTGCTTAAACCTAAGTAATACCACTTTATACTTTTTCCTCCAAGAAAATAAGAATCTAATCCTTTTGATGCTCTTTTAGAAATCCAAATTCCTACGCCTAAAGTTAAGAAGATATAGAGCACTATTATTGAAACATCGATGATATCCATATTGGTTGGTTTGGGTTATTGGTTCGTTTTTATGGGCTACGAATTGTTTATTTTAAACTCCCCAATTTTTATTTGGTTGATTTCCCATTACAAAATGTAATGTTCCTCCTTCTAAAATCTCTTTATGAGAGATGTTTGTTCTATTGAACTCTTTACCATTAAGTGTTGCAGATTGTATATATATATTTTTATCTGAAACGTTTTCTGCTTCGATTACAAATGTTTTTCCGTCAGCAACTTTAATGGTAACTTTTTCAAAAATAGGGCTTCCTATTTCATAATTTCCAGAGGCAGGATTCATTGCATACAAACCAATAGAACTCAGTGCATACCAAGCACTCATTTGTCCACAATCTTCGTTTCCACTTAAACCATTTGGTGTTGTATTGTATTGTGTATCCATAATATGACGAGCCCAATATTGCGTTCGCCAAGGTTGCTTTGCATGATTAAAAAGATAAGCTATATGATGGCTTGGTTCATTTCCATGCGCATATTGCCCAATAAGTCCAGAAATATCTGCGGAAATATTATCTCCAGTAATTTCTGAGCTTTCCGTAAATAATTGCTCTAATCTACTTGTAAAAATTTCGTTACTTCCATGAAGTTTAATAAAATTTTCTGGATCTTGGGGCACAAACCAACTATGTTGCCATGCATTTCCTTCTGTATAATCTGTTTGCTCTCTGTGGTTAGAATGTTTTGCATCAAAAGGTTCGTTCCAAGATTTACCATCTACAGCTTTCCCTCGCATAAAACCAGTTTTATTATCAAATAGATGTTGATATGCTTTAGAACGATTTAAGAAAAATTTGTAATCAGCATCTTTTCCTAGTGCCTTTGCCATTTGAGCTACACACCAATCGTCATAGGCATATTCTAAAGTAATTGTTACAGATTCGTCCAATAAAGTATATGGGATGTAACCATATTTTTTATAATGATTCAATCCTCTTTCGTCTTGCATCATTGTGGTTTTCATTGCTTCAAATGCTTTTCCGGTATCAAAACCACGAATTCCTTTCATATATGCTTCCACAATTACAGGTATCGAGTGATAACCCGTCATTGTATTGGTTTCGTTTGCATACAAGGTCCAAACTGGTAATATTTTTTTGGTTTCGTAATACGCCAACATTGTGTTTATAATATCCGAAACTCTATCTGGCGCTGTTAAGGTTAGTAAAGGATGTTCGGCCCTAAAAGTATCCCAAAGCGATAAGGTTGAATATGCTGTATAATCGTTCGCAGTTACAATTTCATCATTTTCTTTTCTAAATTGTCCGTTTTTATCACTGTAAGTAACTGGTGCCAATTGTGCGTGATACATTGCTGTGTAAAAAATTGTTTTTAAAGAGTCGATAGGCGTTTCTACTTCAATCTTTGTTAAAGCGTTTTTCCATTTATTATTTGCTTCCTCTTTTATAGCGTTAAAATTGAAATTTCCTTCTCTTAAATTGTTTTTTGCATTTTCTACACTTACAGATGATAAAGCTACTTTTACAAATAATTCTTCATTACTCTTAGTATCAAAAAATAATTGTGTAGCTGTTTTTATGCCTTCTGAAGTGTTCTTTTCTACAAGGTTACCATCAGCATATATTTGATGTTTTGTTATTGGTTTCGAGAATTTAGCTACAAAAAATACTTTTTGGTTTCTTGCCCAACCTTTACTAAAACGAGTTCCACTTATGGTATATTTATCTTCAATATGTACAGATGTTTTTAAAGGAGTATCCCAATTTATTGCAAAACCTAAATCAATAACTACAGATTGCTTATCATCTTTTTGAAAAGTATATTTATGATATGCTGTTCTTTTTGTGGTTGTTAATTCAACATTTACATTGTGATCTTCTAAGAAAACCTGATAATAACCTGGTTTTGCTGTTTCGTTATTGTGACTATAAGAAGATTTATAAGCAATACTATCTCTCGATTTTGGGTTGATAGATAAATCGACCTTTTTATTAATTGGCATAAAAAGAATATCTACCAAATCTCCAATTCCTGTTCCACTTAAAGCTAAATGACTAAAACCAACTGCTACAGAATCTGAATAATGATACCCAGAACACCAATCCCATTTAGAAATTCCATTTACAGGAGTCACTTGCAACATTCCAAAAGGAACGGTTGCTCCAGGATATGTATGTCCATGACCTCCTGTTCCAATAAAAGGATCTACAAACTCTGTTAACGATTGTATTTCTGGTTCTTTGCTATTTTTATCACAGGAAACAACTGTTAGCAGGGTTAATAAAATGTAAAATATCTTTATATTGGGGTTTTTAAAAAATATCATTTATTTCTGTTTTTAGTGAAGTAAATTAAAAAAAGAACAGCTGTATAAAGAATAATATTAGACAGATAGCTTACGAATGTCGACAGACATCAAAAAGTACAATTATGAAACCTAGAAAATTATTTAACATAACACTAAGACATCATATAATCTTTTGGTTAATTTATTTTCTATTTAATACTTTTCGCTGGAGTAGATATTTTAACGATTTTATGTATTCTTTTAAAACCAATCTTATTGGTTTTCCAATACATATTTTCTTAACCTATCTTAATATTTATTATTTAATGCCAAAATTTGTTTTTAAACGTAAATATAAGACCTATATACTCTTAGTTATAGCTTCGTTATTAACAATGGTTTTTTTGAAGTTTAACCTAACTTATTACCTTGTTAGCAATGATGTTTGGCCAGAAGGACCAAAACAAATTCATGAATTTACAATGGATTACGCTATAGATATGATGATTGGAGAATTGTACGTTGTAACCTTTGTAACTGCCATAAAGATTACAATGGATTGGATTAAAGAGCACAAAAGGTTAATAGATTTAGAAAAAGTGCAATTAGAAACTGAATTGTTATTTTTAAGATCTCAGGTTTCTCCTCATTTCTTTTTTAATACCTTAAATAACATTTATTCTTTAGCTATTGAAAAATCGGAAAAGACGCCGAAAATAATCTTAAAACTGTCAGAATTAATGCGATATATTCTTTATGAAACTGGTAACAAAAGACAAAGTCTAGAAAAAGAAATTCTATGCATTCAAAATTATATCGAATTAGAAAGAATGAGACATGGAGAATTACTGGAAGTAAATATGGATATGGCTGGAAATATCATAGGAAAAAAAATAGCTCCTATATTATTGTTATCTTTCGTAGAAAATGCTTTTAAACACGGAATAGACAAAAATATTAATAAAGTGAAGTTAGATATTAGTTTTAAAGTTAAAGAAAACTTCCTTTATTTTAAAATAACAAACCCTACTCCTGCAGTTTCAATTTATAAAAAGAATAAAATTATACCTAATTTTGGGGGAATTGGATTAACGAACGTTAAAAAAAGATTAGAACTTGGGTATCGTAAAGAAGACTACGATTTATCTATTGAAACCATAAATAATTTATTTATTGTAAATTTAAAAATAAAAGTATAAAAATGGAGATAAGAAGTTTGATTATTGATGATGAACCATTAGCTATTAATTTGATTAATAACTACTTAGATAAAATTGAAGATATTAAGGTCGTTTCTACTTTCGGAAACGCCATTGACGCATTAAATTTTCTAAAAAAAGAAAAAGTTGATTTAATTTTCTTAGACATAAATATGCCTCTTTTAGATGGTTTAAGCTTTATTAAAAGCCTAGAAAACAAACCTCTAATTATTATAACAAGCGCCCACAAAGAATACGCTGTGGAAACCTATGAGTTGGAAGTGTTAGATTATTTAATTAAACCGATTCCTTTTCCGAGATTTATTTTAGCTATTAATAAGGTGCATAAAATCTTTAATACCAATAAATTACCTCAAAAAAAAACAAACTCTAGACCTTTTATCTTTATTAAAATAGAAAAAAAGAAAAATATTAAAATTTATTTAGATGAAATTTTAGTGATTGAAAGTCTAAGAGATTATTTAAAAATTAGTACCTCTACAGAGCGATACATAATCCATCAAACACACAATAGTTTTACAGAAATGTTACCTTCGGAAAGTTTTATACGAATCCATAGATCTTATACAGTTGCACTCGATAAAATAGAAGTTTTAGAAGGAAATAGTGTGGAAGTTGGAGGAATGAGATATGTAATTGGTCGAAGTTATATTGATGATGTTAAAGCTAGAATATTAAATTCTTCGATTAACTAATTTTGAGAAACTTTTCTATAAGTTTTTAAACCTGAAAAGCTTTAAGTAAAACCGATTATCCTTCAATACTACATAAAGTAACTTCCTTAATTTTAATACTCTTAAAGCAGGTTTTAATTAAAAAACAAAGAGGCTATCTCAAAAGTAAGTTTAGCTGTCATCCTATGTTTGTTAATTATTAATATTTGTTTTAAAAAAGATCATTTTGAGCGAAGTCGAAAAACATAAAATACTAAAAATCAAAAAATAAGATTTCTCCATTACAGTTGAAATGATGACAAATTCTTATACTTTTAAGATGGTTTCTTCATTTTATTTCAATAAGCTTTTTACTTAATCATCCAAAAATAACATTAAAATATCAAATAATGTTATAAAAAAAATAGAGCCCTCTATCAAATAATCAAATAATTGACAAGAGCCCTATTAAAATTTGTTTTAGATAAAATTTATCTATTTATTTCTGAATCCATGTTTTAACTTTCTCTGAATCTGTTCCGCCTGTTGCAGCAGTCCAGTTTACACGATTCGTTTCTCTTTCTGAAGGTGGGTACACCAATCTATTAAAGTCTGTTACTAAACTAGTTGCTGGTAATTGAACTCCAGGTGTTGCATCTCCAGTTCTTCTTTTAAGCGTCCAAGCCTCTATTGGTTGATGAATTAAAGCAATCCAACTTTGTTTATAAATCTGAGTTAATGCATCTGAAGCATTTGAGCTGTAAGCTACTTCTGGGTTTGTTAACATTGCTGTTAATTCTGCAGATGTTGGTGCAGCAGCAGCAGGCTTATTTACATCCCAAATTGAATTAAAAGCGTGGTTATACCAAAAGTTAACAGATGCTGTAATACCTTCTTCATAAAAAGTTTTCGCTTTTGCTTGATCTGCCGCAATTCCTGCTAAACCTCTATTATAAATCTCTGCCTTTAAAAAGCTTACTTGAGACCCTGTAATTAAAAATTGTGGTATAGAATGATCTTGCACATAATACACGTTAAAAGTTGCAAAATTCGATCTATTTTTAGTCCAATCTTTTTTCACTCTTGCTTCTATATGTGGATCTCCAGTTACTGTTGGTGTACTCGCATCAGAAATTTGAGGATAAGGAATCCACTTATCGTCTTCATTAGGTTCGAACAAAATGCTTGTTCTTAAATCGTAAATTCCAGAACCATCTACAGCTGTTGTACTAGACATTTCATTAAACATCGTAGAACCCATTCTTAAATAAGAGTTTCCTCTAAAATACCATTCTCTATTATTTTGAAGTCCAGCTATTTTTCCCGGATCTAAAGAAACGTATTCTTCTGAAGTTAATAATGGAGCCTCTAAAGATGCAGTAATAATTGGAGCAGCAAAAGCTTCGTCCTTTTCTATCATAATCATTGCCGCATTTAAACGAACAGAGTTGGCGAATTTTTTCCACATATTAACATCATTCCCTAAAAGTGTTTCTGAACTTCCTAAAGAAAACTGAGAGGTGCTTGTAGACAAATCTCCAATTGCAGCAGTTAAGTTGCTAATCGCTGCTTTCATAATAGACTGTTGATCTTCGTAAACTGGTCTAAAACTATCTGTTGTTAAAAAACCTTTCCCAGCTTCTGAATATGGCATATTTCCATAAAGTAAAGTGTTAGACAAAGTTTTATACGCTATTATAATTTTTGCCATCGCTTCTACATTTTTATAGTTTTCAGGTACTTCTTCTTTAGCTATTAACCCTAACAAATCGTTATAATTCGCCAAAGTTGCATAGTAGTTTCTCCAAGCTGGAGTAACTGCATCATCTAAACGAAATCCTGTAGCACCATACATAGCTGCCTGTTGGTTCCACTGATATAACCAAGCCATAGGTACTTTATATCTTGTATCTTCAAATTTAAGTGATGCTACCATTCCATTAAACAATCCTGGAATGTTTGCTTTGTAAAGCTTTGCTTCATAGCCATCGTTAATATCTCCAAAATCATTATCACATGAATTAAAAGAAAGAAAGCCCATAAAAAGAAGCATTAAATACAACCCCTTGTTTCTATTTTTTTTATATATACTTTTCATATTGTCTTATTTTATTTGATTAAAGTCCTACTTTTAAATTAAATCCTACTGTTCGTATGCTAGGAAAAGCCGACCATTGTAATCCTTGACCATTACCAGTTCCGTTAATTGCTTCTGGATTTAATCTTTGTGGCAAAGTTGTATAAATGTAAAATAAATTTCTACCTATTAACGATACAGACAAGTCTTCTATAAAGTTAAATTTTTGCAGGAGATTTTTAGGCATACTATAGGTAAGAGATAATTCTCTTAATTTTACCCAAGAATTTTCGAAAACAGATAAACTTCTTGGTCTGTTTAAGTTAGACCAACCTGCGTAAGTAACTCCATAGAAATTGGTTGGAGTAATAACTCTATCATTTACTTTATTATCATCAACATTAAATCCATCCATTATCATACCAACGTTTGCAGTTGTTCCATCAGGAAAAGTATATGGTAAACCAGCTCCATCTCTTCTAGCTGCTGCTGTTTCTGGAGACAAACCACTTCCCATTGCTACTGCATGGTCTACAGAATAAATATCTCCACCTAATTTAAAGTCCATTAAAGCAGATAAACTAAAGTTTTTGTATCTAAAAACGTTACGTAAACCTCCTGTTAATTTTGGCGCTGCATTTCCTATTTTTTGCACATCACTAGAAACTTTATACTGAGTACCTACAACTTCCCCACTTCCGTCTTTATTATAAATATTCATAACTTGCCTTCTACCTTGGTCGTCAAGTTCGAAATCTGTTCCATAAATCGCTCCATAGTTCTCGCCTGGAGAAGCTTTCATAAAAGCACCTTTACTACCAAATACACTCGCAATTTCTTGCTCTTCTATACCATCCGCTAAAGAAACTACTTTATTCGTATTTTTAGCACCATTGAATGTAGCATTCCAAGAGAAATTATCGTTATTAATAATTTTCGCATTAATAATAAATTCGATACCTCTATTTGTTAATTCTCCAGAGTTAAAAGTCACTTTCGATGCTCCAGAAGCTAATGATACAGCAGATGTCATAATTTGGTTATCTGACTTGATATCATAATACGTAAAATCTACATTTAAATTATTATTAAAGAAACCTAAAGACAATCCTATCTCCTTAGACTCTGAAGTTTGGAACGTTAAGTCTGATGGAGGTATATTACTAGGTCTCGTTATTGTAGTTGAATTACCAAAAGTACTTGTATTATACGTATTATCTAATTGGTAAGGCTCCGCTGCATTTGCACTTCTACCCCAAGCAACTCTTAAAGAACCATAATTTAAAGTTTCTTTTATGCTTCCTAAATCAAATGCATCTGTAAATACCAAAGAAGAACTTACAGAAGGATAAAATGTAGAATTATTATTCTTAGGCAATGTAGATGTATAATCTTTTCTTCCAGTTGCTTCTAAGAATAAATAGTTTTTGTAAGATAAATTTAAAAGACCAATGTACGCGAAAGATTGTACAACGTATCTTGTTTCTCTTGCTCCTGTTTTAAAATCATCTGCATTACTTCTATCTGGAGTAAAGTCGTCAATTCTAGGAACAAAATTATATAAAGAGTACACATTAGGTACTTTAAAAGTACTTCCATTTCTTCCTTCTACACCAGAATTGTTTATCGAATAGTTATTTAAACCTAAAGTAATACTTGCATTAAAACCTTCTGTTAATAAGTTTTCCTTGTGGAAAGTAGCCATAATATCTGTATTGAATGTTTTAGATTTACTAACAGTTTTATTGAAACCACCTTCGCTAATACCATCAGGTTTAATTGTGTTTTTAGTTTCTTCGAATCTTGTTCCTATTAAATCTACAGAAGTTCTAACAAAAGCATTAAACCATGGAGTAATCTCCGCATTTAGCTTAATTGTAGATAAGAATTCGTCTCTCCATAAGCGATCGTTATTTTCATAAAAATCCCAAAATAAATTTTTACTATACTCTGCATGTGGATAGGCCCCTCCAAAATCAACTCTAAAACCATCATATAAATCTTTGCCGAAATATAAATCTTTTTCTAAACCTCTATACTCCCTAGACATTCCATAGATATTAAACTTAGTCCAAGAATTATTGTTTCCAATTTCTGGAGTATTTAATCTAAAATTTTGGTTATATCCTGCATTAATATCTGCACTTAAAACTTTAGAAATATTTACATGAGAACCTAAAGAAAAGCTAGTGCTTTTAGAGTTTGTATTTTCGATAATTGCATCTGCCTCTCTATGAGTAAAACCAACACGAATGCTTCCTAAATCGTTTGCTGAAGAAAATGATAGACTATGTGTTTTTTCAATACCTTGTTTAAACATATATTTTCTATTGTTTGGTTGTGGAGAGTAAGTTCTTGTTTTACCATCCCACCAAAGTGCTTGTGTTCCATCTAATTTTGGGCCCCAAGAGGCACCTCCACCAAACCAACTATAAATGTCCCAAGTATTGTACCCTCCAGGTATCGCTCCATGAGAAGAATCTATACCTGTAGCTCCTGGATATGGGTTTCCACTCCAAGATTGTGGATAAAGTATAGAAGGAAAACTTTGTCCTGAAGCCGTTTTTGGCAACTTAGGGTTTGCAGTAAATAAAGATGCTCTAAAACCTCCACCATATTCATTTTGTACATCTGTATATCTATAGGTGTCTGAAAAATTGGTAGACACATTGTAACGAACACCAATACCTGGTCTCTCTCCTCCTTTTTTCGAAGTAATTAAAATAACACCATTTGCACCTCTTGCACCATATAATGCAGCTGCATTTGGTCCTTTTAACACTGTAATATCTTCTACAGTAGACATGTCTAAGTAACTTAAATAGTTACCCCAATCTTTGTAAGTTTCTTGTTTTTCTCCAACATTACCTTGCTCCAATTCGCTATTATCTACAATAGCTCCATCTACAACAATTAAAGGTGTATTTCTACCAAATAAACTATTATTACCTCTAATAACAACTCTAGAAGAAGCATTTCCAATACCATTAGAAGTCGTAATGTTTAAACCAGCTACTTTACCTTGTAAACCTTGAGCAATATCTACAGGATCTGCTAACGTTACCTCAGTTGCTTTAACTGTTTGGGCTGCATAACCAACAGATCTTTGCTGCCTTTTAATACCTAAAGCTGTTACCACAATCTCATTTAAACTATCTGCTGCTTCAGACAAAGCCACATTTAATACGTTAGATCCTTTGTAAGTAACTTCTTTTGTTTTGTAACCAACATAAGAAACAACAAAGGTTGCAGATGTTCCTGAGAAAGTAATACTATACTTTCCATCGAAATCGGACGACACTCCATTGCTTGTACCTTTAATTAAAATGCTTGCTCCTGGAAGTACCTCTCCACTTGAAGCTTCTGTAATTGTTCCTGTTACTGTTGTTTGCGCTTTTACATTCTGAAAAGCGAACAAACAAAACATAAACAATAGTTTTAAAAAGTTTTGATTCATAAAATTTGATTTTTGAGTTAAAAAATAATTTTAAGTTAATTATGTGTTAAATTAACTAATCCTTTATGTTACAATTATTATAATTTCGACCAGTAACAAACCTGAGGACATGTGCGTTAAAAAATTATAAATATTTAAGGAAGTCCATAAATAAATGTCAAATTATATGAATGTTATATTGCCAATACCTCAATAAACAAAATTTAGTATTACAAAATCTACTTTAGCTATTGTAAATGACTTATAAAAATACTGCTCTTAAAAATATTTATAAGCCTAGATCTAATTTGAAAGTTTTCTATTCTTTTAATTATATGTTTTATATTGCAGTAAATAAATATTCATTGAAAAAAATTATTGTTTCTGTAACAAACGACCTCACAACAGACCAAAGAGTAGAAAAAGTATGTAATTCGTTGCATACAGACGGATATGACGTGTATTTAGTGGGGAGATTGCTAAAAAATTCAGAAGATATCAACAGAGATTATACTACCAAAAGATTCAAGTTATTTTTTAATTCTGGAGTTCTTTTTTATGCTGAATATAATATTCGATTGTTCTTTTTTTTACTATTTAAAAAAAAAGACATTTTACTTTCTAACGATGTAGATACCTTATTGCCCAATTATTTTATTAGTAAAATTCAACATAAAAAATTGGTTTTTGATAGTCACGAACTTTTCTCTGAAATTCCTGAGCTGGTAAACCGCCCAAAAGTTAAAAAAATATGGACTTCCATTGAAAATTGGATAATTCCAAAACTTAAAAATAATTACACGGTTTGCAATAGTATTGCCAATTATTATCAAAATAAATACAACGTTCAGTTTAAAACTATTTTAAATGTTCCGAATAAAAAAAATATAGAAAATGGCATTTTTCCGTTTGAAACTTATCAAAAAAAAATAATTATATACCAAGGTGCTGTAAATATGGGGCGTGGTTTGGAATTGATGATAGAAACCATGCAACACTTAGAAAATCATCTTCTTATAATTATTGGAAATGGCGATATTTATAAAGATTTAAAAGAAAAAACTTCAACATTAAAATTGAATGAAAAGGTATTTTTCTTAGGCAGAAAAAAACCTGAAGATCTAAAAAAACTAACTCCTTTGGCAGATATAGGCTTTAGCTTAGAAGAAGATTTAGGGTTGAATTATCGATTTGCTTTGCCTAACAAAATTTTCGATTATATACAAGCAGAAATTCCAATAATTGTCTCTAATTTCCCAGAAATGAAACAGATCGTAATCGACCATAAAATTGGAGAAATTATTGAACATCGAGATCCAAAATTTTTGGCACATCAAATTAAAAAACTTTTAGAAAAAGACTTTTCAAATGAACTAAAAGAAGCTAAAAAAATATTGATTTGGAAACATCAAGAAAAAAAATTATTAGCCATCTTTAAAAATGCAAAATAGTTACTTTTTATATTGATGTGGGTTTTCTCGAACGCCTTTTTTAAACAATTTTCGAACGGCACTTCTTAATTTATTATCTATTTGTAATATAAAATCCTTCGCTTTTTCTTCGGGTCTTGCTCGAAACGTAGTAATATGAAAATTGTCTGAAGCCAAGAAAGGTTTTTCCGAAAAATAATAATTAGAAACACAACATCGCATATCGTTCGCCAAAACTTTATTTACAGAATGCCAAGATTTTTGGTGTGTAGCCATAACCACCAACCTATTAAATTTACTGGTTATCGTTATTTGTTTCTCATTTAATCCTTTTGGCCAAAGTTCTAAATTCCCTCCATTTTCTAACTCCCAATTTGGTGTTACATAATACAATAGGTTTAAAACGCGCCAACGATTTCGGTCTTTATCATGAGAATTGTCTAAATGCGGATTCAAAAAATTGTCTTTTTGCATTAGCGACAATCCTCCTGCATATAAATTAGAATCTGGAAATACTTTTTCGATGCCACATATTTCGGAAACCAAACTTACAATTCTTTCGTCTTGGAAAGCAAAAATGGTTTCTTCCAACAAAATATTGTATTTGTTCATTTGAAAAGCTGTGAATTTGTATTCTCGAAGACTTTTTCTTTGCACAGCATCTGCTGTACTTGGGAAGTTTTTATGAATTTCTAAGGCTAATTCTTTGGGTAATAAATTGTCTAAATAAAAATAACCAATCTCATTTTTATGAGCATTAAACTGTTTTTTTAATTCTTTTTGATTGCTTTTTAAATTTTTAAAAATTAAGTCTGCTATTTCTCCTCTATTTTGTTTCATTTTCTTTTTCCTTTAAATAACACAAGTAACTTAATTTAAATAAATCGTAATAAAATAAAGAGGATGTTTTTATTGCTTTTCGAATAAAGAAATCCTTCATCTTAACCATATTTCTTTGCAACCCAAAACTATTTATTTTATGAAAGTAAGATAACAATTTTACATCATTTTTTTTCAATAATTTTTGCTTTTTTAAAAACAATAAATTATTTAAACCCTGTTTTGTTTTGTTGATAAACAAAGTATTATCTTCTATTTGCAAATGGTAAACAGGGTTATTTATATGAAATACTTTATGGTTTAGTTCTTTCATTTTATTCCCAAAAACTAAATCTTCATAACCATAACCAGTTAATTTTTCGTTAAACTGAATTTCATTAAAAACACTTTTCTTAAATACTATATTCGAAGTAAAAAAATATCGATAGGGATTCTTATTTCGTAAATCTTCAGAGACTTCTTCTCTTCCGATTCCGAATTTAATTCTAAGATTGTTTGTTGTACCTACTTTATGAATTCTTCCGCCAATAAAGCCAGAAAAATCGTTTTTCGAATCTTCAATCTTATTTAAATATAGCTTTATAAAATTATTATGCACAGGAAATCCATCTGAATCTAAAAATAACAACCAGTTGTAAGTTGCTTTTTTCGCTAATAAATTTCGAATTGCACTTCTACCAATATTTGTTGTAAGTTCTTCAAAATTAGAAAACGACAAAGTATTTATTTGTTGGTTTTCCTTATTTAAAACAGATTTAGAACCATCATCTAAGCAGATAATTTCAAAGTTAACTTCTGCTTCAAGTAATTGTTTATGAAGCTCTTTTACGAATGGAAAACAGTTGTAATTATATGTGGGTAGTAAAACAGAAAGCATTAAACTGTGGCTTGTTGGGCAACTTCAAACAGTTCTCCACCTTCGCATTTTAGCGTTTTTTGTTTAAACTTTACAATTAATTGGTAATCGTGTGTTGCCATTAAAATTGTTTTGCCGCTTTTGTGAATGGAGTTTAACAATTCCATCACTTCCAAAGAAGTTTTTGGGTCTAAATTTCCTGTTGGTTCGTCTGCTAAAATCAATTCTGGGTCGTTTAATAAAGCTCTTGCAATTGCCACTCTTTGTTGTTCTCCTCCAGAAAGTTCGTAGGTTTTTTTATAGTATTGAGATTTCATACCTACCTTATTTAAAACTTCGTGAATTTTATCTTTCATTAAGTTTTTGTCTTTCCAGCCAGTTGCTTTTAAAACAAATTTTAAGTTGTCGAAGACATTTCTATCACTTAAAAGTTTAAAATCCTGAAAAACAATTCCTATTTTTCTTCTTAAAAAGGGAATTTGTTTTTCTTTTAAAGTATTTAAATCGAAACCTACAATGGTTCCAGAACCTTCTTTAAGAGGTAAATCTCCATACAAAGTTTTCATCAAACTACTTTTTCCACTGCCAGTTTTTCCTATTAAATAGTAGAAATCGCCAGTATTAATTGTTAAATTCACTTTAGAGAGTACTAAATTATCTCTTTGATAAATAGCAGCGTCCTCTAATTGTAAAACAGAATTTTCCATAAATAAGTAGTTTCTACAAACTTAAAATTTTCTATTGATTTTTTAACTATGAAATCTAAACAATTCTTATTTTTGACCAAAATTGTTGCAATATTTTTTCTTCCCCTATCCAACAAATTAAAAAATTGTTCGTTATCCATTTTGAGTATCTAAAATAAGTATATGAAAAATCTTATTCGTAAAAAATACCTTCTTTCGGTTTTTGCTTTAATAATGTCTTTTACGACATTTTCGCAGCAAACAATTGCAAATACCAGTATTTTAAAAGATTATAACAATGCGTTAAATTTATACAATAACAAAGCATATGCTGCTGCACAAAAAACGTTCGACAAAGTTGTTAACGAAGCAAATGTTGGCTCGAATTTAAAAACAGATGCCACCTATTTCGAAGCTATGTGTGCTATAAAGTTAAACCAAACAGATGCAGATAAGAAAGTGCTTTCTTTTGTAGAGCAATACCCAAATAGTAATAAAAAAAATGTTGCTTTTTTTAATGTTGGAAACTATTACTTTGCAAATAAAAAGCCTGCTTATGCACTAAAGTGGTATTTAAAAGTAGACACAAAAATACTTTCGAGAGAAGATAAAAAAGAGCTTGACTTTAAAATGGGTTATGGGTTTTTAACCACAAACAACTTACAACTTTCTAAAGATCGTTTTTTATTATTAATAAATGACCCAAAATACGGAAACGATTCTCGTTATTATTATGGTTACATCGCTTATAAATTAGAAGATTATGGAATTGCAGAATCTACCCTTAAAAAAATGGCAGACAACGCAACTTATAAAGCAGAAATAACCTATTATTTATTAGATATTAGTTTTAAGGCCGGTAAATTTAAACGTTGTATTGAGGTTGGGAAAAGATTATTACCAGACGCAAAGAAAAATTTACAATCAGATATTTCTAAAATTATTGGAGAAAGTTATTTCAACTTAGAAAAATATGCAGCAGCTATTCCTTATTTAAAGAATTACAGAGGTAAAAAAGGAAAATGGAACAATACAGATTATTATCAACTTGGTTATGCTTATTACAAACAAAACGATTTTGAAAATGCCATTAATAGTTTCAATAAAATTATAGATCAAAAAAATAAAGTATCGCAAAATGCTTATGCTCATTTAGGTGAATGTTATTTAAAAGTCGGTCAGAAAAATGAAGCTCTAAATGCTTTTAAATCGGCTTCAGAAATGAGTTTCGACGTAAATATTCAACAAAACACCGCTTTAAATTATGCAAAACTAAGTTACGAAGCTGGCAACCCTTTTGAACCAGTTTCCGAAGTTCTACAAAACTATTTAAAGAAATATCCAAAATCGAAAGCTTATCAAGAAATAAATAAATTGGTAGTTTCTTCCTTTATAAACGACCAAAATTACCAAGGAGCTGTAGACTTTCTTTTAAAGAAAAAATCCGATGAAAATATAGCTTTAATTATAGAAGTTTCTTTGTATCGAGGAATTCAATTATTTAACGAAGGAAAATACAAAGAAGCATTACCATTTTTTTCTCAAGCTAAAAAATCTATAACTCCAGAAATTAAAGAAAGAGCGCAATTTTGGGAAGCAGAAACTGCATATCGTTTAGAAAATTACCAAGATGCTATTCTTAAATTAGAAGCTTTAAATAAATCTTTAACCTCTACTGATAATGAGCTTAAACTAACAGATTACACGATTGGTTATGGTTATTTTAAACTAAAAGAGTACAAAAAATCGATTGTTGCTTTTAAAAAGTTTTTAGCAAAAGATTCCATAGACTTAGATACGAAATACGATGCATTAATTCGTTTAGGAGATGGTTACTTTGCATCTAGAAATTATACTGAAGCTGTAAAATCTTACAAAATTGTTGCAGATGAATTTGGATTAAATTCCGATTATGCACAATATCAAATAGGTATGAGTTATGGTTTTATAGACGATGATGAAGCTAAAATCGAAGCTCTAAAAAAAGTAATTAATAATTACAAAAATTCTAATTTAAAAGACGATGCATTGTATCAAATTGCAAATACCTATATAAAAATTAAAGACCATAAAAATGCACACATTGCCTACGATCGTTTATTAGAAAAATACCCAAACAGTGTATTTCTTTCACGTGCGTTGTTAAGACAAGGTTTATTGTATTATAACGATAATATGAACCTACAAGCTCTAAAAAAATATAAAGAAGTTGTTGCTCGTTTTTCGAACTCTCCAGAAGCTCTTGAAGCTGTTGCAAATGCAAGAAATGTATATATAGACGAAGGAAATTTAGATGATTACATAAGTTGGACAAGAACCTTAAAATTTATAAATGTTAGCAATTCCGATATTGATAATGCATCTTTCGCTGTTGCTGAAAAGAAATATTTAGAGTCTAAAAACAACAACGAAATCATTAAAAGTTTAATAGATTATACTCGAAAATTTCCAGAAGGAATTCATAAAGTAAAAGCTAATTATTACTTAGCAGATGTCTATTTTAAAAATAAAGAATACCAAAGTGCCATTACTCCATTTAAAAATGTAATTAATGAAGATAGAAACGAATTTAGTGAAGAATCGCTAAGCAAATTAGCTCAAATTTATTTGCAGGATGGTAATTATAATGAAGCACTTCCTATTTTAGATAGATTAGAATTAGAGGCAAATAATACCGAGAATATTCTATTTGCACAAAGTAATTTAATGAAAGCCTATTTCGAAACCAAAGCCTACGATTTTGCAGAAGAATATGCACGAAAAATATTGCAACAAGATAAAATAGATGCTAATTTAGAAAACGATGCACGCATATTAATCGCAAGATCTGCCTTTAAAAATGAAGATTTTAGAACCGCAGAAGAATTTTATAGCGAAATAGAAAAAACGGCAAGTGGAAAGTTAAAAGCAGAAGCATTATACTACAATGCTTATTTTAAAAATCAGCAAAAAGAGTATGAAGCCTCTAATAAAATAGTTCAAAAATTAATTGCTGGTTACTCCAACTATAAATACTGGGGTGTTAAGAGTTATGTAATAATGGGTAAAAATTATTACGGTTTAAAAGATGTGTATCAAGCAACCTTTGTCTTAGAAAACGTAATTAAAAACTTCGAAAAATACGAAGATATCATTCAAGAAGCACACGAAGAACTAAATACCATTAGAGAAAACGAAGCCAAAACAAATAACTCCGTAAATCCAGAAAAACAATAATAATGAAAAAAGGTTTTCTAACATTACTTATTTTATTAAGTTTCTGGGCAACAAATGGTCAGAAACAAAAGAAAGACACTGTTAAAACAGAAGTTGTAAATGTGGTTACAAAGTTTAACCCAGAAATTGCAGACGGTAAAAAAATAAATAAAAACCCTAAAATTAAATTATTAGGAAAGAGCAAAAAGAAAAAATTAGAGTACCGTATTTATGCTGCACCAGTAGCCTCTACTTTTATTCCAAAAACTGGCGCAATTAAAGGAATTAGTGTTGGTGTAAAAGAAAGAATCTATAACAATTATTTAGCAACAGGATATGGAAATTATGGAAGCCCTTATGTAGAAGCTTTTTTATATAAAAACACCCGTTTTAATAATGAATATGGGGTATCTGCAAAATATGCAGCATCGCAAGAAAATATTAGAAACTCTAAATTAAATAGTAATTTTTCAAATTTTAAAGGAGCTGTTTTTTACAAACAAGTAGATCGTTATTTCGATTGGAAAGTGAGCTTACATGCCGAATTAAATAAATACAATTGGTATGGTTTGCCAGATTTAGTTTTTAATACGTCTGTTCTAAACACCATCGAAGAAGAACAAAAATACAATTATTTTAAAGTAGCTGGAGATTTTAAATTCCACGATTCTTATATAGATTATGGAAAAGTTTCGTTTTCTTACTTTACAGATTTGTTTGAAAGCAAAGAAATGCTCGCAAATTTCGATGCCAAGTTAAACCTTCCATTAAGATTTTTAAGTAACAATTTAAACGACATTTCAGTAGAAACTGGATTAGAATATTTAAGCGGAAGTTTCGATAGAAATTACGAAAACACAAGCAACATAAATTACACAACTTTAACCGTAAAAATTTTTCCAGAATACAAGCTAAACTACGCTGGTTTTGCCATAAAAGCAGGTTTAAAAATGTATGGCTCTATAGATACAGAAAACGAAGCGAACAATGTCTTTTTATTTCCAGATGTGTTTGCACAAAGATCAATACTTAAAAATTATGTAAATATTTATGGAGGAATTACTGGAAACTTACATACAAATACTTACAAACAGTTTACAGAAGAAAACCAATATGTTTCGCCAACATTATTTATCACTCAAACTGCAGAAACCTCTAACTTATTTATTGGCTTACAAGGAAAAATTACAAACGACATTAGCTACAATTTAAAAGCAAGTAGTATAAAGGAAGAAGACAAACCGTTATTTTTAAGAAACAACTCAAAATCAAATGGAACAAATGCTTCTATAAATGGACAAACTTTAGCGGGTTACGAATATGGAAATTCTTTTTCTATCTATTATGACGATGTAAAAACAACATCATTTTTTGGCGAAATTGAATATGATTTTTCAAAAAAGTTATCTTTTAGCACACAAGTTCAACTAGATAATTATAGCATAACAAATGCCATCGGAAAATGGAATTTACCCTCTTTACAAGCCTCTTTTTTAGGGAAATATAAAGAAGAGAAATGGTTTGTAACTACCAATATTTTTTATGTTAGCGAACGAAAAGATGCTCTTTACAATGGTTTGTTTCCATCCAGTTTTAAAGGTATACAAACCATTAATTCTTTTATAGATGTAAATTTAAATGGCGGTTACCACTTTAACGATAAATTTTCTGCATTTATAAGAGCTAACAACATTTTAAATACAAAATACCAACGTTTTGCCAATTTCGACACACAAGGTTTTCAAATTTTAGGAGGTGTTACGTATAAGTTCGATTTTTAACAAAAACAGCTTTCTTACATCTAACTAAAATACCTTTTTTAGTATATTTACTTTTATGTACTATTATATAATTATTGCGCTTCAAATCTTTTGCTTTTACCATTGTTACAAAAATGGAAAAGAATATTATTGGTACTTTATCATCTTTTTTATTCCTTTAATTGGCTGTGTTATTTATTTGGCAACTCAGGTTGTAAATAAAAGAGAGGTTTCTATTATTTCTGAAGAAATCACTACAATTATCAATCCCACAAAAAAGATTAAAGACTTAGAAAAGAAAGTAGAATTCTCGGAAACTTTTCAAAATAAAATCAATTTGGCAGATGCATATTCGGAAATTAAAGATTTTAACAATGCTATTTTATACTACGAAAAAGCACTAGACAGTGGTTTTAAAAACGACCCTTACACTTTAAATAAATTGATAAAATGTTATTTTAAAGTCGGTAATTTTGATAAAGTAATTACCTATTCACAAAAAATAAATTTAGAAAAAGACTTCAAAGAATCTATTTATTTTTATGGTTTGGCACTCGAACAAAAAGGAAATTTTGAAGAAGCAGAAACACAACTAAAAAAATTAGATATTCGTTATTCGAATTACAACGAACGTTTAGAACTCTCCAATTTTTTAATTCGAAGAAATAAAAAAACTGATGCCAAAGAAGTTTTAGAGGAAATGCTTCAAGAAATAAAATCTATGTCTAAACAAAACGCCAAAAAATATAGAGGTGTTTATATTGAAGCTGAAAAAATAGCAAATGGTCTTTAAAAAGCTTTTAAAAATACTATTTCATTTTTTTATTTTTTTGTTGTTAACCGTTGTTGTAAACAATTTGAGAAGGAAAATCGAACTCAATATTAATCATTAAAACCAATGTAAATTATGAAAAAAAAACTAATTTTAATCGGATTATTAATATGGAATTTCAATTCTGTATTTGGACAAAACTTTTGTTTTACTCCTCCAACATCAAGCAACTTGAGTTTAAAATCAAACCATCAAATGAAAAGTTCTAATAATGATTCTTTTTGCTTAAAAATATACTTTCATGTTATTAGAAAAGATGATGGGACAGGCGGACAGACTAAAGAAAGCGTAAAGGAAGCTTTTAATATTTTAAATCAAGATTTTACCCCCCCAAAACATCTCTTTCAACTGGGATAGTCAAATAGATTATATTGATAACACTACTTATTATGATAACCCTAATTATGGTTTAACATCGACTAACCCTCCAACTATTTTTAGAGTTAATAATCATAAAGATGGTATTGACATTTATCTTTATGATGATTCTGTAGGAGGAGGAGGTCTTGCTAATGGAGTTGGAGAATCGTCTGAATTTTATGTCTCAGGGAGTTATTGGAAAGCCCCAAACAATTCTTTAACAAGGTCTCATGTAATATCTCATGAAATGGGACATGTGCTTTTTCTTTGGCATACTCATCATGGAACATATGATGAAGGAGGTAATGACAATCCTTGTCCTGAATTAGTTAATGGTTCTAACTCTACTACTTGTGGAGATTATGTAACTGATACACCAGCAGATCCATATTTAGATTTTGATGTTAATCAGTCAACCTGTGAATGGAATAGTTCAGGAGCAGATGCTAATGGAGATTCATATAACCCTGATGAAAAAAACGTAATGTCTTATACCGATGTAAATTGTATGGAATATTTCACTGAAGGTCAAGGGGAAAGAATGAGAAATGCAATAAATACTTTACCTTATTTAAAACAAACAGTAACTGACAATTGTTTAGTCCAAAAGTTAAGCTCTATCGAACAATTATGTTATGCTAATAGTCAAACCTTAACTATAAGCAATATTCCTACTACTGTTACTACTACTTGGCAAGTGTCCTCAAATGTAACAATTTTATCAAGTAATAATAATTCAATTACTATTAGAGCGTCTTCATCAAATTCTACAGGAAATAGTTGGGTTAAAGCTACTTTAAGTAATGGTACTATTTTACGAGAAAATTTTGAGATTCAAAGAACTTTTAACGACATAAGTAAAATAAGTATTAAAAATAAAAGTAACTTTATGAATCCAAATATTTTGTATACTAATGGTTATTTAGATAGTAGAAGTTATTGGAATTGGATATCTCTTGAATATGATAATAATTCAATGATTTATCAAAACCACTATTGGGAATTGAGAGTTTTGAATAACTATGGAATATCAATGATGAGAAACGGAATTTCTGAGGCTATAAAGTTAATTGCAGCTAGAGGTTCTGGACTAATAAGATTGCAAGCCCGTTTATGTAATTCTTGTGGATGCAGTGATTGGAAAGAACAAGTGTTTAATCTGCAATGGACTTCTAACTCGAGTGGAAGTTTTGATATATTTGGCAATTAACTAACTTTTTTTAAATTTAACATGAAAAGCAAATATTATGAAGAATATGTATTTAATTTTATCAATCTTCTTATTTACTACAGGGTGTAGTGAAAAAGATACAAAACAACAAGAAAATTCTATATACAATAAATGGAGTTTAATAAAATTTGAACCTGGTTTCTCACCAACAAAAAGCTTTAGTGAAAATCAAATTATTTGGACTTTTAATTCTAACAGTAGCTTAAATGTTTTAATCTCAAATGGCACAGAAGTAAGTGATAGACTTCCTCTAAATTCAAATGGAGAATATATTTACACTACAAATAACAATGAATTAGTAATAAACAATAATCAAAGTTTTAAATACGAAATAACCAACAATAAATTGATTCTGTCTACTTTCATCGGACTTGAAGCTGGTGGAATGAGAATTACTTTTAAAAAACGAACAGAGGAATAAACTGTTTACAAACTGTTATATAAAAAATAGTAGTTAAGTGCAAAATACAAAGTTTGTACTTTTCTACTATTTTTGTTTTTAAACCGTAAAGTAATTATCTTCTTGCTCTGCTACTTTTAACCAAACGTTACGCAAATTGGCGGGTTAATTTATAGTATATCAATATTATTAATCTCATCTAGAAGAAAAAAATCTTTCATAAAACGTTTTTCTATATTCATTTTACTTTATTTAACATCTACATTTCTAATTATTCCTAATATTTCTGCGTTTTTTGGAAGAGTAAAAATTAATGATAATTATAGACTTAAAGCTCATAATTTTATTACAAAACTTTGTAATAGAGATTATGTTACACCAGAGTTGCAAAATGTTTTAACTGATGTTTCTCTGAGAGTAAATAAAGAATATCCCAAATTAAAAGTGATTTATCTAGATGCTAATTTTCCATTCTTTGATGGTTTTCCACTACTCCCTCATTTGAGCCATAATGATGGTAAGAAAATAGACCTTTCTTTTATTTATAAAGACAATCAAGGAAATTTAACCAATTCTAAACCAACTAACAGTGGTTATGGTATTTTTGAAGAACCAAAAAAACACGAAATAAGTAAAACTAAAAAATGTAAAGAAAATGGAAATTGGCAATATGATTTTACAAAATATTTTACGTTTGATAATTCTCATAAAAATTTAAAACTATCAGAAAAAGCAACAAAAACGCTTATTCAGAAAATTTTAATGAACAATAACGTAAGTAAACTTTTTATAGAACCCCATTTAAAAACAAGGATGGGTTTAAAAGATCGTAGAATTCGATTTCATGGTTGCCAAGCTGTAAGACATGATGATCATATTCATTTCCAAATAAAGTAATTTATCATTTCATTTTTGTAGATTTATAACTTTAAAATAAATACCTCCAAATGAAAAAAATACTACTCTTCACTTCTTTCTGCTTTTTAATGCTTGCCTGCAATAAAAAACAAGAAAAAATTGTTGATTCTACCCAATTATCAATCGAAGAAAAAAAAGATTCTACAAATATTAAAAAATTATTTAACAGTGCTTTAATGGATGGAAAATCTTACGAATGGTTGCGAGATTTAACAACAAACGTTGGCGGAAGATTATCTGGTTCTCCAGAAGCTGCAAAAGCGGTTGTTTGGGGAGAACAGTTAATGAAAGAAGTAGGTTTAGATTCTGTATGGCTACAACCAGTTATGGTACCACATTGGGTTCGTGGAGAAAAAGAAATTGCAACCTACACCACAAACGGAACGCAAAAAAATGTACCTATTTGTGCTTTAGGTTTTTCTGTGGCAACTCCAAAATCTGGGGTTTTAGCAGAAGTAATTGAGGTTAAAAGTTTAGAAGAAGCTGAAGCCTTGGGCGATAAAATGGAAGGTAAAATTGTATTTTTCAATCGTCCTTTCGATAATACATTAATAAATACTTTTAAAGCGTATGGAGGTTGCGTAGACCAAAGAGTTCAAGGAGCCACTGTTTGTGGAAAATATGGTGCAAAAGGAGTTATTGTGCGTTCTATGACCAATGCTGTGGACGATTATCCACACACAGGAACTATGAGTTATGGCGATTTACCTAAAGAAAAACACATACCAACTGCCGCTATTAGTAGCAGAGCTGCTAATATTTTAAGTGACGATTTAAAGAGAAACCCGAATTTGAAATTCTATTTTAAACAAAGTTGTAAAACTTTACCAGATACACCTTCTTTTAATGTTGTTGGAGAAATTAGAGGAACAGAAACTCCAGAAAATATTTTTGTAGTTGGCGGCCATTTAGATTCTTGGGATTTGGGTGATGGTGCACATGATGATGGCACTGGAATTGTACAATCTTTAGAGGTTGCATATTTGTTTAAAAAGAACAACATTAAACCTAAAAATACGATAAGAGTTGTCTTTTTTATGAATGAAGAAAATGGTACAAGAGGTGCTAAAAAATATGCTGAATTGGCAAAACTGAATAAAGAAAATCATATTGGTGGTTTAGAATCGGATGCTGGTGGGCATACACCAAGAGGTTTTTCTATTGATGCAAACGATTCGAACACTGGTTTATTAAAAAGTTGGAAAAAATTATTGGCTCCTTATGGTTTGCACGATATCGAAAAAGGTGGAAGTGGTGCAGATATTGGCCCTCTGAAAGGAGAAAATGTAACTTTGGTTGGTTACAGACCAGATTCGCAGAGATATTTCGATTATCATCATACAAGCACAGATACTTTCGACAAAGTAAACAAACGAGAATTAGAATTAGGAAGTGCTTCTATGGCCAGTATCGTTTATTTAATGGATAAATATTTATACAACCACACACCTGTTAAACAGTAATAATTTTGGAAACTTTACTTCTTATTTTAAAAATTGTTTTTGGTGCTTTTTTCTGCTTTGCAGGAATTATGCACATTATAAAACCGAGAATATTCAAAAATTTTATTCCAGATTTTTTTCCTAAGAAATTAGTAAATTATAGTGTTGGTGTTATTGAATTTTTATTAGGTTTCGGACTTTTTTTCTCTGAAACAGCAAAATATACTGCCTATGGTGTTTTTATTTTAATGATTCTTTTTCTTCCAATTCACATTTGGGATGTTACAAGAATTAGCCCTGCAATTGGTTCTAAAAAAATTGCAATTATTCGAATTCCGCTTCAATTTTTATTAATGTATTGCGCTTATTTAATTTATATAAATTCATAAAAAAAGAAACAGCTCTACTGCTTTATTGAATGATGAAAAGGTTTATTCAGAATAATCCTTTTATCTTTGTAACTAATTTATCAATATTTTAAAATATGAAATCCTATATACCCTTATTTTTAAGCATCTTTTTATTTGTTTCTTGTTCAAGTAAAGAAACATTTGAGGCACAAACCGAAGCAGATATTATTGCTTATGTAAAAGCTAATAATTTAAATGCAAAAAAAACAAATTCTGGTTTGTATTACGTAATTAATAAAGAAGGTTCTGGAAAAAGACCACAAAGCAGTCGCTCTAATGTTACTGTTGCTTACAAAGGTTATTTTTTAGACGGAAAAGTTTTTGATGAAAACGCAGCTGGTTATAAAACAGATCTAAATCGAGTTATTCTTGGTTGGACAGAAGGCATTCAACTTTTTAGAGAAGGTGGAGAAGGTGTTTTAATTGTTCCTTATCAATTAGGCTATGGAGCCAATGGAAGAGGATCTGTTCCTGGAGGAGCTGTATTAGTATTTGATATAAAGTTAATTAGTGTAAACTAAAGCAATCTTATGTAAAAATAAGAAAGGCGAAACTTAATTGTTTCGCCTTTTTGCTTTTAAGAAATAATCGGTTTTATAAAATCGTCTATTTTATCAATGCCATTTTTACCTAAATTTTTAATAAATGCAGAACCAATAATTGCTCCATTTGCATAATTACAAGCTGTATTAAAAGTAGATTTATCTGAAATTCCAAAACCAACAATTAACTTATTTTTTAAATTCATTGCTTTAATTCTTTCAAAATAAGCAATTTGCTGACTAGAAATTTCTCCTTTCGCTCCCGTAATTGAAGATGATGCAACTACGTAAATAAATGCCTTTGTGTAAGCATCTATTTTTCTAATTCTTTCTTCTTCTGTATTTGGTGTAATTAAAAACACGTTTGTCAATCCATATTTTTTAAATAATTGTTGATAGTGATTTTCAAATTCTACCATTGGTAAATCAGGAATAATTAATGTGTCAATTCCACATTCCACCACTTTTTTACAGAATTTATCCTCACCATATTTTAGCATTTGATTTAAATATCCCATTAAAACCAAAGGTGTTTTATTGGTTTTTTTAATCGTAATTAACTGCTCAAAAACAACATCTAAATTAATACCGTTTTCTAAAGCTTTTTGGCTGCTATCTTGTATGGTTGGTCCATCTGCCAAAGGATCTGAATAAGGCAAACCGACCTCAATAAAATCGACACCACTTTTTTCTAAAGATGCAATTACCTTTGTAGTATCCTCCAATTTAGGAAAACCACAAGTAAAATATATCGACAATAAATTGTTTTTCTCTGCTAATAATAAATTTAACTTTTTCATCTTAAACAAATTCTTTTGTATAACTTTTTAGCTGTTTTTCAATTCCACTCCAAAGATTTATTCTAACTTCTAACGATTGTTTAGCCACTTCTAAAACTTCATTCCATTTTTGTTGGTTATTGCCACATAATTCCGTAATCATTTGTAAAGATAATGGTCCATGTTCGTCTCCATCCAATTCTATGTGTCTATTTAAATAATAAATAAAACGATTGTAATTTTTATTGTTTTTTAACGATGCTTCTTTAATAATTTTTAAAAACATATCTGGTATAATATCTTCTCTACCGAAAGTAAATGCGGCTGCAATTTTATGAACTTCTTCTGTTTTAATAATAGTAAAAGTAAAATAAAGAAACTTTTTTACTTCTGGTAAAATTTGCGTGTTTTCAATTATATTATTTATTGAATTTGTTGTCGATATTTTAGACAGAAATAAATTTACCTCGGAAGTATTTGCCCCCATTTCTTGCATAGCATCTAAATACATTTCGAAATGACTTTTAATATTGCCATCTTTATCTAAATCGCTTTCTTCTGCTAAAGTAATTTCGTTAATAAATCGCACCAAGTTTCCATTTTTTTTTGGAACCCAAGGAATGGAAATACTTGTTAAATTAATTTGTAAAGCTTTTAAAAGAGACATAAAGTCCCAAACAGCAAAAATATGGCTTTCCATAAACACCTTAACATCTTCTATAGATTGAAGGTTTTTGTATAGAGAGTGTTCTTTTAAAGCATTTCTTAAACCTGTTAATTCAGCCTCAATAAATTCTATTTTTGAGTTCATTATTTTTTTAAATTTTTTATGTACGTTTCCAAATCCTTGTCTCCTCTTCCCGATAAATTCACTACCACAACTTGGTCTTTTTTTAAATCCATTTTTGGCAAAACAGCCAAAGCATGTGCAGTTTCCAAAGCAGGAATAATTCCTTCAATTTTTGTTAATTCATAAGCTGCGGCCAACGCTTCTTTATCTGTAGCATTCATAAATTTTGCTCTCTTACTTTCGTATAAATAGGCGTGTAAAGGACCAACTCCAGGGTAATCTAACCCTGCAGAAATTGAATATGGCTCAACAATTTGCCCATATTCATCTTGCATTAAAATAGTTTTACTTCCGTGAATAATTCCTACTTCACCTAGTTGAGAGGTTGCAGCACTTTCGCCAGAATTAACTCCTAAACCAGCAGCTTCCACTGCAATTAGCTCTACTTCTTCATCGTCCATATAATGATAAAAAGCACCAGCAGCATTAGAACCTCCACCAACACAAGCAATAATGGTATCTGGATTTTCCTTTCCTGTTTTTTCTTTCAATTGCCATTTCATTTCTTCAGAAATAATTGCTTGTAAACGTGCAACCATATCTGGGTGTGGATGTGGCCCAACCACAGAACCAATTAAATAAAATGTTTCTGGGTTTTGAATCCAATAACGAATCGCTTCATTTGTAGCGTCTTTTAATGTTTTAGAGCCTGAAGTTGCTGGCACAACTTTTGCTCCTAACATTTTCATTCTGGCAACATTGGGTGCTTGACGCTCAATATCTTTTTCGCCCATAAAAACGGTACAATCTAAACCCATTAAAGCACAAACTGTTGCTGTTGCAACTCCATGTTGTCCTGCACCAGTTTCTGCAATAATTTTGGTTTTCCCCAGTTTTTTTGCAATTAAAATTTGCCCAACAGTGTTATTTACTTTGTGTGCTCCTGTATGGTTTAAATCTTCTCGTTTCAAATAAATATGTGCTCCATATTTTTCTGATAAACTTTTTGCTAAATATAACGGAGTTGGACGCCCCACATAATCTTTTAACAACGATTTGTATTCGGTTTGAAATTCTTCAGATTCTATAATTTGAATGTAATTATCTTCTAATTCTTTTACATTTGGATATAGCAATTCTGGAATAAATGCACCTCCAAATTGACCGAAATATCCGTTTTTGTCTGGGTGAAATTTTGATTTCATATTTTTTTAAATGTGTAACTGTTTAATCGTGTAATTGTTAAACTGTGCAGACTTTTACACATTTCAACAATTACACAATTACACAGAAATTTTATTTTTAAATTTCTCTAACTCTTCTATTTTCTTAACTCCGGGTTTACTTTCAAATTTACTATTTACATCTAACGCATAAATTGGTAAATCTGATTTCAATATTTTTTTTACTTCCTCTACATCTTCTAAGCCAATGCCTCCACTTAAAAAGAACGGTTTTTCAAAAGGATATTTTTCTAAAACTTTCCAATCAAATTTTGTCCCATTTCCTCCTCTTTCTTTTCCTTTAGTGTCGAATAAAAAATAATCTACAATTTCTAAATACGGCTTTAAAAGATTAAAATTAAATTCATCTTTTATACTGAATACTTTTATGATTTCTACTTCGTTTTTAGAAATTTTATGTTGATTTTTTTTCTTTTTAATCTGCTTATTTTCTTCAATGAATAAAGCACGCCTTTCGGCTAATTGGTTTTTTACATCCGTAACATATTCCACAGATTCATCGCCATGTAATTGAATTGCATCTAAACCATATTCTTCAACCAAAGAAATTACAATTTCCTTGTATTCATTTACAAAAACCCCCGTTTTTTTGATTGAATTTGGTAAATCTGGAATAATTCCCTCAAAATTTCTTTTCGATTTTTCGTAGAAAATAAAACCCAAATAATCAGGTTGCAAATGGGCAACTTGTTGGATGTTTTCTGTGAATTTCATTCCGCAAACTTTCAGCTTCATTATTCTTATGGTTTAATCGTGTAATTGTACTTACTCAAAATCTAAATTTATTGATTTGGAATTTCACAATTCAATAATTACACTTTTACACATTTTTTTTATCTAATTTGACTTATAAATTCTTGACAAGCCTCTCCAGGGTTTTCTTCTTTCATAAAGTTTTCTCCAATTAAAAAACCGTGAAAACCAAATTCTTTCAGTCCAGTAATAATTTTTGGGTCAGAAATGCCGCTTTCTGAAACTTTTAAACAAGTATCAGGAATTTGATTTGCCAATTTTATAGAATGCTCTAAATCAACTTCAAAAGTTTTTAAATTTCGGTTATTGATTCCGATTATTTTCTTGTCTAAATCATTAATTTTATCTAAATCTTCTTGTGTATGTACTTCATACAAAACCTCTAAACCTAAGTCTGTTGCCAAATTTCCATAGTTTATTAATTCTTTGGATGTCAAACAAGAAGCAATTAATAAAATAACATCTGCTCCAATTGCTTTTGCCTCTACAATCTGAAATCCATCCACAATAAAATCTTTTCTTAAGATTGGTTTTTGTTGATTGATAACTCTTGCTTCCATTAAATCTGCCATGGTTCCTCCAAAAAAAGAAGTATCTGTTAAAATTGATTGTGCAGCCACATTTGCATCTAAATATCCGTTGGTAACTTCTGCAATCGTTGCTTTGTCGTTAATAATTCCTTTAGAGGGCGATTGTCTTTTATATTCGGCAATAATTCCTGTAGAACCCACTTCTAGCAACGATTTTTTTAAGGAAAAAGTAGTTCTTCCAAAACTGGGGCTTTCTACTAATTTTTTTACAGGAACTTCTGCTTTTATTTTTGCAACTTCCTTCTTTTTAAATGCGATTATTTTATCAAGTATCGTCATTCTATAATTTTGTTTTATTTATTTTGTTATTTCTGTATTTTAAGAAAAAGTAAACAATAATTCCAACAATTAAACCAACAATTGTATGCTTAAATAATTCTTTAGTTTGTATTCCAATTGCCATTCCCATTAATAAAAATGCTGGAATAATTAAAATTAAATTGTTCTTCTTTTTTGTCATATTATTTTTGACTTACCAGACCTCACAGGTTTTAAAAACCTGTGAGGTCTTCAATTTCTATAAACTTACTAATTTTTCTAATGTTTGTTTTGCTTTCAACCCGAAAAGTGAGCTTTTTGCTTCTTCAAAAGCAGTTTCAAAACTTTTATTTTCATCAACAATTGTTAATGCGAAAGCAGCGTTTGTTAACACCACATTATTTTGAGCATCTGTTCCTTTTCCTTCTAAAATCGTTTTGAAAATTTTCGCTGCATCCGTAACATTATTCCCTCCGAATATTTCTGATTGCTGAATTCTTTTTTGACCTAAATCTTCTGGATTTATAATTTGTTCTCCGTTTTTAGTAAACAGTTTAAAACCGCTTGTTAATGAAATTTCATCATAGCCATCTAACGCATGAATAATTCCGTAATTATTGCTTTCTTCTTGTAAAATATAATTATACAAACGTGCAATTTCTAAGTTAAAAGTACCTAATAGGTGGTTTTTGGGCGAACTCGGGTTCACCAAAGGTCCTAACATATTAAAAAATGTTTTTAATGCCAAGGCTTTTCTGGTTGGGCCAACAGCTTTCATTGCTGGATGAAATTTTGGAGCATGTAAAAAACAAATATTTGCTTTTTCTAAATGCTCTTTCAAAATGTTTTCATCATTGGTAAAGTTATAGCCAAAACTTTCTAACATATCTGATGACCCCGATTTTGAGGATACAGAATAATTACCATGTTTTGCTACTTTTTGACCAGTTCCTGCAACTATAAAAGAGGTTAAAGTAGATATGTTAAACGTATCTTTTCCATCGCCACCAGTTCCAACAATGTCGATGGTGTTATATTCTGAAAAATCTACTTTTATTGCCAATTCTATTAACGCATTTCTGAAACCAGAAAGTTCATCTGCTGTAATTGGACGCATCATAAAAACAGTCATAAATGATGCTAAATGTGCATCATTGTATTTCTCTGAAGCAATATCTATTAAGATTTGTTTTGCTTCTGGTTTCGACAGTTTTTCGTGGCTGTATAATTTGTTTAAAATTTGTTTCATTATCCCCTTTTTATTTCCCCAAAGGGGAAAAACACTCTTGTGTTAATATCTGTGTTTATTCTCTCTTTTCCCACAAACTTGCTACTTCTTCCCTTTGGGAAGATTGAGATGGGAATTAATAAAATTCCTTACCAATTGCTCACCAACATCTGTTAAAATAGATTCTGGATGAAACTGAACTGCAGAAATTGGAAAAATCTGATGTTCAATTGCTTGAATTAAGCCATCTTCATCTCTTGCTGTTACTTGTAATTCTTCTGGAAAACCTTCGTCTGTTGCTGCCCAAGAATGATAACGTGCTGCTAAAAATGTTTCTGGAACGTCTTTAAAAATAGTCGCGTTTTTATCTGTGACTCTCATTTCTGTGGCAACTCCGTGAAAAACTTCGTCTAAATTGATGATTTTTCCTCCAAAAACTTCGGTAATGGCTTGCAAACCTAAACAAACTCCGAATATTGGTTTTACACCAGCGTAGGTTTTAATTACCTCTTTTAAAATTCCTGCTTCATCTGGTATTCCTGGTCCTGGAGACAACATAATGATGTCGAAATTTCCAACATCTGCAATACTGATTTCATCGTTTCTGAAAACTGTAGGAAAATTTCCTGTAATTTTTTCTACCATGTGAACCAAATTGTAGGTAAACGAATCGTAATTATCTAATATTAATATTTTCATAATTCAAGCCCACCCTAACCCTCCCAAAGGGAGGGAACTGTTTGTGGATAATTTATGTGTTTATAATTCTATTTATTTTTTTTGAAACTCACAATAACTCCTTCCCTTTGGGAAGGCTGGGATGGGCTTCTTTTTATATATTTTCCGCTAATATCAACGCTTTTTTTAACGCTGCTAACTTGTTATTTACTTCTTGTAATTCCTTTTTTTCGTCGGAATGAATTACGATTCCTGCGCCTGCTTGCGAATACAAAATGTTGTTTTTACTGACAAAAGAACGAATGGCAATCGCTAAATTCACGGAACCATCCAATCCAATAATTCCAACTGCGCCACCGTAAAATCCACGTGTTTGATTCTCATATTTGTCAATCAATTCCATCGCTTTATATTTTGGTGCACCACTTAAGGTTCCTGCTGGAAACGTATCGCCGACAATTTCAATCGGGTTTCCTTTAATTTTCCCTCTAACGGTTGAAACTAAATGAATTACGTGACTAAAATACTGCACTTCTTTAAAAACTTCAACAGTCACATTATCAGCGTGTTTGCTTAAATCGTTTCGAGCCAAATCTACCAACATAACGTGTTCTGCAGTTTCCTTTTTATCTTCGGATAATTTTTTACCCAACTTCATATCTTCTGCCATATCGCCAGTTCTTCGAAAAGTTCCAGCAATCGGATTAATAGTCGCTTTTCCTGCGGAAATCTTAATCTGCGCTTCTGGTGAAGATCCCATTAATTTAAACGAACCATAATCGAAATAAAATAAATAAGGTGATGGATTTATAGAGCGTAAAGCTCTATAAACATTGAATTCGTCTCCTTTAAATTTTTGTTGAAATTGGCGTGATAAAACCAATTGAAAAACATCGCCTCTTTTACAGTGCGATTTTGCTTTTCTTACATAATCGATAAATTCATCGCCAGTTACATTTGAAGTTTCTTCGCCAACTATTTCAAATTTTTGAGTGTTAAATGCTTGTGCATCTATAATTGTCTGAATTTCTTTAATGCGAGATTGGGTGCCTTCTTCGATATTTTCTATCAAAATCATTTCATCATTAAAATGATTGATAGCAATAATAAATCGATAAAAACTGTATTGCATTTCTGGAATTGCAGAAGGTGCTTTTTGGTTTTTAAATTGAATATTCTCGAAATACTGAACAGAATCAAACGTAGAATAGCCATACAAACCATTGAATGATTTTAATTCAGCAGGACAATCTAAATCTATAGAATTGGTGAATTTATCGAATAATTCATAGAAATTTTTATCTATTTTTTGCGAATTAATTTGTGTTCCTTTCTGGGAAACAGAAAACTGATAATCGTCTACTTTCATAGAAACAATCGGCTCAATCGCAATAAAAGAAAAGCTTTCTTCTTTACTGTGGTAATCTGAACTTTCTAATAAAAGCGTGTTTGCAAATTTATCTCTAAAACGCAAATACAAACCAACAGGTGTAACTGTGTCTGCTATTTTTGTTTTATGGATTGTTTTAAATCTCCTTTTAATTTCCCCAAAGGGGAAAAACTCTTGTGGCTCTTCTGTATGTTTATTTTTACTCATAATTCTGTTTTCGTCCAAAATCCCTTCCTGAAGCCTGTGTTGAGCGAAGCCGAAACAGGAAGATTAAGATGGGCCAATAAAAAAGGCTTATCGTGAGATAAGCCTTTTTTGTATATTTATAATATAGGTTTTCTTCTCACTTATTTATTAAGAGAGTTCCACCACCATATATTTTTTGTAATTGATTTCATTATTCTACAAAAATAAGACGGATTTTTAAATTGAGCAACCTTTATTTTGAATTTATTTTAGGGTTGAGTTAACCGCAAAAGCGCAAAGAAAAAACGCAAAGGTCGCAAAGCATTAAAAAAACTTTGCGTCTTTGCGTTTTAACCTTTATTTGAAAAGCTCTGAATGTGAACCGATTCTAACCAACTTAATTGTAAAATTTTCTTCAATTTCAAACCAAATGATTAATAAATCTGGTTTTATATGACATTCCCAATTATTTTTATAGTTTCCTTTTAGTTTATGAGGTTTCATTTCTGAAGGAATTCCTTTTACGCCACTAATTTGTAAAATCTCTAAAACATCAAAAGTTAATTCTAAATCGAATTTACTTTTCTTTACTAACTTTTTTAAATCTTTTTTGAATTGTGTAGATTCTTTTAAAGAATACATTAACTTTTAGACTTTAATAATTCTTCTTTATAAGCTTTCAGGTCTGTAATTGAGGGTAACTCTTTATTACTATTCACTTCTTCTAAAGCCTCAATTGTAGTTTCATTAGGAATATTGCCAACATCTTTATATAACAAGTATTCTATATAGTTATTTAAACTTCTGTTAGAACTTTTTGCTTTTTCCTTTATCATTTCTAACAATGTTTTATCGATTCTAAAGGCTGTTTGAGTTTTCATAATCCAGTAATTTTAAGTAAATATATAAAATAACAGTGTGTTATACAAATGCTATAGTTTTCAATCACAGAAATTCCCAAAAAAAATGCAGAGGTCTCAAAGTATTAATAATAAACTTTGCGGTTAAACTTTACTTCTTAATAATCTTCACATTCATTTCTTCTACCTTTTTGTTAGATAAAATAGAAGGTGCATTAAATAACAAATCTTCAGAAGAACCTGTTTTAGGAAACGCCATCACTTCTCTAATAGACGCTTTTTTCTCTAAAATCATCATTAAACGATCTATTCCCCAAGCAATTCCTCCATGTGGTGGCGCTCCATATTGGAATGCTTTGTACATGGTTCCTACACTTTTTAGCATTTCTTCTTTAGTATAACCCATATTTTTATAGGTTGCTTCTAAAATTTCTGCTTTGTGCGCACGAACGGAACCTCCACCAATTTCGTAACCATTTAAAATTAAATCGTATTGTTGTGCGATTATTGTTCCGATTTCTTCTCCTTCTCCAATCATGTGTTTTTCTAAATCATATACTGCTGGCATCGAAAACGGATTGTGGGTAAACGTCCATCTTCCTTCATCTGTTTTTTCAAACATTGGAAAATCTACCACCCAAGCTGGTTTTAATTCTTTTGGGTTTATTAACTTTAAAATACGTCCCATTTCTTGACGAACAGCATCTAACGCTTTGTTTGCAGTTGCATAATCTGATGCAGAGAAAAATACAATGTCACCAACTTTTGCATCGGTAACTTTTATAATATTTTCTGCAATTTCTTCGCCTAAAAACTTAATAATTGGCGATTGTAAATCGTTTTCATTTACAATAATGTAAGCCAAACCACCTAAACCATTTTGTTGTGCAATGGCTGTCAAATTTTCAATCTGACCTTTAGACATTCTTTTGTTTCCTTGTTCTTTCGCAGAAACCTTAATACATTTTACAATTCCACCTTCTTCAATTGGTTTGCTAAAAACCTGAAAAGTAGTATCTTTTACAATATCTGTAATGTCTTGCATTTGCAAACCATAACGTAAATCGGGTCTATCACAACCATATTTATCCATGGCGTCTTTGTACGTAATAACTTCAAAAGGATGTAAAATCCATTTTTTACCATAAATTTTACGCACCACTTCATTAAACATTTTGGTGTTTAAATCTATGATTTGTTGCATACTTGCGTACGCTATTTCGATATCTAATTGTGTAAATTCTGGTTGTCTGTCTCCACGTGAATCTTCATCTCTAAAACAACGCGCAATTTGAAAATATTTTTCAAATCCACCCACCATTAACATTTGCTTAAATTGCTGAGGTGCTTGTGGTAACGTGTAAAAAGAACCAGATTGTTTTCTTGTTGGCACAATAAATTCTCTTGCACCTTCATCTGTTCCTGCAGTTAAAATAGGCGTTTCAATTTCTAAAAACTCTTCTTCATCTAAAATATCACGTAATAATTTTATTACTTTATGACGATTTACAATGGCTCTACGAACCTCATCATTTCTGTGATCTAAAAATTTATATTGAAAACGAACTTTTTCGTTACTTTTTGTTGCTCTTTTTATTTCGAAAGGAAGTGTTTTAGAAAGGTTTAAAATTTCTAAATCAGAAGTTTCTAATTCTAATTTACCTGTTCTTAAACCTGCATTGTAATCGTCTTCATTTCTTTGAACGACAACCCCAGTCACAGAAATTACTGATTCTGGTTTCAGCCTCACCAATTCATCTAAATTAGGGAAAGACTCTCTACTCAAACGCACTTGAAAAACCTGATTGCTTGAATCTCTTAAATCGATAAACATTAATTCTCCATGATCTCTTACACTCGAAACCCAACCAGATAATGTTACTTTTTCTGTTATAGATTCTTCAGATAATTGAGATATTTTATGTGTTCTGTATTCTTCTTTTATAACAATAGGTATTTCTGGTAATTTCTCTTCTTTTTCAAATTTAGATTCACTTCCAGTTTCTAACTTCCCACTTCCACCTTCAGATTTATCACTTCCAACTTCCATCTTACCACTTCCAGCTTTTTCTCCAGCAAGTTGGTCCAGTATTCCAGTACGAATCACTTTTCCAGAAGCTCCTTTTCCAATAATTGCGATTACTTTTCCAACAAGAATTCCTGCTTTTCCTTGGTTTCCTGCTTTAATATCTTTAGCAATTGCTTCGTTTTCTGAAATTACTTTTTCGATAGCTTCAAAAATTTGAGCTTCAGAAATTGTATTGTCATCAAAATACTTTTTAAAGTCAAAAGTTCTGTCTTTTAAATAGGATGTAATTCCGTTTTGAACTAAAACAGACGTGATTTTATCGGCCTTAAAAAGTTCAAAAATTTCAATTAAATGATTGATGTCGTGAATATTTTCATATTCTTCTGCTCCCAGATTATTTACCAACGTTTTTGCCACAAAAGACGGGTCTTGAATCGCATTATTTATGGTCATAAATGTTTTAGAACGAATGGCATCTGCAGTAAAAAATTTGGCATCTTGTGGTAAAACTCCACCTTTTATTAAGATAGATTCTACTGCATGAGGCAAAGCACTTGCATCAATTTTTATAGAATTTACAACATCTTTTATTGATACAAAAGGAATGTCTGGTTCAGAAATAAAACGATAATCTGCTTCAAATTCCTTTTTACGCATTGTTTTGGTTTGCTTTAAATCTGCATCCCACAAAACCGTAGTTTGGTCTGGCCTGAATTCTTTATGTTCTGTATAATAATTTAGTTGTTTTTCAATTTCTTCCTTTAAAGCATCCACCATAAACTTGAAAGAATTCAGGTTTTTGATTTCCGTTCTTGGGTTTAAATTATAGGTATGTTTTTTTCGAAGTGACACAGAAACATCCGATTTGAACTCCCCTTTTTCTAAATTTGCTTCAGAAATCCCTAAATTTTGAACAATTCGCTGAATATATTGTGCATACGTAGAAGCATCTTCAATATTTCTGATACAAGGTTCTGTAACAATTTCAATTAAAGGAACTCCAGCTTTGTTAAAATCGACTAACGAAATTTTCTTTTCATGCATCAATTTTGCGGCATCTTCTTCAATATGAACCTGCGTTAAATTCACTGTAAATTGCGACCCATCATTTCTATAACAAGAAACTTCGCCATCCGGAATTACAGGATTGTGAAATTGTGTAATTTGTATGTTTTTCGGATTATCGGGATATTCGTAATGTTTTCTATCCCACGAGATAATCTCGTTTTTAAAGGAAGAGCGAACTGCCTTACCAAAAACAATCGCCTTTGTAACTGCTTCTTTGTTAATTGCTGGCAAAACTCCTATTTGTCCTGTACAAACCGAACAAATATTTGTATTCGGAATTTCAGTTTCTTCATTGGGGCAAGAACAAAATAATTTTGAGTTCGTATTTAAACGAACGTGCGTTTCTAAACCGATAATTAATTCTAAATCGTGAGCTTTTAAAGCATCTTGTATTTGATCTAATTCCATTATAAAATATCGTTTAAGAAGTTCGCAAATTGTAAGGCTTGTACATCTTTTTTCTTATCTGCTGTAATTTGTAAACCTGTTTCTGTTCCTTTAGGTATTGTTAATGTTGGTAATTCTCCCAAACTAAATCCAACTGTATAAGCATCAGATAAATACATCGCTAAAGGATCATTTAAGCTCTCGCCAATTTTAGGCGGATTAGCAGGAGTTACTGGAGATAAAATAATATCAACTTCATTAAAATCGTCACTAAATCTTGCTGAAATTTGGTTTCTTAAATTTTGTGCTTTTAAGTAAATTTCATCAGAAAAACCTTGCGATAAAACTTGATTTCCACCAACAATTCTTCTTTTAGATTCTTCAGAAAAATTTTCTGAACGTGTAATTGAATAGGTATCTTTTAAATTCTCACCTTCAATTCTTGCTCCGTAATTTGTACCATCTAAACGCGATAAATTTGAAGCTGTTTCTGCCATTGCCAACGTATAATAAGTTGAAACTAAAATATCCGCATTAAAGAAATCTAATTCTTTTACTTCAATTCCTTTGGCTTTTATTTTATCAATAGTTGCTAAAAAATCTTGCTTTATTTCTGGTGAAATTGCTTCACTTTCAATAAAATTTTTAAAGTAACCAATTGTTTTTATTGTTGATGAGTTTGAGACAGTATCTTCCAAAATTTCTTCCGAAGAAAAAGTAGTTTGGTCTCGAACATCTTTTCCACTCATTATATTTAATACAATTCTAATGTCTTCAATAGATTTTGCAATCGGCCCAACACAATCTGTAGAAGATGCGTATGCCATTAATCCGTAACGAGAAATTCGTCCGTAAGTTGGTTTTAAACCATATACTTTATTGTAACCTGCTGGCTGACGAATGGAACCTCCAGTATCTCCACCAATTGAAAATGTTGTAAAATCTTTTGCAACATTTACAGCAGAACCTCCAGAAGAACCACCACCAACTAAATCGGGATTTGTTGCGTTTTTTACAGCACCAAAAATGGTGTTTTCAGAAGAAGAACCATGTCCAAAACTATCGCAATTTTCTTTTACTAAAGGAATGGCACCAGCATCTAATAATTTCTGAATGGAAGTTGCTGTATAGGAAGATTTGTAGTTTTTTAACAAATCCGAACTTGCAGTTGTGTATGTTCCTTGAACCATATACACATCTTTAATTCCGAATGGAATTCCTTCTAAAAGACCGATTTCTTCACCATTTGCAATTTTTGTATCTACTTTAGAAGCCAATTCCAAAGCCATAGAATCCAACAAAGAATTGACAGTATTATGTGTATTTTGTTTTAATAAATTTAATTTTTCTTGCACCAAATCTGTACACGAAATTTCTTTAGACACCAATTGTTGATGTAGCTTTTTTATCTGCGACTCCATATTAATCTTCTATCACTTTAGCAACCACTAAAAATCCGTTTTTCTCTCTTGGAAAGTTTTCTTTTATAATTTCTTTCTCGATTTTTGAGCTTTCAATTACCACATCTTCTCTTAAATCATTTAAAGAAACCACATTATTTTTGACAGTATTATTAGCATTATTATTCTGATTCGCATTTTTAATTACGTCAAATAATTTTTTCACAGATTCCGATGGTTCTGCCCCTTTAATACTCGACAAAATGTCGACAGTCATTATTTTACTCATTTCTTTAAATTTTTAATTAAAATCCTGAAACATACTGAAACCAGTTCAACATAAAAGTTCAAGACAAGAAAAAGCCTTCCAAATCGGAAGGCTTTATATATTTTTAAACAACAACCTTCCTGTCCTATAAATTAGGAGTATTGAAATTACGATTGTTATTATTATTTGTCATTTATGATGAATTTTTATGCTGAATTTATTTCAGTATATTTTAGAATCTATTCTTATGCGAGCAAATATATGTAGAATAAATGGTTCAAAAACCTCTTTTTTACGATTTTATGCAGTCATTATAGTATCATCAAAAATTCGAAGTATAATTATTAATTTCATAAATTATCGCATTAATTACATTAAAAAGTTTCTAATAATTATTTGGGCGTTCCTTTATCCTGAAGACGTTCAGGACCAAGGTCGGGCTTGGAATTTATCTTGAGCGCTGTCGAAAGACTACAATCTTTTGCCTAAAAAAAGGCAAAAGGATTTCCACTGCAATCCCTAACGCGAGTTCGTTACTTCAAAAAAAAAGTAAACAGAACAAGAAATAAAAAATACTATATAAAAAGAAAAACCACATTTTATAAAATTTTAACAAAAATAAAGACAATAAGTTGGTTAAGTTTTTCAAAAAAACTATTTTTGAAATTGGCACTATTTAGCAGTTAACCAAACCAATAGCGCTACAAAAATTAAATATCATGAAAAAAATAATTTATTTGCTGCTTCTCTTGATAGTTTCAGGAGTAGCACAAGCACAGTCTTTTGTCCTAGACAACAAAGACAACCAATCTCATATCGGTGATTTAACTGGTGGAGATAGATTAAATATTGCAACAACATCTTTCACAGACCCAAATACCAAACAAGTTCGTGAATGGTTGTTTATGTCAAGTACGAAAGGTGTATTTGAACTAGGAACCTTAGAAACATTTACATATATTTTTGAGAAAAAAAATAACACTTTTATTAAAAGGACAACAGATAATTTAAGGTTTCTGACTTTTGGTTCTGCGACCTTCATGAATCTTGATAATGATGGATATCCTGATTTTGCAAATACTGGGGTGGATAAATTTAACGCCTCTCGTACTTATGTATATAGGTACAAAAAAGATTCTTTAAAACTTTCACAAGAGTTAGATGGTGTAATTAAAAGTGCTATTGCTGTCATTCCTCATTCAAATGGAGATGGTCTTATTTTCTCTGGTCTGATGCACGAAGAAAACATTTATAAAACAAAAATTGTAAAAAATGATCCACAAAATCCAGGTGATTTGGTTGAGGTTTTTGATGGTTCTGGTGGAGTAAGTGGCGGCGCACATGTTATTGATCTTATGAATACAGGTAAATTAATACCGAACGTTCATGGAACAAAAAATGGTAATAGTTTTAATCATAAATTTGAACTTCAATCAGATGGGACATATATTGTTTCTGATGTTGGATTGCCTACATTAGAAGATGGAGTTAGTGTCTATTATGATATTAATAGGGATGGATATTTAGATTGGATTGCAGCTGGCATCGTGACAACATTTTCAAATAATCCAAGACTTATTTTGGTTTATTTGAATGATGGAAACGGTAATTTTTCTCAGCATCAAATAATACCGTGTGGTGACTCCATGAGAATTAAGTTAATAGATACTGATGCTGACGGATATAAAGAAAGTCTTATTACAATGGGAAAAAATTGGAATGGGTATAGATATGATCTTGTTCCATTTAAAATAGTCGATGGTAAATTTCAAAAATGGGAACACAATCCCTTTGATTCTGAGTCTACTATTACAGATTTTGGTAGAGGTTTTAATAATGGTAAAATAATTGTAACCGACATGAACAGCGATGGAAAAGACGATGTTATTCTATTGGGTAGAACAACTGACTCAAGTGCCAGTTGGGGTAACTACAAGGCGCAGTTGTATTTAAATACAACAACCTCTTTATCGGTTACAGATAACTTTTTATCGAAAGAAACAAAAATTTACCCAAACCCAACTTCTGGCAATATTACCATAGAAGTTCCTGCTGGTAGCGAAATAGAAAACATTACAGTGTACGATGTTGGAGGAAGACTTATTACTACTGCATTAAATACGAAACATTTAGATATGTCTGCATTTACAAATGGTTTTTACCTATTAAAGTTCCAAACAACAGATGGTACTATTGGTAACAAAAAATTTATGAAGCATTAAAGAAGTACAGCCAAATTTAACATTTTACAAAATAATAAATCCCTCAATTGAGGGATTTTTATTTGCTTCTATTTAGAATTATATTTATTTATTATTCCACCCTTTTCGATAAGCTTTCGATCTTTCATCTGTATTTTTCAACCTTTCGTTTGATGGATCTAAATAATCTAAAAATGAACTACGATTGTTGTACTTTTTTCCTTCAGCTCTGTCTTTTTGACCTTGGTTGTGTGCATCACTTTTTCCATTTCCCATAATAATAGTTTTAAGATTTACATTTTAAAAATAACAAAAATTAGCGTAAAACCATTATTTACCTTATAAACCCTAAACATATTTTTTTATTTTCTCTTTTAAACAACAAGCGTAACACGATTTTTAAAGTGAATTTTATTAATAGCACCCAGCTTTAGCTAAATATTATTAAAGCATTGCTTAGCCAAAAAAAAATATATTTAAAAACTGTTCGGCTAAAGCCAACATTCTTCAAAACATATTTACAATGGGTTAAAACCCATTGCTATTGAATTTTTAAAAAATTATCATTTTTTTAATCTGCAATTATATCTTTGAAACAAAAATACTAAAGGCTCATTGCTTTTTATCAATTGGATAATTTAGAAATTAAATGCAATAAAAGCGCAAATAATCTTATACTTTTCTCTTATTCGGATTTTGTCGGTTTGAAAAAAAGGAAAGAATTTCAACACAATTATTACGCTCACTATAGTAAATTGTATTAATTTTTTTAACGACAGTTCTTCAGTTTCTTTAAATTCGGAAGGTGGAAATAAGTAAGGATTATGTGAAATTAACTTTAGGGTTCTATCAAGTTCAATAGAAAGTTTGTTAAGTTCTCGTTCTGAAAAATGTAATTCTAAATATTCATAGGTGTCAGCTAATTCTTTTAGAGCGTGTTCTGTCCAAAGAATTTTATAACCACTTTTCATATATTTTTCTTGCTTTAGAATGTGGTTTTAATTTTCCTTTATCAGCATCAGAAATACCTAATTCTATTGATTCTTTTTCAGCATCAGAAATGGTATTCCACCAATCTTGTTTCTCAGTATACGTTTCCATATTTTAAATTTAATCTATTTTTTGTTCAAAAACAAATGTGTTTTTCCAACTCTTTTTTGAAACAACAAGAATAAAATATTCTTTTCAAGGAAACCCTATCAATTGCATCCAGCTTTAGCTGGATGTTATTAATGCATTGCATAGATGGCTTTAGCCAAAAAAAAAGCACCCTTGAAAACAGTTCGGCTAAAACTAACATTATTGAAAACATATTTACAATGGGTAAAAAACCATTGCTATTGAATTTAAAAGCAAAAAAAATACTAAAAAAATCTTCATTTCGTTTTACAGAAATTTCAAAGAAGTATTATTGTCATTCCAAAAATGCTACATTTTCAAAATTCACAATCCCAAAAATTAAAGATTTAAGCCATTTTATATTTTTACAATTTAAAAGATCAATAAAAAAATTCAAAAATCAAAAATAAAATCATTTTTAAGCGATTTAAGACACTTTTTCGTTTTTAACAAATGTTGATAATTTTAGAACTAAAACGCTTAAAACATTTGAAAAATAGCTTGAAAATCGTAAATTTGAGTATACAAAATTCGTTTTTCAAGACGAGTTTTATCAACCTTAAAATAAAAAAATCACTTTTATAATGAGCGAAGACAAAAAGAAAGAATATGATGCATCCAGTATTCAGGCATTAGAAGGAATGGAACACGTAAGAATGCGCCCATCTATGTATATTGGAGACGTTGGCGTGCGTGGTTTACATCATTTAGTATATGAAGTTGTAGACAACTCTATTGATGAAGCAATGGGCGGTTATTGTGATGCAATTGATGTTATTATTAACGAAGACAATTCTATTACAACCAAAGATAATGGTCGTGGAATTCCTGTGGGAATTCACAAAAAAGAAGGTGTTTCTGCTTTACAAGTAGTAATGACTAAAATTGGTGCTGGTGGTAAATTCGACAAAGATTCTTATAAAGTTTCTGGGGGTTTGCATGGTGTTGGTGTAAGTTGTGTAAACGCATTATCGGACCATTTAACAGCAACCGTTCATATAGAGGGAAAAATTTGGCAACAAGAATACGAAAAAGGTAAAACCTTATACCCTGTTAAAACAATAGGAGAAACAGATTTTACGGGTACCATTGTTACTTTTTTACCCGACAAATCTATCTTCACACAAACTACGGAATATAATTACGAAACCTTAGCAACTCGTATGCGTGAGTTGTCTTTCTTAAACAAAGGAATTACAATTACGTTAACAGATAAAAGAAGAACAGATGATGAAGGAAACTTTATTTCAGAAACGTTTCATTCTGATGAAGGTTTGCCAGAATTTATTAAATATTTAGATTCTACACGTGAGCAATTAATTGGTTCTGTAATTGCTATGGAAGGTGAGAAAAATGGAATTCCTGTAGAAGTTGCCATGGTTTACAACACTTCTTATGCAGAGAATTTACATTCTTATGTAAACAATATTAATACACACGAAGGTGGTACACATTTATCTGGTTTTAGACGTGGTTTAACAAGTACGTTAAAAAAATATGCAGACGAATCTGGTTTATTGAAAAACGTAAAATTCGAAATTGCTGGAGACGATTTTCGTGAAGGTTTAACTGCAATTGTTTCTGTAAAAGTGCAAGAACCACAATTTGAAGGGCAAACCAAAACAAAATTAGGTAACAGAGAAGTTACTTCTGCTGTATCGCAGGCAGTTTCAGAAATGTTAACGGATTATTTAGAGGAAAACCCGAATGATGCAAAAACAATTGTTCAAAAAGTAATTTTAGCAGCAACTGCAAGACATGCAGCACGTAAAGCCAGAGAAATGGTGCAACGTAAAACGGTAATGTCTATTGGTGGTTTGCCTGGAAAATTATCTGACTGTTCCGAAACAGACCCAGCACAGTGTGAAATATTCTTGGTTGAGGGAGATTCTGCAGGTGGAACCGCAAAACAAGGTCGTGATCGTAATTTTCAAGCAATTTTACCACTTCGTGGAAAAATTTTAAATGTTGAAAAAGCGATGCAACACAAAGTTTTCGAAAACGAAGAAATAAAAAATATGTTTACGGCTTTAGGTGTTTCTATAGGAACAGAAGAAGACCCAAGAGCCTTAAACTTATCTAAAATAAGATACCACAAAGTAGTAATTATGTGTGATGCCGATGTTGATGGTTCGCATATTGCTACCTTAATATTAACGTTCTTCTTTAGATATATGAGAGAAATGGTAGAACAAGGGTATATTTACATTGCAACACCACCTTTATATTTAGTAAAAAAAGGTCAGAAAAAAGAATATGCATGGGATGACAACCAGCGTGATTTAATTGCACAACAAATGGGCGGTTCTGTAGCAATCCAAAGATATAAAGGTCTTGGAGAGATGAACGCAGAACAACTTTGGGACACAACCATGAATCCTGAATTTAGAACCTTACGTAAAGTAGTTATAGACAACCAAACAGAAGCTGATAGAGTTTTTTCTATGCTTATGGGAGACGATGTTCCACCAAGAAGAGATTTTATTGAAAGAAACGCAAAATATGCAAATATCGATGTGTAATTCATCTTTTACAAATATCTAAAACACTAAAAACCTTCAATATATTATTGAAGGTTTTTTTCTACCTACAATTAGGTATTTTTCCTTATTTTTAAGTTTAAGAAGCAGCAAACCTTATATTTATTAGTATAATTTTATATATTCGCTATAAATACCTCTAGTCAATTAAAAAATATTAACCAAACTTACTTACAAATGAAAAAATCTATTTTAATTTTTATAGGTGTATTTACCTTAGTCTTTAATTCAAATGCACAAGAAGGTTTAGAAAACATCTTATTTGCTGATCTCTCTGACGCTAACAAACTTACAAAAGGATACTTAACACCTGTTGCAGAAGGATTAATATTTGGAATGAGTAATAGCTGGTATCATACTGCTAAGGTTCACAAGCCTTTTGGTTTCGATATTTCAATTGGAGGTAATTTTTCTTTCGCAGGTGATAATCAAAATAATTTTGACATCAATTCTTTAAAACTTTCTAATAAAATAACTAAAAATCCTTCTACCTCTCCAACTATCCTTAGCAAAGGTTTAGCTGAAGTTAATGCGTTTGAGGTAACTATACCAGCTAATTCAGACCCCAATATTAATGGAGGTGTTCATCCTGAATTAAGAAGAAATTTTACAATGCCTGACGGTTTTGGAGATGAGCTACCTTTTAATAGTATTCCTACACCTGCAGTTCAACTAAGCCTTGGGCTTCCAGCTAAATTCGAAGCAACACTTAGATTTGTTCCTAAGGTTGGTGGTAGCGAAACTAAAGCTAATTTATTTGGTTTAGGGCTAAAAAAAGAAATTACAGATTGGTTTGGCCCAATGGATAAAACCCCTCTTCATATTTCTTTGTTGGGAGCTTTTACCAATATGACTGTTGCCCACAACATTAAAGACCCTAATGGAAATGATATTAATATTTCAAATGGTTTAGCTGAATTAAAATTAAATTCTTATACTTTTCAAGCTTTAGCATCTTTAAATTTTCCAATTATTAATTTATATGGTGGTGTTGGGTATATTTCAGGTTCTTCCACATTACGTTTAGGAGGAGAGTATAAACTACAATATAGTGATGGTATTAATAATTTTACGAGAACTTTAAACGACCCATTAAATTTAGACTATGACACTAGCGGTTTTACAACTACACTTGGAGCTAGACTAAGTTTGGGGTTTTTTAAAATTTATGGCTCTTATACTTTACAAAAATACAACACAGCAAATTTAGGTATTGCATTTAGCTTCAGATAAAAAGCATAAAAAATTAAGTTACCTGTTTTTTTAAAAGCGGAGTCGAAAAATATATACAATTAACAGTTTGTAAATTACGATTGCTCCATTACAGTCGAAAATAACATTTAAACTAACTATTTAGGCAACCTTTTTTTTGCTTTAAATTAACTAAAACATTCCTTAAAAATCGTATTTTAGCAGTCGATTATTCAACATAAATTAAAATTAAAAAATATGAAAGTTACAGTTGTTGGTGCAGGTGCAGTAGGTGCAAGTTGTGCAGAGTATATTGCTATTAAAGATTTTGCTGCAGAAGTTGTTTTATTAGATATTAAAGAAGGCTATGCTGAAGGAAAAGCGATGGACTTAATGCAAACTGCTTCTTTAAACGGTTTTGATACGAAGATTACCGGAAGTACAAACGATTATTCTAAAACTGCAGATTCTAACATTTGTGTAATTACTTCTGGGATTCCAAGAAAGCCAGGTATGACTCGTGAAGAGTTAATTGGAATTAACGCAGGTATTGTAAAAACAGTTTCTTCTAACTTAATAGAACATTCTCCAAATACAATTATAATCGTAGTTTCTAATCCTATGGATACTATGACATATTTAGTTCATAAAACTACAGGTTTACCAAAAAGTAGAATTATTGGAATGGGTGGAGCATTGGATTCTGCTCGTTTTAAATATAGATTGGCAGAAGCTTTAGGTGCACCTATTTCGGATGTTGATGGAATGGTAATTGGTGGTCATTCAGATAAAGGAATGGTTCCTTTAACAAGATTGGCAACACGTAATTCTGTACCAGTTTCAGAATTTATTTCCAAAGAAAGATTAGAAAAAGTAGCTGCTGACACTAAAGTTGGTGGAGCTACATTAACTGGTTTGTTAGGAACTTCTGCTTGGTATGCTCCTGGTGCAGCAGTATCTGGAATGGTACAAGCAATTGCTTGCGATACTAAAAAAATATTTCCTTGTTCTACTTTATTAAGTGGTGAATTTGGTTTGAATGATTTATGTATTGGAGTTCCTGTTGTTTTAGGAAAAGACGGTATTGAAAGCATTGTAGAAATTAATTTATCTGATGCAGAAAAAGCACATTTACAAGAATCTGCAGCAGGTGTTTCTAAAACAAATGGATTGTTAGAGTTATAATAATAACTAATATTTAGTTTTTAGATATTAGTAAACAGCATAAATCCAACGCTTTCAAAATTTTGAAGGAGTTGGATTTTTTTTGTTCGTGTTTTTATAAATATTTGAGTAATTTTAAGATTCAATCTTTATGTTTGTAGTTAAATTGTCCATAAATTGAAAAATCAAACTCATACTCTTTTAAAAAATATTTTCGGTTACGATAACTTTCGTCCTTTGCAGGAAGAAATTATCAACAGAACTATAGAAGGAAAAGACAGTTTCATTCTAATGCCTACTGGGGGTGGAAAATCGATGTGTTTTCAGATTCCTGCATTACTTTTCGATGGAATTACAGTGGTGGTTTCCCCTTTGATTTCTTTAATGAAAGACCAAGTACAAGCATTAAAAGCAAACGGAATAAAAGCCGATTTTTTCAACAGCTCCATTTCTGTACAAGAAGAAAACGAAGTTATTACAAAAGCCATAAATGGCGACTTGCAACTCTTGTATTTATCGCCCGAAAAATTAATATCTGTGAGTAATACTTGGCTAAAACAACTAAATATAAAATTGGTTGCTATTGATGAAGCGCATTGTGTAAGTATGTGGGGTCATGATTTTAGACCAGAATATACACAATTAAAAGTATTTAGAAATTCACTTCCAAATGTGCCTTTTATGGCATTAACTGCCACTGCCGATAAATCTGCCAGAAAAGATATCGAAGAACAATTAGGTTTGCAAAATTCCAAATTATTTATTTCTTCCTTTGATAGAAAGAACCTAAGTATCGAAGTTCGTGGGCAAGTTCAAAAAAGAAAAAAATTACAAGAAATTGTAAGCTTTATAAATCGAAGAAAAAACGAAAGTGGAATTATTTATTGTTTAAGTCGAAAAAATACTGAAGAAGTTGCTAATCATTTAAAAGAAATTGGCCATTCTGTTGCTTTTTATCACGCAGGAATGAGTAATGAAGAAAGAGAAAAAACACAAACCGATTTTATAAATGATGACACCAAAATAATTGTTGCCACAATTGCTTTTGGAATGGGAATCGACAAATCGAATGTTCGTTTTGTAATTCATTATAATTTACCAAAAAACCTCGAAGGTTATTATCAAGAAATAGGAAGAGCTGGAAGAGATGGTTTGCCATCAGAAACTCTTTTGTATTATAATATGAGAGATTTTGTTTTGTATAGTCAGTTTGCAGAAGATGGTGCAAATTCAGCAATGCAGAAAGAAAAGCTGAATAGAATGTTACAATTTGCAGAAGCAAAATCGTGTAGAAGAAAAATATTATTGTCTTATTTTGGAGAACATCTTACAGAAAATTGTGGTAATTGCGATGTTTGTGCAAATCCACCCAAAGATTTTGATGGCACTATTATCACTCAAAAAGCACTTTCTGGAATTGCAAGAATGGGAGAAAAAGACGGAATTACAATGTTAATTAACGTCTTAAGAGGAAGTAACAATGCAGACGTTCATGAGAAACAATATTTCAACCTAAAAACATACGGAGTAGGAAAAGATATTTCTTTTTTTAATTGGCGAGATTACATCATTCAAATGGCAAACCAAGGTTTCATAGAAATCATGTATGCAGAAAGTTCCGCCTTAAAAATAACACCTATTGGTTGGAAAGTTTTAAAAGGAGAGAAAACAGTCCGATTAACAACACCAATAAGTATAGATGATAAAAAGAAAATTAAAAAAACAGCAAAAACTGTAATTGAAGGCGAAACAAATAAAGACTTATTTACGGAACTCAAAAAATTAAGATATACTATTTCTAAAGAAGAAAAAATGCCTGCCTACATTGTTTTTAGTGATAAAACCTTAAAATTAATGGCAAGCGAACTTCCAACAACCGAAAACGAATTTTTAGCCATTTCTGGAGTAGGAACGAACAAAATGGAAAAGTATGGAGATGAGTTTATGAGCGTTATTCGAAAATTTAAAAATGTTGCAAAACCTAGAAAAACACCTACCACATTAAAAACATTCAATTTATATAAAGAAGGATTAACTCCCAAAGAAATTGCAGAAGAAAGAGATGTATCGATTACTACTATTTTCTCGCATTTATCTCAATTATATTCCGAAGGAAAAAAAGTTGATTTAGAACAATTTATTAGTAAAGAAACCATAGACAAAGTACGTATTGCTTTTAATGAATTCGGTCGAAAAATAGAATTAAAACCGATTTACGAAAAACTAAATGAAGAAGTTTCTTATTCCGAAATAAGAATAAGTATTACGCTTATTTTAAAAAATGAGTAATGTATGAAGACCTCACAGAATAAGTATTACGCTTATTTTAAAAAATGAGTAATGTATGAAGACCTCACAGATACTGTGTTAAAATCCTAATTTATTTATATTAATTTTCTATTTTTATATTTCATTTAGGAAATCAATTTTATGATTATCCTGTGGGCGATTCATTTCGCCCTTTTTTATTTCCATTGATATTCTGGATTATACTGTTGCTCATTTTTCCATAAGGTATAAATTACAATTAATAGTTTTCTCATCACAGCAATAACTCCTTGTTTTTTAGTATTTTGTTTTTCATTTAATCTTTTATAGAAAGTTTTCATTCTCTGATCAAATCTACAAGCACAAAGTGCTGGCATATACAACGCTTCTCTTATATGCGAGTTCCCTTTTTTTGAAATTCTAGTTCGCCCTGATTTAGTTCCAGATTGATTTTCTACAACATCTAAACCAGCATAACTGACTAATTTACGAATACTACTACATTTTCTAAAACCATCTGTTTCTGCTAATAATTTAACAACAGTAAGCATTTGAATGCCTTTAATTGCTGTTATTCTATTAATTTTTTCTTCTAAATCTTTGTCTTTTGAGACCCATAATTTTATTTCTTTTTCACACTCATTTATACTATCTTCTTGCTGAACCAATAGCTTATTCATAATTGTAAGCACTTCTTCCAAAACACCGTGTTTACTCTCAAACGCATGCAATTGAGATTGTGTTGCAGATTTAGATTTTTTTAATTGTGATAACATTCTACACAAGTCTTTTATGGCTTGAAAATGTTCACTAATTGGTTCCCATAATGCTACTGAAAATGAAAACCCAAAAAGAGCGATTAATTTAGCATCAGCTTTATCTGTTTTTGTTTTTTGATGTAAACTTTTTCCAAAATATTTTATCTTTTGTGCTAATTGTACACTTACTTTTTCTTGCTGTTCAAATAAGAAATAACATAAATTCTCATGATAAACACCTGTAGCCTCCATAATATGAACTAAATAAACTTCCTTTTTACGTTTAGAAAACCATATTAAATAGTCTTTAAAGCCTTTTAGATCATTACTAAAACTACGTGTGCCTTTAATACTTAAACTTCCTGTTTGTGTTTGCTCTTGAAAACATACATCAAATTTCTTACAAGAAACATCAATGCCTACTACTTGTTTAATTACTTTGTCCATTTTGTTAGATTTACAAAGAATTCTTCCCACAGCCTAACCTCGTAATAATACTGGATATAATTATTGAAATTATTCCTAAAATACTGTTCAGGTTCTAAAGAAAGAAAGCTAGGTAAGAGGATATTCTGAAAGACGATATATGCAAATGCATTATCAAGGTTTGTTTCTTGCACTTACCTAGTTCTTTGTTTGTTTAAGTATCAAAACAAAACATTTTTATCCTTTTTTCAATGAACTTTATGTATTTTTATTCTTCAATTTAATCAAACACAAACATACGAGGTTTTTAAAACCTGTGAGGTCTGATAAATTTTAAGACAATCCAGAAATAACTCCATTATTATCAATACTCATATTTTCTGATGCAGGAATTGCTGGTAAACCTGGCATTCGCATCATTTTTCCCAAAATAGGAATTAAAAATTGTGCGCCAGCTGCAATTTCAATTTCACGAACTGTAACTGTAAAACCAGTGGGTCTTCCTATTAAACGCTCGTCATCTGAAAAAGATTTTTGTGTTTTTGCCATACAAATTGCAAAATCATTAAACCCAAGTCGATCAATTCTTCTTAAATTTAAAATCGCTTTTTTATCATACACTACTTCTTTAGCTCCATAGATTTCTTTGGCAATTATTGAAATTTTATCTTTTACAGGGCTTTTCCAATCGTACAAGGGTTTATATTGTGTGGCTTTATTTTCAACAACATCTACAACAGCTTCTGCTATTTTTTTAGTTCCTTCACCTCCATTTGCCCAACCTTCAGACAAAACAGCTTGCACTCCTAAACTTGCACATTTTTCAATCACAAAATCTACCTCTTCTTTAGAATCTGAAACGAAAGAATTAATTGCCACAACTGGCTCAATATTAAATTTTCGAATATTTTCGATATGTTTTTCAAGATTGCTAAAACCTGCTGTTACTTTTTCTAAATCTGGTGTATTATATTCATCTTTTTTTGCTCCTCCATGATGACGTAAAGCTCTAATTGTAGCCACTAAAACCACACATTTAGGATTTAGTTTTGCAAATTGAGACTTTATATTCAAGAATTTTTCTGCACCTAAGTCTGCTCCAAAACCTGCTTCTGTAACTACGTAATTAGATAAGGAAAGTCCCATTTTTGTAGCAATAATGGTATTGGTTCCTTGTGCAATATTTGCAAAAGGTCCTCCATGAATAATTGCAGGATTTTCTTCCAAAGTTTGTACTAAATTTGGCTTAATTGCATCTTTCAACAAAATTGCCATTGCGTTTTCTGCTTTTAAATCTCGTGCAAAAATAGGTTCATTTTTATAGGTAAAACCAATAAAAATATCTCCCAAACGTTTTTTTAAATTCTCGATATCAGATGCCATACAAAGAATCGCCATTACTTCGGAAGCTGGAGTAATATTAAAACCATCTTGCCTTGGAACGCCATTTGCAGTTCCTCCTAAACCGATTGTAATATCACGCAACGCACGATCGTTCATATCAATTACGCGTTTCCAAAACACGGTTCTTGGGTCTATATTTAGATTGTTTGATTTGCTCTGAATATTATTGTCGATCAAAGCAGATAATAAATTATTTGCTTTTTCAACTGCGTTAAAATCACCTGTAAAATGTAAATTAATATCTTCCATTGGCACAACTTGCGAATATCCTCCACCTGCAGCTCCACCTTTTATTCCAAAAACAGGCCCTAAAGAAGGTTCTCTTAAAACCACAGTTGCTTGTTTTCCTATTTTATTTAACCCTTCAGTTAAACCAATGGAAACTGTTGTTTTTCCTTCTCCTGCAGGAGTTGGCGTTAATGCAGTTACTAAAACTAAATTGTTTTTAGTTATTTTGTCATCATCAATTAAAGACAAAGGGAGTTTTGCTTTGTACTTTCCATACATTTCCAAATCATCTTCAACAACATTTATTTTTTTTGCAATTTCTTTAATATGTTGGAGTTTTTTCGCTTGTGCAATTTCAATATCCGATAAATGCGCCATATTTTTTTTGATTAAGAGGCATAAATATAGTCAATTTTAAAACTCAACTATTATTTAATTTAAGATATTTAAAATTCGAATTTTTAAGTTGATTAAGATTCCAATTTCAAGAGGCTAAAACCCATCTTTTTTTATATATTTGGGGCATGAATTCTAAATGGTACATTGGTACTTTTCTTTTGTTGTTTATCTGTTTTGGAGTATTCCAAGAACAGGTTTACGAACCTAATCAAGAAATTGTTCTTGAATTCAAAGACACTTCTTCACATAACAATAGTATCGAAAACACCATAAACGAAGTTCAAGAAAAATTGGTAGAAATTGGTGTTACAAACATCGTTATTCACAAAACAAAAAAAGGGATCTTAAAAATTTCTTATTATAGTGTTGTAAATGTTGATGCTATTAAAAAAGCCCTTTCAAAAAAGCACCAATTAGTTCTAAATAAAAATTCCGAAGACAAAAAAGAAGAAAAAGAATCTTCTCTTTATAATATTGATGTTTACGAATTAACAAGCAAGGTAGATGTCTCTAAGTTAAATAACAAAATTATATTTGAAATCGAACATCGTTCAGATAGGTTTATCACAAATAATAGTTTAGGATTATCTAAAACAATAGAAAGCAAAGAAAATAAGCTTTTTAGAACTGCTTATAAAGCGAACAAAAACAACCTGTATATTAAGGATTATACTTCTTACAAAGAACCAGAAGTTAGGGCTGGCCCAAAAATTACTTCATTTAAAATGTAAATTTTACATTTTTCTAAAACTATTTAAATGGATGTAAATCAATTACATCAAAAAAAAACAAACCATTAAAATAATTGTTAAATTTTACGAGAAGGCATATATTTGCACGTTTTTTAAAAAATTTGACTAAATAAATATAAAATGCAAAACAAAGGACTCATTAAATTATTCGCTATTCTTTTTGGATTAGTGAGTTTATACCAATTATCGTTTACATTTCTAGCCAACAAAGTAGAAGATAATGCAAAAGTATATGCTGAAAAAAAAGCACCAGATAATGCAAGACTAAAAGCAACTTTCGAAAACAGATATTTAGACAGTGTTGCCAACAAAGATGTTATCGATTTAGGTATTGCAAAATATACTTACGACGATGTTAGAGACAAGGAAATGAACCTTGGTCTAGATTTAAAAGGTGGTGTAAACGCTATTTTGCAAGTCTCTGTAAAAGAAATTTTAAAAAGTTTATCAAACGACTCTAGCAACGAAGCATTTAACACTGCTTTAAAAAATGCAGATGCGAGACTAAAAAGTAGTAATGATACTTACTTGAATCTGTTTTTCGAAGAATTCGAAAAAATCGCTGGAGATACAAAATTAAGCGATCCTACTATTTTTGGAACAAAAGCTTTAAGCAGTAAAATATCTTTTAATGAAGCAAATGCAACTGTTAAAGAAACCTTAGAAGAACAAATTAGTGGTTCTATTAATACTGCTTTTGAAGTATTAAGAAGTAGAATTGATAAATTTGGGGTATCTTCTCCTAATATCCAAAGAATTGGAACCTCAGGTAGAATTCAAATTGAATTACCAGGTGCTAAAGACATTGAGCGAGTTACAAAATTAATTACAAGTAAAGCTGAATTACAGTTTTGGGAAGTATACACAAATGCAGAAGTACAAAACTTTTTCTTTGCTGCAAATGCTAAAGTTGCTGAACTATTAAAAGACGATACTGAAGTTGAAAAAGTAAAAGATTCAGTTAAAAAAGACGATATAGACGATCTTTTAGGAGAAACAGTAGATTCAACAAAAGTTCAAAAAAACCTATTTACTTATTTATTTCCTAGAGTTGCACAGTCTCAAAATCAAATAAGCTCTGTTGTTGCACAAGCACGAGTGGCAGATACAGCAAGAGTAAATAGTTTATTAAGAAACAAAGAAGTTAGAAATTTATTGCCCAACGAATTAAGATACGTAAAGTTTTTATGGGATTACAAATCTATAAAAACTGAAAAGCCAGAAAATGCTGATGATGATTTTGAGGTAGAAGAATTCATATCTTTATATGCTGTAAAATCAAATAGAAACGACAGACCTACAATTGAAGGTGATGTTATTTTAGATGCTGCGCAGGTTTTTGATCAATTAAACAAACCAGAAGTAAGCATGACTATGAATAGCTCAGGAACTAAGCAATGGGCAAAAATGACTGCAGATAATGTAGGGAATTTTATTGCTGTTGTTTTAGATAACTATGTGTACTCGGCACCATCCGTAAACCAAACTATCGAAGGAGGTAGAACTCAAATTTCTGGTGGAACTATGACTGTGGAAGAAGCTAAAGATATTGCTATTGCTTTAAAAGCAGGGAAATTACCTGCCAAAGCAAGTATCGTACAAATAGAAGTTGTAGGTCCGTCTTTAGGGCAAGAAGCAATAGACGCTAGTTTTCTTTCTTTTGGTCTGGCTATTTTCTTAGTATTTATTTGGATGATTCTATACTATGGAAAAGCTGGAATTTATGCAGATATTGCATTAATTGTAAATATTTTATTCATATTTGGAATTTTATCGTCCTTTAGTGCCGTTTTAACGTTACCTGGTATTGCTGGTATTATTTTAACAATTGGTATGTCTGTAGATGCCAATGTAATTATTTTTGAGAGGATAAAAGAAGGTTTAAACTTCAAAAAAGGACTCAAACAATCTGTATCTGAAGGTTTTTCTATTAAAGGAGCACTTTCTGCAATTATCGATGCAAATATTACCACTTTATTAACAGGAGTTATTTTATATGTTTTCGGTACAGGACCTATTAAAGGTTTCGCATTAACCTTAATGATAGGTATTGCTACCTCTTTATTTACAGCCGTATTTATTACCCGCTTGTTAATCGATGGTGCTTTAGATAGAAATTCTAAATTAACCTTTAACACATCTATTTCTAAAGGATGGTTCCAACGTATAGATGTTAAGTTTTTAAGAAAACGTAAAATTGCTTATTTTATTTCTGGAGCCGTAATTATTGCTGGTCTTATTTCAATTTTTACACTTGGTTTAAAACAAGGAGTTGACTTTAAAGGAGGGCGTTCTTACGAAGTTCGTTTCGATAAAGATATGAACGCAACAGAAGTAGCATCTTCATTAAAAGATGTTTTTGGATCAGCTCCAGAAGTTAAAACTTATGGATCTAGTAATAAATTAAAAATAACAACAGCCTACAGAATAGACGAAGAAGGTACTGAGGTAGATGAAGAAGTTGAAAATACTTTATATAAAGGTTTAAAACCTTATTTAGGAAACACTTCTTACGAAAACTTTAAACCTGGCTTTGAAAAAAGTGAAGCTCAAATGGGAGTTTTAAGTTATATTAAAGTTGCACCAACCATTGCAGACGATATTAAAACCTCTGCTTTATATGCTGTACTTGGTTCGTTATTAGTAGTTTTCCTATACATTTTATTACGTTTTAGAAAAATTGCTTTCTCTATTGGAGCAGTAGTTGCTGTTTTTCACGATGTATTAATTGTATTAGGTGTCTTTTCTTTAACATACAGCTTTATGCCATTCGACATGGAAATTGGGCAATCTTTTATCGCAGCAATCTTAACAGTCGTCGGTTACTCTTTAAACGATACTGTAATTGTATTTGATAGAATTAGAGAATTTACAGGAACACATACAAGTTGGAAATACCATGATATTGTAGACAAAGCACTAAGCTCTACACTAGGAAGAACCATAAACACCTCTTTAACCACATTATTAGTAATGTTGGCCATCTTTTTCTTTGGTGGAGATTCTATTAAAGGTTTCATGTTTGCATTAATCGTTGGTGTAGTTGTAGGTACCTATTCATCATTATTTATTGCAACTCCAATTGTATACGATACCGCTAAAAAAGAACAAAAAAACAAATAATTCTAATTAAAATAAATAAAAACCGTTTTCTTTAGGCTAAACTTGTTTTAGTTTTAAAAAGAAAACGGTTTTTCTATTTAATCAATAGCAATTATATTTGCATCCTATGAGTATAATAAAACTTCACGATTTATATTTTAAACCATTTATTTCTGAAAACGAAATTAAAAGTATCGTAAAATATTTAGCAAATAAAGTAAAAAGAGACCTTCCTAAAGATGAAGTTCCTATTTTTGTGGGAATTTTAAATGGATGCTTTTTATTTGCGGCAGATTTTATTAGAGAATTTGAAGGAAATTGCGAAGTCTCTTTTGTAAAATTAGCTTCTTACCAAGGAACTTCTTCTACCGAAAATGTAAAACAATTAGTAGGTATTAATGAAGATTTAACAGGAAGAACAGTTATCATTTTAGAAGATATTATAGATACTGGAACAACACTCCAAGAAATTTACAATATCTTTAGAAATAAAAATGTAAAACAATTAAAAGTGGCTTCTTTATTCTTTAAACCAGACGTTTTTAGAAAAGAGCTACCTATAAATTATATTGGAAAAAGTATTGAAGATAAATTTATTGTAGGTTATGGATTAGACTACAATGGTTTAGGAAGAAATTATTCAGAAATATATCAACTATCAACAACACCAAAAATGAAAAACATCGTATTATTTGGCCCTCCAGGAGCAGGAAAAGGAACACAAGCAACATTTTTAAAAGACATGTACAATTTGGTACATATTTCTACTGGAGATGTATTCCGTTTTAATATTAAAAATGAAACAGAATTAGGTTTACTAGCCAAAAAATATATGGATGAAGGCGATTTAGTACCAGATGAAGTTACCATAAATATGCTGAAAGCAGAAGTAGAAAAAAATGCAGATGCCAATGGTTTTATTTTTGATGGTTTTCCAAGAACACAATCGCAAGCAGAAGCTCTAGACGCTTTTTTAGCCGATAAAGGAGAACAAATAAATGGAATGGTTGCTTTAGAAGTACCAGAAGATTTATTGGTAGAGCGTTTGTTAGAAAGAGGAAAAACAAGTGGAAGAACAGATGATACTGATGAAACTAAAATTAGAAATCGTTTTAACGAATACAACACAAAAACGGCGATTCTAAAAGATTATTTCGAAGCTCAAAATAAATATTATGGAATTAATGGTGTAGGTTCTATCGAAGAAATTACACAACGTATCGCAAAAGTATTTGATACATTATAAAAATGTGTAATTGTTTAAGCAACGAGTACGATTACACGTTTTAACAATTACACAATTACACAAAAACTATGACTGAGGGAAATTTTGTTGACTACATAAAAATATATGCATCTTCTGGAAAAGGAGGGCAAGGTTCTGTGCATTTACATAGAGAAAAGTACATTACCAAAGGTGGTCCTGATGGTGGAGATGGAGGACGTGGAGGACACATTATTTTACGTGGAGATAAAAATATGTGGACGTTATTTCACCTAAAATTTAAACGCCATTTTAGAGCCGAAGGTGGTGGTGCTGGAAGTGCAAGTAGAAGTACAGGGCACGATGCCAAAGATATTTATATAGATGTTCCTTTAGGTACCATTGTTAGAGATGCAGATACAGACGAAATTTTACACGAAATTACCGATCACGAAAAAGAAGTAATTTTATTACCAGGTGGAAAAGGCGGACTTGGAAACTGGCATTTTAAATCTTCTACAAACCAAACACCAAGATATGCACAACCTGGAATTGACGGACAAGATGGTTGGTTTAGAATAGAATTAAAATTATTAGCAGATGTTGGTTTGGTTGGTTTTCCAAATGCTGGAAAATCGACATTATTATCTGTTTTAACTTCCGCAAAACCTAAAATTGCAGATTATGCTTTTACAACTCTGAAACCCAATTTAGGAATTGTAGAACATAGAGATCATCAAACATTTGTAATTGCAGATATTCCTGGAATTATTGAAGGTGCTGCAGAAGGAAAAGGATTAGGACACCGTTTTTTACGTCATATAGAGCGTAATTCTGCTTTGTTATTTTTAATTCCTGCAGATAGTGACGATATTAATAAAGAATACGATATTCTTTTAAATGAGCTTAAACAGCACAATCCAGAATTATTAGACAAAGACAAGCTGTTAGCGATTTCTAAAACAGATATGTTAGATGATGAATTGATTACCGAAATAAAACAAGATTTGCCAAAAGGTATAGAAACCATCTTTATTTCTTCGGTTGCAGAAATTGGCTTACAAGAATTAAAAGATAAACTCTGGAAAATGTTAAACTCATAGAATATTTACATTTTACAACTTTGTAATTCCAATACTTTTCTAAAGTAAATTTAGAAAAGTATTGGAATTATTCTTTTAATTGAATTTGTATTGGCAATCTGTATTTAGTAGTTACAGGAATTCCTCTTTTAATTGCTGGGTAAATTGTTGGAATTTGTTGGATACTTATTTTTAGAATACTATCCAATTTTGGTAATTCTTGTTTTATAATTTCTGAAGATTCAATCGTTTCCAGTTCTATATTTCCATTGGAATTTATCAGTAAATTTACAATTACAACTTCGAAAATGGAATCCTTTATTGCGAATTCGTACTTTTGTAACTCCTCTCCTATTTTTTTGTGGATGGTGTTTCTAAAACAATCTTCCTGTTGAGCTTTTTCAATTAGTGAATCACAAACTTTAAAAGACGGATACGTATCTACAGAAGAAAAATTGACAACGGTATCTAAAACCTGTTTATTCGCCTTTTTTTTAAATGAAAGCTTGTCGCAAGAAATGCAAAAGAGAATTAAAATTAAAAAAGAAAAATTACGTAAAAACATCATTCTATATATTATGTGAAATTACTAAATTTTAATGATATTATCTATCTAACTTTTTGCCTCTTATAAAATACTCTTTTTTAATTTCTGTAATTCTTCTTTTTATATAATTTGTCATATCTGCATCTCTACCTTCGAAATTATTCATATATTTTATATAATGCCTATAAGCTATTTTCTTATCCTTATAATAATCGTCTGAAATTTTTGCTAATTGGAATAATGCTCTGTAATTTCTTGCATTCTCTTTGTAAGCTTTTTCGAAATTTACAAGTGCTTCTTTTGGCTTTTTAGTTTCATAATACATGGTTGCCAACCCAAAATATTCTTCGTCTCTTTTTTCTTTTCCTCTAGTAGTTGCAACTCTATAATAAAATTGAGCGCCTGTATATTTTTTCTCTTTCATAGCAATATGACCTAAATAAGTGTAAGCTTTATAGTTTTTGCGATCTAAAATAGATAATTTTTTAAAATATTTTTTAGCTTTTTCTAAACTATCTAAATTATAATAAGTTCTACCTAACATAGAAATACTGTACGTATCTTTTTTATCGATTGTATCTAAATTTAAAAGCAGTGGAATGCTTTCTTTGTATTTCTCTTCTCGATATAATTGGTTTATTTTCAATTTATTTAAATTGATGTGATTCTTATCCAATTCTAATCCTTTTTCGACAAATAACTTTGTAGAATCTAAATCTTTCAATTTTTGAAAACTCGATGCTAAATGAGCAATTGCTTTTAAATGAGTTGTGTCTTTTTCGAAAGTATCTATAAAACTATTTATCATTCGATCTCTATCGTTTCTTTTTGCATACGCTAAAGCTAACTGATAAGAATAATGTGCATTTGAAGGATCTTTTTTTATTAAGTTTTTAAATAATGAAACCGCTTTTGTGGCATTGTTTGTAATTAAATACAATTTTCCTAATTGGTATTTTAATACCAAGTTTAACGAATCTTTTATCGTAATTTTTTCGTAAATTTTAATAGATTTACTAGGCTTATTAAGTCTTTGATATGCTTTAGCCAATTTTAATTTGGCTCGCTTATCGTCTTGAAACTCCAAGGCTTTTTCTAAAAATTCGGCAGTTTTCTTGTAATTATCTATCGATTTGTAAATTATTGCCCTTTTATAATTAGATGTAAATGAGGCATCTATTTTTGTTAATTCTTTTAAAGCCAATTGATATCTTCCTTTCTCGAACAAACTATCTACCACAGAAAAAGTTGAAGACTGAGCTTCAACTTTTAAAATGGTAAAAAACAATAATACTAGTATAACTTTCTTGTTCATTTAATTTTTAATTGTTTATTCTACTTCTATGGCAAAAGGTATCGAATATTTAACAGCCACTGGCTTTCCATCTTGCGCTCCTGGAACCATTTGTGGTAAAGACTCCATAACTCTTAGTACTTCTTCTTTAATTTTTGGGTGTGGTGCTCTTGCCTTAACATCTACTACATTACCCTTTTTATCTATTTTAAACATAATAGAAATTCTTTTTCTTCCTGAGCTTAAATTTAGTTTACTAAGCAATTTTGAATCGAAATTCTTCAAAAAGTGTTTTTGCACCATTTTAGAAAAACAATCTTTATCTCCAGAATCGCATCCAGGAAAAGTAGGCGTTTTCTCTATTGTCATAAAAGAAACTTCTTCTGTTTCAACTTTTTCTTCGAAACGTTCTTTTACTAAATTTTTCATCTGTGAAAGGTCAAAAATCAATGCAGTCATATTTCTATCTTTTTCACCTTTAAACAATTTAAGATTAATATATTTAGCCCTTTCTGGCCTCTTTAAAGCTCTTTCGTTAAATTTTCTCTTAATTACATCAAATTCTGCTCTTTCTTCATCAGATAAATCTGCATAAGATATTTCTTCCTTATTTATTGGATTTTCTATACCAATATAAGAATCTAAATAGGTTTTATTTTTACCTTCTTCGCTCGTAAGAACTCCCTGCTTATTTCTATACCTTTTCTCAATTTCTTTTTTAGAAACTTTTATATTATTCGCTTCATTCTCCGAACACGAAATATAAAACAGCATGCTCACTAATGCAGGAATCAATAATAAATATTTAAGTTGATTCATTTTTTTGGATTGTTTTTTGGTCATCATAATAATTCTTTTTTTAATGAATGTTTGTTTGTAAAATTGGTTGATAAATGCAATGTTTTCAACTTGAAAAAAATTTGATAATAAATGGTTGATATAATTTTCTTTTGGATTCTTTTTTGTGGCAACTTGATCTGAAATATATTCATGTAATAGCGTTATTCTTTTTTGATATAAAAAAATAATTGGGTTGAACCACATTACAATTTTTAAAAATTCGAAAAACAATAAATCTAAAGAGTGTTTTTGTTTACTGTGTACCAATTCGTGCTCTATAATTTGTGCTCTCTGTGTACCTGAAATTTCTTTTCCTAAAAATATATAGTTAAAAAACGAAAATGCTTTGGTTTGGTTCGGTATTAAAACCAAGGTAAAACCGTCTTTTTTAATGAGTTTATGCGACCTTATTAAATTGATAATCTGTAGTAATTTAGCGACAAAAAGAATGCTAAAAATAAGAACTCCAATACCAAACAAAACATCGATATAATTAATGTTTTGGTACCAAGAAGTTTCCTGAATTACTTTCTGTGGAGATAAAACAATTTCTGGCAAATAGATAATATATTCTTGTGGAACCGCTTTTTGAAACGTGGGTATTTTTATAAAGGGTAATAAAAATGATAAAATAGGTGTGCTTAACAAATACCACCTATTTTTGGTAAAGAAGGTTTCTTTACTTAAAATAAAATCATACAAAGCCAAGAATAGTACTTGGAATAAAATAACTTGAATTATATAATTTATCATTGTTTTTGTTTTTAAATTTTTCTCGTAAAGCTTTTATTTTTTTTTACTTCTATTACTGTTTCTGCCACTGAATACTGAGACTGAAAATTTTTATAATTACCAAATAGAAACATAGAAAACATAGAAATGTGTGGACTAAGACTGAAATCTGCGACTGCCAACTAAACACTGCCAACTGAACACTACTTCCCTTTATTCACTTCTTTTAAGATAGATTCTAGTTCTGTAACATCCATTTTGTTTTCTTTTACAAAAAAGGATACCATACTTTTAAACGATCCATTAAAATAACCGTTCATTAATTTGTGTAAACTTTGGTTGCTGTAGGTTTCTTTATCGATTATTGGATAATAGATAAAACCTCTACCCACTGCTTTATGAGCCACAAATTCTTTATTTTCTAAAATTCTAATAATTGTAGAAACAGTATTGTATGCAGGTTTTGGTTTGGGTAATTTATCAATTACTTCTTTTACAGAAGCTTCTTCTAAATCCCATAAAACGTGCATTATCTGCTCCTCTGCTTTTGTTAATTGTTTGTTCATAATTTTAACTAAACTTTTAGTTCAACACGACAAATATAACTAAAAAATTAGTTTAAACTAATTTTTTAGTTATAAAATATTGTAACAAAGGTTTTGTATTTTCGTCTTATTATTAAAATAACCTTCTTGGTTGAGCGCAGTCGAAACCTAATTATTATGGATATACTTCTTCTTTTTATTGGATTTCTATTGGTCTTATTAGGAATTATTGGTTCTTTTCTACCTATTTTACCTGGACCTTTAACAGGTTGGATTGGCTTATTAGTTTTGCATCTTACCTCTGTAATTCCAATGAATTGTAACTTTTTGGGAATTACTTTAGGTATTGCAGTTCTTATTTGGGTGCTCGATTATATAATTCCTGCAATTGGAACCAAACGTTTTGGCGGTAGTAAATATGGGGTTTATGGAACTACAATTGGTTTAATTGTTGGCTTGTTTACTCCTATTCCTTTTGGAATTTTAATTGGTGCTTTTTTCGGAGCTTTAATTGGCGAACTTTTTTATAACAGTAAAGACACCAACAGAGCCATAAAAGCTTCTTTTGGTTCTTTTATAGGTTTGTTAGCATCTGCAACGATTAAATTTTCTGTTGCTGTAGTTTTTGTCGTTTTATTTTTAATAAAATTTTGGGAGTATAAAGGAGAGTTCTTTTAACTGAGATTGTCTTTTAATTTCAAAGAAATATACAAAACATAGACTTGCTGTTATCTAAAAACTGAAGAATGAAGACTGAAAAAAAAGTTAGCAAACAAATCTAGCCTAGGTTAAATCTCTCAACCGAGCTCAAGACAGGCTAATTGTTTGAGCTTTTTTTATGCTGAACTCGATTCAATATCTGTTACTTTAATTCACTTACTTTTTAAAAATGAAAGATGTTGAAATAAATTCAGCATAAAAAAAGCGAGTAGTAAAAGCTAGAAATAGCTCCAAAAAAAAAAGAAATAAAAACGCTTATAAACAAAAAAAGCGTCCCATTTAAGGGAAGCTTTCCATTGGTTAACAAAACCAAGACACTTTTTCGAAAGTGCCAAACAACACAACTAAATACTACTTCAACAAAAAGTAGCGTGCAAATATACAACGATTTCGTATTTCCGCAAATAATAAACCACATTTTATTAATTCTGCTAATTGTCTAATTCTTTTATAGATTGTATCTTTGCTGTCTTTATAAAAATAGAACCTAACACAATACAGAATGCAATTATCAGAACAAGAAGTTGTACGTAGAGAAAAACTTGCAAAATTAAGAGATTTGGGCATAAACCCATATCCTGCAGATTTGTTTCCAGTAAATTCTAACTCAAAAGAAATTAAACAGAATTACGAGGAAGGTAAAGAGGTAATTATTGCTGGACGTTTAATGGTAATTAACATTCAAGGAAAAGCTTCTTTTGGGCAATTACAAGATGGTGAAGGTAGAATACAATTGTATTTTAATCGTGATGAAATTTGTACTGGAGAAGATAAATCTTTATACAACAATATCTTTAAAAAATTATTAGATTTAGGAGATTTTGTGGGTATTGAAGGAACGTTATTTACCACAAAAGTAGGTGAAAAAACAGTAATGGTTAAGAATTTTAAAATACTTTCTAAAGCCTTAAAACCTTTACCAATTCCTAAAGTAAAAGATGGCGTAACTTACGATGCTTTTACGGATCCAGAAATGCGTTACAGACAGCGTTATGCAGATTTGGTGGTAAACCCAAATGTAAAAGAGGTTTTTATAAAACGTACAAAATTGTTTAATGCCATGCGTTCTTTCTTTAACGACGCTGGTTATTTTGAAGTAGAAACTCCAGTTTTACAACCAATTCCTGGTGGTGCAGCTGCAAGGCCTTTTATAACACATCATAACTCGTTAGACATTCCATTATATATGAGAATTGCCAACGAATTGTATTTAAAACGTTTAATTGTTGGTGGTTTTGATGGTGTATATGAATTCTCGAAAAACTTTAGAAATGAAGGAATGGACAGAACGCACAATCCTGAATTTACTGCCATGGAAATTTACGTTTCGTACAAAGATTACAATTGGATGATGGATTTTTGTGAGCAATTATTAGAACATTGTGCAATTGCAGTAAATGGAACTTCGAAAGCCACTTTTGGAGAACACAAAATTGATTTTAAAGCACCTTATGCCAGAGTAACAATGGCAGATTCTATAAAGCATTTTACGGGTTTCGACATCAATGGAAAAACAGAAGACGAAATTAGAACTGCCGCAAAATCTTTAGGGATTGATGTGGATGAAACCATGGGAAAAGGAAAATTAATTGATGAGATTTTTGGTGAGAAATGTGAAGGAAACTACATTCAGCCTACTTTTATTACAGATTACCCAAAAGAAATGTCGCCACTTTGTAAAGAACACAGAGACAATCCAGAGCTAACAGAACGTTTCGAATTAATGGTTTGTGGTAAAGAAATTGCCAATGCATATTCCGAATTAAACGACCCAATTGACCAACGTGAACGCTTTGAACATCAACTTAAATTAGCGGCTAAAGGAGATGATGAAGCAACAGAATTTATAGACCACGATTTTTTACGTGCCTTAGAGTATGGAATGCCTCCAACATCTGGAATGGGAATTGGAATGGACAGATTAATTATGTTTTTAACCAATAATCAATCAATTCAAGAAGTGCTATTTTTCCCTCAAATGCGACCAGAGCAGCGAATCGCTGCAGATGTAGAACTCACTGTTGAGGAGAAAGATTTACTTGCTATTATTACAAAATCAGAAAAAATAGAATTAGTCGATTTAAAAACACAATCTGGTTTGTCGAACAAAAAATGGGACAAAACCATAAAAGGTTTAACTAAAAAAGAAGTTGCCAAAGTTTCTAAAACAGACGAAGGTTTGTTTGTGGAAGCTTTGTAGAATTAAAAATAACATTCTTAACCAATTAGGAATTGACCAAATAATATATAAATTCCTGTTTTATTAAGAACGATATCAAAAAGGAATTACAGAAATGTAGTTCCTTTTTTTAGTTATATTTGATTTATGAATTGTAAAAACTGCCAAGATCCATTAGAGGAAAATGCTCTATTTTGCGACAATTGTGGCGCAAAAGTAGTTACTAGTAGAATTACCTTTAAACATCTAGTTACAGAATTAGCTATAGATGTTTTTGGCATTGATAGTAAGTTTTTCTTAACCTTAAGGAAAATGGTTACTAATCCTGAAGAGGTTATTGGAGAATATCTTTCTGGTGTTCGTAAAAAGTATGTAAATCCTTTTGCGTTTTTAGCAGTTGGTGCAGCTTTATCTGTTATTATTTTTAACTATTTTTCTGATGATTTTATAAATATTCAAAATGCTATGAATTCAGAAAATCTTACAGAAATTAGAGAAAAAGCAACTGTAGATATTTCTGCTTTTCCTAACCTTAATGAAAAAGAACTTGAGAAATTAAAAATTGAAAAGAAAGTAGCTGAATTTCAATTAAGTACCATGGATAAAATTTGGTACTTTATGCTTCGTTATTTTAACTTACTAGCTTTTCTTTTTTTAGTAATTTATGCTGTTTTAAGCAAATGGACGTATCGAAAACCTCACAATTTTGGTGAACACATCGTTATAAACGCATACATCTATGGTTTTGCTACCTATTTTACTCTAATTGCTTTCTTGGCAGCAATCGTAATTCATCCATCTATATACCTTTATAGCACGCTTACATATATCTTATACTATTTATATGCATTTGGTAAATTATATAAGCTTTCTTTTGGTAAAAATATTCTAAAATTACTTCGCTTTCTAATTGGATTAATTTTATTGTTTGTTATCTCACTTATTTTAGCTGGTTTAATTGGCTATGTATTAGGCAAACTTGGCTTTTTTAATCTTTAAATAGTAAATAATTAAAGTAATTTGTATTTCTTTTACCACTTTCAATAAAATTGAAGAACTTTCTACATTGCATTATAAAAACAAAACATAATTACAGGTAATATGTAGTTAAATACTGTTGCTTTATCAAATCCAATTAGTGATATATAGTGTTAATTTGGAAGAAAATATTTAGCGTAAAAAATTAACATTCATTAACACTTATTAACCATCGTTCTTCAAGAAAATATTTTTCTTTGTAAAAAAACTTTTAATAATGAAAACAATATCTTTTATGGCTATTTTCTTAATAGTCTTTTGCTCTTGTGAAACACAAAAAAATAGTGGCGAAATAGTATATTCTTTAATTAATGATAATCATACATTAATAAAAAATCAGTTACAAGGCGTACCTGAAAACAAAAAAGATTCACTTTACTCTCATTATACATCGTTATTTCCAAAATATGACACTCTTAAAGTAAAAGTTTTTTTCGATATTAAAAAAAGAATAACAAAAGAAATAATACTCTCATCAACAAGTAAAAAAATGTCTGATTATTATGAGAAAGCTAAAGTAGTAAAATACCGAAAAAATAACACCAGTTTAATATGGATGGAGACTTTTAACGGGCACAGGTATAAGATAAAAGAAACTTTAGACCCAAAAAACCATATGATTCCATATTACGATGGTTTACCTAAAAATTTAAAAGAATCGAATCCCATTCATAAAATTTCAACTCAAAATGGCAAAATAACCTTTGCTGGAAACTATCCACAACAAACTTCTGGAGAGTTTGATGTTTGGTTTGCTGAAGGGCAAAAATTATCTGTTGGACCTCAAGAACTTTTTATTAAAGATCTCTTTGTTCTTAAAGCCATATCTAAAGATAAATCTTTAATAATTAATGCTGATAGTATTAAATTTAAAAAGTTAGAAAAAAATTTATTTGATATTCCGAACGATTTTTACAAAGAAGTAAGCATGGAGGAATATCACAAAATTATGGGCATATAATATAATTGTTATATGCCAAATCTAAAAAAAGAAGTACTTATTGCTATTTAAAGTTACATAAAGATGAACAATTAGTCCCAAAAATTCGGGACGAGAATTATTCTTAACCAGTTTTCTACTATATTTGAAGACAGGATTAAACTATAAAAAATTTAATCCTGTAATTTTTAACTTACATACTTTGTAGAAAAATGTCTTTATTTTTCTAATTATATGAAGAAAAAAATGGCTTATTTATTTAACGTTCCCTGCAAAATCAGCCCTTAAACTTCATCCCTAAATGCACCACTTTTTTAGTTTCAAAAAACGATTCATCAAAATAATTGGGTAAATCGTAAATTGTGGCAGAAGTATATAGTTTTAATTCTTCAGTTAAATCGCCACCTTTTAAATACAAAATTCCGTTTTTTAAATCGTGGTTTTGTTTCTTGTTTATTTTTCCTCTTGTCCACCCCACAAAAGTTTCCATTTGTGCTACTGCTCTACTTACAATAAAATCGTAAGTATCTTTTACTTGCTCTACTCTTCCATTGGTGGTTTTTACGTTTTCTAAACCCAAGCCAGCTACAACTTCATCAACAACTTTAATTTTTTTTCCGATAGAATCTACCAAATGAAATTGCGTTTCTGGAAATAAAATTGCCAAAGGAATTCCAGGAAAACCTCCTCCTGTACCAACATCCATTACTTTAGAACCCGCTTTAAAACTTACAATTTTAGCGATTCCTAAAGAATGTAAAACATGACGTAGGTATAATTCGTCGATATCTTTTCTCGAAACCACATTTATTTTCAAATTCCAATCTTGGTACAACTCTTGTAACTTGCTAAATTGTTGAATTTGCGTTTCTGATAAATTTTTAAAATATTTGTGAATAATATCCATCTATATAAGGTTTGAAGTGCAAAAATAGTTATACTTAACAAACAATTAGCAACAAAAGCTGACGTTTATCATATAAAGCAAATTCAAAAAGATTATTTTTGTAACTTATTTATTAAAACAATTAATGAAAACAATAAATTTTTCCAGAGTAGATAAAGCAAAATTCTTTAGAACTCTAAATAAAAGAGTAAACACTTATTTTAAAGACAACAATCTAAAGAGAACAGGAAACTGGAAATTGTACAGTAAAGCAATTATTATGTTTTCACTTTTCTTAATTCCATTTATCCTAATCTTAACAGTTTCAATGCCTCAATGGGTTATGATTTTGTTAATGGTTGTTACAGGAATTGGTATGGCTGGTGTTGGTATGAATGTAATGCACGATGCAAACCACGAATCTTTTTCTAAAAGAAAATGGGTAAATAAATTAATGGGAAGTAGTATTTACATCCTTGCAGGAAACGTGTATAATTGGAAAGTACAACACAATGTTTTACACCACACATTTACCAATGTAGAAGGCCATGATGAAGATATAGATGCAGGAAGAGTTATTCGTTTTTCTGAACACTCTAAATGGTTCCCTATTCATAAAATTCAAAAATATTATTCGATATTTTTATATGGATTGTTAACTATAAACTGGGCAATTACTACAGATATCAAGCAAATGCACAGATATTTAAAACGTAAATTATCTTATGGTAAATTTCCAAACCCAAAAGTAGAATGGACAAAATTGGTCATTTCTAAAGTGGTGTATTATGCACTTTGGATTGTGTTACCTTTATTGGTTTTAGACATTGCTTGGTGGAAAGTTTTATTAGGTTTCTTTGTAATGCATTACACAGCTGGTATGATTTTAAGTTTAGTTTTTCAATTGGCACACATTGTACCCAATACAGAAATGCCACTTCCAGACAAAGATGGCAATTTAGAACACACTTGGGCAGTCCACCAATTATATACAACATCTAACTTTGCACCTACGAATTGGTTGGTAAACTTCTATACAGGAGGTTTAAATCATCAAGTTGAACATCATATTTTTCCACATATTTCTCATGTACATTACAATAAATTGGCTAAAATTGTAAAAGAAACAGCGCAAGAATTTAATTTGCCTTACAACGAATACAAAACAATGCGTAAAGCAATTATAGAGCACTTTAGGCACTTGGGCGTTTTAGGTAAAAAGCCAGAATTGGCATAACTTTTACAACTATATAGTTAAACAATTACACGATTACACAATGAAACATCCATTATCGGACAGAATTAACAGTTTACCAGTTTCTCAAACTTTAGCAATGGCTGCAAAAGCAAGAGAATTAAGAGCAGAAGGAAAAGATATTATTGGCTTAAGTTTGGGAGAACCCGATTTTAATACGCCAGATTTTATTAAAGACGCTGCTATTGAAGCCATCAATCAAAATTACAATTCGTACTCTCCAGTAGATGGATATGTAGAGTTGAAAGAAGCGATTTGCGTAAAGTTTAAACGCGATAATAATTTAGACTATAAACCAAATCAGGTTGTGGTTTCTACAGGTGCAAAACAATCTATTGCAAACGTAGCACAGGTTTTATTAAACCCAGGAGACGAAGTTTTATTGCCTGCTCCTTATTGGGTAAGTTATTCTGCGATTGCAATTTTATGTGAAGCAAAATATGTAGAAATTCCTTCTTCCATCGAGAACGATTTTAAAATTACACCAGCACAATTAGAAGCTGCAATTACACCAAAAACAAAAATGGTGTTTTTCAATTCGCCAAATAACCCAAGTGGAACTATTTATTCTGAAGCAGAATATAGAGCTTTAGCAGCTGTTTTAGAAAAGCATCCACAGATATATGTTTTGTCGGACGAGATTTACGAGCACGTAAATTACGATTCAAAACCATTTAGTTTTGCTGCAATCGAAAGTATGTATAACAGAACAATTACTGTAAATGGTTTGGCAAAAGGTTTTGCGATGACTGGTTGGAGAATTGGTTTTATTGGAGCACCAGAATGGATTGCAAAAGCATGTACAAAAATGCAAGGGCAAATTACATCTGGTACAAACTGTATCGCTCAAAGAGCTGCAATTACTGCTGTTTTAGCACCGGTTGAAAAAATTCAATATATGGTAGACGAGTTTAAAACTCGTAGAGATATTGTAATTGGTTTGCTTAGAGAAATCGAGGGTTTTAAAGTAAATGTTCCTGAAGGAGCTTTTTACGTTTTCCCAGACATTTCTGCTTTCTTTGGTAAAACCATCAATGGAACAAAAATTAATAACGCAAGCGATTTTTCTTTGTTTATCTTAGAAAATGCCAATGTTGCCACAGTAACAGGAGATGCTTTTGGTACACCAAACTGTATCAGAATTTCTTATGCAGCATCCGAATTACAAATTCGTGAAGCCATTAAAAGAATTAAAAAAGCGTTGAGTTAAAATCTCAAACTTTATTATATAAAAATCCATCTTTTTAAAGGTGGATTTTTTTTGTTTTGGGCGTGTCCTTTCAGGTCAGGCTTTTCGCACTCGCTTTTTTTCTGAAAAAGAAAAAAGAGCTCAAACAATTGCTACAATCCTTCACGCAAGCTTGTTTGCTAACGAATTATTTAATCGAGATATTTTATTTCTTATTGAAAAGCCATCATAGGAAAAAGACCTGACAGGTTTTAAAAACCTGTCAGGTCTAACATTCTATTTATTTTTTAACCCCTAAAGGGTTTGAAACCCTTTAGAGGTTGTAGTTGTAAATTTTTAAAAAACAGTACCTATTTAATAATTCTAAAATAAAAACCCTCACAGGTTTTAAAAACTGTGAGGTTTAAATTACAATTTATTTAGTCCAGAAAGAGAACAAACTCAAACTGACTTATGAAATGTTTTTTTTAAGTTGATTACATACTACTTAGAAAAAAATCATAATAATAGCAATTGTAAAAAGAGAAACTCTTAAAACAACACCTATTTGACTTTCAATACATTCTTGGTTGAAAATAGCATATTTTACATTCGATAAAGATTCTGTTTTTGCTGTTGCAAATCCGCTCTTAATATCTTGTTTATAAACGGATGTTAAAATTCCTCTTTCTAATTGTGCTGGTGTAGTTGATGCTTTCATAATAGTATATATTAAAATATTTTTGTTTTGTTAATTACACTTAGAAGACGACAGAAAAAACAAAACGTTACACTTTTAATTTCTTAATAAAATGCCAAAATTTAATTTTTGTAGCATTCATGGTTTACGACAATCGGAAAAAATAGTGAAAATAATTTTATAAAAACAACAAAACCACATCGTTTTAAAGATGTGGTTTTGCTTTTTGAAAGATTTTATAAAGAATCTAATCTACATTATCATGTAAAAAAGAATTGTTAGATTTAAAATCTATTTGGTCTTCTTCTTTTTTAATTGCTGTTTTAGATTGACTAATTGGAGCATCTACATTTAAATCTACACCTTGTCTTTTATAGGCTGGCTGACGCTCAATTTCGTCTATATTCTTATTTAACTGATCGTTAAATTTATAGTTGAAACCTTTCATTTTTCTACGCCTTTCCTCGGCTCTTTGTTGTAATTCCGAAATTGTTAAATCTAAAGGAGAAACTTCTTCACTTTTCGTTTCAATTTGGTTTATTTCCGATTGTGGAGTTGCTGTTTTTAATTCAAAACGAATCTCCTCTTCTTCTGCAACTGCCTTCTTCTCTATAATATGGGAGCTTTTTCCAATGGTTGGTTTTGCATCAAAATCTTCTAAAACGTATCTTTTTTCGACTTTTACTTCTTCTGGTTGCGAAACTTCAATTTCGTTTACCACCTTTTCTTCATTTAAATCGAACTTAATTTCGTCGTCTTCTTTTACTTCAGTATAAGAATTTAAAGGCAAATCGAATAATAAATCTGCTTGCAGTTGTTGTGGCTCTTCCTCCACTTCTTCTTCAACTACTGGAGTAACATCTGTAATGATAAAATCGTCATCAGAAACGCTTTCTAAAGAAATTTCATCATAAGAAACAGGCATATTTGCAATAATTTCTGAAGTTGGTACTAATTCCATTTCTGGAGAATTTGGCTTTGTAACTGTATCTACATCCTCTTCTAAAGTGTGTATAATTTTTTGTTCTGAAGTATTAGAAATCGGCTGGTCTAATGTTGGCGATTTTGTGATTGTTTTCTCACCAAAATCGTACGTTGCTCGTTGCTCGTCTTCTAGCGTGTGTACAATTTTCTTAACTTCTGTATTTGTAATAGTACTTTGTTGATCGGCTGCAAAACCAGTTGCAACAATTGTTACAGAAATTGCATCTCCTAATTCTTCATCTTCTCCAATACCCATAATAATGTTGGCATCGTAACCGGCTTCGTCTTGAATAAAGTCATTTATTTCTCCTATTTCATCTAAAGTAACTTCATTAGAACCAGAAACAATTAATAGCAATACGTTTTTAGCGCCAGTAATTTTATTGTCATTTAATAAAGGAGAATCCAATGCTTTTACAATTGCAGTTTTTGCTCTTTCTTGCCCTTCTTCTTTTGCAGAACCCATAATTGCAGTTCCGCTGTTAGAAAGAACGGTTTTTGCATCATGCAAGTCGATATTTTGCTTGTAATGATGTGTAATAACTTCTGCAATTCCACGAGAAGCTGTCGATAAAACCTCATCTGCTTTCGAGAAACCAGCTTTAAAACCAAGGTTTCCGTAAACTTCACGTAATTTATTATTGTTAATTACAATTAAAGAATCTACATTTTGTCGCAGTTGGTCGATTCCTAATTGCGCTTGTTTTAAACGTCTTCTACCTTCGAAAGCAAATGGCATTGTTACGATACCAACCGTAAGAATGTCCATATCTTTTGCAATTTTTGCAATTATTGGAGCTGCTCCTGTTCCTGTTCCACCACCCATTCCTGCAGTAATAAATACCATTTTTGTTTGGGTATTTAACATTTGCTGAATTTCTTGTAAACTTTCTTTGGCTGCTTGTGCTCCAATTTCTGGATTTGCTCCTGCTCCTAAACCAGAAGTTAAGTTGGCTCCTAACTGAATTTTGTTAGGAACTGGACTATTTTCCAAAGCCTGTGCATCTGTATTGCAAATTACAAAGTCTACACCTCTAATTTGTTGTGTGTACATGTGATTTACTGCATTGCTTCCTCCACCACCAACACCAATTACTTTAATGGTGTTCGATTGCGTTTTAGGCATGTCAAATGAAATGTTATCGAATTCTGCGCTCATAATAACGTATTTTTTATATTTTTTCTTTTTACTCTTTTCTTATAAAATTTGTTTCAGATTTCAAACTTCCAACTGAAAACTGCTACTGAATACTGTCTACTTTTCTTACTCTGCGTTATCCAAAAAATCTTTTAATCCTTCTGTAAATTTTTCGAAAAACGATTTTTTCTTTTTCTTTTTTGGTTTTGGTACTTCTTCAACAATTGGCGGTGTTTCTTCTTCTAAATCTTTTGTACTCTCAACCTCCATAATTTGCTCAATGGTTTCTTCTACTTCGTCTTCCTCTTTGGTGTGCCTATTTAGTCCTTCCATTAATAAGCCAACTGCTGTTGCGTACGCTGGACTTGATAAAACATCGTCTGAATCTCCTGCCAAATGCTCGTTTGGAAAACCAATTCTTGCATCCATTCCAGTAATATATTCTACTAACTGTCGTAAGTGTTTTACTTGAGAACCTCCACCTGTTAACACAATTCCTGCAATTAATTTTCCTTTTTGGGTTTCGTGTCCGTAATTTTTTATTTCTAAATACACATGTTCGATAATTTCTTGAACTCTGGCGTGTATAATTTTTGATAAATTCTTTAATGTAATTTCTTTTGGTTCTCTTCCTCTTAACCCTGGAATAGAAACGATTTCCGTTTCTTTATTTTCTCCTGGCCAAGCAGAACCAAACTTAATTTTCAATAATTCAGCTTGTTTTTCGATTATTGAACAACCTTCTTTAATATCGTCTGTTATTACATTTCCTCCAAAAGGAATTACTGCTGTATGACGAATAATTCCGTCTTTAAAAATCGCTAAATCTGTGGTTCCACCTCCAATATCTATCAATGCAACTCCTGCTTCTTTTTCTTCCTGACTTAAAACTGCATCTGCAGAAGCCAAAGGTTCTAAAGTAATATCACTTAAACCCAAACCAGAGCTTTTTACACAGCGTCCAATATTTCTAATGGAAGAAACCTGACCAACAACTACATGGAAATTCGCTTCTAAACGACCTCCATACATTCCTATTGGTTCTTTAATATCTGCCTGAGAATCTACCTTAAATTCTTGTGGCAATACATGAATAATTTCTTCTCCAGGCAACATGACTAATTTATGAACCTGATTGACCAAATTCTCGATATCTGTCTCGTCTATAACCTCGTCTGCATTGTTTCTTGTAATATAATCCGAATGATGTAAACTTCTAATATGTTGCCCAGCAATACCAACCACAACATCTTCTATTTTAACTCCAGACACACTTTCTGCTTCGTCTACTGCTTGCTGAATCGATTGAATCGTTTGCGTAATATTACTTACAACTCCGCGTTTTACACCTAAACTTTTCGCTTTACCAATACCAACAACTTCAATTTTGTTGTATTCGTTTTTACGACCAATCATGGCAACAATTTTGGTTGTACCAATGTCTAAACCAACAGCTATTTTATTGTTTTCCATTTTGATTTATTTTGTGCACACAACTTGGTTGTGATATTTTACATTAATGGTTTTATATTCTTGAATCGTTTTGTCTTTAAATGTGGTGTTGTAAAATGCTTTTAACTTCTTAAACTTCACCTCAACATCTCTTAATTTTCCAAAATCGATTTTATAATCGCCGCTTCTTACGGAAAATTCAAACTCATTCGTGTCAGATTTTTGAATTCCAACCACTTCTTTCTGCAGAAAATTATCTGCTAAAATATAGCGAACCAAAGGCAAAATTTCTTTTACATCTTCTTCGCTTTTTACACCAGAAACAAGCAAAACTCTTGCAGAGTGATTACTCGATAATGGTACTTTTACCCCTTGTTTATCAACATAATAAGAATCGTTTTCTGCAACAATTCTTACAATTGGCGTACGTTGTTTTATGGTAGACTTTAACACTCCATTTATGCTTAAAAACACTGCTGCTTTTTCCACATAAGGATTTTTGGATACGTTCTTCTCTAATTTGTATAAATCTATCACAGATTTTGCTTGGTTTTTCACTGTCGTGTTATTTTGTATTAACAATTTATTAACCATAGCATGTGTTAGAAAATTATTGTCTCCAGCCTCAAATTCAACTTCAATTTTAGTTACTTTTTTTCGTTTATTTCTCTTTGAAGAAAAACTATACAAAAACGTTAAACATATTATTAACACTACAAACAACAGATATTTTAGCAATCTTTTAAACTTCATTTTTTGGAAGATTTAAAAGTTCGTTTGTTACCTCATTTACCAACACTCCAATATCGCCTGCACCCAACATAACCACTATTTTTGCGGACGAATTTTTAATATCTTTTACTAAATTATTTTTTTGAGTCATTTTTTTATGCGCGCCATCAATTTTTTCCAACAACCAATTGGAAGTAACTCCCAAAATTGGTTCTTCTCTTGCTGGATAAATATCTAACAATAAAACTGCATCAAATTTTGATAAAGCAGTTACGAAATCGTCGACAAAATCTCTCGTTCTTGAAAATAAATGTGGTTGAAAAACCACCAAAATTTCTTCTTTCGGATACATTTCTCTCACAGCATTTTCTACTGCATTTATCTCTGTTGGATGATGTGCGTAATCATCTATCAACACAAAATCTGCTGATTTAATTTTATATGAAAACCTACGTTTTACACCTTTAAAACTCCCTAATCGTTGTTTTATTACTGTTGATGAAACACCATAAACATCTGCCATTGCTAATGCCGCTAAAGCATTCATAACATTATGATTTCCTGGTAAATGGAATTCAATATTTTTTATAATTTCTGATGGTGTTTGCACATCAAAAACATATTTTCCTTCTTCAATTTTTAAATTGAAGGCTTTATAATCTGCATTTTCTTCAATTGCATAAGTCAAACCGCTTAAAGGCAGTCCTTTTGCAACAATTAAAGTGTCTGAAACTTTATTTGCAAATTCTACAAACGATTCTGTTAACGTTTCTGGCTTTTCGTAAATATCTAAATGATCTGCATCCATAGAAGTTACGCAAGCAATATTGGGACTCAACTTCAAGAAAGACCTATCAAATTCATCTGCCTCTACAACGCTTATTTTATCTTCTCCTAAGATTAAGTTCGAATTGTAATTTTCTGAGATTCCGCCTAAAAAAGAAGTGGCTTTTACTTCTTCCATAATATGTCCTAAAATACTAGATGTGGTTGTTTTTCCATGTGTACCAGCAATAGCCAAGCAAAATGTAGTTTTAGTAATTAAACCTAACACTTCTGCTCTTTTTAAAATCGTGAAATTATTATTTTGAAAATAATTCAATTCAGCATGATTTTTTGAAACTGCTGGTGTGTAAACCACCAATGTTTTCTTTTGATCTAAAAACGAAATCGGAATATTTTTTACAGCATCTTCAAAATGAATTTCCACACCCAAATCTCCCAAATCTTTTGTGATTTGCGAAGGTGTTTTATCGTAACCAGCAACTTGCTTTCCATTCATAGCAAAGAAACGTGCAATTGCACTCATTCCTATACCACCAATTCCGATGAAGAAAATAAAATCCCATCCTAAATCCTTTCCTAAAGGAAGGACCTTTTGGCTATTGATTGTATTTAAACTATTTTCTTTCATTAAAGATTTTTACCTTTTTTTTCTTTCTCAATTTCCCACAATCGTGTTTCTTCCCTTTGGGAAGACTAAAGATGGGATACTAATTTTTCTACCTCGTCTACAATATCTTTTGTGGCACTGGGTAATGCCAATTCATTTATATTTTCTGATAAACTTTGTTGTTTACCAATGTCTTTTAACAAGCTTTCGAAAACCACAGAAAATGTATTTAATTCACTTTCTTTTACCATTAAAGCTGCATGCCTATCTACAATAAACTTTGCATTTTTTGTTTGATGATCTTCTGCCACATTTGGCGATGGCACAAAAATTACTGGCTTGCCAACAATACATAATTCTGAAACCGAACTTGCACCTGCTCTGGAAACTATAAAATCTGCAGTTGCATAAGCTAAATCCATCTTGTTTAAAAACGAATGCACTTGCACATTTTTATGGTCGTTGTATTTTTTATATTCATCGAAATACAGTTTTCCACATTGCCAAATGACTTCAATATTTTGCTTTTCAAAAAAAACTAAATTATTTTCTACTAATTGATTTATTTTACGCGCCCCCAAACTTCCTCCTAAAACCAATAATGTTTTTTTACTTTTATCCAATTGATAAAAATCGGTTGCTACTTGTAATTTAGAATGAATCGTTAATAAATCTTGCCTTACTGGATTTCCTGTTTTTATAATTTTATTTCCTGGAAAAAAGCGCTCTAAATTATCATACGCAACACATATTTTCTGCACTCTTTTTCCTAATAATCGGTTTGTAATTCCTGGAAAAGAATTTTGTTCTTGTATTAACGTTGGTATTTTTCTTCTGTTTGCCATAATTAAAGTTGGTCCACTTGCAAAACCACCAGTTCCTATTGCAACATCTGGTTTAAATCTTCTAATAATTCTTCTTGCTTTCCATAAACTATTAACGAGTTTAAAAGGAAAACTTGCATTTTTTCTGGTGATTTTTCGCTGAATTCCAGAAATCCATAAGCCTTCTATTTTATATCCTGCTTGCGGAACTTTTTCCATTTCCATTTTATCTTTTGCGCCTACAAACAAAATATTTGCATTTGGATAACGCAATTTTATCTCATTTGCAATCGCAATTGCAGGATAAATATGCCCTCCTGTACCACCTCCAGAAATTAATATATTAATCGATTGTTTCATGCAAAATATCTAAAGGGTTATCGTCTAAAATATCTTCTTCTGTTTCTTCTTTGGAAGCGCTTACACTTAAAATCATTCCTAAGGCAAAACACGTCATCCAAATAGAAGTTCCTCCACTACTAATTAGTGGCAATGTTTGTCCTGTAACTGGAAATAAATTCGTGGCAACTGCCATATTAATTGCTGCTTGAAAAACAATAGGGCAGCCAACACCAATAACTAATAATGTTCCAAAAATTGTTGTCGTCTTTTTTAAAACTACAAAAATCCTAAAGAGTAATAAAAAATAAACTGCGACCAACAAAATGGCTCCAACCAAACCATATTCTTCTACAATAATTGCATAAATAAAATCGGATGAAGATTGTGGTAAAAAGTTTTTCTGAACACTTTTACCTGGTCCAACACCTATTGCACCTCCAGTTGCTATTGCTATTTTAGCTTTTTCGACTTGATAAGCATCTTTACCTCCTTGTTCTGAAAAATTTTCGATTCTATTTTGCCAAGTTTGCACTCTATTTGGCATTGCATCTGGAAATGCTTTCGCTATTAAAACAAAAAATGCCAATGCTAAAATTCCTGCTCCAACAATAATTCCTATATATTTTAGTGGATAACCTCCAATAAATGCAACTACCAGTATCATAAAAAAGATAATTGCTGTTGTAGAAAAGTTGGCTGGCAATATTAAAATTAGCAATAGACTTACTGGCAACCATAATTGCAATAAGCTTTCTTTAAGTTTTATTTTTTTTTCTTTGTTTTTAGCCAAATACCTTGCTACATATACCATTAAAACCAACCCTGCTAAAGTGGATGTTTGGAAACCAATACCTCCAATACGAATCCACCTACTGGCATTTGCACCTTCAATTGTGGTTCCTTGAGATAACGTAAAAATTAGCAATACAAATACAACTGGCAACATTAACACAGAACCTCCAGAAAAATATCGATAAGGAATTTTATGAACTCCATAAATAATTAAAAAACCGAAAATTAATAAAGCCGCATGTTTTGCTAAATGGCCCAAAGTAGACCCATTACCAACTACATATACCAAGTTTGTACTTGCGCTATACACAGGCATAAATGAGAATATTGCCAAAGCAGCAACAATTGCCCAAATGGTTTTATCTCCTTTTATATGTTGAAAAATGGTTTTCATAATCCTCTCTTAATCTCTCCAAAGGAGAGAAACACTCTTGTGTTTATCTGTATGTTTTATTTTTATCTTTTTTTTAATTTACCTCAAACTCACTAACCTCTTCCCTTTGGGAATCCCGAAATTTTGGGAGGAATGAGTTTCTTTTTACAAACTCCTAACAGCCTTTTTAAATTGGCGACCTCTATCTTCATAATTCTCAAACAAATCGAAACTTGCACAAGCTGGAGATAATAAAACTGCATCTCCTTTTTCTGACAATTTATAAGCCACCTTAACTGCTTCTTCTGCACCAGCTGTTTCCACAACAATATCAACCACATTGCCAAACGTCGCTAATATTTTTTCATTATCTAAGCCTAAACACACTATTGCCTTTACTTTTTCTCTTACCAATGGTAATAAATCGCTATAATCGTTTCCTTTATCTACACCTCCAACAATCCAAACTGTTTGCTTATCCATACATTCTAGAGCATAAAAAGTTGCATTGATATTTGTTGCTTTAGAATCGTTTATATATTCTACTCCATAGACTTTTGCAACGTTTTCTAAACGATGTTCTGCCCCCTCAAAGTCCTCTAAGCTTTCCTTAATAGTTTGCTTTCTTACTTTTAATAATTGTGCAGCCATAGCTGCAGCCATAGCGTTTTTTGTATTGTGTTTTCCTTTTAGTATTAAAGCTGATGTTGGCATATTAATTTTATCTTTGTTAAGGTTGATAATTATATTCTTATTTTTTATAAATGCTCCATATTCTAACTCTTTTTCGAGTGAAAACGGAACTAATTTTGCTTCTGTTTTATTTTTTGACAACCAACTATTTATTACTTCGTCATCTGCATCGTAAATTAAATAATCGGTTGCTTTTTGATTTTTTGTTATTCTAAATTTTGACTCGATATATTTATTAAAATCATACTCATACCTATCTAAATGATCTGGTGTAATGTTTGTAATTATGGCAATATGTGGACGAAATTTCTCAATTCCATCTAACTGAAAACTACTTAATTCTAACACATAATTTTCATACGATTTTTCTGCCACTTGTTGCGCAAAACTATCTCCAATATTTCCTGCTACTCCAACATTTAAACCTCCATTTTTTAATATATGATGTGTTAACAATGTTGTTGTTGTTTTTCCATTTGAGCCTGTAATTCCAACGATTGTAGCATCTGTAAATTCAGCTACAAATTCAATTTCTGAAATTACTGGAATTGATTTTTCTTTCAACTTTAAAATCAACTCCACTTTGTCTGGAATTCCAGGACTCTTCATAACCACATCTGCATTTAAAATTTTACTTTCTGTATGATTTTTTTCTTCAAAATCTATTTTATGACGTAAAAGAACTTCTTTATATTTTTTTGATATTTCACCTTTATCAGATACAAAAACATCAAATCCTTTTTGCTTCCCTAAGATTGCGGTTCCAACGCCACTTTCTCCTCCACCAAGAATTACTAAAACCCCTCTTTCTCCCAAAGGATAGAACTTTTTTGGTTTATGTGGTTCTTTACTTTTCAATTCTTTCTTTGTAATTTTTTTTTCTTTCTACTTTTTAATCTTATTCTTTTTACTTGTCCAGCATATTCTCCTTGCTCAACCCAGAAAGGGTTTCAAACCCTTTCTGGGTTACTACTTCACCCAATCCACTTCCACAATTAAATTAACACAACAATATCTCTTCCCTTTGGGAAGATTAAGAGGGAATTTTACCTCAATTTTAAAGTAACTATTGTTAGTGCTGCCAACATAATTCCTACAATCCAAAATCGTACTACAATTTTACTTTCGTGATAACTTAATTTTTGATAATGATGATGTAATGGCGACATTCTAAAAATTCTTCTTCCTTCTCCAAATTTCTTTCGAGTGTATTTAAACCACGAAACTTGTAGGATTACTGATAAGTTTTCAACCACAAAAATTCCTGCTAAAATTGGAAGCAATAATTCTTTTCGAATAGAAATTGCAATTACAGCTATAATTCCTCCAATGGTTAAACTTCCTGTATCTCCCATAAAAACTTGTGCTGGATAGGTATTATACCACAGAAAACCAATTAATGCTCCTGCAAAAGCAAGGATAAAAACCGTCATTTCTCCAGAATTCGGAATGTACATAACATCTAAATAATCCGCGAAAACAATGTTTCCAGAAACCCAAGCAAAAACCGCCAATGTAACGACCATAATTGCGGATGAACCTGCTGCCAAACCATCAATTCCGTCTGTTAGATTTGCTCCATTTGAAATTCCTGTTACAATAAAAACGACGATAAATATGAAAACAATCCACCCATATTTTTCGTAATCTTCTCCTAAAAAACTCAATGCTTTTGAATATTCTAATTCGTTATTTTTGAAAAAAGGAACGGTTGTTTTTGTGGATTTATGTGCTTCTCCAAATACTTTTTTCTTTCCATTTTCTTGGACAGTTTGCTGTTTTACTGGTAATTGCTCTTTAATAACAACATCATCATTAAAATAAAGCATCGAACCCACTATAACTCCTAAACCAACCTGTCCTAAAATCTTGAACTTACCACTTAAACCTCCTTTGTCTTTTTTGAATACTTTAATATAATCATCTAAAAAACCGATTAAACCCATCCAAACTGTAGTAATTAGCAGAATTATTACATAGACATTATCTAATTTCGCCAATAAAAGCGCTGGAATTAAAGTGGCAAAAATAATAATTAACCCACCCATTGTTGGTGTTCCTGCTTTTTGAACCTGCCCTTCTAAACCCAAGTCTCTAATCGATTCTCCAACTTGTTGTTTGCTTAAATAGTTGATAATTCTTTTTCCATAAATTGCACTAATTAATAGTGACAATAGGAAAGCTGCTGTTGCCCTAAATGTGATAAACTGAAACAAACTTGCTCCAGGAAAATTAAATTGACTTTCTAAATATTCGAATAAATTATACAGCATTCTATTTCCTTTTTAGTTGATTGAAACATTTTTCTATTTCCTCTAAATCATCAAAATGAGTTCGAATACCATTTATTTCTTGATAATTTTCATGTCCTTTTCCTGCAATCAAAATAATATCTCCTGTTTCAGAAAATTTACAAGCTGTTTTTATTGCTTGTTTTCTATCTAAAACCGTAATTGTTTTTTTGTAGTTTTCTGGAGAAACTCCAGCTTCCATTTCATCTAAAATCGTTTGTGGGTTTTCCGTTCTTGGATTATCCGAAGTAAAAATTACCTGATTACTTAACTGCGAAGCAATGTGAGCCATTTTAGGTCTTTTCGTTTTATCTCTATCTCCTCCACAACCCACAACTGTATACAGTTTTTCGTTTCCTGTTCTAATATCGTTAATGGTTTCTAACACATTTTTTAAAGCATCTGGAGTATGTGCATAATCTACAATTGCAGTAATTCCGTCTTCTGAAACAATGTATTGGAAACGTCCGCTTACGCTTTCTAACTTACTAATAATGGTTAAAACTTCTAATTTTTCTAATCCTAATAATGCTGCAGTTGCAATAATTGCTGTTAAATTGTAAATATTAAAAACACCTATTAACTTTGTCCAGACTTCTGTATTATCCACAGAAATTAAAGTTCCAGAAAGTTGCTTTTCTAAAACCTTTGTTTTAAAATCTGCCAACGTTTTTAAAGCATAGGTTACTTTTTTTGCGTTGGTGTTTTGTAACATAAAATCACCATTTTTATCATCGATATTTGTTATTGCAAATGCCGATTTTGGTAAAGCATCGAAAAATGACTTTTTTACGTCTCTATACTCTGCAAAAGTTTCGTGATAATCTAAATGATCGTGAGAGAGGTTTGTGAAAATTCCTCCTGAAAAAGTTAAGCCAGCTGTTCTTTTTTGATGAATTCCATGAGAACTCACTTCCATAAAACAGAATTCTACTCCAGCATCAATCATTTGATCTAAATAACTGTTTATGGTCACAGAATCTGGTGTGGTGTGTGTTGCCTTAAATTCAGCTTCATCTACCAAAATTTTCACTGTAGAAAGTAAACCAGCTTTGTAACCTGCTTTTTTAAATAATTGATATAAAAGTGAAGCTACAGTTGTTTTTCCGTTTGTTCCTGTAATTCCAATTAATTGGATGTTTTCTGAAGGATTATTATAAAAGTTAGAAGCCATAATTGCCAAAGCTTCATTTGCATCTGCAACTTGAATGTAGGTGATGCCTTCTTTTTTATCAGCAGGAAAATCTTCACAAATAATTGCAATTGCACCTAAAGAAATCGCTTTTTCAATAAACAAATGTCCATCTACAGAAACTCCTTTTTGCGCTATAAAAACGTCATTTACTTCAACTTTTCTTGAATCGAAAATAAGACTTTTTATCGCAATATTTGTATCACCAAATACTTGATTTATAGAAACTTTATATAATATGTCTTTTAAATTTTTCAGACTATGATAATTTTAAACGGATTGTTTTTCCTTTTTCTAATTTCTCTCCTTTTCTTAAAGATTGAGATTCTACTTTTCCAACGCCAGATATCTTCACTTTTAATCCCATATTTTCTAAAAGTGAAACTGCATCCATTCCAGGCATTCCTTTTACATTAGGAACTTCTGTATAATTTTTATTTAATTTTGTATTGTATGTTGCAAATTCTTTGTCAATTTCTACAAACTGAACTTTATCATTTACAGATTGATTGTCGATTGGTGTGGTTGTAAAAATTTTCTGTGCAATTTCTTTGAATACAGGACCAGCAACTGTTGCACCATAATATCCTTTTTTCTTTTTTGGATCGTGTATTACCACAATACAAGAATATTTAGGTTTATCTGCTGGAAAAAAGCCCGCAAAAGAAGCTACATAATGCTTGTTTGAATAGCCTGCATTTATTGTTTTTCCATTTTTATCTATATGCTTTGGCAAAAACTTTTTAGCAGTTCCTGTTTTTCCTGCCATTGAAAAATTTGGAGAGTAAATATTTTTTGCAGTTCCTTTAATAACTACATTTTCCATTACTTTTCTAATTTTTTTTAATGTTTCTTTTGATGCTATTTGAGGATTTACAATTTCTGTTTTAAAAACTTTTTCTGTTTTTTCTTGTCTTCTTAATTCTTTAACAAAACGTGGTTTTACCATTACTCCGTTATTCGCAACAGCATTGTAAAACATTAATATTTGCATTGGTGTTACCGAAATTCCATAGCCCCAAGACATCCACTCTAAAGAAATTTTATTCCATCTTTTGTCTGATGGTTTTGGGACCACAGGCATTCCTTCTCCTTTAATTTGAAAACCAATGGGTTTTGTAAAACCATAAGAAGCTATTTTCTTAATAAATTTTTCTGGCTGGCGATCGTAATATTTTTGAATTAATTTTACAATACCAACATTCGATGAAACTTCGAAAACTCTCGCTGCAGAAATTTTTCCATACCCACCTCTGTGAGAATCTTCTACTTTAGAACCATGAATAAAAATCTTCCCTTTTTCTGTATCTACAACTGTAGAGGTATCTATTTTTTTATCGTCTAAAGCCGCCATTAAACTTGCCAACTTAAACGTGGAACCTGGCTCGTGACTTTCCCAAACTGCATAGTTTCTTTTTTCGAAATATTTTCCTTTGGAAGTTCTTCCCAGATTAGAAATCGCTTTAATTTCGCCAGTTGCAGTTTCCATAACTACTGCACAACCATGGTCTGCTTCGTAATTTTCTAACTGAGCCAACAAAGCATGGTGTGTAATATCTTGAATGTTCACATCTAATGTTGTAATTACATCTTGGCCGTCAGTTGGCTCTTTTTCGTTGTAATCGCTAATTGGCTTCCATTGATTTTTCGCAATTTTCTGCACCCATCTTAGTCCATTTTCTCCTTGCATATAATCTGCAAAAGCTCCTTCTATACCTGCTTCTCCTCTAAAATCGTGATATCCAATTGTTCTTTCTGCAATTTTACCAATTGGATGTGCACGCTCTGTTCTTTGCTTTGCTATAAAACCTCCTTTATACACTCCCAATTTAAAAATTGGGAATTGTTTCATTTTTAAATAATCTGTGTAACCAATGTCTCTTGCAATTAAAAAGTAGCGTTTTTTTCTATTTTTAGCACTTCGCAACCTCGATTGATGGTAATTTACAGAATGACCTAACATCTTAGAAAGTTCTTTAGATAAGTCTGCAATATTTTCTTCAAAAACCTTACTATCTACAGTTACCAAATCCATATAAATATTAAATTTAGACATCGAAGTCGCTAGAAGATTTCCATCTGCAGCATACACATTTCCTCTATTTGCATAAATAGTATCTGCTCTACTTGTAAGTTCGGATGCCAGCTTCCTATACTTATCTCCATGCACATATTGTAGATTTACAACACGAAATATAATCGCCAACAATAAAAGCGTCATAAAACTAGCTACCAAGTAGAATTTTGTAAGTATGCTTTTTTTATGAGTTGCCAATTTGTTTATTTTTTATAGATTACTTTTATTTTTTTTGGTGGGGTTTGTGAAGGTTTTAAACCTCTAACTTTCGCTTTTTCTCTGATATTCGATTCCATTTTCATTCTCATTAAAATGGTTCCAACATCTACATGCTCTGCCCTCAACTCTCTTTTTAACTTATTTAGTTTAGAAATTTTGTATACTTTTTTTTCTGCACTATGCCCCATAGAAATCATAATTAACAAGAGCGTAACAACAAAAATGATGATTCGCCAATTTTTAAAAGCAGATTCATCCGTAAGAAAACTGCCTCGTAAAAAATCGTAAATTCCTTTTCTAACTTTAGACATTTTTCTTTAAAATTACTTTTCAACTCTTAAAGTTGCAATTCTTAATTTAGCGCTTCGAGCCCTGTTGTTTGTTTTAATTTCCTGTGAGGTAGGCACTATTAACTTTCCAACTTTCTGTAATGGTTCACTCGTGTTTCCAAAAACATCTTTTTCGAGCTCGCCACTAAACATTCCTGTTCTTATAAATCTTTTTACCAAACGATCTTCTAAAGAATGGTAAGAAATTACACTCAACCTACCATCTTCTTTTAATAAATTTGGTATTTGCTCTAAAAATTCTTTTAAAACATCTAATTCTTCATTTACCTCTATTCTAATCGCCTGAAAAATTTGAGCCAATATTTTATGCTCTTTTGCGTTTGGTAAATAGCGTTTTAAAATTTGCTTTAACTGAAAACTCGTTTCAATTTTTTCTTTCTCTCTTTCCTCTACAATGGTTTTTGCCAAGTTTCTCGAATTTCTCAATTCGCCATACATAAACAGAATATTTGCCAATTTCTCTTCCGAATATGTATTGATAATTTCTTGTGCAGAAACTTTTGATTTCTGATTCATTCTCATATCCAAATCACCATTAAAACGAGTTGAAAACCCTCTTTCTGCTTCATTAAATTGATGAGAAGAAACCCCTAAATCTGCTAAAACTCCATCTACTTTACGAACTCTATGAAACCTTAAAAATCTTGATATGTACCTAAAATTCTCTGGAATTAAAGTAAAACGCGCATCATCAATTACATTTTCTAAAGCATCTGAATCTTGATCGAAACCAAACAACCTTCCTTGCTCTCCTAATCTTTTTAAAATTTCTTTAGAATGACCTCCACCACCAAATGTAACATCTACATACACACCATCTTCTTTGATAGCCAATGCATCTACGCTTTCTTGTAATAAAACTGGATTATGATAATTCATCGAAATCTGTATTTCCCATTACTTCCTCTGCTAAATCTGCGAAATCTACTGCTGCATCGTCAATCGCTTTTTCGTAGTTGTCTTTGTCCCAAATCTCAATAATATTTACTGCAGAAGACAAAACCACTTGTTTTTTTATCGAAGCGAACTCACACAAATCTTTCGGAATTAAAATTCTTCCAGTCGCATCGAATTCCACCATTTTTACGCCAGCTGTAAATCTTCTAATAAAATCGTTGTTCTTTTTTATGAAACGGTTTAGTTTGTTTATTTTTTCCATCATCAAGTTCCATTCTTTTATCGAATACAACTCTAAACATGGTTGAAAAACAGCTCTTTTAATTACAAAACCCTCATTTAAAACTGGTTGCAACTGCTTCTTTAGAGCCGATGAAAACATCACCCTACCTTTTGCATCTGCCTTACATTCATATGTACCAATTAAATGAATCACTTAAAAACTTAGGTTTTAATTAAGAATCAAAAATATACAAAATTTACCACTTTTTACCACTTTTTACCACATTGTTAATAAATATTTTCTTTTTTGAAGAAAAGACGCTATTTTCAGCTTTAAAAAATGAGTTTCAGCGTTTTATAAAAAAGGAAATTATCTAATAAAAAAGAATTACATTTGCGTTTAAGTGAAATGAAAAAAAAATCAATGACGGACCAGTTAAAAACCGAAGGAAAATATACGTATGCAGAAGCTGGAGAGGGACCTGCAATCATTGTTTTACACGGATTAATGGGTGCTTTAAGCAATTTTGGTGCTACTTTTAATCACTTTTCCAACAATGGATATCATGTTTTAATTCCAGAATTACCTTTATATTCTTTACCACTCTTAAAAACAAACGTAAAGAACATGGCTAAATTTTTATACGAATTTATTGAGTACAAAAACCTGAAGAATGTTATTCTCTTAGGAAATTCTTTAGGAGGACATATTGGGTTATACTTTACAAAACATTACCCAGAAAAAGTGGGTGCACTGGTATTAACAGGAAGTTCTGGCTTGTATGAAAAAGCAATGGGAGACAGCTTTCCAAAGAGAGGAAACTACGAATATATCGAAAAAAAAGCCAAAGGTGTTTTTTACGACCCAAAAATTGCAACCAAAGAATTGGTAGACGATGTTTTTAAAATTGTAAACGATAGAAGTGCTGTAATTAGAACTTTGTCGATTGCAAAAAGTGCAATTAGACACAATATGGCTAACGATTTACCAGATATGAAACAACCAACCTGCCTTATTTGGGGAAAACAAGACACAGTTACGCCTCCAGAAGTTGCTACAGATTTCGATAAATTATTACCAAATTCCGATTTATTTTGGATTGATAAATGTGGACACGCAGCAATGATGGAAAGACCAGAAGAATTTAATAAAATTCTAATGGACTGGCTTACTGCAAGAAAATTATAATTCTCCTCAAGAAAAGTTTTCAAAAAAAAAAAAAAAAAAAAAAAAATGAATTTAGTAGGATGAAAATTAAATCTGCAGATTTTGTAATGAGTAACAGCAATGTTACAAAAGCTCCAAAAGACAGAAAACCAGAATACGCTTTTATTGGGCGCTCTAATGTTGGTAAATCTTCTCTTATTAATATGTTAATGGAGCGTAAAGACTTAGCAAAAATCTCTGGAAAACCTGGTAAAACACAATTGATTAATCATTTTTTAATAAATGATGAATGGTTTTTAGTAGATTTACCTGGTTATGGTTACGCACAAGTTTCTAAAAAGAAAAGAGTAATTTTTCAATATTTTATAGAAAACTATTTTAAAGAGCGAGAACAATTGGTTTGCACGTTTGTTTTAATTGATTCTAGACACGACCCGCAAAAAATCGATTTAGAGTTTATGCAGTTTTTGGGAGAAAACCAAATTCCGTTTTGTATCGTTTTTACAAAAGCAGATAAGTTAGGAAGCTCTAAATTAAATAAGCAAATTACTTCCTACAAGAAAAAATTACTTCAATATTGGGAAACATTACCAATGACATTTTTAACCTCATCTTCAACTGCGCTAGGTAGAAAAGAATTCTTAGATTTTATAGATGACGTAAATAAAGATGTTAAAGACAATTTTAAATAATTTCTCGGCGGCTCTTGAAGCAAAAAAATGCAATCAACAAAAAACAATTTACAGGTTCTATTTGAAGACAACCATCTTATAATTGTAAATAAGAAAGCTGGCGATATTACGCAAGGCGACAAAACTGGCGACAAACCTTTAAGTGACGTTGTTAAAGAATATATTAAAGACAAATACAACAAACCTGGCAATGTGTTTTTAGGAACTGTTCATAGGTTAGACAGACCCACTTCTGGAATTATTATTTTCGCAAGAACTTCTAAAGCGCTCGAACGTTTAAATAAAATGTTGCGTGAGAAAACCATTAAAAAAACATATTGGGCTATTGTAAAAAATACACCAAAAAAGGAAAGTGATACGCTAATTAACTTCTTAAAAAAGAATTCTAAAAACAATAAATCGTTTGTTCATAAAAAAGAAACAGAAGGCTGTAAAAAAGCCATTTTACATTACAAAATTATTAAAACATTAGAAAATTATTCTTTGTTGGAAATTGATTTAGAAACAGGAAGACATCACCAAATAAGAACGCAATTGGCACATATTGGCAGCCCTATAAAAGGCGATTTAAAATATGGTTTTGATAGGAGCAACAAAGATGGAAGCATTTCTTTACACGCCAGAAAAATTAATTTTATACACCCAGTAACCAAAGAAGAAATTAATGTTTTAGCACCTACTCCAAATGATGTTATTTGGGTTGCTTGTTCGAGATAGTTCTCTAATTTTTTAAGAAATTTATTTTGTTAAAAAAAAATTATATTTCTAAAAAAAATTAATACTTTTGTGGTAGAATTTTTTTATGAAAAAAACTCCTAATCCATCTTTTTTTACTATTTAGTATTACCTTATTTTCCCAAAACTACACCATTCATGGTGTTGTAACAGATACTAATAATGGGGAAAGATTAATAGGTGCTACCATATTTATTCCAAATACTAATTTATATGCCATATCAAATTCTTATGGATTCTATTCTTTAGAAGTACCTAAGGGTAAAAATGGGTTGAAAGTATCTTATTTAGGATATAAAACCTATACAAAAAATCTCGACATTGCTGGGAATACTCTACTAAATATAAGTTTAATCGAAGATTCGAATATACTAAATGAAGTTTTGATTAAAGCTAAAGGTAAAAATGATATTACAAATTCAGAACCAGGAAGTCATATTTTAAATTTAGATAGAATAAAAAAAATGCCGGCTGTAGCAGGTGAAGTTGATATTTTGAAGGGACTTCAATTATTACCAGGAATTCAAACCTCTCAGGAAGGTACTACTAATTTATCTATAAGAGGTGGGTCTCATGACCAAAACTTATTCTTGTTAGATGATGCACCTATATATAATCCTTCTCATGCTTTAGGTTTTTTCTCTGTTTTTAATCCTGATGCTATAAAAAATGTAAAAGTATATAAATCATTTATCCCTTCTCAATTTGGAGGGAGATTATCTTCTGTTGTTGATGTAAGAATGAAAGAAGGAAATAATAACGAGCAAAAAATAAGTGGAGGCATAGGGCTTATTGCTAGTAGGTTTACCATTGAATCTCCCATTGTAAAAGAAAAATCATCTTTTATCATTTCAAGTAGATATAGTTATGCAGGATTTGTTGTAAATACTCTTGGAAGTGGACTTTCAGAGCTTGGTGTAAAAAGTTTTAGAGATTTTAACCCAAATAAAGAGATTAACTTTTTTGATATTAATGCCAAGGTAAATGTAGAACTAAATGAAAATAATCATCTTTATTTTTCTACCTATGTAGGTAGAGATCATTTCTTCTACAGTGAAATCGATGATAGTAGCAGTATGGATTGGGGCAATATAACAGGTAATTTACGTTGGAATTATATTGTTAATACTCGACTATTTGTTAATACGATGTTGGTTTATAGCAAATATGATTATTCTTATATTTTAAGAGATGATATTCGAGAATTCAAATGGCTTGCTGAAATGCAAGAATTTGATTTAAAATCCGATTTTGATTTTTATTTGAATCCATCAAATCATCTAAAATTTGGGTTTTCTATTGAAAACCACTTTTATGAACCAGGAAAATTAATTCCCAGAAATACAGAATCGATTACAAAAAGATTTGAATTAGAGGGTAAAAAAACTATTGAAGGAAATATTTATATCAACAATACCCAAAAAATAGGCAATCATTTAAAAGTAAATTATGGATTTAGATACTCTAGCTTTTTCTTATTAGGTAATGCTTCTGTGAATCAATATGATGAAGATTTTAATATCATAGCTACAAAGAAATATAAAAATGGAGAGTTAGTAAAATTTTACCAAGGTCTAGAACCGCGTATTTCAGCAAATTACATCTTAAATAATGGACATGCAATTAAAGCAGCTTTCACCAGAACTAAGCAATATCAGCATTTAATTAGTAACTCAACTTTAGGATTACCTACAGATGTTTGGTTACCCTCAGATACATATATAAAACCACAAACTGCTAACCAATATTCTTTAGGCTATTATGGGAGTACTAAAGACAAAAATTTTGATTTTTTTACAGAAATCTATTATAAAAGCATGAATAATGTAATAGACTATATAGACAATGCTGATTTATTTTTAAACCCTAATATTGAAACCCAAGTACTTTCAGGTACTGGAGAAGCTTATGGAATAGAGTTTTTACTTGAAAAAAAGAAAGGGAAGTTTAATGGATGGTTAAGTTATACTTGGTCAAATACAGAAAGGAGTATTGAGGGTATTAATAACAATCTAACTTATCCCACTACTTATAATAAGCAGCATAATTTTTCAACAACATTATCTTACAAATTCTCCGAAAGATTTAATATATCATCTATTTTTAAATATACAAGTGGCGGGTTTATAACAGTTCCAGTGGGTACATTTAATCATTATGGTGCTTCTTTTAGCTATTATTCAAGTAGAAATGGCTACAAATTACCCTCATATCATAGAATGGATATTTCAGCTAACTTAAAATCAAAGAAAAACACCAATAGAAGATGGCAAGGAGAATGGTCTTTTGGAGTTTATAATTTATATAATAGGAAGAATATATTTTCTTTATTTGTAAAGCAAAACCCAGAATATTTAGCTCAAAGTAAAGCATATAAAATGTATTTATATGGGGCTACTCCATATATCAGTTACTATTTTAAATTTTAATCAAAAATGAGAAAAGTTTTCTATTTTATATTAATTATTACCTTATACGGATGTGTTGAAGAATTTGATTTAAAGATTGATGATGCTAAGTCAAAAATTGTAATAGAAGGACTGATAGAAAACACTTCTGGACCACATTATATTAGGTTGACAAAAAGCAATGCAGGAGTTTTTTCTACTCCTTCAGAAATATATCCAAACTTAGTAACATTGAAGCCTATTTCAAACGCTTTAGTCATAATTTCTGACAATACTGGACAAATAGACACACTAAAACCTATAAAATCTGATAGAGATCAATATATTTTTGATGAATCTTTAAATGCTACAGTAAAGTACATTAAAGACGATAATGGAAACATTATAGATACAATTTACTTGAATGACGTTCTTAATTATCATATTGGAGGGTTTTACAAAACCTCTCACTTAATAGGAGTTCCCGAAAGGACATATACATTAAAAGTTGTTACTAAAGAGAAAGAAACTTTTATAGCAACTGATTATATGTATCCTACAGCAAAAATAGACTCTATAGGTTTTGAAAAAAAAGTTTCTGAGAAAGATGGACAAGAAGGACTCGTACCATTACTTTATTTTAAAGACCCTCAAAAAGATGTTTTAAACCAATATTTATTTCAATTACAAAATGAGGAATATTTTAAAACTGGCTCTAGCGATATATGGGAGATTTCAATTTTTTCTGATAAAAATACTGAACCAACAGTAAGTGGATTGAATTTAGATGATGGGGCTGAATTAAAAGGCTTTAATTTTTTTATTTATAGTTATAGAGATGAACTATATTTTAAAATGAATAGTCTTTCACCAAAAGCCTATAAATATTATGATGCTCTTTTAAACCAATTTGACCAAGATGGTGGTGTTTATCATCCTTCACCTTCATCTCCTCCTACAAATATTAGTAATGGAGGGCTGGGTTTCTTTAGAGCATCTGCAATTACAGAAATAACAGTTCCAATTAATAGAAGAGCAAACTAAAAAATATGCCTATGTAATGATTTTTTTAATCTAAATTTAATTGGTTACTTTAAAATAATTCTGCTAAGTAACTTTTACGATTATCTTATCAAAGGAATTAAATAATATATTTAAAACAAATATTATGAAAAAAATAATTTTAAAAATTACTTCTATACTAACTTTAGTAATTTTATTTAACAGCTGTAATACAGAAGAAAGAATAATGAAATTGATTTAACCACAGAATTAGAAAAAATTGAAACATTTTTTAATAAAGGTGATGTTAAAATCGAAAATGATTTTAGTACTGAAAAAATTGAAACAGATGCTTCACTTCATATTAGACAAAAGGTTGAAGCTGAACTTTTGAAGAGCTATACAAAGCAAAAAATATATTCTAAATCAAGTGGAATTAATTTTGTTGGTGTTTTTAAAGACCTTACTTGTGCTGGCAATGAAGAGTTAAAAATTTTTATGGACTGTGAGGATAGTAGACCGACAACCAAAACCGAAGATTGGACTGGTGATAGTTATGCTGATAGAAATAAAAACCTTACACTTAAATTTTGTATTGTGCCAAATAATTTTGTAAAAACTAATTACGATTACGCGATTTTAAATTTAACTTCAAATGTACCGAACTCCACCATAAGAATCGATAGGTATTTTGATAATCAAGACAGAAAAAATGCAAATAATTCCACTATTAATGGTAGTTTGACACAAGGTTGGAAAGGATACACTTTATTATCTGGTGGAAATTACCAACTATCTTGGATAATGTATCAAAAAACTAATTCTTCACAAGCTTTACCTTCTTTTAATATGAGCTATGGCGTTTTAGGTAGATTTGGAACAAATAAGTACAATAAAGGTTATATTTTATCTGATGATGAAGATAGTAGAAATGCAAATAGATGTGATGTATATAACTATAGTAGCTCTGGTATAAAAACCTTACTACCTATTGGTTCTCAAAGATCTTCAATATTGAGAAATATGATGACTGAAGGTAGAAATACTAAACTGTATTTAAGTAAAGTAAATTGAATAATATAATAAGGGCATTCTAAAAATTTTCCCTTTTATTTTTAAATAATCATGACTAAACTTGCTATCATATTATTTTTATTTATGACATTGACATCGTGTTTGTCAGAAAAAAAAAGAACTAAAAATCTATCCTCAGCAAAAAATGCGATTGAAATAGACTCTATCAAAATTAGCTACAGCGAATTAGATTTTAAAATTAGACAAGAATTATTTGATGAATTGAACCGAATTTATACTATTCGAAAAGTTGCTTCTGAAGAAATTGTAGAAGATAAAATATTAGAACTTGAAGCAAAGAAAAAAAAAATTAAAGTTTCTAAATTAATTCAAAACCTCTATCTATCAAAAATAAATAAAACTTCATTAAATTTATTTATAAAAAGAAACCAGTATGGCACTAAAATAAACGTATTGGAAAGAGGTCTCACAACTTACGATTCAAAATCAAAAAAAGGGAAAGAGCTAATTTTACAACGCTTTAAATATTATATATTAAAGCAATACGTAGATTCTTTGAAAACAAAATATAATGTAAAAATACTATTAAAACCTCCAAATCCCCCTGCAATTAAAATTAATGATTTAATGACCTATTATAAAGGTAATTTAGATTCTAAAGTGACATTTTTACAAATTTCAGATTTAGAATGTGAAATGTGCAGAGAGTATGCTCCAATATTTAATGAACTTTACCAGAAGTATAAAAATAGTGTCAGGTTTGGATTTACCCAATTTGGGTCATACACTTCTCTTTCTGCAATAGCTTTGGAAAGTGCAGGGAAACAAGGTAAATTTTGGGAAATGTATGATTCAATCGCTTTTACTAAATATCTACCTGAGAAAATAGATCTTTTAAAAATTGCAAAAAATATAGATCTTAATTTGGAACAGTTTAAGTCTGATTTAGAAAGTGAAAACATTAAAACAGCTTTAAAAGATAATTTTTCTAAACTTAATGCTGCTGGAATTTATGGTACACCTACAATAATGATTAATAATAAATTAATTTATAATTCTTCTTCTATAGCCGATATTGAAAAAATGCTAATTGAAGAGATTAATATGAAAAAATAGTATTTGAACCATTTTCAAAAAACCAAAATACAAGTACAATGAATACATTTTTGGAATCAAAAATTCCAAAAATCATTTTGATATTCATGGACATCAATTCAATAATTTAATAATTACTGTTGTATTTGTTGCAATAATCGTAACTATTCTTTCTTAGGCTTTAAAATTAAAACATTCTTACTTTCTCTAATTTCTGAAAGATTCAACTTCATCTTCACAAATTCTCCATTTAAGTATTTTATAGCTTGGTCTTTATAATGTTTGCTAAAAACGCGCCCTGATTGTCCTGTGGGAATAATCGCCAAACTATTATCTACATCAGAAAAATCGACAATTCTTCTTGTGGAAGGTCCAGCAACCACTTTATAAACTCCTGTAGAATCGATATTATAAATTTGATTGTTAATTACTTGATCTCCTCCAGCAGTTACAAAAGGCCCAACATTAAAAAAACTTCTTAAAGCAGCAACTTCTCCAACTGCATGTTTGTATTCTACAGAAATTACTCTTTCCCATTTCCAACGCTCTACATTCGTTCCTAATTGGTTTTTTAAAAATAAGAAAGCATTTTTAAAGGAATTTGTAACAATTTCTTGCTTGGTTTCTACTTTATCTTTTGTGGAAACATTATCCCACCAAACCGAATTTTCTCTTTTCGCCTGAACTGGTAAAACCTTTTCTACAAAAGGCGTATTTACAAATTGACTGTATCCCTCTCCCATTTCATCTGCAAATGTGTTTTTTTGAAATTCGTAAATAAAACGATTGTAAATTACAGGTGCAACTTCATTTTTATCGAAATTTCCTTTCCAGTTTTTTAGAATTTCTATCGCAGTTTTTTCGCTTGCAGATAAATTACTTTTATCTAAAGATTCCAATAAATTTTTTGCAACATTTGGAGCTGTTAGAGAAGTGTTGTCCAACAACATTTTGGCAACGTCGTTTTTAGTCCAATCGTTTTTTGGAGCCAATAAATCTACAATTCTTTTTGCTCTGTCTTCCGATAAATAATAACCAGGGTACAACATGTTTGCAATAGAATCTGGTTGGTTATTCGCAGAGTACACATAATTATTACTTGGGTTTATCGCTTGCGGGTTTTCTTCAAAATCTAAATATTCTAAAATTTCATCTTTCCCAGAAGCGCCATTTAAAAACGTTTTTGTGTATAAAGAATCTCTATATTTATATAATTTCCCAGAAGCAAACCACGCAATATTATTTTTAGAATCTCCATACATCATATTTAAACCTGGCGCATGCAATTTACTAGCTCCGTTTTTAAAATCTGTTAAGTTTTTCGCATGAGAAATCTCGTAAGCCACATCTAAAATTTTATTCTCTAATTTCGTGTAAATCCACTGCATTGCAATTGGTCGCTTATCTTTTAATTGATCTATAATTCCATTCATTAAAGAACCATGTTTGCTTATTTTAATTGTATAAATCGAGTCTTTTTTATCTTTTATTTTTAAGCGCTTTTCAACTACATTGTACTTTAAAAAAGAATCTTTAAATTTATATTGATTGTTGTTTTCAGGATTATTCTCTTCAACATAAAAATCAACATCGTCATTTTCGAACATGGTTAAACCATAAGCATAGTTTTTATTATGACCCAACAGTGGAAAAGGAACTAACGCCAAATGAAAACCATACATTTCGTAATCTGGTGTTTTTACATGTGCTTGATACCAAACTGAAGGTTGTGAAAACCCAATATGAGGATCGTTTACAAAAATTACTTTTCCGTTTTTGGTTTTATTTGCACCAATAACCCAAGAATTACTTCCAATAAATGGCGAAATTGGTAAAACTTCCATTAAACTATTTATTGCTTGGGAAAAAGTACCTGTAATTTCTGGATTTTTCTCGTTTTTTATCAACGTTAAATTCTCTTTTTCAACCCCAATTAATTCATTAAAATAAGCATCGCCTAATTTTTCTTTTACTTCATTTAACATTGGATCGGTTTTATGAGCAACTGCAAAACTAAAAGCCATATAACCAAAAACATTGTACATATCTTTTAATGTATATTTCTCTTTTTCTACGCCAACCAAAGTAAATTCAATAGGAGTTTTTCCTTGTTCTATATAATTATTTACGCCTTCTAAATAAGCCATTGCCAATTTATAAGGTGCCGAGTTTTTGTCTAAATTTTCGATGGTTTTTGCAGAAGCTTCTTCGATTCCTAAACCAGAAAAAAGCTTATCTGTTCTTATTAATTTTTCTCCAAAAATTTCAGATAATCTTCCTGCAGCAATTCTTCTTATTAACTCCATTTGCCACAATCGATCTTGCGCATGTACATACCCTAAAGCTATATAAGCATCTTGTTGATTGTTTGCATTTATATGAGGAACACCAATTTCATCAAAATAAATAGTTACTGCTTCTTTTAAACTTTTAATTTTTAATTCTCCAGTATATTTTGGCTCTAAAGTGGTTTTATAATACCATCCAAAAGCAACGATTCCTAAAATTAGAACTGCAAGTATTTTTAATATATTCCTTAAAATCTTCATAAATATTGATTTTCACCAAAGATAAATCATTTATTATTTTCTTATTCATACAAAAACAATGAAAGTTTGTTCGTATTTTTGAAGCTCAAAATTCTTTTTATGAAAAAAATTCAAATGGTTGACTTGCAAAGTCAATATGAACAAATAAAAGAAACCGTAAATACTTCCATTCAAGAAGTTTTAAACACATCTTCCTATATAAATGGCCCTCTAGTTCACGAATTTCAAGCAGATTTAGAGAACTATTTAGACGTAAAACATGTAATTCCTTGTGCCAATGGAACAGATGCTTTGCAAATTGCAATGATGGGTTTAGGTTTAGAACAAGGAGATGAAGTTATTACTGCCGATTTTACTTTTGCTGCAACTGTAGAAGTGATTGCCCTTTTAAAATTAACGCCAGTTTTAGTAGATGTAGAAAAGGACACTTTTAATATAGATATTGAAGCCTTAAAAAAAGCAATTACACCAAAAACAAAAGCAATTGTACCTGTGCATTTATTTGGACAAGTGGCAAATATGGATGCTGTTTTAGAAATTGCTAAAGAACATAACCTTTTTGTAATTGAAGACAATGCACAAGCAATTGGCGCAAATTACACGTTTAAAAATGGTAAAAAACAAAAAGCTGGAACGATTGGAAACGTAGGCACAACCTCTTTTTTTCCTTCGAAAAACTTAGGATGTTATGGAGATGGAGGTGCCATTTTTACTAATAATGATGAATTGGCTCACACATTAAGAGGTATTGTAAATCATGGAATGTACACGCGTTATTACCACGATGTTGTAGGAGTAAATTCTAGATTAGATTCTATACAAGCTGGAGTTCTAAAAGCGAAATTACCACTTTTAGATTCTTATTGTAACGCTCGTAGAAATGCAGCTCGTTTTTATAACAATGCATTTAAAAACAATCCAAACATCATTACACCAACTGCAAAATCGCACGCAACAAATAATTCAGGCGAAATTTGTGATACTTGCGATTGCCACGTTTTTCATCAATATACATTGCAAATTACCAATGGAAAAAGAGACGAATTGCACAAACATTTATTAGACAAAGGAATTCCGAATGCAATTTATTATCCAGTTGCATTGCATGCTCAAAAAGCTTATAAAGATACTCGTTACAAGGAAAGTGATTTCCCAGTAACCAACGAATTGATAAAAACAGTAATTTCTTTACCTATGCATACAGAATTAGATAAAGAACAATTAGAATTTATTACAGATACAATTAATCAATTTATAAAATAGTATGAAAAGAATATTAGTAACAGGAGGTTTAGGTTTCATTGGCTCTCATACTGTTGTAGAATTACAAAACGCAGGTTTTAATGTTGTAATTATTGATGATTTATCCAACACAACACTAAAAGTTTTAGATAGTATTACAGAAATTACTGGTAAAAAGCCAGATTTTTATAAAATTGATTTACGTGTTAAAGATGATGTAAAAAACTTCTTTGAAAACAATAAAGTGGATGGAATTATACATTTCGCAGCCTTTAAAGCCGTTGGAGAAAGCATGCAAAAACCTTTAGATTATTATGAAAATAATTTAAGTGCCTTGGTATATCTTTTACAAGAAATGAGGGATCGAAATATAGATAATTTTATTTTCTCTTCTTCCTGTACAGTTTATGGACAAGCAGATGAATTACCAATTACAGAAAAAGCGCCTGTTAAAAAAGCAGAATCTGTTTATGGAAACACCAAACAAATTGGCGAAGAAATTATTGAAGATGCAAGTAAAGCACATGGAATTAATGCAATTGCTTTGCGTTACTTTAACCCAATTGGAGCACATGAAAGTATAAAAATTGGAGAATTACCTTTGGGAGTTCCTCAAAATTTAATTCCTTTTGTAACACAAACTGCAGCTGGAATTCGTAAAGAATTATCTGTTTTTGGTGATGATTACCCAACTTCCGATGGAACAGCAGTAAGAGATTATATTCACGTTGTAGATTTAGCAAAAGCACATATTGCTGCATTACAGCGTTTAATTAATAAAAATAATAAAGAAAGTTTCGAGTTTTTTAATGTGGGTACAGGAACAGGAAGCTCTGTTTTACAAGTTATAAAAGCATTCGAAAAAGCATCTGGAAAACCTTTAAATTATAAAATTGTTGGCAGACGTAAAGGAGATATTACAGCTGCATATGCAGATACAACAATCGCAAATAAAGAACTAAACTGGAAAACAGAAAAAAGTTTAGATGAAGCTTTAGCCTCTGCTTGGCAATGGCAATTGAAACAGTAAGTCAGTTGGCAGTGCTTCGTATTTAGTTAGCAGTCGTTGTTTTCGATTTTATTTAAATTGAACTCCATTTAGTCATAAGTCATTTCAGTCTTACGTCTTACGTCAATTTTCAATCTCACATCATAAAACATCTTTATAGAATTTTATTAATTTTACGCAGAAATCACTCAATTTTGACTCGTTTTTAGTTAATTTTGAGTAGTTTTTTGTGTTTTTTGTCAAAAAAAGAGGTTTTTTTATTTTTGATATGACAATTATTGTCCAATTGAATTATCATATCCTTAAACATATCCCAACATAATTTTCAGTATTGTATTTCTAAGCTCATTATTAGGGTTTTAACAATTATAAATTGACTTCAACATATATCATCCTTAACTTTGTAGCTAATATTATTAATGATAAAAGATAACCAATGAAACTGATTAACATTAAAAGAAAAACACAATTAGAACAACGTCACACAAGAGAAATGGGCGTTCTAACAACCAATGTAACCTACATAAAAAAAATGCTCTTCAATCTTATTCCGTTAGCAACATTGCACAAATACAGAGAAACGTATTATGGAGAAATTAAAGATTGCGAAGAATGCGTTTTAGCAAAATAATTTAACAAAAATCCTAAACTTTAAAGTTTGGGATTTTTTTTTTCGACTTTATTTAACAATATATCAATCTATTATCCGTTTCATTTTAGTAATTTTATTTATTTAATCAATCATTAAGAATGAAAAAAATAACTTTCCTATTTGCAAGTATTTTATTATTTATTGCTTGTAACAATTCAACCAAAGAAACTTCTTCTGAAGAAAAAGAACTAAGTATTAACTATGAAAAAATTGAGCTGGATAATGGACTTGATGTTATTTTTCATGTAGATAAATCAGATCCAGTGGTCGCTGTAGAACTAATGGTTCATGTAGGTTCTGCTAGAGAAATTGAGGGCAGAACTGGTTTTGCACATTTATTTGAACATTTACTGTTTTTAGAATCGGAAAATTTAGGAAAAGGAGGTTTAGATAAAATGAGTGCAAGAATTGGTGGTTCTGGCGCAAATGGCTCTACTTCCAGAGACAGAACAAATTATTTACAAACGGTGCCAAAAGACGCCTTAGAAAAAATGATATGGGCAGAAGCAGACAAATTAGGCTGGTTTATAAATACAGTTACAGATCCTGTTTTAGCAAAAGAAAAGCAAGTGGTTAAAAATGAGAAAAGACAAAGAGTAGATAACACACCTTATGGGCATAACCAATATGTAATTTGCAAAAACTTGTACCCAAAAGACCATCCTTATAACTGGCAAGTAATTGGCTCTTTAGAAGATTTACAAAATGCGACTTTAGAGGATGTAAAAACGTTTTTTAAAAAATGGTATGTACCAAATAATGCAACTTTGGTCTTGTCTGGAGACATAGATGCTGCACAGGCAAAAAAATGGGTTCACAAATATTTTGATGAAATTCCAAGAGGTGAAGATATTCCTGCTTTAAATAAAAGACCAGGTGTTGTAAAAGAAACGAAACTTTTATATTATGAAGATAATTTTGCAAGAGTACCACAATTAACAATGGTTTGGCCAAGTGTAGAATCTTATCATCCAGATTCTTATGCTTTAGAAGTATTAACGCAATATTTATCGGGTGGTAAATCTGCTCCTTTAAATCAAGTTTTGGTAGACGATTTAAAACTAACTTCCTACACTTCTATGTATAATTACACTTCAGAATTAGCAGGTTCTACGCAACTTTCTATTCGTGCTTTTAATGATGTAAATTTAGATGATGTAAAAGCTGGAGTCGAAAAAGCATTTGCAAAATTTGAAGAAGAGGGAATTTCGGAAAAAGATTTAAAAAGGATAAAAGCAGGTCAAGAAACACAATTTTACGGAAGTTTATCTAGTGTTTTAGGCAAAGGAACCAATTTAGCATCTTACAACACATATACAGGAAACCCAGGTTTTGTAACAGAAGACATAAAAAGAATTCTAGCAGTTACTACTGATGATGTAATGAGAGTTTATAACAAATACATTAAAAACAAAAATTACATTGCAACTAGTTTTGTGCCAAAAAACAGTGCTGAATTAGCTTTAAAAGGTTCTAAATTAGCTGAAGTTGTCGAGGAAAAAATTATACAAGGTGCAGAAGAAAAATTCGACCCAAAAATTGCTGCAACTTACGAAAAAACACCTTCTTCTTTCGATAGAAGTATTGAGCCACCTTATGGAAAAACACCTTCTTTAGCGGTTCCAGAAGTATATGAAAGTAGTTTAGATAATGGTTTAAAAATTTACGGGATAGAAAACAACGAAGTTCCTTTAGTAAGATTCAGTATTTCTATAGATGGTGGACAGTTATTAGAGTCCATGGATAAATTAGGAGTTGCCAATTTAACTGCGAATTTATTAAATAAAGGAACAAAAAATAAAACTGTAAAAGAATTGGAAGAGGCAATTCAAGAATTGGGAGCTTCCATTTATGTGTATTCTGGAAAAGAAGAAATAACAATCAGTGGAACAACACTGTCTAAAAACTACAACAAAACTTTAGCATTAGTAGAAGAAATGTTATTAGAACCAAGGTTCGATACAGAAGAATTTGAGTTATTAAGGAAAGCTACGATTGCAAGTTTAAATCAGCAAGAAGCAAACCCAAATTCTGTGGCAAGAAATACTTATAACGAATTAATTTACGGGAAAGACAACATCCGTTCTAAAAACACCTTAGGAACTGTTTCTTCTGTAGAATCTATTACTTTAGAAGATATTAAGTCTTTTTACAACAATTATATTTCGCCTTCTGTTGCTAAAATGTTAGTTGTTGGAGATATTTCAGAAAAAGAAATGATTGCCTCTTTAGATAATTTAAATTCGAAATGGAAAAGCAAAGAAGTAACAATTCCTGAATATAAAACGCCAGATGCTCCAACAAAACCTGCAGTTTACTTTTATGACATTCCAAATGCAAAACAATCTGTTTTACAATTTGGTACACCAGCATTGGCAGCTACTGATAAAGATTTTTACCCAGCAACTGTAATGAACTATATTCTTGGAGGAGGAGGATTTGCCTCTCGTTTAACACAAGAATTACGTGAAGGAAAAGGCTATACTTATGGAATTGGTTCTGGATTTTCTGGTACAAAAGCAAAAGGTGCTTTTACAATTTCAAGCGGTGTAAGATCTAATGTAACCTTAGAATCTGCACAATTGGTAAAGAAAATTTTAAAAGAGTATCCAGATACATTTTCAAACAAAGATTTAGAAACCACAAAAAGTTTCTTAATTAAAAGTAACGCAAGAGCTTTTGAAACTGCTGGCGCAAAATTACAAATGTTATCTAATATTAGTAATTATGGCTGGAAAGCAGATTATGTAAAAGACAGAGAAGCAATTGTAAATAACATGACTAAAGAACAAATTAAAGAGTTGGCAAACAAATATGTGAACCCAGATAAAATGATTTGGTTGGTGGTTGGTGATGCAGAAACACAATTAAAAAGAATGAAACAATTAGGGTATGGAAAACCTATTCTATTGAATAGAACACAGAAACCGATTAAGAATTAAGAATTAAGAATTAAGAATTAAGAATTAAGAATTAAGAAAAAATCTTAAAAAAATCCCATTTTCTAAAGTAGAAAATGGGATTTTTTTTTACTGAAGACTGCCAACTAAAACAAAGCTCCATTTGCAGCCACACTTCTATCAATTTTACGCATTAAACCTTGTAGTACTTTCCCTGGTCCAACTTCTATAAATTCAGTTCCACCATCAGCAACCATGGCTTGGATCGATTGTGTCCATTTTACAGGCGCAGTTAACTGAATCATTAAATTTTTCTTAATCTCATCTGCACTCGTAACAGCGCCTGCAGTAACATTCTGGTAAACTGGGCAAGTTGGTTCGCTAAATTCAGTCGTCTCAATTGCTGCTGCTAATTCTTCTCTTGCAGGCTCCATCATTGGTGAGTGAAATGCACCACCAACAGGTAATAATATCGCTCTTTTTGCTCCTTTTTCTGTTAAAACTGCACATGCTTTTTCAACTGCTTCAATTTCTCCTGAAATTACCAATTGTCCAGGGCAATTGTAATTTGCAGCAACTACTACTCCATCAATTTCTGCACAAGTTTCTTCAACAATCTGATCTTCTAAACCTAAAACTGCAGCCATTGTAGAAGGTGCAGCTTCACACGCTTTTTGCATTGCCAAAGCACGTTTAGAGACCAAAGTTAACCCGTCTTCAAAAGATAAAACTCCATTTGCAACCAAAGCAGATAATTCTCCCAAAGAATGTCCTGCCACCATTTCTGGTTGAAAAGAATCTCCTAAAACTTTCGCTAAAATTACAGAATGTAAGAAAATTGCAGGCTGGGTAACTTTTGTTTGTTTCAATTGCTCTGCAGTTCCTTCGAACATAATATCTGTGATAGAGAATCCTAAAATATCGTTCGCTTTCTCGAAATATTCTTGCGCTAAAGGCGATTTTTCGTACAAATCTAATCCCATTCCAGTAAATTGCGCTCCTTGACCCGGAAATATATATGCTTTCATTTTTATGTATATGTATTTGGTTGTTTAACTATATAATTGTCGGCAAAAATAATCATTTTTATTTGAAGCTATTTCCAACTTTCACTACTCGCTTTTTTTATCCTAAATTTATTTCAGCATCTCATCAGTTTAAAAGTAATTTCATGATTATAACAGATACTGAATCTAGTTCAGCATAAAAATAGATCTCGAATAATTGGACTGTTTTGAACGAAGTCGAAAAATTCAATCCGAATCAAATTTTCTAAAAAATAAATAGAAAATCTTAAAAAAACGATATTTTTAAAAACTTTGGAACTATTATTGTAATCAATATAAAAAACCTTCGTCTAAAAAATCAAGTAACAAATAAAACATACCATGAAAAAAATAATTTTAGCACTTATAACAATTCTTACTTTTAGTCAAGTAAACGCACAAACATCTATATTTAACGATTTACTTCAAAAACATGTTACAAAAGACGGAGTTGTAGATTACAAAGCTTTTAAAGAAGACAAAACAAAATTAGACAGTTATATTTCTTATTTAGAAAAAACTTCTCCAGACAAATCTTGGTCTAAAAATAAGCAGAAAGCTTTTTGGATAAATGCTTACAATGCATATACCATAAAAATAATTTTAGAAAATTATCCATTAAAAAGTATTACAGATATTAAAGAAAAAGGCAAAACTGCTTGGAAAATTCCTTTTGCGAAAGTTGGTGGAAAAACCTATACTTTAGATCATATAGAACACGAAATATTACGTAAAAATTTGTTCGACCCAAGAATTCACGTTGGTGTGAATTGTGCTTCTGGTTCTTGTCCTAAATTATTAAACATGGCTTTTACAGAAGAAAATATAGATGCTTCGTTAGAAAAATTAATGAAAGAATTCGTAAACGATTCATCAAGAAATAAAATATCAAATAAGAGAGTTCAAATTTCTTCAATTTTCGATTGGTTTAAAAAAGATTTTACTAAAAATGGTTCTGTAATCGATTATTTAAACAAATATTCTGATACAGAAATCAAAAAAAACGCAAGAATCTCTTATTTAAAATACGATTGGAGTTTAAACGGAAAATAAATTATTATCTTTCACTTTTTAATTTTCAAAAAAAAGATAAATGTCTAAAACATATTACGATTCCGCAGATTTAAGAAAATTCGGAAAAATAACAGAATGGAGCGAAGAACTTGGAAACAAGTTCTTCGATTATTATGGGAAAGTTTTCGAGGAAGGAGCTTTAACGGCTCGTGAAAAATCTTTAATTGCCTTGGCAGTTGCACATACAGAACAATGCCCATATTGTATAGATGCCTACACAAAAGACACGTTACAAAGAGGTGTTACCAAAGAAGAAATGATGGAAGCAATTCATGTAGGTGCTGCTATTAAAAGTGGCGCAACTTTGGTGCATGGAGTTCAAATGATGAATAAAGTGAATAAGTTAGAAATGTAAGCAGAGAACCATTTTTTGCTTTTCGCAAAAAATGTGTGAATCGCTTATCCTGAGTTTTTACGAAGGATCTTTAATTAAAAATTGACAAAACTAATCGGATATTAAAGAGATTAATTGAAAAATCGTAAGATTGTGAAGTTGATAAAAAAACACTTCGACAAGCTCAGTGTGACATTCGTTTTCAAAATTGAATTCCAGAAAAAAACAACATAGGTCAAAAATAAATCGAAACCCATCAAAAACCAAAACACAATTTTCTTCGTAAATACCATAAACACTTTTTATTTTTAATAAAAAGAATAATTATTTTAAAAAAAAGCAAACAGTTTACATACCCAGTTTCCACAAACCAACGAACTGAAAACTGAGATGGAATACTGCTTTACTGAAATACTGAATACTGATAAAAAATGGCTACAAAATCATTAAAAGCAAGAAATAACGATATTGCAAATACTTCTCGTCAAATGGAAATTCTTTCTAATGGCATTTTCGCAAACGGAGAATTGCCAACATTTGCAGCAAAAATTAAAGAAACTGGTCATTTTCCACTTCGCCCTAAAAAATTAGAAATTCTACAAATAAACTTAGGGTATATGTGTAACCAAGTTTGCGAACATTGTCATGTAGATGCTGGTCCAGACAGGAAAGAAATTATGACTGTAGAGACTATGAAACAGTGTTTAGAAGTCATTCAAAAAACAGATGCACACACGTTAGATTTAACTGGTGGTGCTCCAGAGATGAATCCTAATTTTAGATGGTTTGTAGAAGAAGCAAGTAAAGCAGGGATTAAAGATTTTATTGTACGTTCTAACCTAACAATTATTAGAGCCAATAAAAAATATTACGACTTACCCCAATTTTTCAAAAAGCATAATGTACATGTAGTTTCGTCAATGCCACATTGGACTCGTGGAAAAACCGATAAACAGCGTGGAAAAGGTGTTTTCGATTTATCGATCAAAGCATTGCAAGAATTAAACGCAGTTGGTTATGGAATGCCAGGCTCTGATTTAAAATTAGATTTGGTGTATAACCCCTCAGGAGCATTTTTACCTGGAGACCAAATGGCTTTAGAAAATGATTTCAAAAAAGCGCTAAAAGAAGATTTTGACATCGATTTCCACAGTCTTTTTGCCATTACCAATTTACCAATTAGTCGTTTTTTAGATTATTTAATTGCTTCAGATAATTACGAAGATTATATGCATTCTTTATTAGATGCATACAATCCTGCAGCTGTAGAAAACGTAATGTGTACAAACACACTTTCTATTAGTTGGGATGGTTGGTTATTCGATTGCGATTTTAACCAAATGCTGAATTTAAAAGTAGCAAGTAAGGTAAAACACATTAAAGATTACAACGAAGATTTATTACAAGATAGAAATATAATTATCAATCAACATTGTTATGGTTGCACTGCTGGTGCAGGAAGTAGCTGCCAAGGTGTTGTTGCATAAATCCCCTTTGTCCTTTGGACATTTCCCCAAAGGGGAAAGTTGAGTTATTTTGAAAACAAAAATTTTAATAGATACAAAGGATTAATCACTTGCATAAATAAATGATTAAAAAAACTGCCATATTAATTTTTGCAAATTCTGCTGAAAAAGAAGCGGAAAGAAAATCGTTTCTTTCTTCTGAAGTTTTTTCTGCGTTGAATAATCAAACTTTAAAAACGGTAGAAAAATCTGGAATTGAACATTTTCTTTTTTCTGAAAAAGAACAAATAGGAAACAATTTTGGTGAACGTTTTTCAAATGCCATAGAAACCCTGTTTAATAGAGGATTCGATACTATAATTACTATTGGTAATGACACACCTCACCTAAAAGTACGTCATTTATTAGAAACTGAAACCAATTTATCTTCTAAAGATTTGGTTTTAGGTCCTTCTAAAGATGGTGGTTTTTATTTAATGGGAATTAAAAAAGAACATTTTAATAAAAAAACGTTTTTAAAATTACCTTGGCAAACCAGTCGATTACAGAAATGTATTGCCACAATTTCAAAATCTAAAAATTTAGAAATTACTTTTTTAGAAATCTTAAATGATATTGATCAATTAGAAGATATTCAATTGATTATCAATAGTTTTAAAAAGCTTTCAGCTTCAATTTTACATCTTTTAAAAAGATGCATCAATCCTCTAAAATCATTTGTTTTTGCTCCTTTTTTCAACATAAAAAAGGTTTTTTATTCCCCAAACTTCAACAAAGGTTCGCCTGTTATTTTTGCATAAATAGCCATTCACCTTTTTATTTTAAATATATTGTGTCTCCTTGAGCGCAGTCGAAAGGCTATAGATATTAAAAATAGTACTCGACTTGAGTTTATCTTGGGCGGAGTCGAAAGGCTCTAACAGACAATCTCTTAAAAATTAAATTTTACACAAAAATTACTAAATGAAACATATTTTTATGTGGATTTTTATGCTATTCGTGAGCATAAATTTTGCACAAACTAAAATTACAGGAACAGTTACCGATAAAAATTCTGGAGAAAAACTACCAGTCGTAAGTGTTTCCAATGAACAAGGAAATGGAACAACTACAGACGAAAATGGAAATTATTCTATAAATGTAGCTTCAACTTCAGATATTTTAACTTTTTCTTACTTAGGTTATAAAACTCAAAAAATTACGGTTGGTAATCGAATTAACATCAATATTTCTTTAGAGGAAGACGAAACCGATTTGAATGAAATCGTAGTGACAGCTTTGGGTTTAAACAGAAAAACCAAAGAATTAGGATATGTAGTTCAAGAATTAAAATCAGCAGAATTAGCAGAAGTTAAAACAGCCAATTTTTTAGATAATTTATCCGGAAAATTAGCAGGTGTAACGATTTCACAAGGTGCAACTGGCGTTGGTTCTTCATCTAAAATTACCATTCGTGGAGAAGCTTCTTTTTCGAATAATAATCCACTTTTTATTGTAGATGGAACACCAATTAACAATAATACAGTTTTTAACTTTACAGATGAATCTGCTACAGGTTTTCAAGAAATAGATTTTGGAAACGGCGCTATGGAAGTAAATCCAGATGATATAGCATCTGTAACTGTTTTAAAAGGGCCAAGTGCTGCTGCTTTGTATGGAACAAGAGCTTCTAACGGCGTTATTGTAATTAATACAAAAGATGGAAGCAAGAAAAAAGGCTTGGGAATTAGCATTAATTCTTCTGTAACTTTAGATTCAGCATTTCGTTTACCAGAATTTCAAAATGAATATGGACAGGGAAATGGTGGTAAATTCGCTTATGGAAATGGACTTGGAGGAGGAATTAACGATGTAATTTCGTATTCTTGGGGACCAAAATTAGATGCTGGAATTTTAGTTCCTCAATTCGATTCTCCTGTAACTTTACCCAATGGAACTATAGTTCGAGGTGGAGATACTTCTTTATATAGTGGCAATGCAATTACGCCAACTTTATTCAAATCGAACCCAGATAATTTAAAAGATTTTTATAGAACTGGAGTTACAACCATTAATAATATTTCTATAAATGATAATTTCGAGAGAGGTTCTTACAGGTTGTCTTTTACAGATTTAGATAGCGAATCTATTATTCCTGGAGTTAATTTAAAACGTAAAACTGTGGCTTTAAAAGCGAATTTTAATCCGACAGAAAAAACACGAATTACATCTACCATAAATTATGTAAATTCAAGTAGCGATAATAGACCTTCAAATGGTTATGGAAGTGAAAATGTAAATTATTCTTTAGTAGCTTGGGGACCAAGATCTTTAAACATCGATAGTTTAAGAGATTATTGGCAACCTGGTTTGGAAGGAGTGCAGCAATATAATTTCAACTATAGGTATTTCGACAATCCTTTTTTCATTTTAAATGAAAACACCAACTCTTTTAATAGAGATCGTGTTTTTGGAAATATTGCTGTACATCATAAATTTACCGATAAATTAAGTGTTTCTTTTCGCTCTGGAATGGATTATTCCTCCGAAAAAAGACAATTTAATCGTAATTTTAGCTCAAACCGTTTCGCAAACGGAGCCTATGCAGAACACGATGTTTTTTACAGAGAAATAAACACAGATTTTTTACTAAATTATACAGATAATTTTGGCGATTTTTCTTTTGATGTTTCTTTTGGAGGAAATAGATTAGACCAAACTGCATCCACAAAACAAGCACAAACGACTAATTTAGCACAACCTGGTATTTTTAGTTTAAACAATGCTGCTTCACCTGTTGAGTTTTTTCAATTTAATTCTAAAAAACGAATCAACTCTTTATACGGAATTGCAAAATTTGGGTACAAAGATTATTTATATGTAGATATTACTGGAAGAAACGATTGGTCGAGTGCCTTGGCGACTCCTTTTTCTGTGGATGGTGTTTCTTTCTTTTATCCATCTGTTTCTACAAGTTTTATTTTATCGAACGCAACAGAATTGCCTAAATATATTTCTTTTGCGAAATTAAGAGCAAGTGTTGCACAGGTTGGTAATGATACAAATCCATATCAAACCTCTGGAGCTTTTGTATCGAAAACTGCATTTAATGGACAACCAACATTTAGTAATCAAGATTTTATTCCGAATGCCAATTTAAAACCAGAAACTACCACTTCTTATGAAGTTGGAGCAGATTTACGCTTCTTTAAAGATCGTTTGAATGTAGATTTTACGTATTATAATTCCACAACTAAAGATCAAATTATTTCTTTGCCAATTGCCATTTCATCAGGATTTAATCAGCAAGTTGTAAATGGTGGAGAAGTAAATACAACTGGTTTCGAAGTTATTTTAGGAGGAACTCCAATTAGAAATGAAAATTTTAGATGGAACACTACTTTCAATTTTGCAACAAACAGGTCTGTTATTAGAAATTTACCACAAAAAGATGGTCGTTTAACTTTGGCATATAGTAGAATTTACGACAGCGCAAACCAAACTGTATATTTTCAAGTAGAAGAAGGTGGCAGAATTGGTGATATGTATGGAACTGGCTATCGAAAAAACGAAAATGGTGATTTTTTAATAAATGATGATGGAACTTATATTGCTGATAACACTTTAAAGAAAATTGGAAATTACAATCCAGATTTTACGTTGGGATGGAACAATAATTTCCGATATAAAAATTGGAATGCAAGTTTTTTATTCGATTGGAGACAAGGTGGAGAAATTGTATCTAGAACGCGTGCTTTAGGAAATGTTGGTGGCCAATTAGCAGAAACCGCTTTTAGACCAGATGCAGGAATTGTAGCCCAAGGTGTGAATGTAAATACTGGGCAACCCAATACAGTAGCTATTGGAGCAGAAAGTTATTACAGACAATTTTACGACAGAAATCATGAAGAAAACAATGTATATGACGCTTCTTATTTAAAATTACGTCAGTTTTCAATTGGTTATAAATTAGACTTAAAAGAAGGCTTTTTAGGCTTGAAAGAAGCTTCCTCTTTAAACCTTTCAATTATTGGAAATAATTTATTTGTAATTACAGAAAACCCTCATTTCGACCCAGAACAATTGGCGGTTCAAGGAAATGGTTTTGTAAGTGGTGTAGAAGATATGAGTTACGCTACCAGTAGAAGTTTAGGATTTAAATTAGGTTTTAATTTTTAACCTGCAAGGTATTTTCGATTCCCCTTGTACGTTTGAAAGATAAAACAGATACCTACAAGGTTTAAAAACCTTGCAGGAGAAGAAAGACAGTAACAACTACAAGTTTTTTAATACTGAACTAAATTCAGCACGAAAACCTTGCAGGAAAACATAAAAAAATGAAAAAAATTATATATACCATCGCAATTTTTGCAAGTATGTTTGCAAGTTGCACCAAAGGTTTTGAGGAAATTAATACAAACCAAGACTCACCAGTTTCTGTACAACCAAGTCTTCTTTTAAGACAGGTTATCTACGATTATGGCGAACAAATGAGTTACGAAGGATTTGCTGCAGGAAACTTACTTTCGCAACATTATGCACTTTTAGATTTCAACTTATTTGACAGACACGATTTAAAAAGTCCGCAATTGGGTGGAAATCCTTGGCCGATATTTTTTACGAATTTACGTGATAATGAAATTCTATTAAAAAAATCTCGAGAAACACCTGCTTTCGCTGTTTATGAAGGCCCAGCTTTAATTTTAAAAGCATATATGGCTGCAGCATTGACAGATATTTTTGGCGATGTTCCTTATTTTGAAGCTTTTAATGGTGTGGATGGAACTGTAACTCCTAAATACGATTTACAGTCGGCCATTTATCAAAAAGAAAAAGGAATTTTAGATAATTTAGATAAAGGAATCGCTGCTGTAAATGCATATACTGCTACAATTCCTTTGGAAGGAGATATTTTATTTAATGGAGATTTAGAGGCTTGGATACGTTTTGCAAATTCTTTAAAAATTAAATATTTAATGCGTATTTCTGGTAAAGTTGATGTTTCCAATCAGTTACAAACTATTTTTACAGCAGGAAATTACATCAAAAATAATAGCGAAAACGCGACTTTCGATTTTACAAATACGGCTCCAAATAGTTTTAGGTTTGCACAATTAAGAAATGGAGACTTTACCAATTTTGTCATGTCTAAAACTGCTGAAGAAATTTTTACTGATTTAGATGACAATAGAGTTGGTGCTTTTTATCAACCATTTAAAAACTCTAATTCTAACGAATTTAACGGTTTAATTAACGGAATTAACGCCTCTACCACTACTCCATCTCCAAATGACTATTCCTTAGTTGGTAAAATATTTAGAGAAGACACCTCTACTTTAGACGCAAATTTTATGACAGCTTGGGAAACGAGTTTCTTATTAGCAGAAGCTGCGCAAAAAGGATTGATTACCACAAATGTGGAAACTTTATATAATAATGGAGTTACTTTGGCTTTTGAATATTGGAACACAGATTTACCTGCCACTTATTTGGCTGAAAATGCCAATTTAAACGCTGTAGGAAAAACTCCTTTAGAGCAAATTATCACGCAAAAATGGATTGCAAATACAATTAACGGTTACGAAAGTTGGATTGAATATAGAAGAACAGGATTTCCTGCTTTAAAAAATGTTGCTGCAAGTTTAAATAATGGATTAATTCCTGTAAGAATGCCTTATCCTGCAGATGCAAGCGCATTAAATGCTGAAAATTACAAAGTTGCAGAAGCTGCAACAAATGGAAATAGTTTGGATGTAAAAGTTTGGTGGAACGATTAGAGAAACAGACCCTTCAAGGTTTAAAAACTTGAAAGGTCTTTCATAAAAAATATGGAAGTAATAAATTATCAGTGGATTTTAGTTATAACATCAAGTTTGATACTATTTTTTCTATCTCCACTTGCAAAAACAACGGATCAGTTTTTTAAAGCTGTAAACCAAAAAAAAGCACCCAATACTTTGGTATTAACTGGGAGTTTAATCATTTCTTGGATTTTTGCAAAAAGCATTACAAACGCTGCCAATTTAGGGTTGTCTTTTGGTATTGTTGGTGGAGTTGCTTACGCTGGTTATTACCTTTCATTTGCGGTTGCTGGTATTATTATTTATCAATTAAGAGTTAAAGGTGGTTTTACGAGTATTCATCAATTTTTAACTTCCAGATTTGGAAAAAAAGCAATGGCTGTTTTCTCTATTTTAATTGCTTTTCGGCTTTTTAATGAAGTTTGGAGCAACACCATGGTTATTGGAAGTTATTTTGGTGAACAAGAAAGTGCTTCCTATTACTGGTCTATTCTTGTGTTTACAATTTTAACTTTAGGCTATGCTTTAAAGGGTGGTTTAAGTAGTTCTATTTTTACAGATGTAATTCAAATGGTTTTATTTTCTGTTTTGTTAATTATTATTTTATCGACTATTTTTTCTGCGGAAGAATTTACGACAAAAGAAATAATTACCTCTGGAACTTGGAGTTTTGAGCTGGGTTTAAACCTCTTTTTTGCTGCCATTATTCAATCCTTTAGTTACCCTTTTCACGATCCTGTTTTAACAGACAGAGGTTTTATAAGTTCTCCAAAAGTAACGCGTAAAAGTTTTTTATGGGCAAGTATTTTGGGGGCAATTTGTATTATTTTATTCAGTATAATTGGTGTGTATGCACAATCTCAAGGAATGGAAGGACAGGCAGCTGTAGAAGTTGGTAAAGCCTTGGGAGTTGTAATTTTATTAGTAATTAATTTTATTATGATTACCTCTGCAGCATCCACATTAGATTCTACATTCTCTTCATTTTCGAAATTATTATCTGTGGATTTAGGTTTAGGAAAAACAGTTTCCTTTGGAAGAATTTCGATGATAATCGTAGCTGTTATAGGAACTTTACCCGTGTTTTTCGGCGCAGAAATTTTATCGGCAACCACCATTTCTGGAACAATGGTTATTGGATTAACTCCCGTTTTTATCTTTTGGAATGTAAAAGTACCTAAAATTAGTTTTTATGCAAGTGTAGTTTGTGGTTTGGTTTTTGGAATGGTATTAGTTTTTAACGTATTTCCAGAATCGTTAATTTTCACAAAAGGAAAATATGCAGATTTACTTTGGGTAAATCTTTGGGGAATTTTAAGTTGTATCATTTTATATTTTATTCCAAAATGGATCAAGAAATAAAACATTTAGGCAAACTCTCTGGTAAAACACTTGTTTTCGGTGGAGTTTACAGTAATTTACAAGCGCTAGAAGCTTTAAAACAAGTTGCTGAAAAGGAACATATTCCGCCAGAAAACTGCATTTGTACTGGCGATATTGTAGGTTATTGTGCACAACCAGAAGAAACTGTACAATTATTAAAATTATGGGGTGTACATAGCATTGTTGGAAATGTAGAAATTCAGTTACGAGAAAATGCAGCAGACTGTGGTTGCGATTTTAGAGAAGGCTCTAGATGTGATGGTTTTTCTCAACTTTGGTATCCTTATGCGCAAAGTAAATTATCTGAAAATTCGTTGGATTTTTTAAAAACAATTCCCAATCATATTACATTTGAATATGCAAAAAAACGAGTAACTGTTGTGCATGGTTCTTATTTTAATGTATCCGAATTTATTTTTAAATCTACAGATTGGGCAATAAAAGAACCCAATTTTAAAGCAACAAAAAGTAATGTTATTATTGGCGGACATTGTGGTTTGCCTTTCAATCATCAAGAAAAAAAGAAACTTTGGTTGAATGCTGGAGTTATTGGAATGCCAGCAAATGATGGAAACCCAACTGTTTGGTATGTAATTTTAGACGATTCCAATAATAGTTTTAACTTTACACATAAAACATTAGCATACAATTACAAATTAGCCAGTAAATTAATGCAAAATGGTTTGCTTCCTGAAGAATATTCGAGAACAATTGTTACAGGAATTTGGGATAATACAGAAATTTTACCACCTATAGAAACTGGTTTGCAAGGTTTTGGTATTCAGTTGTAAGAATAATAATTATATTAAAATGTCTGGTCGAGCGCAGTCGAGACCTTTATAAACAAATCAAAATGAAAAAAATACTCATTCTTTTTTTAGTAGTTACCTCCACTGTTTCTGCACAAAAAAAATTAGATAAATTATTGAATAAATGGAACAAAAGAAATGTTCCTTATATGTCTGTAGAAACGTTGGCTTTACCAAAAACAAAAGCTATTTTATTAGATGCAAGAGAAGAAAAAGAGTTTAACGTTAGTCATTTAAAAGACGCAATTCGTGTTGGTTATAACGATTTTAGTCTAAAAGAAACCTTACCCAAATTACCAAAAGACAAAGATGCTAAAATAGTAGTGTATTGTTCTTTAGGAATTCGCTCGGAAACTGTTGCGCATAAATTAATTAAAGAAGGTTATACCAACGTTTACAATTTATATGGTGGAATTTTTGAATGGAAAAACGCCAATTTTCAAGTCGTAGATACTTTAGGAAAGCCCACTGAAAAAGTACATGCTTTTAGTAAGAATTGGAGTAAATGGCTTAAAAAAGGCGAGAAGGTTTATGAATAAGTCTTCAGTTGGCAGTATTCAGTCTTCAGTTGGCAGTCGCAGTTTTCAGTGCTTACTTTTACGAATAATAAGTCCCAAAGAAAAACTCTTAAACTCTGAAACTCTGAAACTTTGATACTTTGCAACTTTGATACTTTGATACTTTGATACTTTGATACTTTGATACTTTGATACTTTGATACTTTAAAAAAAACATGAATAAAAACCTACTATTAATCTTTACAAGAAACCCAGAATTAGGGAAAGCAAAAACACGTTTGGCAAAAAAAGTTGGAGACGAAACTGCTTTAGAAATTTATAAATTTTTATTAGAAAGAACCAGAAATATTTCTTCGGAAGTAAAAACTGCAGATAAAGCTGTTTACTATTCTGTAAAAATTCGAGAAAATGATATTTGGAATCCTGATATTTATCAAAAACACCAACAATTTGGGGAAGATTTAGGTGTTCGAATGAAAAACGCTTTTAAAAACGGATTTGATGCTGGTTACAAAAAAGTGCTAATTATTGGGAGTGATTTATACGATTTATCATCAAAAAATATAGAAATAGCTTTTAATGAATTAGATACTAACGATGTGGTTATTGGCCCTGCAGAAGATGGTGGTTACTATTTATTGGGTATGAATTCTTTGGAAGAAAACGTCTTCAAAAATAAAAAATGGGGCACAGAAACTGTTAGAAAAGATACTTTAACAGATTTAAAAGATAAAAAAGTGAAATTATTGGAGTTTAAAAACGACATAGATGTATATGAGGATATTGAAAACATCCCAGAAATTATGAATACGTTTATCAACTCTAAATAATTTTACATGAAAACAACACTACTTTCACTATTTTTTTCACTTATTTTTTCGCAAGTAAATGGGCAGTGTTCCAAAAACGCAACTAACTTTGGTAATAACACCTCAACAAATTCTTACAACATTTCTGGAGATGTTTCTGTTACTTTAAATTCAAATAATACAGTTGCTATTAACTTTGGCAGTAATTTTAGCACAGCTTCTGGCCCAGATGTAAGGTTATATTTAATAAAATCTGAAGGCAAATCTATTTCTGAATTAAAAAGTATCAATCCAGAAAATGTACAAAATATTTCTTTTGGTTTAATCGGTTTTTCTGGAGCTCAAAGTTTTACAAAAATAATTCCTAACGGAGTTGATATTTCTGAATATGATACTGTTTTCTTTTTCTGTCTTCAGTTTACTGCTTTTTGGGATTTAGGAAAAATAACTCCATTTAGCAGTGCAAATTGTTCTGTATTGTCTGCGGAAAGTACTATTTTAAATAAAGTAAAAATCTATCCAAATCCTGCAAAAAAAGAAATTCAGATTGGAAATATAGAGGCAAATTCTGCAGAAATTCGTATTTTTAATGTTTTAGGAAAAAAAGTTTTCTATCAACAAAAAAACACAGGAAAAACTTTAGATATTTCTTTCTTACAATCAGGAATTTATATGGTTAAAGTTTCTGTTGAAAATGCATCTAAAACTCAAAAATTAGTGATTCAGTAATTGAATTATCTTGTTATTTTGAGTTAAATTTAATGAAGTCGAAAAATCTATTCTTCAAAATAGAATAAAAGATTTCTCCACAAGGTTGAAATGACATTATTATATAAAACAAAATGAACAAACAACAACAATTACAAGAAACAATCGATTTTTTAAAATCAAATGGAATTACAAAACCAGAAATAGGTATTGTTTTAGGAACCGGTTTGGGAAAATTGGTTGATGAGATTTCCGTTGAACTAGAAATTACGTATGCAGATATTCCACATTTTCCACAAGCAACTGTAGAGTTTCATTCGGGAAAATTAATTTATGGAGAATTATCGGGCAAAAAAGTACTGGTAATGTCTGGTCGTTTTCATTTATATGAAGGGTATAATGCGTGGGAAGTTACTTACGGAATACGAACCATGCATGGTTTAGGAATTAAAAACTTATTAATTTCGAATGCAGCTGGTGCCATAAATCTCGATTATAAAAAAGGCGATTTAATGTTGATTAATGACCATATTAATTTGCAAGGAACTTCTCCATTGGCATTTAACGGAGCAAACAATTTTGGAAATATTTTCGCAGACATGCTAGAACCTTATGCTAAAGAAATAAACACAAAATTAAACTTAATTGCTACTGAGCAAAAAATTCAATTACATGAAGGTGTCTATGCAAGTGTTTTAGGGCCACAATTAGAAACCAGAGCAGAATACAGAATGCTACAAATCTTAGAAGCAGATGCTGTTGGAATGAGCACTGTACCCGAAGTTATTGTTGCCAAACAATTAAACTTGCCTTGTGCTGCGATTTCTGTTTTAACAGACGAATGTGATCCTAAAAATTTACAGCCTGTAGATATTGCTGAAATTATTGCAGTTGCTGGGGAAGCAGAACCAAAAATGATTGCACTTTTTAAGGAAGTAATTAAGGTATTATAAAATACTGAAAAGCCCCTTCAGATTTTAGAAATGTGAAGAAGCTTTAGAACACAGTAACTAAATGAACAAATACATAGACCTCATAAAAAACTCGTATTCCGATTATTGGAATTATCTTAGAAATTCTGTTTTAATGGAATTGAACTGGGAGAATTATTTTTATGGTTTATTAATTATTTCTTTAGTTGTTTGGGGCTTAGAAGCTATTTTTCCTTGGCGTAAAAACCAATCTTTGTTCCGAAAAGATTTTTGGTTAGACACATTTTATATGTTTTTTAATTTCTTTTTATTGAACTTAATTGTATTGATTGCCTTATCTAATTCTGCTGCCGAAATTTTTAATGATGTTTTAGCATTTGTTGGTTTATCTGTTACCGATTTTCAATTGTTAGAAATTAATAAACTCCCTTTTTTCGCAAGGATTTTTATCTTTTTTATTGTGGTAGATTTTGTACAATGGTGGACACACAGATTATTGCACAGGTCTGAATTTCTTTGGAATTTCCACAAAGTGCATCATTCTGTAAAAGAAATGGGGTTTGCTGCACATTTGCGTTATCATTGGATGGAACCTGTAGTTTACAATTCTTTACGATACATTCCTTTGGCGATTATTGGAGGTTTTTCTGCACAAGACGTGGCTTTTGTCCATTTTTTTAACATAACCATTGGGCATTTAAATCACGCAAATATTAATTGGGATTATGGTTGGCTAAAATACATTCTAAACAACCCGAAAATGCACATTTGGCATCATTCTAAAGAATTGCCAGAAGAAAGAAAATATGGCGTAAACTTTGGGCTTACATTAAGTCTTTGGGATTATATTTTTAAAACGGATTATATTCCACATTCTGGAAAAGATATCGAATTGGGTTTTAATGGTGATGAGGATTTTCCAAAAGGTTTTTTAAAGCAAGAATTGTATCCTTTGAGCAAAAAGTAAACCTGTGATTTCAAGCGAAACGCAGTGGAGCCGAGAAAAATTTAAATGTAATTTAGATCCTATATTAAAGATTTCTGTACAAGGTCGAAAAGATATTCCAGTAAAAACTTTACTTATTCCTCCCTTTTTCATTAGGATACAAATCTGGTAAATTATCGCTTTGTACAAATTCTTTGGTATCGATATTCATTGCAGTAATTTTCCCTTTAAAAGCGGCACCAGTATCGATATTCCAAATATTTAATGCATTTATGGGTTTGGTTTTACCAAAATTTGTGGTTGGTGTGTGTCCAATAAATATTTCTTTATAATGTTGAATTCTTTTTGGATAAAATGGAGAATCTTCATCTATTTTATGGTTCGCAACTAGAGCCATTTCCCATAAAGTTCTATCGAAATAAAAATTCTCCTTAAAAATTTCTTTTTCAACTCCATACATAGATGTATAACCTGCATGCAGAAACAATCGGTTTTGTTCATCTAAATGATACAAAGGCATATTCTCGAAAAAGAGTAAATGTTGCTTTTTTTCTTCCATAGAAAAACCATCGTAACTATCAATCGTTTCTTTTCCTCCATGCATATACCAAGTGGGGTTTACATCTTCTTCTCTGAGCCAATTCTCACACCAAACATCGTGATTTCCTTTGATAAAAATACAGTTTATTTTTTCTGATAAGCTCAATAAAAACTCAATAACTTGCGCAGATTCGCTCCAACCATCTACATAATCACCCACAAAAATTAAGGTATCTTTATCTGTTACTTCAATTTTATTTAAAACTTGAAGCAAGGCTCTTAAACCCCCATGAATATCGCCAATTGCAAATGTTCTCATGTCTAAATTCTTTAATCAAAATCTAACTTATTGATAATTCTCGAATAAAACTCAAAAGTTTCTAAATTCTTTTTAAATTTCTTTTTACTATATCGATTTCGTAACTTATCTTTAGAGAAAATTAATTCAAACCAAAATATTTTATAGATGAAAATTAAAAAAGTACTTGTAGCAAATAGAGGTGAGATTGCCATAAGAATTTTTAGAGCTTGTACAGAAATTAGCTTAAAAACTGTAGGTATTTATACTTTTGAAGACAGGTATTCTTTGCACAGATATAAGGCAGACGAATCGTACCAAATTGGAGAAGATAACGAACCCTTAAAACCTTATTTAAATAGTGATGAAATTATTAGAGTCGCTTTAGAATGTGGTGCAGATGCAATTCACCCTGGTTATGGTTTTCTTTCAGAAAATGCAGAATTTGCCAGAAAATGTAATGAAAATAACATCATTTTTGTGGGACCAAAAGTATCTGTTTTAAAATCTCTGGGAGACAAAATTACTGCTAAAAAAGTTGCTTTAGATAACAACATTCCTATTATTAACAGCAATAAAAAAGTGTTAGATTCTATTGAAACAGCTTTAAGTGAAGCTAAAGTAATTGGCTACCCTGTTATGCTGAAAGCGGCTTCTGGAGGTGGTGGAAGAGGAATGAGAGTTATTAGAGGCCCAGAAGAATTACAAAGCGCTTTTAACGAAAGTAAAAGAGAAGCGTTAAATGCTTTTGGTGATGATACTGTCTTTTTAGAAAAATTTGTAGAAAATCCAAAACATATAGAAATTCAGATTGTTGCAGATAATTTTGGCAATATTGTACATTTATTTGAACGTGATTGTTCTGTACAAAGACGTTATCAAAAAGTAATAGAATTTGCGCCTTCTTTTGGATTAAAGCAAAAAACAAAAAATGCACTTTACAACTACGCTATTAAAATTTGTAAAGCTGTAAATTATAATAATATTGGTACTGTAGAGTTTTTGGTTGATGATGATGATAGCATTTATTTTATTGAAGTAAATCCAAGAATTCAAGTAGAACATACAGTTACAGAGGTTATTACAAATATAGATTTAGTAAAAACACAATTATTTATTGCCGGTGGTTATAAATTAGAAGACCAGCAAATAAAAATTGCGAATCAAGAAAGTGTAAAAATTAATGGATATGCTTTGCAATGTAGAGTTACTACAGAAGATCCACAGAACGATTTTAAACCAGATTATGGCACCATTACAACCTACAGAAGTGCTTCTGGTTTTGGAATTCGTTTAGACGCAGGAAGTGTATATCAAGGTGTTACTATTTCTCCATTTTTCGATTCTATGTTGGTAAAAGTTACTGCAAATAGTAGGACTTTAGATGGTGCTTGTAGAAAAATCAGAAGAGCTTTAGCTGAATTTAGAATCAGAGGAGTAAAGACAAATATGTTGTTTTTAGACAATATCCTAAAACATAAAACTTTTAGACAAGGAGAAGTAACTGTTAACTTCATTAAAAATAATCCTGATTTATTCATTTTTAAAGCACCAAGAAATAGAGCTACAAAATTGGTTACGTATTTGGGGGATATTATTGTAAATGGAAATAGTGATGTTAAAAAAATTGATGCTACTAAAACATTTATCAAGCCAAAAGTTCCGAAAATAATTACCAATCGTAACCACCCTGAAGGTACAAAAGATGTACTAACAAAACTAGGTCCAGATAAATTTTCTAAATGGTTAAAAGCAGAAAAAAAAGTTCATTTTACGGATACAACAATGCGTGATGCACACCAAAGTTTATTGGCAACAAGAATGCGAACTTACGATATGTTGAAGGTTGCTGAAGGTTACACAAAAAACAATCCTGAAATTTTTAGTATGGAAGTTTGGGGTGGTGCAACTTTTGATGTTTGTATGCGTTTTTTACAAGAAAACCCTTGGGAGCGTTTACGTTTATTACGAAAAGCAATGCCAAATGTTTTGTTACAAATGTTAATTAGAGGTTCTAATGGAGTTGGCTACACAGCATATCCAGATAATTTAATTGAGAAATTTGTAGTTTCTTCTTGGGAAAACGGAGTGGATATTTTTAGAATTTTCGATTCTTTAAATTGGATAAAATCTTTGGCACCTTGTATAGAATATGTAAGAACAAAAACCCAAGGTTTAGCAGAAGGTTCTATTTGTTATACAGGCGATTTGTTAGATCCAAAAAACACAAAATATAATCTAAAATATTACACAACTTTAGCTAAAGATATCGAAAATGCAGGTGCTCATATTTTGGCAATTAAAGACATGGCTGGTTTGTTAAAACCTTATGCCGCTTTCGAATTAATTAGCGCATTAAAACAAGAAATTAATATTCCTATTCATTTACACACGCACGACACCTCATCAATTCAATCTGCAACTTATTTAAAAGCAATTGAAGCTGGGGTAGATGTTTTAGATGTTGCTTTAGGTGGTTTATCTGGTTTAACATCGCAACCAAACTTTAATTCTATGGTAGAAATGTTGAAGTTCCACGAAAGAGAAAACCCAATGAACACAGATTCTCTGAATGAATATTCTAATTATTGGGAAAGTGTAAGAGAATATTATTATCCGTTTGAATCTGGTTTAAAAGCGGGTTCTGGAGAAGTTTTTAAACATGAAATTCCTGGCGGACAATATTCAAACTTAAAACCACAAGCACAAGCTTTAGGTTTAGAAGATCGTTTTTATGAAATCACGAAAATGTACAGAGATGTAAATTTACTTTTTGGAAATATCGTAAAAGTAACACCAAGTTCTAAAGTTGTTGGAGATATGGCGCAATATTTAGTAAGTAATAATTTAACAGTGCAAGATGTTTTAGAAAAAGGAGATACCATTTCTTTTCCACAATCTGTAGTTAGTTTTTTTAGGGGAGATTTAGGGCAACCTGTTGGTGGTTTTCCAAAAGATCTTCAAAAACTAATTTTAAAAGATGAAAAGCCTTATTCAAACAGACCAAATGCACATTTAGAACCAATCGATTTTGATAAAGAATATAAAGAATTCAGAAAAATCTTTGAAAATGATTTAGGAAGAGCCATCGATTTTACAGATTTCCTGTCTTATAAATTATATCCAAAAGTATTTACAGATGCTTTTAATAAGCACACGAAATATGATAATTTAATGAACTTGCCTACTAAAAATTTCTTCTACGGAATGGAAAGAGGCGAAGAAATTATTGTAGAATTAGACAAAGGAAAAACACTTTTAATTACTTTAGAATCGGTATCTAAAGCAAATAAAGACGGTCTTGTTAATGTTTATTTTAGAGTAAATGGACAAAGCAGGTCTGTAAAAATAAAAGATAAGTCTATTAAAGTAGAAAAAGTAGAAAATTTAAAAGCAGATAAAACAAATTCTAAAGAAATTGGTGCGCCATTGCAAGGTTTATTATCTACAATTTTGGTAAAAAAAGGAGAAGAAATCAAGAAAAACCAACCTTTGTTTATTATTGAAGCGATGAAAATGGAAACCACAATTACTGCTACAGAAAATACAACTATTAATAAAATTGTTTTAAAAGCTGGAGTAATGGTAAATTCTGAAGATTTGGTTTTAATTACTGAATAAAATCAGCCCTAAAAATACTGCCCAATTCCAAAAACCAAACCACCTTTAGAATTGCTTTTACCATCATAAACTTTAAAACCATAATCAATTCTAAAGGTGGCATTATAAATTTTTTTGCTGATAAATCGAAGTCCAAATCCACTGTAAACTCTTATATTCTCTTCTTTTATAAAGTCATCTAATTCTCCTGCAGGATTTCTCCACGAACCAGCATCTACAAAAATATTGGTTTGAACTGCCAACCAACCTTTGTCGTAAATTGTATGTCTATATTCCGAATTTAAGGTAGCAACCCCTGTTCCTCTATCCACTAAAAAACCAACACCTCTAATGTTTACATTATTATCTAAAGCAAATGGCGCAAATGGCGAATTTTCGTTCGTAGAAAGCCCAAAACGTATTCTGTTCGCCCAATTTCCTTTTGTCCATATTCTTCTAAAATAAAAGAAATCGTTCCAAAAAATTAAAAATTTATTTTGAAAATCGTTTTCTGTTATCACATATTGTGCATTTAAAACATTTTTAAATCCTTTTACATATTGGTACGAATAATTCAATCCATCAAAAATATAGGTAAATTTAAACAATGTCTTATTCAATTTTAATTGTTGAGGCACTGAAGGAGCTGTTGCTCCAGTTAAGTAGGTGTATTCTTCTTTGAAAAAATTGATTCCAAAATCAATACGATTTTTTAAGTTAAATTGATGCAATCCTAAAACTTCAAAAGAAACATTATTATATAGATAATTTGCGAAAGAATTATTAAAATATAAAGGCTCTTCACTTTTCCAATTTTGATGATTTACAGATAAACCCCAGTTTTTCGAAAATAAATTCGGTGCTCTAAAAAGAATTCCATAAGAATTAAATCGATTATTTTGATAAAATCCGCCAAATGTGATGTTTTTTCCTAAAAAATTATAGTCGTATAAACCTACTTTAAAAGCAAACTGTTTGTTGGTTGTAGTCCAAAAATTAACATCAGGAATTATGGTAAAATTTTCTTCCACAAGAAATAAAACTTTATAAGTATGCTTTTTAATTTTATTTACTTTGTAAGAAACATTGCTAATTGCAGGCAATCTTTTTAGAAAAATAATATCTTCTTCAATTTTTAAAGAATCTAAGGGTTTATTTTTTTTTGTTGAAAGAACACTTAAAATATAAGAAGTTTTTAATTTTTTATTTCCTTCAATTTTAATTTTTGTTATGTTATTTTCTTGTGAGTTTATATAGCTTGCTAAAAGCAAAAAAGTAATCAAAAAAAAATATTTCTTAGGCTTCATTATTGCACAATAAAAGTTTTCTGAATTACTAAATTCACCCAATTGTCATCACTAAGTCCAAACAAAGTAAAAGAGTTTTCATCATCTAAAACGAATGCTGGTGGTGTATTTTTATTCAAGTTTTCTACCACATTAGAAGTGTCGTAATACTTAAACGTTTTCTCTTTTGTATAGGTTCCTGATAAAAAAGTTTTGTCTTTTTTCGTGAAAATTTGTAGGTATTTTACATTTTCTGCAAAAGTGCCATCTGTCCAAGTAAAACGTGGTTTTAAAGTTTCGGAATCGTCGATGGTAACTTCGCTTTTCCACTCTGTAGTTTTGGTTTTATTTTTCGTTCTAATAGGCTTGGAAACATACAGTTTATCTCCAGCAATAAAGGTAACTAAGCACCAAACTTCCTTGGAACTATTATTCGAAAACCTCCTGAATTTGTTCCCTAAAGCTGGTGTAGATGTTAGGTTTTTTCTTCTATATTTCGAAAAATCTGTTTTATCTACAGTGGCATCTTCAGTTTCGTAATATCTAAAATCGAAAGCATCTGCAACAGGGTAATAATAAATATATGTAGTTTCTTTATTTCCGTTTGCGTTTCCTGCGAAAGCTCTTGCTGTTTCTATTGTTTTATCGGTATTTACAGCAATATATTCTTCTAAACTTCTTGGTATAAATTGCCTTTCGATAATTAAGTTCACCCAATTATCTTTGCTAACACCCATTAATGTAAAATTATAAACCTCGTCTTCTACCAAATCTTTTGGTTTCGTGGTATTTATATTTAAATCCACATTGGAAGTATCGTAAAATTTAAACGTTTTTTCTTCTGTATAAGTTCCAGATATAAAATTGTTTTCTTCATCTGAAATTACTTGAAAATAAATTACGTTTTCGTCGATAGTTCCATCTTTCCAAGTAAACTTAGGTTCTAAGGTTGTTGCGTAATCGATATCTACTTCCGAACTATATTCTGTGGATTTAGTGGCGTTTTTTAAACGTATAGGATTTGAAATATGCAATTTCCCTTCTCTTACATAGGTTACCAAACACCAAGTTTCTGTTTTACTTGATCTCGAAAACCGTGCTAATTTTCCACCAAAAACATCTTCTTGAGGAAGCGTTTCTCTACGATAATTACTATAATCTTTCTCGTTTGCATTTACATCTGCAGTTTCGTAATAACGAATATCTGTTGCACCAGATTCAGGATAATAAAAAATGTAATTTAAATTGGTGTTTCCTTTTGCATTTGCGGCACAAGCTATTAAATCGTCTATTTCTAAATTCGAATTTCCATCTACATATTGTTGTAAATTTCTTGGAACAACCACATCACTATCGTCTGAACACGAGAAAAATGTTGCGATAAAAATTATAAAAAATAAAAAACGTTTACAGTTCATTAAAAATCTAAATTTTAAAAGTCATAATTGGTAAGGTAGCATGGTTGGTTAAATCTTCGGAAATACTTCCAGAAAAAATATGCGACAATCCTTTTCTACCATGTGTTGCTGTTGCTATTAAATCTGCACCAACTGCATTCGAAAAATTTAAAATTCCATCTTCTATAGACCTTGCGCACACAAAATTTGTGTTTATTAATCGATCTACATTTCCTTCTGCTTCCATTAAAAAATGATACGCCAAGGCATCCATTTCTGGAGTTGTTTTAAAATTTTCGTTTGGTAAATTTACGTACAAAATATGCTTTTTTGCATTAAATAATTCTAAAGTTTTAAGCATTTTTTTAAATGCAGGGATTGATTTTTCAGAAAAATCTGTCGCAAACACAACATCTTTAAAGCTTACATCATGTAGTTCTTTTTTAATTACCAAAACAGGAACTTCGGAATAACGAACTACTTTTTCTGTATTCGAGCCCATAAAAAACTCTTTTAAACCGCTAACTCCATGAGATCCCATAATAATTAAATCGGCATTTACTTCTTTGGCAACTACATTTACTTCACTAAAAACTTTGTAATGTTTTATAATTGGCACTACATTTACCTCTTCTAAATAGTCTTTTTCTAAAAACTCTTTAAATCTTTTTTCTGCTAATTTTAAAAAGAAAACTGCTTTTTCTTGCTGATAACTTGGGCTTTCCGCCAAATTAACTTCTTGTAAATCTAACATATGCAATGCAATTATAGATGCATTTGTTTTTTTTGCCAATTGCGTTGCGGTTTTTAACGCGTGTTCTGAGTGATTTGAAAAATCTACAGGTACAACTATTTTTTTCATAATTTTTGCTTTTAAATTACTCAAATTTACAATCAATTCTTTAGAAAGAAAACGATAATTATCATATTTTATTGGGAATATAATTTTCTCAACAATTCTTCTGCTGGTTTATTTTGTGGTGTAAAACGATTATTTTTTTCTCCTCCAACTCGATCGTGACTATGAAACCATTTCCAAACAAAACCACCTGCAAACCAATCTTCTTGCCAAAATTGGTTGTGTATTGCTTGCAATCCATTTACTTGTGCCTGCAAATTTATACTTTCCACTACTCTATTGGAATTCCAAGGTTCTTTTCCAGAAAAATCGACACTTCTATACCCAAATTCAGTAAATAAAACTGGTTTATTAAATTGTTTCTGTACTTGTTTAATTTCCTCTTTATGTGGTTTCCAACCTTTCTCGAAATCTGCAACTGTTGGCGATTTTTTATCTGTTAATGGAAAATAAGCATCTACTCCAATAAAATCTAATTCACTCCAAAAAGGCACTCTTTTAAATTCATCCCAATTTGCTGCATACGTTAGTTTTCCTTTGTAAACTTTTCTAATTTCTTTGATTATTTTTTGCCAGTAATCGGGTCTATTTATTACAAATTGCTCTAATTCAGTTCCTATACATAAAATAGAAGCTTCTAACTTTTCTGCAACTTTTGCGTAGGTTAAAATAAATTCTAAATACGAGTTTTCTAAAATCGCCCAATTTTCTTCGGAAGTCATTTTTATATCTCCAGTAAACTCTCCATGATATACCCAAATATGTGGTTTTATCATTATTTTTATGCCTTGCTTTTTAAATTCTTTAGCATATTGTAACAAACCATTTTTGGTTTCTCCAAACCATTGCCTTTTTGTATTATGCATAATTTTAGGTATAGACAACTCTCTAATAAAACCAAAAGGCATCAAAGCAACGTAATTGCTTTGTACCTTTAGTACAGGGTTTATATGTGCTTGTTGTATAGTATCTCTTGATGCTACAAAACTTACTCCGTTAATTTTTTTAGTTTGGCTTCTACTACAGGAAAAACAGAATGGTATTAAAAGAAGTAAAAGGAAGTTTTTTGTTTTCATATTTCTCCCTAAAAATAGTTCTTTTTGTTAAAACAACGCTCTTAAACCAATGTTAAAACTTTGTCCTAAGCCAGTATCTTCTCCTCTTACAAATTTACTGTACAAAACTTCTAAATTTAAAGTTTGGTTCAATTGGTATTTTCCACCAAAACCCAATGCTGTAAAATCTTGTGTAAAATCTCCAAAACGTTGGTAATGTTGTACAAAACCTAAAACTGTAGATTTATCTGAGGGGAAATAACTCATAAAAACACCAGGAGCCAAAACAAATGTATTGTTGGCAAAACTTGTTTCTGCACCAAAATTATATTCTGTATTTAACTCTGTAAATAATTGCCAGTCTCCACTTGGTAAGGTATAATCGTAGAAAAATCTATTTTGAAAAGTGTATGCTGTTTGATCTAAGAAAACACCATCTGCATTTTTTTCATCTTTAAATAAAGGGATATGAAAAGCACTTTGAATAGAGAAATTTCCAACATTTTCTATTGGCTGAATTTTAACTGCAGGTGCAAAAGAAGACAATCCTTTTCTTGAGTTTACATCGCTTCCTAATTCAAAAACGGTTAATGCACTTCTTCCGTTAATCGTATTGGAACGATATTCTAAAATTGCACCAACATTTATCCTATTATTATCGGAAACACCAGTAAAAACCTCTATTGTAGATGTAAAATAATTTTCTCTAACTTTATCTTTTTTTACTCCTTTATTTATACTTTTTGTTTCTGTATATAAATTGTTGAAAAACTTAATATCCCACTGTCCTTTATTTAATAATTTTGAAGGTGTGTAGGTTTGTATGTTACTTTTACTATTGTTATCTTCTTGTGCGAAAGATTGAAAACTTACTACTAAAACTGCCGTAAATACTAATTTAAAAATTGATTTGTTCATTTTGATTGATTTTTATTTAATTGGATATTAAAAATTTGTAAGTAAGTCTTTACTTCTTACAATAACTTACAAAAAAAACAATCCTTTATTTAAATCGATTCTAAACTACATTTAAATTTTAAGTTCTTAACTTTAGCTTCGACATAAAAGCAACAATTAATTAAATATGGAACATATCGTTATTATTGGTAATGGAATTTCTGGTGTAACTGTAGCCAGACACATTAGAAAAAATTCTGATAAAAAAATTACCATTGTCTCTGCTGAGCATAAATACTTTTTTTCTAGAACAGCACTCATGTACATATATATGGGGCACATGAAGTTCGAACATACACAACCTTACGAAAATTGGTTTTGGGAAAAGAATAATATTGAATTAAAGAAAGGTTATGTTGCAAAAGTAGATACTGAAAACAAAAATTTAGAATTCTCGAACGGAACTTCTTTAACGTATTCTAAACTAATTATTGCAACTGGTTCTAAACCAAATAAATTTGGTTGGCCTGGGCAAGATTTAGAAGGAGTTATGGGAATGTATCATAAACAAGATTTAGAAAAGTTAGAAAAACATGCGCCAGATAATAAAACCTGTAAAAGAGCTGTAATTGTTGGAGGTGGATTAATTGGAATAGAATTGGCAGAAATGCTAAGAAGTAGAGATATTCCTGTTACTTTTTTAGTTCGTGAAGATAGTTTTTGGAATGGGGTTTTACCTGCACAAGAATCTAAAATGATTAACAATCATATAAAAGAACATCATATAGATTTACGTTTAAGCACCAATTTAAAAGAAATAAAATCCGATAAATTAGGCAAAGTAAGTTCTGTAATTATCGAAGAAACTGGCGAAGAAATATTTTGTAATGTAGTGGGGTTAACTGCTGGAGTTACACCAAATATCGACTTTTTAAAAGACAGTACTATCGAAACTAAAAAAGGGGTTTTAGTAAACCGTTTTTTAGAAACAAATATTAAAGATATTTATGCCATTGGCGACTGTGCAGAGCAACACGAAGCAATTGGACAAAGAAGAAATATTGAAGCGGTTTGGTACACAGGAAGAATGATGGGAGAAGCACTTGCACAAACCATTTGTGGAAATAAAACAGCATACAAACCCGGGCATTGGTTTAATTCAGCAAAATTCTTAGATATCGAATACCAAACGTATGGTTGGGTTTTTAGTGAAAAAAATAAACAAGAAAACGAAGCATATTTTCAATGGAAACATCCAAAAGAGCATAAATGTATTACCATTTCTTTTGATAAAAATTCTAATAAATTTTTAGGAATAAATACTTTCGGAATTCGAATGCGCCACGAAATTTTCGACAAATGGTTAACCGAAAACAAATCTATAGAATATGTTTTAGAATATTTAAGAGATGCTAATTTCGATCCAGAATTTTACAAACTACATGAAGCTGAAATTCTTAAAAAATTCAACAAAGAAAACAACACTAACATTCAATTGAAAAATAAAAGTTGGAAACGAATTTTTAGTAAAAGTAATTAAGAGAAATTCTATATCAAAAAAAAAGTATTTAATTTTTATAAAAAACTATCATTTTGAAAATCATAAAAAATTTAGGTCTAATTATCTTTTTAACAGGATTGGCCATATTTATAGGAACAATTTTTTCGGGTTCATTTAACTTAAAACAAGCCGAATTAGATTCTTTTTTAAAGGAAAAAAATTACAAAAGCACACTAATTAAAGATGCATTACAGGAAGCTGTTGTTACAGATAAAAAACTAAATATCTTCGAGTTTTCGAGTCGCGTTCGAAAAGCATATCAAAAATCGAATGATTATTACGATAAACAAATTGCAAAATACGAAGCAGAAAAAAATTGGGATAAAAAAGGGGAACAATATCAATATAAAATAAATGGAAAACCACACACCCTAAGCTTTAATTTGGCAAAAAAAGCAGGTAAAGGCTTTGTCACAGAAAACCCTGGTTTGGCTTGGTTTTTAACTTTTGGTTTGGGAATTCTTGGTGCATTGTTATTTATTCTTCCCAACTTAATTTTGTTGGGCAAACCTGGTATTAAAAACGATGGAATTTACCACGAATCTGCAACCAACAGAGGCTTTATTGCGTGGATGGTGCTTATCTTTTTAGTTTCCTTTTATTTGGTGTTATATTTCTTTGCAGATTATGTTGTAAACTGGACGTTTATTTTAGACCCAATAAGTCAGTTTTTGGCTGGCAGACCTGCCAGCCAATGGTTTGTTTATGGTTTTTTATATTGTACAGTTATGCTAACTATGGGTGTACGAATGTTTATAAAATACAGGCATAATAAATATCAAATTGTAAGAACTATTTCTGTCTTATTTTTTCAAATTGTGTTTGCTTTTTTAATTCCAGAAATTATGGCAAGCCTTCAAATGCCAGAATATGATTTTAAAAATGCTTTTCCTTTAGATTATGATTTTTTCTTTGAATGGAACCTTAAAAGTTTAACAGAAACTGGCGGAATTGGAATTTTCATCTTGGTTTGGGGAATCGTTTTAACCTTAGTAATTGTGCCAGTTATGGTGTATTTCTTCGGAAAACGTTGGTATTGTTCTTGGGTTTGTGGTTGTGGTGGTTTGGCTGAAACTTTAGGAGATCCTTATAGACAGCATTCCAACAAAAGTTTAAATGCTTGGAAGCTGGAAAGATGGTTAATTCATTCTGTTTTAGTTTTCTCTTTGGTAATGACTTTAGTAACACTTTATTGTTATTTTACAGGAGCACAATCGTTTTTAGGAATAAATTCTCAATGGATTAAAGACAGTTATAGTTTCTTAATTGGTGCTTGGTTCGCTGGGGTTATTGGAACCGGTTTTTATCCAATTTTCGGTAACAGAGTTTGGTGTCGTTTTGGATGCCCTTTAGCCGCCTATTTGGGTTTGGTACAACGTTTTAAATCGAGATTTAGAATTACCACAAATGGCGGCCAATGTATTTCGTGTGGAAATTGTTCTACATATTGCGAACAAGGAATTGATGTGAGAGCCTATGCACAAAAAGGAGAAAATATTGTAAGAGCCAGTTGTGTGGGTTGTGGAGTTTGTTCTGCAGTTTGTCCAAGAGGGGTTTTAAAATTAGAAAATGGTCCTGAAGATGGAAGAATAAATCCAACAGAAATTTTACTTGGAAATGATGTAGATTTAATGCAATTGGTGAATAAAAAATAATTTGCAGTTTCATAATTAATCATAAACTCAAAAATAAAATCACCTTTAAAAAGTTATTTATTTGTGATAAATTATTTCAATAAAAAATAAATAAAGGACTTTTTTTTAAAGGAGTCCTTTATTTATTAGATGTATTTTCGTTAATTAGAAAAAGTTCTTTGATTTAGAGCAAACTATTATTTTTTTAACAATTTAAGAAGCTCTATTTCAACATAAATACTACTTCAAAAAAAACTCTTGTAAAAAAATAAACCACAGATAAAATCTGTGGCTTATTAAATCAAATCAATCAATCACTCAAAAAAAAAGTTTTTATAAGTTTGGCAATAACACTCTATCGATAACGTGTACAATACCATTGGTTGTTTGCACATCTGGTATTCCCATATTTGCAACGTTACCTCCATTTCCAACACCTGTAACAGTAAGAGTTCCATTTGTAAAAGCCCCTAAAGTTAAATCGTCTCCACTTAAAGTAGTTACTGTACCTGCGTTTAATTCTGATGTAAATTTCCCATCATTTGCAATTACGTGGTTTAAAAGCACTTTTTGCACTGTTTCTTTTGGTAATTGACGAATATCTGCTGGCTTTTCGAATGTTAAACCAAGTGCCACTCCTAATTCTACAAAAGCTTTATCAGTTGGCGCAAACACTGTAAAAGAAGAACTTCCATTTGAAGCTGTAAGTGCATCTACTAACTCTGCATAAATTACTGCTTCTACCAAATAAGTTAATTCTGGATTTGTAAATACTTTCGCTGTTTGTAATGCGATTGCTGTTTGAACAATATCTGCTCCACTTGCAATCATTACTTTATCAATTACATGAACAGTACCATTACTTGCCATAACATCTGTAGCAAGAATTTTCGATCCGTTAATGTAAGTATCGTTTCCACGAGTAATAAAACGTCTGTCTACTGCAAGCGCAGATATAGAAGATCCTCCATTACTAATAGAGCTCCCTTTTAAATTTCCATTAGAAACATGATATAATAATGTATTCTTTAAAAACGATTTTTGAAGCACACCAAGTGTTTCACTATTTAATCCTAACCTTGCAAATGCACCATTCGTAGGTGCAAAAACTGTATAAGCTCCACTTGGATCATCTGGGTTAGAGTTACTTAGATCTCCAACAACGCCTCCTGCAACTGCTGCTGTTTCTAGTGTGCTAAAATCGGCATTAGAAACTGCAATATTTGCAATTGAAGGTAATTCGTCCTCGTAACTAGAGGCTGTTTCGCATGAATATAAAAAGCTAATTGTAATGATAGAAATTAGCGTGTATTTTAAAATATATAAATTTTTCATAATTGTAAGTTTTGTTAAGTTTTTAATTAAAATGAGTATACCAATCCTCCGTAAAATCCAGTAGCTTTCCCTAAGTTTCTACCAGAAATGTAAGCATTTGTTCCTGCTGTAACTCCTATTTCTTTTGTAAATGGATAAAAAGCATTGACACCAATTCTTGTATAATTTACACGCGTTGCAGGAAAAAATCCGGTAAAACCTTCTCCTAAAATATCTACTCCACTATCATCTGATAATTGATTTGCAACAAAAGCATCTACATAAAATTTAGAAGCAGCATAACCAATTTTTAACTCACTTAATAATGCATTTGGCACTTCATTACTTCTTACACTATACCCTAATTGACCTGTTGTAAAAAAACCAGATTGTAATTTAAAAGTAGCAATACCAAAAGCATTATACGTAGTTGCCTGGTTACCAATTGCAATAATAGATTGTAAATCTTCATCTGCATTATAATTTCCTATAGGCGTTTCGATACCAGCAGCACCAATAAAGTCTAAGGTACTTTTCTCAAAATTAATGGTATGAAACCTATATTTTGCATATACTTTTAAATCTTGAACTCCTTTTCTTTCGTTTTCAAAACCATTATTTGCTAAAACTGCATCAGAAGCATTTCCTTCTGCTCTAATATAAGGTACATTTAAAACTACATTAAAGTTATCTGAAACACCAACCTCTCCAAAAAACGATACACTACTAATAATTACATCGTTAAAAGTAGGTACACCATTAATTTCATTGGGTACTAAAAAAACTTTACTATAAGATTCTTTAGAATAGGATAAGACCACAGACCCTTCTCCAGATTTTTTCATAAAACCATTCACTGGACTTTGTGCAATACATACACTCGATAATAATAGGCATAAACCTATAACTGTTTTCATTTTGTTTGTCATAATTTTAGTTTTTTTTTGTTAGTGACACTTTATATACGAGAAAAAGAAGCTTGCGGTTTTATTTTTCTTTAAAAAAACCAAAAAATTAAAAAACTCGTATATAAAATGTGTTGCACATGAAAGTTTGTCTTATTTAAAACGACAACAAAAACAAGAGATTAACCAAAGCTTAAAAAAACATTAAATAAAGGTATCTATCTTATTTAGATAGTTTTTTTTTAAAATGAAAACATTAAAATTTAAAGAATATGTTTCTAAAATATATGACCGTTTTATTTTTCTTAACAACCACAAACCAAAAAGAATTTGTTAAAAATCATGATGAAAAAGGCAATTTAAAATCTGCAGGATGGATACTAAATGAGCAAAAAGTAGATTTTTGGACTTTTTATTACACAAATGGAAATATAGAAAAAAAAGGTCATTTTAATTATGATAAAAAAACAGGTTATTGGTACTTTTACGCAAAAAATAATAAACTACTTAAAGAAGGTAGTTATATAAATAATAAAGCTAGTAATTGGTGGATTTTTTACGATAAAGACACAAAGACAAAAATTCAGTATAAGAATGGTAAAAAAGATGGATATTCTTTAATTTATTATAAAAATCGTCTAAAAAAAACCGAACGTTACAAGTCTAATAAAAAAATTGGAGAATGGACTTCTTATTTTAGTTTTAAGAGAGACAACCCAAACACAAAATTTTAATGAATTTAAAAATTAAAGTAATAATTCCTGCTTATAACGAGCAAGATTCCATTGGAAATGTTATAAAAGATATTCCTAAAAACGTACAAGAAATTATTGTTATTAGTAATAATTCTACAGATAATACAAAAGAAAATGCCTACAATGCTGGTGCAACTGTTTTATCTGAAGATAGAAAAGGCTATGGTTATGCTTGTTTAAAAGGAATAGAATATATTGCAAACCAAGAAATAAAACCAGACATTGTTGTTTTTTTAGATGGCGATTATTCCGATTATCCAGAACAATTAACAGAAATTATATCTCCTATTATTAATAAAAATATCGATTTTGTAATTGGTGCTCGTGCAAAATATCTTCGTGAAAATGGTGCTATGACTCCACAACAAGTTTTTGGAAATTGGTTAGCAACTTTTTTAATGAAAATATTTTTTGGAGCAAAATTTACAGATTTAGGCCCTTTTAGAGCGATTAAATATAATAAATTGCTAGCCTTAAATATGGAAGATAAAACCTATGGCTGGACCGTGGAAATGCAATTAAAAGTATTAAAGCATAAAATGTCTTACGTAGAAATTCCTGTAAAATACAGAAACAGAATTGGCGTTTCTAAGGTTTCTGGAACCATAAAAGGAAGTATTATGGCCGGAATTAAAATTTTAGGTTGGATTTTTAAATATAGTTTCAAGTAATGATATTAGATACTATCGTCGTAATAACAATTGTAATTTATTCAATATCGCTACTGCTTATTTTCATGTATGCTTTGGCACAATTAAACTTGCTCTTCAATTATTTAAAAGCGCAAAAAAAAACAGATACTTCAAAGAAATTCGATTTTACAAATCCCGATAAAATTCCATTCGTAACCATACAATTGCCTGTTTATAACGAATTGTATGTAATGAAACGTTTGCTAAAAAATATCGCAAAATTACAATATCCTTTAGATAAATTGGAAATTCAGGTTTTAGACGATTCTACAGACGAATCTATCGAAACGACTGCAAAACATATCAAAAAAATTCAAGAAAAAGGAATCGATATAAAACATATTAGACGTAGCAACAGACAAGGTTTTAAAGCGGGTGCACTTAAAGAAGGTTTAAAAATAGCAAAAGGAGAGTTTATTGCCATTTTCGATGCCGATTTTCTACCACAAAAAACGTGGTTGCACCAAACTGTTCCTTATTTTAAGGATGATAAAGTTGGGGTGGTTCAAACACGTTGGGGACACATCAATAGAAATTATTCTACGTTAACTAAAATACAGGCTTTTGCTTTAGACGCACATTTTACTTTAGAACAAGTGGGTAGAAATAGCAAAGGACATTTTATAAATTTTAATGGAACTGCTGGTGTTTGGCGTAAAGAATGTATTTACGATGCAGGCAATTGGGAAGGAGACACACTTACAGAAGATTTAGATTTAAGCTACAGAGCACAGTTAAAAAAATGGGAATTTAAGTACTTAGAAAATGTAGAAACACCTGCAGAATTACCAATTGTTATTAGCGCAGCAAGATCGCAACAATTTCGTTGGAACAAAGGTGGTGCAGAGAATTTTCAAAAAATGATGCGTCGTGTAATAAGAAGTAAAAATATTTCTTTTAAAACAAAAATACACAGTATTTTGCATTTACTAAACAGTTCTATGTTTACCTGTATTTTTTTAGTGGCGGTTTTAAGTATTCCAATGTTATACATTAAAAATGAGTTCGAACATTTAAAGATATATTTTTATGTGATGAGCTTTTTTGTAATAAGTTCTTTAATATTTTTTATCTGTTATTGGCACATGTACAAAAATATTTATGGAGGTGGTTTCTTAAATTTTATAAAATATATTGGTGCATTTTTCACTTTCTTTTCTATTGCAATGGGGTTTTCTTTACACAATACAATTGCAGTTTTAGAAGGTCATTTTGGTAAAAAAAGTGAATTTATAAGAACCCCAAAATTCAATATTAAAAATATAAAAGACGCTTGGAAAACCAACAAGTACATCAAACAAAAACCATCTGGGCACGTAATTATCGAAGGTGTTTTAGCCATTTATTTCGCTTATGGAATGTACAGCGCATTTATTGTAGGGAATGAAGATGGCGATTTCGGTCTTTTCCCTTTCCACTTAATGCTTTTTATTGGTTTTAGTTACGTGTTTTTTAAATCTATTTTCTCCAAAGCATAATGCCTTTATCAGAAAAAAATAAAGCCTTATTTTTAATTAGTAGCAGCGTAATTCTGTATTTTTTCTTTGCCTATTTTTTAGAAAGAACCAGTTTTTATCCGCTTTTATTTCTTTGGTTTTCTTTGTTCGCTTGTTTCTATTTTATATTGAAAAATAAAAGCATTCCTTTTTCCACTTATGTAGGCATTATGATGCTTTTCAGGATTGTGTTCTTATTTTCAATTCCAAATTTATCACAAGATTTCTATCGTTTTATTTGGGATGGTCGCATGATTTTTAATGGTTTTAATCCGTATTTATCATTACCAGAAAATTTTATACAACAAAACTTAACACCAGTTTTAGATGCTGTGGAATTGTATCGTGGAATGGGCGAATTAAATGGGAGCCACTATACAAATTACCCACCATTAAATCAGTTGTGTTTTTTAATTGCTGCAATTTTTGCGAGTAAAAGTATTTTCGGTTCTGTAATTGTACTTCGAAGTATTATTATTTTGGCAGATATTGGTATTTTATACTTCGGAAAAAAACTATTGGAACGATTAAATTTACCAATAAAAAATATTCTTTGGTATGTTTTGAATCCGTTTGTTATCATAGAAATGACAGGAAATTTACATTTCGAATCTGTAATGCTATTTTTCTTGGTTTGGGGTTTGTACAAATTACATCAACAAAAATGGATTTGGGCAGCCGTTTTAATCGCTTGTTCTGTTTCCATAAAATTGATTCCATTACTATTTTTACCCTTGTTTTTTCAGTGGTTTGTTTCGTATCGCAAAACCTCAAAGGTTTTTAAAACCTTTGAGGTTTGGAAATTAATCGGTTTTTACACAATAATTTTAGCAACCACCCTCCTATTATTTCTTCCCTTTTATTCTTCAGAATTAATAGCAAATTACTCCAACTCGGTTGGTTTATGGTTTCGAAATTTCGAATTTAATGCAAGTTTCTACTACATTTTTCGAGAAATTGGCTACTTATTTAGAGGATATAATGAAATTGCAATTATTGGAAAAATCACACCTATTTTAACTGTTTTATTTCTAATTTTTATTACTTTTTTTAGAAAAAACAGCAATTTAAAACAATTGATAACTGCCATGTTATTTAGTTTGTGTTTTTACTATTTTACAGCCACTACAGTGCATCCTTGGTATTTAGCAACACCTTTAATTTTATCTGTTTTTACGAAATATAAATTTCCAGTAGTTTGGACTTTCGTAATCGTTTTAACTTACCAAGCGTATGCTAATAATCCATGGAAAGAAAATTTATGGCTTGTTGGTTTAGAATATTTAGCGGTTTTTTCTTTCTTGGTTTATGAGCTTCAGCAAAATTGTAAAATGAAGAAATTGTAAAATCTTTATAGTACTCTCTATTTCTGATGAGATTTTTGTATTTTAGTAGCTTATATTTTATCATATATGAAAAGACTTACCATAAAAGACATTGCTAAAGAATTTGATGTTTCTATTTCAACAGTATCTAAAGCGTTGAATGATAGTTATGAAATTAGTGTAAGTACGAAAGAGAAAATTCAGAAATACGCTAAAGAAAACAACTACAAACCTAATTTTAATGCGTTAAGCTTAAAAAATAGGCAGACGAAAACAATAGGAATTCTAATCCCGAATATGTTAAACTATTTTTTCGCCCAAGTTTTTAACGGCATGGAAAAAGTAGCTAACGAAAAAGGTTATAAAATTATTTCTTGTATTTCCAATGAATCTTTTCAAAAAGAGGTGGAAACCATAGAAATGCTTTCTAATGGAAGTATCGATGGTTTTATTTTATCGCTTGCAGAAGAAACTGTGCTAAAAAACGATTTTAAACACTTGAAAGATTTAATAGATAATGGAACTCCAATTGTAATGTTCGATAGAGTTGCAGAACCTATTAAATGCGACAAAGTAATTACAGACGATTTTGACGGAGCTGCAAAAACGGTTAAATATTTAGCAAAAACGGGATGTAAACACATTGCTTTTATATCTACAATTAGCAATTTAAAAGTAGGTAAAAAAAGACATCAAGGTTATTTAAAAGGTTTAGAAAATGCAAATTTAGCAGTCGACAATCATATAATTATTAATATTATTGATGAAGATTATAAAAATTACGAAAGTATTTTAAAACCAATTTTCGATGCAAATAAAATAGATGCAGTTATTGCAACAGACGAATCTTCTGCAATTGCAGCAATGAAAGTTGCACAAAAAAACGGACATAAAATACCAGAAAACTTCTCTGTAGTTTCTTTTTCTAACGGAATTTTGGCAAGACATTCTAGCCCAAAATTAACGACTGTAAGTCAGCATGGAGAAATCATGGGAGCAACTGCAGCAGAAATGCTAATTAACAGATTGGAAGATAAATCGGACGTTAAAGAAGCACCACAAACCGTTATTATTAAAACCGATTTGGTAGAGCGTAATTCTACAAAAAAAGCCTAATTCCAACCACTTTTTACCGATAAGAATTCCATTTATGAATTTAAAGAAAATAAAGTTAGTTGTTTCTGATATGGATGGAACGTTACTAAACTCTAATAATGAAGTAAGTACATCTTTTTTTGAACTTTTTCAAAAATTAAAAGAAAAAAATATTCATTTTTGTGCCGCAAGCGGAAGACAATACAATAGCATTGTAGATAAATTAGCACCTATTAAAAATGAGATTTATGTAATTGCAGAAAATGGTGCAATTGCTAAAAAAGGAGAGGAAGTTTTACTTTTAAATTCTTTAAATTCAGATAAAATTATTGATATTATTCCTACTCTACGAAAAATTGATGGAGCAAATATGGTCTTGTGTTCACAAGATTCAGCATATATAGAAAGTAAAGATGCTCGTTTTATTAATTTATTTCAAGAATATTATTATAGCTATCAAGTAGTGGACGATTTAGTTGAAATTGCAAAAACAACTCCTATTTTAAAGATTGCTGTGTATCATTTTAATTCTTCGGAAAAATTTATTTATCCTGAAATAGAACATTTAAAAAACGATTATCTTTTAAAAGTTTCTGGACAAAATTGGTTAGACATTTCTACTGATAAAGCTAATAAAGGGAACGCTTTAAAAGCAATTCAAAAAATCTTAAATGTAACCAAAGAAGAAACCATGGTTTTTGGCGATTACCATAATGATATTGAAATGTTACAAGAAGCTGAGTTTAGTTTTGCTATGGAAAATGCTCATGAAGATATTAAAGAAATTGCAAAACATGCTACTAAAAGTAATAATCACCTTGGGGTTGAGAGTGTTTTGGAAAAGTTGGTTGAAAACAAAATCCCATCTTAATCTTCCCAAAGGGAAGAAACTCATACTCTATAGTATGTTTCTTTGTGAACCTTTGTGTGACTTTGCGTTCCTGTTTTTTCAAACAAAATCTTAATCCTCATAAGAAACCGTACTTTGTCTTTCTCTATTTATATGCAACTTTGTTACATCTGGTCTTGAATAGTGTCCAACAACATCAAAATTTTGTCTTTCTTCTAAAACACGATTAAAATCGAGTGTTTCTATAATTAAACCTTCTTTATGCAAAACTGGTGCTACCAACCACTCTCCATCAGGAGAAGCAATACAGGAACCTCCATTTGCTAAAATTTCGGGTGCATCTTTTACTATTTTATTATAGTGTGGAATGTCTTTTGGAAAATCGGTTTTTGCCATTAAACTGGAAACAGAAATTACAAAAGAACGCGATTCTCTTGCGATAAAACGTGTAATATCTTTGGTATTATAATCGCTTCCAGGCCAAACTGCAATGTGTAAATTTTCTCCCAAACCATACAACGCTGTTCTTGGTAAAGGCATCCAATTTTCCCAACAATTTAAACCGCCCAAAGTAAAATCTTTTAATGAATGTACTTGCAAACCATTTCCATCTCCTGGAGCCCAGGTTAGTCGCTCATCAAATGTTGGTTGTAATTTTCTATGGACAGATTTTATTTTACCTTCTTCATTTATATACACTAAAGAAGCGTAAATGCTATGCCCTCCTCTATTTTGTGCGCGTTCCATAATTCCTAAATAAATAGCAATTTTGTTTTCTTTTGCCAATTTACAAATGGAATCTAACTCTCCTTTTTCTATGGTAATAGAATTTCTTACATAATGTGCATGAATTTCTTTCTGAGTTTTAGAATTCCATGTTGCGCCATTTGTTAATGCAATCCAAAATGGATAACCTGGTAATAATGCTTCTCCAAAAACAATTAATTCGCAGTTTTCTTTGGATGCATCTAAAATAGATTTCTCAATTTTTCGGATTGTCTTTTCTTTGTTTAACCAAACTGGAGAAATTTGCGCTAATGCTACTTTTAATAAATTACTATTCATAATTCTTCGATTATTTCATTTGGACTTAGAGGTGGTGTAAGTGGAAAAACTGGTTTCAAAAGATAGTCTAACATAATACCTAATTTGATACTATCTTTATTTTTAATATCAGTTTTATTGTAAACTTCCACTAAATTTAAAAGTATCTTTTTCAATTTTCCCGAACTATCATCTCTTTCTAAAATTAACCTAATATAAGCTCTTTTATAAGAAAAAGCATAATAGTATTCTTTGTCATTATTTTCATAGTGCAATTTTAAATATTTAGATAAATCGCTTATGGGAAACATACCCTTCATCAAATCTAAACTATCATTTCTTATATAAAGCCCATTTCTCTCTCTTATATATCCACCTGTATAAGTAAAAGGTGATATTTTATAGATTTTGTTGGAGTCTTTAATTTCAATAAAGTGTCTTTTCCCTTTAAATATTTGATTTGTTAAAGAATCTACAATTTCTCCATAGCTTAAATTTTCAATAATAATTTCTTTAGGTTTATTTTCATCAAAAAAAGATTTTGATGGATAATAATAAACCTCCTTCTTACAAGAAAAAATCACAATCAAGAAAATAAGAAACTTATTCATTTTTTATATTTCTATAGAAACCACCAAACCTTCATTACTCCTTACATTAAAAACCGTTTCGTCTTCAAAAATTAAATATTGTCCTTTTATTCCGACTAATTTTCCTTTATAAATAGGTGTTTTTATCAAATTTAAACTCTTAGGTTTTAATGGATATTTTTTTACAGGAAAGTTTAAATTCGTTTCAGAATTACTGTTTATAAAATATGCTTTGGCTTCCTCAGGAATGTATTGTTCTAATTTATTTCGCCATTCCACTAAATTTTCATCATCTACATCGTTCTTTAGCATTTTTCGCCAATTGGTTTTATCGGCAACATGCTCTTTTAAGGCAACTTCTGTAATTCCTGCTAAATATCTGTTGGGCACTTCCACAATTTCTATGGCTTCGTGTGCTCCTTGATCTATCCAACGTGTTGGAACTTGTGTTTTTCTGGTAACACCCACTTTTACGTTGCTAGAATTTGCCAAATACACAATATGTGGTTGTAGTTGCACCGATTTTTCGTACACCAAATCACGGTCTTCTTGGTCTAAATGTGCTGTGCTTAATTCGGGTCTCATAATCCAATCTCCAGCAGAAGGAATGTCGAAAAAACACGATTTACAAAATCCTTGTCTATATATTTCTTTTTCTAAATGACAATTTAAACATTCGTATTTCACAAAAGAAATCGTAAATTCCTTATTTAACAGCTGATTCATGTTTAAAAAATCGGAATTCATGTCTAAATAATATTGAATTTCTTCCGCGTTTTCCGTTTTCATTTTTTTTAAAACTCCTTGGTATGTCATCTCACAAATTTTAGTATTTTTAAACTTCGGTTTTAAAGTGCTTTTCGTTTTAAAATCCAACTAAACAAACTTACGAATTTCTATGGCGTTTCAGATTATCAATTCTATTATTTCTTGGTTTTTAAAGAAGCGAAAACATCAAATAGAACTTTTTTTAAAATATCCTATTGATGTTCAAAACGAACTTTTATTAAAACTGATTAGTTCTTCTAAAAACACTGAATTTGGAAAACAGAACGAGTTTTCTTCCATAAAAAACTATAGAGATTTTGCGGAAAGAGTTCCTATTCAAAAATACGAAACTTTTGAGCCCTTAATTGAGCGTTGCAGAAGGGGAGAACAGAATGTTTTTTGGCCTTCGCCGATAAAATGGTTTGCAAAATCGAGCGGAACTACAAATTCGAAAAGTAAATTTATTCCTGTAAGTGACGAGGCTTTGGAATATTGCCACATGAAAGCAGGAAAAGATATGCTTTGCTGGTATATTAACAACAACCCGAAAACACAGTTATTTACTGGAAAAGGATTGCGTTTGGGAGGAAGTTCCGACGTTTACAGAGATAACGATTCTTATTTTGGAGATTTATCTGCAATAATTATAGAAAATATGCCTTTTTGGGCAGATTTTAGTTCTGCTCCAAGCCAAGAAGTTGCGTTAATGGGCGAATGGGAAACCAAAATGGATGCGATTATAGATGAAACAATCAATGAAAATATTACAAGTTTAGCAGGCGTTCCAAGTTGGATGCTTGTTTTATTAAATCGAATTTTAGAACGAACAGGAAAAGATAATATTCTGGAAGTTTGGCCAAATTTAGAAGTCTATTTTCACGGTGGTGTAAACTTTAATCCGTATCGCGAACAGTACAAAAAAATAATTCCGAAAAAGGAATTTAAATATTACGAAATTTACAATGCTTCCGAAGGTTTTTTTGCAATTCAAGATAGAAATGGTTCTAAAGAATTGTTGCTAATGTTAGATTATGGAATTTTTTACGAATTTATTCCTATGGACAAATACCATGGAGAAAATTCTGTTGCGATTCCACTTTCTGAAGTAAAAAAAGGTGTGAATTACGCCATTGTAATTACCACAAATGGAGGTTTATGGCGTTATTTAATTGGCGATACTGTAAAATTTACAAATTTAGATCCATACCGAATTAAAATTACAGGTCGTACAAAACATCATATTAATGTTTTTGGGGAAGAGTTAATTATTGAAAATGCTGAAGAAGCTTTAAGATTGGCTTGTGAGAAAACAGAAGCCACCATTAAAGATTATACAGTGGGTCCAATTTTTATGGAAGGAAAAGAAAAAGGCGGACATGAATGGATTATAGAATTCGAAAAATCGCCAGAAAATATTTCCTTTTTTACAGAAATGTTAGACAATGCTTTAAAGGCAATAAATTCTGATTATGAAGCGAAACGTTATCAAAACATGACGTTGATGGCGCCGAAAGTTCACAAAGCAAAAGAGGGCTTATTTTATAGTTGGTTAAAGAAAAAAGACAAATTAGGTGGCCAACATAAAGTACCTCGTTTGTCTAATTCCAGAGAATTTGTGGAAGAACTTTTAGAATTATAATATGGCTCCTTTCTTCGAAAAAAAAAATGCATCTTCAATATAGAAAAATCCTGAAACAGAGGTTGAAAAAAAAATATTTTAATTAGATGGTGGTTCAATCAATAACTTTAGAATAAAACAATCTCTTTTTTTATTTATCTTAATAATTTCACATTCTATTTCATCTCCATCTTTTAATTCGTAAGTGTATTTTTTTGCAGTTGTTCTAAAATTTGGGTAAAATTCTTTTTTTATCGGAATTATTGCTTTGTATTTTCCAAAAACAAAATATTCAGTTTCTCCATTTTTATTTATTACTACATTTACTTTTTGAACCGTTCCTATTAAACCGCCTAATTGCTTCCTAAAAAAAATTCCCTTTGCAATATTATCTCCAAGAATAAGTTGTTTATCTTCATTATACCCTAAAAATAGGGTAGTTATTTTATCTCCAGCATTCCAATTATCATAGTCGATCACATTCATTAAAGTAGATTTGTGAATCAATCCAATAATTGAACCAAATTTCCAATTAAAATGTACACCCAAATCTACAAAAAGTCCATACTTTGTCTTTTGTAAAATAACACCTTTATATCTATAATATTCCTTAAGTATTACTTTTTCAAATACTTTTTCTTTTGCATCTATTTGAATTAAGATTGGTTTTTCTTTTAATTTATAAATTCTACCTGTAAAATATTTACCAATGAGATGTTCTGAAATATTCTGCCAAAATTCAAAAGAAGGATATGACCAAGAAAAATGATTAAAAGACACAAATGCAAATAAACCGCCAACTTTTACAGAAAACCCTTTTTCTTTGGTTTTCACAATTTTAAAAACAACATTTTCTTGATTTTCAAAAGATTGCTTTACTCTAAATAATAAATCTTGAAGATAATCTTTATCGTTTTTTGGATTTAAATAGTACTCAATATTTTCTGGCGTTTTTCCCAATTTTCTTATTTGTTAGCACAATTCTCACAATAAGTAGCTCTTAAATATTTGTTTTCTAATAACTGGAAAGTAACTCCTTTATCTAAAGAAGAGCTAAATAATTTACAGAAACGTTCTTTATTCATTTCAATCGCATTTAGCATAATTGTTCTGTAATCTTGCGTTTCCACAGCATAAGGATCAATTAAAGTAAGGTTTAAATAATAGTATAACAAATCTTCATCTACAGTAATTGTTCTCACTTTCTCGTCTAAAAGTTCGGTTGCTTCGTCTGTGTTTGCATAATAGGTTAAAAACTGTGCTAAACTCAAATAATCGTAATTAGAAAGGTTAAAATTCTCATAGGTATCCACAATAAAATCTACAGATTCGTCTTTAGCATCGTATTTTCTTGCTCGCATATTTTTTTCTGCCATTACAATATTGTAATTCACCAACATTCTGTCAATTAAATTCTGGGTAATACCGTATTTTTTTAATGCTAAAATTTGATTTTTAAAAGCTTTCTCATCTATTTTCTCCCAATTATTTCTCCACATAATAAACTTTACCACTACAATATTGTATTTAATGCTTTTATTATTTGGATCTATTTTCTCTAAATTTTTTAATTCTCCGTAAGCGATTTTTGCATAACTTACATCTAAAACATATTTAATAATGCTATTTTTATTTAAAATAGGTATAAATTTTAACTGTTTTGGAACGTTTAATTTATTTAATAAATCTGGAGAGTTTTCATCTTTCAACTTATCGAAAATGGAGTTTTGAACCACCAAAGCTTTGTCTACAAAACCTTTTAAAACAAAGTCGTTAAAAATGCCAACCAATTTTTCTTTAGACATGTCTTTATATTGGTCTTTCCTGTCTAAATCTAAAATAATTACGGCTTTTCTATGGTTTTTTAAATACTTTTCTAGGTCTTTAGAAGTTGCTCCAACTACTTTTTGCTTTATTTCTTTCTTCGATAATTTCTTTAAATCTTTATATTTTGTATTGGAAATATCGTTTAAAAATTCTACCCAATTTTCCGAAGAAGAAATCTCTGTAACAATGTTTGGTTTTTGAAAAGATTGTAACGATTTTGCAATACTATTTGCACGTTTTTCCTGTAATTCTAAGTTTCTTTTTAAACTTCCTTCAATGGAAGAATACGCTTTTATGTTAATTTTTTTGATGTTGAAATCGGTTAGTTTTAAACTATCGTACAAAGGTTTTATGTCTTCTTTGGAATATGTTGCTTTGTTTTTCTCAAAAGGAATTACAAATTTTAAGGTTTTGTATTTTGTTTCAAACCTGTCTGAAGTCATAATTTTCTTGTCTTTATAAGTAAGCGAATCTAAATAAACACCCATATCTAACAAATCCCAAGCATACGCTTCCAAATTGTAAATGCGTTGATAACGACACAACGTTTTATCATTCAAAAACAGGATGTTAAATTCCAATTCCTCGTCTTTCAATTTCGCAGGAATTGTTCCAATAAAAGTTTGTACTCGATTAGAACCAACTGTTTTCTTAAAACCTCTCATTAATTTTTGAGCAAAAACTGGTGGTAAAACTGTTCCTTTTATTTGCGATTTGTTTACTTCTTTACCACAATCGTACATCGATTTTGAAACTACATCTATGGCAATTCCATCTCCCGATTTTTTAAAAACTGTAGAAAACCATTTTTTATCGTTTGTACTAAAAAAGAGTTTGTTTCCTTCTCTTACAATGCTAAACTGTACTTCTTTTGGTTTTTGTTTGAAAGCACTCGCAAAATAATTACATTTTTGGGTTCTCTGCGCATTTGAAGTCGGCAGATTAAAACCTAAATTGTTTTGTGAAAAAGCAAAATTTGAAAATATTAAAGCAATAAAAAGTATTGAAAATCGGTTAAATTTCATAGTTTTTTTCTTTTTGTAAGAAATCCAAAAATAGAAAAACTTAAGCAGTAAAAAAACTAAATCTTACGAGCTACCACATATTCAATCATAGTGTTTAAAGATTTTTTGTATTCAGATTCTGGGAAATCCTCTAAAATTGCCAATGCTTTGTTTTTGTAGTCGTTCATTTTGGTGGTTGTATATTCTATCCCTCCATTTTGTTTTACAAAAGCAATGACTTCTTTTACTCGTTTTTTATTTTTATTGTGCTTTTTAATAGAATTGATTAACCATGCTTTTTCCTTTTTAGAACAGTTATTTAACGTATGAATTAAAGGCAAGGTCATTTTTTGTTCTTTGATATCTATTCCTGTTGGTTTTCCTATTTTTTCTTCAGAATAGTCGAACAAATCGTCTTTAATTTGAAAAGCGATACCTATGTATTCTCCAAATTTTCGCATTTGTTGCACACAATCTTGGTTTGCCCCAACAGAAGCAGCTCCAATTCCACAACAAGCCGCAATTAAAGTGGCCGTTTTTTTACGAATAATATCAAAATAAACGGCTTCTGTAATGTCTAGTTTTCTAGCTTTTTCAATTTGAAGTAACTCGCCTTCGCTCATTTCACGAACCGCAATAGAAATTAGTTTTAGCAAGTCAAAATCTTCATTATCAATAGATAACAACAATCCTTTAGACAAGAGAAAATCGCCTACTAAAACCGCAATTTTATTTTTCCATAGTGCATTAATAGAGAAAAAACCTCTTCTTCTGTTAGAATCATCAACCACATCATCATGGACTAAAGTTGCTGTATGAATTAATTCTACTACTGAGGCGCCCCTGTAAGTTCGCTCGTCAAAACCACCATTAGAAACCATTTTTGCTACTAAAAAAACAAACATTGGTCGCATTTGTTTTCCTTTTCTTCTTACAATATAATAGGTAATTCTGTTTAGTAATGGAACTTTAGAAAGCATAGACGCTTTGAACTTTTCTTCAAAGAGTTCCATTTCATTTTTAATGGGAAGTTTTATAAGTTCTACAGGCTTCATTTATACTGAAGTTATTTTCAAGTATCGAACTGCGAAAATACAAAATTTAAACAAGAAGTTATTTGATTTTGATGTTGAAAAAAAGACACAGATTTCACGGATTTGCTCAGATCTGGATGGGTAAATTGTCTGAAAAACTCTTAAATGTAAAGTTGATGGATTTTGATGTTAGAAAAAAAAGACACAGATTTCACAGATTTACTCAGATTTGGATGGATAAAATTGGATAAAAACTTGTAAATATTTATAAATAACGAAAATAAAGACACAGATTTCACGGATTTGCTCGGATCTGGATGGGTAAATTGTGTGAAAAACTCTTAAATGTAAAGTTGATGGATTTTGATGTTAGAAAAAAAACACAGATTTCACGGATTTGGATGGATAAAATTGCGCAAATAATCCGTGAAAATCTGTGAAATCCGTGTTTGAAACCTACGCTTTGTTCGCTAATTGCCCACAAGCGGCATCTATATCTTTTCCTCTGGAACGTCTTACGTTTACTGTAATATCGTTCATTTCTAAATTAGAAATATAATTATTTATTGCAGATGCACTTGCTTGTTGAAACTCGCCATCGTCAATGGGGTTGTATTCGATTAAATTGATTTTACATGGCACATATTTACAAAATTCTACCAATGCTTTAATGTCTTCTTTTCGGTCGTTAATGCCACCCCAAACAATATATTCGTAGGTAATTGCTCTTTTTGTTTTTTCGTACCAATATTCTAAAGATTCTCTTAAATCGGCTAAAGGAAAAGTTGTATTAAAAGGCATAATTGAAGTGCGAACTTCATCTATTGCTGAATGTAATGAAACTGCTAAATTGAATTTTACTTCTTCGTCTGCCATTTTTTTAATCATTTTTGGCACTCCAGAAGTGGAAACCGTAATTCTTTTAGACGACATTCCTAAACCTTCTGGTGAAGTAATCATCTCAATAGATTTTAGCACGTTTTTATAGTTCATTAAGGGTTCTCCCATTCCCATAAAAACAATGTTGGTTAGTTTTTTATTATGGTATAATCTACTTTGTTTGTCGATTACAACTACTTGGTCGTAAATTTCGTCTGGATTTAGATTTCGCATTCTTTTTAAACGTGCAGTTGCACAGAATTTACAATCTAAACTACAACCAACTTGACTGGAAACACAGGCTGTGGTCCTTTTTGGAGTTGGAATTAAAACGGATTCTACCACCAAACCATCGTGTAATTTTATGCCGTTTTTTATGGTACCATCTTTACTTTTTTGCATAGAATCTACTTTGATGTGGTTGATAACAAAGTTTTCTTCTAACATTTCTCTGGTTTCTTTAGAAATGTTTGTCATTGCTTCGAAAGTATGCAAAGACTTGCTCCAAAGCCATTCATAAACCTGATTTCCACGAAATGCTTTGTCGCCATTTTCTACAAAAAAATCTCTTAATTGTTCTTTTGTTAAGGCTCTTATGTCTTTCTTTTTTGTCAAGTTTTCTATGATTTTAGATTCCTATTTTCACAGGAATGACAGTTTAATTTTGCAAAAATACGCATATAATTTGAAGTTATGAATAAAGCTGCAAATACGTCAGGGCAAACTCACACTTTTTTAGAGTATGTGTTTTCTCTGATATAGAATCCTGTCAATTGCGTCCAGCTTTAGCTGGATGAAAACGATAAATTACACAGATGGCTTTAGCCAAAAACACAGAACCTTTGGAAACAGTTTGGCTAAAGCCAACATTATTTTAAACATATTTTCAATGGGTTAAAACCCATTGCAATTGAATTTTATCATCAAAATAATAGTGCATTCGTGGCAAAAATTAGATTTTTCTAGAGCATGAGTTTGCCCTGGCAAATAGGTGCGTTAGCGATTGAAATAGCACCCTTTTTATGCTGGGATATCAATTCAGCATATTTATACTCAATTAATTATAGTTTTGAAATATATTATTTAGATACTGAAACAAGTTCTGCATAAAAAGATATAATGGAAAGCGTGACCTTTTTAGGGAACGCCCAAATAACAAAAAGACTGACAATTATACATCGTCAGTCTTTAAATTTTATATTATTCTTTTATGGAATAAATTAGAGAATCAACATTGCGTCTCCGTAAGTCGAGAATTTATATCCTTCTTTTATAGCTTCTTTGTAGGCTTCCATTAAGAAATCGTATCCTGCAAATGCAGCAGACTGCATCATTAAGGTAGATTTTGGTGGATGAAAATTGGTAATCATCGCGTTTGCAATGCTAAAATCGTGTGGTGGAAAAATAAATTTATTCGTCCAACCTTCGAATGCATTTAATTCTTGTTTCGAAGAAACCGAAGATTCTATAGTTCGCATAACAGTAGTACCTACAGCACAAATTCTTCTTTTTTCTTTCTTCGCTTTGTTAATTTTATCTGCTGTTGCAGCCGGAATTACAATTTGCTCGGAATCCATTTTATGTTTCGATAAATCCTCTACTTCAACTGCACTAAAAGTTCCTAAACCAACATGTAACGTCATTTCTGCAAAATCGACTCCTTTAATTTCTAAACGCTTCATTAAATGTTTCGAAAAATGCAAACCAGCAGTTGGTGCAGCTACAGCTCCTTCGTGTTTTGCGAAAATAGTTTGGTAACGCTCTTCGTCCATGGCTTCTACCTCTCTATTTATTTCTTTTGGTAAAGGTGTTTGCCCTAATTCCAATAATTTGGCTCTAAATTCTTCGTAAGAACCATCGAATAAGAAGCGTAATGTTCTACCTCTAGAAGTAGTATTGTCTATAACTTCTGCTACTAAACTATCGTCTTCGCCAAAAAATAATTTGTTTCCAATTCTAATTTTTCTTGCTGGATCTACTAAAACATCCCACAATCTATTTTCTGCATTTAGTTCTCTTAAAAGAAAAACCTCTATTCTTGCACCTGTTTTTTCTTTGTTTCCAAACATTCTTGCTGGGAAAACTTTGGTATTGTTCAACATTAATACATCACCTTCATCAAAGTAATTTATAACGTCTTTAAATTGTTTGTGTTCTATAGTTTGAGTTTTTCTATCCAAAACCATTAAACGAGATTCATCTCTGTGTTCTGCTGGATAAACTGCTAATAACTCTTCTGGTAACTCAAATTCAAAATGTGATAATTTCATATATTTATTTTGCTATAAGGATGGCAAATATACGATATGGAAATAGGCGTTGTCAAGTGTTTCGCCTATTAATTTATAGTTTATCTATTTTAACACCAATTTGTTGCATGTCTTCCCAGAATTTCTGGAACGATTTTGTAACTACTTCCGCATTTAATATTTTAATAGGAACTTTTAATGCCAAAGGCGCAAATGCCATTGCCATTCGATGATCGTTATAGGTTTTTATAGAAATATTTTCGTTAATTTCTAATGATTTTTCTAAATGCAAACTCTTGTTAGTTACTGAAATAGAAGCTCCTAATTTGGTTAATTCTTCTTTTAAAGCTTCTAACCTGTCTGTTTCTTTAATTTTTAACGTGTGTAAACCTGTTAAATTGCAAGAAATTCCTTCAGAAAAACAAGTAACTGCAATGGTTTGTGCAATATCTGGTGCATCTCTTAAATCGATCTCCAAAACATTTTTATCGGTTGCTTTTTCTTTTTTTAAGATGATAAAATTGGCACCAAAAGTTGTTGAAACTCCAAAATGTTGGTAGATCTCTGCCAAGCAAGAATCGCCTTGTAAACTTTCTTTTTTATAGGCTGATAATTTTATAGTAGAACCAATTTCTGCAGATGCAACTATTGAATAAAAATAACTTGCAGAAGACCAATCGCTTTCTACTACAACTGTTTGTTTTACAATTTCTTTCTTCGGAAGTACTTTTATGATATTTCCTTCGAAATTGGCATCAATATTTAATTGGTGCAACAAACTCAATGTCATATTTATATAAGGAACTGAGGTAATTTCTCCTACCAATTCTATGGTTAATCCGTTTTCTAATTTTGAAGCGATTAATAGTAAAGAAGAAATATATTGGCTACTTACGTTTCCGTTAATTTGTACTTTATCTGTTGTTAATTTTCTTCCTTTTATTCTAATTGGTGGATACCCAACTTTATCTTCGTAAGAAATTTCTGCGCCTAAATCTTTTAGGGCGTTTACCAAAATTTCAATCGGTCTATTTTGCATTCTTTCGGAACCTGTAAGCACAGTTTCTCTACCTTCTTTTACTGCAAAATAGGAAGTTAAAAAACGCATTGCTGTTCCTGCATGCCCAATATCTACAGTTTCTTTATCAGTAGATAAAGCGTGTTGCATGTGAATAGAATCGTCTGAGTCTGATACATTTTCAATCGCAATTTCAGGGAACAAGTTTTGTAAAATAAGTAATCTATTAGATTCACTTTTAGAACCAGAAATTGTTATTTCTTCCTTTATTTTTTTATCCTCTAAAACATTTAACAATATGTCCATTCTAAAACTTGATTTTAATTCTTATTTTTAAACCTCAAAACCACAACTTACCAAACATGAAAAAATATCTTTTTCTGGTAATTTGCATGATTTTCTCTGCGAATGCCAAAGTTAATGCACAAAAAAATGCTAACAAAGTTTCTAACGAATATTTTAGCGCAGTAAAATGGCGAAATATTGGCCCTTTTAGAGGTGGAAGAAGTGCTGCTGTTACTGGCGTTTCTGGAAAAGCAAATCTTTTTTACATGGGAGCAACTGGTGGTGGTGTTTGGAAAACTACAGATGCTGGTAATACTTGGCAAAATATTTCCGACGGATTTTTCGGTGGTTCTGTGGGGTCTGTAGCTGTTTCTGAATCGGATAATAATGTAATGTATGTTGGAATGGGAGAAAAAACCGTTCGTGGAAATGTTTCTTCTGGAGATGGAATTTGGAAATCGGTAAACGCAGGAAAAACTTGGAAACACATAGGTTTAAAAAACTCACGCCATATTCCAAGAATGAGAATTCATCCTAAAAACCCAGATATCGTTTTTGCAGGAGTTATGGGCGATTTATACAAACCAACCCAAGAAAGAGGTGTTTACAAATCTATTGATGGTGGAGAAAACTGGAAAAAAGTATTGTTTTCTGATGAGAATTCTGGAGTAATCGATTTAATTATCGACCCAAACAACCCAAGAATTTTATACGCAACCACTTGGGATGTTCGAAGAACTCCTTACAGCTTATCTTCTGGCGGAAAAGGTTCTGCCATGTTTAAAAGTACAGACGAGGGAGAAACTTGGACCAACATTTCTGCAAATAAAGGATTGCCAAAAGGTATTTGGGGAATTTCTGGTGTTACAGTTTCTCCAGTAAATTCTGATATTGTTTGGGCATTAATTGAAAATGAAAAAGGTGGTGTATACAAATCTACAGATGCTGGGAAAACTTGGCGTTTGATAAATTCTGAGAGAAAATTACGTCAAAGAGCCTGGTATTATACACGTTTGTATGCAGATACACAAGATGAAGATATATTATATGTGTTGAATGTTCGTTACCACAAATCTACAGATGGAGGAAAAACATATTCGACTTACAATGCACCTCATGGAGATCATCACGATTTATGGATTGCTCCAGAAAACAACCAAAGAATGATTATTGGAGATGATGGAGGAGCGCAAATTTCTTTTGATGCTGGTGAAAATTGGAGCACGTATATGAATCAGCCAACTGCACAATTTTACAGAGTTACTACAGATAACCATTTTCCATATAGAATTTTAGCGGCGCAACAAGACAATTCAACCGTAAGAATTTCTCATAGAACTGCTGGCGGTTTTATTACAGAATCGGATTGGGAAGCTACTGCTGGTGGAGAAAGTGCGCATATTGCTGTAGATCCTTTAAATGATGATATTGTTTATGGTGGAAGTTATGGAGGTTTGTTAACCAGAAAAAATCATAAAACAGGAGAAACAAGAGCCATAAATGTTTGGCCAGACGATCCTATGGGTCATGGAGCTGAAGATTTTAAATATCGTTTTCAATGGAATTTCCCGATTTTCTTTTCGCCAAATAACAAAAAACGTTTGTATGCAGCTTCTAATCATTTGCACGTTACAGAAAATGAAGGACAATCTTGGAAATTAATTAGTCCAGATTTAACAAGAAACGACCCAAAAACTTTAAAATCTTCTGGCGGACCAATTACACAAGACAATACTGGTGTAGAATATTATGGAACTATTTTCGCTGCCACAGAATCGTCTTACGAAGCTGGTTTAATTTGGACGGGTTCAGACGATGGTTTGGTGCATGTTTCTAAAAATAATGGAGATTCTTGGGACAATGTAACTCCAAAGAAAATGCCAGAATGGATGATGATAAATTGCATTGAAGTAGATCCGTTTACAAAAGGTGGTGCTTATATTGTGGGCACAAAATACAAATCTGGAGATTACAAACCTTACATCTACAAGACAGAAAATTACGGAAAATCTTGGAAATTAATTGTAAATGGAATTGGAAACGAAGATTTTACAAGAGCTCTAAGAGCAGACCCAAAACGTAAAGGCTTGTTGTATGCTGGAACAGAAAGAGGTATGTATATTTCTTTTAATGATGGAAAAGATTGGGAATCTTTTCAGCGAAACTTACCAATTGTACCTATTACAGATTTAACCATTAAAAACGATAATTTAATTGCGGCAACACAAGGTCGTTCTCTTTGGATTATTGATGATTTAACACCAATTCATCAGCTAACGAAAGCAACAGAGAAAGATGTTTTCTTATACGAACCAAAAGATGCTTATAATATGAGTGGTGGTCTTGGAAGAACTTCGAGAACTGCTGGAACAAATCATCCAGGAGGTGTTGCTGTAAATTACTTTATTAAAAATAATGAGGAAAAAGACACTATTTCTTTATCTTTTTACGATGCAAATGACAACCTTATCAAAAAGTATGCTACAAAACCCAATAAAGAAAAGAAGGAAGAAACTTTAAAAGTAAAAGACGGAAATAATATTTTCTACTGGAACATGATGTATCCTGGAGCTGAGTCTATAAAAGGAATGATTCTTTGGTGGGCTTCTTTAAGTGGACCAATGGCTTTACCTGGAAACTATAAAGTTGAATTGACTGTAAATGATAAAAAAATGACTCAAAATTTTAATATTTTGAGAAACCCAACTTCTGAGGCTACCCAAAGTGATATGAAAGCACAGTTTGATTTCATAAATGATATCAACACAAAAATGACGGAAATACACAAGGCTTTAAAAAATGTAAAGAAAGTTCGAAGTCAAGTTGGGGTGTTACAAAAATCTATTAAGGACAAAGAAAAGCACAAAGCGTTGTTAGATTATGCAGATACTTTGGTAAAAGACATGACCAAAATTGAAGAAACTTTGTATCAAACAAAATCTAAAAGCGGACAAGATCCTTTGAATTATCCAATTCGTTTAAATAATAAATTGGCGCATTTAAACTCTTTAACCAGAATTGGAAACTATGCTCCAACACAACAAGCCATAGATTTTAAGAATGAAATTACCAAAGAGATTGATGCAGAATTGGCAAAACTAAACACTTTGTTTGTAAATGGAGTAAGAGAATTAAACCAAAAAGTAAAAGAAAGCGATATCGATTTGATTCAGTTAGATTAGAATTTCTGTTCAATTCTTGAAGTGTCTGTTCGAGCGCAGTCGAGAACTTAATAACCTTTCGACTGCGCTCAAGGAGACAATATTAATACTTATTTCATCTTCTTACTCGTAACCCAAATACCATAAAAAGTACTAATTACAACCTTTAAGCCCCAGAAGGTTTTCCATTTACCATTAGCAAAATTCACTTCGTTTACTTTTGTAAAATCGCCAGCAAAAATTTCTCGCCAGCTATTTAAAAATAACGAAATTAAAGTTACTAAAATAAAAAAAGGAATGGCAACTTTTGCAAAATTAGACCAGAAGAGTGGTTGTTTTATTTTTTCTAAAAAAGTCATTTTATTTTAATTTTTGATTGTTATGATGGCGATTGTGATCGCGTTTTGTTTTAATATCTAATTTCTTCTCAAAAGCATCTTGCAAATCGATTCCTGTTTGATTTGCTAAACATAAAACCACAAATAATACATCTGCCAATTCTTCGCCTAAATCTTTATTTTTATCCGACTCTTTTTCACTTTGCTCTCCATAACGTCTTGCAATAATTCTAGCAACTTCACCAACTTCTTCCGTTAATTGCGCCATGTTTGTTAATTCATTAAAATAACGAACTCCGTGATTTTTTATCCAATCGTCTACTTGTTTTTGTGCGTTTTCTATGTTCATTTTTCCTTTATTGAAATATTGAAGAATTTAAAAAATCAAATATAAAGTTTTTGAAATTGTTAGGTTTGGTTGAGGTATATTTAACTTCGCTAAAAACAATAATAAATCATTTAAACGATATCATAATCGTTTTAAGTTAGCAAACCTCCCCCTTACTTCCACTTAATACCACAACCAACACTTGGTTTTTGGTTTTCTAAAACAGGTTTATTTTCTAATAAATTATCTAAAGCATTTCTTATATCTTTTCCTGTTAATGGCACTCCATTATTGGGTCTCGAACTGTCTAATTGTCCATGATAAACAGTTAATAAATTTTCATCAAACACATAAAAATCTGGTGTACAAGCAGCATCGTAATTCTTTGCTACTTCTTGAGTTTCATCAAACAAATACGGAAAAGGATAGTTTAAATTTTGGGCAACTTGTTTCATATATTTTGGTGCATCTTGAGGGTAATTTTCAATCTCATTAGAACTTATGGCTATAAAACCAATTCCCTTTTGTTGGTATTCATTCGCCATTTTCACCAACTCAGTATTTACATGAACTACAAACGGACAATGATTACAGATAAACATAATTACGGTTCCTTTTTTACCTTTTGCTTCGGTTAAAGAAACCATTTTATCGTTTACTGTATTTCGTAAAGTAAAATCGGGTGCTTTTGTTCCTGTAGGAAATTTATTGGATTCTGTTAGTGCCATAAAACTGGTTTTTAGTTTTTAATTGTTGGTTTTTAGTCTGTCATTTCGACTTTATGGAGAAATCTTATTTAACTATAAGTTGATTTTTTTCTCAATTTCATTTGATTTCATTCTAAATAACAATTTTTATTACATAATAATATTCATTTTTTACTACGAATGCAAGAATTTACAATTTTTGATTATAAACTTAAAATTTCACTTATTTAATTCTTGCAGAGTTTTTAAAATTGTTTCGATTCATTTTCTAAAAAACAATTCGAGAATTCGTGGCAATAATTTTTAATCTTCTGTCAAAGCTTTTGCACAAATAAAACCACCTGTCCACGCATTTTGGAAGTTGAAACCGCCAGTTACAGCATCAATATTTAAAACTTCGCCAACGAAAAACAGATTTTTGTATTTTCTACTTTCAAAACGTTTAAAGTTTATTTCCTTTAAATCGATTCCTCCAGCAGTTACAAATTCATCTTTAAACGTAGTTCTACCATTTGCGTTGTAAACGCCTTTTGTAAGCTGATTTGCCAAATTTTCTAATTGACGAGAATTCAAATCTGCCCAATTTTGATTTGCATCGATATCTGAAAACTTTACAAAACGTTCCCACAATCTTTTTGAAATTTCGGTAAATGGCGATTTTAAAATCACCGTTTTTCGAGGTTCTTTCTTTTTTAAATTCAGTAAAACATTTAATATTTTATCTGTGGGTCTTGAGAGCCAATTTACTTTAATATTATATTGATAATTTTTATCTGCCAAAATTCTTGCACCAAAAGCAGACAGTTTTAAAACGGCTGGACCACTCATTCCCCAATGTGTAATTAACAAAGGGCCAGAAGCTTGTAATTTTGTACCTAAAATATTTACAGTTGCATTTGGAACAGCGATTCCTAATAAATCTACAATTCTTTTATCGTTGATATTAAAGGTAAACAAAGACGGAACAGGTTCTATTACAGAGTGGTTTAAGGTTTCGCACAATGCCCAAACTTTTTTAGAACTTCCTGCTGCAATTACTAATTTATCAGCTTTAAACACCTGCTCTTTTGTGTTAATAACCCACTGATTGTCTTGTTGATAAACAGAGTTTACACCATGATTTGTTAACACTTTAATTCCTAACTTATCAACAGATTTTTGGAAGCAATCTATAATTGCCTGACTCGTATTTGCCTCTGGAAAAACACGATTATCATCTTCAATCTTTAATGGAACTCCTCTATCATCAAACCATTCGAAAGTATCACCCGTCATAAATTGATGAAAAGGCCCGAGTAATTCTTTTTCTCCTCTTGGATAAAATTTAACCAATTCTTTTGGCTCGAAACAAGCATGTGTTACATTACATCTTCCACCTCCAGAAATTTTCACTTTCTGTAAAACATCTTTTCCTTTTTCGAGAATTGTAATGTCTAAGTCTGGATTATTTTCTTTCGCATTTATCGCTGTAAAATAGCCTGCTGCTCCTCCACCAATAATTATTATTTTATTCATTTTCTGCATAAAACCTCTCGACTGCACTCGAGGAGACATTTAGTAAGTTAATTGTCAGGTCGAGCGCAGTCGAGACCTAAAAAATCCTTTATAAAATCATTTGTTTGAAAGTTAAAACTGTTTCAAACCCTTTATTTTTAAAATAAGTTGGTGTTTCTTTATTTCCAGTAACTAGTACAAAATCGCCACCCCAAGCCCCTAAACTTTTTATTTCGCCAAAATAATCTGGAAATAATTTTTCTTTTACTGGTTTTAATTTGATAATTGAACTGATAATTTGCTCGTGTTCAACAATTAATTTATTAAATTCTGATATAGATTTTACTTCTAAAAACTCATCAGAAATTTCAGAAATTCTTTTTATTTCTTTATCAAAATTATTGCCACTTTCTCTAAATTTTGCAATTCCCTCTTTCGAATCTTGTTTCTGATTTAAGTAGACAAAAAACAAATTTTCTTTAAAAATGGGGTTAAAATTAACTTGATTTACAACAGGTTTTTTATCTTTAATTTGATAAAATATTGGCGTATTATTTTGCGCACAAGCAATATCGTAACCACTTCCTTTAAAGGAATTCCATAACAGTTGAAAAGCATCTACATTTGCCCAACTTGCAATAGAATTTATTAAGGTTGATGAACTTCCTAAACCCCAATCTCTTGGAAAAGTGAGTGCTGTTTTTACAAGAAAGCCATTTTCTGTTTCCAAAAATTTTGGATTCATTCTTTTGGCTTCCTTTAAAATATCTAACAACGTTTCTGCAATAATATCTGCACTGCCTTCTTTATTTGAATTAAATGTTGCTGATGTTAGTCGTAGTTTTTTTAAATCGAAAATTGCTTCAAACCAACATTCGCCTTCATTTGTAAAACTTCCCCAAATAATTTGGGGTTCTTTAATTTTTTCAACAATTAGGTTTTGTCCGAATTTAGTGGGTAGAGCCAAAGATTTGGCGCCATCTAAAACGAGGTATTCGCCTGTTAGTAAAAGTTTTCCGTTTGAATAATAGTTTTTCAAAATTGTTGTTTTTGGTTGAATTTGGCTAAAGCCATTATTGCCAATTTTATTATTCAATGGTTTAAAGTCCATTGTAATTGATATGTTTTATTTTTTACCCACTCGAATCCTGTAAATTGCATCCAGCTTTAGCTGGATGATACAAATATATTACATAAATGGCTTTAGCCAAACCCATTCTATTTGAAACCTGTTTAGCTAAAGCCAAATTTACAACTCCATTGTTATCAAAGAGCTAAAGCCCATTGCAATTGAATTATCATTTATCATTATTTTTCTTAAAACCATATTTCAAAATAAATTCCTCATATTCTTCCTGAAAAGATTTTTTATGATGATGTATTTCTTGTTTTTTAATATAATTTCTAACTTTTTCGACCATAGATTCTGAAACTGAAACTGCAAAATATTCACTTTGCCATTGAAACTTTTCTTTGGTTAATTTTTCTTTATTAATCCAAAAAGCAGATTCTCCCTTTATCAATTGCATCACTTTTTCTATATTTTGATCTGAACCCAGAGAAATCAAGCAATGACAATGTTCTGAATATCCATTTATACAATCAATAAAAATTCCTTTTTCTGTTGCATTTGCTTTTATATGATTCCAAACTTTTTGTCTTAACTCTTTCGTTTCTAAAAAGGGGATTCTATTTTTTGTACTCCAAACAAAATGAATGTAAACTTTTATAAAAGGCATAATTTGTTATTTTTTATAAATTATTCTGAGTTGAATTCTTTTTAAAATAAATTTTGTCAGTTTTATACTGGGTTCGAACCCTGTCAATTACATTCAGCCTTAGCATCGATAAAATTCACACAAATGGCTTTGGCCAAAAACAATAGTTCTCTTTGAAAACAGTTTGGCTAAAGCCAAAATAATTTAAACTTATATTTTACAATGGGTTAAAACCCATTGCAATTGATTCAGTAAAGATTGAAATCTCTTGTGAATTGAATTAGTATCTGAATTGTATTTTAAATTAAATCTTGTGAGTTGAATGTTTTCATTTTAATCCTGTCAATCGCATCCAGCTTTAGCTGGATGACACAAAAATATCTCACACGAATGGCTTTAGCCAAAACATCTATTATTCTTGAAAAAAAAATCTATTTTTATTTTAAAATTAAACCAATCCAAATTGTTTAAAATGATGTGTAAAATGCTTTACATGAAATTTTTGCCAATATTTATAATCTAACTCTCCAAAAAAAGGATGATTCTCTAATTTTGCCGTTTTAAAATGTTTTTGAAAATCTTCAATTTGTAAAATTAAATCGTTTATCGATTCCTCTAAACTATTAAACTTTGCTGGAATTGGTTCTTCTGATAACATGGATGCTTTAAAACCAACTTGTAGCTCACCATCTGTATTTAAAAAAGCTTTTCTTCTTGCCGATTTTTCATCTTCTACAAAATAATCTGCTTTTATTTTTCCGTTAGAAATCTTCATCAAAAAAGCCAAATGCTCTACCATTTGCTGTCCGTTCATTTTTCCAAAAAGAGGTTTTGCATTTGTTTTTAAAGTTGAAAGTGTATTTTTTATATCCTCAAAATTTAAAAAATTTACCCAATTAACTTTTGATGCTCTTATTTCTTCAAACTTTTTTACAACTGCACTATGAGATACTGTTTTGGTATCGAAATATTTTTCAATAATTGCTTTTTCACTATTATTCGCATCTAACTGATTTAAGATATTTTGTAAATGCATTTTCATATGCCCATGCTGAATTCCCTTTGTTGTTAAAGCTCTTAACGCAGCAAAATTCTGAGCCAAACCAGCAGCAGCCATAATTTGCATTAATTCTCTTGCGGATGGTTTTTGCAGCACTTCTAAAGACAATTTTGCCATTGGATGCAATCCTGTAAGTCCACCAACAGTACCTAAAGCCAAAGGGAGTTCTATCCAAAATTTAAAAATTCCGTTTTCAATGGAGCAATGAGACAGACTTGTATATTGGCCAGATCTTGCAGCGTATGCATGAACACCAGCTTCTACTGCTCTAAAATCGTTTCCAGTTGCAAGAACTAACGCATCTATTCCGTTCATAATTCCCTTATTGTGCGTGACTGCTCTGTAAGGTTCTACCTCTGCAATTCTTACTGCTTGGTAAAATTTCTCTGCAAATTTTTGTGGATTTTCTCCACCCAAATCTTCTATTTTACAACTTACTTCTGCTCTTACCAAACATGCTGGAACGTAGTTGGAAAGAATACTCATTACTACTTCTATTTCTTCGTTTTTAAAAGCATTTGCCATAGCTTCTAAACAGGAATTTATAAAGTTCGCACCCATAGAATCTTTGGTTTCAAACGTTATATGTAATTGATAATAGTTGGCTATTTTATCGGTTTTGTCTTTTAATTCAATATTTAAAATTCCTCCACCACGTTTTTCCATGTTTTTAGTGATGGAAGCTGTTGCTGCGAATAATTCTGTTTTATTTTTGTTGAAATAAGTTTCTAGATCGGCTTTTTTGCCAGCATACATAAAATGTATTTGTCCGATTTTAGTTGTTGAAATTACTTCCGTTTTAAAACCACCTCTTGTACTCCAAAACTTACCTACTAAAGAAGCTGCTGCAACTACAGAACTTTCTTCAATTACCATTGGCAAAGCATAGGTTTTATCGTTAATAACAAAATTTGGCGCGACTCCAAATGGCAAATAAAAATTTGTGATGGTGTTTTCTATAAAATCGTCATGAAGCTGTTGTAAGTTCTCATCGTCATTCCAATATTGTTCTAAAATGGATTTCGCATTGGAATTCTCGTATAAATAACTCTCTGTTAACCAATTAATTTTCTCGGCTTTTGTAAACTTGGAAAAACCTGATATTGTTTTACTCATTTATCTTTCTCTAATCTATATTGAACAAATATAAATGAATCCTCTAAAACATCGTACTATATTCAACTTTTCTCATTTTTTAACCATTATTTTGCCGATTTTTCCGTAAACTTGGCAAACTTTTATTAAATATTAAGGTCTGTGATGAAAAAACTATTCATTTTAGCAACTATTTTATTTTTATCTAATTGTAAAGATAAAGACACAACAGCTTCAAACGAAAATATAGGCTCCAAAGAAATAACTTTAGAAGAGATTTGGAATGGCACGTTTTCTCCTGATGGAATGAATGCTTTAAACTCCATGAATGGCGATTTTTATTCCCTTTTAAATTACGATAAAGATACCAAAGAAACCACAGTAGATAAATATAGCTACCAAACTTTAGAAAAAGTAGAAACCATTGTAAATAGTAAAAATTTACAAGATTTAGACGGATTTTCTTCTTACAGTTTTAATGCAGATGAAACCAAATTAATTTTAGGAACAAATTTCAAAAAGATATTTAGACGTTCTTTTAAAGGTACTTTTTATGCGTATGATATCGCTTCCAAAAAACTGAGTTTAATTGGCGAAGACATTCAAGAGCCAATTTTTTCTCCAGACAATAAAAAGATTGCTTATGCAAAAAACAACGATCTTTTTATTAAAGATTTTGCAAATAATTCTTTGATTCAAGTTACAAAAGATGGTAAGAAAAACAGTATTATTAACGGAGTTACAGATTGGGTTTACGAAGAGGAATTTGGTTTCGTAAGAGCTTTTGAATGGAGTAAAGACAGTAAAAGTTTAGCTTTTTTACGTTTCGATGAAAGCGAAGTCCCAACTTTTTCTATGGATATTGTTGGTACTGGAAATTACCCAACGCAACAAGTTCTTAAATACCCAAAAGCGGGCGAAAAAAATGCAGATGTAGCTTTGCATATGTTTACCATTTCCAATAAAAGAACAAAGAAAATTGCTTTGGGCAATTACGAATATATTCCAAGAATTAAATGGTCTAATGATGCGAATATTTTAGTTGCAACGACTTTGAATCGTCATCAAAATGATTTAAAACTACACAAAGTAAATGCTACAAATGGCAGTACTACTTTGCTTTTAAATGAAACCGATAAAGCTTATGTAGATATTCATGATAATTTAACTTTTTTAGCAGACAATAGTTTTATTTGGACGAGCGAAAAAGACGGATTCAATCATATTTATCACTATGATTTCTATGGAAAACTAATCAACCAAGTTACCAAAGGAAAGTGGGAAGTAACGAATTACTATGGCTTTAATAAAGACAAGAAAACAATTTATTATCAATCTGTAGAAAATGGTTCTATCAATAGAGGTATCTATTCTATTGATTTAGATGGGAATAATAAGAAACTTCTAAGTAAGAAAGAAGGCACAAATTATGCTGCTTTTAGTACGAATTTAAATTATTTTATAAACACGTATTCATCAGCAAAAACACCTCCAATTTATTCTTTATACACTGCTGAAGGGGAAATGTTAAAAGTAATCAAAGAAAACCATAAACTACAAAAAGATTTATTGGATTATAAAATGAGTCCGAAAGAATTTTCTACCATAGAAATCAATGGAAACGAATTAAATATGTGGATGATTAAACCTGTGGATTTTGATGAGAATAAAAAATATCCATTATTAATGTTTCAATATTCTGGACCTGGTTCGCAACAAGTGGCAAATAAATGGAATGCTAGTAACGATTATTGGCATAATATGTTGGCACAAAAAGGAATGATTGTAGCTTGTGTAGATGGACGTGGAACAGGTTTTAAAGGAAGTGATTTTAAAAAATCTACCTACTTAAATTTAGTGAAATACGAAACTGAAGACCAAATTGCTGCTGCAAAAAAGTTGGCAGAACGTTCTTATATCGATAAAAATAATATCGGGATTTGGGGTTGGTCTTTTGGTGGGCACATGAGTACAAATTCTTTATTAAAAGGAAACGATATTTTTACCACTGCAATTGCTGTTGCTCCAGTAACTTCTTGGCGTTTTTACGACACTGTGTATACAGAACGTTTTTTAAGAACTCCACAAGAAAATCCTGCTGGTTATGATGAGAATTCTCCAATTAATTATGCAGATAAGTTAGAAGGAAACTATTTATTAGTCCACGGAACTGGAGACGATAATGTGCATGTGCAAAATTCTTATCGAATGATAAACGCATTAATTAAAGCCAATAAACAGTTTGATATGTTTATTGTACCTTATAGAACACACGGAATTTATAAAGGAAAAAATATGCGTTTGAATTTATACACAAAAATGACCAACTTTTTAGAAGCGCATTTACTAAATAATAAATAAAAAGGGTAAATATTAATTAATAACTAAATTAAATTATGGAATTTAAGTATGGAGGTTCAGCAACGAACCAAAAAACTGTTTTAGGACACCCATCAGGTTTGTTCGTATTATTTTTCACGGAAATGTGGGAACGATTTTCTTATTACGGAATGCGAGCTTTATTGGTATTGTTTCTCGTATCAACAATAATAGATGGTGGCTGGGAATGGACTAGAGCAGATGCATTATTATTATATGGATGGTATACAGGTTTAGTATATTTAACGCCTATTATTGGAGGTTATATTGCAGATAAATTTATGGGCTACAGAAAAGCTGTTGTTTTAGGTGCGTTTATTATGACTCTTGGACATGCTTCTATGGCATTAGAAGGTATGACCTCAGTTTTCTTTTATGCAGGACTTTCTTTTCTAATTATTGGTAATGGTTTTTTTAAACCAAATATCTCTTCTATGGTTGGTCAGTTATATAAATCGCAAGGTCGAGAAAAAGATGCAGGCTATACCATATTTTATATGGGAATTAATTCTGGAGCTTTTTTAGGAATTCTTTTATGTGGTTACATTGGCGAGAATGTTGGTTGGCATTATGGTTTTGGTTTGGCTGGAATTTTTATGTTTTTAGGAATGTTACAGTTTCATTTTTCTCAAAAAATATTTGGAAAAATAGGATTATCTCCAAAACAAACAATAGATTTTGAAAATGTAATTGAAAATAGCCTTGAAGAAACTGAAGAGGATATAGAAGAGGTAATTAAAGAAGTTGAAAACTCGAAAGTAGTTAGAGATAGAATGTTTGTTATCGGTGTATTTTCATTATTTGTAATCTTTTTTTGGTGGGCATTTGAACAAGCAGGAGGCTCTATGACAGTTTTTGCAGCAGATTATACAGACAGAACCTTAGTTGGAGGTGCTGCATTAACTTTTAAAATAGCAAACACTATAATTACTGTAGTTCCAATGATAGTAATTACTTGGGTGTTAATAATGTTGTTTAAACAGACTTATAGTAAATATCTTATTGCAAATTTGTTACTAGGTTTAAGTTTTGTAATTATTTGGGGTATTGTAATTTGGATGTTAAATAGAGAGTTTCAATCAGATACAACAGAAGTGCCTGCCTCTTGGTTTTCCGTATTAAATTCTTTATTTATTATTTTATTTGCACCCGTTTTTTCTAAAATTTGGGAAAGTAAATACAATCCTTCTGGTCCTGTTAAATTTGCCATAGGCTTACTTTTAGTTGGTTTAGGTTTTGGCGTACTCGCTTATGGTGCTTCAGCAATTCCTGAAGGGGCAAAAACAGCTTCTGTTAGTTTACTATTTTTAGTAATTGCATATTTACTTCATACTTTAGGGGAGCTTTGTGTTTCTCCTGTTGGGTTGTCTTATGTGAGTAAATTAGCTCCTGTAAAATTCGTTAGTTTAATGTTTGGTCTTTGGTTTACAGCCAATTTCTTTGCAAATCTTTTAGGTGGGTTCACAGGGAGTTTTATAGACCCTATTTCAGAACAATATGGCTTGTCTACTTTCTTTTTAATCTTTACAATTATACCAATTGCAGCAGCTTTAATCATGTTGCTATTAAACCCAATTTTAAAACGAAAAATGCATGGAATCGAATAGAATTCGTTAAATAATAGATTTTTACATAAAAGTAAGAGAATATTTAAAAAACATTCTCTTACTTTTTTTATAAATTAGATTTTGTAAATTTGGCATACCATTTGCGAACTACTTCATATGAAAAAAATAATAATACTTTTAGCAATTACTGCCTTTGTTTTTCAAACGAATGCTCAAAAAATAAATTGGATTAGCCTAGAAAAAGCTGTGGAGCTTCAAAAAACAAATCCTAAAAAAATTATGATGGATATGTATGCTGTTTGGTGTGGTCCTTGTAAAATGTTAGATAAAAATACTTTTCAGAATAAAAGTGTTGCTGCATATGTAAATAAAAACTACTATGCTGTAAAGTTTAATGCGGAAGGAAATGAAGAAATTTCTTTTAAAGATAAGATTTTTACAAACCCAAATTACAATCCAAAGAAAGCAAGAGGTAGAAATTCTGGGCACGAATTATCTGCTTATTTTGGAGTAAGAGCATACCCAACAATTGTCTTTTTAGATGAAAAAGCCGATTTTATTGCTCCAATTCCTGGTTACAAAACTCCAAAACAGTTAGAGTTGTTTTTAAAATTATTTGAAAGCGATGCTTATAAAGAGATAAAAAATAAAGAAGATTTTGTAAAATATCAAGAAAGTTTTCAATTTAAATTTACAGAGTAATTATCCAACAAACAGTTACTTAATATAAAATATAAGCTCCATTTTTGCCTGTGTAATAAAATGGAGTTTTTTGTTTTTTAGACGTTTCTTCCCATCGAAATACATAGCTTTTATAATTAGAACCATCTGCTACTATTTTACTTGGTTTTATGGCTTTAATTAGTCTTTCTAAATTTATTTTTGGAGAATATTGCAGTAGAATAATTGGGTTCTTTAAATTATCTAATTGATAGATTCCTAAACTATCTACTAACAAAATATTCTTGTCTTTAAATTGAATAAAATTATTGAAGTTTACAGAATTTGTTTCCGAAATTCCTTCTGAAACTCTGTAAGATTTTACACTAAAATTATCTTTAAAATTTAAGGTGTCTAAATCGTGTTGCAATAGCAGGTTTTCTCCTAATCTTTTACCAATTATGGAAGATCTACTTTTATGAAAAACAATTATCTCCTCTTTATTTTCTTTGGTTTTTGTTTCATAAAAATAAATACTTTGTACTCCTAAAATTGCAATTAAAACATACATTAATTTTTTAGGTTTTTTATACATTAAAAAATCAATCCCTAAAATAATAAATGCATACCAAGCCAGCATCCACAAAAAAGAAATAGATATTTCTTTGAATAAAAAGACTTCTTGATGCGAAATCCAACTTACAAAATTATTCATCCACGAAATTACAATTCCATATAAATCTGCTACAAATTGCGGTAAAATATTTAATAATGAAGTAATAATTATTACAATTCCACCAATTAAAATATACATCAAGAAAGGAATAATTACTAAGTTAGAAGCTAAAAATAACCCTGGAATTTGTTCAAAATAATAGATACTTAAAGGTAAAATTCCTACTTGAGCAGCTATTGAAACTGTGAATAATTGCCATATTTTATCTAAAATTTTTACTTTTGGTTGCATGAGTTGATATAATTTTGGTTGTACCCAAATAATCCCAAAAACTGCCAAATAACTTAGCTGGAAACCAACATCAAACAGAAACATTGGTTTTATTATTAGTAGTAGAAATAAGGAAGATACTAAAGAGAAAAAAACAACATTTTTCTTTTTAAAACCCAAGCCAACTGCCAAAAATGTAAACATAGTTACTGCTCTTAATACAGATGCAGAAAGACCTGCAATAAAAGCAAACATCCATAATAGAAAAATTATAAGTATCGTTTTTAAGTATTTTCCATTTTGTATTCTTTCTAAAGGTTTTAATAGAAAAGAAAGCATTAACAATATTACACCAACATGTAAACCCGAAACTGCTAGAATATGAATTGCGCCTGCTCTGGAATAATCTGCAATTAATTCTTTCGAAACATCTTGTCTTTGCCCTAAAAGCAACGCATTTATTACAGATAATTCGTCTTCTTTAAAATGATATTTCTTTAGTGATTCTTGTACTAAATCTCTAAATTTTGCAGACAAACCAATAATCGTGGAACTTTGAGACTCCAAATTTAAAAACTGATTATTTTCTGTAAATATTTGTTGATAAATTCCTTGTCTAGCCAAATAAGATTTATAGTTAAATTGATATGGGTTCAAAGGCGGATATATCGCTAAAAAATCAGCTTTTAATTTTACTAAATCATCTACTTTTAAAGAATTAGAAAAACTATCTTTTTGAACATTTAATAAAATGGTTCCTCTCGTTTTTTGTTGTTGAATTTGAATTACTTCAGCTTCATATTTATCTGAATAATTTCCAGATTTTAAAACTTTAGTTATTTTAAGAACAGCGTTTGTTTCGTTTTTTAAATGATGTTGATAATAATTATCGTAGTTAGAGCAATCTGTAATAAAAACTGCAAAAACACCAATAGTAAAGAAAATAATTGCAGTTAAAATAGTTGTAAAAAAGCGATTTCTAATCAGTAATAAAAATGCAAATACTAAAAATATTAAAAAAGATTCTTGAAAATTAAACTGCCAAAAATTTGTATAAAATTGAACGAGGATTCCAATTATTAAAAACACTGTAAAGTGCATTGGTAAATAACTCTTTAACTTTCTCATGGCTCGTTAAAGATACTATTTATTTTACAAATATCTAAAAAACAATAAATTACAAAATAGCAATCGCTTTTACAAATGCTTTTTTCCAATATTTTTCTGATAATGAAGAAATAATAACTCCTCTAGAAGTTGTAGAATGTATAAATCGAATAACTCCTTTTTTAACGGAAACGATTAAGCCTACATGATTGATTCTTCTTCTTGTTTTAGACGTTTTAAAGAATAATAAATCGCCTTTTTTAACCTTTTTAAGTGAGACTTTCTTTCCAGCTTTCGCCATATCTCTAGAGATTCTTGGCAACTGTACATTTTCTTCTCCAAAAGCAACATATACAATTCCAGAACAATCCATTCCTCTAGTTGTTGTGCCTCCAAATTTATATCTAACACCTTGGTATTTTAGGGCATTTGTAACAATCTTATCGGCTTTCGAAATTGGTTTATTAGACGTTTTAACAACTTTTTTTGAAGAAGAGCAACTCATCAACATAGAGAATAAAACAACAAGGAAAACACCTTTTTTCATCTAATTAAACTGGTTTACAATTTCTGTTGCTACTTTTTTAGAGGCTCCTTTTCCTCCTAATTTTTTTTCTAAATCGAAATATTGTAAAAATAATTCTTCTCTATGTTTTGGTTCTAAAATCTTAGTAAGTTCTTTTCGAAGGTTTTTTGTTGTGAAATCGTTCTGAATTAATTCTTTTACTACTTCTTTATCCATTATTAAATTTACCAAAGAAATAAATTTAAGTGTAATAATTCTTTTTGCAATCTGATAAGAAATCGCGCTTCCTTTATAACAAACTACTTGTGGCACTTTAAACAAAGCAGTTTCTAAAGTGGCAGTTCCAGAAGCCACCAAAGCCGCGTAAGAAACACTTAATAAATCGTGTGTTTTATTATTGATAAATTTTACTTCTTTTCCTTTAATTATTTTTTTATAAAAACGTAAATCTTGACTTGGAGCTCCTGCAATTACGAATTCGTAGTCTTTAAAATCTTTTGTTAACGACAACATTACCGCCAACATTTTAGAAATTTCTTGCTTTCTACTTCCTGGTAATAATGCTATAATTGGCTTATTACTTAAATTATGTGTTTTTCGGAACTCTTTTTCTCTCACTTGTTTTCTACCAGCAATTGCATCAATTAATGGGTGCCCAACAAAAGAAACTTCGTAATTGTGTTTTTTGTAAAACTCTTTTTCGAAAGGAAGAATTACAAACATCTTATCGATATCTCTTTTAATATCTTCTACTCTACCTGCTCTGCTTGCCCAAACTTGTGGAGAAATATAATAATTGGTTTTAAAACCTGCTTCTTTTGCCCATTTTGCAACTCGTAAATTAAAACCAGAATTGTCTATAAAAACTAGTACATCTGGTTTAAAATCTGCAATATCTTTTTTGCAAAATTTAATAAAACCTAAAACTTTACCCAGGTTCATTAAAACCTCTACAAAGCCCATAAAGGCACGTTCCTTGTAGTGTGTTACCAATGTTCCGCCAACAGCTTTCATTAAATCTCCTCCCCAAAAACGAATATTTGCATTTGTATCTGCTTTATACAATTCTTTCATTAAATTAGAACCGTGCAAATCTCCAGAAGCTTCGCCTGCAATTATGTAGTATTTCATTTTAGAAAAATTTTAATAAGAGCGTTGTTAAAGCAATTAAAATCGTCGCAATTAAAACCCCTTTTGCTTTATAATCTTGTTTCTTTTTAATAAAAATAAAAAACACAAACAAATTCGGAATTGCAGCTAAAGAAAGCACCTTTCCATATAAATTTCCTTCACGAATCATTTGTAGAGTTTCGTTAAATTCATATCTAGAAAAGTATTCTAAATATAAAAAAATGCCTCCAAAAGTGGCAAATAGCGAAACTAAAATTCCTATTAAAATATCTTTTTTTACAGTTCCCAAGAGTTTAATTTTTGAATCATGTGATGTGCAGTCATATCAAATTGAACAGGAACTACAGAAATATATCCATTTTCCAACGCATAAATATCTGTATCTTGTCCTTTATCTTTATTTACAAATTCGCCAGAAAGCCAATAATACTCTTTTCCAAACGGACTTTTACGCTTGTCGAAAATTTCTTTCCAATACCCATTTGCTTGTCTGCAAATTTTAACTCCATTAATTTCTTCCTTTTTTAAATTTGGGATGTTTACGTTTAAAACTACACCTTCTGGAATTCCGTTTAAAAGTGCATTTAATGTAATGTTTTTTACAAATTCTTCTGATGGTTTAAAATCTGCATGCCATTTAAAATCTAATAAAGAAAAACCAATCGCAGGAACCCCTTCTATGCCAGCTTCAATTGCGGCACTCATGGTTCCAGAATATATTACATTTATAGAAGAGTTAGCTCCATGGTTTATCCCAGAAACACACAAATCTGGTCTTCTATTTAAAATTTGATTGACTGCCATTTTTACGCAATCTGCAGGAGTTCCAGAACAGGTATATTCTAATTGTGGGCCTTCGTCTATTGTAATCGGGTTGCAAGTAAGCACGTTATCTACAGTAATTGCATGACCCATTCCACTCTGTGGACTGTCTGGAGCAACCACTACAACATCGCCAATTTTGTTCATTATTTTTATCAGAGCTCTTAATCCTGGAGCTGTAATTCCATCGTCGTTGGTTACTAAAATTAATGGTTTTTCTTGCATAATTGGTTATTTCTAAAACAAATGTAGTTCATTTATGGGAGTTTCTTTTTAACAATTTGTAAAGAATATTCGAGTCTTTTTTTGCGTAATATTGTACTAATTAGTTTTAAGCTCTAAAAACCTCCAAATAAAAATAAGAAGAATATTCGTTTTTAAAAAAAATTGGCATTATTTTAGTAACCAATAAACCAACAAGAGTAATTATACAATACAAATCACGACATATTATTTATGAACAAGAGAAAAAAGATTAGCATTTCGATATTGGCAATTTTTATACTACTATTTAGCATAAGTTTTCAAGCGAATAACGACACTGACATTAAAGACCCTAACAAAGACAAAATTCTTATTTATGTTCTAAAAAACATACTTACAAGAGGCCATTTTGTTGTAAAAGACATGAATGACGATTTCTCTGAAAAAGTTTACAAAAGTTTTATAGATGGTTTAGATCCTAGCAAACGTTATTTCACCCAAGAAGATTTAAAAGAATTTTCTAAATATAAATACGAAATCGACAATCAGCTTTTAAAAGACGATGTTTCCTTTTACAATTTGGTATATAATCGTTTTTCTAAAAAAATAAAAGAAGCAAAGTTGTATTATGCAGCTATTTTAGCAAAACCTTTTAATTTTAACAAAAAAGAGGTTATAGATGTCGATTACGAGAAAGTTCCTTTTGCAAAAAACGAAAGTGAATTGATTGATTATTGGAGAAAACAATTAAAATTAAGTACACTTAGTAGAATACAAAACAAACTTGAAAAACAAGAAAATAAATTAAAAAAAGATAAGAATTATAAAACAAAATCGTTTAAAGAATTCGAAAAAGAAGCGAGAGCAGACGTTCTAAAAAATATGGACGAATTGTATTTAAGAATCGAAGAATTAGAACACGAAGATTGGTTTTCTACTTTTTTAAACAGTATAGTTGGCGCTTTTGACCCACATACAACATATATGGCTCCAAGAATAAAAGAGCGTTTCGACCAAGACATGTCTGGTAAATTAGAAGGAATTGGTGCACGTCTATCTCCTAAAGGAATCTATACAGAAATCTTCGAATTGGTTTCTGGTGGTCCTGCCTGGAAACAAGGTGATTTAGAAAAAGGCGATATTATCTTAGAAGTTGCGCAAGGAGATAAAGAACCTGTAGATATTGTAGGTATGCGTTTAGATGATGCCATTAAATTTATTAAAGGTAAAAAAGGTACTGAAGTAAGATTAACTGTTAAGAAAAAATTAGATGGTTCTACAAAAATAATTTCAATTATTAGAGATGTTGTAGAATTAGAAGAAACGTTTGTAAAATCTACCATTGTACAAAAAAATGGTAAAAAATATGGTTTAATAGATTTACCAAGGTTTTATATCGATTTTTCTGATAGCAATGCAAGAAATTCTGCAAAAGATATGGAGAAAGAAATTGAACGTTTAAAAAGCGAAGGTGTTTCTGGTCTATTGATCGACCTAAGAAACAATGGAGGAGGTTCTTTAAAGACTGCCATTGAAATTGCTGGTTTATTTATTACTGAAGGCCCAGTTGTTCAGGTAAAATATCGTGGACAAGACCCAATTGTAAAGAATGATGTAGATCCAAAAATGCAATGGGATGGTTCTGTTGTGGTTTTGGTAAACGAATTATCTGCTTCTGCTTCCGAAATTTTTGCGGCTGCAATGCAAGATTATGGTCGTGCAGTAATTATTGGAGGAAACCAAACCTATGGAAAAGGAACTGTACAAAGTCTAATTCCTATTAATAATTTTTATCCGAAGTTTAAAGATGATTTAGGTGCCATAAAAATGACCATCCAAAAATTCTACAGAGTAAATGGAGGTTCTACACAAATTGAAGGTGTATATTCGGATATTGCAATGCCAGACAGATATAGCTATATGAAGTATGGAGAGCGCGATTTAGAAGGTGCTTTGGCTTGGGATAAAGTTCCTCAAGCAAAATATACCCAAACAAATTCTTACGAAAACTTTTCTGAAGTTGTAAATAACAGTAAAGAACGAATTGCAAAAAATCCAAAATTCAATTTAATAAACGATTATGCTAAGTGGTTGAAGAAAAATCAGGACAACACTTCGTTTTCTTTAAATTATAAAGATTTTTCTAATGATAGTAAGAAACAAGAAAATTCGGCAAAAAAATATAAATCTGCTTTCGAATACACATCTAATTTAAGTTTTAACTCTCCTAAATACGAGCTTCCTTTATTAAAAAAAGATTCTATTTTAGAGCAGAAAAGAGAAAACTGGCATAAAAATCTTTCTAAAGATGTATATGTTGCAGAGGCTTTGAATGTTTTAAGTGAACTAAAACTGAAAAACGCTAGACAAATCGTAAAAAATTAAATTACAAACTATCTTATAAACCTGATAAAATTTAAAAAATTATCAGGTTTTTTTTAACTACAAACTATGAATTTTAAAATTGAATTTGCTACAAAATGGTCGGATTTCGATCCCAATAGACACATGCGTCATACAGCTTACAACGATTATGCTGCAGAAGTTCGTGTCCGTTTTTTTGCTGCACACAATTTCTCTATTGAAGAATTTACAAAACACAATATTGGCCCAATTCTATTTACTGAAGAAACTTCGTTCCGAAAAGAAATTCATTTAGGAGAAAATATCTCCGTAAATTTAAAATTATCTGGTATTTCCGAAAATAACGAACGCTGGAAATTAGTACACGAAGTTTTTAATGAAGCTGGAAAATTATCCGCAAAAATTAAAGTCTATGGAGCTTGGATAGATTTAACGAAAAGAAAACTTACAGTTCCACCTAAAGAAACCCAAAGTCTTTTTTTATCGGTAGAAAAAACGGAAGATTTCGAAATTATTTCTTTATAATAATTATAAATAAACTTCTAAAAGTTTACTTTTAGGAGATATCGCATTTACCTCCATTTTCTCTATGGAAGCTGGCAATAAAACAGTTTCTCCTTTTTGTAAATAGGTTGTTTTTCTATTATCAATTAGTGCAAAACTACCTTCAACACAAATGTAAATTACAAAAGAATCTAAATTAGAATAATCTTTTACAATAGTGTCTTCAACAATTATAATATTTGTTTTAAAATAAGGCGAATGCACTAATTCATTAGAAATATTCGGAGTCGTTTTATAAGAAGTTTTGTACTCTTTATAAGATTTAAAATCGATAACATCAATCGCTAAATCGTTGTGTAAATCTCTTAGTTTACCAGTTTTAGCATCTACTCTATCGTAATCGTAAATTCGATATGTTATATCTGATGTTTGCTGAATTTCCGCCAATAAAACACCTGCTCCAATTGCATGCACTCTTCCTGTTGGAATGTAAAAAGTGTCTCCTTCAATAACTTTTTCATGGTGTAAAACTTCTAAAATAGAACCTTTTTCTACATGTTTTTTATACCCTTCTTTATCTAATTCTTTATCAAAACCAACGATTAATTCTGCATTTTCATCAGCTTCCATCACATACCACATTTCATTTTTTCCAAAAGAATTGTGTCGTTCTTTTGCAATTTCGTTGCTTGGATGCACTTGAATAGACAAAGGCGTTTTTGCATCAATAAATTTTATTAATAAAGGAAATTCATTCCCAAATTGTTGGTAAACCTTATTTCCTAAAAAATTTCCTTTAAATTCTTTAATTAGATTTCTAAGTGTTTTCCCTTTATAAACACCTTCAAGAACAACTGTTTCGCTATTTTCTACATCAGATATTTCCCAAGATTCTCCAATATTATTTTCTGAATATTCTTTTTGTAAAACTGTTTTTAGCTTTTCTCCTCCCCATAATCTGTAGCTAAATACTGGCGAAAATTTTAACGGATATGCTTTCATCAAATAAAAATTAATTAAAATAAAAAAGCTGAAGTTTTCACTTCAGCTTCTACATTGTACAGGCGGAGAGACTCGAACTCTCACACCTCGCGGCACTAGATCCTAAGTCTAGCGTGTCTACCAATTCCACCACGCCTGCAACTTTTTCCGAAGATTTCGGGATGCAAATATAAACAATCCTTATAAACTACAAACTTGTTCATTATAATTTTTATATTTTTGAAAGAAATAAAAAAATTATGAGTGCTATAAATTCTTATATAAAAAATAACAAACAACGCTTTTTAGACGAATTAATCGATTTATTAAAAATTCCTTCAATTAGTGCAGACAAAGCATACAAAAAAGATGTTTTAAATACAGCCGATTTTGTTTTAGAAAGTTTAAAAAAAGCAGGTTGCGACCATGTAGAAATGTGCGAAACACCTGGTTACCCTATTATTTATGGAGAAAAAATTATCGACAAAAATTTGCCCACAGTTTTAGTGTATGGCCATTATGATGTGCAACCAGCAGATCCTATCGATTTATGGCATTCTCCACCTTTCGAACCCGTAATTAAAAAAACCAGTATTCATCCAGAAGGAGCGATTTTTGCAAGAGGTTCTTGCGACGATAAAGGGCAAATGTATATGCATGTAAAAGCCTTAGAATATATGACTTCCACAGGAAATTTACCTTGCAACGTAAAATTTATGATAGAGGGTGAAGAAGAAATAGGTTCAGAAAGTTTGGCTTGGTTTGTTCCAAGAAATAAAGAAAAATTAGCCAACGATGTTATTTTAATTTCAGACACTGGCATGATTGCCAACGATATTCCATCTATAACCACAGGTTTGCGTGGTTTAAGTTATGTGGAAGTAGAAGTTACTGGGCCAAATAGAGATTTACATTCTGGTTTGTATGGTGGTGCAGTTGCAAATCCTATTAATATTCTAACCAAAATGATTGCTTCACTTCACGATGAAAATAATCACATTACAATCCCTGGTTTTTATGATAAAGTGGAAGATTTATCATCAGAAGAAAGAGCAGAAATGGCAAAAGCTCCATTCTCTTTAGAAGATTATAAAAAATCGATTGCTATTGGCGATGTTTATGGTGAAAAAGGATATTCTACAAACGAACGAAACTCCATTAGGCCTACTTTAGATGTAAATGGAATTTGGGGAGGTTACATTGGTGAAGGTGCAAAAACAGTAATTGCAAGTAAAGCTTTTGCTAAAATTTCGATGCGATTAGTTCCTAATCAAGATTGGAGAGAAATTACCCAATTATTCAAAAAACATTTTGAGAGTATTGCACCTAATGCAGTTACTGTAAATGTAACTCCACATCATGGAGGGCAAGGTTATGTAACTCCAATAGATAATATCGCATACAAAGCTGCTAGTAAAGCTTATAAAGCCACTTTTGGTAAAACACCAATTCCACAAAGAAGTGGAGGAAGCATACCCATTGTTTCACTTTTCGAACAAGAGTTAAAAAGTAAAACTATTTTAATGGGCTTTGGTTTAAATTCGGATGCCATTCATTCTCCAAACGAACATTTTGGCGTGTGGAATTACCTAAAAGGAATTGAAACCATTCCTTATTTTTATAAATATTTTACAGATTTATCTCTCAATAAAAAAGAAACTTTATGAAACCAAATTTACAAGCAAATTTTATATGTAGCTTTCTTATCATATTTGCATTCAGCGCATTAAAAGCTCAAGAAAATCAAAAACAATTTACTGTTGCAGAATACGAAGCAGCCGCAAAATTTATGGACAGGAGTTTGTACAGAAAAGTATACAATCAAGTTTATGGAGTTTCCTTTGCCAAAAAAAATAAATTAATATACACCACAAACACAAAAGAAGGCAATAGGTTTGTTTTGGCAGATGCCAGAAAAAAAACTAAAAAAGACGCATTTGATCATCAAAAATTAGCAAAAGTCTTATCTGAAAAAATGAACTTTAATATTACAGAAAATTCGTTACCTATATATAACGTGTCTTTTTCTAAAGACATGAAAAAAGTACATTTTACTGTTACTAAGCAAAAATATGCTTACAATTTAAAAAATAATTCCATTGAAGAAATTGAAAAAGACACAAAACAAGTAAACAGAAACGAGCATATTTCTCCAAATAGAAAATTAGCAGCTTATATAGATCATTACAACCTTTGGATTCGTAATTTAGAAACCAATAAAAAAACGCAAATTACTTTCGATGGAAAAGAAGATTATGGATATGCAACCAACAATGCTGGCTGGATAAAAAGTGATGGAGCTGTCTTAAAATGGTCGCCAAATTCCGATAAAATTGCTACGTTTCAACAAGATGCAAGAGGTGTTGGTATGATGTATTTAACATCTACAAATGTTGGGCACCCTAAATTAGAAGCTTGGAAACATCCACTTCCAGGAGATAAGAAAATATTTACAATCGAAAGAGTAATTATTCACTTAGGAAAAAAACCAAAAATGGTTCGTTTAAAAATGAAACCAGATTTCCAAAGAGGAACCACAACAGACCATATTGCAGATTGGAATAACGAATTATTAGACGCACAATGGAATAAAGAAGGAACTAAATTTGCCTTTGTTTCTGGTTCTAGAGATCATAAAATAGCGCATTTACAAATTGCAGATGCAAATTCTGGAAAAGTAATCTCTATCCATAAAGAAGAAGTCGATACCTACTACGAATCTGGCGTAAACGCGGAAAATTGGAAAGTTTTATTCGGTTCTAACGAATTTATTTGGTATTCAGAAAAAACAAATTGGGGCCATATATATTTATATGATTTAGCTACAAAAAAATTAAAAAACCAAATTACCTCTGGAGATTGGCTTGTAAAACAAGTAAAACATATTGATGAAAAAAATAGACAAATCTATTTTACAGCTGGCGGAAAAGAAGAAGGAAATCCCTACCACAATTACTATTACAAAGTAAATTTCGATGGAACAAATCTTACCAACTTAACACCATCTAAAGGAACACATTCTGTTACTTTTTCTGATGATTATTCTATGTTGGTAGACACCTATTCTACAACTACAACTCCACCTGTTTCTGTCTTAAGAAATGGAAATGGAAAAAAAATAATGGATTTAGAAGCTGCAGATATTTCTGAATTAAAAGCCAATAATTGGCAAGAACCAATTGAATTTTCTGTAAAAGCAAGAGACAAAAAAACAGATCTTTATGGAGTTATGTTTTTACCTAGTAATTACGACGAATCTAAAAAATACCCTGTTTTAAATTACATTTATCCAGGACCACAATCTGGAAGTGTAGGTTATTATGGTTTTAGGCCTGTTTGGAGAGATTTCCAAGCAGTTGCAGAACTCGGTTTCGCTGTTGTTGCAGTAGATGCAATGGGTACTCCAATGCGTTCTAAATCTTTTCATGATGCTTATTATGGAAACATGGGCGATAATGGTTTGCCAGATAATATTACTGCTATTAAACAATTAGCGCAAAAATATAAAGGAATGGATATCGAACGTGTTGGAATTTGGGGGCATTCAGGAGGTGGTTTCGCTTCTACAAGAGCTGTTTTTGAGTATCCAGAATTTTATGATGTAGCAGTTTCTGGTGCAGGAAACCACGATAATAGAAATTACGAAGCAGATTGGGGCGAAAAATGGCAAGGACTTTTAGAGGAAGGAACTTTGGAAGGGAAAGCAGATAAAACCACAAATTACGACAATCAAGCAAATCAATTAATTGCGAAAAATTTAAAAGGAAAATTATTAATAACCCATGGTTCTATGGATAATAATGTGCCTCCATCTAACACAATGTTGGTAGTAGAAGCCTTAATTAAAGCGAATAAAGATTTCGATATGATTTTGTTTCCAAACAAAAGACATGGTTATGGAGATATGACAAAATATATGACCAGAAAACGTTGGGATTACTTCGTAACTCATCTTTTAAACGCAAAACCAGCTGAAGGTTTTAAACTGAAATAATTTATATGAAAAAAATAATTTTAATTTTCTTTCTTTTCTTAGGATTTTCATCCGCAAAAGCACAAGGTTTACTTAGCGAGAGAAGCAAATACACAAAACAAGATACACTTAGAGGATCTATAACTCCAGAAAGAATTTGGTGGGATTTAACCTATTATCATTTAGATGTAGAAGTAAAACCCGATGATAAATTTATTTCAGGAAAAAATACGATTAAATACACTGTTTTAAAAGAAAATCAAACTTTACAGGTCGATTTGCAAGCACCCTTATCCATTACAAAAGTTACTCAAGATGGCAAAGAGTTGAAAGTAATTCACGATGGAAATGCACATTTTGTAAAACTGATAAAGAAGCAGGAAATAGGCAACAAAGAAAGTATTGTTGTTTATTACGAAGGAAATCCGAAAGAAGCCATTAGAGCTCCTTGGGATGGAGGTTTTTCTTGGAAAAAAGATAAAAATGGAAAGCATTTTGTGGCGACTTCTTGCCAAGGTTTGGGCGCAAGCGTTTGGTGGCCTTGTAAAGATCATATGTATGACGAAGTAGAAAACATGCGAATTAGTGTTACTGTTCCAAAAAATTTAATGGATATTTCTAATGGTAGATTGGAAAGTGTGGTTGATAATGGCACAACAAAAACCTACAATTGGTATGTAAACAATCCTATAAATAATTATGGAGTAAACGTAAATATTGGCGATTATGCACATTTTTCTGAAGTTTTTAAAGGAGAAAAAGGAGATTTAGATATGGATTATTATGTCTTAAAATACAATTTAGAAAAAGCCAAAGAGCATTTTAAAGATGCGCCAAAAATGATGAAAGCTTTCGAACACTGGTTTGGTCCTTATCCTTTTTACGAAGATGGGTTTAAATTAGTAGAAGTTCCTTACTTAGGAATGGAACACCAAAGTTCTGTTACGTATGGAAATAAATACAAAAAAGGGTATTTAGGAAGAGATTTATCGGGAACAGGTTGGGGTTTAAAATTCGATTTTATTATCATTCACGAATCTGGCCACGAGTGGTTTGCAAACAATATTACAAACAAAGATATTGCAGATATGTGGATACATGAGAGCTTTACCAACTATTCCGAAAATTTATTTTTAGATTATTATTATGGTAAAAAAGCAGCATCTGAGTACGTTATAGGTACTAGAAAAGCCATTGAAAATAAAGCAACAATTATTGGAACATACAATGTTAATAAAGAAGGTTCTGGAGATATGTACTACAAAGGAGGTAACTTATTACATACATTAAGACAGTTGGTAAATAACGATGAAAAATGGAGAATGATTTTAAGAAAAATGAACAAAGTTTTCTACCACCAAACAGTTACTACACAGCAAATAGAATCTTTTTTAAGCAAGGAAACAAGTATGGATTTAACACCTTTTTTCAATCAATATTTAAGAGATATAAGGATTCCTACATTAGAATATTCAATAAAAAATAATACTTTAAGTTATCGTTGGACAAATGTTGTAGATGGTTTTGAAATGCCTTTAAGAATTTTTATTGATGATGAACCAAAATGGATTTATCCAGCATCAGAAAAGAAAGAATTACCATTATCGTCTCAACAAAAACAACAATTTGAAGTTGATAAAAACTTTTATGTTGAAGTTGAAAATAATTTAAAAAAATAACTTTAATTTATAAAGAAATATACCAAGTTGCACGAATCCAAAGTCGGTTTTCGGTTTGATTATGTATAAAAGTACTTAATCTATAATCCAACCCAAATTCTACTTTGTCTTTTTTAGTGGCTTGATAACCTAAATAAGGCGTAAATCGAATTTCCAAATCATCCTCATCAAAATCATACAAATATTCGTTACCAATTTTTATATAAAATTCGCTTACATCAACTCGTTCTCCATTTAAAGGTTTTTCTAGGCTCACTCTGTAACGTGTTCTAAAAGTGGTTTGTTTTTGAGTTTGATAAAACTGTTCAAAAGCAAAACGATGTCCTAATTTCAAGGATGAAAAAGAACTGACAATATTGTAATGCTGAAAAGTTCTGTGGATAATCTCTGAATCTTCGAAACGAATAATATATCCAAAATTTACAGATTGATTGGTGTTTATTTTGAATGATAAAATGGAAGAAACATCTACCAAACTATGAGAAAACTGATAATCTTCATCATAAACTATAGTTCTAGACTCAATACTATTTACCCATTTTGTTTGGTCTGATAGCTTTTTTCCCACTACAACTTTTGGTAAAAAACCCAAATTAAAATCTGATTGTCCAAAAAGTGAAAATCCAATAAAAAAAGTAACTAAAAGTGTTAGAAATGATTTCATTAAAATTCTAAATTAGTGGAATCTGACGATTTAATAAGCAACTCTTTTTCTATTTCTCCTTTTCTATTGAACAAAATTTCAAAATTCTGGTATCTTTTTTCTTTTTTGCCTTTTACAATAATTTCATATTTTGGAATTATCTTTTTATGATGTGATTTCAGATTAAATATCTCGTTATAAATAGCACTTTCATCACCTATAAATTGAATTTGAACTTTCTTAAAACGAAATTTCTTGAATTTTTTAGACAATGTGTTTTCTATATTTTTCTGTATGTCCTCTTCTAAATCACTAAATTTTACAGTTTTTTCTACATCTATTAGTGTACCATTTTCTTCAAATTCTAAACTGATTCTATTCCTATTATGGCAAACTTTAGCTTCAACTGTTTTACCATCTTGACTTTCTTCTGCATACCATTTTACTTTCTTTTTAAAATCCCACATAGTAACTATGTGTAATGCTTTTTTAGGAACATCTGAAGTTTTTAAACGATATTCCTTTTCAAATTTAACTTGAGAAAAAGTAAAATTAAAACCAAATAAAACAGCTACAAAAAATAGAAAAGGTATTTTTTTTATCATCATTTCTTTAATATATAAGCTTTTAAAATATAATCTACCTTTGGATATTTTTCTCTTAAAAAAGCATTCCCCAATTTATTAATTTTACCTTGTTGTCTTCCTAATTTATCTCCATAACCATCATAAAACTTTAAAACATTTTCTTGGCCAGCAATTACTTTTGCAACCACAGGAAAACCTGTAACTCCAGAATATGCCAACTTATCCAAACGATGATTTTCTTTTAAATTTATAAAAATTTGATTCGACCTCGTATTTACTCCTCCTCTAGCAAAAGAAATAGTCATAGAATCGTTTTTTCTTATTACTGGTTCATCTTCAACTCCTTTTTGCCAACTTTTATTAATTAAAGAATCGTTATGAATTCCAAATTGAGCCACAAAATTTGGTACGACTCTATAAATTGCAACATCGTTATAATAGCCATATTTAATTAATTGATACAAACGATCCACACCTTTTGGAGACCATTCTCTAGTTGCTTCAATATCGAAATTACCTTGTGTGGTTTCAAATCTTGCTTTAAAAGTTGCTGGTGCTTCTTTTTGCATCCATTTTTCTTTGAACTTTTTTGTTGCACAAGATGCAAAAAGGAGGATTCCTACTAATAAAATTAATTTATTTTTCATTTTTCCCAGTAATTTACTGATTTACAGAACACAAATATATAAAGCTTTTTTTAAAAATTTAAAACGACAATACCGTCTTTATTAAAATGTTAAATTTTAACAGCTATAGCTACGAATTTTAAGAAAAATTTCACTTTAAATCAATCTAACTTTAACGGTTTCTTCAATGGTTTTATATGGCAATGCCTTAATTTTGTATTGAATTATAAAACATATAAAACTATGAAAAAATTATTACTAGGAACTCTTTTATTTGGTTCCATGTTTCAAACAAATGCACAAGACTTTAACCAATGGTCTATAGACGTAGGAGTTGGTGTTCACACCCCTGTATTTCCTTTAGCTTCAGGTTATAATCCAGAAATTAAACAGCCAGATTTTTGGCAAACCAACTTAGGTGTAAGATATATGTTTAACGAAAAATTTGGTCTTCGTTTAGATTTAGGTTACAATAAGTTTACAGAAGGTAAAAACAGTAAGCCTTTCGAATCTAATTATTACAGAGCCTCTTTAGAAGGTGTTGTAAATGCTGGAAATATTTTAAACTTTAAAAGCTGGACAAATCGTTTTAATCTTTTATTACATGGTGGAGCTGGTTTTTCTAGATTATACCCAAAATCGCCTGTAGATGCGAGTCGCGATCAAGTAATTAATGTAATGGCTGGTATTACACCTCAAGTTAAATTAACAGATAGAGTTTCTTTATTTTTCGACGTATCTGCAATTGGGCATTTTTACCAACAACGTACTTTCGATGGAACAGCAACTATTAAGAGAAGAGGGTTAACAGGTGGTATTTTTAATTATTCTGCTGGTTTAAATATTGCTTTAGGTAACCACGAAAAGCACGCAGATTGGTATTACGAAGATGTTATGGAAGCAAACGAATTAGAAGAAATTCAAAATCGTTTGCAACAAGCAGAAGATAAAATTGCTGAGTTGAAAAAGAAAAATACTGACTTTGATAAAAACAAATTAATGTCGGAATTAGATCGCAGATACAACAAAGCAAACACAAACAATAACGCTACAAATACTGTTGCAAATAAAGATTTCGTTAAGGAGTTATTTAACAATGGTTATGTAAATGTTTATTTCGATGTAAACAAAACAACAATCCAAAAAGGATCTCATAATGCTATTAATTATCTAAAATTATATATGAAACAAAATTCGTCTGTAAATGCAGAATTAATAGGTTATGCAGATGAAACTGGACTTGATGGATACAACACTGCTTTGTCTGCAAAAAGAGCTAAAAAAGTCTACGACATTTTAGTTGCTGCAGGAATAGATGCTAGCAGATTATCTTATAAAGGTAATGGCGAAGATACAAGTGTTTCCAAAGATGCTAGACAATTAGCTAGAAGAGTAACATTTTTTATCAAATAAATAATAAAAGTTCGTATTAAATTATTATTTAGTATACTTTGGAGATTACACCTTATAACAAATTACATTTTGTTATAAGGTGTTTTTTTTTTGCAGAATATTTTAACTCTACATTTGTAGAATTCATTTTTTTGTTCTATGTTTGTAGAGTAAAATAGAATTCTTATGCAATTATCTAAAACCGAAGAACAATTAATGCAGTATTTATGGAAACGTAAAAAAGCATTTTTAAAAGATTTATTAGAAGATTATCCAGAACCAAAACCAGCAACAACAACAGTGGCTACTTTGTTAAAAAGAATTGCTGATAAAGGTTTTATCAACTATAAATTATTCGGAAAATCACGAGAATATTATCCGATTATTAAAAAGACAGACTATTTTTCGAACCACGTAAATGGGTTGATTAAAAATTTCTTTAACGATTCTGCGAGTCAGTTTGCGTCATTTTTCACAAAGGAAACCAACCTTTCTACAGACGAGTTAGAGGAATTAAAAAAGGTAATTGACAGTCAAATTAAAAAGCAACAAAAATGATTATTTACCTCTTAAAATCGGCAACTTGTTTAGCACTTTTGTTATTTTTCTATCATTTTGTGTTGGAAAAAGAAAAAATGCACAACTTTAATCGTTTCTATTTATTAGGAAGTGTTTTGTTTTCGTTTTTAGCGCCGTTAATAACCTTTACAACCTATGTAAAATCAATTGTAAATACAGTTCCAACAACCATGGAAGATTCTTTCTTTGTGGAAAACACCACCCCAATACTTATTGAAGAAAGGATCGATTACTCTCAAATAATTTTGGGAATCTACCTTTTTATTTGTGCGATTCTGCTATACAGATTTGTACGAAATTTGTATAAAATTATAAAGAAAATTCATGAAAATGAAAAGGTAAAACAAGGAAAAGCAACCTTGGTATTAGTAGAAGATAAAATACTACCACACACATTTTGGAATTTTATTTTCATTAACAAAACAGACTATAAAAACGGAAAAATAGAAGCAGAATTATTTACACACGAATTAACACACGTAACACAAAAACACACGTTTGATGTTTTATTTATAGAACTTTTACAAGCTGTTTTTTGGGTAAATCCGTTGTTTATTTTCTTAAAAAAAGCAATCCAATTAAACCATGAATTTTTAGCCGACGAAAAGGTTATCAATCAATATAAAAACCCATTCCAATACCAGCATTTATTATTAAATAAAGCTGCTTGGAACAACGAATATTACTTGGCCAGTAATTTGAATTATTCACTCACAAAAAAAAGATTAGAAATGATGACTACAAAAAGTTCCCACACCAAAATCTTGCTAAAAAAACTGGCGGTAATTCCGTTAATTGCAGGATTTATTTTCCTCTTTGCAGAAAGAGTTGAAGCGCAAGAAAAGCAAGATAATATTGAAACTGTCCATGAACAGCCAAATAATCAAGAAAAACTATCTGATTCAGAAATTTACAAAAAATACGTTTATAAAAATCTAAGAATTATACGTAAGGATAAAAATGGAAATAAAATTAGTAAAACTTACGATGAATTAAGCGCTATTGAAAAAACACGTTTAACACCTCCTCCACCTTTAAAATTGAAGAAAATTGTTCCCTCTCCAAAACAATTTGAAGCTTTAAAAGATAAAACCAAATATGCAGTTTGGATTGATGGGAAAATTGTTGATAATTCAGTATTAAACAATTATAAGCATACAGATTTTGCGAGATACTCCAATGGTCATGTATATAAAAATGCAAGAAGTAAACGTTTTCCTCAAGAAAATCAAGCAAACTTAGAAACCACAAAATATTTTGAAGCTCAAAATAAAAAGAGAGTAGAAAAATTTCAAAAATATTTAAAAGACGAATACAATGTTGAAGAAATAGTAGAAACACCCAAAAAGAAAGAATACATAGATTCTCCAATTCCAACCAATAAATCTTCTAAGCAGAGTATAGGAACAGTTACAAATATTCAATTAAAAATAAAAGATGTAAATGCTTTAAAAATTAGTTATCCAAATAGTGATTCTATTAAATTTAACGCAAACTGGTTTATAACAATCGATAATAATAGATACTACTACACTTTTGATAAAAATGAAAGAATTGCAAGATATTATAAAAACGGAAAATTAGTAAATCTTGATATTGAAAGAGAATACAATAAAAAACATACTAATTTTGAGAAACTAAAAAATACAGGAAAACATTATGTTTTTAAGTCTGAGAAAGACAAAAAAATTATAGACAGAGAATTCTCAGATTTAGGTGGAATGTATTTTAGAATGAATCGTGCACAAAAAAATAGTGTTTCTTATCCTGACAACCCTGTAAAACCATATGTAAAATTGCGTAAAGGAGATAAAGTTTGGTACAAAAAACGTAGCGAATTAACAAAAGAAGATAAATTATTAATCCCACCTCCACCACCAAATCCAAAAGCTTCAAAAGAAGATATTTTAAAAGCAAAAAAGGCTTATACTAATTGAAAAAAAAGAACTGGAAATGATTTACCTCCACCTCCTCCAATAAAAAATAAACAAAAGATGGTTCAAGTTATTCCTTTCGAAATAATTATTCAAAAAAAAGATGATGAAATAGAACTAGAATGTATAAAAGGTTGTGCTTGGAAAAAACTAACTTTTTCAAATAAAAATTCAGATATTAATGAGTTAGGAATGGCAAATAATTCAGATCTTAAAAGTTCCAAATTTTATTTTAATTTAAAAAGAGGAAATGATAAAATATACTTAATAGGCAACAAAGGCTCTGCTTGGAATCGTTTAAGCTTCTCTATAAATAAAGATCAAAAAATTAAAATTAATCAACTTGGAATGGTTGAATAATAAAGTAATTTTAATTATAGTCCAAAAAAAACCTCGAAATTCGAGGTTTTTTCATGTAACAAATTCTGTTTTAATACGTTGTAAGTATTCACAATGTCACTTCAAGTAATTTTCGATTTTATAAGAAAATTGTATCGAGAAGTCTTTTACAAGTTCTCGTTATAAACAAATTCATTAATCAACAATTCACTAGAAATGACTGTTTAAAATCAACACACTGTGCTTAAAAATTTCTTTCTAACCTGTTCTGGAGTCGATAAAAACCTAATTGAGAATTGTTCTAATGGAGAACAAAACAAATATGTTGGTATTGGAGCCACCGTTTTTTTTACTGCAATTATGGCAACCATTGCTGGAAGTTATGCGCTTTTTACAGTCTTCGATAATATCTTTGCTTCCATTTTCTTTGGACTAGTTTGGGGATTATTAATCTTTAATTTAGATCGTTTTATTGTTTCCACAATTAGAAAGTCAGATTCTAAATGGAAAGAATTTATACAAGCTTCTCCAAGAATTTTATTGGCGGTTATTATTGCCATTGTAATTTCTAAACCTTTAGAATTAAAGTTATTTGAGAAAGAAATAAATCAGGTTTTGTTAACGGAGAAAAACCAAATGACATTGGATAACAAAACGCAAATAGCAGCACAGTTTACGCCAGAAATCGCGAAAATAAATTCAGAAATCGAAAATTTAAAACAAGAAATTAACATCCAAGAAGCGAAAACAAATGCTTTGTACGAAACCTATATAGCAGAAGCTGAAGGTAGAAAAGGAACCAAATTATTAGGCAAAGGACCTGTTTACAAAGAAAAACGAGAAAAACACGATGCCTCTTTATTAGCATTAAATAATTTAAGAAAAGAAAACACCGAAAAAATTAAAAATAAAGAAGCAGCTATTGCTACATTAATACAAAGTCAAAAAAAATACGAAAGTAAAACACAGCCTATTATTGCAAATTTCGATGGATTAATGGCAAGAATAAATGCATTGGGAAAATTGCCTTGGTTGCCATCTTTCTTTATTTTCTTGTTGTTTTTAGCAATAGAAACTTCCCCCATTTTCGCAAAATTAATTTCACCAAAAGGCGAATACGATTTTAAATTAGAAGATAGCGAATCTGCTGTAAAAACATGGGTAAAACAACAAGTAGACCAAAGAAACCAATTGTTGCAAGCAGATATTACAGTCAACAAAAAAGTATATGAAGATATTACGACAGAGGAAGAAATTTATGCTTATAAACAAAAAATGGCTCGCGATTTAATGAAATTGCAAGCCGATTCTTTTTATAAAAAACAACAAAAAATGTTGTAATCTCCTTTTGTCTTTCAGGCATTTTCCCCAAAGGGGAAAGTGAGCTACAAATTCTATAAAAAGAGTTTCGCAAGAGTGTCTCCTCCTTTGGAGATATTAAGAGAAGATTACTCTTTTTCCGCCATTTTCTTCACGTAATCTGTAATAATTACAATTTGCGTTGGTCCAACTTTTCCCTCGATATATTTTGCGTTTTCGTGGTCTAAAGAAATTCTACGAACTGCAGTTCCTTGTTTGGCAACCATACTCGAGCCTTTTACCTTTAAATCTTTAATTAAAACCACAGAATCTCCAGCTTGTAAAATAGCACCATTTGCATCTCTATGAATAATTTTTTCGCTTTCATCTAAATGGTCTCCTGTCTCCTTTGCGAAACGTAAATCGTCATCCTCTAAATACATCATATCCAACAAATCTTTTGGCCAACCTTCGTTTCTTAAACGAGATAACATGCGCCAAGCAACCACTTTTACAGCTCTAAACTCACTCCACATAGAGTCGTTTAAACAGCGCCAATGATTGGCATCCATTTCTTCTGAATTCTCTATTTGAGTGATACAAATCTCACAAGCCAACAAACTTCCATCCATTCCTCCACCACCTGTTATGGTTGGTTTTACATCGTAAACAGCTAAATTATTGGTTGCTGAACATAACTCACATTTGTTGCCACTTCTTTTCTCTAAATCTTGTTGTAAACTCATTTTCTTGGATAAATAATTTGTGTCAAAGCTACATCAAATTTATGAATATCATTTATTTTTGGAATGGGTTTAAAAAAATTAATTCCAACTGTTTTTACTTGGGGTTTGCATTCGGCTAAAAAACCATCGTAAAATCCTTTTCCATAACCAACTCTGTAGTTGTTTTCATCGGAAATTAGCATAGGCACAAAAACCAAATCTATTTCTTTTGGGTCGATTTCTTTGGCATTTACAGGTTCTGGAATTCCCCAAGAGTTTACTTCCAATTGGGTGTTTTTATCGAAAATAAAATGTTGCAATGTATTATTTTCGAAATCGCATTTACTAACTACAAGTGTTTTGTTTTTTTTATTTAAAAAATCGATAATGGGTTGTGTGTTAATCTCATCGTATTTTCTAATACTTAAAAAAAGATGAACAACCTGTATTTCAGAAAAATCCAATTCAAAAATTTGAGTGTAAATATCTTGCTCAAATTCCAATTTTTGTGTTGGAGATAATTCCCTTCTTTTTTTCTTATATATTTTTCGAAGTTCTTTTTTAAACATATGCTTTTTATTGAATCTCTAATGAAGTAAATTGAAAACTATTTCCATCAAACAATCCTTTGTCAGACAATTTTAAAGACGGAATTACCAACAAAGCCATAAAAGATAAACTCATATAAGGTGCTCGTAATTTACTGCCCATTTGTTTTGCTATTTTATCTAACTTTGCATACGATTTGCCAATTTCTTGGGCAGGTTTATCAGACATAATTCCTGCAACTGGTAATGGAACAATTTTTTCTTCGGATGAATTTACAGCACAAACGCCTCCTTTATTTTCAATAATTAAATTTACTGCTTTGCAAATGGCTTCGTCTGAAACGCCAACTGCAATTATATTATGTGAATCGTGCCCAACAGAACTTGCAATGGCACCTTCTTTTATTCCAAAGTTTTTTATAAATGCAATTGCTGGCTTTTCTTTTTTATAACGATTTACAACCGTCATTTTTAAAACATCTGTTGCTGTGTTTGAAACTAAATTCCCATCAACAACTAAACTTTTTGCTTCAATATTATTGGTTACTAATTCGCCATCCAAAGCTTCAATAACTCTTATTTTTTCTGCTGAAGATGCAACTCTAAAATCTACTTTTTTCTTTTTATTTGTGTTGAAATTATTCAACACTTCAAAATCTACATGTTTTACAAACGACTTACCATTTTTAGCAACCAACTCTCCATTTATATAGGTTTCTAAAACCTTGAATTGCTGTAAATCTTCCACAATTATAAAATCGGCATCATCTCCTTTTTGTAGTAAACCAACCTCTAAATTGTAATGTTTTACCGGGTTTACACAGGCAACTTGCAATACTTTAAAAACATCCATTCCTTTGGCAACTGCTCGTTCACAAAGCTGGTTGATATGCCCTAACAACAAATCATCTGGATGTTTGTCATCGGAACAAAACATCATATTTTCGAAATGTTCTGGTAGTAAATCTATTAATGCTTCGAAGTTTTTTGCAGCACTTCCTTCTCTTATAATTATTTGCATTCCTTTTTGCAATTTCTCCAAACCTTCCTCATAAGAAAAACATTCGTGGTCTGTAGAAATTCCTGCAACAATGTATTTGGTAACATCATCTCCTCTTAATCCTGGAGCATGTCCATCAACAGGTTTGTTATTATTTTTTGCATGTTTTATTTTTGCCAACACCTCTTCATCATTAAATAAAACACCAGGATAATTCATCATTTCTGCAAGGTATTTAATGTCGGGGTTTTTCATCATTTTCTCGATATCATCAGCATTAATAACTGCTCCTGCACTTTCAAAAGAAGTTGCAGGCACGCAACTTGGCGCACCAAAGTTAAATTTTAACGGAACTTTCTTTCCGTTTTCAACCATAAAATCGACACCTTTTACGCCTAAAACATTGGCAATTTCATGAGGATCTGAAACCGTTGCAACTGTTCCATGAACAACTGCTATTTTCGCAAATTCCGAAGGTACTAACATCGAACTTTCTATATGAATATGAGCATCTACGAAACCTGGTAAAATATAATTTTCTTCAGTATGATTTACTTCACGAATGGTAGAAATTTTTCCTTTTTCGACAACGACTTCTCCTTTAAAAATTCGCTTGTTTTGTATATCTACAATGTTTCCTTTTACAATCATAAAAAATGTTTGTTCAAAATTACAAATAATCATTGAAGGTTAACAAGAAATCCCTACTTTTAAGGAAAATTTTAATCAAATGAAATATTTCTCTACTTTTTTTATCTCTTTTGTAGTCTTTACATTAAATTCTCAACAGAAAAACCCTATTAAAGATTACAAATACTATATAGAAAACGAACAAATTATTAGCGAAAATAAATTAGATGCACATGCTTCTTTTACTTCCTTTTCTAATGAAAAAAGTAGTTTTTCGAACAAACCAGAATTTTACAAATCTTTAAACGGAATTTGGAAATTTAATTGGGTTAAAAATCCGAAGGATAGACCTACTACTTTTATGAAAGAAGGTTTTAATACTAAAAATTGGAGCGATATAAAAGTCCCTTCTAATTGGGAAGTGGAAGGTTTTGGAACACCCATTTATGTAAATCATCAATACGAATTTGCAGATTACAAAGCGATGATTGCAGATGATATGGAATTAGTGGACACAAGATATCCAAAAAACCCAGGTGATGTTCCAGACAACTACAACCCTGTTGGTTCTTATGTTAAAGAGTTTACTATAGATAGAAATTGGAACGAAAAGGAAGTTTTCTTACACATTGGCGCCATGAAATCTGGTGGTTTTGTATGGTTGAATGAAAAATATATTGGGTATTCTCAAGGGAGTAAATTACCTGCGGAATTCAATATTACAGATGCTGTAAAATCAGGAAAAAATACTTTGGCGATTCAAATTTTTAGATGGACAGATGGTTCTTATTTAGAATGCCAAGATTTTTGGAGAATTAGTGGAATTGAGCGTGGCGTTTTTGTCTATGCACAGCCAAAAGTTAGAATTCAAGATTTCGAAGTAACTTCCATATTAGATGACGCTTATAAAAATGGTGTTTTTAATTTAGAAATTAATGTTGAAAATCATTTGAATAAAACAAAAAAAACAACCATTGAATATCAACTTTTAGATAAGAATAATCAAGCTGTAAAAACAGAAGAAGAAACGAATCACATTTCAAAAAAATCGAAAGGAAAAGTTAATTTTTCTGCAACGATTCCAAATGTAAAACAATGGAGTGCAGAACACCCAAATTTATATTCACTTTTAATAAAGGTAAAAGATTCTAAAGGAAATATATTAGAGGTTTCAAATACAAAAATTGGTTTTCGTTCTGTGGAAATTAAACAAGGTTTATTGTTAGTAAACGGACAACGAATTACTTTAAAAGGTGTAAATACACAGGAAGCAGATCCAGAAACTGGGCATGTAATGTCGGAAGAATTAATTTTAAAAGACATAAAACTTTGGAAAGAAAACAACATAAACGCAGTTCGTTTAAGTCATTATCCAAGAGGAAAACGTTTTTATGAATTGTGCGATATTTATGGAATTTATGTGGTAGATGAAGCAAATATCGAGTCTCATGGAATGTATTATGGAAAATATTCTTTGGCGAAAAAACCAAATTGGGAAAAAGCACATGTAGACAGAATGGTTCGCATGGTTAAACGCGATAAAAACCATCCTTCAGTTGTAATTTGGTCTATGGGAAATGAAGCTGGAAATGGCGTGAATTTCTTTAAAGGTTATGCTGAAATGAAAGCAAACGACAAAACAAAAAGACCTGTTCAATACGAAAGACCTTACAAAGATTACGATGGTAGTTTGTTTGATATGGATTCGAATACAGATATAATTGTGCCTCAATATCCTTCTCCAAGATTGTTCGAAGAAATTGGAAAATCGAAAACAGATCGTCCTTTTATTCCGAGTGAATATGCACATGCAATGGGAAATAGTACAGGAAATTTCCAAGATTATTGGGATATTATTGAATTATATGACAATCTACAAGGTGGCTTTATTTGGGATTGGGTAGATCAATCCATTTGGAAAACAAACGAAAAAGGAGAAAAATTTTATGCGTATGGTGGCGATTATGGTAAAAATATGCCAACTGACAATACATTTTTAAATAACGGAATTGTTTTTCCAGACAGAACGCCACAACCGGGTTTATATGAAGTTAAAAAAGCGCACGAATTCATAAACTTCAAGGAAAAAGGAATTAATAGACATAACGAATTAAGAGTTTTACTTGAAAATTTGTATGATTTTACCAACTTAGATAATTTTAATTTCTCCGTTAAAATTAAAGCAGATGGGAAAGTTTTAGAAAAAACCTCTTTCACAGATATTTCCGTTGAAACACATACTGGAAAACTCATTCGAATTCCTTTAAAAAATATTCAATTTACACCAAATACAGAATATTTTGTTGAAATTTCTGCCACTACAAAAAACGCTTGGGGTTTATTACCAAAAGGTTTCGAAATTGCTCATGAGCAAATTGCTTTAGATAGAAAATACGTTGCTAAAGCAACTGAATTAAAAAATAATGATAAATCGAAAGTTTCAGAAAATAGAAACTCAATTGTAGTTTCTGGAAATAATTTCAAAATTAATTTCGATAAAAATAAAGGGCAAATTATCTCTTACATTTTCGAAAACAACGAACTTTTAAACAATCAAAAAGGACCGAAACCAAATTTCTGGAGAGCTGTTACCGACAACGATTTTGGAAACGGAATGGATAAAAATAATATCGAATGGAAAAATGCTTCTTTAAATGCAACTGTAAAAAATATAGAAACAAAAACGCTTGAAAACAATACTGTTTTAGTAAATATTACCTATAATTTACCTGGCGTAAACACCACATCTTTATCCTCTTATTCTATTTTAGATAATGGTGTTATTAAAATTGAAAATACTTTAAATTCATCTAATTACAAAGGAGATATTCCAAGAATTGGAATGCGAATGCAGGTTCAAAAAGAATTTAATAATCTTACTTATTTCGGGCGCGGACCTTGGGAGAATTATCAAGATAGAAAAGCATCTGCATTTGTAGATTTGTACACTTCTAAAGTGAGCGACCAATATGTGCCTTACATTCGTCCGCAAGACAATGGTTATAAAACTGACACGCGTTGGTTAGCGGTTTCTAACAATTCCAACAACGGACTTTTAATAGTTTCTTCTAATAAAAATTTAGTAAGTTTTAGTGCGCTTCACATGGAAAATGAAGATTTTGATACTACAGCTGGTTTGGATTATAAAAAATCGAATAAAAGCAAACATACGACTGATATTAAAGAGAAAAACTTGGTGCAATTAAATATAGATTTAGGCCAACGTGGAGTTGCAGGAGACGATAGTTGGTATTCTAAACCGCAAGAAAAGTACCAGTTTAAAGCAAATAACACCTATTCTTATGGTTTTTATTTAATTCCGTTTTCGAAGAAAAATAAGACCAATTTTATAGAAATAAATAAAACTTTTAAAAACTTAAAATAGTTGTTTCGATGCAAATTCCTGAAGCTGAAAAAATTCTTTTTGAACAATATTCCATTAAAGGTAAAGCTTCGAAATTACCAGGAGAATTAGATGCTAATTTTAAAATTAAAGTAGACAACAAACCCACTTATATTTTAAAAATAGCGAATGAAAATTCATCTGAATCTGAGTTAGATTTTCAGGAAAAAATATTATTACATCTTTCTAATTCTGCTAAAAACAAAGCTTTTCCTCAATTGATTAAAACCAATTCTGGGAATTATATTTCAGAAATTGAAACAGAAAAAGGCATCTTTAGAAAAGTACGTTTACTTTCTTGGATGGAGGGCAGAATTTGGTCGAGAGTAAATCCGCAACTAAATGATTTGCGCTTTAGTTTAGGCCAAAAAGTAGGAGAAATTACCCATAAACTGTTAGGTTTTAAGCATAAAGAAGCAGCAAGAAAATTTGTTTGGGATAATGCACAAACCTCTTGGGTAAAAGACCATTTACATTTGTTTTCTAAAGGAAAAAAAGAATTAGTTTCTTACTTTTTAAATCGGTTTTTTTATTTCGAAAAAGACTATAAAAAACTTCGAAAAAGTGTGGTTCATAATGATGTGAATGACCATAATATTTTAGTTTCAGAAGATTTATTGAAGCCAACTGTAACTTCAATTATAGATTTTGGAGATGCCATAAAAACACAAGTAATTAACGATGTTGCCATTACTTGTTGTTATGCAATTATGCATCATAACGATCCTTTAGAAGCAAGTTTATCGATTGTAAAAGGTTACAATGCTACTTTTAAATTAGAAGCAAAAGAGTTAAAATTTTTATACACATTAATAGGAATTCGTTTGGTAATTTCTGTGACAAAAGCTGCCATTAACAAAAAAGAAAATCCAGAAAACACCTATTTATTAATTAGTGAAAAACCTGCGTGGGAATTACTAAAAAAATGGAAAACAGTTTCTGAGGATTTTGCACATTATAGTTTTAGAAATGCGTGTGGTTTTTCTGCACATCCAAATAAACATAAATTCGAAAACTGGGCTAAAAAACAAGATTTTTCTTTGGCTGAATTGTTCCCGACAATCAATAAAAATAAAATTGAACATTTAGATTTAAGTGTTTCCAGTTCTTGGATTGGGCATCAAAAAGAGTTTAACGATTTAGATTTATTTCAATTTAAAATTGAACAACTTCAAAAACAAGTTCCCACTAAAATAATTGCTGGCGGGTATTTAGAACCTCGCTCTTTATACACTTCCACTTCTTATAATAAAGTAGGTAATTATGGTAAAGAAAGTAGAACCATTCATTTAGGAATTGATTTTTGGTTACCAGAAAACACCCCAGTTCACACACTTTTCGATGGCGAAGTTGTTGTTGCAGATAATAATTCAAATAACAAAAATTATGGTGGTTTTATCATTTTAAAACACCAACAAAAAGACTTTCATTTTTATACTTTATATGGACATAATACAGCTGAAAGTGTTCTAAAACATAAAACTGGAGATTTCATTGAAAAAGGAACACAAATTGCGATTTTAGCCAATTATCCCGAAAATGGAAATTGGGCGCCGCATTTACATTTTCAAGTTTTCTTATCGATGTTAGATTGTATAAACGACTTTCCTGGAGTTGCTTTTTTTAATGAAATTGATGTTTGGAAAAGTATTTGTCCAAATCCAAATTTATTGTTTAAAGTAGACGGTTTTAAAGAGAATTTAATTGATATTTCTGATGAAATTCTTATTGAAAGAAAAGCACATTTAGGAAAAGGAATGAGTCTTCAATATAAAAAACCGTTACACATTGTTCGTGGTTTAGACCAATATTTAATGGATTTTTCTGGAAGAAAATATTTAGACACTGTAAATAACGTAGCACATGTTGGGCACGAAAATTTCGAGGTTGTAAAAGCGGGGCAAAAGCAAATGGCTGTTTTAAATACAAATACGCGTTATTTACATGAAAACATTCATATTTTAGCGAAAGAACTTTTAGAAACGTTACCAAAAGAATTATCTGTTTTACATTTTGTAAACTCTGGAAGTGAAGCCAATGAACTCGCTCTTAGAATGGTAAAAACGGTTACAAATTCTCAAGAAATTATCGCCAGTGAAATTGGGTATCATGGAAACACAAATGCAACCGTAAATATTTCATCTTATAAATTTGATGGAAAAGGAGGAAAAGGAACTCCGAAAAACACCCATATTTTCCCAATCCCAAATTCGTTTAGAGGAAAATATCGAGGAAAAAATACGGCTAAAAATTATGCTAACGAAGTTCAACTTTTAATTGATAACATTCATCAACAAAATAAAAAAGTTGGCGGTTTTATTATAGAACCTATTATTTCTTGTGGTGGACAGGTAGAATTGCCAGAAGGATTTTTAGAAAAAGTATATCAAAAAATTAAAAAAGCTGGCGGTTTGTGTATTTCAGATGAAGTACAAACTGGTATTGGTAGAATGGGAAAAACTTTCTGGGGGTTTCAATTGCACAATGTAATTCCAGATATTGTTACCATTGGAAAACCTTTAGGAAATGGACATCCAATTGCTGCAGTTGCTTGCACAAAAGAGGTTGCAGAGAAATTTGCAAATGGCATGGAATTCTTTAATACTTTTGGCGGAAACCCTGTTTCTTGTGCGATTGCAACCCAAGTTTTACAAACTGTAAAAAACAATAATTTACAAAAAAACGCGTTTAAAGTTGGAGATTATTTAAAGCAAGAACTTTTAACATTATCTAAAGAATTTCCAATAATTGGAAACGTTCGCGGACAAGGTTTATTTTTGGGTTTCGAATTAGTCAATAAAGAGTTACAGCCGCTGCCAAAACAAACCGATTATCTAATTAATAGAATGAAAGGTTTTGGCATTTTAATGAGTTCTGATGGTCCTGATAATAACGTAATTAAAATAAAACCACCCATTATTTTCTCTAAAAAAGATGCTCAAGAAGCCATTTTTTACTTAAAATTAGTTTTTAAAGAAAGCTTTATGAACTTGACTAAAATATAAACCTTATTTTTATAATCACAAAAACAGTTAAATTTATTTTATAATGATTAAAAAGCACATATATTTCTTATTATTTGCAATTTCTTCTACATTAATGGCACAAGAGAAATCAGCAAAATGGGACGTAAATAATCCGCACGAAAATTGGTTATATAATTCTTTCGTTTTAAATACAGACGAAGGAACTTGGATGAATTTAGACGTAAGCCCAGATGGAAAAACTATCGTTTTCGATTTGTTAGGAGATATTTATAAAATGCCTGTTTCTGGAGGAACAGCAACCATTTTACGTTCTGGTTTAGCGTATGAAGTACAGCCAAGATTTAGTCCAAACGGAAAATATATTTCTTTTACCAGCGATGCAGAAGGAGGAAATAATATTTGGGTAATGAGAGCCAATGGAAGTGATGCAAAATCCATTACAAAAGAAAAATACCGATTGTTAAATAATGCTGTTTGGACGCCAGATGGTAAATCTTTAGTTGCCAGAAAACATTTTACATCTACACGTTCTGTTGGTGCTGGAGAAATGTGGCAATACCCTCTTTCTGGTGAAACTGGTTTAAAATTAACATCAAGAAAAAACGACCAACAAGATGTAAATGACCCTTCGATTTCTCCTGATGGAAGGTATTTATATTATGCAGAAGACATGTATCCTGGAGGATTTTTTCAATATAATAAAGATCCAAATAAACAGATTTATGTAATAAAACAATACGATTTCGAAACTGGAAAAACAACACAAATTACAGGTGGACCTGGAGGAGCTGCAAGACCCGTTGTTTCTAAAGATGGTAAATTCTTAGCATTTGTAAAACGTGTAAGAACAAAAACAGTTTTATACATTCACGAATTAGAGACTGGGAGAGAATGGCCTATTTATTACGATTTAAGTAAAGACCAGCAAGAAGCTTGGGCGGTTTTTGGAGTATACCCTCATTTTTCTTGGTTGCCAAATAACAAAGAAATTATTTTTTGGTCTCAAGGAAAAATTAACAAAATTAATATCGATTCTAAAGAAGTGGTAAACATTCCTTTTGAAGTGAATCAAGATATCAAGTTAGCACAAACGCATCATGTAAAAAGAAAGGTTTTCGAACCAAATTTTACTTCAAAAATGATTAAAGATGTAAAAACTTCGCCTAATGGAAATATGATTATTTTTACTGCTTTAGGCCATATTTATAAAAAAGAATTGCCAAATGGTGCTCCAATAAGATTAACAACATTATTAGATTTTGAGGCAGAACCAAGTTTTTCTCCTGATGGAAATTCAGTAATTTTTGTTACTTGGAATGACGAGAATTTAGGTGCAATCTACAAAGTAAATATCGATGGAACTGGAGTTACAAAATTAACTTCAGAAAAAGGAATTTACAGAACTCCTGCCTATAATAATGCAGAAACAAGAATAACCTACAGAAAAGAAAATGGCAATGGAGACCAAGGTTACGATTACACTAAAAAAGCAGGAATTTACACTGCTTATTTAGATGGTTCTGGTGCGAATAAAATAAGCGATAGTGGAGAATTTCCTATGTTTTCTGCAAACGACGAACGTGTATTTTTTCAAACAGGTGGCTCTTTCTTTGGTGGATTAACAAAAAAATTAAAGAGTGTAAATTTAAATGGAACAGACGAAAAAAGTCATTTTTCGTCTAAATTAGCCAACAGGTTGGTACCAAGCAAAAATAACAACTGGGTAGCTTTTATTCATCTTCATAAATTATATGTAGCGCCATTTGTAATGAATGGAAGTGAAATTAATTTAGATGCAAATACAAAATCTTTTAACGTAGAAAGTTTATCAGAAAATGCAGGAATAAACTTACATTGGTCTTCTAACGACCAAAAAGTACATTGGACTTTGGGTGACGAGTATTTTTCGAAATCGATTGTAAACAACACTACAAATCCGTTTGCAAAAACAAACTTATCTGCTGCAACTGCTACCAGTGTAAAAATAGGATTACAAACAAAATCCGACGTTCCTGATGGAAGAATAGCTTTTACAAACGCTCGTTTAATTACAATGAATAATGATAAAATTATTGAAAACGGAACGATTATCATCCATAAAAATAAAATTGAAAAAATAGGAACTTCCAAAGCAATTGCTGTTCCATCTAACGCAAAAGTATATGACATGAAAGGCAAAACAATTATGCCTGGAATTGTAGATGTTCATGCACATATTGGCGCTTTTAGAAATGGATTAAGCACTCAAAAACATTGGCAATTTTATGCAAATTTAGCATTTGGAGTTACTACTGCACACGACCCATCTGTTAATACAGCTGCTGCTTTTACCTTAGAAGAACTACAAAAAAGTGGCCAATTAGTTGGTCCAAGAATGTTTTCTACAGGATTTATTTTATACGGAGCAGAAGGCGATTTTAAAGCAGTTGTAAATAATTTAGAAGATGCGCGTTTTGCAATTTCAAGAACGAAAGCATTTGGTGCAAAATCTATAAAAAGTTACAATCAACCAAGAAGAGAACAGCGTCAACAAATTATGCAAGCTGCTAGAGAATATGGCGTAAATGTAGTGCCAGAAGGTGGTTCTAATTTTTATGCAAATATGAGTATGATTTTCGATGGACATACAGGAATTGAACATAATATTCCTGTTGCTCCTTTGTATAAAGATGTGTTAACACTTTGGAAAAACAGTAAAACTGGTTACACACCAACTTTAATTGTAAATTATGGTGGTATGAATGGTGAGTTTGAATGGTACCAAAAAACAAATGTTTGGGAAAATAAAACGTTACTAAAATATACGCCAAGATATGTGGTAGATACACGTTCGAGACACAGAACAATGGTTCCTGAGGAAGAATATAAAAACGGACATATTTTAGTTTCCAAATCGGTTACAGATCTTGCAAAATTAGGTGTAAAAGTAAATTTAGGCGCTCATGGACAGTTACAAGGTTTAGGTGCTCATTGGGAATTGTGGATGCTTCAGCAAGGAGGTTTATCGAATTTAGAAGCTTTAAAAGCGGCTACAATAAATGGTGCTGCATACATAGGTGCTGCAGACGAAATTGGTTCTTTACAGGTTGGAAAATTAGCCGATTTAATTGTAATGGATAAAAATCCTTTAGAGAACATTAAAAACTCTAATTCTGTAATTTATACCATGGTAAATGGTCGTTTATATGATATAAATACTATGAACGAAGTTGGAAATTACGACAATAAAAGAGGAAAGTTTTATTTCGAAAACCAAGATTACAACCAAGGTTTTCCTGTAAATTTAAAAACGAATAGTTTTACGACTCCTACTTGTAGTTGTCACTAATAATCAATAAAAGTTAAATAAAAAGGCTTTTTAAATGATGTAAACTTCCATTTAAAAAGCCTTTTTTCTATTTTAGAATTCTATTACAAACCCTCTAATTCTGCCTGTAACTTCTTCGTTAATCCTTTTACCACCAAATCGTAAGAATGGTTTATTAATTCTCTAACCAAATCATCTGAAACATCCGAAGAATTAAGAATTAAAGTATTCCAATGTTTCTTATTCATATGATAACCAGCTTCAATACCTTCATATTTTCCTCTTAATTCTTCTGCTTTATCTGGGTCGCATTTTAAATTTATTTTCTGCTCTCCATTTTCCCATCTGTCTAAACCTACCAAGGCAAACATTTTTCCCATCACTTTAAATACAAGGGTTACATCATCGAAAGGAAAGTGTTCTGTAACTCCTTTTTTGGCAATACAAAAATCTCTTAATTGTTCTATATGCATAAAATATTATATTTATTACAATTTAAAAAGTACCTTTATCTACCAAATTTACAACTATTATTCAAATGGAAAATGAATTTTTGAACAAGTCGTCAATCATTAATTATTCGAGTAAAAACTATGAAAAAAAGAGTACATCTTCGATTTCTGAAATAATTTTTACTAAAAATGATCAGACCACACAATGGTTAAACACCTATGGAATTACATATCAAGAAGATTTTAAAAAGGTAATTCATCAAAATAAATTAGACGATTTTTTAATAAAATTATTGAGTGATGAAGAGCACCCAAACAAAGTTATTTTATTGGATGGCTTGTTATTTTTAACCACACGTGTTTTAATTACGGAAAGCTCTAAATTTGAATCTGAACAAATGATTTTTATCGTTTCTCCTAATTATTTATGGTCTATTCAAGAAAAAGAAGGTGATTATTTTAATTGGATTCGCGAGCGTTTACAAGGTAATAAAGGAATTGTAAGAAAGAAAAAAGCAGATTATTTATTGTTTTTATTGTTAGAATCTATCATTGATAATTACCAAGATACGTATCAAGAAAATGCGGAATTAAGTTCCGATCAATTGAGTTCTGCGAATATAAAACCAACGCCTGAATTTACTTCTTTGGTCGAAAAAAGGAAGCAAGAATTATTCAATTTTAAAAAAGCAACCATTAGTTTAAAAGACACAATTGTTAAGTTAGAAAAAATAGAAATTAAAGGTTTTAACGTAAAATATTTTAGCGAATTAAAAGAACAAACGAATAATTTAATAACAAATATCGATTTTGAATTGCAAGAATTAGAAAGTAAAATAAACTTGATTTTTAGCATCCAAGGACATCGTTTAAATGAAGTAATGAAAACGTTAACTATTTTGTCTGTAATCTTTATTCCATTGACTTTTTTGGCTGGAATTTACGGAATGAATTTCGAGAACATCCCAGAATTAAAATTTAAATATGGTTATTTTATTTTATTGGGAGTGATGGTTTTAGTAACTATTGGAGCTGTTTGGTATTTTAAACGTAAGAAGTGGTTTTAAAGTTTAAGACACGAATTTTTCAAATTTCTCTAAAAAAAATAATTTGAATTTCAAAGATTTGGATGCCTAAATTATTTAAGATTACTTTAGAATTTTATACAAAACAGGTTTGCTTGGAGTTGCATCGTTTTCGAAAGGCGCAATCATTAAATTCAGTAAATATTCACCATCTTCAACCGAATTTGGCACATAAATAAACTCTGTAATTGTAGCATTCATTCTTATTTTTCCTGAAGTATTCCAAAAAGCGTTGTGAGATAGTAATTCGCCATTATCTTTTTCTTTATCTACTGAAGGCAAATCGATTAACAAATGTTTTATTCCTTTTTCTCGTAAATAAATTGCTGCTTCTTCTAATAAATAAGGTGGATTCGTATTCGAATAACGCATCGATCTTTTATCCCTTAAATTCGGAATTGTTCGAATTACAATCGCATCTCTTTTCTTATTTCCTAAAGCAGTTCTTAATTGTTTGGCAGAAATTACAAAATCTTCTCCTTTGCTTTCTGGAGCCACTGTAACAACTTCTGCCAGAAATATAAAATATTTTAAATTTTTATTTACAGAATGTACTTTTTCTGTAATATGCCCAACACATTCTGTATGTGTAATATGCGAATGTGGGTTAAAATGAATATTGTTAAAATTGATAACTGCACCTTCAGAAACTTTAGCAATATTCCCTTCGAAATCTTCTGGAAAAATTTTTGGGTCACCTATATACCAAGCATTTACATTCTCTTTAGAAACATCTATAGGTATAGAAATGTCTATAGGCTCAGAGATATTTACGACTATTTTTCTGGAATTATATTCTATGGTTGCTTTCATGTATGATATACTTTTTTCTGAGAATTACACTAACATCTCAAAGATACCTTTTTTAAAAGACGTTTAAAAAACTCTTGAAGATTTTTTAAAATTAATTTAGCATAAAAAGGTCGGATGCTATTCCATCTACTAAGAATTTTCCTTTTTTTGTAGTGGTTAATTTCTTTATTCCATTTGTAGTTTCGGTAATTTCTAACAATTCTTGTTTAATATATTTCTTAGATTGATTTTTTAAATAATTTAGATATTTTTCTCCAAAATCACTTTTTATTTTATTTAAAGAAACACCCCAAATAGTTCTTAAACCTGTCATTATATATTCGTTATAAGTATCCGTTTTAGATAAAATTTCTCTTTCAATTGGTAATTTATCTTCTTGAATCGATTTTATATATTTCGTATTATTTCTAACATTCCAACTACGTTGTTTTCCATCGAAAGAATGTGCAGAAGGTCCAATTCCTAAATAAGATTTTCCTAACCAATAAGAAGAGTTGTTTTTGCTGAAAAAATTTTCCTCACCAAAATTCGATAATTCATAATTGATAAAACCCGCTTTTTCTAATGCTGAAATTAAAATATAAAACTGTTCTTGGGCTTTCTCCTCATCTACATTTTTAATTTTTCCTTTTGCAATTAATGTTTCTAAAGCTGTTTTGGGTTCAACTGTTAATGCGTAACTAGAAATATGAGGAATGCCAAAACTTAAAGCAGTTTTTATATTTTCTCTCCACTCTTCATTGGTACAATTTGGAATTCCATAAATTAAATCGACAGAAATATTTGTAAAATACTGCGAAGCAATTTGCAAACAATTTTTAGCTTCTTCTGCATTATGAGCACGATTCATCAACTTTAAATCTTTCTCAAAAAAAGATTGAACTCCAATACTTAATCGATTAATTGGCGATTTAGAAAGTGCTACAATTTTTTCTTCAGATAAATCATCTGGGTTTGCTTCTAGAGTAATTTCTGGTGTTTCTACAACTTCGAAATTATCGTAAACAGCAGCTATTAAAAACTGAATTTCTCCCGTATTTAAAACAGAAGGAGTTCCTCCTCCAAAATAAATGGTTTCAACAATTTTATTCTCTAATTCGTCTTTTCTAATTTCGATTTCTTTTACAAGTGAAGAAATCATTTCTTCTTTCTTTTTCAAAGAAGTAGAAAAATGAAAATCGCAATAAAAACACGCTTGTTTGCAAAATGGTATGTGAATGTAGATTCCAGACATAAAATAGTTTTCAGTAGCAGTATCAGTTGGCAGAGCTATTTAACTCCAAATTTATCAGGATTATTAATCATGTAATTAATTAACTTTCCAACTTCTGAGTTTTCAGCAGATAAATTTTCAAAAGTCCCTTTATCAATATATTTACATTCTAAAGCAAACATTAGCCAAGTTAAAGTTTCCGAATTTTCAGCATCAGAATCAGTTAATTTACTTGAAAAGTGTCTTGGATACTGCCTTTTTCTATAAGCTTCAGATATATTTGCAGACACACTTCTAGAAGATCTTCTTATTTGATCTGTTAGAGAATATCTTTCTTCTTTTGGAAAAGATTTAGAAAGTTCAAAAATTTTCATCGATAAAGTAAACGATTTTTTAAATGCTAATAGGTCTATAAAACTCATAACTTATATTTTATTAAAATTGTTAACCCAAACTGCTACTGCTACTGCTACTGCTACTGCTACTGAAAACTAAAAATTTATTTAATTTTTGTAGGATTCTGCTTCACAAAACTTGCCCAACCCGTATAATTTTTCCCTCCAACAACGCGTCCTGAATTGTAAAAATGACAAACTGCAGCTGCCAAACCATCTGTTGCATCAAGGTTTTTTGGTAAGGTTTTTAAGTTTAATAGCGATTTTAACATCAAAGCCACTTGCTCTTTACTGGCACTCCCATTTCCAGTAATCGCCATTTTAATTTTCTTTGGCAAATATTCTGTAATTGGAATTTCTCTCGACAAACCTGCTGCCATTGCAACTCCTTGTGCTCTACCCAACTTTAACATACTTTGCACATTTTTCCCAAAAAAAGGTGCTTCAATGGCGATTTCGTCAGGATTATAAGTATCTATTAATTCGGTTGTTCGCTCGAAAATTAATTTTAATTTTAAATAATGGTCGGTATATTTTGTTAGAATTAATTCGTTCATTTGAATAAATTCCATTTTTTTACCGACAACTTTTATCAAACCAAACCCCATAACTGTAGTTCCTGGGTCTATTCCTAAAATTATTTTTTCTATGGCCACAATCGTAGATTGTTTTTTATGTATATCGTCTTTTATACTAACGATTATTTATTACTTTGCACAAAATGTACAACTCGCTTTCTTACAAATCTAAACAATTCTTTTGGTTGATAATAAAACTATCTATTGTAATTGGCTGTGGGTATTTTATTCAGCAAAGATTAACTTCAAATAATAAGTTGCAATTTTCTGCTTTTTATCAAAATTTAATTAAAAACGATATTTTTTCTATTAAAAACAGCATTTTTTTATTCATTTTTACATTTTTAAACTGGTTTTTAGAAATTACAAAATGGGAAATATTGGCTTCTTTTTGTGTAAAAACAAGTAAGAAAAATGCGACAATACAAAGTTTAGCTTCGCTAACAACTTCTTTAATTACACCAAACAGAATTGGAGAATATGGCGCAAAAGCACTCTATTTTAATAAATCGTTGAGAAAACAAGTCGTTGGTTTAAATATCATTGGTAATTTTTATCAAATGATAATTACGCTTTTTTTAGGAGTTATTGGTTTTTTGTATTTTGTGTACAAGCACAATATTTCTATTGATTACAGTAAAATTTCACGATTTGTATGGATCGTATTTTTGGTGATTTTAGTGCTTATTTTTGGTATAAATTATTTTAAGTCTAAAAATAATTTTGTTGAAAAAGTAAAAACTTTTATTGATAGAATTCCATTAAAATTAAATCTTAAAGTAGGTTTTATTTCTTTGTTACGTTTTCTGGTTTTTTCGCATCAGTTTTATTTTGTGTTGCTACTTTTTAAGGTTGATATTTCTTATTTGGATGCAATTTCTGCGATTACTACTGTTTATTTTATCAGTTCTATGGTGCCAATGTTATCGCTTTTTGATTTTGTTTTAAAAGGAACAGTTGCAATTTGGGTGTTTTCGTTTTTTACGATTGAACCATTTGTAATTTTATCAGCTACAACAATCATGTGGGTTTTTAATTTTGTGTTGCCAGCGATTATTGGAAGTTATTTTGTGTTGACTTTTAAACCTAACTTTGTTAAATGATTTGGTGTACTATTTTCATATTAATTTTATACGCAATTTTAATTATTGCATTGGCTTTGGGTTTTACCAAAGTTGATGAATTTAAGTACGAAAATTTACAATCAAAAACTACCTTTTCTGTAATTATTCCTTTTAGAAATGAAGCTGAAAATTTGCAAGATTTATTACAATCTATTTCTCTATTAAATTACCCAAAAGAATTGGTGGAATTTATTTTTGTAGATGATGCTTCTTCGGATAATTCTGTAGAAATTATTAATGATTTTATTTTTTGTAAGGTCGAGCGCAGTCGAGACCTAAAACCTCTCGACTGCGCTCGAGGAGACATTTTAGTTCTCAATAATGTAAGAACTTCAAATTCCCCAAAAAAAGATGCGATTACTACTGCAATTTCAATCGCTAAAAACAAATGGATTCTTACTACAGATGCAGATTGTATTTTACCAGAAAATTGGTTAAAAACGTTTGATGATTTTATTCAAACCAACAACCCAAAAATGGTGGTTGCTCCTGTAAATTATTTAGCTAAAAATAGGTTTTTAGAACAGTTTCAATTGTTAGATTTTATGAGTTTGCAAGGAACCACAATTGGTGGTTTTGGAATTAATTTTCCTTTTATGTGTAATGGTGCAAATTTGGGATATAAAAAAGAAGAATTCTTAAAACTAAATGGTTTTAAAGGAAACAATACTATTGCAAGTGGAGACGATATTTTTCTGTTTGAAAAATTTTTAGAAAGTGATAAAAAATCTGTCCGATTTTTAAAATCCGAAGAAGCTTTTGTCACAACTTTTCCTGTAAAAACTTGGAAAGACTTGCTAAATCAAAGAATTCGTTGGGCATCTAAAACGAGTAGATTTAAAGATTATAAAGTAAAATTGATTGGTTTATTGGTATTTTTAGCAAACTTGATTGTTATTTTCAGTTTCTTTTATTTTGATGATTTTCTGTTTGTATTTCTTCCAATAACTGTAAAATTAATTATTGATTTGTATTTATTTATACCAACAATCAATTTTTACAATCACAAGAAAACATTCTACAAATGGTATTTATTTTGTAGTTTTTTCTATCCATTTTTTAGTGTATTTATTGTTTTTAATGCTGTATTTTCTAAATATAAATGGAAAGGGAGACAGTTTAAGAAGTAAAGAATTTACCAAACAGGTTTAGCCCTGATTGAAACGACATCCTTTTTTCTTTTTCAGAAAAAAGATATAGTGGAAAGCAGGAAATAGCTCCAAAAAAAAAATTAAAACAAAGCTTCCATTATAGCTTCTGCTTTAAACCAAAGTAGTAAAGCAATAGCTAATAAAACAACTAAAAAAAGACCTTTTTTGGGTTTCGTCTCTTTTTTTCTGCCAAATTTTCTTTCGAACTTCATTTTTTGTGTTTTTTTTTAATTTAAAACGTAAATTTAATAAAACTTCTTGATATTATTTTTTGAAAAGGTATAAAGATTTTTTTTACGATTCCTAAAAATTATTATTATACCAAATAATTACATAGAAAATATAGCTTTCTGTTGTTTAAACAAATTAATAAATATTGTGCAAATTACCACTGAATACTGAGACTGAATACTGCCTACTGAGTACTGCCTACTGAGGAGTACTACCAACTTTCTTAATCGCTCTTAGCATTTCTCTTTTTCCTGGAGGTCCAGGCAAACGTTCTACAGTAAAACCAACTGCTTGCATGGCTCTTCTTACGCTTCCTTTTCCGGAATAGGTTACTAGAATTCCATTTTCTTTTAGTGAAGTAAACATTTTAGCGAAGATTTCTTCTGTCCATAATTGTGGTTGTACTCTTGCTCCAAAAGCATCGAAATAAATTAAATTAAAAGCATTTACATCTGTAATATCTTCGAAAAATTGTTTCCTTTTTGTGAGTGAGAAATTATTGGTAATTGGGTGTTTTTCTTCCCAAGAAACTTCGTGCATTTTATTAAAAATCGCATCTTCTTCTTTGACATCTAAAACCGAAATAAAATTCATTTTTTCGATTTCTTCAGAAGTTACAGGATACGCTTCTACTCCAACATAATCAATCGGTTTTTTTGCTTCTAAATAGGTAATAAAAGCATTTAAACCTGTACCAAAACCAATTTCTAAAATGGAAACTTTATCTAAAGAAACTTGCTTTAAGCCACTTTCGATAAAAACGTGGTAGGTTTCGTTAATCGAGCCATTTTTAGAATGGTATTGCTCATTCCAATCTGGTAAATGTATGGTTGTAGAACCATCTGAAGTAATTAATATTTCTCTTTTCAAGACTAAATTTTATAGGTGTTTTTTTTTAGGTTTCTCCCATCGTCGAAATCACATTTAAAGCTATTCTGTTTTTAGCAAAACACCATTGGCTTCAAAAGCAAATTCTCTTTTTGGTTGAGTAATTTTTGCAATCTCTTCTTTACTTTTTCCTGCATCTTCTGCATAATGTTGCAATTCTTCTACAGGTGTAACTTTTACAAATGCTTTTCCTTCTAAAATTACTTCTTTCCCTTGCGAATCTATAGGCATAAAAAATCCGTAATCTTTAAAACGAACCATTGTTTCTGTTTCTTTACCTAAAGGCAACTTCATCCAACATCCTTTTTTAGAACAAACTTCTTTAATTTCTGAAGTAAACTTTACATTAATAGTGTCTCCAACATTCATGTTTTCGAATTTCGCTAACATTTGGTCTTTTGTTAACGCATCTTTTTCTGAAATTTTATCTCCAAAAGTTGCATACTCTATCTCTTTATTTGTCTTCTCTACTTCTTTATTTTCTTTCTTCCCGTCTTTACAAGCTGTAAAAAACAACAATACGATTGCACAAAATTTAACGATTCTCTTCATAATTTGCATATTTAATAATATTATCGCAAATGTACATAATTTTAGTGCAAAACTCATATTTTTATGTTCTTTCAGATGAATAAATTATGTACATTTGTGGTGAATTTTAATCAACTTAATTATGAGTTCTAACATAGAAATCAAACATATAAAAAAGTCTAAAATAGATAGTGTAGACTTTAATAACTTACCTTTTGGTAGCGTTTTTTCGGATCATATGCTTGTTTGTGATTTTAAAGATGGAAAATGGCAAACACCAGTTATAGAGCCTTTTGCTCCAATTTCTTTAAATCCGTCTGCGAAAATTTTTCATTATGGACAATCGATTTTCGAAGGAATGAAAGCTTACAAAGATGCAGAAGGAAACACCTTATTATTTAGACCTTTAGACAATTGTAAACGTTTAAATAAATCTGCAGAACGTTTGGTAATTCCACAAATTCCTGAAGACGTTTTTATGGATGGTTTAAAAGCATTATTAAAAGTAGATGAAGCTTGGATTCCTACAAACGACGGAAGTTCTTTATACATTCGTCCGTTTATGTTTGCTACTGGAAACGGTTTTCACGCATCACCTGCAAATGAGTATAAATTATTAATTTGCACTGCACCTTCTGGAGCTTATTTTGCTGGAAAAGTAAAGGTTTTAATTGAAGAAAAATACGCACGTGCTGCAAATGGTGGAGTTGGTTATGCAAAAGCGGGTGGAAATTATGCTGCGCAATTTTACCCAACACAATTAGCCATTGAAAAAGGGTACAATCAAGTAATTTGGACGGACGATAATACACATGAGTATATTGAAGAAGCTGGTGCCATGAATATTTTCATTAGAATTAACGATACTCTAATTACAAGTCCTACAAGTGATCGTATTTTAGACGGAATTACACGTAAAAGTGTTATTCAAATTGCAGAAGACATGAATATTAATGTTGAAGTGCGTAAAATTTCGGTTTCTGAAGTTATTACAGCTGCACAATCTGGAAATTTAAAAGAAATGTTTGGAGCTGGAACTGCGGCTGTGATTTCGCCAATTGCAGGTTTTGGTTACCAAGGAACAGATTACGATTTACCTGAATTAGAAACTCCTTTTGCTGGAACTTTAAAGAAAGCAATTACAGATATTCAAACAAACAAAGCTAAAGATCCTTATGGTTGGAGGGTTGTTGTGAAATAAATATTCCGTTTACAGTAGCTATTTTTAATTGTTTATTTTCAAAAATACATAATTCACAAAAGCATCAACACAAGTTGATGCTTTTAACCCATTGTAAATATGTTTTCAAATAGAGCTAGCTTTTGCTAAACTGTATTTAATAAGCAAAGCCACCTATGTTTAATTTATTTATGACATACAGCTAAAGCTTTATGCAAGTGAAAAAATTGAGCTGATAAAAAAACTTCTTTTATTGAATTAAAAACCACCCATGACTTCCTGCAACAGCTCCAAAAATGGTTATTAAACTAATTATTAACAAAATCCAATGTGCTTTGTGAAGAATATTAAAGGTTTTACCAGGGTTTTTAATGGCGTATTTTTTGAAGAGTTTGTGCAGAAATAAAGGTTCTAAAATATATAAAACCAATGTAAAAATAATCCAAACAATGCTCATTGCATGAATCCACCAAAAACGATAATCTAAATAACGTTCCCATGCATTTAATGCATACATCATATAAAACCCCGAAATTGCCGTAATTAAAGTGGTTATTTTTGCTTGTAATGCAAATTTTCCTTCGATGTTTTCAAAAGTAGTTAGTTTGTCTTGCTTAGATTTCATTTTTTTAACTGCAGGAATAATTACAGTGGTAACCATTGCTACACCTCCAATCCAAAGAACAACTGCGAGTACATGAACGACTCTTGCAAAGGTTATCGAATTCATTTTAATTCAGTTTAAATTGAATTTGCTGGCTCTCTAAAGTAGCCAACAATTCATTCGTAATATGAATTTTTGTATTTCTACTTGGCAAACTTACTTCTAACTTTTCTTTTTCGTCCCAAACTGTAAAATTTAAATTTTGTTTTCCTGGCGAATTTTTTAAAATAGATTCTAAATTTAAAATGGTGTCTTCTTTAATTTCGTTTAAAGGAAGTTGAATCGTTACTTTTTTACAGAGTTCGTCCATAATGTCGTGCAACAATTTCATTTCTGTAAATTTTAATCTTGGTTCTCCAGTTACGCCCTCTTTATTCGTCCAACCTGGTTGAATGGTACAACGTACAAACAAGAAAGAATTGGGCACTAAAAAGTGTTTCATTCTTAAATAATCTTCGCCAAATATTCTAAATTCATGACTATCGCCATAATCTTCCATCGTAAACATTGCCCAGCCTTTACCGGCTTTAGAAACTCTGTGTTGCACATCTGTAATAATTGCAGCAAAAGCCAAGTTCATATTTACAAATTTCGCCAAATCTGCTTTAAAATATTTTAAGGAAGCGTTGCAGAATTTTAATTCATTTTTAAAATCATCTAAAGGATGTGCAGAAATGTAAATTCCGATGACTTCTTTTTCTTGAGATAATAATTCCATAGTTCCCCAAGTTTCACATTGTGGAATATCTGGTTCTGGAAATTGCACAGTAGAAGCTTCGCCAAACATAGAAACTTGTGCAGAATTTTCGTTTTCTTGAAATTTACTTCCGAATTTCATAGCACGTTCTAAGAAGGTAATTCCTTTTTCGTCTTTTGCAAAATATTGTGCTCTGTGTGTATTTGTAAAAGAATCAAAAGCACCTGCTTTTACCAAACTATCGAACGATTTTTTATTGGCAGCTCTTAAATCTACACGTTTCGCCAAATCGAAAATGGAGGTATAATTTCCGTTTTCTTCTCGTTCTTTAATAATTGCTCTTACTGCAGCAGCACCAACACCTTTTACAGCAGCCATTCCAAAACGAACAGCACCTTCTTTATTTACGGAAAACTTTAAGAAAGATTCATTTAAATCTGGACCTAAAACTTGGAGTCCCATTCGTTTACATTCTTCCATAAAAAACGAAACGGCTTTAATGTCTTTCATGTTATTAGAAAGTACAGAAGCCATATATTCTGCAGGATAATGTGCCTTTAAATACGCAGTTTGGTAAGCAATCCAAGCATAACAAGTAGAGTGCGATTTGTTAAATGCATAACTTGCAAATGCTTCCCAATCTTTCCAAATTTTTTCTAATTTTTTTGCATCATGTCCATTTGCAGCAGCTTGTTCTATAAATTTTGGTTTCATTTTATCTAAAACCGCAATTTGCTTTTTACCCATTGCTTTACGTAAAACATCGGCTTCACCTTTGGTAAAATTTGCCAGCTTTTGTGAAAGTAACATTACTTGCTCTTGGTATACTGTAATTCCATACGTTTCTGCCAAATATTCTTCCATGGCAGGTAAATCGTACTCAATATCTTCTGTTCCGTGTTTTCTATTAATAAAAGACGGAATATATTCCATGGGTCCAGGTCTGTACAATGCATTCATGGCAATTAAATCTGCAAAAACCGTTGGTTTTAAAGAACGCATGTGTTTTTGCATTCCTGGAGATTCATATTGAAAAATACCTACAGTTTCTCCTCTTTGGAATAATTCATACGTTTTTTCATCATCTAAAGGAAACGTTTCTGGGTCTAATTCTACACCATGTTTTGCTTTTACAATTTTAACGGTGTCTTTAATTAAAGTAAGCGTTTTTAAACCTAAAAAGTCCATTTTTAGCAAACCTGCAGATTCCACTACAGAGTTATCAAATTGGGTAACATACATGTCTGAATCCTTTGCTAAAGCTACAGGAACATAATTGGTAATATCTCCAGGTGTAATAATTACACCACAGGCGTGAATTCCTGTATTTCTAACTGAACCTTCTAAAATTGTGGCTTTATTTATCGTTTCAGAAACCAAATCGTTTCCAAAAGACATGTGTCTTAATTCTTCTACAAGCTGTTTTTCTTCAGCACGTAAACCCTCTACTTTTCCTTTACTTTTGGCATCATCGCCAAAGATATTTTTTAGTTTAATTCCTGGAATTAATTTTGCAATTCTATCGGCTTCAAAAAGTGGTAAATCTAAAACTCTGGCAGTATCTCTAATGGACGATTTTGCTGCCATGGTTCCATAGGTGATAATTTGAGCCACTTGATTTGCACCATATTTATCAATTACATAATCCATTACTCTGCTTCGGCCTTCATCATCAAAATCTATATCGATATCTGGCATAGAAACACGTTCAGGATTTAAGAAACGCTCAAAAAGTAAATCGTATTGAATGGGGTCGATATTTGTAATCCAAAGACAATAGGCAACCACAGAACCAGCTGCAGAACCACGTCCAGGCCCTACTGCAACATCCATATTTCTGGCTTCTCGAATAAAATCTTCTACAATTAAGAAATAACCAGGGTATCCTGTTTTTTCAATTACGGAAAGTTCAAAATCTAAACGTTCTTTAATAGATTCTGTAATTTCTCCATATCGTTTTTTTGCACCTTCGTACGTTAAATGACGTAAGAATTTATTTTCCCCACGTTTTCCTCCGTCTTTTTTATCTTCTTCTGAAACAAATTCTTCAGGAATATCGAAAGCAGGTAATAAAACGTCTCTAGCCAATGTAAATATTTCTACTTTATCTACAATTTCTTGAATGTTAATAATCGCCTCAGGTAAATCTGCAAATAAGGTTTTCATTTCATCCGAAGATTTAAAATAATATTCCTCATTTGGCAAACCATATCTGTAACCACGTCCTTTTCCTTTAGGAGTCGCTTGTTTTTCGCCGTCTTTTACACACAGTAAAATATCGTGTGCATTGGCATCTTTTTTCTCTAAATAAAAGGTGTTATTTGTCGCTACAATTTTAACATCGTGCGCTTTAGAAAATTTTAATAAAGTTTCATTTACAATGTTTTCATCTTGTTGATTGTGGCGCATTACTTCGATATACAAATCGTCTTGAAATTGTTCTTTCCACCAAAGTAACGCTTCTTCTGCTTGTTTTTCTCCGAGATTTAGAATTTTACTTGGAACCTCTCCATATAAATTTCCCGTTAAAACAATAATATCTTCCTTATATTTTTTAATAATTTCTTTATCAATTCTAGGAACATAATAGAAACCATCGACAAATGCGATGGAAGACATTTTCGCTAAATTATGATACCCTTTTTTGTTTTTCGCCAATAAAACAACTTGATAACCATTGTCTTTTACAGATTTATTTTTATGATCTTCACAAACATTAAATTCGCACCCAATAATTGGTTTTATGGGGTTTTCTGCATTTTTATTATGATTTAAAATCGCACTTACAAAATGAAAAGATGCCATCATGTTTGCAGTATCTGTCATTGCAATGGCTGGCATATTGTCTTTGGTAGCTGCTTTTACAATATTGCCAATTTGCATGGTAGATTGTAACACAGAAAATTGCGTGTGATTGTGCAAATGTGCAAATTTTACATCTTTTAATTCCGCCAAACCAGCAGAAGTCGATTTTGTATCTGCAGTATCTTTTAATTTCTCAAGACGTTGGCGAATTTGTTCGCTTTCTTTTTTAAGGTTGATGTGTTTTAAACCAATAACCTGAATAGGTTTTGGGTTTGCTTCCGAGAAATTTTTGAAGTAATCTTCATCTACATCTAACTCTTCTTTGGTGAATTCTCGTAAACGAATCAATTCTAAAAAACAACGTGTTGTTGCTTCAACATCGGCACTCGCATTGTGCGCTTCACCAAAACCAACACCAAATAAATGATTGTGCAATTCTGTTAAAGTTGGTAGTTTGAATTTTCCTCCTCGACCACCAGGAATTTGACATAGTAGTGCCGTTTTTTCGGTACAAGTATCTAAAACTGGAAGGGAAGTCAGGTTATTTTCAACTCCTAGTCTATGAAATTCACAGCCCATAATATTAATATCGAACCGTAAATTTTGTCCGACAATAAATTTTGTTTTACCTAAAGCTTCATTAAATAAACGTAAACCTTCGTCTAAATCGATTCCTTTTTCTTCGGCTAATTCTGTAGAAATTCCGTGAATTCTTTCGGCATCGTAAGGTATATTATAGCCTTCTGGTTTTACTAAGAAATCGTTATGTTCTAATACATTTCCCATTTCGTCGTGTAATTGCCAAGCAATTTGCACACACCTTGGCCAGTTGTCTGTATCCGTTATTGGAGCGTTCCAACTTTTAGGTAAACCTGTGGTTTCTGTATCGAAAATTAAGTACATATTGTTGTTTAAGTGTGTAATTTGTATTTGTTGAAATGTTTAATCGAGCTGTGAAAACAATTTTTTACGACTGTTTTTTGGAAGTTTAAAAATACAAAAACATAAGAGATTTAAAACTGTTAATTTATGTGTACTTATCAACAACAAAAAAAGCCAACCCAATTAAGGGTTGACTTTTAATAAAATTAGTTTTTAACTAATTTGTACTAAAATAGTTTTTAAATTACGATACTAAGTGCTCTTCTAATTTTAAAGAATTAATAGCAGCCTGAATTTGTTGTCGTTGGTTTTCCAACATTTTTCTTGTTGATGGTGCAAAAGCTTCTTCCTTTAACATTTCGTCATACTCGTCTAAACTCGCTTTTTCTCCTCTTAATGCTTCCTCTAAAATTGCTTCTTCGTCGTTAGAACTAAATAAAGATTTTAAAGACATCCAATTTCTGTGCATTGTTCCTTTAAAAGAACCATCGTCTTCTGGAATTTGTCCGTAAGACAAAATTTCCGTTCTTAATTCTTTTGCGAATATACTTCTTTCTGAAGCCCTATTTTTAAAGAAAATTTTTAATTTAGAACTGTCTACATTTTCAGCAGAATTCAAATATCCTTTTTCTGCATCGTAGTTTTTTTCTAATAATTCGTTTAATTTATTCGAAATTTTTTCTGTGTACTTCATAATATCATTCTCATTTTAAATTCCAATAATTTATTTTGAGATGCGTATTGTTTCACATCTTATCTTAGCACAAAGATAAATTATATTTAAGGTTTCGTTTAGTGCAAAAGATTTGATTCTTGACTCATTTGAATTTAAGTTTTTTTTAAGAGCTTTCATTAAGATTAAGTGAGTGCGTTAGGGACAAAACCTTTCGACTGCGCTTAAGACAGGCTTTTTGTTTGAACTCTTTTTTGCTAAAATTATTCTGTGTTTTCTCAAAAATTGATTGTTCTTTGAATTAGCAGATACTTAAGTAAATACAGTAAAAAAAAACGAGTAGTGATAGCCCGTTAAAACACCCAAAAAAATGTTGAAAATTAGGGTTTTAATTTCAAAAGGTTTTTGTATTTTTGCGCCCACTTACTACGAGATGGTAAGATTTTTAATAATCGAGGTCGAGAACCTCAAAAAATTAACAAATTATGTCTGTAAAAATCAGATTACAAAGACACGGAAAAAAGGGGAAACCATTCTATTGGATAGTTGCTGCTGATGCTCGTGCAAAAAGAGATGGTAAATATCTTGAAAAAATTGGTACTTACAATCCAAACATTAACCCAGCAGTTATCGATTTAGATGTAGATAAAGCTGTACAATGGTTACAAAATGGTGCACAACCAACAGATACTGCAAAAAACATTTTATCTTACAAAGGTGCAATGTTAAAGAACCATTTAGCTGGTGGTGTAAGAAAAGGAGCTTTAACTCAAGAACAAGCTGATGCAAAATTTACTGCTTGGGTAGAAGAAAAAGCTGCCAAAATTGCTGACAAAGAAGCTGGTTTATCTAAAGCAGAATCTGAAGCAAAGGCAAAAGCTTTAGCTGCTGAAAAAGCAGTAAACGAAGCAAGAATCGAAGCAGCAAAACCAGTTGTGGAAGAAGTTGCTGAGCCAGTTGCAGAAACTGAAGTTGCTGAAGAAGCGGCTCCAGAATCTATTGACGACGCACAAGCAAAAGCAACAGAATAATTATAATTTCTGCGAATTATGCGTAAAGAAGATTGTTTTTATTTAGGCAGAATCGTAACAAAATATAGTTTTAAGGGTGAAGTTGTTATCAAATTAGATACAGACGAGCCTGAGTTGTACACAGAAATGGAATCAGTTTACGTCGAATTCGGCGCAAATTTGGTTCCATTTTTTATTGAAAAAAGTTCGCTTCATAAAGGAAATCAGTTACGTGTTCAGTTTGAAGATGTATATTCTGAAGCAGCAGCAGATGCTATTTTAAAAAGTAATGTGTATTTGCCTGCTACTATGTTACCAGAACTTACTGGAGATAAATTTTATTTCCATGAAGTTATCGGTTTTACAGTTATTGATGCTAATTTTGGCGAAGTTGGGCAAATTGTTCATATTAACGACAAAGCTGCACAACCACTTTTTGAAATCGATAGAGAAGGAAATGAAATTTTTATTCCAATGGTAGACGATTTTATTAAAAAAGTCGACAGAGAAAATAAAACAATAGAGGTTGAAACTCCAGATGGATTAATAGAACTTTATTTGTAAAAAGAGAGGTGTCTGAGTGGTCGAAAGAGCTACCCTGGAAAGGTAGTATATGGGTAACTGTATCGAGGGTTCGAATCCCTTCCTCTCTGCAAAAAGAATGTTAAATTCAATAAAACCTTATAAACATTATGTTTGTAGGTTTTTTGCGTTTATAATATATCAACTAAAATCATTAAGAAATTGATGTATAAGATGCGTGTTTGGTGTCTGTTTTTTTTAGCTCTACAACTAACACTAAGTTAAAGTTGTTGATAATCAATTTGTTACGAATATTTTTAATTTTCGTATATTATATGCTATAATAGTTAACTGACATCTACACAACATTTATTGACCTTAAATTTAGTTTAAACTTAACTTTTTATTTAGCATGTTATACTTTTGCTACAGCTATAATATTATTTTAAAATATAACTTTATTTTTTCTTAAATCGAACTTATATTAATAATACTAAAAAACTATTATTATTTATCTTAAAAACAAAATAATTTTAGGAGTAACAATTTTACTCTTTAGAAGTCAACTCTGTAAATAAACTTTCTAACGTTTTATTTTCTGAACTTAATTCCAGAATTTTTAAGTTATTTTTTTGCGCAAAATCGAAAATTTTAGAACGCATATCTTCGACAGAATTAAAGGTAAGTTGCCAAGTATTATTGCTAATATCTTTTGATGAAATTAAGTTTTCTAATTGATTGATTAGAGCCTCACGAACCTTCGTATTAAAAATAACTTTTATAATTTGTTGGTTGTTTTTTTGAAGTTTAGAAAGCTTTTTATCGATAATAATTTCTCCCTTTTTAATAATGATAACTCGATCGCAAACGGCTTCTACTTCTTGCATAATGTGCGTGGAAAACAACACAGTTTTGTCTTTTCCTAATTCTTTAATTAGCTCTCTAATTTCTACCAATTGATTTGGGTCTAAACCAGTGGTTGGTTCATCTAAAATTAAAACATTAGGATTGTGTAAAATGGCAGCAGCCAAACCTACTCTTTGTTGATATCCTTTAGAAAGTTGATGTATTTTCTTATGCGCTTCCTCTGTTAAACCCACTTTTTGGATACACGTTTCTATTTGGCTTTTATCAACTTTAAAAATTGAGGCTTGAAACTGTAAGTATTCACGCACATACATATCCGAATACAAAGGATTGTGTTCTGGTAAATAACCGATTGTTTTTTGTGCTTCTAACGGGTTTTGTAAAACATCTATTCCATCAACAAAAACTTCACCTTCATTGGGTTTTATAAAACCAGTTAAGATTTTCATCATGGTAGATTTTCCAGCTCCATTTGGTCCTAAAAAACCAATAATTTGCCCTTTTTGGGCAGAAAACGAAATAGTATTTAACGCTTTTTGAGTTTTATAAATTTTGGAAACTAAAGAAACTTTTATAGACATTTTAAGGCTTTATAAATTTTAGAGGTTTCTATTTTAGTTTATCTTGAGCGAAGTCGAAAGGCTCAATCAAGACATTCAATTTAATAAAATAGATTTATTCTAATAACAAATTTATCTTAATTTTAGTTTAATCAATCAAATTCATTCTAATTTTTCGAATATTTTTCATTCGAGACCAAGTTATTTTATGTCTTTGTTTGTAAAACCACAAGGTACCTAAATCTAATAAAAAGTAAAAAAGACTAATTCCACTTGGTGGATTGTGGCTTGGTAGAAAATCGAAAATTCCCCAAGCTGTATTAGGCCACCACCAACATTGGTAAGTTGTACCAATAATTTCTAAATAAGCAACTGTAATATACATGGTTAAGTAAAAAAGACGTTCTCTTGGTTTGTTTCTTAAAATTAAAAGGGTTGCAATGGTCATCGCAAAACCAAAAACATCATTTTTAAATAGTAAAAAAATGGTTGCATAAATAAGTATGAAAATAGTGAAAAATTTTTCTATTTGAATTTTGTTTTTGAGGATTGAAGATGCCTTTGAAAAGTACAAAACCGCTACATAAACAATGGCATGTCCTGGAGGCACATAATGTGGAACATTTTCCAATCTATAAGTGTACATACCTAATAAAATGGAGAAAAGATATTCGCCAATAATTGCAATAATTACTGCTGAAATCATTTGTTCTTTTACTCTTCTATTTACTTGCCAAAAGACGATTCCAAAACCAATAAACATGCTAATATTTGCATATAATTGTGCATTTTTTGTTTGCGAAACCATATAAGAGCTATCTAAAAATAATCCAAATCCTATAAATAAAAATAAAGCTCCTAAACTTTTAGATATAGCAAAATAAGGAGATTTTGAAGCAAGTAAACTCATAGCACAAAAATAGAGAAAGTAAATAAAAAATGGCGCAATAAATTGCGCCATTTTTTAAGATATATTTCTTTAAACTTTACAATTGGTATCTTATTCTAAAACTTACAAACCTTGGCAAAATAAACGTTTCGTTTATTGTAGAGGAAATAATACCTTGATTTATGTTTGCTTCTGAACCTGTACCTAACAAGTTGTTACCTACCAATTCGTATTCCCATTTTGCATCTTTATCTTTTCTGTAAGCAATTTTCGCATTCCACAAACTAAACGTATTTGCACTTACACCATTTTGTCTTTGATCTGTAAAAGAGAAATCTGAAGTAACTGTTACAGAGTTCCAAATATAGGCATCAAAATCTATAGATGGTCTGTGTCTTACTGTTTTAAATACACCTGCTCTCGAACTGTTATTTTGATTAGAAAAAGAAACACTATAACGTAGATTAACATTTGGAGCTTCTCTAAAATTTGTACCAAATCTTGTGCTAATTCCTTTACTTGTTATTTCGTTTGTATTGGCAACGTTATTTATAAATTGAAATACTTTATTATAACCATAGCTACCTCCTATTGAGGTTTGTAACTTACCAAATCTTTTTGAAGCATTAAATCTTGCATTTACACTTTCGTTGTTTAAAGGAGAGTTTAAAGAAGTAGCGCTTGAAACTACTGTACCTGGTGTAAAAATGGTATTTCTATTAACTTGATCTGCAGTTTTACTGTAATTTACAAATGCAAAAACATTGGTATTGTTAAATAAATTAAAACTAAAATAACGTAAATTTAAATTGTGTGAACTTGAATTAACTAAGCTTGCATTCCCTGCAAAAAAAGCATCGTAATTATTTGCTACAATTCCTCTTGCAATTTGTGTTACATCTGTAAAATTAATTTGTTTTTTATAAGAAAACCTTAGGTTTTCGCTTTTTTTAAATTGCGCTATTACTTCGAATTCTGGCAAAAACTCTTTAAATTTATCTTGGAAATACTCAGTACCATATTGTGTATTGTTAGAGTTGTAAGAGTGTACTGTAAAACCCGGTGTAAATATAAAAATACCAGATTTTAAACGGTATCGAACTCCTGCATACAAATCAGTAAAATTGTACTCTGTATTGTTTGTTATTTGCGGGTCTGAAATTCCATCGATTGTTGGGTTTGGTTCAAAAATGTTACTCCCTTCTTTTGGCTGATCTATATCTAAAATTTGGAAAAATTTAGAATCAAAATTTTGCTTACTTGAAATAGTTCCTGCCACAAAGTTTAAATTACTTTTCGAATTTAAAATGTAATAATAATCTAATTTCGCATCTAATTGATTCGATTTTACACGTCTGTCTTGTTCTAAGTTATAAAAAATTCTATCTCTAACTAATCCTAAACTTTTTGCAGGTTCATCAAAACCATCTGGAGGATTATTTCCATTTGGTTCATTCGCATTATTATCTGGATCATTCTCAATAGAAGCCACGTAAAAAGGGTCTTCATTTTGTAATACGTGTTTTACTTCTATCGCGAAAATATTATTTTCGTTTGCAGTATAGAAATAACTTAAATCTTGGTTAACAGTATAAGGTGTTGCTCTTTCTCTTTCAGTAATATCACTTAAAACACGAGAAGCTACATTTTCTGTTTTAAATTCGTTAGAAAAACGACCAGACACATTATAATTTAATTGGTTATTAACATTTTTCTTGTAAACAGATCTAAAACTAAACAATCCAGTATTACTTGTTTGATTGGATGTTTTATCTACAAAATCGTCTGGAATATTTGGGTTTACATAATCGATATCTCTAATATTTCTTTGTCCATTACTATTGCTAGAAAAAATTAAAAACCCAGTTAAATCTAATTTTTTATTGGGTGAATAACTGAAATTTAAAGCAGATAATTTTGTTTCAATTCTATTTGCATTTCTCGCACTTGCAGTTAAAAATCCAATACCTGCACTTGCCAAATTTATATTTGTTCCATTAGAGGGGCTTTGGCTTCTAAAATTGAAACTAAAACTTCTTAAATCTCTTCTACTTAGCACAACATCTCCTAAATTATTTACATCTCCAATAACATTAAGAGTGTATTTTGGAGAATAATAAAATAATTTGGGTTGAAACAAATACAAAGTTTGCTCTGGTGCACTACCTGCTCCTGCAACCACATCTCCAAACCAAAAGTTCTTTTTACCTTCTTTTAATTTTATATTTATGGCAACTCGATCTTGGTTGTTTTGAACGCCTTTTAACTGATTTATATCTCCATAATTTCTTAAAACTTGAATTTTATCTACAGCATTGGATGGAATATTTTTTGATGCCAATTTGGTATCTCCACTAAAAAATTCTTTTCCATCAACTGTAATTTTCTCAACAACTTTACCTTCTACTTCAATTTGCCCAGCATCATTAACTTCTACTCCTGGTAATTTTTTAAGAACGTCTTCTAGTTTTCTTTCGGAACCATTTTTAAAAGAATCTGCATTGTAAACAATGGTATCTCCTTTAATAGTTACTGGCATTTTAGAAACAATGGTAATTTCATCTAAAGAATTATCTTCAAACAAGGTAATATCCTTTACAATGTTTTTGGTTTTTGTGATAATTTCAAATTCCGACGTTTTCATTCCTATGTAACTTATTTTTATATCGAAAGTGCTGTTTTTATCTAAATCTAACTTATAATTTCCTTTAGAGTCTGTAAAACCATAAGAAGTCATTTTTTTGGTTATTTTATTAATTGCCAAAACATTTGCCATTTCTAAAGGTACTCCAATACTATCTTTAACAACTCCAGTAAGTTTTACTTGAGCACTTGTAATAAATGTAACCATAAAAATGGCCAATAGTAGTAATTTTTTCATTTTGTAAAATTGTGTGTTGGGTTGTAATTGTTTAGTTTCTGCCTCTTCTTCTACCACGTCTGTTTCTAAACATTTCTCTCATCTCTTCCATTTTTTTAGTGATGATTTTGTTATACTCGTCTCTTGTTACTTCTGTTCCTTTGGTAGGCGCCTCTATGTTTACTTTGTTTTCTGGGTTCATAACAATTTCTGTACATAAAACTGTAGTTCTTCCTGAGTTTAATTCTAAAATTAAACCTGGTAGCCCCCAATATTCTGCAGGTCCATTACTTACAGGAATTTGTGGTGTGTACCATGCTGTAACTGTAATTTGTTTTGGCATTTCTATTTCGTCAGAAATTTTTACAACATTCGAAGTATCTTTTTTGGCTTTATCTTTCTTTTTGTCATCATTATTTCTACCTCTTCTTCTCATGTTTGTCCAGTCTGTAGGGTCTACATCTCTCACAAGTGTTGCTTTATAGCAAATGTATTCTCCAATTTTTTTGGTTTCGCTTCCTAATTCCCATTCTGGTCTTTTCATATCATCAGAAATTAAGAACTTTTTACCAAAAAACTCTATAGATTCTAATGCTACAAGGTCTTTAATGTTTTTGTATTTTATTCCTCCACCAGACATTCCTCTCCAGCCTCTACCTCTACCAGCAGTTGGTGTTGCTAATTTTTCGTCTTCTTTATAAATAGAAGAAGTTTTATCGAAAGTTAGTATAAATGTTTTTTCAAGAAAAGATTTCATTCTTACTGCCATTTGCTTCTTTTGAGCTTCCGACATTTTGTTGAAACGATCTCCCCAGCTACTCATATCTATTGTTGCTTTAGACATGTAAGTTGCTTTTCCTTGAAAATTTTTCTGTGCAGATGTTGCTATTGTAACAATGGCGAATAATACTATAAATAATTGTTTCATATTTTTTAAAATTTTTCTAAAAAAGTAATGTTAATTTGTTTTTAGACTTCGTTTTAGCTTTAAGGTTTAAATCAGTAGAATGTTTTAATGTTATATTCCAGTGATTCATTCTCTAATTTTTTTCTATTTCTAAAACTTTCAAAATATTTATTTAATTGAGAAGTATGTAATTCTGTTTTATTTTTTTCTTTCAACAACTGAATTATTCTTCTTTCTTAAATTTTGATTGACCTTTTAATTACAACTTTTTGTAGATAAAAATTTAAAATTGTTACAACTACTTGCTTATTATTAATTATCCACCGATTTTAATTTCCATTCCATTGTTTTTTCCTCTCGTATTTCTAAGTTGCTCCATTATTTCTTTACTTTTTTTCTCCTGAATTTTATTAAATTCTTCTTGATTTACTTCCTTTCCTTTTCTAGGTTTTTTAATCTCTAAATCTTCTTTAGGGTTTAAAATAATTTCCGAACAAATAATCGTTAATTCTCCATCATTTATTTCTAAAATTAAACCAGGTAAACCTCCATAATTATCTGGACCATTGCTTATTGGTATTTGTGGTGTATACCAGGCTGTTGTTACAACTTTTACCATTTTGGTGTTTTCTTTAAGTTCGCCATCTACCATCGTCATTTCCTTATTTTCTACCTCTTTTGTATTTGTTGCTTTGTAACATGTATAGTTTCCAATATTTTTAGTTTCCGAAGATAACTCCCATTTAATTGGCTCTATTTTATCTTTAATCAAAAAAGATTTCCCCATAATATCTGTTTGCCTTAGATACGTTTTCTCTTTTTTGTTTTTATAGAGAATATCATTTTCTCCTCCACCCATCATTATTATGTCTGCACCACCTATTTGTGGATTTGGAGTTTCTAAAGCAACATCTTCTTTATAAATAGATTCTGTTTTATTAAAACGAAGAATATAGGTTTTTTGAAACATTTTTTGCAATCGAGCTTGCAATTGTTTATTCATTTCAGAGTTTTCGTCTTTTTTGTCTTCGCCAAAATTAACCTTCATTTTTCTATGCGTTTTATAGACAGCTTTCCCTTGAAAATTTTGTGCATTTAAACCAAATGCAACTACCATTGTTAGTATTGCTAAAATTAATTTCATCGTTTATTTGTTTTTGTATTTATTTGATATTTTTATTAATGATTTTACTCCTTTTTTAGCCTTTACAATTAGAGAATCTAAATTTTTACTTTCTCCAGAAATTTTAATAGAACTTTTTATTTTATACTTCGATTCTTTTAAATCGATTCCAAAATTCATTTCTATTATTTCTTCTGGTTTATTATTTTTAAATATCTCTTCTATTTTTTCCCAGTTGATTATTTTTAACTCTTCGATAGTACTTACTGTATAAGAAACTGAAGTTATCTGAGCTTCAGATATTGTAACTTTATTTTTTTGGGCAACTAAAATCGACGAACAAAAAAGTACTAGAAGTAATGCTACATTTTTCATTATTTATGTGTTTTTTTTAATTGAACACTACAAAGATGCATTTGAAAAGCAAACTATAGAGTTAACGAAAGTTAACGATTGTTAACAGCTTATTTTTATAAAAAAAAGAAATTATCTTTGGGGGTATGAATACACAAAAATACAGATGGATTCTCTATTTAATTGTAATAACAATTATCACTACAATTGTTGTACAAGGGTATTGGAATTATAAAAATTATGAAGAAAACAAACGGTTAGTTACTAATGAAATTCAATTGAGTTTAGATAATGCTATTGAAGAATATTATTCTTCTTTGGCAAAAAGCGATTTTTTAACGATTATAAATTCGAATGTTTCTAAAGATAGCACCACAAAAAGTAATACATTAAAAGATATTTTTAAAAAAATAAAGAAAAACACTTCTAAAAAAGAAAACACAAGAGTAACTTTTAATAATTTAAAAATTATAACAGACGAGAATCTATCGAAAGAAAAAAAAGATTCTATGATGAATTCCGTGAAGAAGTTTGTAACACAATTCAATTCGAAATCAGATCCTCTTCATCAAATAAAAAAAGATTCTCTAAAAATATTTACACAATTTATAGATGATAAAAATGGGTACACTTTAAATAGCGATGGTGCTAAAACTACCGTAAAACATTATAGAGGAAAAAAAGCTACAAATAGTTTAAAAATTTTAACTAATTTAGAGCCTATTTTTATTTCATTTTTAAACCAATCTGTAGAATACAATAAAATTGATTCGTTAATTGAAAATCAACTTGTAAAAAAACAAATTGATATAAAAACCAGTTTTCATCATCTTAAAAAAGACACTTTATTTCATCAAACAAAAGACTCTGTTTTAACTTCGGAAAAATTTTATGTGAGTTCTAATTCTACTTTTGTTAAACATGGAGAAAGCTTTCAATTATTTTTTAACAATCCTAGTTACGAAGCTTTAAAAAGAAGTTTCTTCGGAATATTTCTTTCCTTATTATTATCTTTAGCAGTTATTGCTTCCTTATTTTATTTGCTAAAAATTATCAACCAACAAAAAGAATTAGCGAGCATAAAAAACGATTTAATTAGCAATATTACACACGAATTTAAAACACCAATTGCCACTGTTTCTACAGCTATTGAAGCTATTGAAAATTTTAATGTTTTAGACGATAAAGAAAAAACAAAAAAATACCTTGCTATGTCTACTGTTCAGCTAAAAAAACTGCATCAAATGGTAGAAAAACTGCTAGAAACTGCCACTTTAGATAGCGAACAATTATTATTAAAAAAAGAGACAGTAGACATTATTGAGATTATTGAAAAATTGGTGATTAGACATCAACTTTTATCAACCTCTAAGAACATTTCGTTCTCTACAAATTTGCAACCAGTTTATGCAAACGTAGATGTTTTTCATTTCGAAAATGCGGTTTCTAATTTAATAGACAATGCTGTAAAATATGGTGGAGATGAAATAGAAGTAACCATTAATTCAATTTTAAACACCACAGAAATTTCGGTGGCAGACAATGGAAACGGAATTGATAAAAACCAACAGGAGAAAATTTTCGATAAATTTTACAGAGTTCCAAAAGGAAATACGCACGATGTAAAAGGTTTTGGAATCGGATTGTATTATTGCAAAAAAATCATCGAAAAACACGATGGAAGTTTGCATTTATCTACTACAAAAAATAACACCATTTTTAAAATAAACTTGCCAAATGAATAAGATAAAAGTACTCTTAGCAGAAGACGAAGCCAGTTTAGGAATGATTGTAACCGAAAGCTTAGAATCTAGAGATTTTACTGTTTTTCATGCAGCTAATGGCGAAGAAGCTTTGCAAATGTATCTGCAAGAAAAACCAGATATTTTAGTGTTAGATGTAATGATGCCCAAAAAAGACGGCTTCACTCTAGCCAAAGAAATCCGAGAAGAAAACAAACGAATTCCCATTATATTTTTAACAGCAAAGTCGCAAACAAGCGATGTTTTAGAGGGTTTTAATCATGGAGGAAACGATTATCTAAAAAAACCGTTTTCTATGGAAGAATTAATCGTTCGTATAAAAGCATTGCTAAATCGTGTAGAGTTAAAACAAAATGTAGAAAGTTTAAAGATTGGAAACTATACTTTTAACCACACAAAACAAACATTAACCTTTAACCAAGAAGAAGTAAATCTTACACACAGAGAAGCGCAATTATTATATTATTTAATCGAAAAGAAAAACGAAGTTTTAAACCGAACTTTTATCTTGAAAAAATTATGGGGAAATGACGATTTCTTTAACGCAAGAAGTATGGACGTATTTATTTCTAAACTTCGTAAGAAATTAAAAAAAGACGAAAACGTGCAAATTATTAACGTACGTGGTTTTGGTTATAAATTGCTCTGTTAATTCTGCTACAATTGCAAAAATTGTGTACCTTTAGCATCCCTTTTTAATCTTATATACTTTACATATGCACGTTGCAATTGCAGGAAATATTGGCGCAGGTAAAACGACGCTAACCAAACTTTTAGCCAAACATTATAAATGGAAACCTCATTACGAATCTGTAGATGAAAACCCATATTTAGATGATTTCTATGGAGAAATGGAACGCTGGTCCTTTAACTTACAAGTATATTTTTTAAACAGTCGTTTTCGTCAAATTTTAGAGTTAAGGCAATCTGGAAATAACATTATCCAAGACAGAACAATTTACGAAGATGCTCATATTTTCGCACCCAACTTACATGCAATGGGGCTAATGACTAATAGAGATTACAGCAATTACAGCTCTCTTTTCGAATTGATGGAAAACTTAGTTTCTCCACCAGATTTATTAATTTATTTACGGGCAGATATTTCTACTTTGGTGGGGCAAATTCACAAACGTGGTAGAGAGTACGAAAACTCTATTTCTATCGATTATTTAAGCCGATTAAACGAACGTTACGAAGCTTTTATTTCTACCTACAAAAAAGGAAAATTATTGGTAATAGATGTCGATAATTTAGATTTTGTAGACAATCAAGAAGATTTAGGATATATTATAGATAGAATCGATTCTCAAATTAACGGATTATTTTAGTAAAAGAAAACACATACATTTTTTCTGGGACTTTTCGTTCCTTTAAAATAACCCATAACCCAGAAAGGGTTTCGAACCCTTTATGGGTTGATTCGTTGACTAAAATTTTGATTTTAAAACTAAAAAACATCTGCAGAGTTTTAAAAACCTTGCAGGTTTACAAAATTGTTACAAATTCAAAGCATTTTCTAAATCTGCCAACAAATCTTCGATATCTTCAATACCAACACTCAAACGAATTAAAGAATCTGTAATTCCCATTTTTAAACGTGTCTCTTTTGAAACAGATGCGTGAGACATCGTTGCAGAATGATTTACCATACTTTCCACACCTCCTAAAGATTCTGCTAACGTAAACAATTTTATATTTTCTAAAAATTTAAAAGTAGTTTCTTTACTTTCATCCTTTAATGTAAATGAAATAACCCCACCAAAATTTTTCATTTGCTTTTTGGCAATTTCATAATTTGGGTGTTCTTCTAAACCCGGAAAATATACAGCTTCAACTTTTGTGTGATTTTTTAAAAACTCAGCAACCTCAATCGCATTTTTACAATGACGTTGCATTCTAAGATGTAAAGTTTTTATACCTCTTAAAGCTAAAAAAGCATCCATTGGACTTGCAATTGCACCTGCTGCAAATTGAATAAAATGTAATTCTTCTGCTAATTTCGCATCTTTTACAACCAAAGCACCCATTACTAAGTCGGAATGACCTCCTAGATATTTTGTGGCAGAATGCATTACAATATCTGCTCCTAAATTTAAAGGTTGTTGTAAATAAGGTGTTGCAAATGTATTATCTACTCCAATAAGAATATCAGAATTTACATTTTTAACTATTCTACAAATTGCTTCGATATCTACTATTTTTAATAACGGATTTGTGGGCGTTTCTAACCAAACTAATTTTGTATTTGCCGAAATTGCTTTTAAAATTTCTTCTTCAGAATCCATATTTACATAGGCAAACTCCAAGCCGTATTTTTCGAATAATTTGGTAAACAACCTATAAGTTCCTCCATACAAATGGTTCCCTGCAATAATTTCGTCACCTGGTTTTAGTGTTCTTAAAACACAATCGATTGCTGCTAAGCCAGATGAAAAAGCAAAACCATGTGTTCCATTTTCTAAAGAAGCCAAACTGTTTTCCAACGCAGTTCTAGTAGGATTAGAACCTCTAGAATAATTATATTCCTGATTTTCTCCTGCACTAAATTGTGCAAATGTAGACGTTTGGAATATGGGTGGCACAACTGCACCAGTTACTTCCTCCGTTTTTTGACCTCCATGAATTGTTTTGGTATTAAATTTCATTCTTTTTGAAACTTATTTAAAGTGAAGTTATTTCTGTTGTTTCTGTTTCCTTAGTGTATTTTTGAATCAATTTACCAACTGTTAATCCTTGTACTAAAATTGAAAACACAACAACAATATAGGTAATTACTAAAAACAAATCTCGTTCCATACTATTGGTAAGACTTAAAGCCAATGCAATTGAAATTCCACCTCGTAAACCTCCCCAAGTCATAATTAAATTGGTTTTCGGAACGAAACCTAACTTTTTTGCGTAAATTTTTATGGGTAATAATAAAGAGATATATCGTGCTAAAAGTAAAACTGGAACTATAATAAAACCTGCTAAAATATAAGTTGCATGAAAAGTTAACACTAGAATTTCCATTCCTATCATTACAAAAAGAATGGTATTTAAAAGTACGTCTAATAATTCCCAAAACTTATCTACATACTGTTCTGTAATTGCACTCATAGAAGTTTTTCGAACAGTATCTGTACCTACAATTAACCCAGCAGTTACCATTGCTAAAGGTGCAGAAACGTGTAATTTTTGGGCAACTAAAGTTCCACCCATAACAGCGGCTAAAGTTATAATTACTTCAGTATCATATTCGTCGATACTTTTTAACAATCTATATGTAGTCCAACCAATTATCAATCCTAAAATAATTCCTCCAATTACTTCAACAAAAAATAATTCTGCAATATGACCTGCAGAAATTTCTACACCACCTTTTGCTATTTGATAAATTGTTAGGAATATTACAACGCCTACTCCATCATTAAAAAGCGATTCTCCAACAATTTTTGTTTCCAAATTTTTTGGCGCACCTACTTTTTTCATAATTCCTAAAACTGCAATTGGATCTGTTGGCGAAATTAACGCGCCAAATAACAAACAGTAGATAAAATCGACATCCAACTGAATCATCTTCAACACATAAAAAACAAAAATTCCTGATAAAAAAGTAGAAACTACGGTTCCTAAAGTGGCAAAAATTAAAACGGGTTTTCTCTGAATTTTTAATTGCTGAAAGTTCGTATGTAAAGCACCAGCAAACAATAGAAAACTTAACATTACGTCTAATAAAATCGTTTTAAAATCGATGCTTGTAATGAGTTCTCTTTCTTTCATTAAAAGGGTATCATCGAAATAACTTAATGCAAAAACAGCCAAGGTAAAAACAATGGTTATTAACATTAAACCAATGGTGGTTGGTAACTTTAGAAACTTTGTATTTATATACCCAAAAATAGCTGAAAGCACGATTAAAACTGTCGCAATTAAAAAATAATCCATAAAAATTATATAAACTTTTTAATTGAAAAAATAATTCCTATATGTAAACCTTCATGGTAATTGTTAAAAGGAATTGCCATATTCATGGAATCTAAAACGACACCTGCACTTGTAGGATATTCGTGATATTCCTTAAAAATACCAGCTTTATAATCTTCTTCTAAGGTATCTGGTAAACCTGTAAAAAGGTCTAAAACTTCATCAAATTCTTCTTGTGTGAAGTTTTTTGTTGGAAAAGTTCCTTTTCTGTGCGTTTCTATTAATTCATCTGGACATAAACAGTTTAAGCCCGATAATTTATAGTGCAATAATTGCTGTGTAACTACTAAATGTGCAATATTCCAAGCGATGTTATTTTTAAAACCTTCAGGAATTTTATGTAATTGTTCTAATGTTAAGCCTTCAATTGTTTTTAATGTTAAAGCTCTCGATTTTCTTAAAATATGGAATTGTTTCTTCATTTTTATTGTTAATTTTGGACTGTAAATATAATGATATAAATAATGAAGAAAGTCTATTTTTTGCAAACATGTGATACCTGTAAAAGAATTTTAAAAGAAGTAAATACAGCTGGTTTTGAGCAACAAGAAATAAAATCGAATCCTGTAAATGAACAACAATTGGCAGAAATGTATGCACTTTCTAATAGCTATGAAGCCTTATTTAACAAACGTGCAAGATTGTATAAATCTATGGAATTAAAGAGCAAATCTTTAACTGAAGAAGATTATAAAAAATACATTTTAGACGAATATACGTTCTTAAAAAGACCTGTTTTTATGGTAGATAACGAAATTTTTATTGGAAATAGTAAGAAAGTTGTGGAGGAATTGAAAGAGAAGATTGGGTAGTATTTGCGAATAAAAAAAGAGGCTATCTTAAAAGTATTAGAATTTCTTTCGACTGTAATAGAGAAATCTTATCTATTGAGTTTTCAATATTTTGGGTTTTTAGAATTCGCTCAAAACGACAGGTAAATTTACTTTTAAGACAGCCTCTTTTTTTTTAAAACGTCATAGAAATTCCCATAGACATTCCTTTTATATTTAAATTAAATTGTGGACGAAAATTAGAACTTACAGTTGACTGATTTGCATTGTACAATTCTACTGCTTTTTTAGTTTTTCTATTAAACCCTTTTATAATAGGTATTGTAGCAACAATAAAAGCTGCCCCAACTCCAGCTAAAACCCATTTAGGATTACCTCCTCCAATAGCTGTACCTATTGGATAACCTATTAATCCTCCACCAATTCCACTTAAAATCATACCCCAAGTTTGGTTCGATTTTGCAGATTTCACTAAATCGAAAGCTTCTTGATTATTTTTCATAACTTCTTGCATTTGGTTTAATGATAATTCTTTATCATTTTGAGAAAATTTGTAACCACCAAATACTTTTTTCATTTCAATTTTTTGAGCATTTATTGATGAAAATGCAATTACTGAAAGTAGGATTGTTAAAAATACTTTTTTCATTTTTTAAAAATTTTGAGTTATTAATTAATTTGATTTATAAACGCGTATTAAATTTTCGGCTTCTTTTTTTGCACTCCAACTTTTAAGAATTGTTTCTCTTGCTTCAGTTCCAAATAATGGCAATTCGCCTTTTATTTTTTGGAGCAAAATAGTTTCTAATTCAGCTATATTTCCTGCTTCAAATAAATAACCGTCTTTTTTATCTTGAATTAATTGAGAATGCACACCCACATTTTTAGTTGCAATTACAGAACAACCACAAGACATGGCTTCTGCTGTAACTAAAGAAAAACCTTCAGAAAAACTCGGTACAACCACAATTTTTGAGGCTTGGTAATAAGAAACAATATCCGCAGTTTCATCTATGAAATAAACTTGCTTTTCTATGGAATGTTTTTCTGCAATTGCTTTTAATTCCTTCAAAAAATCTGGTTTATCAACTTTCCCAACAATTAACAAAGCCCAATTTTCGTGGCCTTTTAAAATTTTGGAAGCTTCTAATAAAACAACTTGTCCTTTTGCTTTTCTAACTCTTCCTGCACATAAAATAATATTTTCTTGCGGGATATTTTTTAGCGAAACATTTTCCTTCGGAATAAATTCGGCTACATTTACTCCATGACCAACAATGGTATTTTTAATGCCTAAATTATCGCTCATCGATTTTATAAGCGTAACAACTTTATCTGCACTTTTTAATAATTTTAAAGTAAGATTCGAAGGTTTAGATTCTGCATGTCGAGTGGCAATCAGCTTAAATTTTGCGCCCAAAGCTCTAAAAATAAGCATCCGGATTATCTCATTATTTCTATGACAATGCACTACCACTTCTCTTTTTGAAAAAAGTATTTTCTTTAATTCCGTAAAAGAAATCTTTTTCCCTTTTGCAGTATTTCCATAAATATAAGCCTCATATTCATCAGAAAAAAAAGGAAAAACATTTTCGATGCTTCTGGTAACACCAGTTCTTCTTTTGTGAAAATGGGTATGAATTAAAACGGGCTTCAAAATTTTTGTGTAATTGTTTAAAGGTTTAATTGTGTAAAAGATTTCTCCATAAAGTCGAAATGACAAGTGTACATATTTTTTTTAGCTTTAACAAACTTACAATTACACTTTTAAGCAATTCAACATTTACACAAAATTATGCGAATTTTCGTTCTATTATTTCCATAAAACGCGCTTCTAATTCTTCGTGTTTCGTCCAATTATAATCTGGTTTTACCATTTTATTAATAAAGTTTTTAGCCTCTTTTTCTGTCTTGGTTGTGTTCAATTGAGAAACTACTCTATTAAAATCTTCTTGGCTACCTTCAAATAAATTCTTCACAAAAGCAATTCTATCATTTAACCCAATTTGAATGTTGCCAGATAATTTATCGTTTAAAGATTTTGGTTTTGCTGGCTCAAACAAATTCGCCATTACATCTACAGGAATGGTATCTTGCAATTCTTCTTCTAATGTTTTAGAAAAACGCTCGCCAACATCTTTTGGATCGTCTTTAAAACTGGTTGGAGAAGCACTATTTTCTTCATGGATTTTTTTTACATCTTCTAAGGTTAATGGTGCTTCTTCTTCAACTTCTTCTATTTTTTCTTCAACATTTACGGGTTCAGATGCTAATATTTCTTCCAACTCATCAAAAGGCTGCTCAATAGGTTCTTCTTTTTTGGTCTCTAAAGACTCTTGAAGTTTTTCAATTTTATCAATACCTTTTTCGTCCTCTTCATTAAATCCATCTCCAATTTCTGCCTTTAATTTTTCATTTTCAAGTTCTAAATAATCATCATCTAATTTATGGATAATTGATGGTTCTTCAGTTTTTACTTCAATATTATTTTCTTCAGCAATAAAATTCGCTTTCTTTTCGAATGCTTTTTCAACTGTAAAAAGTAATTCTTCTTTTGTTTCCTTTACGTTAACTGTGGAGTTTACATATTCTTCGACAAATGCTAAAACAGCTAATTTTTCGTAAATTTCTTTCGATTTTTGCTTTAATAAAAACACATTGTCTTTATTTTTCATCTGTAAAATGCTGTGTGCTAAACTTATTAAATCGGCTTCTAATTTTTTGTGCATAAGTTGTAAGTTGAATTTATTTTTTACTCGTAAATATTCCTAAATTTGTTGAAACTCAAAGTAACGTAAATTTACAAAAATATAACGCCTAAAATTACAAAATGTTTCTTGAAAATACAGTAAATCATACAGAACAATTTGGTTGGATAGAAGTAATTTGTGGTTCTATGTTTTCTGGTAAAACAGAAGAATTAATAAGACGTTTAAAGCGTGCTCAGTTTGCAAAACAGCGTGTAGAAATTTTTAAACCTGCTGTAGATACTCGTTATGACGAAGAGGAAGTTGTTTCGCATAACGACAATCGAATTCGTTCTACTCCTGTGCCTGTTTCTTCTAACATTCGTCTTTTGGCAAACGATGTAGATGTTGTTGGTATTGATGAAGCACAGTTTTTTGATGATGAAATTGTGGCTGTTTGTAACGATTTGGCAAATAGAGGTGTTCGTGTAATTGTGGCTGGTTTAGATATGGATTTTAAAGGAAATCCTTTTGGACCAATGCCAGCTTTAATGGCAACTGCAGAATATGTTACCAAAGTACACGCAGTTTGTACGCATACAGGAAATTTAGCACATTATAGTTTTAGAAAAACAAAAAGTGATAAAATTGTTATGCTGGGCGAAATGCAAGAATATGAGCCTTTAAGTAGAGCTGCATATTATAAAGCCTTGCAAAAACGAAAAGCAACATCTGTTTCTATAGAAAATGTTGAAGCTTCTAAAAAAAATGCTGATAATAATTTAGAAGATACTGAAATAAATTCAAATTAACAGATACTGAATCTAAATAAACAGATACTGAAACAAGTTCAGCATGAATCTAAATAATCACGTAACCGTTTTAGAAATTGATGGAAATGCTTTAGAGCACAACCTAAACTATTTTAAAGGAAAATTAAACCCAGAAACCAAAATTTTAGCAGTTGTAAAAGCGTTTGGTTATGGAAGTGATGCTGTGCAAGTTGCCCATTTTTTAGAAGATAAAGTAGATTATTTTGCGGTTGCTTATGCTAATGAAGGTATTGCTTTGCGTGAAACAGGTATTAAAACTCCTATTTTAGTTTTACATCCACAAACCATTAATTTACAAAATATTGTAGATTATCGATTGGAACCGAATTTGTATAATTTTAGCATTTTTGATGCTTTTTTAAAATTAGCAGACGAAGCTCCTTTGATGAATTATCCAATTCATATAAAGTTCAACACAGGATTAAATAGATTGGGTTTTTGGCATACAGATATCCCTAAAATAATTTCAGAATTAAAAGAAACGAATCACGTAAAAGTACAATCGTTATTTTCTCATTTGGCGGCAAGCGAAGACTTAGAAGAACAAGATTTTACCATTAACCAAATTAATAATTTCGCATACATAGCTAAAGAATTTTACAAACATTTGGGTTACGAACCAATGTTGCATATTTTAAACACTTCTGGTATTATAAATTTCCCACAAGCACAATTCGATATGGTTCGAATTGGAATTGGTTTGTATGGTTTTGGAAACGACGAAAAAGAAACTGTACAATTAAAAAATACACACAATTTAAAATCGATTATTTCTCAAATTCACCTTATAAAACCAGGAGAAACTGTTGGATATAATAGATCTTTTGTTGCAAAAAGACCTACAAAAACTGCTACAATTCCTGTGGGCCATGCAGATGGCTTGTCAAGAAAATTAGGAAATAAAAAAGGCTATGTTTTTATAAATAACCAAAAAGCACCCATTATTGGGAATGTTTGTATGGACATGATTATGGTAAATGTTACAAAAATTGATTGTAAAGAAGGCGATGAAGTTATTGTTTTTAATCATCAAAATACGATACAACATATTGCAAATGTTTCTGAGACAATTGTATACGAAACGCTCACTGCGATTTCACAACGTGTTAAAAAAGTGTTAAAGAAATGATTATTTTTAGTATTTTAGCAACTTAATTAACTAATTAAAAAACACAATAAAATGGGAAAGCTTAAGGAGTTTAAAGACTTTGCAATGAAAGGAAACCTTGTAGATATTGCAGTAGGTTTTGTTATGGGTGCAGCTTTTAAACAAGTTGTAACATCTTTTACTGGAGGAATTGTTTCTCCGCTAATTGGTTTAATATTTAATGCCGATTTTAAAGATTTAAAATACATCGCTAAAGAAGGTGTTGTAGATGAAACTGGCAAAGTTGTTGGAGAAGTTGCTGTTTTGTATGGAGATTTCTTAACAAATGTAATCGACTTTATTATTGTTGCTTTTGTAATGTTTATGCTTGTAAAAGGTATTAATGCAACTAAAAAGAAAGAAAAACCAGCACCAGAAGCTCCAAAAGGACCAAGCCAAGAAGAATTGCTAGAACAAATTAGAGATTTGTTAGCAAAACAAAAGTAATTCTTCCTTTTAAATACATCTAAAATCCTGAGTTAACGCTCAGGATTTTTTGTTTTTATATTTTTTAACTAAAAATGTAACCTTTTTGTAAATTGAAGGTTTTAATAATAGAAACCAACCAAAACAAACACCTTGAAGCATTTAACTGACGAGGAAATAATGTTACAAATTGCAGATGGTAAACTAGATTTGTTAACCATTCTGTTTAATAGATATCATGTACGTATCTATAATTTTTTCAATAAAATGACACATAATAAAATGGTGAGTGAAGATTTAACGCAAGATGTTTTTTTAAAAATAATTAAATACAAAGCATCTTATAAAAATGGAAATTTTGCAGCTTGGGTTTACACAATTGCAAGAAACATTTTTTCAACCCATTATCAAAAAACGAAAAAACAAAGAGCGAATGAAATTGGCGACGATCTATTAAAATCAGACGAAACAACAGTTTCCGAAAACAGAGAAGATGAATTAGACCATTTACAAAAAGCTTTGCAAAAGCTTAAAAGTTCCGAAAGAGAATTAATTGTAATGCATCGTTTTCAGGAAATAAAATACGACCAGATTGCACAAATTATTGGTAGTAGCGAAAATGCAGTAAAGGTAAAAACGCACAGAGCCATTAAGAAATTAAAAGAAATCTATTTTCAAATATAAGAGTATGAAATGTAACGACATTCAACATAAATTTACAGGATTTTTAGACAAATCTTTAACGGAAGTTGCAAATTCCGAAATAAAAAAGCATTTAAAATCTTGTACAAATTGTAACCAAGAATTAGAAGAACTAAAATCTTTTTTAGCAGTTCTAGACAGCCAAGAAATGGAAACTCCTTCTGCTAATTTGCGTAGCAATTTTAATAAGATGTTAGCCCAAGAAATAGAAACTGTAACCCCAAAAGTAATTCAATTAAAACTGCAACAAGATTGGAAATCTTATTTAAAAATTGCTGCAAGTATTGTTATTATAATTGGCGCATTTCTTTTTGGAAAACATCAATCTAACATCCCACAAATAGTAAGTATAAAAAACGAAAACCAAGAAGAAGTTTTGGCATTATTAGAAAACAGTTCTGCAAGCAAGAGAATTTTAGGAGTCTCAGATGCAGAAGAATTTACTAAAAAAGACACCAAAATTATTGAAGCTTTAATTAATAGATTGTTTTTTGATAAAAATGCAAATGTACGTTTAGCTGCAGCAGAAACGTTGTCTAAATTTTCTTCAGAAATTATTGTAAGAGATGCTTTAATTAAGTCTTTGGAAACCGATGAAAACTCTACTGTACAAATAGAGTTGATTCGAATTTTAGCAAAAATTCAAGAAAAAAGAGCGATTGAATCTATGCAAAAGTTGTTAAAAAACGAGGAAACTCCTCAATTTGTAAAACAACAAGTCGAATTAAATTTACCAAATTTATTATAAAAAATAAGAAACCATGAAAAAAATATCAATCCTATTATTATTTATTACAAGTATTCTATCTGCACAAAAAAAAGAATTTAAATACTCCTTGTCTGGCATTGAAAAAGTAGTTTTAGCAAGTGGAACAAAAATTGTTTTAACGGCTGGGAACACATCAGAATTAGTACTTACAGACAATAAAAAAGTACGAAAAAATCATTCTGCTCACGAAAATCATCAAAAAGAAAAAGCAGATAAAAGAAAAGGCTTAACAGCTGTGTATCCAAATGGAAGAGATAATTCAAATGGTTTTGGTTTCTCTATTACAAAAGAAGATGCCATTTTATATGTTACCGATTTAAAATCGATGTATCAAAGAAGTGGTATTAATTTAACGCTACCAAAATCGATAAATATTTCCGTAAATGCTGGGAGTTTAGGCTCTGTTTCTTTAGAAGGTTTTACTGGTGAAGTAGAAGTTGCTACAAATACTGGAAAGATAGAAATGAAAAACGTAACCGGCCCAATTACAGCAAATACAAGTGTTGGTGAAATTAATGTTGACTTCGATAAAGTAAGCCAAACTTCTCCGATAACTATTAGTTCTTCTGTTTCGGAAATTGATGTGGCAATTCCTGCAAATACAAAAGCCGATTTAGAATTAAGAACCCAAGGGACTGTGTATACAAATTTCGATTTCGACACTCCAAAAAAGAAAGGTTTGCCAAATGTTAGTGGTAACAAAAGCATTAACAGTAAACTGAATAATGGTGGAGTAAAAATTTACATTAAATCTTCTATGGGGAATATCTACCTGAGAAAAAAATAGTCATGTCATCCTATGTTTGTTAATTAATAAATCTAAATTAATTTTTTTTAAAACAAATATTAATAATTAACAAACATAGGATAGCCGCTTAACAATAATTTATTCAATTTAAAATACTAAGAATGAAAAGTTTACTCTTATTCATAGGATTGTTATTGACTTTTAACAACCTAACAGCACAAAAAAAAGTGACAGAAAATATCAATAGTAAAAACATTGAAAACGTTTACGCAAACCTAAAGTTTGCAAACAACATTATTATTAAAAACTGGAATAAAAACGAAATATCTGTTGAAGCCACAGTAAACATCGATGATAATAAACACAACAATTATTTTAATTTTAAAACCTATAAAATTGGTGGAACTTATAAAATAAGTTCTGATTATGGCGATTATTTTAAGAAATACAGAAGCTATTATTCTCATTCGCACAAACAAGGAGAAGAAATTAAAGATGATGAAGATTGTTGTAAACACCAACATTCTAACATTGTAAATTATGTGATTTACGTTCCAAAAAATATGGAACTAAAAATAAAAAGCATTTCAGGAAGTGTAGAAGCAGAAAACTATATTGGCGAATTAAATTTAGATTTAATTAGTGGAAACATCACCATTAAAAAACACTCTAAAAATATGCAACTAAAAACAATAAGTGGAGATATTGATATTTATGTTTCTGATGCAAAATTCGAAGCAAAAACCTTAACTGGAGCTGTATATTCCGATTTAGATCTCGATTTTGATAAGAAGAGAAAAAGTGGTTATGGTTCTAAAATTGTTGCCACAATTAATAAAGGAACTTCTTCTTTAAAACTAAATACCATTAGTGGAGATATTTTTCTTCGAAAGATTTAAAATCTTTATTTTAAATTAATTAGTAACAACCATTTTTATTTGAGAATGGTTGTTTTTGTTTGGTTTGTTTCTAAACCTAAAAAACATTAACTTCGTTATCGAATAATATAACAGATTGCAACTTGTTGTGTTATAACTTTAGAAAAGAAAAATTATTAACAAATAAATAAAATGAATCTTATAAAATTACTTTTTGCTTCATTAGTATTTTCATCACTAAGCTCATTCGCACAACAATCAATTTCTGAAAAAACTAAATCAGAATTATTAAAACAAAACACTGAACTGAATGTTCAAATTGAAAACTTAAAAAATGAAAATGAAAAACATAAAAGAATAGTTAATATTAAAGAAAATGAAATTTCCAAGTTAAAAAAGAAAATCAAATATTATAAAGAAACTCTAAGTTTGTTAAGCTCTAAAATTGAAGCAACCGATAAAAATGTTAACTTTAAAATTACTTCAGTAAATGGAAACACAAATACTGGGGAAATTGTAATTGAAGGAATAGCAATAAATAAAGGCATTTTAAGAACACTTCAAGGAAAATCAAGTATAATTTATGATCCAAAAGGAAATACAACAAGAGGTTATAAAATGTCTTTTGGAGAAGTTACACGAATAGAAAAATTTCATAAAGATATACCAACAAAATTTAAACTTCTAGTTAAGGAAATAGTTCCAAAAACACCAATGTTAAAATCTGTGAACATTGAGTTTTATTCAACAATAGGTTATAAAAATGATCATCTATATATTGTATTTAATAATTTAAGAATAAAATGGAAATAATATTACTAACAAAATTTATATAATTAATTGCTAGGATTTAGCCAATTTACGAAAGCCTCAAGGACTTTTTATCTGTGCTGGTTACTAACTTTAATGCTTAAAAAATCTAACAAACCATACACAAATCCAACAACAAAACTACCCTTTCAAAATCTCCAAAAACAACTCTCTATCAATTTCTTTCGCTCCTAAACTTGCCAAATGCTCGTTATAAATTTGGCAATCTATTAATTTGTAGTTTTTATTTTTAGCTAAATGTATAAAAGCCAATTTAGAAGCATTGGAAACATGGCTAAACATACTTTCTCCACAAAAAATAGTATTAATTTCCAAACCATACAAACCACCAACTAACTTCCTGTTAGATTGAGTGCAGCCAAAATCTTGCCAAACTTCAATAGATTTTGCAACTCCTTTTTTATGTAAATTGATGTAAGCTTGCTCCATATCATCTGTAATCCAAGTACCAAAACCATCTTTTCTTTCGATGTTTTTACAATTGTAAATCACTTCTTCAAAAGCGGTATTTTCTGTAATTGTAAACGCACATTTATTAATTATTTTTCGCATCGATTTAGAAATTTTTATTTCTTCAGGAAACAAAACCATTCTTTTAAAAGGACAATACCAAACAATTGGATCGTCTTCCGAAAACCAAGGGAAAATCCCGTTTTTGTAGGCATAAATTAATCTTTCTGCACTTAAATCTCCACCCAAAGCAATAATACCTTCTTTGGAAGTAAGTTCGTAGGGTGGAAAAACTATTTCGTTAGTAAGCCAAATCAATATAAAAATCCTTTAAATATTAGGCAAATTTAAAGAAATCATAAAAAATAGTTAATCTAAAATTCTACTATCTTTTTATTTAGAATTTGTTTCTATTTTTGTAGCTTCACAAAAACAAAAGTTTCTTGGAAAAAAAACAAAAAAAGAGAAAGAAAAACACGGCATTTATAGGCAAAAGACTCCATAATTATTATGGAAGAACTGGCTTTTATGTGTTTGTTTGGGAAAGTGTAAAAAAGGCATTTATCCCAATTGTTTTGGTGGTTTTAGGTTTGTTCCTATTCAATAGATATGTATATGACATTAATGAGGGTTTAGAAAACATTACTGAAACCTTTTCTAGATTGGGTATTTTAATAACCTTCTTTATTTCTGAAACCCTTTTAGGATTAATTCCACCAGAAATATTTATTGCTTGGACAAAAAAAACAGATGAGCCTATTTTAAACCTATCTCTTTTAGCCTTACTTTCTTATTCTGGAGGATTAATTTCCTATTTTTTAGGAAGAATGACACTAAAAATACATTCCGTAAAAATGTATTTAGAAGTTAAAATGGCTGCCAATTTAAAAAACACTCGTAAATGGGGCGGTTTTTTAATTTTAGTAGGTGCATTGTTACCTCTGCCTTTTTCGATTGCTTGTTTGGCTGCAGGTATGATTAAATATCCGTTTAAAAATGTAGTAATTTTTGGATTGTTTCGTTTGTTACGATTCGCAATTTATGGTTGGGCAATTTTTAAAGTAGTTACATAATAAAGTATATTTGCAGTATGGGATTAACAAATAATGATATTTTAAAAAAATTACGTGTCGCACATAAATTGCGTGATACAGATATTGTAGAAATTTGCGCTTTGGTAGATTTTAAAGTTTCTAAGGCAGAGTTAGGTGCTCTTTTTAGAAGTGAAGAACACGATAAATATGTAGAATGTGGCGACCAAATTTTACGAAACTTCTTAAATGGTTTAATTATTCACTTGCGTGGACCAATGCCTAAGAAAAAGATAGAAAAGAAGTAGTTGGAAGTTGGAAGTTGGAAGTTGGAAGTTGGAAGTTGGAAGTTGGAAGTTGGAAGTTGGAAGTTGGAAGTTGGAAGTTGGATAATAAATTTTCAAAATATAATTGCATAAAAAAAAGAGTGTAGATTAAATTTACACTCTTTTTTATTCTTAATTCTTGATTCTAAAAATCTTAATTCTTTTTTTAAAACGGTAAATCGTCTGGCTCTGCATCAGAAACATTAGATGCTTGTTGAAATTGATCTACTGGAGGTAAATTTCCTTGGTTTGGAGCAGATTGAGATAAGTTCTCGATTCTCCAACCTTGTATAGAGTTAAAATACTTCGCTTCTCCTTGTGGATTTATCCACTCTCTACCTCTTAAATTGATAGAAACTTTTACATCTTGCCCAACAGCATAATTGTTTAATAAATCGCACTTATCTTGTATGAATTCAATCATAATCATCTGTGGATATTGCTCGTCTGTAGTAACTACCAGCTCTCTTTTTCTAAAACCATTAGAACCAAATGTTTGAACCTCTCCAATTAATTTTATTTTACCTATAACTTCCATAATATAAACCTTAACTATTTAATTAAAAGCACTTTCCAAGCACTTTCTACATCATTTTTTTCTAAAAACTCTTGCGCAAATGTATGTTTTTTTGTGGTTTCTAACCCCATAAAATGCGGATGTTCTTTTGCAAAGTTATCAACATTTTTTTTATTTGGCAGTTCTTCTACATTGCCTAACATTCCTAAATTATTTCCTGTTAAAACAGTACTGTTTCTAATTTCTAATGGAATTGCGTCTACTCCAATTCCTAAAGTAGATATCGGTTTTGGAATTTCGAAAAAACCATCTCTGGCTCTCGAATAATAACTTCCTCCTGCTCTCGCTACTAAATCTATTTTATATTGATCGATGGCACCATTTTCGTCCAAAACATCCTCAGAAATATGAATTTTTACAACCTCGCAAACGATTAAATTTCCTGATCCACCTTTATCTCCAGTAAAAATAACATCATTTACCTTGCATTCGAATTGTACAGGAGATTCTGCAACTCTAAAAGGTTTTATTTGGTCGGATTTTAGCATGGTAAAACCTGCTTTTTCGAACTCATTTACGCCTTTTGGATATTCTGTAGAGCTCAAAGACATTTGTTGTACAATACTATAATTTACCATATTTATAACCACTTCTTTGGTTGCCAAGGCATTTTCTAACGTGTGTTTTATGGTATTATCTCGAACTCTTCTGGCTGGAGAAAAAATCATAATTGGCGGATTTGAGCCAAACACATTAAAAAAACTAAAAGGCGATAAATTTGCATTTCCATCTTCATCTATTGTACTCGCAAAAGCAATAGGTCTAGGAGCAACTGCACCTAATAAATAACCATGTAATTTGCTTGTAGAAATTTTATTTGGATCTATACTTAACATATTATATTAAAACTTTAGAGTGTCTGTTCGAGCGCAGTCGAAAACTAAAACCTTTCGTAAACTGCGTTTTATCTTCAAATTAAAATACTTTTTAATTTTTAATAATGCTCAAAGAGACATTTAGTTTATAAAAATTGTTTTGTAAAGATACTATCAAAATCTCAAATGAGTTATATAATGGAAACCATTATATTTGTTTTAATGAAATTTACAACCAACACACTTTTCTTTAAAAGAACCGCAATTATTATTTCTCTTGCGATTGTTTCTTTAATTCTTTGGAATACATATATGTTTTTTCAGAATTTTAAACACGAAGAACGTTCTAAAATGGAAATTTTTGGTGCTGCAATAAAGGAGTTTGCTACAAACCCAAATTTAGACGATAGTTTTTATATTGAAGGGATGATTATCGAAAACAACACAAATATTCCTTCTATTTTGGTCGACGAAAATGGAAAAATTTCCTCTTGGCAAAATTTAGATTCTGTAAAAGCCAAAAAACCTGCCTATTTACAAGCACAGTTAAAGAAAATGATGCGTGAAAACAATCCAATTGTTATTAACCTTTCAGACGATAAAACAAACAAAGTTTATTACAGAAATTCCGATTTATTAAATAGATTAACATATTATCCTCTTGCACTTATTTTAATTTTATTTCTTTTTTTAAGTGTTATTTACTTGTTCTACAATACCAATAAAATTGCTGAAACTAACAAATTATGGACAGGAATGGCAAAGGAAACTGCGCATCAAATTGGCACACCTTTATCTTCTTTATTAGGTTGGATTGCCATTTTAAAAATGGAAAAAGTAGAGGATAAATATGTGGAAGAAATAGAAAAAGATGTCCATCGATTAAATACCATTGCCAATCGTTTTTCTAAAATTGGTTCTGTACCAGAATTAAAAAAACAGAATATTGTAGAAATTACTAAAACTGCGTATGATTATTTGGAATCTCGAAGTTCTAAACAAATAACGTTTTCTTTTTCATCTTCAGAAAAAGAATTATTCGCAAACATAAATACCGAATTATTTGGTTGGGTAATCGAAAACTTAATTAAAAATGCGATTGATGCAATGTTAGGGAAAGGCGAACTAAAATTAGCCATAGAAACCAAGCAACAGAAAATAAAAATTACAATTACAGATACTGGAAAAGGAATGTCTAAAAAATTATTTAAACAAATCTTTAAACCTGGTTTTACCACAAAAAAGCGTGGTTGGGGCTTGGGTTTATCACTTTCCAAACGTATTGTAGAAGATTATCACAAAGGAAAAATTTTCGTAAAGAAATCAGAAATTGGAAAAGGGACTACGTTTCAGATTTTGTTGGATAAGGTTTAGTTTAAGAATATTGAAGCTAAAGAAATAACAAATATTGTAAAAAAGAACCACATTAAATTGTTCTTAAATTCTCGTATCAACTTGTTAGCATCTGATAAAAATGGATTTTCTTTTTGTAAATAACTCTCTATTAAATCCTTATCTTTATTTAAAATAAAAGCAGTTTTTATAAAAAAATAAGAAGCTAATAAACTTAAAGCTATATAAATTATTAATTTCATTAATTATTAAAGTTAGTCTCATTTGTCATTCCTGCGAAAGCAGGAATCCATAATTATAATTAAAATAAACCATCAATATTAAATAAAAAAACAACGTATCTTAAAAATTAACCACATAGAATCATAGAAAACATAGCTAATCTTTGCGAAAATCTAAACTAATTATATTCTATAAATTCTTTTACTTTTAGGAAATAAAAAAACTTAGTTTGGATTCCTGCCAGAGTTTATCTTGAGCGAAGACGAAAGACAGGAATGACAATTACTACTAAAATTTAGAAGCAATTTTTTCAGCCAAAACAACAAACTCGTCCTTTGTTAACTTTACTTTTTTATCGAACTGAATGTCTGCCATTTCATTTAAAGGAATTAAATGCACATGTACATGTGGTACTTCTAAACCAATAACACTCATTCCAACTCTTTTACAAGGAATCGCTTTTTCAATCGCTTTTGCAACATCGTAAGAGAAATCCATTAAGTTTTTATATTCGTCTTTAGACAAATCGAAAATTTTATTTTCTTCCTTTTTTGGAACAACCAAAGTATGCCCTTTTGCATTCGGGTTGATATCTAAAAAAGCAAAAAAATCGTCGTTTTCTGCAACTTTATAACTTGGAATTTCTCCTGCAATTATTTTTGTAAATATGCTCATGGTTTTTCAGTCTTCAATAATCAGTTCTCAGTCTTCAGTCAGTTTTAAAAATGTTTATCTAGAAATCTCAACAATTTCGAATTTCATAATTCCATTTGGAACCTGAATTTCCGCAATTTCTCCAACTTTTTTACCTAACAATCCTTTTCCAATAGGAGAATTAACAGATAATTTTCCATTTCTAACATCGGTTTCAGAATCTGCAACTAGTCTATATTTCATTTCCATTCCGTTAGTCGTATTTTTTATAACTACGTTCGAATGAATTAATATTTTTGAGGTATCTAATTGAGATTCATCTAAAATACGTGCCTTAGAAATTACATTTTTTAACTTCGCAATCTTAAATTCTAAGTGAGATTGTTCTTCTTTTGCTGCATGGTATTCCGCATTTTCACTTAAATCTCCTTTATCTCTTGCATCTGCAATTTCTTGTGTTACTCTTGGTCTTTCTACTTGTTCTAATTGAACCAATTCGTCTTTCAACTTCTTTAATCCTTCTGCTGAGTAATAAGATATTTCGCTCATAATAATTTATTTATGTTCTATTATTCTTCTGGTAAACTAAATTTATCAAAAAAAATTCATTTAATAGTACCTTTTTGGGGGTTAAATTTAAAAATCCCATTACCTTCACAGGAATGAGATTCAATTACAAATGTACAAAATATTTGTAACTTGCGAACGTTATTATAAATAATGAAAACTTTTTATGCTCAAAAAAATATTCTTTTTCTCAATTTTACTCGCTTTATTTAACTGCGAAAATAATGATATTTTACAAGGATGTATTAGACCTGCCCCTTTAAGCATAAGCTCCGATTTAAACAACCCACAATTAATAAATGCTTTAGTTCCTGGAGGTTTTGCAGAACTTAATGGTGGTTATAAAGGAATTCTCTTATTAAATGTAAATGGTAAAGATTTTGTTGCTTATGACAGAATTTGCCCTGCAAATGATTGTAAATCTGCAATGACTTACGAGAGAGGAATTGTTTTAAAATGCAAATGTGATGGTAGCGAATATGGTGTTGGAAAAGCAATTGGAGGCACTCCACAAACAGAAGGTTTTAATTGTGCTGCAATAGAATATAAAGTTACAAAAATTGGAAGCGTAATTAGAATCACTAATTTTTAGTAAAAATGATTTGAGTTGTGTATTTTTGCTGAAATACAACAATTTTTATCGTGAAAAACTATTTTTCTTCAAACTTTAAATTAGGCGTTCTTGGTGGTGGCCAACTAGGGAGAATGCTACTCGCAGAAACACAAAAATTCGACATCCATACTTCCATTTTAGAGAGTAATAAAAATGCACCTTGTGCAGTAATTTGCAACAGATTTGTTCTTGGAGATTTATTAGATTTCGATGCTGTTTACAACTTCGGAAAAACAGTAGATGTATTAACCATAGAAATAGAAAATGTAAATTTAGATGCTTTAGACAAGCTAGAAGCAGAAGGATTAACAATTTACCCAAAACCAAAAGATTTACGAATCATACAAAGTAAGGCAAGACAGAAAAATTTTTATGTAGACCATGAAATACCAACTGCAGAATTTTTGCATTATGCCTATTTAGAAGAATTAAAACATTCTATAGAAAACAATATTATTAATTTTCCTTTTGTATGGAAAGCTGCACGTTTTGGTTATGATGGAAATGGTGTTAAAATCGTAAGAAACTTCGAAGATTTAAAAAGTTTGCCAAATGTAGAATGTATTACAGAAAAACTAATTCCGTTTAAAAACGAATTGGCAGTAATTGTTGCAAGAAATGCAAGTGGGGAAACTACAACATATCCTGTGGTGGAAATGGAATTTCACCCTGAAGCAAACCAGGTTGAATATGTAATTTGCCCTGCAAGGATTGATGCAAATGTTGCTGAAAAAGCAAGAGAAACTGCTTTAAAAGTGGTCAATAAATTAGATTTTGTTGGTTTATTAGCTGTTGAATTGTTTCAAACCAAAAACGATGAAATTTTAGTAAACGAAGTTGCGCCAAGACCACACAATTCTGGCCATTATTCTATTGAAGCGAGTTATACCAATCAATTTGAGCAACATTTACGAAGTATTTTAAACCTTCCTTTAGGCAATACAGCAAGTAAAGTTGCCGGAATTATGGTGAATTTAGTGGGCGAAGAAGGATTTTCTGGAGATGTCGTTTACGAAAACATAGAAAATATTTTAAAAATTGATGGAGTAACGCCTCACATTTACGGAAAAAAGGAAACACGTCCGTTTCGTAAAATGGGTCATGTAACTATCGTTAATAAGAATATTGAAAAAGCGAGAGAGATTGCACAGAAAGTAAAGGAAACGATTCGCGTGATTTCGAAGTAATTTTTTTTAGTAGAAAATTAGAGAAAATTTGTTTGTTCGGAAATCCCTCATTAAAATTAAAACATCTTTTTCATGTATTTAAATATAGTAAAAAACAGATCTTAAATACGAGTATCAATTAAAATTTAAGAGTTAAAAATTAATAATGAATTCAGGAGAAGTTTTTTTATACAAAAATGAAAACGGAAAACCTTCTGTGGAAATAAATTTAGTAAAAAATACTTTATGGCTTTCTCAAAAGCAGATGTCTGAATTATTTGACAAAAATTCGGATACAATAGGACTTCACCTAAAAAATATATACTCCTCTAAAGAATTAGACAAAATAGCAACTACCGAGAAATCCTCGGTAGTTCAAAAAGAAGGTAACAGAAAAGTAAACAGAACAGTCACTTTTTACAATCTTGACGCAATAATTAGTGTTGGATATCGTGTAAACTCTAAAAAAGGAACACAATTTAGAATCTGGGCAACAAATATACTAAAAGAACATCTTACCAAAGGATATTCTATAAACGAAAAACGTTTAGAGCAACTTCAGAAGACAATACAGCTGATTCATAGAACCTCTAAATTAACTTCTGAAACTAAAGATTTATTAGATATTTTATCCGATTATTCTTCTGCTTTAGATATTTTAGATAAGTTCGATCATCAATCATTAACAAAAAATAAGGTTAATAATTCTGTTTCTTATCAAATTGAATATGATGAAGCAAAATATGCAATTGATAAATTAAAACTAAAATTTGGAGGCTCTAATTTATTTGGAAATGAAAAAGACCAATCTTTTAAGAGTTCAATTGCTATAATAGACCAAACTTTTGACGGTAAAGAGCTATATACAAGTATTGAAGAAAAAGCGGCACATCTTTTATATTTTGTTGTGAAAAACCATTCTTTTACTGATGGAAACAAACGAATTGCAGCTTGGTTATTTGTTTGGTACTTAGATAAAAATAATTTTTTATATAAAAATGATGGTTCTAAAAGAATTGAAAATAATACTTTAGTGGCTTTAACCTTAATGATGGCAGAAAGCAATCCAAATGAAAAAGAAATGATGATTAATGTAATTATCAACTTAATAAATTAAAATTAATTATGGTAGGAATAATAATGGGAAGCGATTCAGATCTTCCAATAATGGAAGAAGCAATCGATATTTTAGAGAGCATGGATATTCAAATTGAAGTAGATATTGTATCTGCTCACAGAACTCCAGATAAATTAGTAAAATATGCTAAAAATGCACATTTACGAGGCATAAAAGTAATAATAGCTGGTGCTGGAGGCGCAGCACATTTGCCAGGAATGGTCGCTTCTATGAGCCCTCTGCCAGTTATTGGTGTTCCAATAAAAAGTAGAAATTCTATAGATGGTTGGGATTCTGTTTTATCTATTTTACAAATGCCTGGAGGCGTTCCTGTAGCAACTGTAGCCTTAAATGGCGCAAAAAATGCAGGTATTTTAGCAACACAAATTATTGGAGCTGCAGACAACTGTGTTTTAGATAAAATTATTACTTACAAAGAAGGTTTAAAACTAAAAGTTGAACAAGCTTCTGAAAGAGTTAGAAAATAAATATATTTAGTAAATCAACACAATTAAACAAATAAATACACGATTAAACAATAGAATGAATCCACTTTTACAAGATTTTAATACTGCTCCTTTTTCTAAAATTACAAACGAACACTACAAACCTGCTATAAAAAAAGCCATAGAAATTGCAAAAAAAGAAATACATACGATTGTTGAAAATTTAGAAAAACCAACTTTCGAAAACACCACTGTTGCTTTAGATTTTACTGGCGAAAAACTAAACAGAATTACCAGTATTTTCTTTAACTTGAATTCTGCGGAAACCAATGACGAAATTCAAAAAATAGCACAAGAAGTTTCTCCTTGGTTAAGTGAATTTAGAAACGATATTACTTTAAATGAAGCACTTTTTAAACGAGTAAAAAATGTTTTTGAGGTTAAAGAAAGTTTAGAATTAACACCAGAACAAGAAATGTTGCTAGACAAACAGTACAAAAGTTTTGCTAGAAATGGTGCGAATTTAAACGAAAGCGATAAAACTGAACTTCGAAAAATAGATACGCAACTATCTAAACTATCATTACAATTTGGTGAAAATGTGTTGGCAGAAACCAATGCATTTGAAATGCACTTAACAGATGAAAAAGAACTTGATGGTTTGCCAAACTCTGCAAAAGAAGCTGCAAAACAATTGGCAAATGAAAAAGGTAAAGAAGGTTGGATTTTTACGTTAGATTACCCAAGCTACATTCCTTTTATGACGTATGCAGATAATAGAGAATTAAGGAAAAAACTGGCAATTGCAGCTGGGAAAAAAGGGTTTCAGGATAATAAAAATAATAACGAACAAATTGTTTTAGACATTGTGAACCTCCGCCATAAAAGAGCCAATTTATTGGGTTATAAAACACATGCACATTTTGTTTTGGAAGAAAGAATGGCTGAAACTCCTAAAAAAGTAATCGATTTTTCGAACGAATTGTTAGAAAAAGCAAAACCTGCTGCTACAAAAGAATTTGAAAACTTAGAAAAATACGCTAAAAAATTAGACGGAATCAATCAACTTCAAAAATGGGATGGCGCTTATTATTCAGAAAAACTAAAGAAAGAAATTTTTGATTTAGATCAAGAACTTTTAAAACCCTATTTTAAATTAGAAAATGTAATTGATGGCGTTTTTGAAATTGCAAATCGTTTATATGATTTACAATTCGAAGAAGTCACTACAATCGACACATATCACAAAGATGTAAAAACCTACAACGTAACTGATTCTAAAGGAAGTTTTGTCGCTGTTTTTTATGCCGATTTTCATCCTAGAAAAGGCAAACGAAATGGTGCTTGGATGACTTCTTATAAACCGCAACAAATTAAAGACGGAGTTAACGAAAGACCTCACGTTTCTATCGTTTGTAATTTTACGAAACCAACCCCAACAAAACCATCATTATTAACTTTTAATGAAGTTACTACCTTGTTTCATGAATTTGGGCACGCTTTACATGGAATGTTAGCAAATACAACCTATAATAGTTTGTCTGGAACTTCCGTTTCTTGGGATTTTGTAGAATTACCAAGTCAGGTTTTGGAAAATTGGTGTTACGAAAAAGAAGCCTTAGAATTGTTTGCCAAGCATTATGAAACTGGAGAAATTATTCCAATGAAATATGTGGAAAAAATAAAAGAATCTGCAAGTTTTCATGAAGGAATGCAAACGTTAAGACAATTGAGTTTTGGTTTGTTAGATATGGGTTGGCATTCTCAAAATCCATCAAAAATAAAAACTGTAAAAGAGTTTGAAAACGAAGCTTTTGCGAATACCAAGTTATATCCTGATGTTGCAGAAAACGCCATGAGTACTGCTTTTTCTCATATTTTTCAAGGAGGCTATGCTGCTGGATATTATTCTTACAAATGGGCAGAAGTTTTAGATGCAGATGCTTTTGAATATTTTTTAGAAAAGGGAATTTTTAATAAAGAAGTAGCTACAAAATTTAAAGAAAACATACTGTCTAAAGGTGGTACAGAAAAACCAATGATTTTATACAAACGCTTTCGAGGAAAAGAACCCAAGCCAGATGCACTTTTAAGAAGAGCGGGTTTATTATAGCAGTTTTTCAGTTTGCAGTAAAACAGTCTTCAGTAGGCAGTTAAAACCTGACTGAAAACTGCCAACTGAAAATTGAAAACTTTTTTTTAAAATCATGAAACAAAACCTCTCACTTTTATTCGTATTCATAACCAATTGTATCATCGCACAAATTACAATTACAGGAACTGTGTATGATAAAAATGGACCATTAGAAGGAACTGCTGTGTATTTTAACAATACAATGGTTGGCACAACTACGAATGCGAATGGCGAGTTTTCTATAAAAGCAAAAGAAGGCAAATATGAATTGATTGTTTCTTATTTGGGTTATAAAACCATAAATTATCCTTTAAATACTTCCAACTATACAGCCCCTTTAAAGTTTGCTTTGTTGGAAGATGAAAATATGCTGAATGAAATTGTAATTCGTAAAACGGTTTACGATAATGAATGGAAATACAATCTTATTCGTTTTAAACAAGAATTTATTGGACGCACAGAATTGGCTAAAGATTGTAAAATTTTAAACCCTAAAGTGTTGCATTTCGAGTTTGATGCAAAAAACAATGTTCTTACTGCTATTGCAAGAGAACCTTTAGAAATTAAACACACGGAATTAGGCTATAAAATTACGTTCGATTTGGAGAGTTTTATCATTAACAAAAATTACGTAACCTATTTAGGCTATTCTCGATACGAAAATTTAAAAGGTGGTAAAAGAAAACAACGCAAATGGAAAGAAAACAGATTGAAAGCTTACAATGGTTCTTTTACACATTTTTATCAATCTTTAATTAAAAATACGACGTACGAAGATGGTTTTATTGTGCACCAATTTAAAAGAGTTGCAAACCCAGAAATGCCCACTGAAAAACAAATTAAAAGAGCCAGAGAATTGGTGAAATTAAATCGTTCTCGAATCAATTTTTCAAAGGAAATTAAAGAACCTAAAACCAATTTAGATTCAGCTCTAGTGATTTTAAGAAAAACTAAATTACCAAAATTTAAAGATTATTTATACAAATCTAAAGTTCCTGTAAACGAAATAATCACCAAAGAAAATGGCACTTATTATTTAAGTTTCGAAAATAATATTAGTGTTGTTTACACAAAAGAATTAGAAGAAAAAGCCTATATTTTAAGAAAAGCTTTTAGCAAATTTAGAAAAGCATTGCCACAAACCTCTGCTGTAATTCCATTGAAAAGACCAATTGAAATAGACAAAAACGGACTTATGGCAAATCCATTAGACGTTTATTACGAGGGCTATTGGTCTTACGAAAAACTTGCAAACTCTTTGCCAATAGATTACGTTCCTATTTTAAATTAGTTCATAATCGGTCTATTTTTACATTACTAAATAAAAGTTAAATTAATAGTAATAACACATACCTTTAATTCTTTATATTTAATTTTGTAACTCTTAAAAAATACACCAATTATGAAAACGAAAATTTTAATATTATTTGTATCCACTATTTTTATAACTTTCTCTAGCTTTTCTCAACAAAAAACTTCTGATTTAAATCAAAATCCGAATTTTGCAAAAAGTATGAATTCTTATTTAGAAACAAATAAAGAAATTATTTTAACACAAGGCACCACAAGTCAAGAAACTTATAAGGCGATAGACCCTTTGCAAGAAAGAAGAGATTTAAGAAGTTTAAGAAGAAAACACCGCGCAAATAGGTTATTATGGAGACATCAAGAAAGATTAGAACGTGCTAAAAACACTCAGTTTATTGAATATGATTATCCGAATTATTATAACGGATACTACAATAATAATTGGAACAATTTTGGCTCTTTGCTAAGCTTAGGTTTATTTTACAATCACTTTTTTTAATTAACAAATAGAAACAACAACAAATAATGAAAAAATTAAATACAATCGCACTTATACTTACTGTAGGAGTTTTAACTTTAAATTCTTGTGCCAAAAAAGTTACACGTATTAACACAAATGAACAAGTAGATATTAGTGGAAGATGGAACGACACAGACTCAAGACTTGCCTCTGAAGAACTAACGCAAGAAATTCTAACAGGAAATTGGTTGACAGATTTTGTTCAACAAAATGGAAAAAAACCAGTAATAATTGTAGGATTGGTACGTAACAAATCTCACGAACATATAGAAGCAGAAACTTTTACAAAAGACATAGAAAAAGCATTTATAAAAAGACAAAAAGCACGTATTGTTTCTGGAGGAAAAATGAGAGAAGAATTAAGAGCAGAACGTGCAGACCAACAAGACAATGCATCTTTATCTACTGTTAAAAAATTCGGCTTAGAATCTGGCGCAGACTTCATGTTGCAAGGAAACATAAACTCTATCGTCGATGCACATGGAAGACAAAAAGTAGTTTATTATCAAATAGATTTAGAACTTACAAATATTCAAACCAACGAAAAAGTATGGATTGGTGATAAAAAAATAAAAAAATTCGTAAAGAATTAATTTTTTTTTACCCGAGTTATAATAAAAGCTTTCCTCTAACCAGGAAAGCTTTTTACAGCTAATTAGTTTAAAAATGTTGTATCAATAAAATAATTAAAGTTACATGCAACATTATTATACTAATTAGGCATTAATGCTAAATCTATGTTTAAAAATTTAAATTTATTTAAAATAACCTATTTTCTATTTTTGCTACTTCTTACCTATAGTTGTGGTACTACTTATAATGTTAAAAGTAAAGAATTTCAGCAAGAATTACAAAATGGAAACACTAAAGAAGCCCTTTTAAAAATTAATGAAAATAAATTCTTAAAAAAGAAAAAAAACTTATTATTATATTATTTCGAAAAAGGAAAAGTTGCTTATTTAGATAATGATTACGAATTAAGTAATACTTTTTTAAATAAAGCAGATAACTTTATCTTAGAAAATAAAAGAGATGTTGGTGGTAAAATCTTAGGAACTCTTTTAAATCCTGAACAAGAAACTTATTTGGGTGAAGATTTCGAAAAAGTAGCCATCCATTATTACAAAGCATTAAATTATACTTTTTTACGTAAATATGATGAGGCACTTGTTGAAGCTAGGAAAATAAATTTACAGCTTCAAAGTATAAATGAAAACTATCCAGATGATAAAAAAAACAGATATTCTACAGATGCATTTGCTTTAAGTTTACAAGGTATGCTTTACGAATCTTCCAAAAATATAAACGATGCATTTATATCTTATAGAAATGCTGTTGATTTATATTTAAAAAATAAAGGTCATTTTTTTGGGGTCGATATTCCAAATCAATTAAAAGAAGATCTATTAAGAACCGCAAAACACTTAGGCTTTACAAATGAATTTTTACGTTATAAAAAACTTTTAAACTTTAATTATAAAGAGAAAAATACTACAAATGGTGAAGTAATTATTTTTTGGGAAAATGGTTTGGTACCTTTTAAAGATGAAAATAATTTTGCTTTCACCATTTTGCCAGGAAAAGAAACAGGTGTAGCTACTATTTATAATAAAGAATTAAACTTAACTTTACCAATACCCATTAGCAACAAAAAAAATAAAGAAAGTAAATTTTCTGATATTAGTATTTTTAACGTAGCATTTCCTAAATATATAGCAAGAAAACCTTATTACACAGGTGCTTTAATTAAGAAAGACTCCACAGAAACCTACAATTTTCAATTAGCAGAAAACTACGAAGAAATCGCTTTTAAAACGTTAAAAGATAGAACACTTAGAGAAATAGGCAAAGTAGCTTTACGATTGGCTGTTAAGAAAACTTCTGAACACTTAGTAAGAGATAAAAATGAAGATTTAGGTGCACTTTTGGGTATTTTTAATTCTATTACAGAAGGGGCAGACACAAGAAACTGGCAAAGTTTACCTCAAAAAATTTATTACACTAGAATTCCTCTAAAAAAAGGAAAAAACACTTTTACCTTAGAATTATTAAAAAATGGAAATGTTGCTTCTGAGGAAAAGATAGAAGTAATGGGGACAGGAAATATTGTTTTCAGAAAAGTATCTAGTTTAAATTCTTATTAAACAACATTCTACTTTTAGCAACATTACTTCTATTTTATCTAAAAAAATATTTTAGATAAATATTAACAAAAAAAAACAATAGAAAAGTTTTTTAAATTTTATTTTCGTCACTTATACTCCAACTAATTAATTGTTTATAAAGTGATTAAATACACAACTGTTAAAAAAACATTTATAGTAATGCTTTTAGCATTTACGATACTGTTTCCATCAGTTTTTAAATTTTTTCATCATCATAAAACAGAACTTTCTCATATAACTTGTTCTTTAGAAGAAACTCACCTGCATGAAGGTTTTACAGATTTCTGTGACATCTGTTTTTTTTCAGTATCTAATTTTAGTTTCTCTGCATTTAAAAATGCTTATTTTATTCCTTCTTTTTTGCCTCATAAGATAGTTGCAGAAAAGTATACTGCAAAATATACAGCACTTGCTTTCTCGAACACTCAACTAAGAGCACCTCCATTTTTTCTTTCTTAAAAAAATAGTTTTTCAACTAACATATTAATCTAAATATTTAAAAAGACAGTGTAATTACTTCTATTTAAAATATTTAGATGCATCCTTATATATTACAAATTCAAAATAAAATGATTAAAACAACTAATTTAACCAAAAATTATGGCGATTTTACTGCCTTAAACAACTTAAACCTACATATAAAAGAGGGCGAAATTTTTTGTCTTTTAGGTGCTAATGGCGCAGGAAAATCTACCACAATTAACCTTTTATTAAATTTTATTGCGCCAAGTTCTGGAAATGCCTTTATTAATAATGTTGATGTTGCAAAACATTCTAAAAAAACCAAATCTTTTTTAACCTATATTCCAGAAAATTTAACACTTTACCCAACATTAACCGCTGTCGAAAACTTAGATTATTTCTTAGGAATTGGAGGTAAAACATTTTCTAAAGTAGAGTTAGAACATTTCTTAACAGAGGCAGGTTTACAGCAAGAAGCATTTTACAAACGCATTCAGTATTTTTCGAAAGGAATGCGTCAAAAAGTAGGTATTGCTTTGGCAATCGCAAAAAACTCTAAAGTACTTTTATTAGATGAACCTACTTCTGGTTTAGACCCAAAATCTAGCAACGAATTTGGTGCGCTCATTAAAAAAATGAGTTTAAACAAAGTAGCTATTCTAATGGCAACACACGATATTTTTAGAGCAAAAGAAATTGGAACACATATTGGAATTATGAGACAAGGTGTGTTAATACATTCTTTTTCTAGTGACGAAATCTCGCTTCAAGATTTAGAAAAACTATATTTAGAAACTATGAATTTAAACGAAGTAAGCAAATGATTTCTAAAATAATAACCAAAGAAATTAAAGAAATTTTACGTGATGGGCGTTTTAAAATTTCTATAATTATTGTACTTTTATTGCTAGCTGTTTCGCTTTTTGTAACGTCTAAACAATACAAAAGTATTTCGGAACAATATACAAATGCGCAAAAAAACGAGCGAAATGCTTGGGAATCACAAGGAGAAAAAAACCCACATTCTGCTGCACATTATGGTAATTATGTCTTCAAACCAAAATTTCCATTATCGCTTATAGACCAAGGTGTAGATAAATATACTGGAATTTCTATATTCTTAGAAGCACATAACAGAAATGAAGCGCAATATAGCGAAGCTACAGACCAAACTGCTTTGTCTCGTTTTGGAGAACTTACTCCCAATTTTATTTTATTCTTTATTATACCTCTAATAATTATTTTGGTGAGTTACAATACATTTACAAAAGAAGTTGAGGGAAAAACCCAATATCTTTTAAAAAGCCAAGGAATAGATGGCTGGAAATTAGTGCTCGGAAAATGGATTGCTTCTTTAATACCTACTTTAGTAATTACTACATTTCTATTTCTTATTGCTGGAATTATACTATCTAACCTTTCTAACTATGGAAGTTTTAGCTGGGCTTCTTTAGCCATTTTATATGTAGTGTATTTGCTTTATTATTTCATTTTTACAAATGTGATTGTACTTATTTCATCCATTTCAAAAAAATCGGGAATTGCTTTAGTAAGCAGTTTAACTTTTTGGGTTTTGGCATGTTTTATAGCTCCGAAAATCGCTAGTAATTTGGCAGATTCTAAATACCCATATCCAACAAATCAAGAATTTTCTGATAAAATTTCCGCAGAAAAAAAACAAGGTTTAGATGGGCATAATCCTTGGAATAAAGAATCTAAAAAGTTAGAAGAAGATGTTCTTAAAGAATATAATGTAGCCGATATTAAAGATTTACCTTTTAACTTTTACGCTTATCGAATGCAAAAAAGTGAAGAATATCAAGCCAAAATATATGCAAAACATTATCAGAAATTAAAAGAACAGTTTTATAAACAAGAAAATGTTTACAAAACCATTTCTATAATCTCACCTTTTTTATCTGCGCGTTTTTTGTCGATGTCTATCGCAAATACAGACTATCAAACACATTGGAATTTTACTGATGCAGCCGAAGATTACAGAATTAAAACACAAAAATTCTTAAATGGGAAAACGCAAAACAATTCTAAAATTGGCGAACGTTATATTGCTTCTGCAGATACTTGGAAAGAGCTTCCAAAGTTTAGCTATACCCCAAAAACAGTAACCCAAAAACTGAAAGGAAATATCTTTAATTTCTTAATTCTTTTTTTATGGTTTTCTGTTACAGGTGGTGCTTTATTTTTAATCAATAAAAAATATTAAAATGTTTACATATAATTTTAAATACGAACTAACCTCTTTACTAAGAAGTAAATGGTTGGTTATTTTAGCTATAATTCTATTAATTATAGTGCTTTTTGCAGGCAATAACGGACAAGAGAGAGTAGACAAACGTTTGGTGGATATTCAAAAAATTACTGCTAAAACAAATTTAGAAGATCAACACACTTTACAAATCTTAGATTCTATCGAAAGAGGTTTTACAGTAACTACAGATAGTTGGGATCTGCCCAACAATCCTATGAATTTTGCGATGGAAAATTCTCGGGTTGCAGCTCTGTATCCTAATTCATTCACGTTTATTTCTGTAGGACAAAGTGATTTATTTGCTCATTTTGTACAACCAAAAATATTTGGAGATAATTTTGCCCAAAACTATTCAGAATTGTCAAGTCCTGTTCAGTTATTGTTTGGTAGTTTCGATCTTGCATTTGTAATAATTTATATTTTACCGTTATTAATTATTGCTTTTAGCTACCATATTCTTTCTGAAGAAAAAGAATACGGTTCCCTAAAACTATTGGCATCGCAACCCATTTCTATTTTTAATTGGCTTCTACAAAAAGTAGGTTTTCGATTTTTCTGGCTTACCTTAATTACACTCTTTGTTTTAAGCATTACTTTTATTGTAAATGGTTTCGATTTTAGTACTAATTTAAGTGGTTTTTTATCCTTATTATTACTTGTAACTTCTTACATTTTATTTTGGTTTGTAATTGCCTTATTAGTGAATATTTATATTGGTAATTCTGCAAAAAATGCAGTAAGTTTATTGGGTATTTGGGTGTTTATTATCTTACTACTTCCTGCAACAATTAGCCAATTGAGTAATGTATTTTATCCGATTCCTTCTAGAGCAAAATTGTTAACTGAAGCCAGAAAGATTAAAGATGAAGCTGAAAAAAAACAAGATAAGATTTTAGATAATTTCTTAAGAGACCATCCTGAATATGCTTCTAAAGACGGACAAACAAATTACACTTTTTGGCATAAATACATTGCATCTAAAAAATTAGTTGATGAGGAATTGAGTCCGCTTTTGGAATCGTACAACAACCAATTACAAGAACAACAAAAATGGATTGGAAACTGGCAATATGTGTCTCCAACGATTATAATGCAACAAAGTTTTAATAATTTTGCAGGCACTTCAACAGCTCATTACCAAAATTATAGAACACAAGTAATTGAGTTTTCTAACACTTGGAAAGACTTTTTTATTCCTTTGGTGTATAACAATAAAAACTTTAAAAGTAGTACTTATAAAGATTTGCCGAAGTTTAATTATAAGCCACCAAAAAGTGCATCAGCAACTATAAATACAATTGTAATCCTTTTATTTTCGGGACTTATTATTGGTCTTAGCTATCTAATTTTTAATAAAAAGAAGAAAAAAGGAACGCTTATAGATTAATCAATAAAAATAAAGTGTATTGTTAGGCTTGAGTTTTCTGAAGTTTATTTTAGAAAACTCAAACTTTTTTAGTACCATAAAATATTTTTTTGTTATCGTTGACCTCTCGTATTTTTGATTCCATCTCATAAAGACAAAACTATAAACAAATTCAAAACCTTACAATATGCTGTTTGCCGAAGGCTTACATTAATTTATATTACCTATAATTATTTCTAATAAGCTCTTTTTTTGGTATATATCAACTTTAACAATACTTTTGTTTTCTAACATATCTAAATAATCAGGTGAGATTTTGATAATTATATTTTTTTTGTTTGTGATAATATTTAGGTTATTTATTTTAATTGGTTTTGAACCTCCTATAAGTATATATTCAATTTCCTCAATATCAATTTCGTTATTTTTACTGAAGGTCAAATACTCAGATTCAATATGAGCATTGGTACTAAATTTATATTGAAAGTGAACTAATTCAATGCTTGAAATAATAACTACAGATACAATTATAGCCATAATTAAAATTCCCCAACGTAGAATCCAACTGGGAATTGATTTAAGAACTTTAGCTGTCTCAGAATCTCTATTTTTTATCAATTTGTTATACTCCAAGCTCTAATTGGTTTTTTATTAGATTATAATATTTTCCTTTATTTCCAACGAGTTCTTCGTGCGTCCCTACTTCAACTACTCGCCCATTATCCATAACAATTATTTGATTTGCATTTTTCACAGTACTTAATCTATGTGCTACTATGACAACAGTTTTTCCTTTATAAACTTTTTCTAAGTTGTTAATTATTACTTTTTCGTTCTCTGCATCAAGTGAATTTGTAGCCTCGTCAAAAAACAAATAATTAGGATTCTTATATACAGCTCTAGCAATTAATAATCTTTGTTTTTGTCCTTGACTTAACCCAATACCGTATTGACCAATTTTTGTATCATATTTTAAAGGTAGTTGATCTATAAAATCATGAATATTAGCTATTTTGCAAGACTCAGTAAGTTTTCTATAATCAATGGACTGGAAATTACTTTCATTTAATCCTATATTATTTGCAATACTATCTGAAAAAATAAAGCTGTCTTGAAGTACAGCTCCACACTTATTTCTCCAATGAATACTATTAATGTTATCTAAATTTGTATTATCAATAAAAATTTTACCATGAGTTGGATTATAAAACTTCAATAACAGTTTTAGTAAAGTGGTTTTTCCACTACCACTAACTCCAACAATAGCTGTAACTTTCTCTTTAGGAATTATCAAGCTTATCTCATTGATAACTGATTCCTGAATTCTTCCAGAGTAAGAAAAACTTAATTTCTCGATTCTTATATTTTGAACTTCATTACCCTCAAAAGTGTTTTCAAAAACTTGCTTTTCATCTTCTTTTTCATGAATCTCTATGAGTCTATCTATACTTAATTTTGCTAATTGCCCTTGAAGAATAAAATTAATTAGTTGACCTATGGGAGCATTCATCTGACCGATTATAAAAATGATAGCCATCATAGAGCCTAAACTTAACTGTCCCTTAATTGTCAAAAATGCTGCAAAAAAGGTAATTAAAATAATTTGAAGATAACTGAAAAAACGTTGTCCTCCTTCTTGAAGTTGGTTCAATTTTAGTTTCTTTAATGAAACATTAAATCTGTTTAATTGGATTCTCTCCCATTCCCATCGCTTTTTGTCTTCAATATTATTTAGTTTTATATCTTGGATACCCGTAATAAGCTCAAATACCTTATTTTGATCTTCAGCATTTAAGGAAAAACTTTTTTGATCCAGAATAGCAACCTTTTTTAGAAAGAAAAATATCCAACTCAACTCTATGACAATACCAGTAAAGAATATTAGAAATATTATTTTACTGAAAACAAACAATACAGCACTAAAGACAAGTAAGCTAAAAACTGAGAATATACTTTTAAGTAGAGAATTTGATATGAACCTTTCTACTCTCTCATGATCTCTTATTCTTTGTGTCAAATCCCCTGTAACCTTATAAGTGAAAAAGCTTATTGGTAGTTTCATGATTTTTACAAAAAAATCAGAAATTATAAATATGTTTATTCTACTACTAATATGAATCAACAAATGCGCACGTAGAAACTCAATTCCAATATTAAGAAGAAATAACACAATCTGTACACCTAAAATAAAAACCAGAAAACTTATATTGCCATTATTAACACCAAAATCTACTATAGCTTTTGTTATAAATGGAAACGCAAACTGTAACAAGCTTCCCAAAAACAGACCTAAAATTAATTGAGAAAGGTGAAATTTATAGAATAAAAAATACTTTTTTATAAAATGAAAAGCATTAAATTTTTTCTGTTCTTTACCAGTGGAATTATTATTGAAAAAGGTTTCTGTTGGCTCTAGTAAAAGAATGATTCCTTTTTGCTCACCATTTAGTTCCTTATTAGGAAGCCAACCTGTTAAAAATTCATTATATGAGTATTTAGCTTTTCCGAATGCAGGATCCGCAACATAAACATACCTATTTGTAATTTTATATACAACAATATAGTGGTTTTGATTCCAATGAGCTATAAATGGGAATGGAGCTTTATTTTTTATTGACTCAAAGTCTGTTTTAACTATCAGAGCTCTATAATCTAGTTTGGTTGCAAGGTTATTTAGCTCGTCTATAGATAGTCCATTATAAGACAGTGTCTCTTTATCTAAATCTGTAAACGTTAATGTCCTTCCATAATATTTACTAATAATTCTTAAGCATGTAGGACCACAGTCTCTATTTGAAACCTGATGAAAAAATGGAAACTTACTTAATTTAATCACTTTTTTTGATATGCTTTAACTCGTTTAAAAAACAATTAGACGCAATATCAATATAATTAAAATAATTAACCGCATCATCCGACAAACTAAAAAAATATATCTCCAATGAGGTTAAACTTGGTCCATCATCTGTTTCGACTTTATCAACTTCTAAAGAGAGATATACATCACAATCCCTATAATTTTTAATTAAATTAATATTTGTCATTGTAATCAATTCAAAGAAAGTCTTTTTTAAAAAACAATACTCCTCATAATCTCTAGGTATAACGCCAATATTTCTAGGTTCATAATCGTTCTCATACTTATGGCCTTCACAACTGGAGTAAGTAATACAATTAAAGGTATTTATCAAGGCTTTAACCTCATTTTTAATTCCAGATTCAATAAAGTCATAAAAATTGATATCATTCACGGATAATAAATGAGACTCTGATACAGAATCACTCCCTACTTTGTTTATATTACCCGAATTTGATATAATAGGAACAACATTGCTTTTTGCATAATTTGATTTAGTGTCCCATTTCTTTATTAAACCCCATAATCCTTTAGCTTTATTCATAATTTATAACCTCACTCTTAACTTTATTAATAGCTTCTAATGTTATTTCTTCCAATTTAATATCTGAATCTAAATTTAGACCCTTAAATCCCTTATAAATGAAATTGATCCTATTTTTTATAAACTCGTTCGAAGTTTCATACGACTTCCAAAAAGTGAATAAACCGTACCAAACAAAGCAAGCTTGAAGAACATTCCGAATATTTAGCATATTACCTGTCCAAGGCGATTGAACATTATACTTTTGAGTAAAGTCTAATTCTGCAGACGGCATCCACGCATTTATCTCATCAATCATAAATAACAAACCATGAATAGCTTCATGTATTACAGCTTCTATGAGAAGTTCATCTCTATGGGATAATGCATTACCTATCAAAACTCGACCTATATATCCTCCACTTGTGCATGAAGAATACTGCTTTTTATTTTGAATTGCCTTAAAATGGATAACATTAATAAAAAGATTTATGAATTCTCGAATATTTTCTTTTGTGTTAATAAATAATTCTTCTAATTTATCTACAATTAATTCAGCTTCATCAAAATTATGAAGCTCTAATTCCTCGTTAGAGTTGTAAGTAAGATAGCTTTCTTTTCCTAAGGAATAATTATAAGAACTAAAAAAATCCAATACTACATTATCAAACAATAAAGGTGATTCATATCTCGAAAAAGTATTATCTTTCGTAAAACGAATACATCCTTTGCCATTTATTGCCCAAACAATATTGTTTTTACTGGAATCAAATCTTTCTTGTTTCCAAATAACTTCAGCATCTAAAAATCGATTAATAGTTGATAGTTGTTCTTCAATACTTCTAATACCAGGTCTATAAACTATATTTAAAAATTTAGGAGTTTTAATTAAATCGAATACTTCTTTATCAGAAAGTAAACTCAATTTGTGGTTTATCTCTTTAACTAAAGAAAATCCATTCTTAATTTCTTTATTCAATAAATCATTTAATTTTTCTTTTGTGTTACTTACAAAAAGTAAAACAATGTTTTTTAATTCCCTAGAATTATCATTTTCAAACTTTAATAATTCTACGGTATTTAGAATTGAATATTTGTTATCTTTTAAAAGTTTCATTTTCGATTTGATATGAATTTAATATTTTATCTTGAATTGCTAGAATCGTATTTTTTGTTTCAATTGGAAATACAATTGAAGTCATTTTTTCAATTTCATTCAATTTTAATCTCTCAAACCCTTTTGTAATGAAATTTAATCGGTTATTAATAAAACCTTCATCATAGAGGCTTTTATCTTTGCAGATTTTCCAAAAATTATATAAGCTATACCAAATAAAAACTGCTTGAGTAAAACTGCGAACTGAAATTAAGTTTCCAGTCCAAAAAGATGCCACCTGATTCCCAAACTTTCTTGAAGACTCAAAGTCAGGCATCCAAGGCTTTAAAACCTCTATCATATAGAGATAAGAGTGAACAGCTTCATGGACTAAAGCTTCAACAATTAACTCCTTAGAGGTAATATGAAGATTAGATAAAACAGTTCGGCCAATATACAAGCCATTTGAGCCAGAACTAAAATAGTTTTCTTTATGTTTTTTAGGAATTATTGTCAAGGTAAATTTTTGAATAAAGTCTAACACATTTTGACATGTGCCTTTTAGCGGACTAATACTAACTTCTAATTTTTGTATAATTGATTCAAATTCTTCATGATCATAATTTTGAATTTGTAGCGAGTCCTTTTCCCCCATTTCTTCATTGTTCATAAGAGAAGAAAAAGGGCTTAAAAAATCTATTGGTATTTTATTTAATAAAAGAGGAGATTCGTAAATAAAAAAATCTTTTTTTTCGTTATCATATGATATAAAAAAGGAGCCATCCGAAGTCCAAAGGTCTTTAAATTCAGGATTTAAAACTTTTTTTGTTTCCTTTGCAACTTCGGCATAGATAAGTTTTTCAACAAGAGAAAAGTTTTCTTTAATAGACTTCTTTTTATATAAAAGAATATGACTCATTTCTGGGGTCATAATAAAAGGATATCCTTTATTTAACAAATCATATTGTGTTATTAAGTTACAGATATTTTTATTATAAAAGACTTCTTTATCTATTTGGGTTTCTATATAGTCTTTGTATAAATAAAATACATTATACCCTTGCTCCTGCTTACCTTCATTAAAGGTAAGAATTTGTAGAATGTCAAAAATCATACTCATATAGTTATGTCTTTAGTGTAGTTTAATATATATTGGCAATTAGCACACGCCTGATATGATCTTTGACTAAACCATTGGCATTCATCTTGAATAACACATTTTTTTAAAGTATTTAATTCATCACCTTTGTTATTTAAACTGCTAAAACTCTCAGGAATTTGACATTTATTGTTCCAATGTTTGCAAGATGATTTCATACATGGATGAGTAAATCGAATATATTTCCTCACCTCATTTTCTTTATTTTTAATAATTGCCTTTAAATTCTTATCGACGTATACTTTTTCATTAAAGTATTCTACTTTTTCATTTTCAACATATCCCAAAACTAATGACCCCTTTAAGGCATCACTATTAGGGCAAAATCGAATATTTTTTTTCTTCTTCAAAATAAATCTTTAGTTTACTGCCTTAAATGGCTTATTTCAGCAGATCTTTCCCATCCTTGATTAACATGAGAACGTGAGTGTCCTTTCGAAGAAGACATATTGTTAATAAAACATTTTAAAGAAGTGTTCAACTCTTCATTGTCACACTTGTCAATGTATTTTTCTAGTAAATTAAAATCTTTTTGTGAAAATTTAAACGAATTCATACTATTATCTATAATTAAAAGTTCTCTAATTCTAACTTTATCGTGTTTCTTGTTTTTTGGAAAGTTTTCAGAAAAACATCATAATCCATTTTTTGGATACCACTTGAATTTATTAAATCAGGAGGAAGGGAGTTAAATAATTCATTTTGGATATGTATTATTAATTTAGCAAGAGTTTTGCAATAAACAGATGGATTGTTGAATCCACTTTCTGAACTATAACGATGAGGTAAATTTCCTCCTCCGCATACGCTCACCAATTCACAAGCTAAACATTGGTCGCATAAATTATTATGAGCCAAGTTATATAACTTAGCTAAATCTGAACTTAGTGCCTGGTCAAAAGAATGAGTTTTTACATGTGCATTATCTTTTGTAAATCCATCGCCACATATTTTTAATACGTCTAAAGCTTCAATAGAACCATCAGTCTCAATAACTAGAGCTTCATTGTTTTCAAGCCCTAAACTATCTAATGATGCTCTACCCCCAAACAACATATGTAATATGTATCGAAACATTCGAATTAAAGGTCTATTTTTTTTATCATGAAACCATTGGTCAAAAACTTTAATTAACCAATCTGCATAATATTCTTCGTATTTTTCTCCCTTACACTTATTCTTTGGAAGTGGGGGTAAACTGTGATAGTTAGAGTCTGGAAGGAGGAAATCTATAGAGGTTACATCTAAAGATTTGAGATGTTCATACGTTTTAATGGGATCAGCATCAATGTTAACAACAGATAAAGTCCCAATTCCATTTGCTACATTTTTTTGAGCAATCTTAAGTCCCTTCAATATTTTATCATAAGCTCCTTTTCCTGAATGATCTATCCTGTAGATATCATTATCATCTTTAGTTCCATCAATACTAATCCCTACAGATATATTTAATTCATTAAATAAGTTACACCAAGACTCATCAATTAAAACTCCATTTGTTTGAATTACAAACCTTAGATGTACACCTTCATTTTTAAATTTTTGTTTTGCTTTGGTAATGAAATACTGATAAAATTCTTTTTTAACTAAAAGCGGTTCTCCTCCATGAAAAATAAACATAAATTCATGAAGGTCATGGGCATGACAATGTTCTTGAATTCTATTTAATAAATCATTTACTATTTCATAGCTCATAGTTTTAGGCTGATTCCTATAAGTACCATCTCCCATATTATACATATAACAATATGTGCAATTCAGATTACATCTACTTGCTACTTTAATAATGACAGTTTTACACTTTAATAGATTATTCATATGCTCTTGCTTACTTCTTATATTGATTCTTCTTTTATAAATGAATATAGCCTCTTATTTATAGCTTTTGGATCAAAAACAGAGATAACATCTAGTGCCTCTTCATAAGTTATTTTTCTTACTTCTACTTGTTTCATCAAGTTACTAGGAATAAGGTCTAGTACAGTATTTTGGATATGGGTTATTAGACACATTAAATCTTCACAATAAACTGACGGGTTATCAAAACCATTTTTTTTAGAATATCTGTGGGGTAGATAGCCTCCTCCACAAACTTTTTGTATTAAACATTTCTGACATTTTTCATTCAAAATCTTATGGCTTTGATGATATAAATTAGCTAAATCTGTCTGAAGTGCTTCATCTACAGAACTATTAAATACATTAGCACCTTCTTTAGTAAATCCTTCTCCGCATATTTTTAAAACATCAACAGCTTCATATCCTCCATTAGTCTCAATTACTAATAGTTCGTTTCCCATTTCTCCTAACGTATCATTTGCAAAATCACCACCTAAAATTGCATCAATCATTCCATTGAAAAATCTAATTCTCGGTTGATCTCTATCTTTAATCCAATAATCAAACATCTTAATTAGCCAAGATGAATATGAAATATTCTTACTTTCTGTTTTGATTATTTCAATTTCATCATAGATGTAATCTGGTAGTAAAAAATCAAAACTTTTGATTCCAAGCCTTTTAAAATGAAGGTATGTTTCTATAGGGTCTGCTTCAAGATTTATTACTGAAAGAACCCCAGTCCTCAGTCCTAAATCCTTATAATTTAATACTCTGTTAAGTCCTTTTATTACATCATCGTAAGACCCTTTTCCAGAATGGTATATTCTATTTTCATCATTATTTTTTTTTTCTCCATCAATACTAATTCCAACAAAAATATTATTATCATGAAATAATTTACACCATTCATCGTCTATTAAAGTACCGTTAGTTTGAACTGTAAATACTGGTTGAATATTTACAGAAAGTAGCACTTCATTTGCCTTGCTTACAAAATATTTAAAAAAATCCTTACCAGCCAATAAAGGTTCACCTCCATGAAAAGAGAATATAGGATTATCATTTATATCTCTTTTAGTAAAATGATCTTTTACCCTATTTAGAAATTGATCAACCGTTTCTTTGGACATAACTTTAGGTTGATTTTTATAAGATGTATCTCCTTTATTGTACATAAAACAATACTTACAATTTAGATTACATCTACTGGCGATTTTTAACACAAATGATTTGCATATCAAAGAGTCTTGCATTTGCTTTAATTTGAATTAGTTGCAGTTTAAAGTAATAGAAAATAGAAGGGTTATTTATCTGTCTAAAGAAAATAATCCCTTCTGAATAGGTTACTTCGCCACCAAAATGGTGCCTCCTGAACTTCTATCCCATGAATCATTAACATGAGAACGAGAATGCCCAGCACCACAAATGGTAGTCAAAGAATCTTTAACAATTTCATTTTGAAAACTGTTAATTGAATTTCGAAGAAGATTTCTCTCTTCTTTAGAAAACTTGAATTTTCCTTTCATAATTAGAAAAATTAAAAATTAATAAATAAACTTTTGTTCCTTTTTGTGTCTTGAACAGAGGACAATATTTTTGATGGCTATAATCTGTTTTTTTCATCTTTAGATCCATCTTTTCTCTTTCTACCTTTAATCTTGGTATTTCCGAACCTATAAGTAAAAGAAAATCGAACATATTGATTTTCTGGATTCTCTCTAAAAATATGATTCTGGAATGCATAGTTAGACTCTAAAGTAAATTTATTCTGATCAAAAATATCGGCTACATAGACTGATAATGTAGATTTATTTTGAAACATTTTTTTCTTTATCCCTACTGAAACTTCAGACCTTCCCCTTATGTCAAATCCTCCTTGAACTTTTGGAGAAAAGTATTGTGCTGTTATTTCAAGCGAAAGGTTGTTTTCTTTTGAAATTGTAAATTCATTCCATAAGTAGGGGTCAAAATTCCAATTATTATTTTTTATAAGCTCATTAGAACTATCAGGTGCTATAAACTCATATTCTCTGTAGTAGACATTAAGATCAAAATAAAGACTCCACCATTTATTAATGTCGAACGAAGTCACAAAGGATAATCCATACCCAATATTGCTATCTAAATTTACAGCATTATACCTAAAAATCTGCTCTTGATTATCTTGTACTGATAATTGAGTAAATGGGTCTTTTGTATGATTAAAATAGCCCGTAAAAAAGTATTTGTTTCTTAAGCTATAAGATAATTCAATATTATCTGAAAAAGAAGGTCGTAAAAATGGATTTCCTTCTATTAAACTAAACGGACTTGAAAAAAATTGAAAGGGGTTTAGCAAAGAGTAATTAGGTCTTCTTATTCTTCGGCTATATGAAAATCCGAATGAATTATTGTCATTTAATCTATATTGTAAAAAAGTAGAAGGGAATAATTCAAAATAATCATTATCGGTAATTTGATTTAGAGTAATTGAATTCCCTAAAGTTTCTGTGTATTCAGCACGTAAACCTAATTTTACAAAAAACTTTTTAAAGTCTTTGTTGTAGGACAAGTAGGCAGCATAAGTATCTTCATCATATATAAATTGATTGCTCCTACTCTCATCAAAAATTAATGATCCAGAATTATCTCGATTAAAATAATCCAAATCATTATTTGTTCTTATAGAATTATACTTAATTCCCGTTTCAAAATAAGAAGTTGAATCAATTGGCTGTGTATAATCTAATTTAGAGCTATATATTTTGATGTCTTGCTTATTATCTGAGGTAAAAAACTCATTTCTATTAAAGCTGTTGCTAGAGTCAAAAAAGTCTGTATTAACGTTTTGATTACCTTCATTTTCGTAATCTGTATAATCAAAGTCAAGCACTAAAGATTGCCCCTTCTTTTTGAACTTTTGTGTAAAATTTAGATTGTATGATAAATTCTGAACATTCCTATCAGAGCTATTATTATTTACAAATAAGGAGTCTAATTCGTTTTGAGTATTAAATACATCCGTTTTAGTTTTGTTAATAACTTGTTGTTTAGGAGAAATATTCCCAACAATTTTCATCCCAATAACACTCTTTTCAGCGATATGGTAATCAAAAGAAGTCCTAAAATTATGAGATAAGTAACTTGTATTTCTGTCAGAATCTTCATTCCAAGAAGAAAAAATATCACCTTGAGTATTCAGAAAATTAATATTACTATTTTCTTGTACATTTCTTTTTCCAATACCAAAATTATAATTTGCAGAAATATTAATCTTATCATCTCTATAAACAACACCTCCACCATTATTTGATTTTGGAAAGACCCCTTGAGTATATCTAGAAAAAACATTCCCATTATAACCTAAACTTTTTTTCTTTTTTAGTGTAATATTTATTATCCCATTTCCTTCAGCATCATATTTAGCAGGAGGATTAGTTATGACTTCTATCGAATTAATTTCGTTAGCAGACATTCCTTCTAACATGTTTTTTAATTCATCAGATGAAAGTTGTACAGGACGTTCGTCTATCATTACTAATACTCCTGATTTCCCAAAAATTTGCAGAGAACCCGATGAAGAGGCTATTACACCAGGGGCTTTAATTAAAACACCCCAAGCATCTCCTTCTGAAAGAATCGTATTATTTACATTAAATTCTATTCTATCTACCTTTCTTTTAATTACAGGCTTCTTAGCAGTTACAACAACTTCATCTAAACTATTCTTACTTTCTTCAAGAATTATAATTCCAAAGTCAAAACTATCATCTAAAGTTATTTCTTTTACCCAATCCTTATACCCTAAAAAACTAATTGATAGTTTATATACTCCTTTTTTAGCTGATAAACTAAATTCTCCTTTTTCATCAGTAATGGTTCCTTTTATAATTTCATTTTTTTGATTGGTCAGTACAACATTGGCAAACTCTATGGCAACATTTGAAGAATCTTTTACAACTCCTTTTAATTCTATTTGAGCATAAGAAGAATAAGAAAAAAGTACAATGAAAAAAGTAGTTCTTAGTAGATTCATTTAAGTTCAATTTTTAGACTATGAATTTATCTTCTTATGTTTATACTTCTACTACACAAAAGTGTAGTTTTTATTAAAAGTTGTTTCTTCAAGAAGGCTTTGATTAGATATTAAGTGTTTGTTTTCTTCATAAAACCCTATAAGACCAGTATAAGGAAAGCTTACAGGAATAGTTTCAGAACCCAAGTAATTAATTGATTTACCAACTACTTTAGCTTTAATTCCTAATAAAGACATTACTCTTAATAATTTGCTATCGCATTCTGCAAAAGCAATATTTTCAGTATGGCTACATACTGGTGAAATTGCACAAACCATTAACTTTTTAAACAGATTGGTATCTTTTATTTCTTTTTTAATAGCAAACCTACCAATATGCCATATATCATTAAAAGGTCTATCTCCAATAGTTAGTAATGGATTTATTCCAAACAAACTCTGTATCGGCAGTTTATCTATAAAATTCCATCGTAAAACCCTAATAGATCCAGTAATTTTTCCTAAACTATCCCTACTAACAAATATTTTAGAATTTTGCGCATATTCAATTTCTTCTTCATAGACAGATAAAATATCTTTTTTAATGCTTTTAAAATCATCCTTTTTTGTGTGATGATTAAAGTTTTCTTCAACTATAAACTTTGATAAGTTATACACTTCATTTGTAGTTAATCTTTCTAAATAGTTTTTTGTGAGTATCATAGTGTAATGTTTTACTCTCAAAACTATATAGTTAACCCATTCAAAGCACTACACAAATTAGTAGTAGTAGTAGTAGTAGTAGAAATGTAATTAAAAACCGTATTTTAATTAAATAGAGACTCCCATTTTAGTTTAAAATGGCTACATTTGAATTTTAATCATTTAAGCTATGACGGATGTTAATGATTTTTTTTCTTCACGAAATACCGTGACCAACATTTCTGAAAATGAACGCAAGCAAACGGCTAATTATTTAGAAACAATTAAAGCCTTTGCTAGAACTACCTATAAAAGTATCTATGTAATAGATTATGAAAAAAAGGGATTCGAATATGTTTCTGAAAATCCTCTTTTTCTATGTGGACACACTGCTGAAGAAGTGCAAGAAATGGGATACCTTTTTTACTTCAACTATGTTATTCCTGAAGATGTAGAACTATTAATTAAAATAAATACTATTTGCTTTAACTTTTATGATAAGATACCTTTAAAAGAAAGAATATACCATTCTATTTCTTATGATTTCTATTTAAAAAATCAACAGGGAGAAACATTTTTGATCAATCAAAAACTAACTCCTATTTTCTTAACGGATGAAGGGAAAATTTGGAAAGCTATTTGTATTATTTCTCTTTCTAATGAAAAAGATTCAGGGAATATTAGAATATATAAAAGAGGAGCAAATAAAATTTTTAAATTTGATTTGAAAGGTAATTTTTGGAAAACAGAAGAGAAAATTAAGCTTTCTAAACGAGAAAAGGAAATTTTAAGATTCTCTGTAAGAGGATATACAATTAATGAAATGGCAGAACCTATGTGTGTGTGTCCAGATACTGTTAAGTTTCATAGAAGAAAATTATTTGAAAAATTAGAAGTTACCAATATTTCGGAAGCCATTGTATACGCCACCAATAATAAATTAATCTAATCTACATTAATAGAGGAAAAATAAAATTCTGGAAATCGTTTATATGCTTTATTTGTTGCTATTTTAAAAAGAAGATGCGTACACATACTTGCTACCATCCATGAACCAATAGATAACTGTGGAGGAGGCAATTTTTCCTTTTCACTTAAGTATTTATACAGTATTTTATCAATCCAAAATTGTGGTGTCCCCCAGAATTTCATATAACTAGAAACGTATTCAACTACTCGAAGTTCATTAATTTTTTGTCCGTTTTTTGCAATAGCTTTTAATGATAAACCTTTTGGAGATATTACTGTCACTAAACCTCCCCAACCTAAATTATAGGGATGCAAAACAGGTATATTATTTTGCTGGCAAATCTCATCAAAAAGTAATGGAACATCTGAAGTAAAATCTAAAGCATTAATTGCAATTTTATGTCCATTAATATAGCTTTCAACGTTATCTGTGGTTAAAAAGCAATTATGCACATTTATATTTGCTTCTTTATTAATTGATAGTAAGCGTTTCTTTACTGCGTTAACTTTATCTGTTGAAATGTCATCCTCGGTGTAGTTTTGCCTATTCAAATTTGAGAGTTCTACCTGATCTCCGTCAATAATCGTAATATTTTCAAAACCAAAGCGTAGAGCACACTCTGCTATAACACTACCAATTCCAGCTCCTCCTAATAAAATAGGATAATTTTTAATTAGTTCTTGTTCTTCTGGTTTAACATATATTCTATTTCGACTATATCTATCTTCCATCTTTAATTTAATCGATTATATTCAAATCAAATTTAGATGGAAAATAATAATATATTACTACACTAAAAGGTAGATTTTTTTTATTCAAAAGAAAAAATAGAACCTTGTTTTTAAAACTCTTTCGTTGAAAGCTTAATTTTTATAGTTTCATTTACATTGTATAAAACTTGCCATTTCCCCGAAATTTGAATTTTATTCCATTTATTTATTGAAATTACTGTAAAATAAAACGATAATTTTTCGCTCTACAGGAAATAAAAAATAAAGTGTATTGTTTAATTTGCAGTCTTCAGTAGGCAGTTAAAAAAACTTACTGATTACTGCCTACTGAAAACTGGTTTTACTGCTAACTACTTTTCGCCTCAATCCACTTACTCATATATTTTGTAGCTTGCATAGTTTGATGTTGCAACAAACTTCCCATAAAATTATTTGTCCTATGGTTTTCTAAATGATGTTGAATTTCTTCAACCTTATTAAAAAATAAGTATCCGTTTTTTCCTTTGCTATAAATCGAATTTATAATTTCTACACCATTTTTTTGCGCTTGTTCCCAAATAGATTTATCCGAATATAATTGAACTGCTTTTTTTGAAAAACAGGAATAATTATCTGCTACAAAACCATTCCAAGGCAAATTATTAGACATCCCTTCTACTCCAGTTGAAGTCGTAACACTTGGCGTTCCACAAAGCATGGCTTCTGTTAATTTTCCTTTAATTCCTGCTCCAAAATTTATGGGTGCTAAAACTACTTTTGCCTTGCCAACAACATCATTCGCATTTTCTGCAAAACCTTTAATAATAAAACCTTCTTTTTTATTGTGCAGTTGTTCTATTTGCAGATTTACATACGCGCCATAAATATGCATTTCAGCTTTTGGTAATTGCTTTCTAATCTCGCTCCAAACTTTATTTTTCAGAGTCAAAACAGCATCTACATTTGGTTTGTGGAAGAAATTTCCAATAAAAATAAAATGCGCTCTTTCTTCAAAATTTTTCCATTTATGTTGATGAGTCTCATCTATTTCATCAAAAAGAAAGGGTAAATACATTAAAATAGCATCATCAATTTTAAAAGTATTTTTCAACAACTCCATTTCAAAAGTAGAAATAATTAAAGATAAATCGCATCTTAAAATAGCTGCAATTTCTCTTTTTGTAATGTCTTGTTTTAGTAAAAAATCAGTGGAAAAATGAAGCTTTTTTTTATAAGCAAGTTCACGCGTTTTTCGCAAACAATGCAAATCTTCTGTATCTAAAATACGGATTGCTTTTGGGCAATTTTCTGTAACTCGCCAACCAAATTGTTCTTCCATCATAAAACGATCGAACAATACAATTTCTGGTTGCAACTTTTTTATAAAAGTGTCGAAAGAAGCATTATTTAATTCAATAGAAACCTCATTAATTCCCAAAGCATTTAAATCAATTGCCTTTTCATTTTTTATAGAGGGCGAAGCAAAAGTAATTTTACAATCTCGTTCTAAAAACTGATGGATTAACTGCAACATTCTCTTTCCTGCAGCAGAAGAATTGGGTTCTACCCAAACGTAACCAATTATTAAAAGTAATTTTTTCTGCAATTATTCAGGTTGCATTTTCAATTTATATTCCATCTGAACTCTTTTTCCCCAAGCCACAACAGCATCTATTTGTTCTTGGGTTAAATTGGCATTTGCATGCGTCCAAGTATAAGAATTTAAAGGCATTTCCCTTTCTTCTACTTCTTCATGTAACTCATCCATCTTATGCTCTTTTCTCTTCATCGAATATTCGTTCCATGTAGAAAAATTTAGGTGTTTTTTACCATCTTTAATATGGTCTGCCAACCAATAATTTACCGGCGTAATTTTATCGTACCAAGGATATATTGTTTTGTTACTATGGCAATCGAAACAGGTAGTTTTTAAAATCTCTTTTACATCTGCTGGCGGGTATGTTTCCATTAAAAATGGCTCTAAGGAAGCTAAATCTCCATCATTTTTTTCTGGTCCAAAAAATTGTGCAATTACAAACAACACAAGTAAAACCAAAAGTACTTTTTTAAGAATTTTCATTGGTAAGATATTAGAATAATTTATGGCGGTAAAACTACGTAATTCTCACTTTATTCTGTAAAAATATCCGTATTTTTGTCAACTATATTTAAAATTTGAACCGAAAGGTTATCAAAAAGTAAAAATAAAGGTACTTATGAAATACGATATTATTGTAATTGGTTCTGGTCCTGGAGGATATATTGCTGCAGTTAGAGCTTCTCAACTTGGAAAAAAAGTAGCAATTATAGAAAAATATGCAACTTTAGGTGGAACTTGTTTAAATGTGGGGTGTATTCCTTCGAAAGCGTTGTTAGATTCTTCGCATCATTATTACGATGCTGTACATCATTTCGAAGAGCATGGAATTACAGTAGAAACTCCGAAAATAGATTTCGGAAAAATGGTAGAAAGAAAAGCAAAAGTTGTAGAAACAACCACTGGAGGAATTAAATACTTAATGGACAAAAATAATATTGATGTTTTTGAAGGTTTGGGTTCTTTTGAAGATGCTACCCACGTAAAAATAACCAAAAACGATACTACTTCAGAAATTATTGAAGGAGCAAATATTATTATTGCAACAGGTTCAAAACCATCTTCGTTACCTTTTATAAAAATTGATAAAGAAAGAATTATTACGTCTACAGAAGCATTAAAACTATCGGAAATTCCTAAAGATTTATTGGTAATTGGTGGTGGTGTAATTGGTTTAGAATTAGGTTCTGTATATAAAAGACTGGGTGCAAATGTTACTGTAATTGAATATATGGATAAGATTGTGCCAGGAATGGATGCAGATGTTTCTAAAGAATTACAAAAGGTTTTAAAGAAGCAAGGAATTAAATTTGCAACAAGCCATAAAGTGAATGCTGTTGAAAGAAATGGCGATACGATTACTGTAAAAGCAACTGATAAAAAGGACAGAGAAATAGAATTTTCTGGAGATTATTGCTTGGTTTCTGTCGGTAGAAAAGCATACACTGCTGGTTTAGGTTTAGAGAAAGTTGGTGTGGAAGTAAACGAACGTGGACAAATTTCTGTAAACGACCATTTACAAACCAATATTAAGAATATTTATGCAATTGGTGATGTTGTAAAAGGTGCAATGTTAGCACACAAAGCAGAAGAAGAAGGTGTTGTGGTTGCTGAATTTTTAGCAGGAGAAAAACCACATATCGATTATAATTTAATTCCAGGAATTGTTTACACATGGCCAGAAGTTGCGGCTGTTGGTAAAACTGAAGACGAGTTAAAAGAAGCAAAAATTGACTATAAATCTGGTAAATTTTCGATGAGAGCTTTGGGTAGATCTCGTGCAAGTGGAGATATTGATGGATTTGTAAAAGTTTTAGCAGACAAAAACACCGATGAAATATTAGGAGTTCACATGGTTGGTGCACGTGTTGCAGATTTAATTATGGAAGCTGCAGTTGCCATGGAATACAGAGCATCCGCAGAAGATTTGGCAAGAATTTGTCATGGTCACCCAACCTATTCTGAAGCTGTAAAAGAAGCTGCAAAAGCGGCTTGGGATGGGAAACCTTTAAATGCATAATTTTAAATGTTTCTTTTTTAAAATGTTTAAAATAATATAAATGAGACCTTTTAAGTGATTCGCTTGAAAGGTCTTTTTTGTTTAGGATTTCGTGATTTTATGTATTTACTTTACTGATTATCAATTATTTAAATATAAAATGATTTTCAATATTTTTTTTAATTTCGAATCTTGAACTTTGAATCTAAAACCCAATCTTAATTCGAGATGTTCTTAATTCGAGATGCTCTTAATTCTTTGTTCTTAATTCTTGATTCTCCTTTCTTAATTCTCTTTCCTTAAACTTTGCTTATTTTTACATGATGCAGAAAATAATTTTCTCTTTTTTATTTTTAGTGACCTCTATTTTCTCTTTTGGTCAAAAGAAAGATTCTATCCAATTAAAAAACGGAATAGACAAACCGAGTATGTTGCCAATTCATCATTTTGGGTTGTTTTCTGCACGAATAAATCAGAATTTTAAAGTGCGTCCGCCAGAAAAAATTACGTTGAATTTTTCTTTGGCAAGCGCAAATACATTTCATCCATTTGTGGAAATGTATTTACCAAAAGATGAAGCTACAAGAAATCAGCTTCGTGAACAAATTTGGTTTAATAGAAATTTTTATAGAGACCAACAAACCACACCTGCAGCGTACGAAAATATTATTATAGATGCTGTTTTTAAAAATTTTAGAATCGATTTTAATACGAAAATTGGTAAAAATCATGAATTAGAAATTTCACTTCGCTCCTATTTGGTAACCAAAGGAAAATACCCGTTTTCATTTTTTACGAGTGATGAAGCTATTGAATGGTTTCATAGTAATGTTGCAGGTGGAGAAGATCCTTTTGGGCGAAAATATTACGGATTAAATCAAGTGAATGTTCGCTATCAAGATAGAAATGGAAGAAAATTAGCTTTAAAAGACGGACAGTTTATTTTTGCAGGAATTGAGGTAAATCACTTTTATTATCCAAATTTTATCAACCTAAAAAAAAGAAATATTTCTGTGAATTTTGGTTCGCATTTAGGTATTAATACTTCCAAAGACAATCCTTCTTTAGATTTTGGTTTTTCTGGAAATATTATAAAAAAATGGCGTTTAAAAAATACAAATGAAATTAGAACTTCTTTCGGTTCTGCTATTTTAAGAAGAAATATTGTCGATTTTAAAAAGAATGTTCAACTGGGAAACAACAACTATTTATTAAGTTTCGAAGGAATGTTAGAATACACAAAATACACTCGAAAGGGAAATTATCATTCAGTTGCTGCAAACTATCAAATTCAATCGAGCTACAGCAAAAAAGACGAAGCCAATTATTATCAATTAGTTGGTAAATGGAAAGAAATTCATGCTGGTTGGCAAAATGGTTTCGAGAAATTGTACGAATACCAATCTGCCTGGAGTTGGATTTACACTTATGGCAGAAAAAATTACAGTTTTTCCATCTATTTAAAGGAAGATTTATATGTAAATAATGCTCCAGATATACAAACAGGAATCAGTTTAAAAATTCCTATTTCTAACAAATAAGATTTGTATTTTTGCCACAAATATGCAAAGAACCGTTCGTACTTTTTCTATTGAGAATATTTCTAATTTCAAACAAAACCTTTTGTCTTGGAGTCAGCAATTTGAAACTGCAATTTGGTTAGATTCTAACAATTACGAACAACAATATTCTAGTTTCGATAGTGCTTTGGCTGTAGAAGAATTCACCTCTATAAAAACCGATTATCACCAAGCTTTCGACAAATTAAAAGAATACCAAACCATTACCAAAGATTATATTTTCGGTTATATTTCTTACGACGTAAAAAATGATGTAGAACAACTTTCTTCAAAAAATTTCGATGGCTTAGATTTTGCTGATTTGTTCTTTTTTCAACCTCAAAAACTCCTTTTTATCAAAGAAAACACCATCGAATTTCATTATTTAAAAATGGTAGATAATGAGATTGAAAGCGATTTTGAAACTATTTGTCAAACTGAGCTTGTCGAAGTTTCTTCTAAAACCGACATCAAAATAAAACTAAGAATTCACAAAGACGAATACCACCAAAAAGTCACTAAAGTTTTAGAGCATATTCACAGAGGCGATATTTACGAAGCCAATTTTTGTCAGGAATTTTATGCGGAAAATTCTACCATAAACCCAATCGAAGTTTACAAACATTTAAACCAAATTTCGGAGCCACCTTTTGCTACTTTGCTAAAAATGGAACATCAATACGCATTGTGTGCTTCCCCTGAAAGATACATTCGAAAAGAAGGTGGAAAAATTATTTCTCAGCCAATAAAAGGAACCGCAAAAAGATTGGTAAGCGCCATTGACGATGCCAAAATTGCATCCGATTTATCGAGAGACAGTAAAGAGCGTGCAGAAAATGTAATGATTGTCGATTTAGTTAGAAACGATTTATCTAAAACAGCCAAAAAAGGAAGTGTAAAAGTAGAAGAATTGTGCAAAGTGTATTCCTTTAAACAAGTACATCAAATGATTTCTACAGTGGTTTCCGAAATTGAAAAAAATATACATCCTGTAGAAGTTTTAAGAAGTACTTTTCCAATGGGAAGTATGACTGGCGCTCCAAAAGTTTCGGCGATGAAAATTATCGAAAACCTAGAACAAACCAAACGAGGGCTTTATTCTGGAACTGTTGGTTATTTTACACCAAATGGCGATTTTGACTTTAATGTAATTATTAGAAGTATTTTGTATAACGAAGAAAAAAAGTATATTTCCTACTCTGTTGGTGGTGCAATTACTGCAAAATCTAGCCCAGAAAAGGAGTACGAAGAATGCTTATTAAAGGCAAAAGCAATGCGTTTTGCTTTGTTGAATTCGGAATAAGAATGCCACAAATTCACCAATTATTTTTTAGTAAAAAATTCAAAATGACATCAAATCAAGAAGAACTTTTCCAAAAAGTTTTAGAAAGTTTAGAAGAAAAAACAACCGAACAAAATATGTTTAACGGTTATTTGGCGTTATTTCCAGAAGAGTGGAAACAACGAAAAATTTTATATTCTAAATTTAATAGAAGTAAGCAATTTGGCAAAACAATTCCCTTACCAAAACCAGAGGTTTCTTTGCGAAAAGAAATTCGTGTTTGGTTGAAAAAACAAGTTTTATGACACACGATACATTCAATTTTAATATTTACGAAATCAAATTTTTCGGACAATATTGGAAAGCAAAAGAAACAAAAGCTATTGTTGTTTTAGTACATGGAATGGGCGAACATTCTACACGTTATGTGCATGTTGCAAAGGAACTTACATCAAACAATTATTCTGTAATTACTTTCGATCATTTTGGTCATGGAAAAACAGCTGGAAAACGTGGACACAACCCCAATTTTGAAGCTGTTTTGGAAAGCATTTCTAAAACGATAGCAAAAGCGAAAGAACTATTTCCAAACAAACCTATTTTCTTGTATGGACATTCCATGGGAGGAAATGCAGTAATCAACTATACTCTAAAAAAACAACATTCTTTAAAAGGAGTTGTTGCTACAAGTCCGTTTTTAAAACTCGCATTTCAACCACCAAAATGGAAACTATTTATGGGTAAATTGCTTCAGAGAATTGCACCTTTTATTACTTTAGGAAATGAGTTAGATGCAAACCATATTTCAAGAGACAAAAATGAGGTTGAAAAATACGAGAACGATTCTTTGGTACACGATAAAATTAGCCCTAATTTTTCGATTACATTTATTAAAACTGGAAAATGGGCGATTAAAAATGCGCATCAATTAAAGGTACCTATGTTTATTTTACATGGAACTGAAGATAAAATTATCGATTATAAAGGGAGTGTAGAATTTGCTAAAAATACTAAAAACGCCACTTTAAAATTATTCGAAAACGGATATCACGAATTGCACAACGATTTATGCAGAGAAAAAATGCTTGCTGATATTGTTAATTGGTTAAATTCTGAACTTTAATATTGTTAGTATTTAACTCCAAAAGGGTTTTGAAACCCTTTTGGGGTTGTATCGTACTTTCTTTAATAATTCCTTACTTTTGAACTTGAAAATGCTTCAGAAATTCAAAGAACATATTAATAAAAATTTTCCTTTTTTAAAGGAGCAAAAAATATTAATCGCAATTTCTGGTGGTGTAGATTCTGTGGTTTTAACGCATCTCTTAAAACAACTAAATTTTAATATTTCTTTGGGACATTGTAACTTCAACTTACGAGAAAAAGAAAGCGATTTAGATGAAGAATTTGTAAAAAATTTATCAAAAAAACTGAATATTGATTGTTTTACAACATCATTCCAAACTACAAAAATTTCAGAGAAAAACAAAGAATCTACTCAAATAACTGCAAGAAATTTGCGTTATGAATGGTTTCAAAAATTAATAGAAACACATAATTTCGATGTTGTTTTAACGGCACATCATTCAGATGATAATTTAGAAACCTTTTTAATAAACTTAACTCGTGGAACGGGTTTGGAAGGTTTTACGGGAATTCCAGAAATTAACGGAAATATTGTACGCCCGCTTTTGGTATTTTCTCGTGAAGAAATTATCGATTTTGCAACCAAAAACAAACTCGATTGGCGAGAAGATAAAAGCAATGCTTCCACAAAATACACTCGAAATAAAATTAGGCACAAAGTAATTCCTGTTTTAAAGGAAATAAACCCAAGTTTATTAGAAACGTTTTCTAAAACTATTGAAAATTTAAAGGAAAGCAGGCATATTATCGACGATAAAATTGCTGATATTAAATCTGAAATACTTCAACCTTTCGACTACACTCAAAAAGACAGTGTTATGAAATATAATATTTCTAAAATCCAAGAATTATCAAATCCGAAAGCATATTTATATCAACTTTTAAAAGAGTATAACTTTACAGAATGGAAGGATGTTTTTCATTTAATTGTAGCACAAACTGGCAAACAATTGTTTTCTAAAACGCATGTTTTATTAAAAGATAGAGATTTTTTAATTCTTTCTAAAATCAATAATAAAAAAACGAAACCTAGTTATTTTATTGATAAAAACATTTCTAAAATTACAGCACCCCTTTATCTTACTCTTAAAAAAGTAGCCGAAATTTCCGAAGAAAACAAAAATACTATTTATGTGAATGAAGAAGCTTTGGAGTTTCCTTTAATTATTAGAAAATGGCAAAATGGCGATTATTTTTATCCGAAAGGAATGTTAGGCAAAAAGAAATTAAGTAAATATTTTAAAGACGAGAAAATGTCGCTCTTCGAAAAGGAACAAGCTTGGTTGCTTTGTAACAACAATAACGATATTATTTGGGTTATTGGCAAAAGACAAGATGGTAGATTTTATGTTAAGAATATGCCAAAAATCATGAAAATTAGTATTCTAAACTCTTTGTAAGAAAGGTTTTTGTATATTTATAGCTTCAATCTAAAACACCAAAATCTTATGAAGAAAGTTATCCTATTATTAGCCATTATTACAATGGTCTCTTGCGAACCTGAAAAGAAAGTAGATTACGCTCTAATTTCTGGAAAAATTGAAAATACTTCAGCAAAAAAACTAGCTATTCACAGTCAATTAAACTGGGGAAATAAAAAAGAAATTACACTATCTGAAGATGGTTCTTTTTCCGATACTTTAGATTTAGCAACAGACTTTTACGTGCTAAAAGAAAACAATAATATAGTTCCTTTATATCTTCCAAAAGGCTCTGAAATAACTATTACATACGATGCAAAAAAGAAAGATTCTACCATTCAATTAGCAGGTAACGCAAATACTGTTAATAATTACATCCTTGAAAAAGGGAAGTTAAGTTCTAAATTGATGGGAGATCAAAAAGATTTTTTCTCTAAAAACGAAGCCGATTTTAAAGAACATGCTTTAAAAATAAAACTTGGAGAAGAAGAGTTACTTAATAAAACAGATGGAATTCCAGAAGATTTTAAAGCCAGTGAATTAAAAAGCATCAAATACAATCATCTTTCTTTCTTAAAGAGCTATAAACCTGCTCATAGTTATTATATTAAAGATAGAAACTTTAAACCTTCAGAAGGTTTTCTAAGTGGTTTAGATACTTTAGAGCTTGAAAATGAGAGTGACTTCCTATTTTCTCAATCTTATAGAGCGCTAGTAGCTTCCAAACTTAAAGAAAAATCAAAGGAATTTATTGAAAAAGATTCTACTATTGCAAGAGACATTGCCTATTTAAAAACGATTGCAAACTTAAAAAATCAGAAAATTAAAAACAATTTATTGTATGCAGATGCGCAATATGGAATTAACTATACAGAAAATTTAGAGGATTATTATGCTATTTTCAGCAAAAACTCTACAGACGAAGCAAATAATGCAAAAATTGATGCTGAGTATAAAAAAATTAAGTATTTAGTAAAAGGAAATCCTTCTCCTAAATTTACAGATTACGAAAACAATGCTGGTGGTACAAAATCTTTAGACGATTTAAAAGGTAAGTATGTTTTTATAGATGTTTGGGCAACTTGGTGTGGACCTTGTATTGCACAAATTCCTTCTTTAAAAAAGCTAGAAAAAGAATTTCACGATAAAAATATCGAGTTTGTAAGCATTTCTATTGATACAAAAAAAGACTACGATAAGTGGAAAAAAATGATTGTTGATAGAGAATTAAGTGGTTTACAATTAATTGCAGATAATGATTGGGAATCTAAGTTTATACAAGATTATGGAATAAAAGGAATTCCTCGTTTTATATTAATTGATCCTCAAGGAATTATTGTAAATGCAGATGCACCAAGACCTTCAGACAAAAAATTAGTGGAGATTTTAAATGAATTAAACCTTTAATATTTCTTATATATTAAGTTATTTATGAAAAAAAAATTTTCCTTTTTCTTATTATTTCTAACACTTTCTATTTTTTCTCAAACCGAAGAAAACCCAGTTGTTTGGAAATCTTCCATTAATAAAGTTTCTGATACTGAATACGATGTTGTTTTTGAAGCAAATATTCTAAGAGAATGGCACCTGTATTCTCAACACAATCCAGAAGGCGCTTCTTTACCATTAGAAATTTCACTTTTTAATACAAATGAAAACAAAAACCAAGGCTATAAATTAATAGGTAAAGCCAAAGAAAGTGAAACCCATAAAGAATATACAGAAATTTGGGAAAAGGAAGAGATTTTTTTTAAAAATAATGCAACAATAACGCAAAGAGTTTTAATTACAGATCCTTCAATTTCTTCCATAAAATTAAGTTTAACTGGGCAAGTTTGTAAAGAAGCTTGTATACAAGTAGACGAGGTATTTACTTTTTCTCTTAAAGATAATAAAGAGATTATAGAAACTGTTTCTTTAGATGATAAAAGTAAACTTTTATCGAAAAAACTAAAATTAAATTTAAAAAATACAGCACTTTTAAAAACAGACTCCAAAGAAGAATCGGAATCTAATAGTTCTTTATTTAACATCTTCTTATTAGGCTTTGTTGGTGGTTTATTAGCACTTTTAACTCCTTGTGTTTTCCCTATGATTCCTTTAACGGTTTCATTTTTTACCAAACAATCTCAAAGTAAAAGAAAAGGAGTTTCTAATGCTATTTTATATGGCGTTTTTATTGTTGCCATTTACATCTTATTAAGTTTACCTTTTCATTTTTTAGATAGTTTGGATCCCGAAATTTTAAATACTATTTCTACAAATATTTGGTTAAACATTTTTTTCTTTGCTGTTTTAGTATTTTTTGCAGGCTCATTTTTTGGTTATTACGAAATTACATTGCCAAGCTCTTGGGGAAATAAAATGGATTCTGCCTCTAGCATTGGAGGTATAATTGGTATTTTCTTTATGGCATTAACGTTGGCGATTGTTTCCTTCTCTTGTACTGGACCCATTTTAGGTTCTTTATTAGCAGGCTCTTTAACATCAGATGGTGGAGCCATGCAACTTACAGCAGGTATGACTGGTTTTGGAGTCGCTTTAGCTTTGCCTTTTGCCTTATTTGCATTGTTTCCTAGTTGGTTAAATTCTTTGCCAAAATCTGGTGGATGGCTCAATACAACCAAAGTAGTTTTAGGTTTCTTAGAATTGGCATTGGCATTTAAGTTTTTATCAAACTCCGATTTAGTTGGACATTGGAACATCTTTAAACGCGAAATTTTTATTGGAATTTGGGTAATTATTTTCTTTGGACTTGGACTATATCTTTTAGGTAAAATTAAATTTCCACACGATTCTCCAATTAAAAAACTCTCTTTTTCTAGAGTTTCGTTTGGTGTTTTAGTAATGGCTTTTGTTATTTATTTAATTCCAGGAACTTTTAAAAATCCTACGTGGAATTTAAATGCGTTAAGCGGTTTTCCACCTCCGCAATTTTATAGTATTTACACGCAAGAAAGCGACTGTCCTTTAGGTTTAAACTGTTACAAAGATTTCGATGAAGGTTTAGCTGCTGCAAAAGAAACCAACAAACCTATTTTGTTAGATTTTACGGGTTGGGCTTGTGTAAATTGTCGTAAAATGGAAGAAAATGTTTGGAGCAATCCAGAAGTATATAACATTCTTAAAAATGAGTATATTTTAATTTCTTTATATGTAGATGATAATGAAAAGAAATTACCAAAAGACGCTCAATTCGATTTTAAGAAAGCTAATGGCAAAATTAAACAGATTAGAACTTATGGAGATAAATGGTCTACATTTCAAGTGGTAAACTTTAAAAACGCCTCACAACCTTATTACGTTTTAATGAATGCCGATTTAGAAATTCTAAATACACCTCAACAATATACAGACATTGAAACCTATAAAGATTGGTTGCAAAAAGGAATTGAAAATTTTAATAAAAAGTAAGTATTGGAATAGATATTGATAGTTGTGTTTGATATAGAAAACTTAAACTATGCAAAAAACTTTCCTACTTTTATTTATAATTATAATTTCTTCTTGTAACATTGAAGAAAAAAAAGGTCAATCGAAAATAACGTTTTAAAAAAAAAATTGATTCACTGACTGAATTAATTTCTAAAACCAAAAATAAAACTGGACTGAATTTTATAGAGTTATTGGAAAAAGAAACTCAAACTGCCTCTGACTCTATACTTATTTCTAAATACAAAGAGCTTTTAGGGCAAAACGAGATTTTTGATATTTATATTTGGGATAGAATCCAAACGATTTCGAATTTGAATAATTACAATCAAATTGTATCTGAATTTAGCGGAACATATCGTCTAAAACCAATTTATAATGATAAATACTCAAAAGTAAATATTATAAAAATTAAAAATGATAGCTGCTTTTTATTTAAAAATAAAGAATTAATTGCTTCAGAAAAATTAAAAGTTCGAAACTCTTCGAATAAATATGTCAAGGGAAAAATTTATATTAAAAACTATAGAATGTCATTACATTCATCTGGGTTTGGGGTTGAAATTTTCTTTAATGATAACCTTTGTATAGACTGTGAAAGATTACATTTTTATAAAACGAAATGAAAAAATACAAAACCGATATACATCAGTTAATCTTAACCTATTAGACTATAAAAACTGAACGTATTTTTGGTTTCAACAGTTATTTACCAGTATTGTTTTATCTGCACAAAAAATAGATTTTACAAAGAAAATAGAATCTTTATTTGATACAAACTAGAATGCATCCTTACTTCTTAAATATGTAATAATTACAGATTTTGTTATTTTACAAAAACACACCTTAAATTTATATCGTTTTCGTAATTAAATAGCTAATTATTACCATAAAGCTAAGTTCTGTAACTATCCTTTTTTGTAGCTTTACCATATAAAATTTATAAAAGATGTCTACATTACCAAAACTTTCACGATTTAATGAAAATGTGTTGTCTAAATATCAAATTTACAACAGTATTTTTATGACTTTACCATTCGATACGATTAGTAATACTGGTGTTTTCTTACCATTATTCCATAAAGTATGCAAAAAAGGGTTTCAAGAAGGTAAAAATCCTACAGAAATTGTAGAAACATTTTTTAGGAAGTATCAAGAAAATCCTTCAGAAAAAGAAAAAACCGATTTACTATTTCGCTTTATACAATATATAGAGCGTCAAGTTGTTTTATTTGATGCAATTGAAGACGCTGCATTTCCTATTGTAAATAATATGGATGGTGTTGGTACTTTAAGAAGTTCCGAAGAATTGGCAATTATTGGAAACAAAAAGGAAGAACTAAAATCGTATTTAGAAGAATTTAAAGTACGTGTAGTTTTAACTGCGCATCCAACACAGTTTTATCCAGGTTCTGTTTTAGGAATTATTACAGATTTAGACAAAGCAATACAAAACGACGATTTACTTTTAATTAAAAACTTGTTAGCTCAATTAGGAAAAACACCTTTTTATAAAAAAACAAAACCATCTCCTTTCGATGAAGCTGTAAGTTTAATATGGTATTTAGAGAATGTATTCTACCATTCTGTATCAAAAATCTACAACTATATTCAAAATAACGTTTACGATGGCAAACCAATAGATAACGAAATTATAGATTTAGGTTTTTGGCCTGGAGGAGATAGAGATGGAAATCCATTTGTAACCACGAAAATTACGTTAGATGTTGCAGAGAGATTGCGTCAAACTATTTTAAGAAACTATTATAGAGATGTAAGAAGGTTAAAAAGACGTTTTACGTTTGATGGTGTTCAAGAAATTTTATTAAAAGTTGAAAAAAGGCTTTACAAACATGTTGTTAGAAGTTATACAAAAGTAAACTTTAATCAAAAAATACTATTAGAAGAATTAGAAAAAGCGAGAGAAATAATCGAAACAAAACATCAATCTTTATTTATTGATGAATTGAATGATTTTATAAATAAAGTTAGAATTTTCGGTTTCCACTTTGCAACTTTAGATCTTAGACAAGATAGTCGAGTACATCATACAGCATTTACGCAAATCGTAAAAGATATGCAAGAAATGGGCGACACCACTTTCCCGAAAAACTATTTACATCTTTCAGAAGAAGAGCAAATAGAAATTCTTTCTTTGGTAAAAGGAAATATAGATCCTGCTAATTTAACGGACGAGATTTCAGTAAAAACGATCGAGTCTATGTACGCGTTAAAAGAAATTCAAACAAGAAATGGAGAACGTGGCGCAAATCGTTACATTATAAGTAATAACCAAACTGCTTTAAATGTAATGGAAGCTTTTGCGATGCTAAATTTATGTGGTTTCGAAAATGAATTGCCAGTAGATGTAATTCCGCTTTTTGAAACTGTAGAAGATTTAATAAATGCAGAAGATGTAATGCGAACCTTATATTCGAATAGAGTTTACAGACATCATTTATCGAAAAGAAAAAACAAACAAACTATTATGTTAGGTTTTTCTGACGGAACCAAAGATGGTGGTTATTTAATGGCAAATTGGGGAATCTTTAAAGCAAAAGAAGCACTTACAAAAGTTTCTAGAGAATTTGATATCGAAGTAATTTTCTTTGACGGACGTGGAGGACCTCCTGCAAGAGGAGGAGGAAAAACACATCAATTTTATGCATCTTTAGGACCAACAATCGAAGACAAAGAAATTCAATTAACGGTTCAGGGGCAAACAATTAGCTCTAACTTCGGAACAAAAAATTCTGCACAATACAACTTAGAACAATTATTAAGTTCTGGTATTAAAAATGAAGTTTTTACCAAAGATCAATTAAATAACAATCATAGAAAATTAATAGACGATTTAGCCTCTACAAGCTACCAAACGTATGTCGATTTTAAAAATCACCCAAAGTTTTTACCCTATTTAGAAAAAATGAGTACCCTAAAATACTATGCAAAAACCAATATTGGAAGTAGACCAAGCAAACGATCTTCGTCTGCAGAATTAGATTTTTCTGCACTAAGAGCCATTCCTTTTGTAGGAAGTTGGAGTCAATTGAAACAAAACGTTCCAGGTTTTTTTGGAGTTGGAACTGCTTTAAAAAAATACGAAGATGCCAATCGTTTCGATGAAATTGTAGCGTTTTATAACACTTCCGATTTCTTTAAAACCTTACTTGAAAATAGTATGATGAGTTTAACAAAGTCTTTTTTCGAATTAACAGCATATATGGCTAATGATAAAGAGTTTGGTGAATTCTGGAAATTAATTCACGAAGAGTATAAAACTACTAAAAGATTATTACTAAAATTAGCTGGTCATACAGAACTCATGGAAAATTTTCCTATTGGAAAAGCTTCTATTGAAATTAGAGAGCAAATTGTATTGCCTTTATTAACGATACAGCAATATGCTTTAAAGAAAATCCAAGAGTTACAAAAAACGGAAGGAAACGAAGAAGCATTAGAAATCTTCGAAAAAATGGTAATGCGTTCGCTTTTCGGAAATATTAATGCGAGTAGAAATTCGGCTTAAAATCGAATTATTATACCATGTATTAAAATCTGATTATTTTTTATTTAAAGATTAATCAGATTTTTTTTTATAATTGATTCACAATTATATATTTATATTTTAATTCAACAATCATTTTTTTTCTATCTTTAACGAAAGAGAAATAAAATATGCTCATTAAAGTTTTTGGCTCTGCTGTTTTTGGCATAGAAGCAACCACAATTACAGTTGAAGTAAATATAGATAAAGGGGTTGGTTACCATTTAGTAGGGTTACCAGACAATGCTGTTCGCGAAAGTTCTTTTCGAATTTCTGCAGCTTTAAATAACAACAACTACAAACTTCCAGGTAAAAAAATAATTATAAATATGGCACCTGCAGACATTCGTAAAGAAGGTGCTGCTTACGATTTAACTTTGGCAATGGGTATTTTAACAGCCTCTAACCAAATAAAATCTACCAATATTAATGAATATATTATTATGGGAGAACTTTCTTTAGATGGAAGTTTGCAACCTATAAGAGGTGTTTTGCCTATGGCAATAAAAGCACGTGAAGAAGGTTTTAAATATTTTATTCTACCAAAAGAAAATGCCAAAGAAGCTGCGATTGTTAGTGACTTAGGGGTCTTGGGTGTAGAGAATATTATGGAGGTGATTAATCATTTTAACGAAGACAAAAAAATTGAACCTACCATTGTAGATACAAGAGCAGAGTTTTATAAAAAAATCGATTTTCCAGAATTCGATTTTTCTGATGTAAAAGGGCAAGAATCGATAAAACGATGTATGGAAATTGCTGCAGCTGGCGGACATAATATTATTTTGATTGGTCCTCCAGGATCTGGAAAAACCATGCTAGCCAAAAGACTGCCCTCTATTTTACCTCCTATGACTTTGCATGAAGCTTTGGAAACCACGAAAATTCATTCTGTAGTTGGTAAAACTAAAAACGAAGGTTTAATGTACCAACGTCCATTTAGAAGTCCACACCACACAATCTCGAATGTAGCTTTAGTTGGTGGTGGACAATATCCAAAACCAGGAGAAATTTCACTTTCTCATAATGGTGTTCTTTTTTTAGATGAATTGCCAGAATTTAAAAGAGACGTTTTAGAAGTGATGCGTCAGCCTTTAGAAGATAGAGATGTTACGATTTCTAGAGCAAAATTTACAGTTACATACCCCTGTAGTTTTATGTTGGTTGCAAGTATGAATCCAAGTCCTAGTGGTTTTTTTAACGATCCAAACTCTCCAATGACCTCTACTCCACAGGAAATGCAACGTTATTTAAGTAAAATTTCTGGCCCACTTTTAGACAGGATTGATATTCATATTGAAGTAACACCAGTTCCTTTCGAAAAATTGTCTGAAGAACGAAAAGGAGAATCTTCTGTTGAAATTAGAAAACGTGTTACAGCATCTAGAGAGATACAAGCGAAACGTTTCGAGGAGTTTGAAAACATACATTACAATGCCCAAATGAATGTAAAACAAATAAGGAAATTCTGTAAATTATCTGACGAAAGTTTAACGCTTTTAAAAACAGCGATGGAAAAACTAAACCTTTCTGCAAGAGCGTACGATCGTATTTTAAAAGTTGCTAGAACCATTGCAGATTTGGCAAATGAAGAAGCCATTTCTCCAGACCATATTGCAGAAGCCATTCAATATAGAAGCTTAGACAGAGATGGCTGGTTGGGGTAAAATATTCTTCCAAAGTACTTAAAGATTAATTGAAATTACCCTTTCTTTAAATCTAATTTCTCTGCAAAATAATCGCTAAAATCTCTCATTGTTGCACCCATTTTAGCATCATCTGTAGCACGTTCGAAGTTATTTGCCATAGAAACTAAGGTTTGATGATAAAACTGCTTCATCTCATCTACAGGCATATCTTTAGTCCATAAATCCATACGCAAAGTATCTTTTTGTTTATGATCCCAAACAGAAATCATAATTGCTTTTGATGGTTCGTTATCTATGCCTCCATCTTTTGCGCTCCAAGACATTTCTTCTGGCACTTTATTTTCGTCTAAACCAATTTTAAAGTTTATTTCTGAATGATGTTTTACTGACATTATTTTCTAGGTTTGTAATTAGATTCTTTAAATAAATCTGTTGTGTTTTTATTTAATAATACCTGCAAAGATACATCATTATGTTTCATATACGAACGTACAATTTGCCAACCAACCCAAACCCCTACTCTTCCAGGAGACAAATTATCTTGTTCCATATAAAATTTAGAAAATGGTGCAACATCAATAAAACGTTTATTCAAATTCGTATCTGTGCTAAATAATAGTTTCTTTTCAATAAAATAAGCCCAAATTTGTTCTTCATTTTGGGTAATCCAATTAAATTTATCTTCTTCGTAACCAATTTTTTCTATATCAGAAACTGAAGGTAAATACATATCTAATAAATACATTTTTTTTCCTTCATGTATCATTTTGCCAACAAAACTTCTGTCTTTAGATGGTATAATTTGTTTTTCGATAATAGCATTGGCAACATCTACTATAATGTGTTCTTTTGTATTATTTTCTTTTATATACTTTGGGTAATCTGCATAAAACTCGTGGTTTTTTCCCAAATATACATCTAAAGAAATTATTAGTAAACTGTCTGCATATATAACTCTACTATCATAATCTATATTAGTTAACATGGTTACCACTTTAGGTGCAGTAAATTTAGGATTGTAAAATTTTACATGTTTAAATAGTAATTTTAATTCTTCTTTTAATGGAGAGAGGTCTTTATATATTTTTTGCGTTTCCGAAAATAGTTCCTGTTCGTCTTTATTAGTAATTTTTGATAAAGAAATACTATCTGTAATTTGCTTAGGAAAAAAATATGGGTATTTTTCCTTCAACTTTTGAAGATCTTTTTTTTCTGAAGTATAAAAATCAACATCAAACCGTTCTAAAGAAAACCGAATATTTACATTAGAAACATCTACTTTATGAATAGCCTCTTTTTTGCAAGAAACGAAACCTAATAAAACCATTAAAATGAATTGATAAAACCTCATAAACTTTGTATATTGCTGATAGAATTATAGAACGTTAAAAGTACTAAAATAGTTTATAAATGAATACTGAAAAAGTTGCAGATTATATTATAAAATGGCTAAGAGATTATGCTACAAATGCGAAAGTAAAAGGTTTTGTTGTGGGAGTTTCTGGTGGAATAGATTCTGCTTTAACTTCTACTCTGTGTGCAAAAACAGGTTTTCCTACTTTATGTGTAGAAATGCCCATTCATCAGGCACAAAGCCAAGTAACGAGAGCAGAAGAACATATTAAACAATTAAAAAATAAATATTCTAATGTTTCTGAAATAAGAGTTAATTTAACATCTACTTTCGAAGATTTTAAAAATGTGGTTCCTACTGCAAAATCTTCTCCAAAAGTAAATTTGTCTTTGGCAAACACTAGAGCAAGATTAAGAATGACTACTCTGTATTATTTTGCAGGATTATACAGTTATTTAGTTGCAGGAACAGGAAATAAGGTAGAAGATTTTGGTGTCGGTTTTTATACAAAATACGGAGATGGAGGTGTAGATTTAAGTCCTATTGCAGATTTAATGAAATCGGAAGTTTACGATTTAGCTGCTTATTTAGAAGTGCCAAATTCTATACAAAAAGCACAACCTACAGATGGTTTGTTTGGAGATAGCAGAACAGACGAAGACCAAATAGGAGCTTCTTACGACGAGCTAGAATGGGCAATGAATATGCAAGATACTGGTAAAACAGAAAATAATTTTACGGGCAGAGAAAAAGAGGTTTTTAAGATTTACGAAAGGCTAAACAGAATCAATCAACATAAAATGGTTCCAATTCCAATTTGCAAAATTCCTGAAAATTTAAAATAAGTATTAAGAACAAAAATGCCTTCAATTATATTGAAGGCATTTTAATTAGGTTTTAAGATTACTACAATAAATTAGCGGCAATCATCATTTTTTTAATTCTCATATAAGCCCTTTTTTTAGAACCTTTAGAGATTTCAAATGGTAAAAAAATAAATAACTGAACGATTTTTAATAATTGCAAAATTCTTTTCATAATAGTTTGGGTTTTTCTTTTTAGCGAGTGCAATATACATAAAAACTATTTATTATGGCAAAATTGTTATAGGGAAAAATACCCGTTTTTACAATTTAATAACATTAAACCACTCTATTTAGCTTTTCAAATAGTCTGATTTTTAAGCCTGTATAGTTTTTTATGATTTCCAAATCTATTGTAGCAGACGAATGTTCAGTGGTATTTTGAGTAGCATTTTTTACCAACTCATCAATTTTTCTTCCGATTAAAATTCTTCTTAAATTAAAAACAGCATCAATTACTAATTTTGGTAAAACCTCCACTTCTTTTTTAACTTCTATATTTTTACTTTCCCAATTACTTAATAAGTATTTCTCTTCATCCATTAAAATTGAAGTAACTGTACTTGCTATTTCTGGATTTTTATGATTTACCAAAGCATCTGTTTCAACCTTTTCTAATTGATTTAATTGATGAATTATTTCTGTATAAATCTCCTGAAAAACAACATTTGTAAATTCTGTTTCATCCTCTTGAAGATGCACATAAATTTCTGCAGAAACATTATTATTATATTTTCTAGGTGTTATTGTAATTCTACCTTCTTCGTCTTCTGTTTCTACTTCTTCGATAAATTCTGCCTCTTCATTTCCATATAAAAGTAAAATTCGAATAATTTCTTTCTCTAAAATAGAAAGCTGATCTACTTTTTCTGTAGTAATATTCCCTTTAACAACACCCATTTGAGCTTGTTCTTGCTCTAAAAAATATTCTGGAGGTGGTTCGTTTGGATCTTGTGATGGAGAATAACTCTGTTTTTTGGCAGCCTTACTTTTATCTTGTAAATCTTTTTTTAGTAACTGTGCCAATTCACTAAACAAAACACGCTCAGAAATATCCATAATCCTAGCACATTCTTGTACATAAACTTCTCTTTGAATGCCATCTGGTATTTTAGAAATACTCGTTACAATATCTCTAATCACCCCTGCTTTTTTTATAGGGTCGTTATCAGAATCTTTTAATAAAAGGGAAACTTTAAAGTTTATAAAATCTTGAGCAGAATTTTCTAGATATGCTTTTAACTCAGTATCTGAATGCGATTTTGCAAAACTATCTGGATCTTCTCCATCAGGAAATTGAACCACTTTTACATTCATTCCTTGTTCTAGAATTAAATCTATTCCACGAATGGAAGCTCTTATACCTGCTGCATCTCCATCAAATAAAACTGTGATATTTTTTGTTAACCTATTTACCAATCTAATTTGATCAGAAGTCAATGCTGTTCCTGAAGAAGCCACCACATTCTCAACTCCAGATTGATTGAAAGAAATAACATCTGTATATCCTTCTACCAAAAAACAATTGTCTTGTTTGGCAATTTCTTTTTTTGCTTGGTAAATTCCGTAAAGAATTTTACTCTTATGATAAATATCGCTTTCTGGTGAATTTAAATATTTTGCTGCTTTTTTATCTGCAGTTAAAATTCTTCCTCCGAAACCTAAAATACGACCAGACATGGAATGTATAGGAAACATTACACGCCCTTTAAAACGATCGAATTGTTTGTTTTCTTTTACAATGGTTAATCCTGTGGAAGCTAAATATTTTAAATTGTAACCTTTTGCCAAAGCTGCATTGGTAAAACCATCCCATTCGTCTAAACAATAACCTAATTCAAACTTTTCTATGGTTTCGTTTGTAAAATCACGTTCTTTAAAATAAGAAAGTCCTACTGCTTTTCCTTTGTTGGTATTCAGCATGGTTTCATGAAAATAATCTTTGGCAAATTTAGAGACCAAAAACATACTTTCTCGCTCATTCATCTGTGCTTTTTCTTCAGATGTTTGCTCGGTTTCCTCTATTTCTATATTGTATTTTTTAGCTAACCATCGTAAAGCTTCTGGATAGGTATAATGTTCGTGTTCCATTAAAAATGAAACAGCATTTCCTCCTTTTCCTGTGGAGAAATCTTTCCAGATTTGTTTTACAGGTGAAACCATAAATGAAGGCGATTTCTCATCTACAAACGGACTTAATCCTTTAAAGTTACTTCCTGCTTTTTTCAATTGTACAAATTCGCCAATTACCTCTTCTACTCTCGCAGATTCGAAAACGCGGTCTATGGTACTTCTTGAAATCATTTGTTATTGTTGTAGTTTAGACCTCACAGGTTTTAAAAACCTGTGAGGTCTGTTGTTCTATTTGGATTAACCCCTAAAGGGTTTTGAACCCTTTAGGGGTTTGTATTTTGTGTTAATTCTAAAGGTTGTTTTTACGAACTTCCTTTTTTAGTTTGCAATATGCGTTAAGGATTGAGCAATTGTTTGAGCTCTTTTTTGTTTTTCACAAAAAAAGCGAGTGCCTTTCGACTGCGCTCAAGATAAACTTTAGCCTAACCTGAAAAGGAATGCCCAAAAAAATTAAGAAGCGGCTCTCAACTTTTTTAACGTTGTATTCGTCAGTTTTGCTTCTGCGTATTCTTTGGTTACGTTAAATTCTTTTTCGTTTGAACTTGGTAACTCGAACATTGCATCTGTAAAAATCGCCTCACATAAAGAACGTAAACCTCTTGCGCCCAACTTATATTCTACGGCTTTTTCTACAATATAATTCAAAGCTTCTTCTTCTATGGTAAAAGCAACATCGTCCATTGTAAATAACTTGGAATATTGTTTAATTATAGAGTTTTTAGGTTCTGTTAAAATCGCTCTTAACGTATTCGCATCTAAAGGATTCATATAACTTAAAACTGGCAAACGCCCAATAATTTCTGGAATTAAACCAAACGCTTTTAAATCGGATGGAATAATATATTGCAACAAGTTTTCTTCGTCTACTTTATCGTCGTCTAAAGAAGCGCTAAAACCGACAGCCTGCATATTTAAACGCTTGCTAATAATTCTTTCGATTCCTGAAAATGCGCCTCCAGCAATAAATAAAATCTCTTTGGTGTTTACTTCTACGAATTTTTGTTCGGGATGTTTTCTACCACCTTTGGGAGCCACATTTACAACAGTTCCTTCTAATAATTTAAGTAATGCTTGTTGTACTCCTTCTCCAGAAACGTCTCTTGTAATGGATGGATTATCTCCTTTTCTGGCGATTTTATCGATTTCATCTATAAAAACAATGCCTCTTTGTGCTTTTTCTACATCGTAATCTGCAGCTTGTAAAAGTCGACTTAAAATGCTTTCTACATCTTCTCCAACATAACCTGCTTGTGTTAAGACAGTTGCATCTACAATTGAAAAAGGAACGTTTAACATTTTTGCAATTGTTTTTGCTACTAATGTTTTTCCTGTTCCTGTTTCACCCACTAAAACGATGTTCGATTTTTCGATTTCTACTTCATCGTCATCATCGTCTTTTGTTTGCAATAATCTTTTATAATGATTGTAAACAGCCACTGCCATAGAACGTTTTGTTTCATCTTGCCCAATAATATATTGATCTAAAAACTCCTTAATTTCTAAAGGTTTTTTTAGTGTTAAATCTTTCGATAAGTTACTTGTTTTCGCTTCAGAAATTTCTTCTTCTACAATTCCATGTGCTTGTTCGATACATTTATCGCAAATATGAGCATCCATCCCTGCAATTAGCAAATCGGTTTCTGCTTTTTTTCGTCCACAAAACGAACATTCTAAATTTTCTTCTTTTGACATTTGTTTTGGTTTGTGGTTTTTAGTTGGTGCTTTTAGGTATAAAATGCGACTAAAAAACATCAACTAAAAACCAAATCCTAAATTACTTCTTTCTTGCTAAAATTTCATCAATCATTCCATATTCTTTAGCTTCACTTGCTTTTAGCCAGTAATCTCTATCTGAATCGTTGTGAACTTTCTCTATTGTTTGTCCTGAATGATGTGCAATAATTGCATACAATTCATCTTTCAATTTTAAAATTTCTCTTGCAGTAATCTCAATATCAGAAGCTTGCCCCTGAGCACCTCCTAAAGGTTGATGAATCATAATTCTTGAATGTGGCAATGCAGAACGTTTTCCTTTTTCTCCTGCACACATTAGAACTGCACCCATAGAAGCTGCCATTCCTGTACAAATTGTGGCAACATCTGGCTTTATAAACTGCATTGTGTCATAAATTCCCAAACCTGCATACACACCTCCTCCTGGAGAATTAATATATATTGAAATGTCTTTATTAGCATCTACACTTTCTAAAAACAACAATTGTGCTTGAATAATATTAGCAACTTGATCGTTAATTCCTGTTCCTAAAAAGATAATTCTATCCATCATTAAACGTGAAAAAACATCCATTTGTGTGATATTCATTTGACGTTCTTCCATAATATATGGCGTTAAACTACTTGTTATTTTTGTATAATTAGTGCTACTAATTCCGTGATGTTTTGTTGCGTATTTTTCGAACTCTTTTCCGTAATCCATCATTGAGGTTTTTTATGTTTTAACTGTAAATATAAAAACTATTTTTTACAATCTTTAATTTAATGTTATGACTTTTCATTTCGAAAAAATTCTGATTAACTTAGAAAAGGAAATTACCGACACAAAAAAATATTAAAATTTAAAAAGCCTTAATAATCAAATGATTATCAAGGCTTTTGCGGTCTGGACGGGACTCGAACCCGCGACCCCCTGCGTGACAGGCAGGTATTCTAACCAGCTGAACTACCAGACCGTTGCTATTAGCGGTGGCAAATATATAACAGATTTTAATATCTACAAACAAAAAGATACTTTTTATTTGAATTTTTTTCTACTAATTAAATATTTCGTGAGAATTTGATTAAATCCTGCGTGGATATCTACAGGAACATAATCAATTTGATATTGTAAACATTTATTTTTCAATTCTTTAAAATAATTCTCTACAATTTCTTTGTATTTTTCTTGAACATTCTCTGCATACACATTTATTTCTTCTCCAGTCTCAACATCCACAAATTTTTTGGGTGCATTATCAAAATTGAAATTTAATTCTGTTTTTGCATCAAAAGTGTGGAACAAAACTACCTCGTGTTTGTTATATTTTAAATGACGTAAGGCTTCAAAAAGTGCTTCGTTGTCTTTTGAAGTTTGAAACATGTCTGTAAAAACAAATATTAAAGAACGTCTGTGAATTTTTTCAGCAATTTCGTGCAAATATTTATAAGTATCTGTAGTTGCATTCGATTCTGAAACTAACAATTGCTCTAATTGATGCAACAACATCTTTCTATGGCGCTCACTTCCTTTTTCTGGCGCGTAATATTCGTAAGAATCTGCATAAATACTTAAACCTACTGCATCTCTTTGTTTTCTGAAAATTTCCATTAATGTTGCTGCTGCAACTGCAGAAAAACCGACTTTATTTAAAGAATCTACCGTTTGTTTTTTTACAATTGGATAATGCATAGAAGCCGAATTGTCTATAATAATATGACAACGTAAGTTTGTCTCTTCTTCGTATTTTTTGGTGTATAATTTCTCTGTTTTTGCAAACAATTTCCAATCTATATGACGTGTACTTTCTCCTTTGTTATATAATTTATGCTCGGAAAATTCTACTGAAAACCCATGAAACGGACTTTTATGCATTCCTGTAATAAAACCTTCTACCACTTGTTTTGCAAGGATGTCTAAATTTTTAATTTCTGAAGATTGTACATTCGATAAATCCATACTTATTTTTTTATTTCTTGCGCTCTCGAAAGATTATCTGTCGTTTGTAATAATTTTTTCTCTAAAATAGGACTGTAATTCGGATTTTCATCTAAAAATTCGTTTAAAATTTCAAACGCTTCTCTTGACGAATAATTTCCTATAGAACTTGCCAACCAACCTTTAGGGAAGAAAATATCGCCTGTTAATTGCACTTCTTCTAATTTATTTAGAATCGATTTTAAATGTTTCGTGGAAGAACCTTGTCTTAATGGATGATGTATGTTGTTCAATGCGCTTTGCACCCAAGATTCTTTTTCTCTGTTTTCTTTTTGTAAAAGCGATTTCATAAATACATCTCTTACACTTGTATCATTAGAAAGTGATGGCAGTAACCATTTAAATCGATCCAAACGATCTGGATTCGAAATTCGGGTTTGTTGTTCATCTAATATTTCATTGGCTTTTGGATGCTTGAAAATTACCAATTGCATTGCTAAAGATGTGTAATCGTTTTCATTTAAAAAGAGATTTTTAACCTTCTTCTTTTTAGTCCAAATTTTATATAAATTACTTGCTCCAACTTCTGAAAAAGCGATGGATTTATACAATCCAAAAAGTGTTTTTTTAATATTTTTGGGCAGCTTACTTTCCAACATATTAAAAATTGTTGTTTCCGTTTTTCCTTGAATGTCTTTTTGCTCTTCATCATTTAAAAATGTCCAAAATATATGCTGAATTCTACCTGATAAATAGCCCGTAATTAATTCGTTTCCTTCTTTTTGAATTGCTTCCAAGCACACGTTATAAGTTTCTAATGGTGTTATTTTTCCATTTAACATATTTTCGTACAAATTAATGAATTGATACCCTCTTGAAACCTCATCTTTAATATCTTTATATGTATTTACCTCTTTTTTATAAATAGGAAAAACGCCATACCCAAAACCATTTGTATTGTATAAAACTTGCCCTGGTTTAAAATCTTCAGTGGCCGAAGTAATATCGAAAGATTTTCCCATATTTTTTACTTTTATAATTTTCTCATAACCTCTTTCATCAATCAATTTGATATGAAAAGACTGCGTCCAAATTTTATCTGAACCATCTTCTGCTTTTTGATGAATAACAAATTTGGTTACATTTCCTTTTTCATTCAGCTCAATTTCTTCATAAAAAACAGGTCTTCCAGCGGAATTTACCCAAACATCACTCCAATTTTTTATATCTCCAGTAGATTTTTTATCTAATATTGAAACTAGTTCGTTCCAATCTGCATTTGAGTTCTGGTATGTTTTTATGTATTCTTGAATTCCTTGTTGAAAAGCTTCTTCTCCCAATAAAAATTCCAACTGACGCATCATAATTGGTGCTTTATTGTAAATGATTCTTCCATATAAAGAACCTGCATTTTTTAGATTTCCTAAATATTGACGAATCGCATTTGTGCCTTTTGTTCTGTCTTCTGAATACGCACTTGGGTAGTGAGACATCATAAAACTTAATTTGTGATTTACTTCTGGAAAAACAGGATTCATGATTTTATCTGCCATAAAATTAGCAAAAACCTCTTTCATCCAAACATCGTTAAACCATTTCATAGTAACCAAATCGCCAAACCACATGTGTGAAGTTTCGTGTGCAATTAATTTCGCTCTTCTTAACTTGTTATTCTGAGTTGCGTTTTTATCTAAAAACAAAGAAGAAGCTCTATATTGAATTGCTCCAACATGTTCCATTCCTCCATATTGAAAAGGTGGAATTGCAGCGAAATCCATTTTTTGAAACGGAAATTTTACTTGTGTATAATCCTCTAAAAAATCCAACGAATTTTGATGAATTTTAAAAACTTCATCCACACTTTCATTAATTTTTTCTTGGTTATTTTCTCTGTATAAAAAACGCATATCAAAAGCGCCAGGGTTTTTACTTTTTTCTGTAAACTTACCAGCGACAAAAGAGAACAAATAGGTACTCATTAAATCGGTTTTGGCAAATGTATGTTCTGTAAAACCATCAATTTCTAAACTACTTTCTTCAAAAGCACCACACAACACTTTCCAGTCTTTTGGAGCTGTTATTCGTAATTTATAGTTGGCTTTTATATCTGGCTGATCGAAACAAGGAAACAACGTACTTGCTCTATCAGGAACTAATAATGTGTATAAAAATTCTTCATTTCTATTTAAAGAAACTTCTCCTGCATTAAAAAATATTTCGATTGAATTTTTTCCAGAATTCAATAATTTTTTATCAATAATTAAATGCTCTTTTTCATGCTTTATTTCTGAATTTTTGCCATTAACTTTCAACGATTTTAAATGTAATTTTGCTTCGTTAAAATCTAAAATTAAATCATTTTCAAGATTATTTAAAGACAATTCTAATAATAATTTAGAAGAAATTGGACTTGTTTTTTCTTTGGGAATTTTAAAATCTAAATGATAAGTAACATCCGAAATTTGTTGTTTTCTTAATTTTGCTAATTTTAAAGAAATTCCTTTTTCGAGAAAAGTTGTTTTATTGTTGGATTTATTGCAGGAAATAAGGATAAGGACACAGAATAGGTATAATAGATTCTTCATTAAATTGATTTTATTAGTTAAAAACATCTCGATACAATTCCGATGAAAAATCGGAATCACTCGATGTGACATTGCATATTGTTTGTTCGAGTGAATTTTTGAGGAACGAGAAAATTTGTATTGTAACCCCACCAAAAAAAGAGAGGGTTGGTTCAACTTGCAATTCTTAAAATTAGTTTTGCTAATTTTAAAAATTAAGTTTCACTAAAATAAAAAAAGGTTTGGCATTCGCCAAACCTTTTTAATATTATAAAATGTTAATTGCTACTATAAAGCAGCATCAATTTTTCCTGTATATGTATTTTTTGGAGCAACACCTACTTGCTTATCTACAACCTCTCCGTTTTTAAAGATTAAAACAGTTGGTATGTTTCTTACTCCGTATTTTGCTGCAAATTCTTGGTTTGCGTCTACATCTACTTTTCCAACTACAGCTTTTCCTTCGTATTCTGTATGAATTTCGTCTACAATTGGCCCAACCATTCTACAGGGTCCACACCAAGCTGCCCAGAAATCTACCAACACTGGCTTGTCTGATTTTAATACCACTTCTTCGAAATTCGCGTCTGTTATTTCTAATGCCATTTTTTATATTTTTTAATTGTTAATTCAAATAATTCTAACAAATTTAAACAAAAAATTTGCTTTTAAATATTTCGATTATATAATTTACTTATACTTATATGATAAAAACTTATTTTACATCCTTTTATCCACATTTTTGTGTCGTCTGTACTTTTTTTTGTTACAAAAAGTTAAGTTTTACTAATTTTATGGTAATATAAACTCCTAAAATTTTATTACTTATGAAAACATTAAAATTTATTGGCATTATAATGCTAATCTCCTTTTTGGCAATCTCTTGTTCTAGCGAAGATTATACAAATGAAAGCTCCACATATCTTGAAAACAGTTTAAAGGCCTCTAAAGTTTTAGCAAAATCTAAAATATCTCCTAGTAGTAGCACTACTACAGAACCTATTGTTTTAGGTTATTTTCCTTCTTGGTCAGAAAGTTGGGCTTCCTCTAATCAAGGTTCTAAATTAAGAGACATACCAGAACATGTAACACATGTATTTTTAGCTTTTGCGAAACCAAATTTAACATACACTAAAGGTTCTCTAGATATTACTGGAACAGGTATACAGACTCCTTATGGAGGTGCTACATTAAAAGAATCTGTAGCTATTTTAAAATCTAAAGGAATTAAAGTAATTTTATCTATAGGTGGAGAAACTTACTGGGGCACTAGTAATGCCTACAATATTAATTATCAACAAATAAAAGATTTGGTAGACGATTTAGGTTTTGAAGGCATTGATTGGGATTTTGAACCCAATGGAAGTTTTGCAAATATAGGAACCGCTGAAAATGTACAACACTTTATAGATTTCTTTAATAACTCGAGAGCCATAATGCCTAAAGGCGAATACCTATTAACTTGTGCTCCATCTGGTGTTGGTGCTCTTGGTGGCTTAAATAACGATGATCCGAACTCTACTTACGCTTATAGCAATAGAAACCAATTAACAGGTGAAACAGATACTAATTTATACAATGCTACAACACCTAATAATGGTATTAGCTTATTTGGTTTTGGGGCTACAGGACATATGATTCCTGTGATAAAAGCTGTTGGTAATAAAATTGACTTTATAGCATACCAAGGTTACAATGTTGGTGCTGCTACTAACAGAAAAATAATGTATGATTCTTATAGATACTATGCAGACCAATATGGTTTTGATATTGTTGCAGGTACACATTTTCCTAATGAACCTTGGGGACCTTACTACACGTTTTCTTATGATAAAATAGCAGATTTATCTGAACACATTAAATCAAAAAGCACTGTAGATGGTATTATGATATGGCAATTATTATTAAAAAATTCTTCTTCTTCTTCTTATGGGTATTTGTATGTTGCAAGTCAAGTTCTTAATGGCACTTCAACCTCTACAGCTATTGCTAATGCAGAAAACTATCCATTATCTCCATATACAGGAACAGGAGGAAGTGACTCTGGAAGCAACAATGGAACTGGCTGTGAAAATGCGCCTGAATGGGATAGTAAAACAGAATACAATGCTGGACAGCAGGTTAAATACAATAATATTCTTTACGAAGCAAAATGGTGGTCTAAAAATGATGTGCCTTCAAAAAACACAGGTAGTGGAAAACACTGGAAAATTATTACTAATTGTAATGGAAGTGGAAACGATGGTAATACCAATATAGCACCAACAACAAACATTACAAGCCCTAATTCCAATAGTAATTTCACCGAAAATGACAACATAATAATAACGGCAAGTGCTTCTGATAGTGATGGAACAATTACTCTTGTTGAATTTTATCAAGGAAATGTGAAAATAGGACAAGACACTAGCGCTCCTTATAACCTTACATGGACAAATGTTTCTTCTGGAAATTACACTTTAACAGTAGTCGCTACAGACAATAATGGTAGTTCTACAACGTCTTTACCAATAGCAATAAACGTAACTTCTCCTACAAATGGTGGAGGAAATGGAGGAAACACAGATTGTGACAATGTTTCAACTTGGCAAGCGTATCCAACAATTTACAATACTGGAGATGTAGTTAAATACCAAGGAGTACTTTATAAGGCACAAACTGGCCCAATATGGGTAACACCAGGAAGTGGAGAACACTGGTGGAAAACAATTGGTACTTGTAACTAATTTTTTGCTTAAAATAATAAAAAGGTATTTAAAGTAGTACAACTCTTTAAATACCTTTTTAATTTAAAAGAGTATTTTACAGAAAAAACCCTCTTTATATCATTTTTTTTAAATAGAAATATAGCATCGTTAAGGTGCTATCTAACATTAAAATATACACAAAAAAGAAATATAAAATGTAATATTTTAATGCTAATTTGATATTAAAATATTTCCGAAGCAATTGCATGAATATTATCGCTTTTACCCATGGAATAATAATGTAAAACAGGAACTCCTGCAGCTAATAATTCTTTAGATTGCTGAACCGCCCACTCAATACCCACTTGGCGAACGTCTTTATTTGTCTTACAATTTTCGACAGACGAAATTAAATTTTCTGGTAAATCGATTTTAAAAACCTGAGGCAACAATTGCAAATGACGCTTTACTGCAATAGGCTTAATTCCTGGAATAATTGGCACATGGATACCCTCTTTCTTAGCAGCTTCTACAAATGCAAAATATTTTTTATTATCGAAAAACATCTGTGTTACCACATAATCTGCGCCAGCATCTACTTTTTCTTTCAATCGTTTTAGATCGGTTTGTAAAGAAGGTGCCTCCAAATGTTTTTCTGGATATCCTGCAACTCCAATACAAAAATCTGCACAATTATTTGCCTCAATAACGTCGTGTAAATATTTTCCACAATTTAAATTTTGAATTTGTTTTACCAAATCTGTTGCATAATGGTTTCCACCCTTATTGGGCGTAAAATATTTTTGATGACTCATTGCATCTCCTCTCAAAGCCATTACATTGTCGATTCCTAAATAATGGCAATCTACCAACACATACTCTGTTTCTTCTTTTGTAAAACCTCCACACAACACATGTGGCACAGTATCTACATTGTATTTATGTTTAATTGCAGCACAAATTCCCACAGTTCCAGGACGCATTCTGGTTATTTTTCGGTCTAGTAAACCATTGCCTTTATCGATATAAATATACTCTTCTCTGGAAGTTGTAACATCTATAAAAGGTGGATTAAATTCCATTAAAGGATCTATATTATTGTATAAATCTTGAATGTTATTTCCCTTTTTTGGCGGAATAATTTCAAATGAAAATAATGTTTTTCCGTCTGCTTTTTTAATGTGTTCTGTAATCTTCATTATGCTGAATTTGTTTCAGTATTTTATTTATTTGGACGTTACCACAAGGGTCGCGCTTTACACTATATCTTTTTGCTGAAAAAGCAAAAAGGATGTCGTTTCAATCGCTAACGCAAAACTCACTCTTGCGAAAAGCCAATCAAACCCCTAGAGAGTTTTAAACCCTTTAGGGGTTATCCTCGAATTTATTTCATCCATATTTTTCCACAAAAAATAACACAAGAGTATCTCTTCCCTTTAGGAAGATTAAGATGGGATTTTATTCCTCTGCCAAAGTTGGGTGCAACCATTTTCTTGCTTTCTCTTTTGTAATTCCTTTTCTTGTGGAATAGTCTGTTACTTGATCGTCTGTAATTTTTCCTAAACCAAAATATTTTGCTTCTTTATTCGCAAAATAATAGCCTGAAACTGCTGCAGCAGGCCACATTGCCAAACTTTCTGTTAATGTAACTCCAATGTTTTCTTCAACATTTAATAAATTCCAAATAGTCTCTTTTTCTAGATGATCTGGGCAAGCTGGATACCCAGGTGCTGGTCGAATTCCTTTGTAATTTTCTTTAATTAAATCGTCGTTTGTTAAGGTTTCATCCGATGAATATCCCCAATGTTTTACTCGAATTTGTTTGTGTAAATATTCTGCCATAGCTTCTGCAAACCTGTCTGCAATTGCTTGCGCCATAATTGCGTTATAATCGTCTTCTTTTGCTCTGTAACTTTCTGCCAATTCTTGTGCTCCAAAAATACCAACACAAAATGCACCTATATAATCGGTTTTATTCGTTTCTTTTGGGGCAATAAAATCTGCTAAAGCGTGGTTTGGAATTCCTTCTCTTTTTTTTAATTGCTGACGTAAGGTTCTAAAAATTATTTTATCCTTTTGAGATTTCTCGATTCCGCTGGAAATGACATTTTTACTCCTTTTTGGTTTTAATGAAACTTCAATATCATCATCATTTATAGAGTTTGCTTCAAACAAACCAAAAACTGCTTTTGGTTTTAACGATTGTTTTGCTATAATTTCTTTCATCATTTTTTGGGCGTCTCCAAAAAGTTCGGTTGCTTGTTCTCCAACAACTTCGTCTTTTAAAATTGTTGGATATTTCCCATGTAAATCCCAACTTCTAAAAAACGGACTCCAATCTATAAAAGGCAACAATTCTTTTAAACTTAATTGTTTTAAAACTTGAATGCCTAATTCGTTCGGTTTTTTAATTTCCGAAGTTTCCCAATCTATTTTGTACTTTCTTCTTCTTGCTTCAATAATAGAAATATAAGATTTTTCTTTCCCTCGTTTTAGAAACTTGGTTCTAAATTCGTCGTAATCTTTCTTTAATTTTGCAGTGTATAAATGGCTCGATCTCTTATTCAATAAATCGCCAACAACGGTTACTGCTCTGCTGGCATCATTTACATGAACTACTGCATTTTTGTATTGTGTGTCTATTTTTACAGCAGTATGTGCTTTGGATGTTGTTGCACCACCAATTAATAAAGGCAACTCAAAATTTTGACGCTGCATTTCTTTTGCCAAATACACCATTTCATCTAAAGAAGGGGTAATTAAGCCTGACAAACCTATTGCATCTACTCGCTCATCAATGGCTGTTTGTATGATTTTTTCTGGTGGAACCATAACACCTAGATCTACTATTTCGTAGTTGTTACATGCCAAAACAACACTTACAATATTTTTTCCAATATCGTGTACATCTCCTTTTACTGTTGCCATTAGAATTTTTCCAACGGGTTCGGATTTATCTGACTTTTCTGCTTCTATAAAAGGGTTTAAATAAGCCACCGCTTTTTTCATTACACGTGCAGATTTTACTACTTGTGGCAAAAACATTTTTCCTGCTCCAAATAAATCTCCAACCACATTCATACCAATCATTAAATGGCCTTCAATAACTTCTATTGGTTTTGTGGCTTCTATTCTTGCTTGTTCGATATCTTCGAGAATAAAAGCGTCTATTCCTTTTACTAAAGCATGGGTAATTCTATCTTGTAACGGATTTTCTCTCCAAGATAAATCTACTGTTTTTTCTTTTTTTGAGCCTTTTACGGTTTCAGCAAAATCTAATAAACGTTCTGTTGCATCTTCTCTTCTATCTAAAATTACGTCTTCTACGTGTTCTAATAAGTCCTTTGAAATATCATCATAAACCTCTAACAAAGCAGGGTTTACAATTCCTATATTCATACCTGCTTGAATCGCATAATATAAAAAAACAGAATGCATTGCTTCACGAACGCCATTATTTCCTCTAAATGAAAACGACACATTACTTACACCTCCACTTACAGAAACGTTTGGTAAATTTTGTCTTACCCACCTTGTTGCTTCAATAAAATCGATGGCATTTCTTCTATGCTCATTCATTCCTGTTGCTACAGGAAAGATGTTTAAATCGAAAATTATATCTTCTGATGGAAAACCAACTTTATTTACCAAAATATCATAAGAACGTTTGGCAATTTCTATTCTTCTATCGTAATTATCTGCTTGCCCAATTTCATCAAAAGCCATTACAATTACTGCAGCTCCATAGCGTTTTATTTGTTTTGCTTCCCAAATAAATTTTTCCTCTCCTTCTTTTAAGGAAATAGAATTTACCACGCATTTTCCTTGTACCGCTTGTAAACCTGCTTCAATAATTTCCCATTTGGAGCTATCTATCATAATTGGGACTTTACAAATATCTGGTTCTGCAGCAATTAAGTTTAAAAAGCGAACCATGGCTTGTTTCCCATCAATTAATCCGTCATCGAAATTAATATCGATAATTTGTGCACCTCCATCTACTTGATGTCTTGCAATGTCTAAGGCTTCGTCGTATTTTTCTTCTTTTATTAAGCGAAGAAATTTACGAGACCCTGCAACATTTGTACGTTCTCCTACATTTATAAAATTGCTTTTTTCGTTTAAAACCAAAGGTTCTAAACCAGACAATTTCATAAAACGTGATTGTTTAACTTTCATCTTCTTTCTTACTTTTGGAGAGGCTTTTCAACTGCGTTTAAAGTGTTAACTTTTCTCGGTTTATATTTCTTTGCAATCTTCGCAATCTCACGAATATGTTCTGGACTCGTACCACAACAACCACCAATAATATTTATTAAATTTTTCTTTAAATATTCTTCTATTTGCTCTCCCATTTCTTCTGGAGATTCGTCATATTCTCCAAAGGCATTTGGTAAACCTGCATTTGGATGTGCAGAAATCGCAAAATCTGTTTTATTTGCAATTGCTTCTAAATGTGGTTGTAATAAATTGGCGCCTAAAGCACAATTAAATCCGATTGATAATAATGGAATATGGGAAACAGAAATTAAAAAAGCTTCTGCTGTTTGCCCAGATAAAGTTCTTCCTGATGCATCTGTAATTGTTCCACTTAACATTACAGGGATTTCTATATTTCTTTCTTCTTTTACTTGCTCAATTGCAAATAATGCTGCTTTTGCATTTAAAGTATCGAAAACGGTTTCTACCAATAATAAATCTGTTCCACCATCGATTAACGCTTCTGTTTGTTGTTTGTAAGCAATTCTTAATTCATCGAAAGTTACAGCTCTATAACCAGGATCGTTTACATCTGGAGACATGCTTGCTGTTCTATTTGTTGGTCCAATGGAACCTGCTACAAAACGTGGTTTGTGAGGTTCTTTTGCTGTAAACTCATCTGCAACTTCTTTGGCTATTTTTGCAGACTGGTAGTTTAATTCATACACCAAATCCTCCATTTGGTAATCTGCCATTGCAATGGTTGTTCCAGAAAAAGTATTGGTTTCTATAATGTCTGCTCCCGCTTCAAAATACTTTGCATGAATTGTTTTTATGGCTTCTGGTTGTGTTATAGACAACAAATCGTTATTTCCTTGTAATGGAATTGGATACTCTTTAAAGCGCTCGGCTCTAAAATCTTCTTCAGTAAATTTATAAGCTTGAAGCATTGTACCCATTGCTCCATCTAATATTAAAATTCGTTCTTGTAATGCTTTGTAAATGTTTGACATTTTTTGATGTTTTTATCAATATATGTCATCAGGAAAGGTGTTTTTTTCGCTGTTATCTTTCAAGCCTAAAGCTTGTAGAATGTAGCACCTTCTTTTAAAAAGATGCTGAAATAAATTCAGCATTTGCTTTGCAAAGGGTTGCCAAGGCTTCAATGGGTCTAATCCCTCTGCCTTTCGTGATAACGTAAATCGATAAGTTTATGAACTATTCTGCAAATAAACGGATTATTTTTTTATTTGCAGAATTATTGTTGCTAAATTTAACAAAGGATCGTCTTTTATTATTTCGCTTGTTTGTAAATTATTCTTTTTCAAAAAGTGAAGATGATAAATAACGGTCTCCTCTATCGCAAATAATTGCAACAACGACTCCTTTGTCTAATTTTTCGGCAACTTTAATTGCTGTTGCTACAGAACCTCCACTGCTCATTCCTGCAAAAATACCTTCTTGAGTTGCTAATCTTCTTGTCATTTCTGTAGCTTCTTCTACATTTACTTCTATCACTTTATCTACTTTTGAAGCATTAAAAATTGCTGGTAAGTATTCTTCTTTCCACTTTCTAATGCCCGGGATTTTAGCTCCATCTTTAGGTTGAGCTCCAATAATTGTAATGTTTTTATTTTGCTCTTTCAAATAATCTGAAACGCCCATAATGGTTCCTGTAGTTCCCATTGCCGAAACAAAATGTGTAACTTTACCTTCTGTATCTCTCCAAATTTCTGGCCCTGTCGTTTTGTAATGTGCTTTGGAATTGTCTGTATTATCAAATTGATTCAATCTAAAATAACCTTTTTTATACTTTAATTTTAAAGCATAATCAATTGAGCCTTCCATACCATCTTCTTGTGGAGTTAAGTGTACTTTTGCTCCATAAGCACGCATCGTTTTTACTCTTTCGATTGTGGAGTTTTCTGGCATTACCAACACCATATTTACACCTAAAACTTTTGCCATTAATGCCAACGCAATTCCTGTATTTCCACTGGTTGCTTCTACTAAAGTATCTCCTTTTTTAATATTTTTTCTTCTTAAAGCTTCAGAAATCATATTATAAGCAGCTCTATCTTTTACGCTTCCTCCAGGATTATTGCCTTCTAATTTTAGCAATAAAGTAACGCCGTCTTTTTTGAAAATTTGTTGTGCTTCCACCAAAGGTGTGTTTCCAACAAAATCTATAATACTTTTAGTTTTCATCTTAATTTCTTTGAAAAATTTTATTTTCTGCTTGTACAGTTACTACCGAATTTTCGGAAACCATTTCTGTAATACACACATTTGCTCCAATTATTGAATTTTCTCCAATAACAACATCTCCACCCAAAATAGTAGCATTTGCGTAAATAATTACATTATTTTCTATGGTTGGATGGCGTTTTGTAGATGCCAAACTTTTTTTTACTTGAATTCCGCCTAAAGTAACTCCCTGAAAAATTGTTACATTATTTTTAATGATGGTGGTTTCTCCAATTACAATTCCGGTTGCGTGATCTATAAAAAACGAATCGCCAATTTCTGCTCCTGGATGAATGTCTGTTCCTGTTGTGCTGTGTGCAAACTCACTCATCATTCTTGGTAAAACAGGAATTTCTTGTTTTAATAATTGATTGCTTAATCTATACACTGCAATTGCATAAAAACCAGGATATGCTAAATAGACTTCTCGTAAACTTTTTGCTGCAGGATCTAATTTTAAAGCTGCAAAAGCATCTAAATCTAATTTTCTTCTTATTTCTGGAAATGAATTTTCGAAAGCAATCCAAGAACAATCTTCATTATTAATAGCTAATCTTTCTAAAATTTTGAAGAATTTATTTTTAGTGTCCGCACTTTTTTCCTGCTGATAATTTTTATCAAACAGGCAATTTATCAATTCTTTGGTAAAAACTTCCACAGCATCTCTTAAACACATGCTATAATTTTCTACGGAAACGTTTTGTGCTACTTCTTTCATTTTTTAATTTAGGATTCTGGCGCCAATTCTACTTCTAAACCATTAATTTCTGGTGTAATTTGAATCTGACAACCCAATCTACTATTATCTTCTACATAAAATGCTTCTGCTAACATAGCGTCCTCATCATCAGACATTTCTGGTAATTCGTGGTTTGATTTTACATAACATTGGCACGAAGCACACATTGCCATTCCTCCACAAATACCAATGGTTCCTTCTTCTGCCAATTCGTACGAACGAACAACTTCCATTAGATTCATTGCCATATCTGTTGGTGCAACTATATCGTGTGTTACGCCATTTCTGTCTGTTATTTTAAGATTTACATCTAAACTCATTATATCTCTTTTATCAAACCCAAAAATAAGGATTTTGATTGATTAGACCTCACAGGTTTTAAAAACCTGTGAGGTCTTTTACTAATTATAATTTAATTGTTAAATATATTCGTTTGTCTATTTTCTGAAAAGTTTTTAAAAGATACCTACAAGGTTTTTAAAACCTTGCCGGAAAATTATTGAATCGCTTTAACTACTGCTTTTGGTGCTTCTTTTCTTGTTCCATCGAAACCATCTACTCCACCTACTGTTGTATATTTCATTACATATTTTTTATCTGGAAAAATTCTTTGAAACGCACTTTGACACATTAAAGTTGCTTCGTGAAATCCACATAAAATTAATTTTAATTTTCCTGGATACGTATTTACATCTCCAATGGCATACACTCCTGGAATATTTGTTTGATAATCTAAAGCGTTATTTACTTTGATTGCATTTTTCTCGATTTCTAATCCCCAATTTCCTATGGGACCTAATTTTGGCGACAATCCAAAAAGCGGAATAAAATGATCTGTATCTATAATAAAACCATCTTCGCCTTTTTTCTCTACCACAACTCCTGTTACTTTATCGGTTCCTAAAATTCCTTTTACTTCTGCAGGCGTTATTAAATTTATTTTTCCTAAATTTTTTAATTCTTGTACTTTTTCAACAGAATCTAAAGCGCCTCTAAATTCATTTCTTCTGTGAATTAAGGTAACTTCTGATGCAATATCGGACAAGAAAATTGCCCAATCTAAAGCAGAGTCTCCACCTCCAGAGATTACTACTTTTTTATCTCTATAAAGTTCTGGTTCTTTAATGATATATTCTACTCCTTTGTCTTCGAAATTGATAATGTTTTCAATTAATGGTTTTCTTGGTTCAAAAGACCCTAAACCACCTGCAATTGCAACGATTTTTGCATGGTGTTCTGTGCCTTTATTGGTGGTTACAATAAATGTACCATCTTCTTGTTTATCAATTGTTTCTGCTCTTTCACCCAAAGTAAAACCAGGCTCAAATTGTTTTATTTGCTCCATAAGATTTTTTGTTAAATCTCCTGCTAAAATTTCTGGATAGGCAGGAATATCGTAAATTGGTTTCTTTGGATAAATTTCTGAACATTGTCCTCCAGGTTGTGGTAAAGCATCTATTAAATGGCATTTTAGTTTTAATAATCCTGCTTCAAAAACGGTAAATAATCCTGTGGGTCCTGCTCCAATAATTAGTATGTCTGTTGTAATCATCTTTTTAAAAATTTGCTTTTAGCTACTTGCTTTTAGCCGTTTACTAATTGCAAAAAGCTAAAGGCTAATAACCACTTTATTTTTCTACCAAACTCTTTGTAAATTCGTTTAGTTTTTCTACTTTTTCTTCAAAGTTTCCTTTGATGGTTTTTCTGTATTCGTTTAAATTTTTGACTAAATCGTCTATGTTTTCTGGAATTACATCTTCAAAAAACTGACGTAATCTTTTCGCGGTTGTTGGTGATTTTCCGTTTGTAGAAATCGCAATTTTTACATTTCCTTTGGTTACAATTCCACCCATATAAAAATCGCAATATGGAGGGTTATCTGCAACATTTACCAAAATATTTCTTTCTTTACAATCTTTGTAAACTTTAATATTTACAGCTTCTTTATCGGTAGTTGCAATGACGATACTTTTGTTTGATAAATAGGTTTTATTGTATTTATCAACAATCATTTTTATTTCGAATTTATTTGCTAATTCTTGGGTTTCTTCTCTAAAAAATGGAGAAACCATGATTACTTTGGAATTCGGACTCGATTTCAACAAAAAAGATAATTTCTCTAATGCCACAAAACCTCCACCAACAATTAAGGTTTCTAATTGATTCGTTTTTAAAAAAATGGGATATAATTCGTTTTGTTCCATTATATTATTGTGTAATTGTTTATTCGTTGAATTGCAAAACCCTTTCTTGCGGTTGCGTGATATTGTCTTGGTTATTATCTCTAAAATTCTTGATTTCTGATAATTTTTCACGATGTTTTACAACTTCTCCCAAAACAATAATTGCAGGATTGCTTAATTCTTGCTTTTTAACCACCTCTAAAATAGTGTCTACAGTTCCAATTCCTACTTTTTCGTTGCTTCTTGTTCCATTTTGAATGATAGCAACTGGCAAATCGTTTTTATTTTCTTGTTGAAACAACTTGATAATCTCTGGCAATTTTCCCATTCCCATTAACACCACAACTGTTGCATTCGATTTTGCTGCCAAAGCAACATCATTCGATATTTTATGTTCTTTTGTAGTTCCTGTAATTACCCAAAAACTTTCTGCGCTTCCACGTTTTGTTACTGGAATATTTTGATATGCAGGAACTGCCAACGAAGACGAAATACCTGGAACCATAGCTGTTTCGATTCCAAAACTTGCTGCAAATTCCATTTCTTCTGCTCCTCTTCCAAAAATAAAAGGATCTCCACCTTTTAAGCGAACTACATGCCCATGTGTTTTTGCTCTGGCAACAATTAACTCGTTAATTTGTTCTTGTTGATATCTGTAACAACCTTTTCTCTTCCCCACAAAAATGATTTCTGCACTCGGATTTATAAAGTCTAATAATTCTTCGTTTACCAAAGCATCGTACAAAACAACATCTGCCTTTTTTAAAACTTTAATTGCTTTTAATGTAATTAAATCTACATCTCCAGGACCAGCTCCAACTACTGTTAATAACCTCCTTTTATCCCCCATTTCGACTTCGCTCAATGCAGGCTTTAGAGGAAATACAGATTCTGTTATTTTGTTATTATAATTATTCATTTTCTAACTAATTTATTTCAAACGTATGTTCGCAACAATCTTAAAGTCTTACGTCATAAGTCTTTTCTGTCTTGATACTTGATACTTGATACTAAATTCTTACCCCTCAACTTCAACAGTTCTAAACGCATCTGCTTTTTTATAAAATGATTTTGCATCATTTAAATAACTTTCTGCAAACGCTTTGGTGGGTGCTTCTTTTTTAATTTGATACACTAAATCTTCGAAAGAACCATTTATTTCGAATTTATTAGCATCTACGAAATGCTTCTGAAAATCAGAAATAATTCCTGCCTGTGTATTTGTTTTTACATTTTCTGCTATTAATAGTGCTTTTGCAGTATTTACCAAAGATGTGTATGTGTGATAAATGCTATCTGAAAATTGATTCTCATTTAGAGCTTCTTCTGAATTAGAGATTTTTTCTTCACTTTCGAATAAAAGTGTTGCAATTAAATCGATTACAACTCCTGCACATTCTCCTACTCCAATTGCTTTTACGTAGTTTTCTGAATGTCCCCAATCGATAAAATCGCTTGATTCTAAATTCGTAGTGTCTTGCAATCCTTTTAATAGATCGTAGAAATACGTTTTTCCTTGTCTGTCGTAATATTCTAAAAAAGTCTCTTTTTCTTGCTGATTTTTCTCAACATCATTTAATAAAATACGTAATGCTTCTGGTCCTCTTTTACTTGGTACTTTTACTAATTTATCTGAAAAACGACCTTTTCCATCGCCTAAAATTCCTCCACCTATTAAAATTTGTAAAGCTGGTGCCTGTAAATTAGCTACTTTAATAGACATTCCTTGAAAACCAATGTGTGCCATATTGTGTTGCCCACAAGCATTCATACAACCACTAATTTTAATGGCGATTTCTTTGTTATTTAAATATTTTGGGTACTCATTTTCCAATACTTTTTCTAATTCTACGGCTATTCCTGTACTACTCGCAATTCCTAAATTACAAGTATCTGTTCCTGGGCAAGCTGTAATATCTGATGCAGAATTATAACCTGCTTTTGCGAAACCTAATTTTTGTAATTCAATATAAAAGAATGGTAATAATGCTGCTCTTACATGACGAATTAAAATATTCTGTCTTAGGGTTAAACGTATTTCATTGGCTGCGTATTTCTTAACCAAATCTGCTAACAATCTTGCCTTTGGCGTATAAAAGTCTCCTAAATGTACTTTAATTCCAATGGCGAATAATCCTTTTTGTTTTTGTTGAATTACATTTATGTCTTTCCATTTTTGAAAAGCTGTTTCATCTTCAATTTTTACAGAAGGAATTTCGATTTCTTGAAAAACGATAGGTTTTTCAAATTCTGAAGTATCTACTTTAAAAGTTTTGTTTTCTAACGCATTTACTTCATCTGCAACTAAGTCTAAAAAGGCTTCAACTCCTAAATCTTTTACTAAAAATTTTAATCTTGCTTTGGCTCTTTTTGCACGTTCTCCAAATCTATCAAAAGTTCTTAAAACACCCTCTATGGTTGGTATTAAAATAGCTTCTTCTAAAAATTCATAAATAACATCTGCATGTCTTGGTTGCGATCCTAAACCTCCACCTAATAGAACTTTAAAACCTTTTTTCGTAATTCCGTTCTCGGTTTTTACCTTAGCGATAAAACCTAAATCGTGCATAAAACTAATAGCAGTATCGTTATCTGTTGCAGAAAAAGAAATTTTAAATTTACGACCCATTTCTTGACAAATTGGGTTTCTTAAAAAGAATTTAAACGTAGCATGTGCATAAGGTGAAACATCAAAAGGTTCGTTAATATCTATTCCTGCAGTTTCTGATGCTGTAATATTTCTAACAGCATTTCCACAGGCTTCACGTATGGTAATATCATCTTTTGCTAATTTTGCCCATAATTCTGGTGTTTTATCTAAACTTACATGATGAATTTGAATATCTTGTCTTGTAGTAATGTGCAGTCTTCCACGAGAATATTCATCTGAAACATCTGCAATTCTGTGTAATTGTTCACTTGTAACCCTACCAAAAGGTAATTTTATACGAATCATTTGAACACCAAATTGACGCTGGCCATAAACGCCTCTTGCCAAGCGTAAACTTCTAAAACGCTCTTCGTCTATTTCTCCTTCTTTAAAAAGTTGAATTTTTCTGTTTAATTCCAGAATGTCTTTTTCTACAACTGGGTTCTCTATTTCTGTTCTAAAACTTTGCATTTTTTTTTAGTATTGAGTAGTTAGTAAAAAGTATTGAGTATTAAGTAAAAAGTATTAAGAAAGCTACTTTGCTTAATACTATCTACTTTGTACTTAATTCTTATTTATCGGATAAAACCAACACCAACTGTATTATTTGTTTTTGGGTTGATTAAAATAAACGACCCATTTGATTTATTTTCATTGTAAGCATCTACCAGTAATGGTTTGCTTAATTTTAATTGAATATCTCCTATTTGATTCAATTCTAATGCTGATGGATTTTCTATTTTTCCTGAAAAATCGGTCTTAATAATTGTATTTAATTGAGTGATTTTTGCTTGCGCGTCATTTACACCATGTTTGATGTAATATTTTTGAGACGCTTGCAATGGGGCTGAATCCATCCAACAAATAGTAGCATTTAGTTGCTTTGTAATGGTTGGTTCTTCATTAATTTTTACTAACATATCTCCTCTACTTACATTTACATTATCTTCTAAAGTAATGGTTACAGAACTTCCGTTCTTTGCTCTTACAAACTCTTCGTTAAAAAAATGAATACTTTTTATGGTTGATTTTGTTTGCGATGGTAATACAGCTATTTTATCTCCAACTTTAAAATCTCCTCCATAAATTTTGCCTGCATACCCTCTAAAATCGTGATATGTTGAAGTTTTTGGCCTAATAACAGTTTGTACAGGGAAACGTGCTTGGGTTTCTTCTTGTACATCTTCTGCATCTAATCTTTCTAAATGATGTAATAACGTTTCTCCTTTATACCAAGGCATATTTTCTGATGTTGTAACTACATTATCGCCTTTTAAAGCTGATAATGGAATAAACGTTAAATTCTGATTTTTATATTCGCTTTTGCTCGCTAAATATTCGATCTCTCCTTTAATGATGTTGTATTTTTCTTCGGAAAAATCGACCAAATCCATTTTATTAATGGCGATTACAACATCTTTAATTCGCAATAAATTATTGATAAAAAAATGACGATACGTTTGTTCTACAACGCCATTTCTTGCATCAATTAAAACGATAGAAGCTTGTGCTGTTGAAGCACCAGTAACCATATTTCTGGTATATTCTATATGACCTGGAGTATCTGCAATAATGAAACTCTTTTTTCTTGTTGAAAAGTAAATATGAGCAACATCAATGGTAATTCCTTGTTCTCTTTCTGCTACCAAACCATCTGTTGCTAAAGAAAAATCTAAATAATCGAAACCTCTTTGTTTGCTCTTTTCTTCAATCGCTTCTAATTTATCATCCGTTAACGATTTTGTGTCGTATAATAAACGCCCAATTAAGGTACTTTTACCATCATCTACACTGCCTGCTGTTGCTATTTTTAATACGTTCATTCTTTTTTGGTTTTTTGTTATTGGTTGATTGTTTTTAGTGAGTGCGCAAACACCATCAACTAAATTTTAAAAATACCCTTGTTGTTTTCTTTTTTCCATTGCAGCTTCCGAACGTTTATCGTCTATTCTTGCGCCTCTTTCTGAAATGGAAGAATCTCTAATTTCTTCGACCACTTTTGCAATATCTACTGCATGCGATAAAACTGCGGCTGTACAACTCATATCGCCAACGGTTCTAAAACGAACCATTCTCTCCTCAACTTTTTCTTCTTTATCTCTAAAAACCACAGCATCGTCTGCAGACCAAATAAGACCATCTCTTAAAAATGTTTGTCTTTTGTGTGCGAAATAAATGGAAGGTATTTCGATATTTTCTTTTTCTATGTAAGACCAAACGTCTAATTCTGTCCAATTAGAAATTGGAAATACACGTACGTTTTGCCCTAAATCTATTTTTCCATTTAGCATATCAAACACTTCTGGTCTTTGATTTTTCTCATCCCATTGCCCAAAATCGTCTCTTACTGAAAAAATTCTTTCTTTTGCTCTTGCTTTTTCTTCATCTCTTCTTGCGCCTCCAATACAAGCGTCGAAACCAAATTCTTCAATGGCATCTAACAATGTTTCTGTTTGCAACATATTTCTACTTGCATATCTACCAGTTTCTTCTTTTACAGTTCCATTATCGATATTGTCTTGCACATTTCTCACGATTAATTCTACACCTAATTCTTGCGTTAAACGATCTCTAAATTCAATCGTTTCTGGAAAATTATGCCCAGTATCTATATGCATTAAAGGGAAAGGTATTTTTGCTGGAAAAAATGCTTTTTGCGCTAAACGAACTAACGTAATACTGTCTTTTCCACCAGAAAATAACAACACAGGTTTTTCGAATTGTGCTACTACTTCTCTAAAAATAAAAATCGCCTCACTTTCTAAAGCGTCTACTTGTATTGTTTTTTGACTCATAATATTTTTTTAGATATGCAAACCACATTCTCTATTACTTTCTACTTTTGTTGGATCGAAATAGGCAAACTCGTTTGGCAAATTATATTGTTTTAAATACGCATCTAAATCTTCGTCTAACCAATGGTAAAAAGGACTCACTTTTATAATGCCGTCTTTACTCTGTGAAACGATGTCTATACTATCTCTAAATGCTGTTTGCCCTTTTCTTAAATTTGTAAACCAAAGATCTGGTTGGTGCTCTTGCATAGCTCTTTTAAAAGGCTCCAATTTTACTTGTTCTGTAAAAAGCTGGTGTTTTTTGTCGTTTATTGAAGGAACTCCCAACACCACATTTCTATGTGCAACTGTTTGTTTTGGTACATATAATTTAATATTTAAAGCTAACTTTTCGATAATATCTTCTGCGTGTTTATAAGTTTGAACTGTGTTATAACCTGTGTCGCACCAAATAACTTTTATATTTTTTTTTACTTCTGTAACAGCATTTAAAATAGCTACTTCATAGGGTCTAAAATTGGTTGTAACAACAGGGTTTTTCGCAATTGAAATTGCCCATTTTATAATATCTAACGGATTTTTATTCGCTAATTCTTTATTTATTTTTTGAATATCTAAACTCATTATTTTCCCCATTTTACTTTGTTCCAAATTCTTTCATGAAAGAAATACAGCACTAATTTTGTTAAAAAATCTACTGATGCTATAGAAGCTGCCAGCACTATTTCTCCCGTTAAAAAGTAAGAAACCACTAAAGTATCTAACGTTCCAATAACTCTCCAACTCAATGCTTTTGCTATACTTCGCAAAGGTTTTTCTGAACTTTTATCTTGTTCGAAACTTACTTTTGCTTCACTTTTATTAAAAATCATCTGATCTAAAATCATAATAATTCACTTTCTTTTCTATTACCCTACTTAATTAATAGGGTATGCAAACATACTTTATTATTTAAAACTACAAAGCATAAAAAAGAAGAAATTTACAATTACCCTATAGAATTAGTAGATTAGTAAAATTTAGAAAAGAATTTTATGAATATCTAAATGAATTAACATTTAGTTTAAAAAATTAGACCAGAAAATAAACTTGATGAGAATAAGAAACAAATGTGCAATAAAAATTAGCATTTACACAAATCTGCCAATGAAGTATTTCTAAAAATTTCTAATGTATTATCTCTTACTTTTGTCATTAAATTATGAACAGCACAAGCATTTTCGTCTGGACAATCATCACATTTTTCGTAGAAATTTAAACTCACACAAGGCACCATAGAAATGGGACCTTCTAAAATTCGCATAATGGAAGTCATTTGGATTTCTGATGGTTCTTTTAGTAAATAATAACCACCACCTTTTCCTTTTTTGGAACCTAAAATTCCGTTTTTACGAAGCGTTAAGAGAATGCTTTCTAAAAATTTTAGAGAGATATTTTCACTTTTAGAAATCGTAGCAATTTGAACAGGCCTTTTATTTTCCTGTTTTGCCAAATAGGTAAGTGCCTTAATACCGTATTTTGTTTTTTTAGATAGCATAAGAAACAAATTTACAGAAATTTCTGTAATTTAAACGCTCAATGCTTGTTCTAAATCTGTAATAATATCTTCCACATTTTCTAATCCAACAGAAACCCGAACCAAGCCATTTGTAATTCCTACTTCTAATCTATCTTCTTCTGAAAGCCTACCATGTGTTGTAGATGATGGATGCGTAACAATGCTTCTAGTATCGCCTAAATTAGCAGAAAGTGAGCACATTTTAATGTTGTTCAAAAATTTTCTTCCAGCTTCTATGCCGCCTTTTACTTCGAAAGCAACAATGTTTCCACCTAATTTCATTTGATTTTTCGCCACATTGTATTGTGGGTGCGATTTCAAAAATGGGTATTTTACCAATTGCACGTTTTCATTTTTCTCTAAAAACTGCGCAACTTTTAGGGCATTTTCACAATGCTTTTCTACTCTAATTGACAGCGTTTCTAAGCTTTTTGATAAAACCCACGCATTAAAAGGAGACATTGCTGGACCAGTATTTCTTGCAAATAAATAAATTTCTCGCATTAATTCTTTATTTCCAACAGTTACGCCACCTAAAACTCTTCCTTGTCCGTCTATTAATTTTGTGGCTGAATGAATCACTAAATCTGCTCCAAATTTAATGGGCTGTTGAATGTAAGGTGTTGCAAAACAATTATCTACAATGAATATTAAATTGTGTTTTTTAGCAATTTTGCCAATCAGTTCTAAATCTAAAATATCTACAGCAGGGTTTGTAGGTGTTTCAATGTATAAAATTTTGGTGTTTGGTTGAATTAAACTTTCTACCAAATTTACTTCATCAACTTTAAAATAAGAGGTTTCTATATTCCATTTTGGCAAAAACTTGGTAAACATACTGTGTGTAGAACCAAAAACTGAACGACAAGATACCACATGATCGCCAGCATTTAACAAAGCTGCAAATGTTGAAAAAATTGCAGCCATTCCTGTTGCAAAAGCATAACCAGCTTCTGCTCCTTCCATTTGTACAATTTTATCGGTAAATTCTGTTGTATTTGGGTTTGTAAATCGACTGTATAAATTACGCTGTTTTTCTTCTGCAAAGGAAGCGCGCATTTCTTCTGCATCGTCAAAAACAAAACTCGATGTTATATATAATGGTGTAGAATGTTCAGAAAATTGTGTTCTTTCTGTCTGATTTCTAATGGCTTCTGTTTCGAAATGTTTTTTCATTTTAGTTGGTGGTTGGTCGTTTTTTGTTGGTAGTTTTAACTAATAACCAACAACTAAAAACTATTATTTTTTTTAATTATTATGTTTCGCTAATCTTAAAATATCTCCAAAAACGCCTCTGGCTGTTACTTTAGAACCTGCTCCTGCTCCTTGAATTACAATGGGTTGTTCTCCATAAGATTCTGTATAAATTTCAAAAATTGCATCAGATCCTTTTAAAGAACCTAAAGGAGAACTTTTAGAAACGGATACCAATTTTACGTCTAAATTTCCTGTTTCTTGTGATAAATCTCCTCCTAATTCTCCAATATATCTTAAAACATGGTCTTCTTTTTGATTTTCTTTTATTTGCTGATATTCTTCATTCAACGCCTCTAAATTAGATAAAAAATCGCTTACAGAACCTTCTCTTAAATTTTCTGGAATTAAATTCTGAATAGTTACATCTACAAACTCGTTTTCCAATTCTAATTCTCTTGCTAAAATTAGTAATTTTCTGGCAACATCATTTCCACCTAAATCTTCTCTTGGGTCTGGCTCTGTAAAACCTGCATTAATTGCGGCTTGTAAAACTTCAGAAAAAGGTTTGTTTTCTTTAGAAAACGTGTTGAATAAATAACTTAAACTTCCAGAGAAAACGCCTCTAATTTTTGTGATATTTTCTCCTGATTCGTGCAACAAACGAATGGTATCAATTAAAGGCAACCCTGCACCAACATTGGTTTCGTATAAGTATTGTTTCTTGTATTCTTTTAATTTTCTTCTTAATTCTTTATAAAAATCAAAAGACAACGTATTGGCTATTTTATTACAAGAAACCAAGTCGAAACCTGCTTCTATTAACGGAATATAATTGGCTACAAATGGCACACTTGCTGTATTATCTACCGCAATTAAATTCTCTAAATGATGTGTTCTTGCAAACGAAATAATAGCATTTACAGAAATATTTTCTTGTCCTTTTGATACTAAATCTTCTTCCCAATTTTTGGAAACTCCGTTTTTGTTTAGCAGTACTTTTTTAGAGTTGGCAACTGCAAAAACATTCAACTGAATTTTTCTTCTTTCTAAAACAGAAGCTGCATTTTCTAAAATTTGATGAATTAACGTTCCACCCACCAAACCTTTTCCAAAAATGGCAATATTTACTTTTTTAGCAACTCCAAAAACTTGACCATGAATTACATTTACAGCTTTGTGTAATTGTTCTTTTTTTACGACCAAACTTACATTTTTTCCTGTGATGGTATTGTTAAATAAAACAGGAACAATTTGGTTTTTAATTAAGGCATTATAAGGTAAATGAAATTCGCTTAAATCTTGCCCAATAATAGAAATTACAGCCACATTATTTACAATAGAAATTTGATTTACGTCTTGTGAATAAAAGTCGTTTTCGAACTCTTTTTCTAAGGCTAAAACAGCTTCGTTTGCTCTGTTGGCATCGATAATTAAACCAATTCCTCTTTCGGATGAACCTTGAGAAATAATACTAATACTAATATTTTTATCACTTAAAGCTCTAAAAATTCGTGCATCTACACCTACTTTACCCAGCAAACCTCTTCCCTCGAAATTTAATAAGGCAACATTGTTAATGGTAGAAATGGATTTTATTCCTTTTGTTGAAGACTCTGATGTGATTAACGTTCCTTTATCCTCTTTATGAAATGTATTTAAAATACGTAAATTAATGTTCTTTTCTAATAACGGAATAATGGTTTTTGCGTGCAAAATTGTTGCTCCGAAATTTGCCAATTCATTTGCTTCTGAAAACGATAATTGTTCAATTTTCTTTGCATCTGAAACCAAATCGGGGTTTGCCGTAAAAATTCCACTTACATGTGTATAATTTTGAAGCTCATCTGCATCTAAATAATTGGCAATTAAAGCGGCTGTATAATTACTTCCATTCCTACCTAAAGTGGTGGTTTCTCCTTTTTTGTTAGCTGCAATAAAACCTGTTACCACATTAATTGTATCAGAATTTTCTTTAAAATAAGATACTACATTTTCCGAAGAAACTGCCGAAATTGGCTGTGCATTTCCAAAATTATCGTCTGTAATAATTAATTTTCTTGCGTCTGTTGGGTTTGCTGAAATTCCTTTTTCTTCCAATAAACTTGCAACTAATTTTACTGATAATAATTCGCCTTGTGCTAAAACTTCATCTTTAATTTTTTCACTATAATCTCCCAAAAGATAAACACCTTCAAAAATTGTTGCCAATTTTAAAAACTCTTGTGTACAATTTAAATTTAGGTTCGGTTTTAATTGATATTCCTTAAAAGCATCAAACGCTTCTAAATAGGGTTTCTGTTGAGAAGCTAATGCCAACAAGTTTTCTAATTCGTCTGTCGTATTTCCTCTTGCAGAAGCAATTAAAGTTAATTTTTCTCCGTTTTTGTGTTTGTTAAGAATAATTTCTATGGCATTCTCCAATCCTTTTCCGTTGGCTAAAGATTTTCCTCCAAATTTTAATATTTTCATCTTTTTTGTGCTATAATCTTTATTGAAAATAGGTTCTATAATTTTCTGTAATTGGTCATATTCCATTAAAAATGCATCATGACCGTGCACAGAATTAATTTCGTTATACGTTACGTTTGCTTTTGTTAAAGCTAATTTTTTATGTGTTTCTCTGTTTTCTTCTGCCGTAAAAAACAAATCGGAATCCACACCAATAATGTGAATATTTGCTTCAATTTGGTCTAAAATATCTATATTTTTATCTCCATTTTTAGTAACATCAATACTTTTTAATAATTGATTCATTAATTTATAAGAAGCTAATTGATAGCGCTCTTGTAATTTTTTCCCATGATGCAACAACCAACTTTCCACATTAAAAATATCTGAGTTTTCTTTTTTAGAACGTTTAAAACGCGCCTTAAAAGATTCTGGCGTTCTGTAACACAACATCGCGTGCATTCTTGCATCGTGTACAGGATTGCTAGAGTTTACTAAAAACTGTTCCTGAATTTGGCAATTTCCAATCAACCAATCTGTAGATTTCCAATCGGTGGCAATTGGTAAAAAATGCTGCGTAATTTTGTTATTTAAAACAATCATTTCCCAAGCAATTCCACCACCTAAAGAGCCTCCAATTAAGGCAAAAAGTTGTTCAACTTTTAATTTTTTTAATCCCTCTAAAAAAATATTGGCTATATCTCTTGCAATAAAATCTTTGTAATTTTCAATTAAAAACCCATCAAAACCATTTCCGGGAATATTGAAGGACAAAATGGTATAAACAGCTGTATTTATAGCTTTGTCTTTACCAACAATATTTAACCACCAACCATTTTCACCAGCAACATCGCTGTTTCCAGTTAACGCATGGTTGATTAAAATTACAGGTGCAGTGCCTAGATCTTGACCAAAAACATGGTAACTTAAATTGATTTCTGCAATTTTTGCACCTAATTCTGTGGTAAAATTATTAATTTTAATATGTTGTAGTTTATCTTTCAATCTTTATTTATTTAAGCTAAATTATTTGTCTCCTTGAGCGCAGTCGAAAGGTTTTAAGTTCTCGACTGCGCTCGAACAGACATTCTTACTATATTTCTGAAAAAGCTGCTTTTAAATCTGCTTTTAAATCTTCTAAATCTTCAATACCAACAGACAAACGAATTAAATCTTGGCTTACTCCTGCTCCTGCTTTTGCAGCCTCATCTAATTGTTGATGTGTTGTGCTTGCTGGGTGAATAATCAACGATTTTGTATCTCCAATATTTGCTAATAAAGAAAATACTTTTGTTTTATCTGCAATTGCTTTTGCTGCTTCAAAACCTTTTTTTGCCCCAAAAGTTACAATTCCACTTTGTCCTTTTGGTAAATATTTATCTGCTAATTTTTTGTATTTGTTACCTTCTAAGCCAGGATAATTTACCCAAGCTACTTCGTCTTGTTGCTCTAACCATTTTGCTAATGCCAACGCATTTTCTGAATGTTTTTGAATTCTAACAGGCAAAGTTTCTAAACCTTGAATGATGTTAAACGCATTTGTAGGACTTAAAGCACCACCAAAATCACGTAATCCTTCTAAAATTAATTTAAAAGTATACGATGCTGCGCCTAAAGTTTCGTGGTATTTTAAGCCATGGTAACCTGCAGAAGGCTCTGTAAATTCAGGAAATTTCCCATTTGCCCAATTAAAAGTTCCAGCATCTATAATTGCGCCTCCAAGAGACGTTCCTTGTCCGCCAATGTATTTTGTTAACGAATGAATTACAATGTTTGCTCCGTGTTTAATCGGATTCAATAAAACAGGCGTTGCAACTGTATTATCAACAATAAAAGGTACTGCTGCTTTTTTTGCATGTGTTGAAATTGCTTCTAAATCCAACACATCTAATTTCGGGTTTCCTAAAGATTCTACAAAAAATGCTCTTGTGTTATCTTTAACTGCTTTACCAAAGTTTTCTGGTTCAGAAGCATCCACAAATGTTGTTGTAATTCCGAATCTTGGTAACGTAACACTTAATAAATTGTAAGTTCCACCATACAAACTGCTAGAAGCTACAATATGGTCTCCTGCTTTTAAAAGTGTTAATAAACCTGTTGCAATTGCTGCAGTTCCAGATGCAAAAACTACGGCTCCAATTCCACCCTCTACAGCTGCCAAGCGATCTTGTAAAATTTGGTTGGTTGGGTTGTTTAAGCGTGTGTAAATAAAACCTAATTCTTTTAACGAAAACAGGTTTGCTGCGTGTTCCGAATTGTTAAAAACATACGAAGATGTTTGGTAAATTGGAACCGCTCTTGTGCCTCCATTTGATTTTACATCGTGTCCTGCGTGCAACGCGTTTGTTGCTAATTTGTGTGTACTCATTTTTCTATTTTTTTGAGTTAATAAATAAGTCAAATACATCATTTTTTATGATGTTATTATTAGAAAAATGTTATTAAGAAAAATAGAAATTTCCAGAATGAGAAAATTCTTTTTTGTTATCTATCCAATTAAAAATAATTGAGTAGAATTTAGCACCTTCTTTATTTCTAAAGGGTTGCTAAGGTTTCAATGGGTCTAATCCCTCCACCTTTCTTGATAACATTTCAATAAGTTATTGAACTTTGTGAGTGCAAATATATGTTCAGAAAAATTTAATATCCAAATAAAAAGTGGTTTATTTTTATTTTATGTTGATTTCGCATTTTGGAATATGCTATATTCTTTATTCTATAAAAACAGTACTTTTTGTTCTCTAAAATTGATTTATTGATGTTGTCATCAAAAATAATTATCATTAAAAAATGTTGCTATTTCATTTTATAATGTAACTTTGCATTAGAATTAAGAGGAAAAATTTGAACTGATTGCAACCTCTTGTGCTGGACTTGTTTCAGCACCCTTTACTTAATTTAGGATACTTATTTAAAAGATCCTGAAACAAGTTCAGGATAAAATGCTAAAGCAGTAATTATCTACTTCTTATAGCGACTACGCAATCAACTTTTTATTTTTAGTCTCCTGTTTTACTAAATTATTTCAGCATAAAAACAGAAAAATTCATTTAAAAAAAATTCTCAGTATTGTAAATATTGAGGTCTATTTTCAACATTAAAAGAAAGAATATTATGTCATATTTATTTACGTCAGAAAGTGTTTCTGAAGGACATCCAGACAAGGTTGCAGATCAAATTTCTGATGCTTTAATTGATCATTTTTTAGCATTCGATAAAAATAGTAAAGTTGCTTGTGAAACTTTAGTTACAACAGGGCAAGTTATTTTGGCTGGAGAAGTAAAATCTAAAACTTATTTAGATGTGCAACAAATTGCAAGAGAAGTAATTAATAAGATTGGTTATACTAAAAGCGAATATATGTTCGATGGAAATTCTTGTGGAGTTTTGTCGGCAATTCACGAACAATCGCCAGATATTAACCAAGGAGTTGATAGATCTTCCCCAGAAGAACAAGGTGCTGGAGACCAAGGAATGATGTTTGGTTATGCTACTGATGAAACTGAAAATTACATGCCTTTGGCGTTAGAATTGTCTCATAGATTGTTAATTGAATTGGCTCTTTTAAGAAGAGAAAATAAAGACATTACGTACTTAAGACCAGATGCTAAGAGTCAGGTTACTATTGAATATTCAGACGATAATGTGCCACAAAGAATCGATGCAATTGTAATTTCTACACAACATGACGATTTTAACGAATCTGGTGCTGTGATGTTAGAAAAAATTAAAAAAGATATTGTTGAAATTTTAATTCCAAGAGTGGTTGCAAAATTACCTACTCATATTCAAAAATTATTTACAGATAATATTACCTATCACATAAACCCAACTGGTATTTTTGTAATTGGTGGACCTCATGGAGATACTGGTTTAACAGGCCGTAAGATTATTGTAGATACCTATGGAGGAAAAGGAGCTCATGGTGGAGGTGCTTTTTCTGGGAAAGACCCAAGTAAAGTAGATAGATCTGGAGCTTATGCTACAAGACATATTGCTAAAAATTTAGTTGCTGCAGGGCTTTGTAAAGAGGTTTTGGTACAAGTTTCTTATGCAATTGGTGTTGCAAAACCTACAAGTATAAATGTAGAAACTTATGGAACTGCTAATGTTAATTTAACAGATGGAGAAATCAGTAAAAAAGTAGCAACTATTTTTGATATGCGTCCGTATTTTATAGAGCAACGTTTAAAATTAAGAACACCAATTTATTCGGAAACTGCTGCTTATGGACACATGGGAAGAACTCCAGAAATTAAAACTGTAACATTTACAAATCCAATGGGAGAAACAGTTTCTAGGGAAGTAGAAACGTTTACTTGGGAGAAGTTAGATTATGTAGATAAAGTAAAAGAAATTTTTAATTTGTAATTCTTGTTTAAAAATAAAATTTGGCCTTTAAAATTTATTTTTTAAAGGCTTTTTTTAAGCTTAAAATTTAATATAAATCATCAATTCTCTTTAACAAAAGTTTAAGATTTCTCGAATAAGAGTTTGCGTAACTTCGAAGACTATAATTTTAATCAAATTTATTATGACAAAAAAAGTACTAACCAGTTTTCTTCTGGTTGCTTTTGTTTTCGGTTCTTCTACTGAAACCAACGCTCAATTTTGGAAGAAAAAGAAGAAACAAGTTGCAAAAACAGCTCAAAAACCGAAGTCAAATCCTAAAAAAGGTGATATTCAACCTTATGGAAAGGTGGTTACGAAAGAATACAAAACAGACGATGGTTTGTTTAAAGTGCATACAAAAGACCAAACTTACTTGTTCGAAATTCCAGATTCTCTTTTAAGAAGAGAAATGTTAATGGTAACAAGAATTGCTAAAACTGCTAGTGGAATTGGTTTTGGTGGAGGAAAAACAAATACCCAAGTATTACGTTGGGAGAAAAAAAATAAAAATATTTTATTAAGAATTGTTTCTCATAACGTTGTTGCAGACACTATTTTACCTGTACATGAAGCTGTTGTAAACTCGAACTTAGAACCAATCTTATTTTCTTTTCCAATAAAAGCATTTAGCAAAGATTCTACAGCAACAGTTATAGATGTTACAAAATTATTTACTTCAGATATTAAACCTCTAGGTTTTCCTGCGAAAGCTAGAAAAAGCATGCAAGTGAGTCGTTTAGACAATTCTAGATCTTATATCGAAAGAGTTAGTAGTTACCCTAAAAACATCGAAGTAAGACACATAAAAACTTACTTTGCAAATAAAGCACCATCAAACTCTGCTTTAGGTTCTATTACTTTAGAAATGAGTAACTCTATGGTTTTATTACCAAAAGTTCCAATGAAACGTCGTTATTTCGACGAAAGAGTTGGTTGGTTTACTCGTGGACAAACAGATTATGGTTTAAAAGATCAAAGAAGTAAAACGCTTACTTATTTAGACAGATATCGTTTAGAAGTGAAGGACGAAGATATCGAAAAGTTTAAAAGAGGAGAATTGGTAGAACCCAAAAAACAAATTGTTTATTATGTAGATAGAGCAACTCCAGAAGAATGGGTTCCATACATTATACAAGGAGTAAACGACTGGCAAGTTGCTTTTGAAGCGGCTGGTTTTAAAAATGCAATTATAGGAAAAAGAGCTCCAACAAAAGAAGAAGACCCAGAATACAGCCCAGAAGATGTACGCTATTCTGTAATTCGTTACTTAGCCTCTCCTATTCCAAATGCAAATGGACCTCACGTAAGTGACCCACGTTCTGGAGAAATCTTAGAATCAGACATTAACTGGTACCACAATGTAATGTCTTTATTACACAACTGGTTCTTTATCCAAACAGCAGCAATTAATCCAGATGCTAGAGGAAATAATTTTAAAACAGAAACAATGGGTCGTTTAATTCGTTTCGTTTCTTCTCACGAATTAGGGCACACTTTAGGACTGCCACATAACATGGGAAGTTCTGCTGCATATCCTGTAGATTCTTTACGCTCTGCAAGTTTTACTGCAAAATACGGAACAGCTCCATCTATTATGGATTATGCTCGTTTTAATTATATAGCACAGCCAGAAGATAAAGGAGTTGCTTTAATGCCTAACATTGGAACTTACGATAAGTATGCAATTTCTTGGGGCTATAGACCCATTTTAGACAAGTCTGCTGAAGATGAAAAAGAAATTTTAGATGGTTGGATTTTAAAACATGCTGGAGACCCAATGTATCGTTTTGGACACCAACAAGCAACTGGTGTTGTAGATCCAAGTTCTCAAACAGAAGATTTAGGAGACGATGCTATAAAAGCTTCTATGTATGGAATTAAAAACTTAAAAAGAATTTTACCGAGATTGGAAGAATGGACTTCTGAAAAAGGAGAAAATTACGACGAGTTATCTACAATGTATGGTCAATTATTAGGTCAGTTTAATAGATACATGGGGCATGTTTCTGCAAATATTGGTGGTGTTTATGAAAACTTTAAAGCATCTGACCAAGCAGGAGCTGTTTATACTTATGTCCCTAAAGCAAAACAAAAAGAAGCTTTACAATTTGTTATTAATGAATTATTTAAAACTCCAGAATGGATGTTAGATGAAAACATTTTTAGCAAAACTGAATTTTCTGGTTCTGTTGAAAGAGTTAGAAGTATGCAAGCAAGAACTCTTAATAACATTTTAGACGCTGGAAGAATGGCTAGAATGATCGAGAATGAAACTTTAAATGGATCATCTGCATATACTTTGGTAAATATGATGAGAGATGTTCGTAAAGGAATTTGGAGTGAAATTTACTCTGGACGTTCTATAGATACTTATAGAAGAAATTTACAAAGAGCACATTTAGATAGATTAGATTATTTATTAAACAAAGCAGGAAGTCAGAAAGGAATTAATCGTGGATACTTAAAAATAAGTGGAATTAACGTAAATCAATCTGACGTGAAATCTGTTGCAAGAGGAGAACTAAAGCGTTTACGAAGAGATGTTAAAGCAGCTTCTAACAGAGGTAACACACTTACACGCTACCACTTACAAGATGTTGTAGATAGAATTGATGCAATCTTAGATCCTAAATAAATTCTTATAAATTATATTGAAGAACCTCATCTTAATTGATGAGGTTTTTTATTTTACACAATCCTATCAAAAACTTGCACTAGCTTTTGAATCTAGGTAACAGCAAACACAAAATGAGGTATTACTTCTGTGGATACCTTTAAAAAGTTACAGGAACAATTTCCTTCAATAGATCATTGGATGATTGGTAGAAGCCTAATTGCAAGTCCTTTTTTACCCAATATGATTAAAAATAACTCGACAGAATACCCCAAAAACAGATTTGATATTTTCGAGGAATTTCACCACCAAATTTTTGAGCAATATGCTGCTACACTTTATGGATCCACTCCAATTAAAATGAAGATGCTTGGTTTTTGGGAATACTTCTCTAAAAGTTTTTCCAATCCTCAGAAAACCTATAAAAAGATTAAGAAAGCAAAAGACGTAAAAGCATGTAAAATTGCAGTAAGAGAGATTATTAAGGAAGCAAAAGGTGATTATAAAACTTTTTTTTACTTCAACTTAAATTTCATTTCTACAGGCAAATGGTCGGAAGATTCACCAAACTCTATCAACACTTTTCCTGAAATATATTCTATGGTATTTTTGGTGTAAAAAATATAATCGATTCTTTCAAAAGCATTTTTAGAATCGTAAGTGTTTTCAATATTTTCTTTATTAAAAGCTGCATTTCCAACACCTTTTTGTAAAAACATTTTTTTTATGATTCCTTTTTTATCTCTTGCCAAAGAATTAAAATCACCTAATAAAATAGTAGGATATTCTTCTTTATAATTATTGAATAGTTCTAAAACTTCTTCAAACTGATTGACTCTTGTCTGTTTATCGAAAGCTTCTAAATGCACATTTATCAATATAACTTCTTGCTTATTTAAAGTTACTTTTACTACTTGTGCCAAGCGTTCTAAATACAAAGCTTTTCTGTAAAATGCTGCGCTTAACACTTTTTCTAAAACAATTCTTTTGTGTTCTTTTAAAGGATATTTACTAAGAATAGATTGTCCAGAAACAATTTTTCCAAAATGCATTTTTGTTGGCCAATAAGGAAAAGGAACATAATTTTTGTCCCAATTTATAGCCTGAGCTACATAGTTATAACCCAATTTTGCAATTTCGTTTTGCTGATTTACAAAGTAACTCCTCTTAGAATTGTAGTCTATTTCTTGAAATGCTAAAATATCTGGGTTCAGCTTTTTGGTTTCTGCTAAAACTTTTTCTAAATTTTTATCAAACAATTCTTTTGGTTTAAAAATAGGAAGGTTATTCGTCATTCCACTTAAATAACCAATATTGTAGGTTACAATACTAAAAATTGAATCGTTTGCGACAACTTCATCATAAGTATTTAAAATTAACTTTGAATATTCTTTCTCGTTTAAAGTTGCGGATGATGCCCAAAAGAAAAATACGAGCAAAGCAGTTATCAACAATAATAAAACCCGAAATAAATATTTTAAAACTTTTCTCAATTATTAGATTGTGTTAGATTCTCATTCGTAAATTCTGTCAATACCTTTTCAATAGAATTGGCGATTCTCTCTTTATCTGTATTGTATTTTGGCAACAGTCCATTTTTCTCTGGAAACTGCTCGATTGTAACTGTGGTAGATGGAAATGCAAAATCGACACCTAATTCTTTCGCCAATTTTACAATGGCAATATGCAATCTATGTTTCGAAGATTGCTCTACACCCCAAGCCAAACTTTTAAAATAAACGTTTACCATTACTAACAATGCAGAGTCTCCAAAACCGGTAAATTCTACATTATAAGAATCGGATCTTGTTTCTGGATGCGCTATTACAATTTCGCGAATTCCTTTTACAAAAGCCTCAATTAATTCTGGTGGCGTGTCATAACGCAAACCTAAGTTGGTATTGTATCGTCTAAACAAGCGTAAACCCTTATTATTAATAACAATTTCCGATAATTTACTATTTGGTATTTTATAGACAGAGGTATCTGCAGCACGAACACTTGTAGATCGAAAACCTACTTTTTCGACAGTTCCAACCACTTCTCCTGCTTCTATCCAATCTTCTATATGAAAAGGTTTGTCTAGAAAAATCATTAAAGTTCCAATGAGATTTTTAACGGTGTCTTGGGATGCCAAAGCAACTGCCAAACCTCCAATAGTTGCTCCTGCCAAAATTGTGGTTGCATTTACACCAAACAAAGTAAGCAATTTAAAAATACCAAGTACAATAACTAAACCTGTAAAGAAATTATTTACAATAGGTACTAATTGATCGTCTAATCTACTGTGTGTTCTTTCTGTAAATTCGGCATAAATTTCCATAGCTACTTTTACTAATTTTAAGAAAACGTAAATCCAAAATACCGTTTTTGCAATGTTTAAAGCCAAAAACACCCAAGTGTTTGTTTCTAAACTAAACTGTAAAGACGGAAAAACTTTATCGATAAGAGCCACTGTTAAAAGCAAACTTATAGGATGAGCTAGTTTTTTAAGTACAGCATCTACTTTTAAATTAGTTGTTTTATTAATTAGATATTTTACTTTTTGTAAAACAAAAAAGGCCAGTTTTTTTGTAATTAAAAAAACAATATAAGAGATTCCTAAGAGTAGTAACAAAGCTACAAATTGCCATAATTCTACCCCTAAAAATTCTTTATGCCCAGCAACAGGAATTAGATTTTGCAATTTTTGAATGTACCATGGAAAAGTTGCTTTGTACAAATTGTCTATCTTAGCAACAGTTTCCGAAGAATAATACCATTTACTTCCTATTTTTTCGACATAAATTTCTGGCATTCTTTCTGGAAATATTACATATCTGTAATAAGAAGAATAACCAATAGTGTCTTTATAATTATTGCCTGTAGGAACTCTATTTAAATCGACATACAAACCCTTACCATCTAAAACTTGCTTAATTTTTATGGCTTTTTCTATGGCTTTTTCCTCAGAAAGACCTAGAATAGTTTTTGCTGCTTTTTTGGGCTCATAAGAATCGGATTGTAAGAAATACAAATGTGTATAAATAGTCGCATGTGGATTGCTCAAATCTACTTTAATGGAATCCTTTTCTTGTTCTTGAGAGACTAAAGAAGTTGTAATAAAAAATAAGAGTAAAAATAGGTTACGCATCACTAATTTGTTAAATAACTGTTAATCGATTTTGCAAATTTAAACCTTTTCATTTTCTATGAGTCAAAGAAATATAAATAAAAAAAGTAAGCATACTAATTTTGGTTTTAGCAGTTACATTTTCTGCTCAATCGTAAAAAATGTAAAAAGAGCACAAAAGGAAAAAACAAAAAAAGAAACAGTAACTAATTTTTTTTGGATTGATTGATTAGTTTATTGATAAGGCTCAGATTCTTAATTGAATCTGGGCTTTTTTTATAAAAAAAACTTAAACAACTATTAATTAAACACATACTGTTAAACCTTTTTTCTTTCTGAAGGTCTTAGTAGTATAAAAAATAACATTAAAATTTATAAAATATGAAAAAATTAGCAAGTATTTTAGTTTTGGTTTTCTCAGTTACTTTTGCAACACAAGCACAAAAAAACAGAAAACAAGAAAGACCACAATTAAGTGTAAAACAACATACAAATTTAGCCATTAAAAGAATGACCTTGGCTTTAGACTTATCTGAAAAACAGCAAAATAGAATTAAACCTATTATTGCTAAAAAGATGGCAGAAAGAAAAGCTCTTATAGAAAAAAGAAAAAAAGCTAGAAAAGAAAAAAAAAGACCAACTGCAAACCAAATTTATGCTGTAAAAAGCAAAATGTTAGACAACCAAATTGCTACAAGAAATAGTATGAAAGAAATCTTAAACAAAGAACAGTTTGAGAAGTTCGAAAAAATGCAAAAAAAAGAAACAGAAGAAAATAATTTTAGCTTTGGTTGATTAATTTATTGATAAAAACCCGATTTCTTAATTGAAAATCGGGTTTTATTTTAACAAATATATCAGGCTCACACTTAATTTACGGAGATTCAGGAAGTAATTTAGGCAAATTAAAGAGAAAAAAAGCGTGTTTTATTATGGTAATTTTAATGCAGAAATTGTATTATTTTTTTTCTCTCAAGAAAAAATACAAGACTGCTAAGATTACACAGGCAGGAAAAACTAAAAGAACCATTGGCAATCCAGCTGCTAATGCATCATTAGAAATTAGAACATTTACTAAGCCCAACCCAAGTATAATTGGATACAACCAAGCTGTAAAAATATATTTTTGTTTAAAATCTTCAATTAAAAACAATACAACTGCAGGTGCAATAAATAAAATAGTATTTGAAAACAGGATTTTAAGTTCAGGTAATAGAGACTCTTCGAAACTTAAACCTTCACTTATTCTAATAATGTGATAGCTATCGTAACAAAAGAATAATAATACTAGTATAGCTCCAAATAGACCTGCTTTTTTATGGGCTTTCATTATTAATTATTTTAAAATTATTCAGTCAAAGATAAAGCAAGTTACAGCTTGTAATAGTTAATCAATTGCCAAAATTACTCCTTAAACCATCCAGAATATTTCACATAATTATTTGCAATTCTGTCAATTTCTCCAGCAATTAATTCTTGTGAGATATCTTTTACTTTTTTAGCAGGAACTCCAGCATAAATACTTCCACTTTTTACGTGTGTATTTTTAGTAACTACTGCCCCTGCTGCAATAATCGAATTCGATTCTACAATACAATCGTCCATAATAATAGAACCCATGCCTACCAAAACATTATCGTGAATTGTACAACCATGTACAATTGCATTGTGCCCTATAGAAACATTATTGCCAATTGTTGTTGGCGATTTTTTATACGTTGCATGGATTACAGCTCCATCTTGTATGTTTACTTTATTTCCAATTTTAATGTAATGTACATCACCTCGAATTACAGCATTGTACCAAATGGAACATTCTTTACCTAGTAAAACTTCTCCAAGAATTGTGGCATTTTCTGCGACAAAACAGTCTTCTGGTATTTGTGGGGCTTTTCCGTTTATGGGTTTTATTATGGGCATATTTTATCGAATTTCTATTTTGTATTTTTCACTATTTATACTATGTGGTAAATCTCCAGACATAATGCTAAAACAAAGCCTATAAACTCCTTTTTTATTGGGTGTTACCACATTTAACTCTAACTCTTTTTCTAAGTCTTTATTGGTTAATTTTTTAACTATATTAGTTTTTATCGGGTATTTACCTTCTATAAATTGATAATACAAAACTGCTGGATACTTTTTATTTTTTTCTAAATCTATAAATTCTTTCTGAATATTACTAAAACGTATTTTAACGGAAATTGTATCTAAAGAATTTGCTTTCTCTATAATATTATTAGGTATAATTTTTATTTTTGAGTATGACTGAAAATTAGAAATTGTCTTATATTTTATTTTAGGAAAAGCTAAAATAGAATCGTAGCCAGTGGTTTTATAATTAGGAATTAAGAAGATTTTTTCACCTCTTAAACGTTGCTCGTAATTCCAAATATCAAACTGGTTTTTTCTTCCCCAAATATTATTTAAAGAAAAACTCGTAGCTTGTGTATAAAAACTATAGAGAGATGCTTTTTGATAAGAATTCATAAAAGCAACAGGCAGGTCTTTTGCTTCTTTTTTTATCGCCAACATAGATTCTTTTTGATGAAATTGCTTGGTAATTTTTGCTAAAACAGTATTATATTTATTTTCTACATCTAAAGAAATTAGAATTCTAACTAAAAAAATTAAAGCAATAGAAATGTAAAAAAGTTTGTAAATTATTTTTTTCTTTTTGGTAATTTCAGCTATATATTCATAACCAAAATATAATCCTGAAAAAACTACAAAAAGTGTCCAATGTGCTTCAACTCTTCCTTTAAAAGACATTAAGAAAAAGAAGAAATAACCACCCCAAAAAAGATATTTTAAAGATTTTTCAAACGAATCTTTACTCTTAATTTTAATGTGCGCTATAAAAAATAAAATTCCTGTAAATGGCCCTAAAATAAAAGGTTGTGTTAATAGGTACTCTAGTGTAAAGTTAATTTTATATGATGCTACACTTCTTTCAAAAAGATGGTATTTTACAGAAGGAAAATCGTTATGAATTTGCCATAAAATATGCGGAATTAAAAATAGTACAAAAGAAAAAACTACAAACCAAAAAGATTTCTTTTTAAGAAGAGATAAATTAGGTAACAAAGTAAAAACAAGAATAAGAATACCATGGTATTTACTAAGAATTAAGAGACTAGAAGCAAAACCTAGCAAGAGTCCGTTTTTTAAATTTGCAGTAACTAAAAATTGTTTTAAACATAAAAAGTAAAAAGCTGTTGCAAGTAATAAAGGATTGTCTGGCAATGCAAAAAAACCAATAAAATGCAAAATACCAACTGAAAGTATTAATAAATAAAATACTTTTAAATTTTTGGGTTTCATTATTTTTTCCCATAAAAAAAGGGTTAAAGTACTTGCGAATATTGGTAGCAATCTTACTCCTAATTCGTTTTTAAAAATTGAATACCCTATTTTTATCATCAAAGCAATTGCTGGTGGATGATCAAAATAACCCCAAGCCAATTCTTTAGAATACATCCAATAATAAGATTCATCAAAAGTTAACTCTGTAAAAAAAGCTTGTATAAGTAGGCTAGAAAACCAAAAGGAATAAAATAAAATACTACTATTTTTAATTACAAATTGTTTCATAAATTAATCTAAAAATAATCTTTTATGATTCTTTTAAAGCTAATTTTAAAAATTATTTAAAATACGACAACAAATTCGCTTTTTGAGAAGCAGAAACCAATATTTCTTTTCCATTAGAAACAATTACACTTCCTCCTTTGCCTTTTTTGTATTTTATAATCGCATTTACATTTACCAAATACGATTTATGAATCCTCGCAAATGTATATTCCTTTAAAGCTTCCTCGAAATATTTTAAAGTCTTACTGACTAATTTTTTAGAATTTGCTAAGTAAATTTCGGTATAATTATCGTCTGCTTTACAGAACAAAATATCATTAATATCTAAAACCTCGAAACCATCTTGGTGTGGAATTGTTATTTTTCCTGTGGCAGAGTTTGCTTTTGGTTTTAATATTCGATGTTGTAATTCGTTCTCTTTTTCCTTAATTTCTGAAACAATATTTACAGCTTTTATCAGCTCGTCTATAGAAATGGGTTTTAACAAATAATAACTTGCATGGTTATTTAAAGCCTCGATTGCATAATGGTCGTAAGCAGTTACAAAAACGGTTTCAAAACTTCTGTTTTCTACTTTTTCTAACAAATCGAACGCATTCCCAAAAGGCATTTCTACGTCTAAAAAAACCAAATCTAATTCGTGTTTTTGGATTAAATTGTAAGCCTCATCAATATTACTTGCTTCGCCTAACAAAGTTACATTTGGGCAGTATTTACCCAAGTAATTGCGAAGAATTTCTCTGCTTATTTGTTCGTCTTCTACTATGATTGCTTTTAATTTCATGTTTTTTTTAGTTGGGTGCTCGAAGCTCGAAGTTGGAGGTTTGGTCGCTCATAAACTTCCATCTTCCTACTTCAAACTTCAGGCTTTTTTTAAAATCAACTCCACTTTTGTTCCTTCTCCAGTTTCTAAAACATTCGAAATTTCTACAGAAATTCGGTCTTTGTACATATCGTTTAGAATTGCAATTCTATTTTGTATGGTACTTATTCCTTTCGACTTTTGTTTTAGTTGATTTTTTGTTTTTAATTTCTGAGAATGTTTTCGTCCTATTCCATCATCCATAATTAAAATTGAAATGGTTTCTACATCTTTTTGTTTGATAGATATTTTTAAATTTCCTTTCTCTTTTTTATATCTTAATCCGTGCCAAATTGCATTTTCTATGTAAGGTTGCAACAACATTGGCGGAATTGAAAATTGGTCTAATTTGATGTTTTTATCGACATTTATTTGATAATCGAACTTGTCTTTAAATCTATTGTGTTCTAATTTTACATACAATTCTAAGAGTTCTACTTCTTTGGTTAGTGGAATAAAATCTTCATCAGAATTTTCTAAAACAGAACGCATTAATACCGAAAATTCAGACAAATAACGGTTTGCATTTCGCTCGTCGTTTACTGCAATAAAACTATTTACAGAGTTTAAAGCATTGAATATAAAATGCGGGTTCATTTGCGAACGCATGGATTTTAAAGCCAATAAATTATTTGCCAATTTCTGTTGTTTGTTGGTTCTATACATAAAATAAGCCAACAAACACATCAGTAAAAACCCACCTATTAAAGAGTAAATAATTAATCGTTGTCTGCGATTATTTTCTTCGGCTAATTTCTGATCTACATATGCCAAGCTTATTTTACTCTGTGTTAATTCTTTGTCTTTTTCTAAACTTGCAATTCTATTTTGGTTGTCGGCAATTTTCTTCGACAAACGTTTTGCTTGTTGAATTTCTTGCTCTTTTCGAACATATAAAGAATCGACTAAAGATACATATTTTTCGTAGTTTTTTAGTGCTTTGTCATATTCTCCCAGATTTGCAAAAACTTCGGAAATTTTTCTGGTTGCATCTTTTTCGACAACAATATCGTTGTTTTCTTTAGCGTCTGTTCTACTTTTTTCTAAAAACGGAATTGCTTCTTTATACTCTTCTTTTAAAATATATGCATTGCCAATTTTATAGTTTATTTTTTGCGAGGTAATCGAATCTGCTTGGATATTTTCAACTTCGTTCGAAACTATTTTTTTAGATTTCGTTTTTTCTAAACTTTTTTTCCTGAGCGCTATTTCTTCATCGTATTTTTTATTAGAATTTAAGAAGTCTGCTACTTTTTCTTCTTCTTCTAAAACACGTGTTTCATTTTCTTTTTCGGCAAAATTTAAAGAGTTTTTAAAACTTAAATTTGCTTGTTTTAAATTTCCTTCAGCAGAAAAAACAGTTCCTAATTTAGAAGTTAAATCTGTAATTTTAGAAGTTACTCCATTGTCTCTTGCAACTTTAAATGCTTGTTGATATTTTTTTTTCGCTTCTTTATAATCTTTATTCTCAAAAGCAATATCTGCTAAACCTTCTAAAATTAAAATTTTTTGAAAATTTCGTAATTTTTCTTTTTCTAATTGCTCGTATGTTTTCTTACTACTTTCTAAATCCTTCAACAAGAATTGTGCTTCTGCTAATTTTATTCTGGTATCAATCGTTTGGTAAATTTGATTGCTTAACTTGTAATTATAAATCGCCAAATCGTACTGTTTCCAAAACAAATAAATGTCTGCCAACGTTTTATAGGTTGCTGCATTTCGCTCTCTACTATTGTTCGTTTTTAAGGCTTTTTCAATAAAAGTTAAACTTTTTTCAATGTCTTTTTTTGCATAATATTTTGCTGAGTCTAAATGTTGTAAATAAAAATTATCTGTTACACTTTTACTTTTACGAAGCCTAGAAGTAGAATATTTTTCATCTGGAAAATCTTTAACCAGAATCTTAATTTCTTCGTCTGATTTTATAATATGATAAACCGTTTCAAAATCGGGATGTGTAATTACCAACTCGTCATTTACTTTGGCTTTTACTCGATAATACCCATAAAAATCGGAATACCGAAACTGGTTTCCATTTATGGAAACATTTGCATTTGTAATTGAATTTCCAGAATTTTCTGATGCTACAACTACTTTTACAAAAAACTCTTTTCGGTTTATGAAATCTTCATTTTGCTGAGCAAAAAAGATTCCATTCAAAAAAAGAAATACTAATAGAATGTTTTTTTTCAAGATCATTTAAGATGTATAATTACTGTAAACATACACACAAAAAATCATCTAAAAAAACGACATTCCTTCATTATTCGTACATATTAAGTCCATTTAACATCGTTTACGAATGCATTATTCTTGTTTACTCAAAGAAATGCTAGGTTCGCTCATTATGTTTTTTTTCTTTAAAATATTGATTTTAGTTTTATGACATCTTAAAAAATCTTATCATGAAATATTACAAATTAATTGTTTTCCTTTTTTTAACATCTGTAAGTTATAGCCAAAATAATACACAAGAAAAATCTTTTATAGAAGTTATTGGTACTTCAGAAAAAGAAATAATACCAAACGAAATTTATTTAGACATTTTTTTAAAGGAAAGAATGGAAAAAGGAAATAAAATGAAGCTAGAACTATTAGAAAATGAATTAAAACAAGCGTTAAAAAACATTGGAATTCCAGAAAACAACCTATTTATTTCTGATGTAAATTCAGTTTTATCGAAAACAGGTTGGTTTTCAAAAGAGATATTAGCTACTGCTAAATATAATTTAAAAGTAAATAATTCCCAGAAATTAAAACAACTTTTCGACTGTTTCGAAGAACTTAAAATAACCAATGTAAATATTACAAAAGCGACACATTCTAAGATTGCAACATTTAAAAAAGAAAATCGAATTGAAGCCATAAAAGCGGCAAAAGCAAAGGCGAAATATTTATTAGATGCGATTGATGAAAAGGTTGGAAAACCTATTAAAATAAACGAAATTGAAACTCATAACAATAGTTTCGTCGCTGCAAATCACATAAATGCTGTTAGTTATGGAACCAGTTCTGGAATTTCTAAAGTTAGAGGTAATAAATCTATTGCTCAGTTTGAGAAAATAGTTTTAAAAACATCTATTTATATAAAATTTGAAATTAAGTAAACGTCTATTTTAAAAATTAGGTTTCGACTGCACTCAACCAGACATTATATCCTATTTCTCAATTAATAATTTTTGATCTATAGAAATGGTATTGTCTTTTAAATTATTTATTTCTTTTAAATTTGCCACAGAAATATTAAATTTTCTTGAAATGGAATATAAAGTATCTCCTTTTTTTACAGTGTAATATTTTCCTGCAGATTTTTCAATTACGATTGGTTTTTCGAAAGTTTCTCCGTCATTTAATTCCTTAATTTCTTCCGAGAATTCGTCTTTTTTTACTTTATCGAATTCGTGTAATTTATAGTCTTTTATAATTTTTAGCAGTTTTGCAGGATATCTTCTATCTGTTGCATAACCCGCTTTTCGCAAACCATAAGCCCATTTTTTATAGTCTGTTATTTTATAATTAAAGAGAAATGCATAGCGTTTTCTTTGGGTTAAAAATAACGAATGGTCGTTGTAAGAAGTTTCTGGATACACATATTTTCGAAAACATTCTCCTTTTTCATCATCATCGTGATAAACTCTTTCACCTTGCCAAAGTGTATGGCATTTTATACCAAAATGATTGTTAGATTTTAGTGCCAATTCACTTCTTCCTCTTCCAGATTCTAAAATTCCTTGTGCCAAAGTAATACTTGCAGGAATTTTATATTCGTGCATTTCTTTTACAGCAATTCGAGCGTATTTTCGAATGTAAGCAAGTGTGTGTTTATTTAATTTCGGGTTTTTCTCTCCGAGCTTTTTTGTGAGTTTATCTTCATTTACAGAAGGCAATTCTACTGGTTCTGGTTCTATAATTACAACTCCAGGATTTTTCTTATTTATTACCTTTTTCTTAGCTCCACAGCTATTTAATAATAATAAAAAAACACATCCAAGTAAAATTTTTAACTTCATAAATAATTAATAGTTTGCTGGTTCTTCTTTTCTAATTTGTTGTTAATTCCTGCAATTCCTTGGATGCCTCCTGTGTGAATAGCTAGTATTTTACTGTTTTCTGGAAAATAATCTTTTCCTATTAAATTTAAAATTCCAAATAACATTTTTCCAGTATAAATAGGGTCTAATAACACATTGGTTTTTTCTGAAAAATTATTTATAAACTGAATTAATTCTTCGCTATATTTTGCATAACCACCAAAATGGTAGTCTTTATTTAACGACCAACTATCGTTTTTAATTGCGTATTTTTTTATTTCTTCGACAATAAAACCTCCTTTTAAAGAAGGAAAACCAATTACTTTTTGTTTCTTTTTTTTAGATTTAATTAAACCTGCAATCGTACCACCAGTTCCAACAGCTACACAAATATAATTGAAATTGGCATCTTCTTTTGTTAAAATTTCTTGGCAACCTTCTACTGCTAAACCATTTGTACCACCTTCTGGAATTAAATAAAAATCGCCCCATTTGTTTTTCATCTTTTCTATAAAGCCAAAGGAATCTTTTTGTCTGTAAATTTCTCTAGAGACAAAATTAAACTTCATTCCGTTTTTATGCGCTTCTCTTAAAGTTGTATTTTCTTCTAAAGTTTTTTTAAGGTTTTTACCCAATTCATCTCCTCTGATAATGCCAAAAGTTTTTAAACCTGCTAATTTTCCAGCGACTGCAGTTGCTGCAATATGGTTAGAGTAAGCTCCTCCAAAAGTTAAAATTGCTTTTTTCTTTAATTTTTTAGCTTCTGCTAAATTGTATTTTAATTTTCGGAATTTGTTCCCAGAAACAAAAGGGTGAATTAAATCTTCTCTTTTAATAAAGAGTTCTACTTTTTTTTCTTCCAAAATTGGAAGGTGAATTTGTTGGTTTTCGGATATTATTTGTTTGTTGAAGTTCATATTTGTAAGACTTCACGAGTTTTAAAAACCTGTGAAGTCTGAATTTATTTAATTAAAATTAGAGACATCAGCTTCCACCTTTTCCCATTGTTCCATTAAAGCATCTACTTTTGCTTTTTTAGCTTTGTATTTTTCGAAGAAATTGGGTCTTGCAGCAACTTCGTCATAATTTTGCGCCAATTCTAAGTCAATTTTTTCGATTTCTTTTTCTAAACCTGCAATTTCAGTTTCTATATTAGAAAGTTTGTTGTTTAGTTTTTTTAGCTCTTTTTCTTGCTCTCTAGATAGTTGATGGGCTTCTTTTTTAGAAGTATCTTTATCTACCTTAACAACTGTTTTCTTTTCTGCTTCACGCAAACTTTCCATTTTATGTTGTTCCAAGAAATAATCGATATCGCCTAAATATTCTTTAATTTCTTTGTCTTTAAAACCATAAACAGTTGTGGTTAAACCTTGTAAGAACTCTCTATCGTGAGAAACGACGATTAAAGTTCCATCGAAATTATTTAACGCTTCTTTTAAAACAGTTTTCGAAGCAATATCCAAGTGGTTTGTTGGCTCATCCATTATTAGCACATTAAATGGTTGCAACAATAATTTACATAAAGCTAACCTGTTTCTTTCTCCTCCAGAAAGTACTTTTGCTTTTTTATCTACAGCATCTCCACCAAATAAGAAAGAGCCCAACATGTCTCGAACACGCATTCTATTTGTGTCTGTGGCTGCATCTTCCATAATTTCCAGGACTGTTTTTTCTGGTGGCAAATGCTCTGATTGGTTCTGTGCAAAATACCCAACTTCTACATTATGCCCGAGTTTTAAATGCCCTTTAAAAGGAATTTCGCCTACCATCATTTTTGCTAAAGTAGATTTTCCTTGTCCATTTTGCCCAACAAATGCAATTTTACTATTTCTTTCAATTAGCAAATCTACACCTTGCAAAACTTGTTTATCTCCATAACTTTTCGACAAATTTTCTGCTTCCACAATAATTTTACCTGGCTCTTTAGAAATGGCAAAACGTACATTCATGGCTTGGTTATCATCTTGGTCCACTTCAATTAATTCGACTTTATCTAGTTGTTTCATTAAAGATTGTGCCATAGAAGCTTTACTCGCTTTTGCCTTAAATTTGTTTATTAAATGTTGTTTTTGCTTAATTTCTTTCTCTTGATTCTTTTGAGCTTGTAATTGCTTTTCCTTAATTTCTCCTCTTAATAGTAAAAATTGAGAGTATGGTTTTTTGTAATCGTAAATTTGCCCTAAAGAAATTTCGATTGTTCTATTGGTTACATTATCTAAGAACATTTTATCGTGAGAAACCAATACAATTGCTCCAGAATAATTCTTTAAAAAATTCTCTAACCAAATAATAGATTCGATATCTAAGTGGTTGGTTGGCTCATCTAGCAATAAAATATCGTTGTTTTGGAGTAATAATTTTGCCAACTCGATTCGCATTCTCCATCCTCCAGAAAAAGTATCTGTTAACTTATCGAAATCTTCTCTTTGAAAACCTAAACCTTGTAGTATCTTTTCTGTATCTCCTTGGTAGTTATAGCCTCCTAGAAGCTCATAGCGTTCTGTTTTATCTGTTAAATCGTGTATTAATTGAGTGTAACCTTCACTTTCATAGTCTGTTCTTGTGGCTAATTGCTCGTTAATTTTATCTAATTCTAATTCTATGGCTTTTATTTCTTCAAAAGCTTGGTAGGCTTCTTCTAAAATGGTTCTTCCTTCTACAAAATCGATATCTTGGCGTAAGAACCCCATTCGAATATCTTTATCAAAAGCCATAGTTCCACCACTTGTTTCTATATCTTTAGAAAGTACTTTTAAAAGGGTAGATTTTCCAGCTCCATTTTTCCCAATCAATCCTATTCTATCTCCTTTATTCAACTTAAAAGTGATTCCTGAAAACAAGTCAGTTCCCATAAAGGAAACCGTTAAATTATGTACGTTTAACATGAAAATTTTGTAATTTTGTAAGACGCAAATCTACTTAAAAAAATAGAGTTATGATGTTTAAAAAAGGGACAAAAATATACAGCATAGTAAATGGAAAATGCCCAAGATGTCAAGAAGGAGATTTTTTCAAATATAAATTTACTTTTAATCCTTCTAAAATTACTCAATTACATGATAATTGCCCCAAATGTAATTTTAAATACATGATGGAACCTTCGTTCTTTTATGGTGCTATGTATGTAAATTATGGCATTACAGTTGGTTTATCTATTGTAGCTTTTTTAATTTCTAAGCTACTTTTTAATTTAACTCTACTACAATCTTTTACCGCAATTATTGTTGCTTTAGTTGTTTTAGCTCCTGTAAATTTACGTTTATCTCGAATTCTTTGGATAAATATGTTTGTGAGCTATAAAGGTGATGAATAATTTCTTATTTGTTTAATTCTAACCTTTTTTATTAAACACGCCAAAGTAAATTCTGCAAAAATAAGTTTAATTTACCTCACGAAACTGGTCGTTTACTTATACCATTTCTGCATTGAAATTACTGTAAAAGAAAATAATTTACCGAAAAAATCTTAAAACTGAGTATTTCTACGTATTTATAATCCAATATTTAATGTACTAACCAAGCTTTTTGAATGATACTACTACTAAGAATTATTTCAAGAAAAAATGAAAAATTAAAAGAGAAAAGGAATTACATAAGAGAACGAAGATTTGCAAACAGTCGAAAAAAAGGATATTATTATCTTAAAAAAGTGCTAAACTTAGAGCCAAACGACTTATTTGAATCTTTTAATATCTATTTCATCATCTAACTTTTCGTTATTGGTTATATGATGAAATAAATTTCTAGCTACTGTTGGGGCAATTATTACTCCACGAGTGCCTAAACCATTTAAAACTGCTAAATTTTTAAATTCTGGATGTATGCCAACCATTGGTCTTCTATCTTTTACGGTAGGTCTAATTCCAGCTGTTTGGTCGATAATTGTATAAGGCACTGAAATTACTTTTTGTAATTTCTCTACTAACTCTTCTCTTCCTTCTTGGGAAGGCTCAGAAGTTTTATCTAAATGATTAAAAGTCGCTCCAATTTTATAAGTATTGTTTCCTAAAGGCATTACAAATAAAGTTGATTTTAATAAAAAATCGATCTCTAATTCTGGGGCATAAATGGTAATTAATTCGCCTTTTACTTCTTCTAATGGCAAGTGTTTAAAATATGGATTCTCTTTTATTCCAAAACCTTCTGCAAATACAATTGTACTGGCTTCTATGTCTTGATATTTCACTAAATCTTCCTCTAAAATAATTTCTTTATGATTGAATTTCTCAAAACGAATGCAGTTATTTTCTTTTAAATAGTTTCTGTAAGTTTCTACTAATTTTAGAGTATTTATTCTTCCTCCTTCTTTTACATTTCCAAAGTAATGTTCTCCTATAACTCCTGAATATGTGTTTTTATCTAATTTTTCATCTAAAAAAGGGGCTACATTGGGTTTATCGAAAGCTACAAACCAATTATTTTGGTCTTTTATGGATTTAAAAACCTTTTTGATAACGAATTTTTCGTCGAACTTTATGTTAAATTTCTTTTCTAATCTTTCGTAAAATGGAAGTGCGACTGCTAATTGTTCTTTGGCGTTCCAAACTGGAGAAAATCTCTTTAAAATTACAGGATTATAAACTCCACCAGCAACTAAAGACGATGTTTGTGAGGCATCTTCGAAAACCATAAATGTTTTTTTTGCAGTTATTAATTCTTCTGCAAATGCTAATCCTGCCAATCCTAAACCAACAATAATATAATCTACTTTCATCTTACAAAAATAATTAAGTATTGCTGAAAAGTTATGGTTATTTTATGAAAAATATAGATAGGTTTATCCATAATTGTAGCATTTGTTTGAGTTCTTTTTTTATGCTAAACTCGATTAAGTATCTATTGTAATAATAAAATTACTTTTTAAAAAGATGAGATGCTGCAATAAATTCAGCATAAAAAAAACGAGTATCTTTCGACTTCGCTTAAGATAAACTACACGCAGGAAATAGCTCCAAATAAAAAACGCTTGCTTGCGCAAACGTTTTATTGTGTATTGTTGGTGTAGAATTAGTAGTTCCACATATCCATTTCTTTGTTTCTGATGTCTTCTTTGATTTTGTTCGCTTCTAAAAGTTGGAATAATGAGTTTCCTCGAACGTAATCTTCGATACCTCTATTTCCATAAATATTCTCTTCTCGAACAATTACTGAGCTAAATCTTCTTGCATTTAATAAATGGTCGAACGATATTGGGTGAGAGGCATTTTGTGGGTTAAACACCTTTGCATCGTGTAAAACACCTCTTGCAGATGGAAAGAAAATCCAGAATAATTCGTACAATTCTTCGTCTTCGATTTCTTGAACTCCTAAAGTTTGCACATCTTTACCCATTGGCGCTATTGCTAACAAACGATATTTTAATTCTCCTTGACGTTTATCGAAATACCACATTCCTTTGATCATATATCCTCCAATATCTTCAGATTGAATTCTATAAGTATCTGAATATCCATTTTCTTCACGAACGTTTACCAAACGAGAATTTATTTCTTCTGGCGTCATTCTAGAAGTAAAAAAAGAATCGGAATATGCTTCTTTAATTCTTCCTTGCTTAATTCCTTTAATTAAAGTGTCGAACAAAGATCTTCTATCTGTAGAAATATTGGTTGTATCTATTGGAAAATAGTAAGGTAAATTTATTTTCTGATTTAAATCTATAAATTCCCAAACAACTTTCGACCACATAACGTCTCTATCATCTACATAACCATAAGGTAATGGACCATCGTTATCTGCAGCTAGTTGTTGCTCGCTTTTTACACCAATTTGATCTACAGTTTTTGCGTTTAATAAGTTTGCTTGCGCACTTACCAAACCTGTTGTTAAAAAGGCGAAAAATAGTATTACAAAATTTTTCATCATTATATATTATTTTATTCTAGTGTTTCTTCTAGTTTGTTAACTCGATACTTACTGGTATTACTTTTTGCAATTTATAAGAAGAGTTTCCAACAATACTTGCATTGATATCGTAAATGGTAATTACATCTCCTCTTCTAGCTTTTCCTAATGCTTTTTTTGCTGCTGCATTAAATCTTGTTCCAGTTACTAAGACTGTTACTTGTCCAGGAACTTTAACTTTAAAGCTATTTACTTTTAATTTTAAATCAAATTCAAAATCTGGCAATCCAGCTCCAATTGGTGTGTTTGCTAAACTTCCTTTTGGCATTCTAACCACTCCAAATTGTCCACGAGCAGAACCCATTGCTGCAGGAATATCTTTAATTCTAAATATTGCTTTAGAATTTACCGTTTTTCCACTGCTTAGTTTTGCACTTACATTAATGGTTGCTATTTTACCTGAACCTGGGCTAAAACTGTATTTACTGTTACTTCCTGTTAATCTACCTCCTGTTGCAGAAACTTTTAAATTGTTTCCACTAACTCCTGGTAAGGATACCGAAATTGGATTTTGTAAACCTCTATAAACAACATTCATTTTATCTGCAGAAACTACTGCACTACTTGGCTCTGCAATTACAGAATATTTACTTTCGAAAGGGATAACCTCTGGTTTACCATCTTGCATAAAAGTAATTTCTCCTTTAATTGTTTTCTCTCCAACATTTCCTGCAGGAATATCTAACATTACTTGTCCATTTTGAACACTGCTCGTAATATCTCTACCATTTAATGTAACCTTATTTGGTACTAAATTAGAGTCATATCTACCTAAAACAACTTGTCCAGACACTTTCTCTCCTGCGAAATAAGCAGTTTTATTTAAAGAAACAATTCCTTTATAGTTGTTTGTTGTTAATTTACTATCTGCTTCTAATTGTCCTCCTAAAAGCTCCGTTAAAACATCGCTTTCGGTATTTTTAATATTTGCTTGTAATTGAGTTATATTTGTTAACGACGCAATTAAAGGAAAACCTTTATATCTTCTATCTAACCAATCTTGCTTAGTATCTGAAGTAGTATTAAACCTAAATTTAGTTCTTTCTATTAAATTATTAAATTTTGGACCTAAAGTTGCTATTACTTTCTCTCTGTAATTATTAATATTATCTACAAATTCTTGACCTTCTTTTGTATAATTATCTCCTTGAAAGAAATAAGAATCCAAAAAATCTGTCTTATCCATTACTTCATAATCTTCTTTGTCTTCTATATCTGCAGTCATTTTATTTTTTAGGTCTGCTAAATATGTGTAAAAAGTAGATGAAGCTGCTTTTATTTCTTTTGCTTTCTGGTTTAAAGGTCTAAATTTCTCTGGTTGATCGTCTGCCTTTAAAGCTAAACCTTCGTAACTGATATTGTTTTTCTTTGTAGTAGCTTGATTGCTAATTACAATTTCTTTATTCATAAAACCAAAAGCTGATAATACTTCTTTACTCATATTTAGTGCCAACATTGCAATAAACACAAGATACATTAAGTTAATCATCTTTTGTCTTGCGGACATTTTTGCTCCTGCCATTCTAATTAGTTTTTTAAGTTGTTATACATTTCGTTTTAACTAATTATTATTTTGTTGACATTGCCGAAAGCATTCCTCCATAAACTCCGTTTAAAGAAGACATGTTTTTAGCCAAAGCATCCATTTGTTCTTTTAATCGTTCTGTGTTTTGTACAACTTCTGTATTTAATTCTGTTTGTCTGCTAGAGTTTTCTACTTGAATTTTATATAAATTGTTTAAAGATTCCATTTGAAGCGCTGCTTTAGACATCTCTTCGTTGTATTTATTTGTAGAAGCTACAGAGCCAGATGCTGCAGACAAACCTTCTGCTGCATTTTGGAAATTTTTCATACTAGAGCCTAAGCTTTCCATTAAATTGGCGTCTATTTTTGCTTCTTGTAATAAATTGTCTAATTTTTGAGACAACATACCTTCTGCACCTAATTTCTTTTGCTCTTTTTCTGAAGAGATCCCATCTGCTAATTCTGGATATACTTTAGACCAGTCTAAATCTTCTTCTGGAGTATCGAAAGCAGAAACTGCAAATACTAATGCTTCTGCAATTAAACCAACAGTTAACATCATTCCTCCAGTGATACCAAAAAGTTCGATATGTTGAATTTTAAATAATGCTCCAATAATTACTACTGCTGCTCCAATTCCGTAAACGAAATTCATGTTTCTTTTGTAAGCTCTTGACTGTGCCATAATTTCTTAATTTTTAGGGGATTTTTATGTTATAAATTTTATTTGTTAGTTGTTCCTATATAATTTTGTACGGTTCTAAAACCAATGTAACTTCTTGCTGTATCTGCATATTCGTAATCTCTAGAAGCTACTTCTAAGAAATATGCTACATCTTTCCAAGAACCTCCTCGTACAATTTTTCTTTTATTTTTTCGATCCTCTACATTCGGGTTCATAGTTGAAGCCATATAATAAGAAGAAGGGTTATATGCTGTGTTTGTCCATTCTGAAACGTTACCAGCCATGTTGTATAAACCATAATCATTTGCATTAAAAGATTTTGCTTCCATTGTATATAAAGCACCATCTACTGCATAATTTCCTCTTACTGGCTTAAAGTTTGCTAAAAAGCAACCTCTGTCGCTTGTTGTACTTCCAGTTCCCCAAGGGTATGTTGCAAATTCCAAGCCACCACGTGCAGCATATTCCCATTCGGCTTCTGTTGGCAACCTAAAATCTGGAACTTGTGTTACGTTTTTTCTTGTTCTTAAATAATCGTTTTTCTTTTTTGTTCTCCAATTACAAAATGCATTTGCTTGCCCCCAAGTTACACCTACAACTGGATAATCGCCATAAGATTGGTGATAGAAATAATCTTGATGCATTGGGTCGTTGTAAGAATAATTAAAATCTTTTACCCAAACAGTGGTATCTGGATAAATATTTAATACTTCCGTTTGTACAAAGTCTTTTCTATTTCCTCCTTTTCTTGCTGCATTGTCTCTATCGAACCAAGAATATCTATATTTTAAGAATTTTGTATTAAAAGTTCTAATACCATCTACAGCTTCTTCTCTACTAATGTATAGAGAATCCATAACTTCTACATAATCTACATCTGGATATTCTTCTTTTTTCCAAACCAATTCTCTTTCCCAATTTAATGGTTTAATAGAATCGATACCATCTCCTAAACTCCAATAGTTTTCGTACATATACCTTTGGTATGGTGTTGCATTGGTAGTATCTACTGTTGCGAAAGCATAATCGTGAATTCCTCCAGAAGGCAATGCTCCTGTTGGATCTGGTGTAGAACTCATGGCAGCAAATTCTGCTTGATACCCCAACCTTGTTCTAATGATTGAGTCTCGAACCCAGTGTACAAACTCTTTATATTCGTTGTTTGTAATCTCAGTTTCGTCCATATAATAAGGTCTAACTGTTACCGTTTTTGTTGGCGAACTCAAAGTTCCAATAATATCTTGGTCTTGTTTTCCCATCGTAAAAGAACCTCCAGGAATTAATGCCATTCCAAAAGGCTTCTCTGAAAACCACTTCTTTTTGGCTTTTACTCCTACCAATTCTCCTCTATCATTAGAGCCACAACTGTAAATTACTGTTATTAAGAGTGCAAATATTGCTGCTTTCTTCATATTTTAAATATATCTTTACTAAAAAGTTCGTAAACCTATTATTTTTTTTGTTAATAAACAATGTTCAAATTGCATTTTAACTTAATTACTTTTCAATATTTCTAAAATTACACTAATTTTCTCATTGCTTTATACCACTTTTCTGGTATGATTTGTTTGGTTGCATCTAGGTAATCTTTATATGTACATGGTATTAACGCATGTCTTTTGTATTTATTATCTGACAGAATATTTATCTCTATCCACCATCTACCAGATTTGTTACTTTTATAGAACGTTATTGGGTCGTCGTCTTCTAACAATACTGTGAATTTTTGATAATTTTCTTTCCCAGAAAACGGATAATCTTTTACTCTAAAATTAACACCTTCTATAAAATACCATATCATTTGCGCAATTAAATGGGCTGTTTGATGGTTATTATCGTGTTTAGAATTGTATTCATACACTCCAAATGAAGAGACTTTATCGCTAATTCCTGCATATCTTGCAATTGCACAAATTTCTTCACCATAAAAACCATTTGGAGAGGCATTATTATTTGCAGGTGCCTCACTTTGTCGAATTGCTCCAATATCTATAGAAACAATATCTGCATTTCTAAAAGCAGGTTCTATACTTTCTAAATTTTTCGATTTCCCTAGACGTATTGTATCGAAATACAATGCATCTAAAAGTTCTATTTCGTCTTGTGGATTAAAATAAGTTTGATATCCAACATTTGTATAATTGAATAAATTATTAGGCTCTTGCATAATAATTTTACTCAAATAAGATTGTGAAGTAAGTTCGTCTTCTAAATGACCTAAATCGAAACGACTATCTACAGCTGCTAAATTTACGGTTTGCTCTAACGAATCGTATGCTCTATAATTTACGTAGGTAATATCTTGACCTCCACCAATAATAACTGGAATGATATTTTTTTTGAGTAAATAAGTAATAATTTCTGAAACTGCGAAATACGTATCTGAAACTGCATTTCCTTTTAGAACATTTCCTAAATCTGCAATATTTGTACTCCAATTTCCTGGAAAAAGCTGGTATAATTTTTTACGAATATGATGTAAATCTTCTCCACAACCAAAGTTATCTTGCGAATTTCTATCTTCTTGAACACCTAAAATAGCAATTTTTACATTTTCCAAATCTGGGAAACCTTCTTCTTGCGTATGAATGGCAATTTTATTTCCTAAAGAAAGTGAAGTTTGCGACGCTAAATGCGTTACAACAGCTTTTTTTACAGGGGTTAAAAAATCTATATTCATTAATTATTTTAAATAAAGTATGCAAGATACTAAAATCATTACTTTTTCTTAGTCGTTTTCTTGGTCGTTTTTTTGGCTGTGGTTTTCTTTTTTGTAGCTTTTTTCTTCGGCGTTTTTGCTTCGATCATCTTAACTGCTTCATCCTTAGAAAGTTTTTCTATTTCTGTGGTTTTAGGAAGCTCGATTTTAATTTTTCCTTTTAGAACATTGTATCTTCCCCAACGTGCTTTTTCTACGCGAATACCAACATCTTCCCAATTATGTATTACTTTATCAATCTCCTTCTGCTTCTTTACTTCAATCAATTCAACAATATCATCATCTGAAAGATTATCGAAATCGTATTTTTTATTTACGTTGATAAACATTCCGTTCCATTTTATAAAAGGCCCAAAACGTCCCACTCCTTTTTGCACTGGTAAATCTTCATAATAATAAATTGGCGCATCTGCTTTTTGTTTTGCCACAATTAATTCTTCTGCTCTTTCTAAATCTACCTCCATTGGATTTTCACCTTTATCCAACGAAACAAACATACTTCCGAATTTAATGTAAGGTCCAAATCGTCCGTTTGAAACGATTACTTCTTCACCTTCGTAAGTTCCTAACTTTTTTGGAAGCAAGAACAATTCTAATGCTTCTTCTAAGGTTATGGTTCCCAGATTTTGGTCTTTATTTAAGCTTGCAAATTGTTTTTCTTCGTCTTCTGGTGCACCAATTTGTGCAATGGGTCCAAATTTTCCAAGTCTCACTAAAACTGTTTTGCCAGATTCTGGGTGTTTTCCTAAAATACGTTCTCCACTTTCTCTGTCTGCATTTTCTTTTACATCTTCTACATTGTCGTGAAATTTGTGGTAGAAACCTTTAATCATTTCTGTCCAATTTTCATTTCCTTCAGAAATATCATCAAAAGAATTTTCCACTTTAGCTGTAAAACCAAAATCTAAAATATTGGAGAAATTCGCCACTAAAAAATCGTTTACAATGTTTCCAATATCTGTAGGCACTAATTTATTTTTATCTGAACCGGTTTTCTCTGTTAAGGTTTGTGTTTCTACATTTCCATTCGACAAAATTAATTGCTGATATGCTCTCTCCACTCCTTCATTCTGCCCTTTTTCTATATAACCTCTTCTTTGAACCGTAGAAATTGTTGGTGCATAGGTTGATGGTCTTCCAATACCTAATTCTTCTAATTGCTTTACCAAAGATGCTTCTGTAAAACGATAAGGAGGACTCGTAAAACGCTGTGTTGCGTTTATAAAATTGTATTCTAAAGATTCGTTTACCTTTAAGTTTGGCAACATTCCTGCTTGCTCTTCTTCTTCGTTATCCGTTCCTTCTAAATATACTTTTAGGAAACCATCAAACTTTATCATCTCTCCATTTGCAGTAAAAATTTTACTGTTTTCTGAGTTTTCTATTTTAATATTTGTACGCTCTAATTGTGCATCACTCATTTGTGAAGCCAATGTTCGCTTCCAAATTAAATCGTACAATCTTGTTTGGTCGTATTCTGTATCGATAGCATGCATTTTCATGTTGGTAGGTCTAATCGCTTCGTGCGCTTCTTGCGCTCCTTTCGATTTCGACTTAAAAACACGTTGTTTGCTATATTCTTTTCCGTAATAATTGCTAATTTCTTCTTCGGCAGCATTTCTTGCATCTACAGATAAATTAACACTATCTGTTCTCATATACGTAATTAAACCGGCTTCGTACAAACGTTGTGCGACTTGCATGGTTTTACCTACTGGAAAACCTAATTTACGTGATGCTTCTTGTTGTAATGTTGAAGTTGTAAATGGTGGTGCAGGAGATTTTTTTGCTGGTTTTTTGGTTAAATCTGCAATTGAAAAATTTGCTTTTGCGCACGATTTTAAAAAACTTTCTGCTACTTTTTTAGAATCGAAATTCTTTGGAATGGTTGCTTTAAAAGTTTTGCCTTCGTTATTTGCAAATTCTGCAACTACTTTATAATGTGTTTCTGCTTTAAATTCTTGAATGCTTCGTTCTCTTTCTACGATTAAACGCACTGCAACAGATTGTACTCTTCCTGCAGATAAGCCTCCTTTTACTTTACGCCATAAAACTGGCGATAATTCGTACCCAACAAGTCTATCTAAAACTCTACGTGCTTGTTGTGCATTTACCATATTATAGTCGATATCTCTTGGGTTTTCGACTGCTTTTAAAATGGCGTTTTTAGTAATTTCATGAAAAACGATACGTTTCGTATTCTCATCTTTTAAGTCTAATTGCTCTTTTAAGTGCCAGGCAATTGCTTCTCCTTCTCGATCCTCATCACTTGCTAACCAAACAGTGTCTGCTTTTTTAGAAAGTGTTTTTAATTTTTTTACGACTGATTTTTTATCGTCTGAAACAATGTATTTTGGGCTAAAATCACCCTCAACATCTATTCCTAATTCTTTGGAAGGCAAGTCTGCAATATGCCCATAACTCGATTCCACTTGAAAATCTTTTCCAAGAAACTTCTCGATTGTTTTTGCTTTTGCTGGTGACTCTACAATTACTAAATTCTTTGCCATGTATCTTTCTTTTGTTGTAATTCTCGCAACCGAAATTGCAAGTTTTTGGATTGCAAAAGTATGTAGTTTTTTTTTATTAATATTTTTTTAAGTGTTTTTACTTCAAAAAAAGTATAGAAAAACCACTTTACTATACCTTTTCTCTTGAGTTTTTTTACTGTTTTTTTGCTTAAATAATTAGATGTTTTACAAATTCTTCTTCCTTTTTTATGAATGGTGTATAATTGACGTTTTCTGTATAAAAAAATGCTATTTGATTTTTAGTTACTCTTAATTATTTTTTAAATCCTTATGCTATTATTTATTTATTAAAATTGATAAGCAAGCTGCTAAAACAGCTCCAATAATTGGCCCAACAACAGGAATCCAAGAATAACTCCAATCGTTGGAAACCTTATTTTTTATCGGTAAAATTGCGTGTACAATTCTTGGCCCTAAATCTCTTGCAGGATTAATGGCATAACCAGTTGTACCTCCCAAAGACAAACCAATTACCCAAACTAAAATAGCAACAGGCATTGCTCCTAAGGAACCTAAACCTATTGGTATTTGTCCATTATTTACATCGTTTAAATTGGCATTTGTAAAATACAAAACCACAAAAACCAACACAAAACAACCCACAATTTCACTAATTAAATTACTCGAAAAATTTCGAATTGCTGGCGAAGTACAAAAAACTGCTTTTTTTAAATCTCCATTTGTTGTTGCTTTAAAATGATCTCTATAAACTACCCAAACTAAAAAAGAACCCAACATCGCTCCAATAAATTGAGCAATCACATAACTAAAAACTAAGTTCCATTCGAATCTCCCTGCAATAGCCAAACCAATACTAACTGCTGGGTTTAAATGTGCTCCACTATAAGGTCCTGCAACACAAACTCCTACAAAAACAGCAAAACCCCAAGCTGTGGTTATTACCATCCAACCTAAATCGTTTGATTTTGTTTTTTCTAAAACTACGTTTGCAACTACGCCTCCGCCTAAAAGAATTAATAAAAAAGTACCTATTAATTCTGCTATAAATGCTGTCATATAAATGTTATTTAGTTTTTGTCCAATATTCTAAAGCGGCAATTGCTCTGTACCAATCTTTTATATTCTTATCAATTTTTTCTCTTTTTTCTGAAGGGGTAAAAGTTTCATCAATTTGCCAAATTTCTTGAATTTCTTTTTCATTTTCCCAGAAACCAACTGCCAAACCTGCTAAAAACGCAGCACCCATTGCTGTAGTTTCTACCACTTTTGGTCTTACAGTTTTTGTATTTAAAACATCCGATTGAAATTGCATTAATGTATTGTTTACAGTTGCTCCACCATCAACTCGCAGTTCTTTAATTGTAGTTTCTGCATCTGCTTCCATCGCTTTTAAAATGTCCATAGATTGGTATGCAATTGCATCTAAAGTTGCTCTTGCAATATGTGCATCTGTAGAACCTCTTGTTAAACCAAATAGGGTTCCTTGTGCTTTTTGGTTCCAATGTGGAGCGCCCAAACCTGCAAAAGATGGCACAAAATAAACACCATCTGAATCTTCCACAGAATTTGCCAAACCTTCTACTTCCGATGATTTTCTAATAATTTTTAAACCATCTCTTAACCATTGAACAGCTGCTCCTGCAATAAAAACACTTCCTTCGAAAGCGTAGGTTGTTTTTCCATTGATTTTCCAAGCAACTGTGGTTAATAAATTATTTTTTGACACAATTGGTTTGTTACCAATATTCATCAACATAAAACAACCTGTTCCATAAGTGTTTTTTACCATTCCTTTTTGGGTACACATTTGTCCGAAAAGTGCAGCTTGTTGGTCTCCTGCAATTCCTGCAATAGGAATATTACAATCGAAAAAAGTAGATTTTGTATGTCCGTAAATTTCGCTGGATTGTTTTACTTTTGGCAACATCGATTTTGGGATTGTTAGTAAATCTAATAATTCATCATCCCAAGCCATAGTATTAATATTAAACAATAAGGTTCTAGATGCATTGGTTACATCTGTAATGTGTTTTTGTTTTTTTGAAAAATTCCAAACCAACCAAGAATCGATAGTTCCTAATAGTAAGTCTCCATTTTCTGCTTTTTTCCTAGCTCCTTCTACATTATCGAGAATCCATTTTACTTTTGTTCCAGAAAAATAAGAATCGATTACCAAACCTGTTTTTTCTTTAATCATTTTAGATTTTCCAGCTGCTTTTAGCTCATCACAATAATCGGAGGTTCTTTTGTCTTGCCAAACAATCGCGTTATAGACTGGCTTGCCCGTGTTTTTATCCCAAACAACAACAGTTTCTCGCTGATTTGTAATTCCAATCGCAGCAATACTATCCATATCTAAACCTTTACTTGCAATTGCTTCTGCAGCAACACCTGCTTGTGTAGACCAAATTTCTACAGCATCGTGTTCTACCCAACCTGGTTTTGGAAAAATCTGCGTAAATTCTTTCTGAGCAACAGATTTTATGTTTCCTTCTTTATCAAAAACAATAGCTCTTGAGCTTGTAGTTCCTTGGTCTAATGCTAAAATATATTTGCTCATAATCTGTGGGGTTAAAAGTTTTGAAATTAAAATTTAAAGTTTTTATTCGAATGAATATTCTTTACTTGTGTTGTTTTATTTCATTTTAAAATTAAAAATAAAAGAATTTCTAAAATTTTCCAAAGTTATTTTTATACCATTTTGTATATTCTGCCTCCAATTCTTTTACAATTCAATAGATGCTTTGTAGTTGAATCTAGTCGTTCTGCTACCTCCACTAAAATTGGTAAAACATTGTTGTAAACAACATAAGTATCTTGGGTTTAATTTACCTCCATTTTTTCATCCCAAACCAATAACTTTTTCCCATATTATAAATTATTATCTCAAGTAAAGCGCCGGCTCCAAAAGAATCTGGAATGGTGTAAAACCAGCATATGCTTGGTCGTCTAACAATAAATAAGATATTATTTTTAGCTTTTTTGTTTTTTTCTTTTACAAAAAACTATAGGCATTAAAAGTACTAAAACAAGAAGCTTCTTCATCTTTAAAATTTTGTTGTATTCTAAAATCTATAAATAATTATGTAAAAAATAACAAATCCTTTAAATATATCTAAGATTTTACACCTATTTATCAATAAAAATTACATTTGTTTTCTGCCAATTTGTCACTAAATTTCAATTTTGGTTGTATATTTGCAATTCATTTTTTTTGAATATGGAACCAATCGAAAAAGTTATCGACGAAAGAATACAAGGAAAAGCCCTTGTAACCGAAAATAAAATAGAAAATACCAAGAAATTATTCATAGAAAGTTATGGCTGTCAAATGAATATGAATGACAGTGAAATTGTTGCTTCAATCTTAGATAAACAAGGGTATAATACCACGCAAATTTTAGAAGAGGCAGATTTAGTTTTGGTAAATACTTGCTCTATCCGCGAAAAAGCGGAAACTACAGTTCGTAAACGTTTGCAAAAATACAACAAGGTAAAACGCATAAACCCAAAAATGAAAGTTGGAGTTCTAGGTTGTATGGCAGAACGTTTGAAAGAGAAATTTTTAGAGGAAGAAAAAATTGTTGATTTAGTTGTTGGACCAGATGCATACAGAGATATTCCCAATTTATTAGAAGAAGTTAGCGAGGGTAGAGACGCTGTAAATGTAATTTTATCGAAAGAAGAAACCTATGGAGATGTTTCGCCTGTTCGTTTAAATACAAACGGAGTTTCTGCATTTGTATCGATTACAAGAGGTTGCGATAATATGTGTACTTTTTGTGTAGTGCCTTTTACTCGTGGACGTGAAAGAAGTCGTGACCCAAAGAGTATTTTGGAGGAAATACAATCTATGGTCGACCAAAATTACAAGGAAATTACGTTGCTTGGACAAAATGTAGACAGCTTTCTTTGGTATGGAGGTGGTTTAAAAAAAGATTTTAACAAAGCTTCTGAAATAGCACAAGCAACTGCTGTAGGTTTTGCAGAATTGTTAGATATGTGTGCTACAAAATTTCCAAAAACACGTTTTCGCTTTTCTACATCTAACCCACAAGATATGAGTTTAGATGTAATTCATGTAATGGCAAAACACAAAAACATTTGTAAGTACATTCATTTACCCGTACAAAGTGGTAGTAATACCATGTTAAAAGCCATGAACAGACAACATACGCGTGAAGAATACATGGAATTGGTAGATAATATCTTTAAAATTGTGCCAGGAATGGCTTTATCGCAAGATATGATTGTTGGTTTTTGTGGTGAAACAGAGCAAGACCATCAAGATACTTTAGAGTTGATGAGGTATGTAAAATACGATTTCGGTTTTATGTTTGCTTATTCTGAAAGACCTGGAACTTTAGCAGGAAAAAAGATGGAGGATGATGTTCCTCCTGCTGTTAAAAAACGCAGATTAAAGGAAGTTATCGACTTACAACAAGAACATGCTTTATACAGAACACAACAACATTTAGGAAAAATAGAAGAGGTTTTAATCGAGGGAACTTCTAAGAAAAACCCAAATGAATGGAAAGGTAGAAATACACAAAATACAGTTGTTGTTTTTGAAAAAGGAAATTATAAATTGGGAGATTTTGTAATGGTTAAAATTGAAGATTGTACTTCTGCGACTTTAAAAGGAGTTGCTGTTGGGTATTCTGATAATAATTAAATCCCATCCCTAACACTTTCTAAAAGGGAGAGAACTGTTGAGGAAAAAATGATGGTAGTTCAATTAGTAAAGAAAAAAACAAGAGTGTTTTCGCTCTTTGGAGGAAATTAAAAGGAAGCTTTTTATGGAAAACTTACAAGCAATAAAACAACGTTTTGGAATTATCGGAAACGATATTCAATTAAACAGAGCCATAGAAAAAGCGGTGCGTGTTGCGCCCACAGATATTTCTGTTTTGGTCACTGGAGAAAGTGGTGTTGGTAAAGAAAGTATTCCGAAAATAATTCATTCTTTATCACATAGAAAACATGCAAAATACATTGCTGTAAACTGTGGTGCAATTCCAGAAGGAACCATTGACAGTGAGCTTTTTGGACACGAAAAAGGTGCTTTTACAGGAGCAACACAAGACAGAAAAGGGTATTTTGAAGTTGCAGATGGTGGAACCATTTTTTTGGATGAAGTTGGAGAATTACCACTAACCACTCAAGTAAGATTATTAAGAGTTTTAGAAAATGGTGAATTTATAAAAGTAGGTTCTTCCACAACACAAAAAACGAATGTTAGAATTGTTGCGGCCACGAATGTTAACATGCATCAAGCAATTGAAAAAGAAAGATTTAGAGAAGATTTATATTATCGTTTAAGTACAGTAGAAATTCATTTACCTGCTTTAAGAGAACGTAATGAAGATATTCATTTATTGTTCCGAAAATTTGCTTCGGATTTTGCTCAAAAATACAGAATGCCTTCCATTCGTTTAGATGAAAATGCTGTAAAAGAATTATTAAATTATCGTTTTCCTGGAAATATTCGTCAGCTTAAAAATTTAGCAGAACAAATTTCTGTAATTGAAGAAAGTAGAAATATTTCTGCTGCAAAATTAAAACAATACTTGCCCGACAATTCTGGGAATTTACCTGCAATTGTTGGTGGTAAAAAAGAAAATGATTTTTCCTCTGAAAGAGATATTATGTATAAAATTCTTTTTGATATGCGTAACGACATTAACGATTTAAAGAAACTAACTTTAGACTTGATGAAAAAAAATGGCAATATTGAAGAAATCGAAGAAGAAAATCATCATTTATTAGAAAAAATTTACAGCGATAAAGAGTTAAAAGAACACGATATCGAAGTTTTAAATATTCCACAAAATACACCACCTAAAAAAGATTATGATTTTATTGAGACCATAGAAGAAGACGAAAGTTTATCTTTACAGGACAAAGAAATAGAAATGATTAAAAAATCTTTAGAGAAAAACAACAATAAACGTAAATTAGCCGCTAAAGAATTAGGAATCTCAGAAAGAACACTTTACAGAAAAATTAAACAATACGATTTGTAAATTCAAGATTTCATATTTAAAGTTAAAAATTTACCGAACTTGAAACCCTGAATTTTAAATAAATGAATATGAAAAAAATTCTTTACATAGTAGCTTTTATAGTTAGCTCTACACTATTAATTTCTTGTGGAGCTTATTCGTTTACAGGCGGAAATGTTGGAAACGCTAAAACAATACAAGTAGATTATTTTCAAAATCAAGCACAGTTAATCGAACCCGAACTAAGTCAACAATTAACACAAGAACTACAAGATTTATTTACAAGACAAACGAATTTAACACCAACATCTTCCAATGGAGATTTATATTTTAGCGGAGAAATAACAAGTTACAGAATTACACCTATGAGTGCTACTTCGCAACAAACGGCTGCACAAAATAGATTAACAATTACTGTAAATGTTCGCTATGTAAATAAGTTAGAAGAAAAAGACAATTTCGAAAAACAATTTTCTTTTTATTCTGATTATCCCGCAAGACAACAACTAACAGGCGGCGTGAAAGAAACTGCTTTTAAAGAGATTCTAGAAAGAGTAACACAAGATATTTTTAATGCATCTGTTGGGAAATGGTAGATTTGGAAGTTGGAAGTTGGAAGTTAGAAGTTAGAAGTTAGAAGTTAGAAGTTAGAAGTTGGAAGTTAGAAGTTAGAAGTTGGAAGTTAGAAGTTAGAAGTTAGAAGTTAGAAGTTAGAAGTTAGAAAAAAATGCGACTTTGCTAGGAAAAATCTCACAACTTTGCGAGAAATAAAAATTTAAAATTGAAAGAAGATACGTTTTTAGACATATTAGAAAACAAAAAGGAAATTCAGCAATTAGAAACTGTTGAGTTAAAATCTATTGTCGAAAAACACCCGTTTTTTCAATCTGCAAGGGTTTTATATTTAAAAGGATTAAAGAATTTAGATAGTTTTAAATATAACAACGAATTAAAAGTTACTGCTGGTTACACCACTGACAGAACTGTATTATTCAATTATATTACAGCTTCCAATTTTAGTTCGCAGAAAGAAAATATACATCAACAAATTTCAGAAAAAATTTCAGAAAAAAATCCCGAAGAAAAATCAATTTTAAATATTGAAGAAAATGTTACTTCGATTTCTAAAGCAGCAGAAAAAACCTTAAAAATTGGAAAACCAATTGCTTTTTCTCCAAACGAAAATCATTCTTTTAACCAATGGTTGCAACTTTCAACAAAAAAACCAATCGTTAGAGAAGAGAAATCTACAATAAAAAAACTTCCTAAAAAAGAAGAATTAATAGACAAATTTATTCAGAATAACCCTAAAATAGAACCACTTCCTAAAGATAAAAAATTTGCTGTTCCTATTACTAAAAACGAGCAAGATGCAGCTTTAATGACAGAGACTTTAGCAAAAGTTTATTTAGAACAAAAAAAGTACAATAATGCCATACAAGCTTATAGAATTTTAAGTTTGAAATATCCAGAAAAAAGTGGTTTCTTTGCAGACCAAATTAAAAGAGTACAAATTTTACAAAAAAATAAATCATGAGTTATACAGCATTTTTAATTCTAATTTTGATTGTAGCAATCGCTTTAATCTTAATAGTTATGGTACAAAATCCTAAAGGTGGAGGTTTGTCTTCTTCTTTTGGTGGTGGTGGAGCACAGTCTTTAGGAGGTGTGCAAAACACAAATAAATTTTTAGATAACACAACCTGGACCTTAGCAATTGCAATGTTTGCTTTAATTTTATTAGCAAATGTAGCGATTCCAAGAGGTGGAGACAATAACTTTAAATTAGACAATACACTAGATGGTATTGAGAGTACAACTCCTGCTCCAACAAATTCTACAACAACCACAAACGACAGCTTATAAAAATTTTATTCTAGCTTTCTCTCAGGTAAGTGACTTTTACTCGGGTTCGAAAACTTTTTAAAGAGTTAGAATTTTAGGATACTTAAAATGCCAATGTGAATGACACGTTGGCATTTTTTTTGTTCCATATTTTAATCAAAAAAAGAATCAGCGAAAAATTGTCAGTTTTCTTGTAATGGCATAATTTCTGACTATGTAACAACTATAAAAATTATTTAATTAATCAAAATTTATAAAAAAATGGGATTAAACATTAAACCTTTAGCAGACAGAGTTCTTGTAGAACCTGCTCCAGCAGAAACAAAAACAGCGTCTGGATTAATTATACCAGATAATGCAAAAGAAAAACCGCAACAAGGAACTGTTGTAGCCATTGGAAATGGTAAAGTAGACGAGCCTTTAACTGTAAAAGTTGGCGACACTGTTTTGTATAGCAAATATGGTGGTACAGACTTAAAATTAGAAGGAAAAGATTATTTAATGATGCGTGAAAGCGACATCTTAGCAATTATCTAATCCTAACCTTTCCAAAAAAAAGGAAAACTAACTGAAAAAATAAAATAACTATTTATTCCTAGTGAAAAACTTGGAATCTTAAACAAAAAATCATGGCAAAAGATATAAAATTTGATATTGAAGCAAGAGACGGATTAAAACGTGGAGTTGATGCTTTAGCAAATGCAGTAAAAGTAACTTTAGGACCAAAAGGAAGAAATGTAATTATTTCTAAATCTTTTGGTGCACCAACAGTAACTAAAGACGGTGTTTCTGTTGCAAAAGAAGTAGAATTAGAAAACGAGCTTGAAAATATGGGAGCTCAAATGGTAAAAGAAGTTGCTTCTAAAACCAACGATTTAGCGGGTGATGGAACAACTACTGCAACCGTTTTGGCACAAGCAATCGTAAAAGAAGGATTAAAAAATGTTGCAGCAGGCGCAAATCCAATGGATTTAAAACGTGGAATTGATAAAGCTGTTGCTACAATTATTTCTGATTTAGAAAAACAAACTCAAAAAGTAGGTAATTCTTCTGAAAAAATAAAACAAGTTGCTGCAATTTCTGCAAATAACGACGATACTATTGGAGAATTAATTGCAACTGCTTTTACCAAAGTTGGTAAAGAAGGTGTTATTACTGTAGAAGAAGCAAAAGGTATGGAAACATATGTAGATGTTGTGGAAGGTATGCAGTTTGACAGAGGTTACTTATCTCCATACTTTGTTACAGATGCAGATAAAATGATTGCAGATTTAGAAAATCCATACATCTTATTATTCGATAAGAAAATCTCTAACTTAAACGAGATTCTTCCAATTTTAGAACCTGTTGCTCAATCTGGAAAACCTCTTTTAATTATTGCTGAAGATGTAGATGGACAAGCATTAGCAACTTTAGTAGTTAACAAATTGCGTGGTGGTTTAAAAATCGCTGCTGTAAAAGCACCTGGTTTTGGAGATAGAAGAAAAGCAATGTTAGAAGACATCGCTATTTTAACTGGTGGAACTGTAATTTCTGAAGAAAGAGGTTTTTCTCTTGAAAATGCAACCTTAGATTTATTAGGAACTGCAGAAACTGTAACTATCGATAAAGATAATACTACAATTGTAAATGGCTCTGGTGATGCGAAAGCAATTAAAGCTAGAGTAAACCAAATTAAAACGCAAATCGAAACGACAACGTCTGATTATGATAAGGAAAAACTACAAGAACGTTTGGCGAAATTAGCTGGTGGTGTTGCAGTTTTATATGTGGGTGCTGCTTCTGAAGTAGAAATGAAAGAGAAAAAAGACAGAGTAGATGATGCTTTACATGCTACAAGAGCTGCTGTAGAAGAAGGAATTGTTGCTGGTGGTGGTGTTGCTTTAGTGCGTGCTAAAAAAGTTTTAGAGAAATTAGCAACTGAAAATTTAGATGAAACTACAGGTGTACAAATTATTAATAAAGCAATTGAAGCTCCATTAAGAATTATTATTGAAAATGCTGGTGGTGAAGGTTCTGTGGTTTTAAATAAAGTTTTAGAAGGTAAAAAAGACTTTGGTTACAATGCAAAATCAGATGAGTATGTAGATATGCTAAAAGCAGGAATTATAGATCCTAAAAAAGTAACTCGTGTGGCTTTAGAAAATGCAGCTTCTGTTGCTGGAATGATTCTTACTACTGAATGCGCTTTAATAGATATTAAAGAAGATGCTCCTGCTGGTGGAATGCCTCCAATGGGTGGTGGTGGAATGCCAGGAATGATGTAGGCAACGAATCGTTGCAGATAATTTATTTCATTTTTGTGTGAAATAACTATTTTTACTCTTTCTTTTGTAATTTCGACTTATGGAGAAACCTCAAAAAAAGGTTAAATATAAAAATCCGTTAGAAAAATAATTCTAACGGATTTTTTTCTTTAAAATATGCCTAAATAATTAGGTATTGATTTGTATTTACTTTCCTTGTAACGCAAGGCAAACACACCACCACCAACTGATTGCTAGTTGTTTAAATATTTTTATTTTAAGTAATTATTTCATTTTACTAATCTAAAGAATAACGCAGGAAGAGGAATTTTACAAATTGCGGTTATAAATTATAAGATTTCTCCTATCGTCGAAATAACACAAAAAAAATAGATAACTATATTTAAATCTATATTTTAAATTGAAGCACAACAGCTGTCGTTTCTAATAAAGAATAGCCATATGTAAACTATTAGATAGATATAAATTTAACTAAAAATTATCAAATATTTATTACCATTTTATATTTTTTCATTTTATTTTTGCCGAAAATTAATCTATATTAAATTAAAATTATGAAAAAAATAGCATTTATATTATTCGCGTTTGTAGCCACATTTAGCTCTTGTAGTTCAGATAATAATAATGAAGATAATGAAATTACCATTATTGGGTCTTGGGAACTAAAAGCCGATAAACCAGCAAATCCTAAAGACACCTATATTAGTAAACAAAAAGTAACCTTTTTACCAAATGGCACTTTATCTTCAGAAGCAGAAATTCTAAGACAAGGAAAAAAAATTATACAAAACACAAATGGTAAATATACTACATCTGGTAATAAATTAACAGTTATTACAGTTACAAGTGATGGGAAAGAAAATACTACTGAGTCTGTATACAAAATTGATGGTAATAAACTTACAATTACTACAGAAGGTAAAACACAAGTTTATACACGTGTATAATTAACATTAGAAAACTTAACAAAAAAATAAGGGTAATCTTAATCTGAAAAGATTATCCTTATTTTTTTTGTGATAAAGTTAAAAATCTGTGGAGTAAAAGCTACATTTTCTGTAACCAAGTTTTTACATCTACTGCTGCTTTTATAAGCTCTTTTAAATCGGCAATAGCAACACGTTTTTGCTCCATAGTATCTCTATGACGAATTGTTACAGAATTATCTTCTAAAGTATCGTGATCTACAGTAATACAAAATGGTGTTCCTGCTGCATCTTGTCTTCTGTAACGCTTTCCAACTGCATCTTTTTCATCATAAAATACATTAAAATCCCATTTAAGATCATTCATAATCTTACGTGCAACTTCTGGCAAACCGTCTTTTTTAACTAACGGAAAAATAGCTACTTTAAAAGGTGCTAAAACTGCTGGCAATTTTAAAACAGTTCTTGTTGTTCCGTTTTCTAATGTTTCTTCTTGTAAAGAATTAGAGAAAACAGCTAAAAACATTCTATCTAAACCTATTGAAGTTTCCACTACATAAGGTACATAACTTTTGTTTTCTTCGTGATCGAAATATTGCAATTTCTTTCCTGAATATTCTTCGTGCGCTTTTAAATCGAAATCTGTTCTTGAATGAATCCCTTCTAATTCCTTAAAACCAAATGGAAATTTAAACTCGATATCTGCTGCTGCATCTGCATAATGTGCTAATTTATCATGGTCGTGAAAACGATAATTCTCTGCTCCCATTCCTAATGATAAATGCCATTTTAACCGTGTTTCTTTCCACTTATTATACCACTCTTTTTGCGTTCCTGGTTTTACAAAAAATTGCATTTCCATTTGTTCGAATTCACGCATTCTAAAAATAAATTGTCTTGCAACAATCTCATTTCTAAAAGCTTTACCTGTTTGCGCGATTCCAAAAGGAATTTTCATCCTTCCCGTTTTTTGAACATTTAAGAAATTTACAAAAATACCTTGCGCAGTTTCAGGTCGTAAATATACTTGTGTAGAATTTTCTGAGGATGCTCCAATTTGAGTTCCAAACATTAAATTGAATTGCTTTACTTCCGTCCAATTTTTTGAACCAGAAACTGGGCAATTGATTCCTAAGTCTATAATTAATTCTCTAAAACCAACCAAATCACCTTCTTCCTGAACTCTCGTTAATTCAGCAGTAATCTCGTCCATTTGTTTTTGACGACGCAAAACATTTGGGTTCGTATTTCTAAACTCCTCCTCGTTAAAAGCATCTCCAAAACGTTTTTTAGCTTTATCGATATCTTTTTGAATTTTCTCAGATATTTTCTCTCTAAAATCTTCCACTAAAACATCTGCTCTGTAACGTTTTTTAGAATCTTTATTATCAATTAAAGGATCGTTAAAAGCATCTACATGTCCAGAAGCTTTCCAAGTAGTTGGGTGCATTAAAATTGCAGCATCTATTCCCACAATATTTTCGTGCATTTGCACCATTGCTTTCCACCAGTAATCTCTTATATTTTTCTTTAATTCTACTCCATTTTGAGCGTAGTCGTAAACTGCACTTAATCCGTCGTAAATTTCGCTCGATTGAAATACATACCCATATTCCTTCGCATGCGATAATACCTTTTTAAATTGATCTTCTTGTTTTGCCATAATGCCGACAAAGATAAACGTTTACAAAACTTTTTCAATAAAAAAACAACGTGTTTTTAAGGTTGATAACCTTATGATTATTAAAATGCCACAAATTCACGAATTTTTCTATTATTTAACGATTATTTAAAAATGAAATATTGCTAATTTCTTTTAAAATTGAAAAATTTTAGTGACTCTATTTTATCTTTTATATCTGAAAAAAATGAGTGAAAAAATTTCTTTATTTTTAGAATTTACGAAATCATCAATTATTAAAAATACCACGAATTCACGAATTTTCACCTTAAAAAGAGATTATTTCAAAAAAAAATCAACAAACTATAAATTTTATAGTATCTTTAAAATGAATCATTTACATTAAAATGAATATATTAACAGATTTTTTTCAACTTTTTTATCCTAGGTTATGTGCAAATTGCGATGCTCAGTTAATTGAAAACGAATCCATTTTATGTACGTTTTGCAGACATGATTTACCGCTAACAAACTTCAACAATTATAGAGAAAATAAAGTAGCAAAAATCTTTTATGGAAGAATTGCTGTGGAAAAAGCATATTCTTTATTATTTTATAGAAAAGAAGGGATTTCTAAAAAATTAATTCACGAATTAAAATACAAAGGAAACGAAGATATTGGTGTTTTCTTTGGTAATTGGCTAGGAGAAATGTTAAAAGAAAACAAAAAATTTAGTGATGTAGATTGTATTATTCCTGTGCCTTTACATCCCAAAAAAAAGCGCGAAAGAGGTTACAATCAAGTAAGTAAATTTGGACAAACTGTTGGTAAATACTTACAAATTCCTTTTAACGAACATGTTTTAACAAGAATATCGTCTTCTAAAACACAAACCTTACAATCTCGTTTTGAAAGATTTACAAATAACGATACCAAATTTTTGTTAACAGATTACAATTCGTTAAGAAACAAACATGTTTTAATTGTAGATGATGTTATTACTACTGGTGCAACTTTAGAAGCGTGTGCGAAAGAACTTCAAAAAACAGAAAATATTAAAATTAGTTTTTTAACAATTGGTTATACAGAGTTAAATTTATAATTTTTAAATAAAAAATAAATTGTTAATTTGTACAAAATTTATTGTTTGTGATATTTTCTAAAAAAATTATTTTTTTACTTTTTTTTGCTGTCTTAATTAGTAGTTGTGCAAAAACTGGAAGACCAGATGGTGGTCCTAAAGATGAAGATGCTCCTTTGTTTGTAACCTCAAATCCGCCTTACAAATCCATCAATTTTAAAGCAAAAGAAGTAGAATTATACTTTAATGAGTTTATAAAGTTAAAAGACTTAAATAAACAATTGGTGGTTTCTCCTCCTTTGAAAAATCCGCTTTTGGTAACTCCACAAGGAGCCGCTAGTAAATTTTTAAAAATTGAAATTTTAGATACTTTAGCTTCTAACACAACTTACATTTTTAATTTCGGAAATGCTGTTGAAGACAATAATGAGAGTAATGTTTTAGAAGGTTTTAAATATGTCTTTTCTACAGGTACTTATATAGATTCTTTGAAAACTTCAGGAGAATTAAAAGATGCTTTCTTTAAAGAAAAGCCTAAAAAAACGAATATTGTTTTATATAGAATTGATAGCACTTATACAGATTCTCTTATTTATAAGCAAAAACCAAATTATGTAACATCTGCATTAGATACAACTGTTTTTAATTTTAGTAATCTTAAAGAGGGCAAATATCGATTAATGGCATTACAAGAAAGTTCTAGCGACTACCTATTTAACCCTAAATTAGATAAAATTGGTTTTTATAACGATACAATTTCTTTACCTAAAGATAGTATTCTTTCGGAACCTATTACTCTTTTTAAGGAAGTACAACCCTATCAATTTAGGCGAGGAAAAGAGGTTACAAAAGGTAAAATTCAGTTTGGTTACGAAGGAAAAATTAAAGATTTAAAAGTAAATTTATTATCTAAAGTTCCAGATTCTTTTAAAAGTATTTCTCGTTTTGAAGTTGATAAAGACACTCTTAATTATTGGTTTACACCCATTGATGTAGATTCTCTAAATTTTACAATTACCAACGATATTTTTATAGACACAGTAACTGTTCGATTAAGAAAAAAAAAGATAGATTCTCTATCTGTTAGTTTTCCTTCAAGTAGGTTATTACATTTTAGAGACACCCTATTTCTTAAAACAAACAATCCTCTAACAAAAATAGATACGAGTAAAATATCTTTAATAGATTCCGATACTTTAAAAGTTCCTTTTACTATTTTCAATTCTAAAAAAGAGAATAAATTAGGAATTATTTTTGACAAAAAACAAAAGAATACCTACAATTTAAAGTTACTCCCAAAAGCTGTAACCGACATTTATGAAACATCTATAGATACTTTAAAATTTAATTTTAGAACGCAAGAAATAGAAGACTATGGAAAAATAACATTAAACGTAGTAAATTCTAATAACGAGAACTTAATAATAGATCTTATTTCTATAAAAGAAAAGAATAAAATTATAGAAAGACGCTATATAAAAAGCTCCGAAAATTTAGTTTTCGATTTATTAGAGCCTAAATCTTATATTTTTAGAGCAATTATCGATCGTAATAAAAACAATATCTGGGATACAGGTAACTTCCTAAAAATGAAACAGCCAGAGAAAGTTATTTATTACGAAACTCAAATAGATTTAAGAGCAAACAACTATGTTTTCGAAACATTTTCTGTAAAATAACTTAACATTATATAATTACTTAATTTTTTTTTATCTTTGAGTCTATACTTAAGACCCCTGAATCTTGAAAAAACCCTCAACAATTCTATTTGTAATTGTTTTTTTTCTAGAAATAAAGGCTCAACATTACACACACGATATTGGTGGTTTTGTGGGCTCTACTAGTTTACAAACCGATTATGGAGAGAGAAATGATTTTGGTAGCGAATTAAAAAACCAAGGAATATCCTTTTCAGTGGCTCATTACCTTAGTTTTTACAATAGAACTTTACGTTGGGACCCCAACAATGTTTTGCACAATTACTTAATGGTAAAAACCAGTTTGCAGTATTTAACTAAAACAAAGATGAAGCATCATGGAATTTATGCTTCTAAGCAAAGTTATGCTGGAGAGCAATTAAGATCTATGAAAGGAACTGTTCGAATGATAAATCTTGGTGTACATTTAGAGTACTTTTTACATTCTTTAGAAGAGTTTGTGTATCCTTATTCCGATATTTCTTTCAACCCTTATTTTACATTCGGATTTGAATACTCCTTTTTTAACAACACAGTAACTTCCGATTTAGGAGATTGGCAAAACGATATAACTGTATTTCCAGAGAAATATCAAAAAAAAGGACATATAGAAGTTGGTGCCAATGAATCTTTTGTATTTTCTATAGGATTTGGAACTCGTTATAAACTAACAAAAAATATAGATTTAGCGACTCAAATAAATTATCAATATTTCTTTTCGGATAAAGTAGATGGATTGCAAGCTGCCGTTTTTGAAAATAAAAATAACGAATGGGCATTAAACATACAAGTTGGTTTAATATATCACTTAAACTTTAGTTTGCCTCTATTCTATTAAAATTCGTCCGTTTTTTTTCCAATAAAAAAATCTGTAAGTGTTTTTGGATATTTAAGAACATATTTATCTGCAACATCTAACGTGCGTTTTACCATACTTGTGTCTAAAAGTACTTTCTTCTTTACGATTGGAGAAGCTTTGTGATTTGGGAGAATTTTTTTAAACGGATTGCTCATTACTTTACAACTCTTCGTATAATTTAACTACTTTTTGTTTTGCTCTTTTAATTCGCATTTTAACGGCACTCTCGCCAATATTTAAAATATCTTTAATCTCTTTAATGCTTTTTTCATCTTGGTATTTCATTAATAAAATCATTTTATCTGATGGTTCTATTAAGGCTAATGCCTTTGCTAATTTTTTAGATTTTAATTCAAATAAACTATTGTCTTCAATTTCTTCAAAAGAGTTTTCTTCTTTAATTTGATCTGTTACAACTGTTATTCTTTCTCTTTTTTTATGATGATCTCTCTGAACATAATTCACACAAAAATTATAAGTAAAAGAATATAACCAAGTAGAAAATTTAGAATTTCCTTTAAAGGTTCTTAATTTCACAAACAATCTTACAAAAACATCTTGCATTAAATCTTCTGCTTCCTGCCTATTTTTAGAAAAACTATAACATTTGTTATAAACTACAGTAGAAAATCGATCATATAAAGTTGCAAACAACTCTGTATTGTTGGTTCTTACTATTTCAAATACTAATTCTTCGTCGGTAACTCTGGCTGTTAATGTTTTCAATGTTCTTAATTTTGACACTAAGTAACAAATTAAGTCACACTTAAATTAAACAAAAAAGATAAGCAGTCGTATTCTTTCGTTAAATGGTAACTTTTTGTCTTTTTATAAAACCCCATTTTATTTATTTAAAAAAAATAAAAATTTTTGTAACATAAAGTAGTTTTCTTACGTATAAGTAATTGTAAGCCTCTCGATAATCTTAAAAAGCTTACAGTTTACAATACATGAGACAACTTAAAATTACCAAGCAGGTTACCAATAGAGAAACTGCTTCCTTAGACAAATATTTACAAGAAATTGGTAAAGTAGATTTGATTACTGCAGATGAAGAAGTAGAATTAGCGCAGTTAATTAAAGCAGGAGACCAAAGAGCTCTAGAAAAATTAACAAAAGCAAATTTGCGTTTTGTAGTTTCTGTGGCAAAACAATACCAAAACCAAGGATTAACCTTACCAGATTTAATTAATGAAGGTAATTTAGGCTTAATTAAAGCTGCAAAACGTTTCGACGAAACTAGAGGTTTTAAATTTATATCATACGCAGTTTGGTGGATTCGTCAATCGATCTTACAAGCATTAGCAGAACAATCTCGTATTGTACGTTTACCGTTAAATAAAATTGGCTCTATCAATAAAATTAATAAAATGTACGCTTTCTTAGAACAAGAAAACGAGCGTCCACCAAGTGCCGAAGAAATTGCGAAGAAACTAGACATGACTGTAAACGACGTAAAAGAATCGATGAAAAATTCTGGACGTCACGTATCTATGGATGCTCCATTAATTGAAGGTGAAGACTCGAATTTATACGATGTTTTAAACTCTGGAGAATCTCCAAATCCTGATCGTAAATTATTACACGAATCTTTACGAATCGAGATTAACAGAGCCTTAGAAACATTAACACCTCGTGAAGCAGATGTTGTAAAATTATATTTCGGTTTAGGAGAACACCAACCAATGACTTTAGAAGAGATTGGAGAAACTTTCGATTTAACAAGAGAAAGAGTTCGCCAAATTAAAGAAAAAGCAATTCGTAGATTAAAACATACTTCTAGAAGTAAAATTTTAATGACATACTTAGGATAACAACAAAGAAGCATGCTTCCTTGTTACTTTATATTTAAACTCTCAAATTAATTTTTGAGAGTTTTTTTTTTTGGAGCTATTTCCTGCTTTCCACTATATCTTTTTGTTAAAAAACAAAAAGGATGCCGTTTCAATCAGGGCTAAGTGTACTTGCAAGCTATTTCAATTACCACATACTTATTTCTTATTCATTTTACCCACAAAATTCCCACCCAATCTGTCATTACTAAAGGAATTTCACTATATATTATTCACTCTTGGATGAGATGTTTCCAGCATGACAAACTTTATGGTTTCCAGTCACAGTTTAAGTCTCATTTAAAGCATTCAACTTTGAGGCTTTGCAACATTTCGAGCAAAAATTTAATTACCTTTGTAAAAAATAACATTACAATCAAAAAAAAATAATGAGTAATCTAATTGCACCTTCAATTTTAGCGGCAGATTTCGCCAACTTACAAAGAGACATCGAAATGGTAAACAATAGTGAAGCAGATTGGTTTCATATTGATATTATGGATGGTGTTTTTGTACCCAACATTTCTTTTGGAATGCCCGTTTTAAAAGCAATTTCTAAACACGCTAAAAAAACAATAGATGTGCATTTAATGATTGTAAATCCAGACCAATACATACAAACATTTGCAAATTTAGGTGCGAATGTTTTAACAGTTCATTACGAAGCTTGTACACATTTACACAGAACAGTACAAGCCATAAAAGCAACAGGAATGAAAGCAGGAGTTGCATTAAACCCACATACTCCAATTGCTGTTTTAGAAGATATAATTGCAGATTTAGATTTGGTTTGTATCATGAGTGTAAACCCAGGTTTTGGCGGACAATCTTTTATCGAAAATACCTACAAAAAAACATCTCAATTAAAACACTTAATCGAATTCTCTAAATCTGCTTGTCAAATAGAAATTGATGGTGGAGTTACCAACAAAAATGCTAACGAATTAATTGAAGCTGGAGCCAATGTTTTAGTCGCAGGAAGTTACGTTTTTGGCGCAGAAAACCCAACAGAAACCATTGCCGATTTAAAAAACATAATCACATAATTGTTATACGCTGTTGTAGACATAGAAACCACAGGAAACGGATATAAAGGCCAAAAAATAACCGAAATATCTGTTTTAATTTTTGATGGAAAAACTGTGGTAAATGAGTTTACATCTCTAGTAAATCCCGAACAAAACATTCCGCCTTTTATAACCAATCTTACTGGCATAACAAATGCTATGGTAAGAAACGCACCTAAGTTTTGCGAGATTGCAAAACAAGTGGAAGAAATTACACAAGACACCATTTTTGTTGCACATAATGTAAATTTCGATTACAATATTATAAAAGAAGAATTCAAGCGATTGAGTTTCGATTTTAAACGAAAAAAGCTCTGTACAGTTCGTTTGTCGAGAAAAATAATTCCTGGTTTGCGTTCTTATAGTTTGGGTAATATTTGCAGTGTAGAAAACATTTCAATTAATGGAAGACACAGAGCAAAAGGCGATGCAGAAGCAACAGTAGAATTATTTCGAAGAATTATAGAAAGAGATACCAATTTTACAATTAATTCTTTTTTAAACCCAAAATCGAGACAAGCTACTCTACCTCCACTTTTAGATAAAAAAATAGTAGACAATTTACCTGAAAAACATGGCGTTTATTATTTTAAAAATGATAAAAAGGAAGTTATTTATGTTGGAAAAGCCAACAACATCAAACAGAGAGTAATTAGTCATTTTTACGACCGAAAGAAAAAAGAACAAGAAATGTGTATAGAAACTGCACATATTTCTTGCACAGAAACTGGAAGTGAATTATTGGCTTTATTATTGGAATCTGCTGAAATAAAACATCGCTATCCAAAATACAATCGAGCACAAAAACACAATAGAGAAGCAATAGGGCTTTTTACCTACGAAGACCAAAAAGGAATTATCCATTTGGCTTTTAACAAGATAAAGTTAACTCCAAACCCAATTATGAGTTTCTTCTCGTTAACAGCTTGTAGAACGTTTTTAGAAAATCTGTGTCAGGAATTTGAATTGTGTCCTAAGTATTGTCATTTACAAACCAATGTTGCCAGTTGTTTTCATCATAAAATTAAAGAATGTAGAGGCGTTTGTTGCGATAAAGAAACCGCAGAAAATTATAATAAGCGAGTACAAGAAGCCATTATTTCTGCAAGTATTGGTTCTAAAAATATCGTTTTAAAAGAAACTGGAAGAACACCAAATGAAATTGGTTTTGTACTAATTTTAGATGGAAATTACAAAGGTTTTGGGTATTTAGATGTAAACCAAGATGCACAATTAGAAAGTCCAGAAGATTATCAATTTTTTGTACAACCACAGAAAGACAATAGCGATATTCAAAAAATATTGACTGCTTACATCCGTAAAAAAGAAGATTTAAAAGATTTAGAAAATGAAGAAATCAAGATATAAAATACATATTATTGGAGCAGGAATTAGTGGTTTAATCGCTGCTCAGATTTTAGAAAACCATGGTTACTACCCAACAATTATTGAAGCTTCAAATTCTGTTGGTGGTCGAGTAAAATCGGATGTTGTAGATGGTTATACTTTAGATCGTGGTTTTCAAGTATTGCTTTCTTCTTATCCTGCAGCTAAAAAATATTTAGATTATAATGCTTTAGAACTGCAAGAATTTTTATCGGGAGCTACTATTTTTAAAGATGGAAAATTGCAAACTATTGGAGATCCTTTAAGAAACATCTCTTTATTATTTTCAACATTAACAGCTTCTGTTGGTACTTTTTCTGATAAAGTAAAAATCTTAAAATTAAATACTCTCTTAAAGAAAAAGAAAATTGCTTCCATTTTTAAAACTGAGGAAACAACAACGTTAAACTATTTACAAAATTTTGGTTTTTCTGATGAAATTATCGAAGATTTCTTCAAACCTTTTTTTAGCGGAATTTTCTTAGAAGCTAAATTAGAAACTTCAAGTAGAATGTTTGAATTCGTTTATAAAATGTTTGGTAATGGTATGGCTGTAATTCCCAAAAACGGAATTCAAGCAATTCCAAATCAATTAAAAGATAAATTAAAAAACACCACTTTTAAATTTAATTCGCCAGTAAAAGAAGTAAAAGACAACCAAATTATTTTAGAAAACGAAGAAATTGTAGAAAGCCATATTACCATTATCGCAACTGACGCTGGTCCATTAATTTCTAACCTAAAAAACCAAGAAACCAATTGGAAAAGTTGCGAAACCTTATATTTTGAAACAGATAAAAGGGTTATTAAAAAACCTTTAATTGGTTTAATTGCAGATAAAAATACACTAATTAATAATATATTTTATCATACAAGTGTTGCCACTTCAAATAAAGGAAATAAAGAATTACTATCTGTAACTGTTGTAAAAGAACATAATTTAAACGATTTAGATTTTATTTTAAAAGTAACCGAAGATTTGAAAATACGCTGTAATATTGATGTGAAAAAGTTTATAAAACGCTATCAAATTAAAAAAGCATTACCCAAATTAACGAATCTTCAATATGAAATTTCAAGTACAGAAACCAAATTAAAATCTACCATATTTTTAGCGGGAGACCAATTGTTAAATGGCTCTTTAAACGCAGCCATAATTTCTGGAGAACGAGCTGCAATGGGTGTTATACAAACTTTAGAAGACGGGTTAATTGTAGATGAGTTGACTTCTGAATATAAATAGAGAGAAGCTAAAAAAGCCTCTCTCTTTCTAATTTTTAAAAACTAAAATTGTGCTATTAAGTAATTAATTAAATCTGTAGTTGTAACCATACCTACCAACTCTCCATCTTCTACTACAGGAAGTGCGTGAAACTCTTTTTTAGATAATAATTCTGACACTTCTTTAATTGTTGTATCTGGAGAGACCATACAAACATCTTTAGCCATTACTTGGTTAATTGTAAACATGTCGTATACGAACGTATCCACATTTTTCTCATCTTCGGTAATATCCGCGAAACTAATTCTTAAAATATCGGTATAGCTTAACATTCCTATTATTTCTTTATTTCGAACTACAGGTATGTGTCTAATTTTTTTCTCTTTAAATAATTTCTCTGCTTTTTCTAGACTATCTGTACTACTTATAGTAACTAATTCCCTAGTCATAATTTCTGATATTGGTGTTCTTTTTTTCATTTCATTTGTTTTAAAGTTATTTAACAAATTTCAAAAAAAAGAAAAAAAATATGTATGATTTTTATCATTAAAAAAAGTTTTTTAAAGTTGTATTGCATAATAAAAAAACCATCAAGAAATTTTTAAAAAAAAATCTTAATGGTAGTTTATTAGTGACTCCAGCAGGATTCAAACCTGCAACCCTCAGAGCCGAAATCTGATATTCTATTCAGTTGAACTATGGAGCCAAATTTTAATTTATATAAAAATTCTTGTCATTTTAAACAAAGTTTAAAAAAATCTATATTTTGGTTTAGATTTCTCCACAAGCTCGAAATGACATTAAAATTATTTCGATAAATGCTTTTTAACTAATATAGAGGTGGTTTTTCCATCTGCTTTGCCTGCTAATTCTTTAGAAACAATTCCCATTACTTTCCCCATATCTTGCATTCCAGAAGCACCTACTTTTTCTATAGTTTCTAAAACAACTTTTTCAATCGCTTCTTCAGACATGGCTTCTGGTAAAAATTGTTCTAAAACTGCAATTTCTGCTAATTCTGGTGCTGCCAAATCTTCTCTACCTTGTTTTATAAAAATTGCTGCACTATCTTTTCTTTGTTTTACTTGTTTTTGGATAATTTTTATTTCTTGGTCTTCTGTCAAGTCTGCTTGAACACCTGTTTCTGTTTTCGCCAATAAAAAAGCCGATTTTACTGCTCTTAAGGCTTGTAAAGCAACTGTGTCTTTTGCTTTCATTGCTTCTTTCATTTTATCCATTACTTGTTTTTGCAAACTCATATTTTTAGTTTTTTTAACCCTGAATTTGTTTCAGTATCTTATTGTTTATTTCAGAATTTTATTAATTATTTACTTATTCTTCTTCAACTTTTTTAAATACAAAACATTCTTATTATAATCTATAAATGCTTTTCCGTTTTGTAAAATATCTGCGCCAATAATACCATCTACTTCTTTGGCATTGTGTTGCGTTAAAGCTGTATTTACATGAGATAAATCAAACAAAACCAAATTAAACTTCTTGGTTTTCCAACTGCCAATTTTTAGTGAATTATTTTCAGAAAGTTGTGTTTCCATATCTGTTGCTCCTGCTCCAGCAGCTTTTGTTTCACTTTCTTCTGCTATTAATTTAAAGCTTTCTACTGCATTTAAACCCACACAAGAATTAGATGCTCCTGTATCTAAAATAAAACGTCCCTTAACTCCGTTAATTTTTGCTTTTAATTCTAAATGATTTGTCGCAATCTTTTTTAATGAAATCTTTATGTATTTATTCTTTTTTAAAATCTTTTCTAAACGTTTCATATAAACTTATAAGATTTTCAAAAATACGATTTATAAAATTTAGAAAACACTATTGCTCTAAAATTTCTCTGTAAATTTTAAAGATTTTAAATAGAAACTTTAACATTATTGGGTTTGAGATACTCTTAAATAATTACTACTTTTAGTTAATTGTAAATGTAATGATATGAAAACTTCCAAAAGATTAGAGCAAGCCTTAATAAAATTGTATAATGCTTTTCACAACAACAGGCTAAATCCTGAAGATTGTACTGCTTGTGCTGTTGGAAATATTTTAGACAATTTAGATAGTTGGAAGCATCTTTCTAACGATCATGGTTCTTTAGAATTAAGTTATGTTGGAAGAGTTCACGAAAATCTGGGTAGAAAATTTAATGGCTATTCACCTTTAGAAATTTTACAAATCGAAAAGATTTTTTTAGAAACTTGTGGTTTTAAAACACCTTTGTGTCATTATAACTCCAAACCCAAAAACGCGACAGATAAAGAAGTTTTATTTAAAGGTTTGTGTAATGTTGTGGCTTATTTATGTAAGTTGGATAATATACCAAATGTAATGGATTATTCGAAATTATTTGAATATGAAAGAGATGAACCTGTATATCATCTCGAAACATTTTTAAACTAGTTGTAAATGGAATAATAATTAATTTTAATAGGCTAAAAGTAATAGGTAAGTTTTAATGTGACCCAGAAGTAGAAGCAAAAAAGAAAGTAAATGTTGAAACTTCAAAGAAAGTGTAAAAGCTGATGATAAAGGAAATGTTGACATTAAGGTGAAAGACAAAAATTAAATATATTACCCGAAAAGCACTTTAATTTCTATTAAAGTGTTTTTTTTACATCAAATTTATAATAATGATTTTCTTTTCAGAAAATAGTTTTACGAGCAAAGTTTTTTTCTTCAGTTAAAGCATTTTTTTATTTTACAATTGAAAAAAAAACCGATTCATTTCTGAATCGGTTTTAGTATTTATAGTTTTATTACTTTGTAAGTTCTCGACTTCACTCGAACTAACAAATAACAATTTTAATTCTATCCTCCAAAGTCGTCAAAACGGATGTTTTCATCTGGCATACCAAAATCTTCTCCCATTTTTTGTACTGCTTTGTTCATTAATGGAGGTCCACAGAAGTACAATTCTAAGTCTTCTGGTGCTTCATGATGGTTCAAGTAATTATCGATTACACAATTGTGAATAAATCCTACAAAACCATCTCCACTTTCGTCATTAATATCTTTTTTAACTTTCCAATTATCCGATTCTAAAGGGTCTGATAATGCAATAAAAAATTTAAAGTTTGGAAAATCTTTTTCTAATGCTCTAAAGTGGTCGATGTAAAACAATTCTGCTTTCGAACGTCCACCATACCAATAAGTTACTTTTCTACCTGTTTTAAGAGTTCTAAATAAGTGATACAAGTGAGAACGCATTGGCGCCATTCCTGCTCCACCACCAACGTATAACATTTCTGCATCCGATTCGTTAATGAAGAACTCTCCATAAGGACCAGAAATTACACATTTGTCTCCTTTTTTTAAGTTGAAAATATACGAAGAGGCAACTCCTGGATTTACATCCATCCAACCACCTTTTGCTCTATCAAATGGAGGTGTTGCAATACGAACGTTTAACATAATTTCTCTTCCTTCTGCTGGATAAGAAGCCATAGAATAGGCTCTTTCTACAGTTTCTGTATTTTTCATTACTAATGGACGTAGTTTAAACTTGTTCCATTCTGCTTCGAATTTATCTGGAGTATCGTGCTCTTCTGGGTGTGCAGTAATGTCCATATCTTCGAACTTTACTTCACAAGGAGGAATTTCAATTTGAATATATCCACCAGCTTTATAACCCATATCTTCTGGAATTTCTACTACAAATTCCTTAATAAAAGAAGCAACATTATAATTTCTTACGACAACTGCATCCCATTTCTTAATCCCAAAAACTTCTTCTGGAATAGAAATATTCATATTTTGTTTTACTTTAACTTGGCAAGCCAAACGTGCTCCTTCTTTTAATTCTTTTCTTGAAAAATGAGGAATTTCCGTTGGTAAAGCTTCACCTCCACCTTCTGTTACGTGGCATTCGCATTGAATACATGTTCCACCTCCACCACAAGCAGATGGTAAGAAAATTTTATTATTCCCTAAAGTAGATAATAAAGAATCTCCTGAAGCTACTTCTATTTCTCTTTCTCCATTAATCATAATTTTTACGGGTCCAGATGGCGATAATTTTTGTTTTACAACTAATAATAATGTAATTAATAATAAAGCTATTATTAAAAATGCTACTACTGTTGCGATTACAGTTCCTGTTGTTCCTGCTGCTAAAATCATATTAATTTATAGTTTTAGTATTTTTTGCTATTTCTTCTTTTTCTAAATCTTTTTTTACCACCTTTTCAGTAACAACTTGTGGCTCTGTAGAAGGTTCTCCTTCTTCATCTCCACCAGTTAACATTCCTCCAAAACTTAAAAAACCTATTCCCATTAAACCAGTAATTATAAAAGTAATTCCTAAACCTCTTAATGCTGGTGGAACATTTGAATATCTAATTTTCTCACGAATTGCAGCAATTGCTAAAATTGCTAAAAACCAACCAATTCCAGAAGAAATTCCGTAATTAAATGCCAAACCTAAAGACTCTATTTCTCTTGCTTGCATAAATAAAGAACCTCCTAAAATTGCACAGTTTACTGCAATTAATGGTAAGAAAATACCTAATGAGTTATATAATGATGGTGAAAATTTCTCTACAATTATCTCTACCAATTGTACCATTGTTGCAATAGTTGCGATAAACATAATAAAAGAGAGAAATCCTAAATCGTAATCTGCAAATTCGTCACCCAACCAAACTAATGCACCTGGTTGTAATAAATATTGGTCTAACAACCAGTTTAAAGGAACTGTTATTGCCAATACAAAAATTACTGCAGCTCCTAAACCAACTGCTGTTGCTACTTTTTTAGATACGGCTAAGTATGAACACATACCTAAGAAAACCGCAAACACCATATTATCAATAAAAATTGATTTGAAAAATAATTCTACGTGCTCCATATTTTTTAGTTTATGCTGAACTTGTTTCAGCATCTTATTAATATATTTTCAATTTTACTAATAGATCCTGAAATAAATTCAGGATAACACTTATGCGTTAATCTTCTATTAATGCTTTGTTTCTACTTCTTTGTACCCAGATAATTAACCCTACAACGATTAACGCCATTGGAGGCATTAACATAAATCCGTTGTTTTCGTAACCAGTAGCATACAATCCTGTTTTTTCAATGGGATCTCCTAAAACTGGAATTCCGAATAAAGTTCCAGAACCTAATAATTCTCTAAAGAAACCAACGATTAATAAAATAACTGCGTATCCTAAAGCGTTTCCAATTCCGTCTAAGAAAGATTTCCAAGGTCCGTTTGCCAAAGCAAAAGCTTCAAAACGCCCCATAATAATACAGTTTGTAATAATTAAACCTACGAATACTGCCAACGTTTTACTTAACTCGTAAGCGTATGCTTTTAAAACTTGATCTACAATAATTACCAAAGAAGCAACTACAATTAGCTGTACAATAATTCTAATTTTAGAAGGAATAATGTTTCTCATTAAAGAGATTACAACATTACCAACCCCTAATACAAATAATACTGCAACACCCATTACTAAAGAAGCTTTTAACTCTGCAGTAATTGCTAATGCAGAACAAATACCTAATACCTGAATTGTAATTGGGTTATTATCTGCTAATGGATCTGTGATTAACTTTGTGTCTTTTTTTGAAAGTAGTGCCATCTTAGTTTTTATTTTTTAATTTTTGGAAGTATGGTAAGTACAACTTTAAATCCTTTTTTATCATTGCAGCAACACCATCTCCTGTAATTGTTGCACCTGCTAAAGCATCTACTTCGTGGTCGTCTTTATCTTTATTTAATGGGTCGTTATTTCCTTTTGCAACTGTAATTCCTTTGAACACTCCTGCATCTGTTAATAATTTTTCACCATAAAAATCGTCCATAAAGTAGCGTTGTTTTATGTTGGCTCCTAAACCAGGAGTTTCTCCTGCATGATCGAAAAATGCTCCTCTTACAACCATATCTGTATCTAAAGCAACATAACCCCAAATGGCATCCCAAAGACCTTTACCTCTTATTGGTGCTACATAAACGGTTTTTCCTTCTTGTTCTCCTTTAAATAAAGGTAAGAATCTCGATTTTCCGTTTTTTGCTCTAGTTTGTTGTTTTTTAATATCTATTAAATAAGGTTCTTTTTTATTATTGGCTGCCATGAATTCTTCGCGATTCATTTCTTTAATAATTTTACCATCTTTAACCTCTATTACAATTTGTTCTGTAATTTTTTCTGCAAAAACATCTGCTACTTTATCTGTAGAAATAAAGGTAATGCTTCCTTCTTCATTTTCATTAACACCCATAGCGTACAAAATATTTTGTTGCTTTTCCATTCGCTCATTTTCCTTAATTGTAGGTTTTAATGACGATGCTGTAAATGCTAATAACGAACCTACTATTACCACCATTATAATGGCAAAAATAATTGTATAACTATTACTATCTGTTTTATTACTCATAATTAAGCTGTTTTAGCTTTTAAACGTTTTCTTCTTTTCTTAATGTTTCCTTGCACAACATAGTGGTCTATGGTTGGTGCAAATACATTCATTAATAAAATTGCTAAGAATACTCCTTCTGGATATGCTGGGTTAAATACACGAATCATAATTGATAAGAAACCAATTAAGAAACCATAAATCCATTTTCCTTTATTTGTTTGTGATGCTGTTACAGGATCTGTTGCCATATAAACTGCACCAAATGCCAAACCACCAATTATTAAATGTTCCCACCAAACAGTACTCATTAATCCATAAAATTTACTGGATTCTGTAATAATATCTGCTGCAACCACTTGATTGAAAATTAAGCCCATTACTGCTGCTCCAATAAAAGTTGAAAGAATAATTCTCCAACTTCCAATTTTTGTGAAAATTAAAAAAGCGGCTCCTAATAATATTAATAATGTTGATGTTTCTCCTACAGAACCTGGGATGAATCCCATAAATTTGTCCCACATAGAATAAACAACTTCGTGCCCTTGTGCGTAACTTCCCAGAATTGTTTCTCCAGAAATTGCATCTGCAGTTCCTGTTCTTTCTACTGCATCATACACCCATACTTTATCTCCAGACATCCAAGTTGGATAGGCAAAGAATAAAAATGCTCTAATGGTTAGAGCAGGGTTTAAGATATTCATTCCTGTTCCTCCAAATACCTCTTTACCAATTACCACCCCAAAAACTACTGCAACTGCTAACATCCATAAAGGTGTATCTACAGGTACAATTAATGGAACTAACATTCCTGTTACTAAATACCCTTCTTCTACTTCGTGCCCTTTTATAACTGCGAAAATAAATTCTACTAAAAGACCTACTCCATAAGAAACAATTACTAATGGTAAAACTTTTATAATTCCTATCCAAAGGTTATCCCAAGTTAAAAAAGACCCCAATAAAGAAAACTCTGAAGTAATTCCTTGTGCTCTTTCTATAGCTGCATAATGTTGGTAACCTGCATTAAACATTCCAAAAATCAAACAAGGAATTAAAGCCATAATTACAATATTCATTGTACGCTTTAAATCGTCTGCTGCTTTAATGTGAGTTTCTCCTTTGTGAGTAACTTCGTTCGGTAAATATAAAAAAGTATGGATTGCGTTAAACGCAGGTGCCATTTTCGTTCCTTTATATTTCTCTTTTAAATTGTGTAAGTTTTGTTTTAAGCTCATAACCTTATCCTAATTCTTCTCTCATTAAATCTAAACCTTCACGAATTATCTTCTGATGAGGCTGTTTAGATACACAGATAAATTCTGTAAGCGCAAAGTCTTCTGGTGCTACTTCGTAACCACCTAAAGCTTCCATTTCATCTAAATCTTTATACATAAATGCTTTTAACAGTTGCATTGGATAAATATCTAAAGGAAACACTTGTTCGTAAGCACCTGTAACCACAAATGCTCTGTGCTCTCCATTTGTATTTGTATTTAAATCGTACTTTTTATTTGGTGTTAACCAAGAAAAAGTTAAAGCTCTTGAGGCAGAGATTTTATTGAAAATTGGTTTGTTCCAACCAAAAAATTCATAATCGTCTCCTTCTGGAATTGCTGTTATTTGATTGTCGTAATAACCTAAGAATTCGTCTTCTTTTACTTGCTTTCCAGAAAGTACGTTTCCGCTAATAATTCTTGTATTATCGTTTTGTAAATTCCCTTGTGTAAAATCTGCAACAGTTGCCCCTGCAATTGCAGTTACATATTGTGGGTTTTTAAATTGAGAACCTGTTAAAGCCACAGTTCTTGTTAAGTTTAATTTTCCAGTTAATAATAACTCTCCAATAACTACTAAATCTTGTGGTGTAACTACCCAAACAACTTCACCTTTATTAATAGGGTCTATTTTTGCAATTTGAGTTCCTACATTTCCTGAAGGATGTGGGCCTGAAACCTTATGCAATTCTACTCCTTGTAAACCTGATAAAGGAGAACTAGAATTTGCGCCAACAGAAACATGTACTTTACCTTCTGTTAATTTAGAAATTGCATCGATTGCTGCTTGCAATTGTGTTTCTTTACCAGCCAAAGTATAATCTAAGTCTGCAGCTAGAGGTGCACTTGCATACCCAGATACAAAAATAGCTTTTGGAGCCTGATTTGGATTTGCAACCACATCGTAAGGACGCTGTTTTATAAATGGCCAACAACCTGCTGCTAATAAATAATTTATCACTTCTTCTGAGGACATAGAGCCCGCATTTTTAGTTCCAAAATCTTTATAAGTTTGTGTTGCATCTGCAGAAATTTTAACTGCTAACACCTTTCTTCTTGCTCCACGAACAACCTCTATTACTTTACCAGAAACGGGACTTGGAAATAAAAGACGCTCGTCGTTTTTCGAATGAAAAAGTGCTTCTCCAGCTTTTACTTCTGTACCTTCTTTAGCAATAAGTTTAGGTGTTATTCCGTGAAAATCTTCTGGCTTAACTGCATAAATACTACTTTGAGTACTATTCGTTGTAGTTTTATCTGCAATGCCAACAAGCTTAATATCTAAGCCTTTTTTAATACGAATGTCTTTTGACATAGTAAATTGGAATATTTAGTTATCTAAAAAAATCATGCAAATTTAAAGATTTTGAGAGTTAAGAGTGATATAATTTGAAAGTAATCTTACTGAATTAATCTTATTTATAACTGTTCTAAATAAATATTTTTGCGATAACGTTGTCGAACTATTTTTTTTGGCTCAAAAATTGATTATTCTAAGAAATGATTGATATTTTTGTAAATATGTTTAAAAATACACTTTTTCTTTTTTTTCTAATAACGATTCAATTTCTGAACGCACAGAATATTAAAACCATTCAACTAAGACCTTTGCAAGAAAATAATTTTTCTGCAATTGTACCTTTAGGAACTGTTTTAGAATTGTCTTTTGACGATTTAGATGCAGATAGTAAAAGCTATCAATATAAAATAGAACACATGACCCACGATTGGCAAAAAAGCAGGTTACTTTCCAGCCAATATATAGATGGTTTCGACCAAAACACCATTATAAATGTTACCAATTCATTCAATACTGTTCAAAATTATACGCATTATTCTGTTCAAATTCCGAATACAAACTCCATAATTACCAAAAGCGGGAATTATCTTTTATCGGTTTTAGATTCTTATGATGATGTTGTTTTTACAAGACGATTTGTTTTGTATGAAAATGCAGCAATTATTGGGGTTTCTGTTGCCAGAAGCAGAAATACAAAAACTTTAAACACACAACAAACTGTTCAGTTTTCGGTAAATCATCCAGATATTCGTATAACCAATCCTAGTCAAGAAATTAATGTTTCGATTATAAAAAACTATAATTGGAACGAAACAATTACAGATTTACAACCTACTTTTTTTAAACCTAACCAGCTTTTATATACCTATACAAATAAAACAAATTTTTGGGGAGGAAACGAATATTTAAACTTCGACAGTAAGGTAATTAGAAGTAGAAGTGTAAATATTGTAAAAATTACGAACAACAATCTTTTTAACCTATACATTTATCCTTTTACCTACAACCCTTTTAGAGAATACACTTATAACCCAGATATTAATGGACAGTTTGTAATTAGAACTTTAGAAGCGAACGATCCAAAAACCGAAGCAGATTATGCAGTAATGCATTTTATCTTAGAAGCAGAAGTTCCTTTTAAAGACAAAGAAGTATATGTATATGGCGCTTTTAATAATTTTGAAATCTCAGAAGAAAACAAAATGTATTATAATGAAGAAAGCCAAACTTACAATGCAAGTATTTTACTAAAACAAGGTTTTTACAACTATACATTTGCCACTTTAGGAAAAGATAATTTTGTAAACACCAACGAAATTAATGGTACTTTTTTCGAAACTGAAAATGTTTACAATGTTCTGGTGTATTACAAACCATTTGGAAGTTTGTATGACAGAGTTATTGGGGTAGGTACTGGATTTTTCAACCAGAACCGCTAATTATTTAGTTCATTTTATGTTTAGCACAAATTAAAAAGTAAAAATTACAGCTTCTAATTTGCTTGTTTTCATCAAAAAAACTACATTTACTATGCATGATTCAACAAATTACAAAAGGAATTAAAATTTCTGTAGCAATAGAATATAATGGTACTAGTTTACGGAATACGAAACTGTATTATATTTTTGCATACGAAATAACAATTGAGAATAAAAGCAATAACACTGTTAAACTTACAGATCGTTTTTGGAAAATATACGACTCTTTAAACCCTACAGAAATTGTAAGTGGCGAAGGTGTTGTTGGCCAAACCCCCATCTTAAAGCCAAATGATGTTTATACTTACACTTCTGGTTGTTTTTTACAATCTAACATGGGTGCTATGAAAGGGTTTTACACGATGATTAATCTAGAAAATTACGAGCAATTTAAAGTTTTTATTCCTACATTTCAACTAACAACACCTGTTTTATCAAACTAACAAAATCTAAAAAGAACCTCGTAAAAATTAAAGATCCAGAATGTTTAAATTGTGGATATCCATTTAATGGACAGGAGAAGTTTTGCCCAGATTGTGGACAAGCTAATAAAGGAAACAATATTACTTTCAAGAATTTTATTCACGAAGTTTTTAACGGGTTATTTAATTTTGATGCAAAATTTTGGAATACGTTTATTCCTCTTTTAATTAACCCAGGTTCTGTTTCACGAAATTATATCGAAGGGAAAAGACAAAGATATTCGAATCCGTTTCGCTTTTATTTAACGGTATCTATTATTTTCTTCCTAATTGTGGGTATTTTTAATACGAAAGAAAAATACAAGTCTCTTGTAAAAGAAAACAAGGCAGATATTGCAGAAGCCATTAAAAAAGAAAACTCTAAATCAAATAAAAAACTAACTGAAAAAGACCTAGATTCAATTAAAAAAGAATTAAACAAAAAACTTAAAAACTCTTATATTCCTATTCCTGAAAAAACGCGAGAAAAAATTCTAAATGAAATAGAAAAAGAGGCAAGAGATTCTGCGAATACAAAATACAAAAAAGGAAATATAAACATAAATTTAGGAGGTGATTCTAAAATAGAAAAATTTATAAATTATGATAAAGAACACCCAAACTCCAACATAGATGTTGCCTTACATTCTTTGGGCTACGAAAAGACTTTTTTAAATAGATTTATGTACACTAGAGCTGCTACTGCAAATTCTCTTGTTAAGAAAGACAATAGAGAGCAATTTTTAAGTCAGTTATTGTCTTATGGTTCTGTTGCATTGTTTGTGTTCTTACCACTTTTTACACTATTTTTAAAACTGTTTTATATTCGAAGAAAATACACTTATGTAGATCATTTAATATTTGTATTTCATGTTCAAACTGTATTTTTTATGCTTTTTTCAATTTATTTCTTATTAGAAATATTTGGTGCAAGTCCAGCATTATGGGTATTTACAATTCTCTTTTTAGTGTACTTATTTATTGCGATGAAGAAATTTTACCAACAGGGGTATTTTAAAACCTTTATAAAATTTTTATTACTGAATTTAAACTATTCCATAATAGCAATTATTGGTATCGTAATTGTTTTTCTTCTTTCTTTTGCAATGTATTAACTTTTATTTTTCAAGAAAATCTATATAACTCATCTCAATTTCTGAAGCGTTTTTTATAACTGAAGTAATACTTACAGTTTCCACAAATTCTCGTTTTATTTTTGGTGAAGTCTCAACTGTTCCTAATTCTTCATTATTATGAAATGCTATAATTTCTTGTTGCTTAAATTCAGTATTATTTTTTAAAAATTCGGCAAACCACTCTTTTCTTAATTGTTTCATTTCTTCAGTATATAAAGTAGAAGAAGACCAAATTTTAGGTTCTTGTGGTAATTTTCGAAAATGTTTTTCCTCTCCATCCCAAACCAATTCATACGTTTCTAAAGTTTGGTTCCAATCTACAAAAACTAAGGTAAAAGGCTCTATATCTGTAAAATCGAAATTTTTAATATACTCAAGAGCATTCTCATTTGTAAGAATATTTTTTACGATAATTCCACGACTCATTTTATAAGAAATTTTTCTTTTATGAATTGTAAAACCACCATTTAGCAAACAAACTAGGCGTTTTTTTTCACTGAACCCAATCCATGTTCCTCCTGCTAAAGCATCTTTAGGATACGTTATTTCCACCCCATTTTCAACATATTTTTTAGGTGGAATTGTTTTTCTTAATGGAGTTTCGTCTCTATTAGATGTTAAAATAAAATTATTATTCTCAAGAGGTAAATAGGTAACTGTACACATTTATAATAGCTTAAAAAAATCATTGCAAAAGGAACAAAATCGTTTGATTAAAATTGTAACTTTGTAACTTCAAAATTAGTAGATTAAAATTTAAAAATAGACAAAATGGCAAGAGGATTTTTTAATGTTCCAAAAGCAGTTAACGAACCAGTAAAAGGATACGCTCCTGGTTCTCCTGAAAGAGAAGAGTTGTTAGCAACTTATAAAGAAATGTACAAAAGTAATGTTGATGTGCCAATGCATATTAATGGAGAAGAAGTAAGAACAGGAAATACCAAAAACATTACACCTCCTCATGACCATAAACATATTGTTGGGCAATACCATGTTGCAGAAAAATCGCATGTAGATACTGCAATTTCTACAGCTTTAGCTGCAAGAGAAGCTTGGTCTAGCGTAAGTTGGATGGAAAGAGCCTCTATCTTTTTAAAAGCTGCAGAATTATTAGCAGGACCTTACAGAGCTAAAATGAATGCTTCTACAATGATAGCGCAATCTAAAAATGTTTACCAAGCAGAAATTGATGCTGCTTGCGAAATGATTGACTTTTTCCGTTTCAATGTAGAGTATATGACAGATATTTTTAAAGACCAGCCAGCATCTGCACCAGGAATTTGGAACAGAGTTGAGTATAGACCTTTAGAAGGTTTTGTATATGCAATTTCTCCTTTTAATTTTACTTCTATTGCAGCAAATTTACCTGCAGCAGCCGCTTTAATGGGTAATGTTGTGATTTGGAAACCCTCTGACCACCAAGCATATTCTGCACAAGTAATTGTAGATTTATTTAAGGAAGCTGGTTTGCCAGATGGTGTTATAAATGTAGTTTACGGAGATCCTGTTATGATTTCTGATACTGTTTTAGCATCTCCAGATTTCTCTGGTTTACATTTTACAGGCTCTACAACTGTTTTTAAAAATTTATGGAAACAAATAGGAAATAACATTCACACCTATAAAACATACCCAAGAATTGTTGGAGAAACTGGTGGAAAAGATTTTATTTGGGCACATAATTCTTCGAACCCTTTACAAGTTGCAACTGCAATAACAAGAGGTGCTTTTGAATATCAAGGGCAAAAATGTTCTGCAGCTTCACGTGCATACATTCCTGCTTCTATTTGGAATGCTGTTAAAAAACATTTAACTGCACAAGTAAACGAATTAAAAATGGGATCTCCAGAAGACACTTCGAACTTTGTAAATGCAGTAATTCATGAAGGTTCTTTCGATAAAATTGCAAAATATATAGATGCCGCAAAAGCGGATAAAGATGCAGAAATTATTTTAGGTGGAAACCACGATAAATCTGTTGGGTACTTTATTGAACCAACTGTAATTTTGGCAAAAACACCAAAATATGCAACAATGACAACCGAATTATTCGGCCCAGTAATTACGATTTATATTTATGAAGATGCAAACTGGGAAGCTTCTTTAAAATTAGTAGACGAATCTACAGAATACGCTTTAACAGGTGCCATTTTTTCTACAGATAGGTATATTGTTGAAAAAGCTTCTAAAGTATTAGAAAATGCCGCTGGAAATTTTTACATTAACGACAAACCAACAGGAGCAGTTGTTGGGCAACAACCATTTGGTGGAGCAAGAGCTTCTGGAACAAATGACAAAGCTGGTTCTGCACAAAACTTGTTACGTTGGACTTCTGTTAGATTGATAAAAGAAACATTTGTATCTCCTCAAGATTACAAATATCCTTTTCTAGGGTAAGAAAACAGATATATTAAAACATAAAAAAACCTCAACTAAAAATTATAGTTGAGGTTTTTTGTTACTTTTTGTCATCAAAATTATTTAAGTATCAATTTTTTGGTGGTGTACTTAGAGCCATTTGTAATCTTTAATAAATACAATCCTTTAGAAGCATTTTTAAAAGAAATTTCTTTAGAAAATCTATTCTTTATATTGTTGAATTTTTTCTGATCTACCAACCTCCCTCTCACATCAAATAACTGCAGAGAAACTTGATTAGAATCTTCGAGATTGAACTTTAAATTAACAACACCTGTAGACGGATTTGGATATAAATTAAATTCTTCGAAAACATTATTAGGAATCGAAGCAACACTATCTACAACAATCGTATAATCTTCCACTTCTCCATCTGCTCCCATTTCACAGGAACTTGGGTTTCCATCATCTGCATATTTTGTAGAAACCCTCATAATAGTGCTTCCTAAATTTGCGTTCGATGGCACAGTAATTGACAATGGACTTAATGATGTTGTTCCATTTTTGCTTGAGGTTGTGGTTCCTAAATCGTATTGCTCTCCTGGATCTGTAAAATCGCAATTTTGGTTCCAATCTATCCAAACTAAAGTTTGGGTTGTATAAGTTCCTTCAGAATCGTTTGCTGTGTTTGTGTTTACTGTTAAATCGTAAGAAGTATTAACTTCTAAATTTGTACTTATTTCAGTAAAATCACTATAACCAGAAGTTTTTATAAGAGTCTCATTATTTATGGTATTAAATTTAACCAAGGTTGTACTTGTCTTATAAGTTGTACTTGCTACAGAAGCACAAACTGAACACAATTCTGTACTAAAACTAAACACATTTGAAAAAGCACCTTCGTCACAACTATTTTTAGGTTTTACCCTCCAATAATAAGTGGTGTTTGAAGTCAAATTATTAGGTCTAAAGGTACTTTTTGCTGTATTTGAACTCGCTATAATATTCGAAAAACCATTGTCTGTTGCAATTTCAATATCGTAAGTAACTGCATTTTTATCTACATTCCAACTGAATTCCTGAGAAACTGGCACATTTGTAGCTCCATTAGAAGGAGATACCAAAGTTAACGCATTAAAACCTGCTTTTGTAAGTACTAATTGAGTATCTAAATTTTGTGTAACTGTGTTTGAAGAAGCCACCACATTTATAGTATAAGATTGGGCCGTTTTTCCATCCAAGTTAGAGACTGTCATCATTACTTTTCCATCAGCATTTATGGAGGTTGGATTAAAAGAAATATTTGTTCCAGAAGGTTGTCCTGTGGTTGTAAATGTTACATTTTCCGAAAAACCGTTTACAAAATCTAAATCTAAGGTATAAACTGCAGTATTTCCACCTGAATTACAAACAAACTGAGTACCACTTTCATTTGTAAATAGAAAAGTAGGCACAGTAGAATTAATTGTAAAATTAGATGCGTTTACATTGTAAAAAATATTATCTACAGCTTCTACCATAATTCTTGCAGATGTTGTTGCGTTATTAGGAATTATTACTTCTTCAGAACCATCATTTGGTGTGTTACTTTTTAAAGTAATTGGGTATGTAAAACCTCCATCCGTAGATAATTTAATATTTACATTTGCACAATTAATGGGTGCTACATCTGTAGTTCCTTTATTCCAAGTTATAGTTTGTGTAGATCCTGTATCCCAAACAACAGCAGAATTTGGTGCAGAAACTGTAAATGCATCTGCATCTGTTACTGTAACTTTCATATTGTCTCTTGCACTGCTTCCTCCACCAGCATTATTATCTCTTACAACCAAAGAAAAATTTAATTCTCTAGCTACAGAAGGAACTACTTCCCAAGTAGATTGTGTACTTCCAGAAAGCACTGTTGGTAAAGCTGGCATATATCTGTTTGGCGAAAAAGAAATTGGCAAAGATCTAAAAACAGCACCTCCTGTACTTGTAGGAGAGGGTGGAATTGCAACACCTACTTCATTATCTATTTGTTCCCAACTATAAGTTAATATTGTTCCTGGATCTACATCTGCTCCAGTTCCTTTTAAAATAAATGGTGTAGATTTTGGGATGGAGTAATCGAGACCAGCATTTGCGGTTGGAGCTGTATTTCCTGTTGGTGTTTGTGCTGCACAATTTCCAGTAGTGGTAATAATATTCCACATTTCGTCGATACTTACTGCATGAAAATGATCGTCGCTATCGTTTTGGATATTTTGTGGAGCACAAATTCCTGCATATCCCATAATTGTAGAACCACTTCCTGGTTCTACAGCAGTTAAATTGTTTCTATTATTTCCAGAGCAATTAGAACTTGTTCCATTAAACGTGTGGTGAGCTCCAAATTGATGCCCAAACTCATGTGCTACATAATCGATATCGAATTGGTCGCCAAATGGTTGTTCTGTTCCTGTAACACCAGAGGCTTTCCTGCCTGTTACACAAATAACACCACCTCCTGCAAAACCTCCTGCAGAAGTACTAAAAGTATGTCCAATATCGTAATTATCATTTCCTATTTTACTGTCGCAAATTGCTTGACTCTCTTCTATTAAATCATCTGCACTATCATTTGTTAAATTATCTGTAGCTGGGTCTAAAAATATAATAATATCGTTGTTTGCTACAATTTCCATTCTTACAGATAAATCTCTTTCGAAAACGCCATTAACTCTTGTAATAGTTGTATTCATAGCAGATAAAACTGCTGCTTTCTTTACTTGGTCTGATGCTGTTGAAGCAATTCTCAAACGATTTATATGAAACTGTGCATATTCTCCTGTACAAGCCAGTGCCAATCTATAAGTTCTTAGTAAACCATCGTTTGCATTTTTAGATTGAAAAGAAGGTGCTTCTTTATTAAATCCTTTTACTTGACAGGTAAAATCTTTAGCTTCTTGCGTTAAATCTTTTCTATCATAAGCAATTAACTTTTTATTGTCTCTTGTGTAAGAATCTACATAAAAAGTATTTTTCCCTGGCTCGTAAACAGAAAAATGAAATCCATCTAATCCTTTAGAGAATTTCACTTTTATAGATGAATCGTCTACTTGAACTCCAGAATAGGAAACAATATTATTATATTTTGTTGCCAATTCTTTATTAAAATTCGAAGTTTCTTCTATGTAAAACTTCTTTAATCCGTTTCTTGTTGGAATTTCTATGGTTTCTTTTATGGAACTTTTTACAGTTCTCATTTTCTTATTAAAACTCTGTGTTTTTAAGGAGTAAAGCTGATATTCTTTAGGCATATCATTTCTAACCATTAAATCTTTCTCAGAAATTTCTTCTACATTGTCAGATATTTTTGACCATTGTTTTTCTTGTCCCAAAAATGTGATGGAAGAAAAACAAAATAGGAGTATAAAAGTGATTTTTTTCATGAAGTAATTTTAGTTATTCTGTTACTTATGTGACATCAAATATAATCAATTATTTATCTTTGTAGTCGCAATTATGAATAGAAACATACTTTTAAAAGACCTAAATAGAAGAGATTACAAGGAAACTTGGGATTATCAAACAAAACTGCTTCAAGAAATTGTAGATGTTAAAATTAATAATCGAAGAAATAACAGCTCTCAAACTACAGAAAATCACTTTCTTTTTGTAGAACATCCTCATGTGTACACTTTAGGAAAAAGTGGCGATTTAAGTAATTTATTATTAAATGAAAAACAACTTGAAGAAAAAGGAGCTACTTTTTATAAAATTAACAGAGGTGGCGATATTACCTATCATGGTCCAGGACAAGTGGTTGGGTATCCTATTTTAGATCTTGAAAATTTTTTTACAGATATTCATAAATACTTGCGTCTTTTAGAAGAAACCATTATTCTAACCATTGCAGAATATGGTTTAAAAGGCGAACGAAGTGATGGCGAAACTGGGGTTTGGTTAGATGTTGGAACACCATTTGCTCGTAAAATTTGTGCAATGGGCATTCGTTCTTCACGCTGGGTAACTATGCATGGTTTTGCACTAAATGTAAATACCAATTTAGGTTATTTCGACAATATTATTCCTTGTGGAATTCGTGGAAAAGCAGTGGCTTCTATGGAAGCTGAATTGGGCAAAAAGTTAGATTTAGAGGAAGTGAAAAAAAAGATTTTAAAGCATTTTAAGCATCTTTTTGAGGTAGAGAAGTTTATTTAGTTTGTGGAAATAAAAACACAACTAACAACTAACAACTAACAACCCTACTTCTCTTCGTTAAAATACACTTTATAATACTTCATTTTCTTTTCCTCGTCATAACCTCTTTCTAAATATTCTGAAGCGGCTTCTGGTGCATCTACATCTAATTTAATATTGATGTTTGTATCGAGTTTTATTTCTGTTTTAAGTTTGCTTTTTTCTTTCTTTAAAACCACTCCAGAAACATCGAAATTGTTGCGAATTAACACATCGTTTAAGTTTTCGAAATGCTTTTTATATTCGTCGAATTGTTCTTTGTGCTTTTCGTCTTCGAAAACTTCGTCTTTAAAATCGTGATAATCTACAGCTTCATGCTCTTTAAAATAATCTACTGTGTTTGCCAAGAAATTTCCTTGTTGCTGCATGCCCAACTCTGGCTTAATTACTTCTTCCGAAAATTCTTTACACATTTCTAAATAACTCTGTGTATGTGAATTATAATCATCTGCCAATTTTACACTTAGAAAATTCTTAATCCAATATTGGGCATCGTAATTGTTATTATCTACAGAAAAAACTACAGTTCCTTCTACATCTGATGTGTTTAAAATTAAACATCCTTTATCGATTCTTTTTGTTGAAATTCCTTTTTGAACCACCACATCGAAACTCTCATTATCATCTAAATACGTCTGAAAGAAATCTACTTTATTCTCAATTTTAAAAATACCAACAGCTTCTGTTAACACATCTTTATATTCAATTCCTTCTATAAAAACAACAATTACATCTCCAGTTTTTATTTGTGCCGAATTTGATTGCTCGAATAAATGATTCACAATATTTTTAGAGTATTCTACAAAAGTTGCTTCCTCTTTAAATACTTCTGATGCGTAATTGTTCAGCTCGTTTAAACGAACGTCTGCATGATGCGTAAAACGATAGCTTTGTGTTAAACTGCCAAATGGTTTTAGTAAAAAATTCTTCATTAAATCGTAACTTTCTTGGTCGAAACGTATTAAATCTTCCGAAAAAACATTCTGTCCACTATTAAACTTATTTGCTACTTTATGAAGAATACATTTGGTAATTTCTGCGCGTGTCTTTTTAATCATCTTATAAAATTGAGAGCGTAAAAATAGAAAAAGTTTGGATAGAATTTAGATATAAATTGGTATTCTATTGAAATATTTTTTAATGCAAATTTTGTGGGTTGTTACTCAGAGATTCACAGAAAATGCACAAAGTTACACGGAGTTTTTTTATTGTATTCTTTATTTTGTAAATTAAAAAGACACAGATTTAACGGATAAGCTCTGACAGTATTTTCTTATTTTTTCTAAAAACTAGCAGACAAGTTTAGCCCAACCAAAATTTCGGCAGAATGCTCTATTTGAACTCTTTTTTAGTGGTCAGTTCGAGTGAATTTGCTTTTTCAGCAAAATTTGTATCGAGAACAAAACTAAAAAAGCAAGTAAAGAAAGCTGTAAACGGATTCAAATAAAACAATTATATTTTCAACTTTAATTGTTCTGGCAACAGCTTAAAGGTCTTTCTATGATAATCTGTAGCTCCAAATTCGCGAATTGCATTTCTGTGTTCTTTGGCTGGATAACCTTTATTTCTTGCCCAATTATACATTGGAAATTCTTTATGAATTTTCGCCATATATTCGTCTCTGTACGTTTTCGCCAACACAGAAGCAGCTGCAATACTTAGGTATTTTGCATCGCCTTTTACAATGGTTTCGTGTGGAATATCTTTATAATTACGAAACTTATTACCATCTACAATAATAAATTCTGGCACAATTCTTAAAGCTTCTATAGAACGATGCATTCCTGTAATGGAAGCTTGCAATACATTAATTTTGTCCACTTCTTGTTGCCAAACGAAAGAAACTGCAAAAGCAAGGGCACTTTCTTCGATAAAAAGCCTTACTTCGTCTCTCTTTTTTTCTGATAATTGTTTGGAATCATTTAAAAAAGGATGTGAAAAATTTTCAGGTAAAATTACTGCTGCTGCAACCACTGGCCCAGACAAACAACCTCTACCAGCCTCGTCTGTACCTGCTTCTAATAGAAAACCACTGTAATTTAATTTTAACATTTTACAAAGAAAAGAAATCTTTCTCTTTTTAGAATTAACAACCCAAAATAATTAACAATTTTCGAAGTAATTATTGACTATTATTTTCGTTTTATTATTTTACATTTGTTGTTGCACATTTTATCTATGAATAAACAAACGTTTTTCTTTTTTATATCTATTCTGTTATCTGTTAGCTCCCTTTTTTCTCAAAGAGATTTTGGGAGAGATTTAGGTGTTGGGCAAAACGAAAATGATCCTTTTACAATTAGAGACTCTTTAAACACCGGAAAAATAAATGTTACTCTTTCTGGAAAAACAAAATATACAGATTATAAAGTTTTTTTCTCATAAAGGAGATACTACCTATATAGACACCACTTTAAATATAAAAAAAGAATATAAGTTTAATTTTTTAAGAAAAGATCTTTTCGAGTTTTTACCCTTTCATAACCAAGGACAAACTCTAAATAATTTAAGCTATAGTTTTAGCTCTATTAATAGGCTTCCAGATATTGGTTTTACCGCAAAACAAGTAAGTTATTTAGAGGTTGAAGATATTAAATATTACGAAGTTCCTACAGCAACTACAGAGATTTTATACAGAACTGGCTTGGAACAAGGGCAAGTTTTAGATGCTTTATATACATTAAACTTTTCTAAACGACTAAATGTTTCTCTTTCCTACAAAGGCCTTCGCTCTTTAGGAGCTTACAGACGAGCTTTGGTAAGCAATGGAAATTTTAGAGGAACTTTTCATTATAGCACAAAGAAAAATCAATACCAAATTCGAGGGCATTTAACTACGCAAGATTTTTTCCATCAAGAAAGTGGTGGTTTAACTGAAGAATCGTTGGGAAATTTTAAAAATGAAGATCCTAATTTCGATAACAGGGCACGATTAGATGTTAATTTAAACGAAACTGAAACTAAGTTTGATGGGAATAGAGTGTATATAGAGCATAGCTATAAATTACTCGCCAGCAAAGACACTATTAATAATAAAGATTTTAGCAATTTAAAAATTGGACATATCTTTAATAGTGAAAATAAAACCTACGATTTTATTCAAACAAAACTTACACCTGGCTTTTTTGGAACACAGAATTCTTCTCTACCAAGAAATTCGGAGGTTACTAATAAGGTTACCAATAACGAATTGAATTTAGAGTTTAATTCTAAATACGTTTTAGGAAAATTTAAAGCAAAAACAAATATTACGTATTATTCTTATAGTTACGATACGATTTTAAACAGTAAAAGTAATATCAATAAATTAAAATTAGAGGGAAAAGCAATCTCTTTTGGGGCAGATTGGAATGCTAAAATTAAAAACTTTCAATTGAATGCAGATGCTTCTATAACTCCAGGTTCTGGAAGACTTTCTGGTAATTATTTAAAAGGTGAAGCTGTCTATGCAAAAGACAGTCTTTTTAGTGTGAAAGGAACTTTATTAATTAGCTCTAAATCGCCAAATTTTAACACACTTTTACACCAAAGCGAATATGACAATTACAATTGGCAAAATGATGATTTTAGCAATGTAAACACTAGAGATTTAGGTTTCGACTTTGCTTCTAAATGGCTAAATGCATCTTTAAACTTTACAAACATAGACAATTATACCTTTTTTAATAAAAATAGTAAAGCACAACAATTCTCAGGGCAAATTACTTACTTGAAAGTAAAAGCTAACAGGGAGTTTAAATTGGGGAAATTTGCTTTAGACAATACTTTAATGTACCAAAATGTTAGTAGTGGAAGTTCCGTATTTAGAGTACCTGAATTTGTTACGAGAAACACACTTTATTATACAGATTATTGGTTTAAAGGGAAGCCAATGTTGGTAAATATTGGTATTACTTTTAAATATTTTACAAAGTATAATGTTAATGCCTATGACCCTTTATTATCGGAATTTAGAATACAGAATGAAGAGCAAATAGGCTTCCCTACTTTCGATGTTTTCTTTAACGCACAAGTTCGAAGAACTCGTTTGTATTTAAAGATTGACAATGCAACTTCGAGTTTTTCTAAAAAGAACTATTTTTCTGCACCAAATTATCCTTACAGAGATTTTGTAATCCGTTTTGGATTGGTTTGGAATTGGTTTATTTAATCCCATCCTAAATCCTTCCCAAAGGGAAGGACTTTTAGCTAGTTTGAGGATATATATTTAGTAAACTTGTTTAATTCGTAGGAATCTTTCTGTAAACAGTATTTTCTCAATCGTACGTAACGCTTACAGCGAGACAAACTGAATGAAAAAAAACTTAAAAAGCAATGAAAAATCAACTTAAAAATAATTGGAAACTTTTTCTTTTAGCAAGTTTAACATTGGGTTTAGCTCCTTTTAATCCGCCACATATTTGGGGTAAAGTTCAATGGATTTTAGGAGGAAACGCTTTTTCTCCAGAAAATGGAATGAAATTCGCAGATTGGTTTGATGTTTTACTGCATGGAACTCCTTGGGTTTTATTGCTGATTTCAGTTATTTTGAATCTTTTTTCTTCTAAAATAAAAAAGTAAAATTGTTTATGATTGAATGATGTTTCGTAATAAAATAGCTGAAATATGAATATTATAAACAATATAAATGGGATTTAGCCGAAATATTCATTTTGAAAACAGTTTGGCTAAAGCCAACATTTTTTAAAATATTTTTACTATTGAAATAACGTTTTTGAATCTCTTTTAAATACTTTTAAAAGATTCAGTAATAAAACACAGAAAATAAACAAAAAAGCTCTGCGAAGTTCTGTGTTTTACTCTTTGTATCTCCAAGAAACAACGTGTAAAATCTACTTCTTTACCAACTGCCTAATCTTAATATTTAAAGCCGCAAAAAGCAACGTCATAAACGGACTTAAATAATTAAAAATAGCATACACAAAATAATCTGCTACAGAAACGCCTAAAACGCTACTTTGGTAAGCACCACAAGTATTCCAAGGAATTAAAACCGAAGTTACTGTTCCTGAGTCTTCTAAAGTTCTACTTAAATTTTCTGGAGCCAACCCTTTATCTTCATACGCTTTTTTAAACATTTTACCAGGAATTACAATTGCTAAGTATTGGTCGGATGCAATTGCATTTAAACCTAAACAACTTACAACTGTACTTGCAAAAAGACCAAAAACGGAACTTGCAACAGACAATAAACTCTTTGTAATTTTTGCCAAGGCTCCAATAGCATCCATAATTCCGCCAAAAACCATGGCACAAATTATTAATAGAATCGTCCAAATCATTCCACTCATTCCTCCAGAAGAAAATAATTCTGATAATTTTTCATTATCCGTTTCAATATTTGTGTCTGTTAAAACGGAATTAATTATCGAAGAAAATTTAGAGTCAGATAAATTTGCCAATACATCTCCTTGAAAAATAAATGCAAAAACCGCCGCAAAAACAACTCCTATCCCCAAAGCTAATAATGGTTTTGTTTTTAGTAAAATCATGGCAATTACAATTCCTGGCACTAAAAATAACCAAGGCGAAATATAAAATGTATTATCTATGGAAGCCAATAAATTAGTAATATCTGCACTTCCTGTTGTATCTATATTTCCACTAATAATTGCAAAAACAGTTAACGTAACTATAATAGTTGGCACTGTTGTAATTGCCATATATTGTATATGTGTAAATAAATCTGTACCAGCCATTGCTGGTGCTAAATTTGTTGTATCGGAAAGTGGAGACATTTTGTCGCCAAAATAGGCTCCAGAAATTACGGCTCCTGCAATCATTCCAGGATCGATTCCTAGAGCACTTCCAATGCCTACCAAAGCAATGCCAACTGTAGCAGAAGTTGTCCAAGAACTTCCTGTTGCAATAGAAATTATTGCTGCAATTATTACAGATGCTGGTAAAAATATTTCGGGACTTAAAACTTGCAATCCATAATAAACCATTGCTGGAATAATTCCGCTAACTAACCAAGTTCCTGCTAATGCTCCAACTAAAAATAAAATTATAATGGGTATAAAAACACTTTTCCAGTTTTCCCAAACTTCTGCAATCATGCTCGAAAAAGAAACTTTATTAAAAAAGCCAACTGCTACTGCAACCAAACCTCCCATTAATAAAATATACTGATTTGTATATCCTCCAAACCACTCTTGCCCTTCTACAAAAAAGATATTATATGCCAATAAACACATTAATATTATAACAGGAATTAAGGATTCAAACAAATTTAACTCCTTATTGTCTATAATTTTCTGATTTTCAATATTTATTTCTGAGAGATTTTTTTCGTCTGGCATTTTATAAGTTTTTGTCCTGTAATGTTACGATTTTAGAAGAAATTATGCAAATTGAATTGGAAAATCGCTTTTTGATGTAATTTTTCTTGAAATGCTAAGAATTCACGAATTTTTATTTTTTGTAGTTTTTAAATATAATTAGCGTGTTTTTATCTCTGAAAAAAATAAATCTCACAGTTTTAAGCCTGTGAGGTCTAGAAATCTAGTTGTACTTTTAAATTACTTCCTTTTAGGACTTGCAATATGCGTTAAGGATTGAGCAATTGTTTGAGCTCTTTTTTGTTTTTCTCAAAAAAAGCGAGTGCGAAAGCCTGACCAAGCTTTTTTGCTTGGGAACGCCCTAATAATTTTACAAAATGCCAACTTCTTTCATGCAAGATTTCATCATCTTGTAAGTTCGCTCAATATCGTTATCTAAACCAATTGAAAAACGAATTAAACCGTCTGAAAGCCCCATTTCTTTTTGCTCTTCTTCTGGAATTTCTGACGATGTAGAACTTCCTGGTGCAGAAAACAAGGTTTTATAGAAACCTAAACTTACGGCTAAATAACCCAAATTTTTGTGTTGCATTAACTCCATTAATTCGTTGGCTTTGTCTAAAGAACCAACATCGATGGTTAACATTCCTCCAAAACCGTATTCTGGATTCATCATTTTTTTGAATAAATTATGCGAGGGATGAGATACCAAACCTGGATAGACCGTTTTTAGTCCATCTTTTTCGAACTTTTCTGCTAAAAAAGTAGCGTTAAAACTGTGCTGCTTCATTCGAATATGCAAAGTTCTCATGTTTTTGAGTATGGATGCTGCTCGCAAACTATCCATTGTAGCACCCAACAACATACAAGCGCCATCGTTTACATTTCGTAAATCGTTGATTAATTCTTGCGAACCGCAAACCACGCCACCAACTGTATCTGAAGAGCCATTTATAAATTTGGTTAAACTGTGGCAAACGATATCGGCTCCTAGTTTTGCAGGAGAAATTGATAATGGAGAAAACGTATTATCTACTACCAATTTTAAATTGTATTTTTTCGCTAAAGCTGATAACCCTGCAATATCTGCAACTTCTAATAGTGGATTGCTAACGGCTTCGCAATACAAAACTTTCGTATTTTTTGTAATTGCAGCCTCTACAATAGCTAATTTTGTAATATCTACAAAAGTAGTTGCTACATGAAATTTTGGTATAAAATTCTTTAAGAAAGCATAGGTTCCTCCATAAATTGTTCTGCTAGAAACAATATGGTCTCCTGCTCCACATAATTGCATTAAAACCGGTGTAATTGCACCCATTCCAGAGGCAGTAACATTGGCGGTTTCTGTACCTTCCATTGCTGCTAATGCTTCTCCTAAATATAGGTTAGAAGGTGTTGAATGACGAGAATATAAGTAACAACCATCTGCATTTCCTTCAAAGGTATCGAACATTGTTTTTGCGGATAAGAAGGTATAGGTTGATGAATCTGAAATGGATGGGTTTACGCCTCCGAATTCGCCAAAATATTGTAAATCTTGAATTTTATCTGCGGGATTGAATTTCATACTATTTGTTTTTAATTTGAATCAAAATTAAAAGTAAATAGATTATTAATCAATATAAAACAGTAATTATAGTTTTTATTTCTATTTTTGACTTATTAAATAGTTTTTAAAACTAAAAGATATTCAGTTATAACCTATTTTTAGAAAATTTTTAATTTATATGTTAGATAAAATTGATAAAAAGTTGATTAATTTATTGCAAGAAGACAGTAAACAAACCACAAAACAGCTTTCTTTACAGTTAAATTTATCTGTAACTGCTGTTTATGAACGGATTAAAAAGCTGGAAAAAGAAAAGGTGATTGAAAAGTACGTGGCAATTATTAACAAAAACAAAATTGAAAAGTCTTTTTTGGTTTTTTGTCATATTAAATTGGTGCAACATTCTAAAGAATATGTAACTACTTTTGAGCGTGAAATTTTAAAACTCGAAGAAGTTTCGGAATGTTTTCACGTAAGTGGAGATTACGATTATATTCTAAAAATTTATGCAAAAGATATGGACGAATACCGGGATTTTATGGTTACTAAATTAACTGCCATAAGATATATTGGAAGTACACACAGTATTTTTACCATCGAAAAAGTGAAGAATACAACTGCTATAAATCTTAGTTAAAATGCAAACGACCAACTATAAACTTACCGAACTTTTTATCATTTTTATATTAATTCCAATTAGTTTTTGCTTTGAATATTCGCCAATTATAAAATTGATGATTGGTGTTTTGGGTTTTGGATATATTCTTTATGTTGTTTTAAAGGTAGAAAAAATTCAATTTAAAATAAAAAAGAATATCAATTGGAAAAACTTTTGGAGAACAACACTTTTAAAATTTCTTGTAATTGTTATTCTTACAACTGTTTTTGTTTGGCTTACAGACGCAGCAAATCTTTTTGCAATCGTTTTAAACAAACCTATTAAATGGCTAATATTTCTGCTTATTTACGCTGTCTTTTCTGTCTATCCACAAGAAATTTTATTTAGAACTTTCTTTTTTAAACGTTATAAAAGCCTATTTAAAGATGAAACACTATTTCTTTTTATAAATGCCATTTTATTCTCTTTAGCACATTTATTTTTTAGGAATACAATTGTAATAATTATCGCTTTTATTGGTGGACTTTTATTTGCGATTACTTACAAAAAAACGAAATCTACCTCTTTAGTTTCTATTGAACACGCCATTTATGGTTGTTGGTTGTTTACGGTTGGCATGGGTAGCATGTTAGGTTTTCCTTCTTAGAATAAATAAAAAAATTAAATTTTAACAAACACAATTTTTTCTGACTCTTTTTTTACCAATTGAGAATAAAATTGTTTTAAAGCTGCATAATATTGTGGAGCAATAATTGCACTATTAAATTGTAAAATACAAATGGTAGTAATTTTACCAAATTTTTCTGTAGTTTGAAACCTAAAAACACCTAAGTTCTCTGGTAAACCAATGGCTAAGCTTTCTGGTAAAGTTTCTACTTTATAGCCTTCAGGAATTTTTATAGATACCGTATTTTTAAAAACTCGAGGTGTTGTAAAGTCTACTGGAAATTTTCGCTCTTCTAATTTAAACGGATTTTTATGTTGCGATAAAAACAATAATGGTTCTATATAAATTTTACCATTGATACTTTCTATTAAATCTTCACTACTAAATTTAACGTTTCTTACAATAGACTTACCAATAAAATTTTCATTAACTACCTTAAAGTCTTCAATTTCGATATTGTGACTCTCTTCCATTGAAGTAATTACATCTTCTTCTTCTAAATGATTGTTATTTCTTCTGTAACTTAAAGCATCTAATTTGTAAAATTTTGTTCTTATGAGTCCATTTACCATCATATCTTCAGAAATGTTTACCATAACAGTATTTTCTTGTGTTGCTGGTTGAGAAGGCATTAACTTTACCCACGAAGAAATACCATCTTTAGAAATTCTTCTACCATTCCAATTTAAAGCTCTTTTGGGTAAAATATTTGGTGAACTATAAGGTTCTGTTGCATCTAATAAAATATAACCTCCAGAAGACAATTCTACCATAGAAACTACATAATTAAAACCATCTATTGTAGGAAAAAAAGGAATTCCATTTGCTCTAGTACTTACCAAAACTGGGTCTGCGTTTAAGTTTGCCGATCGTAACATAGACGTTAGCATTAAATTGATATCTGCAACGTTACCAACTCTTTCTTTATAGGCTTTTCTAACTCCATTGTCTGAGTAGATTCCATAATAGTTATTCCATTTTACTTTATTTTTTACAAACTCAAAAATAGCAGTTATTTTTTCTGACTCTGTTTTGTTTGTTTCTAAAATAGTTTCTAAATCGTCTTTATAATAACTAGATTTATCTAACTCATTTCCAAAGCTACTGGTTCTGTATATTTGTTTACTTACGCTTTCCCAAGAGTTAGAATATGTTTTAATACGTCCACCGATACTTAAAAAATTTGTTTGTGTTAGCTCAAACTTCATTCCTCCTCTATAATTATTTATATTACCAACAAAAGGTTCATTGTCTTTTAAAGCAGGTATGTTTTTATCTTCAAATTTAAAAACTTCTATTTTATAATTTGATTTCCCAATTATACCATTTTTTGTATCAGATTTCATTTTAACACTATAATATCCTTTAGATAATTTATTAAAAATAAAATATTCTGGCACTTCTATTTGATACTCTATTTTTTTAATTGGAATACCTGTCTGGAAATCTAAATCTTCTATATTTTGTATGTATGGAGAAACTAACATATACCTTAACTCAATTACAGAACCTTCTGTTATATTAGGCATTGTAATTTTTTTTATATCTCTAAACTTATTCAACCTTTCTTTAAAAATATTTTTTTTTGATAATTTTGCTTTTATAATTTTACCTTCTTTGAGGTTAAAAGTATATCCTTTTATGGAAGATACTCTTTCTGAAGTTCCAGATTCTGGACTATAATAAGAAATGGCTTTTGTGGCCATGTTAAAACCTTCTTTGGTATAAATTTTAATTCTATCGTGGTATTCTGTTACTAGTTGAAAGCCACTATTTCTAACAAAATTATAGTAAGTTCTCCTTTTCCTGTATAAGTAAGCTGCATCTGCAGTAGAATCTAGTGGATAAAATTTTTCTTGTAATTCTTCTTTACTTACTTTTCCAAATTTATAATTTTGGGCAATTAGCGAAAACTGACTAATTAAAAGTACAGTTAAAAGTAGTTTTTTCATCTTATAGTTTTTTGGTGATTGCAATTCTAAGGCCTTCGTATTTAGCAATACTTCTTCTAAAACTTCTATAAGCCCTGTAGTCTTCCTTTGGATATACTCCTTCTTTTATAGAAAGAACTCTATTGTACATAAATGAAGTATCGTTAATTTTAGTGATGCTAACTTTGTAAGTACCAAATTTTGTGTTTATGAACTTTTCTGGAGGAAGATTTCCTAAAATATAGCCTTTAGGTAAGGTTATTTTAAAGATATCTTCATTTTTATAACCGCGATATATTTTTAATGGTAATTTTCTTTTTCGATATCTTTTTGGAACATACGTATTTCTATTAAAAACATTTACTCTAAAAAGGTATTCCGCATTATTTACAGTTGCATAATTCTTAATTGAAGCTTTTATTTCTTCTGTAAAAATAATGTCATCTTTATTATTCGTAAGTGCTACAGATTCAATTTCTAAATTATTGTTGTAACTCCAATCTTTAGATTTATAATTTTTATAAAGCTCTTGTTCAGTAAAACCAGTGTAACCAAACTTATCGTCGTACTGCAAACCCTCCGAAATTCTTTTAAAACTCGCTGTTAAAGAACCATCTTTTTTAAGCGTAATTTCTCCTGCTGTTTTTTGAAGATTTTTCTCGTCTTTATAAACAGTTGTTCTCTTTATAACACCACCTTCTGGAGTTATAACCAATACATTTCTATCGTCTGTAAAATCGCCTAAAAACCCAAAAGGCATGGTTTGACTTGTACATTCTAACCAAATATCATTTCCTTTATTTGGTATATTTAAAATTACGTGGTTTCCTTGAATAGAAGAGAAATCTTTATCGATATCTCTTTTTTCATCAGCATAAACAACGGTATAATAAGAAGTAACATCCACAGCATCTAGTAACGCTTTTGTATAATTTGTTAATCCTTTACAATCGCCATAACCCACTTTATCTACTTGATTTGCAGCTATTGGCTCCCAACCTCCAATACCCACTTGAACACTTATATAGCGAGTTTTATCTTGCATATACTTATAAATAATTTTCGCTTTCTCTATAGGATCTTCAACTCCTTCAACTAATCTTTTTACTTTTGCAACAGTAGCAGGTTCTAATTCTGTTCTTCCACGAAGTAATTTCGCATTCATCCAGACACCAAATTCTTTCCAGTTTGTGTATTGCCCAGCAACTCCTTTTAAGGAAAATTTATTTAAACTTACTACAGCTTTGGGTAGAATTTCCCTATAATGAACTGTAGAATTTTCGTATTTGTAAGCAGGTTGGTTTTTTATTGAATAGAAAATTTCTGTATCAGATTCTTTTGCTTCGATAGGGAATCCTTTAAAGTTTGTTTTTTTGTATCTCCAAGGAATTTTATTAGGATTGTTAATTTTGTAAGAACTATTCTCCACAGAAACATAATACCCATTTACAGGAAACCACCAAGGAATAAAACCTGTTGAAGACGTTTTATATTTCGACTCGAAAACAACTGTATATGGATACGAAATTGGTATATAATTTACATATTTAACACGAGAATCGGAATATAATGTTCCTCCACCTACAGCACTTACATCTAAAAAGTCTCTTTCTTTATACTTTTTTATTCGTTTTCCAGAAGCATCATAAATTATTGCAGATAAATCCTTTATCTTCGTATCATTATCATAACCCTCTGCAATTCTTGCATCTACATTTCCTAATTTATTAAGTACGGTTACAACTTCTCTTTTATAAACGGTCATTTCATCAATATCTTCAATAGTAATTTCTATGGAAGTATTTTTAACAACTGCGTTTGCATTTTCTGTTAACTTTTTTGGTATCGAAAAGCTACTATACTCTATATCTTGTGAGTAAATAAATAAACTAACCAAAAAAAACAGAAAAAATAAGGTTGATTTTTTTATCATAATTTACAAATATAGAAAAACCCAGAACTTTCGTTCTGGGTTTTATTAAAAACTTAATATTTTCTTAATATTTATTATTTTGTTACCACCGTAAATTGTAGTTCCATAATATCGTCGATAAACTTATCTTTTAAGGCTGCATCTAATTTTTTAGACTTATATGTAACTCCAAAATCTGTTCTATCTACATTAAATGTTTCACTTGTAAAAGTTGTAACATCTCCTTCTGTAGAAATCGTTGCAGGGATAGTAATACTTTTTGTAATATCTCTTAAAGTTAAGTTTCCTGTTACTGCTAATTTACCTTCCTTTTCTTCTACACTTGTAATTACAAATTTAGATGTTGGGTATTTAGCAACATCAAAGAAATCTGGAGAAGACAAATGACCTGTTAACTTGCCATTTCCTTCTTCACTTTCAGGTATATCTAAAACTTTTATAGAAGTCATATCTATAACAAAAACACCTTTTGTTGGTTTTCCATCTTCTATAACTAAACCTCCGCTTTTTAGAGCTACTGTTCCATTGTGCGAACCTGTTGGTTTTGTTCCTTTCCAAGATATTACAGATGCTTGTGTATTTACGTTATTTAAATCTGCAGCATTAACTTCTACTTTTACAGCTTCTTTTACTTCTACTTTTTCTTTTTTGCCTTTACATGCAGTTAAAACTGATGCTGCAACTACTATTGATAAAACTATTTTTTTCATTTTTTTCTAATTTAATTCTTTTTTTTAATTTTTATTTTCCATGGCAAATATATAATTAATTTATTTTCCTTGGAAACTGTTTTTTACTTTTTTATTAAAAAATTAATTACATGAGCTGCAGCTTGCAAGCCAAAAGCAGCAGGCATATAACTAATCGTACCATAGTACGATTTTTTAAAGTTCGTTCCGTCTGTTATTTTTACACTTTCTGCTATTTGAACCTCGTCTGAATACACCGCTTTTACACCTTTATCTACCTTTCGTTCTTTTAAACGCTTCCTTAAAACTCTTGCCATGGTACAATTCTTTGTTTTTGCAATGTCTTTTACTCTAATTTTAGTGGCATCTAACTTTCCTCCTGCTCCCATGGAAGAAATAATTTTGACTTTCTTTCTCCTAGCAGCCACAATTAAATTTATTTTTGGCGTAATAGAATCTATACAATCCAACACATAATCGAACTCTTTTGAAACAATTTCATAAGCTCTTTCTGGTGATAAAAATTCTTTTAAAACCGTTAATTCCAAATCTGGGTTTACATCTTTTAATCTTTCTGATAAAACCTTGGTTTTTGCTTTCCCAATTGTAGATTGTAATGCTGGTAATTGCCTATTGATGTTTGTTTCATCAAAAACATCGCCATCTACAATGGTTATTTTTCCTACACCTGCTCTTGCAATAAATTCTGCTGCGTAACTACCAACTCCTCCTAAACCAACAACTAAAATATTGGCTTTTTGTAATTTTTCAATGCCTTCTTTTTGCACCAATAATTCGGTTCTTTCTAACCAACTCATACTATACTAATAAAATTAATGTCTATTCGAGCCTTTCGTCTTCGCACAAGACAGGCTAAAGTCGAGAACAAATTTAAAATTTGTTAAAATTATAAGCTCTCTAAAACTGCGTTCGTTACTTTCAATAAAAACATCTTTTTATTTCAGTAATGCTCGAGGAAGACAGATTTGTGAAATTTTCTTTTATTATTTTCTGAAGCTCTTTAACTTCGATACTTTTTATATTTGCTACTTTTTGATAAATCTCTTGAATTTCTACTTCTGAATCGTCTGTTTCTAAAAACAATGCATCTAAAGGAATTTCTAAAACCACTTTTTGCAATTTTTCATTTTTGATGATTGCTGCTCCAAATGATACTAGAATTCCATTTTTTAATAAACTTTTGGCAACTTGTATGTTTTTATTGAAACCGTGTAAAATCCATTTTTGTCTTGGTTTTATTTCTTTTTTAATTTCAATAATTTCTTGAAATGCTTTTACACAATGAATAATAACAGGTTTGTTGTATTTTTCTGAAAGCCGCACTTGTTTTCTAAAAACTTCTTCTTGAAGTTCAAAATCTGCTTCTGTAACTTTGTCTAAACCACATTCGCCTAAAGCAAGACAGCTTTTATGTTGAAGTTGCTTTTCAACAATTAAAAGTTCTTCTTCAATTTTATTTTTATTGATAAACCAAGGATGCATACCCATTGAAAATGGCAAGGAAAAATCTACTGAAGTTGGATATTTATTTTCGATAGAAAATACATTTTCAGCTGATGATTTTTTATGAGTATGGATGTCGATAAAATACAAAATAGTTATTCTTTGTTTTTAGAATCGATAATAATAGTTACTGGACCATCGTTTAATAACTCGACTTTCATATCTGCCCCAAATTCGCCAGTTTGTACTTTTTTACCCAATTCGTTTTCCAAGGTTTTAACAAAATTCTCATATAAAGGAATCGCAATATCGGGTTTTGCCGCTTTTATATAACTGGGTCTATTCCCTTTTTTGGTGGAAGCTTGCAACGTAAACTGACTCACAACAATCGCTTCTCCATTACTTTCTAATAAAGATTTGTTCATGACTCCATTTTCGTCATTAAAAACCCGAATATTTGCTACTTTTCTTACCAACCAGTTAATGTCTTCTTGAGCATCTTCATTTACAATTCCTAATAACACTAAAAGTCCGTTTTTAATGTCTGCAACTTTTTGTTTGTTAATAGTTACACTTGCTTTTGAAACTCTTTGAATTACGATTTTCATAACCTACTCATTATCTTCTTCGTTCCAAATATCGGTTCTAAAATGCTCTGATTCTTCTTCGCCTTCTAAAATTTGCAAATAACTTTTATAACGAGACCAAGAAACCTCCTCTTCTTCTAAAGCTTCTTTTACAGCACATTTCGGTTCTTTTGTATGGATACAGTTATTAAATTTACAGTCTTGCTTTAAGGCAAAAAACTCTGGAAAATAATCTCCTAATTCGTATTTATCGATATCTACCACTCCAAAACCTTTAATTCCTGGTGTGTCTATAATTTTTGCATCGTTTTTAGTCTCAATACTTAAATCGAACATTTCTGCAAAAGTTGTGGTATGTTTTCCTTGATTGTGTTGGTCGGAAATTTCTTTGGTTTTTAAGTTTAACGTTTTGTCTATTGCATTTACCAAAGTTGTTTTTCCAACACCTGAATGCCCAATAAACATAGAGGTTTTGCCTACCATTATTTCTTTTACTTGGTCTACGTTTTTATTTTTAGTAGATGAGACCTCTAAGCATTTATAACCAATGGCTTCATAAATATCTTTTAAATATAAAATTTCTGCTCTTTCTTCTATTTCGTAGGAATCTATTTTATTGAAAACTAAAATTACATCGATTCTATAGGCTCTTGCTGAAACTAAAAAACGATCTATAAAGGTGGTAAATGTTGGTGGGTTGTTTATGGTAATCAACAAAAAAACTTGGTCGATATTCGAAGCAATTATATGTGTTTGCTTGGAAAGATTTACAGATTTACGAACGATAAAATTATCTCTGTCTATAATTTTTTTTATGACTCCTGTTTCTTCGTCGTTCTTCGATTCTAAATCGAACATAACTTTGTCGCCAACCGCAATTGGGTTGGTACTTTTAATGTCTTTTATCCTGAATTTTCCTTTGATTCTACATTTGTAAAATTCGCCACTATCAGCTTTTACTTGATACCAACTTCCTGTAGATTTGTAAACGATTCCTGTCATTAGTACAAAGATGCAGAATTTTAAGTAATTATAATAATGTCAGTTCGAGTGATTTTTTATTTTTTTTTAGAAAATTGTATCCAAAACTTGTGAGAACGAAGAAATCTTCTCGATATAAAATTTCTGAAGAAGAAATTTCACTCGAAGTTGACTGGGTTAAAAAAAAACTATTTTTAATACATAGGAATATAGAAAATATAGAGTTGTTGTGGGAATTACCACGAATTCGCGAATTAAAATGGTTTAATGGAAATTAACCCCAAAAGGGTTTGAAACCCTTTTGGGGTTGGAGTTTTAAACATGCAAAAAGACCTCACAGTTTTTAAAATCTGTGAGGTCTTAAAATATATCTAAAAGTTATTTTTTATAACTTCCTTTTTAGGTTTGCAATACGCGTTAAGGATTGCAGTGGAAATCCTTTTGCCTTTTTTAAGGCAAAAGATTGTAGCGAAAAGCCTGACCAAGCTTTTTTGCTTGGTAACGCCCAAAAACTACCCTTTTATAATTTTTTCTTGATGATTGATAGATTCTTGGTGAATTGCCTTGAACATTTTCAATACAAATTCTTCACTTAAACCTCTGCTTTCGCCTTCTAAAATCATGTTTCCAAGAATTTCGTTCCAACGTCTTGATTGTAAAACTGCCACGTTTTTCTCTTTTTTAAGTTCGCCAATTTTATCGGCAACACTCATTCTTTTCCCTAACATTTCAATTAACTGACCATCTACAACGTTAATTTGAGCTCTTAAATTTTCTAAAGAATCTCTGTAACCAGAATCGGTTTCCGTTTCTTTTCTAATTTTTAAATCTTCCATGATTTGCTTCAATTTTGTTGGTGTAACTTGCTGTGCAGCATCACTCCAAGCGTTGTCTGGATCGAAATGAGTCTCGATCATTAATCCATCGAAATTCAAATCTAACGCAGTTTGCGAAACGTCGAAAATCATTTCTCTGTTTCCTGTAATGTGCGAAGGGTCGCAAATTAATGGTAAGTCTGGAAATTTATTTTGAAACTCAATGGCTAATTGCCATTCTGGAATGTTTCTATATTTCGATTTTTCGTAGGTTGAAAACCCTCTGTGAATGGCTCCTAAATTTTTAATTCCTGCTGTGTACAATCTTTCGATTCCACCCAACCAAAGAGCCAAATCTGGATTTACCGGATTTTTAACCAACACAATTTTGTCTGTTCCTTCTAACGCATCTGCAATTTCTTGCATTATAAAAGGCGAAACTGTAGAACGTGCACCAATCCATAATAAATCGACATCGTTTTCTAACGCTAATTTAACGTGTGCTGCGTTTGCAACTTCTGTACAGGTTTTCATGCCTGTTTCTTCTTTTACCTTTTTAAGCCATCCTAAACCTAAAGCACCTACACCTTCGAAGTTTCCTGGTCTTGTTCTTGGTTTCCAAATTCCTGCTCGGAAATAATTTACATCAGAATCTTTTAATTCGTGTGCAATTTTTAAAACCTGTTCTTCGGTTTCTGCACTACAAGGCCCTGCTATTACTAGTGGATGATCTAATTTCATATCGTCCAACCATGTTCTTAATTCTTTTGTATTCTTCATTTTTCTACTTGTTTTGGCTTATTAGTTTATGCCGTTTAAAATTTGTTTTATATAATTTGTATTCTCCATTTCGTTAAAAATTTCCGAGAAATTATCTTGTTGCATCAACTCTTTAAAATGTTGTAAATTATTGATGTATTCTTCTAATGTTTCTATTACATTTTCTTTATTCTGCTCGAAAATTGGTGTCCACATGGCTGGCGAGCTTTTTGCCAAACGAACTGTAGATTCGAAACCAGAACCTGCCATATCGAAAATATCTCGCTCGTTTTTTTCTTTATTGATAACTGTTTTTCCCAACATAAACGCACTAATGTGAGAAAGGTGCGAAACATACGCAATATGTTTGTCATGCGAAACAGGATCCATGTAACGAATACGCATTCCAATGTCCATAAAAAGCTTTAACGCTTTCTCTTGCAATTTAAAAGTTGTTTTTTCGACTTCGCAAATAATGTTTGTTTTTCCTTTATATAAGCCAGAAATCGCTGCTGTTGGCCCAGATTTTTCTGTTCCTGCAATTGGGTGACAGGCTAAAAAATTGCGTCTTTTTGGATGATGCTCAACTGCTTTACAAATTGCATCTTTTGTAGAGCCTGCATCTACAACCAAGGTATTGTCTGATATTTTATCTAAAATTGTTGGCAATAATTTTACGGTTGCATCTACTGGAATGGATACGATTACCAAATCTGCATTTTCTAAATCGTTTAAAATTGCTTTCTGTTGAATGATCCCTAATTTTTGTGCTTCTTTTAGATGGTTTTTATTAGTATCTATTCCATGAATTACAACTTTTGAATTGCTTTTTTTAATATCAATTGCAAAACTACCACCAATTAAACCAATGCCAATAAAAAATATATTTTTCATTTTATTTCTCTTTCCTGCGAGGTCTTTAAGACCTTGTAGGTATTATTATATTTTATTCTTTTATACTTACAAGGTTTTTGAAACCTTGTAGGATGTTTCTGAAACCTTGCAGGAAGCTTTTGAAATCGCCTTACTTTTACTGTAAACTGACTGCCAACCGCCAACTTTAATTTAATAAGTTAAAAATTCATTGCTACTCAATTATTACCTACAAAAAATTGACTGACAACTGCTAACTGAAAAACTGCCTACTTTTTAAGAAAATCTACTAATCGCTTCTTTAATTACTTTAGATGTTACACACAATGAAAATCGTATATAGCCTTCACCTTGAGAACCAAAAATAGTTCCTGGCGTTATAAAAATGTCTTTCTCGTATAAAATTGCATCTGTAATTTCTTCAGACTTTTTTCCTTCTGGAATTTTCGCCCAAACAAATAATCCTGTTGTGTTTTTACTATAAACACAGCTTAATTTATCTGCCAATTGCCAAATTAAATTTCTACGTGCTTCGTATGTTTTATTTTGTTCTAAAAACCACGAATTTGACAAACGTAATGCTTCTATAGCTCCTTTTTGAATTCCGTAGAACATTCCAGAATCCATATTCGATTTTACTTTTAATATTTCGTTTATAAAATTTGCATTTCCTAAAACCATTCCAACTCGCCAACCAGCCATATTAAAGGTTTTACTTAACGAATTTAACTCTAAAGCAATATCTTTTGCTCCTTCCACTTGTAAAATACTAATGGGTTTATCGTTTAAAATAAAACTATAGGGATTGTCGTTTATAATTAAAATATGGTGCTTTTTTCCGAAAGAAACTAACTTTTCGAATGTTTCTAAAGTTGCATTTGTTCCTGTTGGCATGTGTGGGTAATTTACCCACATAATTTTAACATTACTTAAGTCTTGTTGTTCTAACTCTGTAAAATTTGGTTGCCAATTATCAGTTGCTCTTAAATTGTATAAAAGTGGCTCTGCTCCCACTAATTTCGTAACAGATGTATATGTTGGATATCCTGGATTCGGAATTAACACTTTATCTCCTTCATTTAAAAAAGCCATAGAAATATGCATAATTCCTTCTTTGCTTCCCATTAATGGCAACACTTCATTTGCTGGGTTCGTTTCTACAGAAAACTTGTTTTTATAGAAGTTCGAAATTGCACTTCTTAATTCTGGTAAACCTTGGTAAGATTGGTATTTATGTGCAGAAGCATCACCTAAGCTTCCCTGAATTGCTGCTAAAACTTTTGTTGGTGGTTGCAAATCAGGAGAGCCAATTCCCATATTAATTATTGGTTTTCCAGCAGCCATCAAGCTCCTTACTTCTCTTAATTTTTTAGAGAAATAATATTCTTTAACAGTGTCTAATCTTTTTGCAGGTTGTATCATCTTGATATTATTAAAGTTCTGAAACAAGTTCAGAATTAGGCTAAAGCCTACCATTTTTATAAGTTCCTAAAATTTTGAATTCTTCTGCCATTATTTCTATAATTGCTTTTACTTTTTCGTATTCTTTATAAGCATCAAAAGTTACATCTACGAAAAAAGAATATTTCCATGGTGTTTCTATTACTGGTAAAGATTGAATTTTGGTTAAGTTCATTTTACAATCGCTTAATACATTTAAAATGGCTGCCAAACTTCCTCTTTTATGATTCAGTTGAAATTTTAAGGAGGCTTTATTTACTTCTTCATTAATTGCTGGTTCCTCTGTTTGTACAATTACAAATCGTGTGGAATTGTCTTTTATCGTTTGAATTCCATCTTCAACAATTGCTAAATCGAAAATTTCTGCGGCTATTTTTGGTGCAATAGCAGCAATTCCTTTTAAATTTTCTTTGGATATTCTTTTGGCAACTTCTGCAGTATCTACATCTTCTACCAACTTTATATGAGGGTAATTTTTAAAAAACTCTTTACATTGTAATAACGCCATTGGATGCGACCAAACTTCTTTTATATCTTCAATCGTTTGATTTTTTAAACACATTAAATGATGATGAATATTTAAATACTCTTCTCCTATTATATGTAAGTTGTTATTATCGATTAACGCATAATTAGGAATTATGGAACCTGCAATGGTATTTTCCAAAGCCATAACTCCTAAATTGGCAGTTTTATCCAACAAGCTATCCACCAGAATATCAAAAGACATACATTCTTTTAACTGAATATCATTTCCATAAAAGTCGCGTGCAACTTTATGATGGTTAGAGCCTTTTGCTCCTTGGATGGCGATTGTTTTTTTCATTATTTATGCTAAAAAAATATCAAAAAAAAAGCCTCGAAGTAAATTCGAGACTTTATATATATTTTATGTTTCCTAACAACATAATACAAAGTCTCTGCTCTTACTAAAAAAGTAAAAGTAAAAATAGAAACGTGTAAAATTGTTGTGTAACATTTTGTGCTCTTTATTTGCGAGACAAATCTAAAGATTAATTTTAGATATACAAATTATATTGTGTTTTTTACAACAAATTTCAGAAATCATTAAAAATAGTAATATAAAACTATTCGTTTTTATGAATTTCTTTGCTAAAATTGAAGTCAATAGTAAATATCAAAAAAACATCTTAAAATTCAATTTCGAAAACAATTGTAACTATTTTTTAGTTGCAATTATTCTTTATACATTTACACATGAGTAAAATTGAAAAATTAATTACTAAATTTTTAAATATTCCAAAAGATTTAACTTGGGATGAATTAATAAAAATATTAGCTCATTTTGGTTTTACAGAAATAAAGAAGAAAGGAAAATCTGGTGGTTCAAGGGTGAAGTTTATAGACTTAAAAAACCAAATTATAAACTTACACAAACCGCATCCTGGAAATATTGTGAAACAATATGTGATTAGACAAATAATAGAAAAATTAAGATTATGGAAAATTATTTAAAACATAAAAATTATATTGGTTCTGTAGAATTTAGCGCAGAAGACGATATTTTATTCGGCAAAATTATAGGTATTAATGATTTAGTTACTTACGAAGCAGCATCTGTGAAAGAACTAAAAAAATCTTTTATTGAAGCTGTTGATGATTATCTTGAAACCTGTAAATCGATTGGTAAAAATCCTGATAAATTTTTCAAAGGGGTATTTAATGTTAGAACTCCTAACACTGTTCATAGACGTTTAGCAATTTTAGCAGAAAAAAATAAAATGAAACTAAATGAAGTAGTAAATAAAGCATTCGACTTTTTAATAAATAATGAAGATCAGGTGTTAAACTAACCTATTAATAACTTATATATACTGATTATCAACTTTTATAAACAGCATTTATATGTAAATATCTTTTTACAAGGTTAATTAAATAAATAAAATAATAGTATATTTGCAACTTCATTGAAAAAAATCAGTGAAATACATAAAAATCATTTAAATAATATTGGCATGTACTTAACAAAAGAAGTAAAAGAAAGCATCTTCGAAAAACACGGTAAAGGAAAAAACGATACTGGTACTTCAGAAGGGCAAATTGCATTATTTACACACAGAATTAACCACTTAACAGAGCATTTAAAAAGAAATCGTAAAGATTTTAACACAGAGCGTTCGTTAGTAAGAATGGTAGGTAAAAGAAGAAGTTTATTAGACTACTTAAAGAAAAAAGATATTTTAAGATATCGTGCAATTATTAAAGAATTAGGAATTAGAAAATAATTCTTACATAAAAAGAGGTACTATAAACGTGCCTCTTTTTTATTAAAAAAAATTCTTGAAGCTTTTTAACTTCAACAAAGTAAAATTATCTTTGCCATGAAAATGGGAATCTAAAAAGTTCATTTTTTTTTACAGCCTAACAAACTTTAAAAAAATTTAAAAGCTGTTGCCAACAACATCAGTAACCATATAAAAGATCGGAATTACCAACAATAATTCTGTATTTCCATTGCAACTACAAACAACAACACAACAACAAACAGTAATTAAAAATTAGAATTAAATTTTATGATTCCAAAAGTATTTAGAGAGGTTATAGACCTTGGAGATGGAAGAACCATCTCGTTAGAAACCGGTAAATTAGCAAAACAAGCACACGGTTCTGTTGTTGTTCAAATGGGAAAAGCAATGTTATTATGTACTGTAGTTTCTAACTACAAACAAAGTGATGTCGATTTTTTACCACTTACAGTAGATTATAGAGAAAAGTTTGCAGCTGCAGGAAGATATCCAGGAGGGTTCTTTAAAAGAGAAGCAAGACCAAGTGATGGCGAAGTTTTAACAATGCGTTTGGTAGATCGTGTTTTGCGCCCATTATTTCCAAAAGATTACCACGCAGAAACACAAGTTATGATTCAGTTAATGTCTCATGACGAAGATGTTATGCCAGACGCTTTAGCAGGTTTAGCAGCATCTACAGTAATACAATTATCAGATATTCCTTTTGAAACTCCAATTTCTGAAGCACGTGTTGCAAGAGTAAATGGAGAGTTTGTAATTAACCCTACAAGAACCCAATTAGAAGCATCTGACATTGATATGATGATTGGTGCATCCGCAGATTCTGTAATGATGGTAGAAGGTGAAATGGATGAAATTTCTGAAGAAGAAATGGCAGACGCAATTAAGTTTGCACACGAAGCTATTAAAGTACAATGTGCTGCACAAGTTCGTTTGGCAGAAGCTTTTGGTAAAAAAGAAACTCGTGAATACGAACCAGAAAGAGAAGATGAAGATTTAGCTAAAAAAATTGAAGCTTTAGCATACGATAAATGTTATGCAATTGCAAAACAAGGAACCTCTAAAGCAGAACGTTCTGCTGCATTTGCAGAAGTAAAAGAAGCAATTACAGCTACTTTTACAGAAGAAGAATTGGCAGATTTTGGTGGGTTAATTGGAAAATATTTTAACAAAGCCCAAAAAAATGCTGTTAGAGAATTAACTTTAGCAGAAGGTTTGCGGTTAGATGGACGTAAAACTACAGATATTCGACCAATTTGGTGTGAGGTAGATTATTTACCATCTACACATGGTTCATCAATATTTACTCGTGGAGAAACACAAGCATTGGCAACTGTAACTTTAGGTACATCTAGAGAAGCCAACCAAATAGATATGGCCTCTTACGAAGGTGAAGAAACATTCTATTTACACTATAACTTCCCTCCTTTTTGTACAGGTGAGGCAAGACCATTAAGAGGTACTTCTCGTAGAGAAGTTGGTCATGGAAACTTGGCTCAAAGAGCTTTAAAAGGAATGATTCCTGCAGACTGTCCTTACACAGTAAGAGTCGTTTCTGAAGTTTTAGAATCTAATGGTTCTTCTTCTATGGCAACTGTTTGTTCTGGTACAATGGCACTAATGGATGCTGGTGTACAATTAAAGAAACCCGTTTCTGGTATTGCAATGGGGTTAATTTCCGATGGAGAACGTTACGCAGTTTTATCTGATATTTTAGGTGATGAAGATCATTTAGGAGATATGGACTTTAAAGTAACTGGAACTGCTGATGGAATTACAGCTTGCCAAATGGACATTAAAGTAAAAGGACTTTCTTACGAGATTTTAGTAAACGCATTAAAACAAGCAAAAGACGGTCGTTTGCATATTTTAGAGAAACTTACAGATACAATTGCAACACCAAATGCAAATGTAAAAACACATGCTCCTAAAATGATTACCAGACGTATTCCTAATGACATGATTGGTGCATTTATTGGGCCAGGAGGAAAACATATTCAAGAATTACAAAAAGAAACTGGAACCACCATTGTAATTACAGAAGATGCCACTACAGAAGAAGGAATTATCGAAATCTTAGGTACAAAACCAGAAGGAATAGAACAGGTTATTGCTAGAATCGAGTCGATGTTATTTAAACCACAAGTTGGTAGCGTTTACGAAGTAAAAGTAATTAAAATGTTAGATTTTGGTGCTGTTGTAGAATATGTGGAAGCACCAGGAAATGAAGTTTTATTACATGTTTCGGAATTAGCTTGGGAGCGTACAGAAAACGTATCTGACGTTGTAAACATGGGTGATGTTTTTGATGTGAAATACTTTGGTTTAGACCCAAGAACTCGTAAAGAAAAAGTTTCAAGAAAGGCATTGTTACCAAAACCAGAAGGTTATGTAGCAAGACCACCAAGAGATAATAACCGTTCTGGAGGTAGAGATAATCGCGGACGTGATAACAGACGTGATGATAGAAAACCAAGAGCACCAAGAAAAGAAAATTAATTTTTTCTTAAAAAAATAATAACCAGCCTGTTAAGCTTAAAAACTTAACAGGTTTTTTTTGTATATTTATGGGAAATATTTTTATAATTGTTATTATTTATGACGAATGTCTCACTAGAAGCTTTTACACACAATTCTAAACACTGTATTGCTATAAAATTTCCTTATAATTTTGAAATAAAAGAGTATATAAAAAAATTTAATGGTGTTCGATGGACCAAGACACACAGTACATTTTATATTTATTATAATGAAGTACGAATTGAAAATTTAAAAATATATTTAGCAAAAGGAAACATTCAAATTATTACAAAAAATAAGAGCGAATCTGCGCAAAGAACCACCAATAAAGTAGTAAAAAAGGAACAAAAAACTTTAAATAAAGAAAAAACAATAGTGTATCGACATTATTTGGAGTTTTTAAAAGGAAAGCGATTTAGCAAAAGCACCATAGCCAGTTATAGTAATTTTATTTTAGATTTTTTACGTTTTACAGAACAAAAACCAGTAGGCGAGCTCAACGAAAACGATGTTAGAAATTATATTGAATGGGCAGTTACCTCATTAAATTATGCTGTAAGTACACATAGACAAATGGTTAGTGGCTTTAAGCATTTTGCGCATTTTTACCCAGCTTGTTCTATAAATACAGAAAAAATTTACATGCCTAAAAAAGATCGAAAACTACCTGTTGTTTTAAGTATAGAAGAAGTAATATCTCTTTTACAAGCGACTAAAAATTTAAAACATCGAGTTATATTGGCCATATTATATTCTTCGGGGCTAAGAATTAGCGAAATTATAGATTTAAAATTAAGCGATTTCGATTTTAAACGTAAGCAACTTCACATTCGAAATAGCAAAGGACGTAAAGATAGATATGCTACTATTGCCGAAAGTACATTTCCTTTGATTAAAAACTACTATAATACTTATAAACCTAAAAAATATTTTATAGAAAATCCAAAAGGTGGTAAATATAGTGCTGAATCTATTCGCTCTTTCTTTAAAAAAAACTTAAGAGTAGCAAAAATTACCAAAAATGCCACACCTCACACCTTAAGACACAGCTATGCAACACATATGTTGGAACAAGGAATTGGCATAAGACATATTCAAGAGCTATTAGGGCATAGCAGACCAGAAACTACGATGATTTATACACATGTAACCAGAAAAGATTTAGAGCAAATAAAAAGTCCTTTGGATATTGCTATAAATAATTTATCTTTACAGGGATATAACAATAAAAAAAATTCGATATTCTAACTTATTTACGGGATATCGTTAATAAAATTTATTATATAACGAGTTAGCAAATATTGTTCTCACTCAAACGCTGAAAAATAGTGAATTAAAACTAATCGGTTTTATCACAAAAAAGGAATTTCAAAATGCTGAGCACTCGCTCGCTCGTAAGGTTTTGCGTAGGAATTTACTCAAATGTGGAATTATAAAACGTGAGAATTTTCTCAAACTCGAAAAACCAAAATTGCGGAATTTCCAATCAATCGTGAAATTTAGAAAGTTTGAGAAATTGAGCAGAGAATGAAAAATATAAATTGCGGAATTCTTACTCAAAAGCTGAATTTTAGGATTTAATTAATGAGCTAAGGAGAATGAAAAAAACAACATTTGCTAACAAAGTATAAAAATAATTGCTAATTTTAGCTAAATTAAAGGTCGTTGCAATTTTGCACACTTCTGAATTTCATGCTGAAATTCCTCGCGCACAAAATCGCAACTATTCTTATACAAAAACGTTAGCAAATATTGTTCTCACTCAAACGCTGAAAAATAGTGAATTAAAATTAATAGATTTTATCACAAAAAAGGAATTTCAAAATGCTGAGCACTCGCTCGCTCGTAAAATTTTGCGTGGGAATTTACTCAAATGTGGAATTATAAAACGTGAGAATTTTCTTAGACCCGAAAAACCAAAATTGCGGAATTTACAAGGAATCGTAAAATTGAGCAAGTTTGAGAAATTGAGCAGAAAATGAAAAATTGTGGAGTTCTTACTCAAAAGCTGAATTTTGGGATTTATTAATGAACAAAGAAGAATGAAAAAAAACATTTGCTAACAACGCATAAAAATAATTGCTATTTTAGCTTAACCGAAGGCAGTTGCAGTTTTGCACACTTCTGAATTTCATGCTGAAATTCCTCGCGCACAAAATCGCAACTATTCTTATACAAATCCGTTAGCAAATATTGTTCTCACTCAAACGCTGAAAAATAGTGAATTAAAACTAATCGGTTTTATCGCAAAAAAGGAATTTCAAAATGCTGAGCACTCGCTCGCTCGTAAGATTTTGCGTGGGAATTTACTCAAATGTGGAATTATAAAACGTGAGAATTTTCTCAAACTCGAAAAACCAAAATTGCGGAATTTTCAAGGAATCGTAAAATTGAGCAAGTTTGAGAAATTGAGCAGAAAATAAAAAATATAAATTGCGGAATTCTTACTCAAAAGCTGAATTTTAGGATTTATTAATGAACAAAGGAGAATGAAAAAATAACATTTGCTAACAACGCATAAAAATAATTGCTATTTTAGCTTAACCAAAGGTCGTTGCAATTTTGCACACTTCTGAATTTCATGCTGAAATTCCTCGCGCACAAAACCGCAACTATTCTTATACAAACACGTTGCCAAATATAGCTCACTCACTCAAAACCTGAATTGAAAATTGAGTTTTTAAAGCTAAAAAAGGAATTTAAAAATTGTGAAACACTCTCTCGATAATCGGAATTTTAGCAAAATGTTGAGTTTATAAAATGTGAAAAACTACTCTTTCGAAGTTTCGGAATTGAAAACTAAATGGTGGAATTATCACTCAATCCCAAAATTTCGGAAACTGAATTTAGAAAATTAGCGGGATTCTTACTCAAACTTGAAAAATAAAAAATGAGGAATTGACAAAAACTCAAATTAACAATGAAAAAAACTACATTTGGCAACAAAGTATAAAAATAATTGCTAATTTTAGCCTAACCAAAGGTAGTTGCAATTTTGCACACTTCTGAATTTCATGCTGAAATTCCTCGTGTACAAAATCGCAACTATTCTTATACAAAAACGTTGCAAAACATTGTCGAGCAAGTTTGTGAAAATCACTCAAACTGAATAAATAATTTTGAGATTTTATTTTTTAAAATTTAGAAAAAATGAAAATTGTGGAACACTCTCTCGCTCGAAAATTTTAGAAATAATCAGAAAATTTGGAATTTAAAATGTTTGAACTTACTCGAATTCTGAAAATAAGTTTGGCGGATTTCTTACTCAAAATCTGAATATAGGAAGTTTTCGAATTGAGGAAAGACAAAAAATCTAAACTGTGGAATTTACTCAAACTCTGAATAAAAAATAGTGAGAAAATTACTCAAAAGTTGAAATTTTAAAGAGAGAAAAAGGAAAATAAGACGGAATTATAAACTGAAAAAACAACGATTTTGCAACAAAGTATAAAAATAATTGCTAATTTTAGCTTAACCAAAGGTAGTTGCAATTTTGCACACTTCTGAATTTCATGCTGAAATTCCTCGTGCACAAAATCGCAACTATTCTTATACAAAAACGTTGCCATTAATTAAAAAATCAGAACGCTGAATGAAAAAATTGACATTAATTTTACTTGTAGTTTGCACACTAACAAGTTGCGGAATTTTAATTCCATTTCCCGAAAGTAAAAAATATCCAACAACAACATTTTATGTGAAAAACAATTCAGAAAAAACTGTGAATTTTCAATCAACTGTTTTGAAACGCTCAACAAATGGACCTTATGAAGTTACAGTCCCATTTAGTGTTCAACCTAAAGATAGTGTTTTAGCAAGAAAAGCAATGTTTAAAAGAGACGGAGAAAATCCACAAAATTGGTTTACTAAATTTATAATATTTCCTGTTGATGGCATAAATATCAACGACCCAAATAAATCAGAAAACTGGAAAAAATGGATTAATAATGAAAATAGACCTTGTTATACTTTTATAATTGCCGAATAATATGAAAAAACTATTTACAATTATTTCAGTTTCAATTTTTACAATTTCATTTGCTCAAAAAGATAGTATTTTTAATAGGTTACAAGCAATTAATAACAATGGAATATCATTTTATAATATTGACGGTTTTACAATTACAAGTCAAACACTAAATTATCCATTTACAGAAAAAGGACTTAAAAAAGTTTATAGAAAATATTCAATAAAAAAGAAAGTTAAAAAAACGAAAGACGAGCAAATTTCTTATAATAATTATTACGTTCAAAATAATGAGAATATTACTGAAAATTTAGTTCAAAATAATTCATATTATTTTATCGAAAACCAAGAAAAACGAATCACAATTATTCAATTTAGTTCAATTAATAAAAGAGATAAGGAATTTGAACGAACGATTATAAGACAAATAATTGAAAAGAAGATACCTAAAGAAAATTTTGCCTCAATAAGAATTGATAGCATCAATTTTGCTGGTAGAAAAATAAAATTAGGAAATAGTTGTAATTGGATGGGTGTAAATAATGTTCAGTGTCCATATTACGGACAAATGAACTGGTCTGTTCATAAAGAATTACAAGATGCAAAAAATACAGTTGAGCAACAATTTGAAATTACAAAGTCTCAAAAAGGAGGAAAAGTGATTTCGGAAGAAATAGTTGATTTAGAATTTGAAGGTTTAGAAACTAAAGCTAAAAGAGTAATTTATGACTTTACTGGAGTTAAATCGCTTTTGATTGGTATGTCTGGAGGAAAAACACTAACTATCTATTACATTGCAACTGAAGTTAGAGGAAATTATGTTAGCTGTGTTTTGAGTTTTTGGAATAACGACACAATAACAGAAAACGGACTTTCACCATTGTTGGAAAAAGTAATGAAACTGAAAAAATAACTAATGGCAACACCGTATATAGTTTATTGCTAGCTTATTGCCTACTTACGAAAGTCCTCGCGGACTTTCTTGGTCGGTAATTATTTACTAAATTAGTTGCTTAAAGCACGCAACAAACCATATACAAACACGTTGTAACACATTTGAGGAAACGCGATGAACAGAGTTAAATATGATTAAAGACAGTTCACTTGATGAAGTAAAAAAACTATTTCAACATATTAGTATTTCCTCATTTATAAAATACTTTGAGGTATTTGAAAAACATTATGAATCACGAGATAATTCTTTCATTTTTGAGAATTTTGATAAACATAAAGAATACGAATCTTGGACGGATAAATCATATAAATCAAGAGCAACAAAAGGAAAAAAAATCTTTAGAGATAAATTAGATATTGTAGCGTTGGAATATGTTACAAAATTTGCAAATAAGAACAGACTAACATCTGAAACAATTGAGAAAGCTAATCGATTATTAAAAAACAGAAAAAATTCGATTGTCGAGATTGAGCCAATTGTTTTAAAGCAAATAAAGGAAATTGAGAATAATAATGAATTACTAAAAGCCGAAAAGACAGCTTTAGTCAAAATCCGATTAGGACAGTCCAATTATCGAAAAGAATTGATTGAGTATTGGGAAAAATCTTGTGTTACAAAAATTGAGATGCAAGAAATATTAATTGCATCGCATATTAAACCATTTAGTGAATGTAACGAAACCGAAAAGTACGATTTGTATAATGGACTTTTATTGACGCCAAATTATGATAAACTATTTGACAAATTTCTAATTTCATTTGACCAGAATGGAGAAATATTAATCTCTACTTTGCTCACAAAAACGGACTTGGAAAAGTTAGGTATTAGCAGAAAAGACAAACTGAATTCGGAAAAATTATCGCCAAATCATTATATCTATTTAAAGTATCATAATGACAAGTTTAACGAACGAGAACGGAATAAAAACGTGTTACAACAACGTATATAAAACATAGCTATAACAGGCTTTCCGAGAGGTTTTTGCTTATTTTCGAAGCCCGCCAAATTTTTAAATTTGGCTTTTTGAGAATATTAAGATAAAAAGAAAAATTTAAAAATTCGGCTAGTGTATAATCCGAAAAGTTAGCGTCTTTTTACACGCTACGTTTCATATACAAGACCGTTAGCAAATATTGTTCTCACTCAAACGCTGAAAAATAGTGAATTAAAACTAATCGGTTTTATCACAAAAAAGGAATTTCAAAATGCTGAGCACTCTCTCGCTCGTAAGATTTTGCGTGGGAATATACTCAAATGTGGAATTATAAAACGTGAGAATTTTCTTAAACTCTAAAAACCAAAATTGCGGAATTTCCAATCAATCGTGAAATTTAGAAAGTTTGAGAAATTGAGCAGAAAATGAAAAATATAAATTGCGGAATTCTTACTCAAAAGCTGAGTTTTAGGATTTAATTAATGAACTAAGGGGAATGAAAAAAACAACATTTGCTAACAACGCATAAAAATAATTGCTATTTTAGCTTAACCAAAGGTCGTTGCAATTTTGCACACTTCTGAATTTCATTCTGAAATTCCTCGCGCACAAAATCGCAACTATTCTTATACAAACACGTTAGCAAATATTGTTCTCACTCAAACGCTGAAAAAATAGTGAATTAAAATTAATAGATTTTATCACAAAAAATGAATTTCAAAATGCTGAGCACTCTCTCGCTCGTAAAATTTTGCGTGGGAATTTACTCAAATGTGGAATTATAAAACGTGAGAATTTTCTTAGACTCGAAAAACCAAAATTGCGGAATTTCCAAGGAATCGTGAAATTGAGCAAGTTTGAGAAATTGAGCAGAAAATGAAAAATATAAATTGCGGAATTCTTACTCAAAAGCTGAATTTTGGGATTCAATTAATGAACAAAGGAGAATGAAAAAAAACATTTGCTAACAACGCATAAAAATAATTGCTATTTTAGCTAAACCAAAAGCAGTTGCAATTTTGCACACTTCTGAATTTCATGCTGAAATTCCTCGCGCACAAAATCGCAACTATTCTTATACAAACACGTTGGCAATAATTAAAACGAAGTGCAAAACGACAAACTATTTTACGGAAAATTATTTTTGATTTCTGTTGGTTTACTTCTTGTAAACGACTTTTATTTAAAATATCAGTTTCATAATTATCTGACTGGAAAACTATCTGATTTCGTCGGACTTTTTGCCTTTCCTTATTTTGTTAGTTTATTATTCAAAAGTAAAGTCAAAACTATTTACATTCTGACTGGAATTTTATTCGTTTTTTGGAAAAGCAGTTCTTCTCAATTTGCTATTGACTTTCTGAATAATATCGGAATTGGAATAAATCGTGTCGTGGATTATTCTGATTTAATTGCACTTTTAATTTTACCACTTTCTTATCGTTACAGAACAAAAAACACAAGCGGAATTAAAAAAATAAATTTCCTTCCAAAAGAATTTATAATTGGAATTTGCTCGTTTGCATTTATAGCAACTACTCTTCCAAAAGAGAGAGGAGAAATAAATTTAAAATCGACTTACGAAACAGAATTTGAAATGCAAAAAGATTCTGTATTGAGAAAAATGTTTAAATATTATCAAAGTGATAATGACCCAAAATATCAAGCAGTAATCGAATTACCAGAAAAAAGGTCGAGAATAATTGTATCAACCATAATTTCAGAAACCGAAAATGACAGAACAAAAGTTCAGCTTGACAGTATATTATTTTTTGTGACTGAAGCAAGAGGCTTTTTTGGAGTTCAGAAAAAGAATGTGGATTATGTTAAGGAATTGAAACTAAAAGATTTTGAACAATTATTTACAGAACAAATTATAAACGAACTGAATAAAAAATAACTATTGCCAACACCGTGTAAAATTAATTGCTGGTTTTAGCCGATTTACGAAAGTCCTCGCGGACTTTCTATCTGTGATTTATTTGCTAACTTTAGTGCTTAAAACACGCAACTAATCTTACACAAATACGTTGCCAAATATAGCTCACTCACTCAAAACCTGAATTGAAAATTGAGTTTTTAAAGCTAAAAAAGGAATTTAAAAATTGTGAAACACTCTCTCGATAATCGGAATTTTAGCAAAATGTTGAGTTTATAAAATGTGAAAAACTACTCTTTCGAAGTTTCGGAATTGAAAACTAAATGGTGGAATTATCACTCAATCCCAAAATTTCGGAAACTGAATTTAGAAAATTAGCGGGATTCTTACTCAAACTTGAAAAATAAAAAATGAGGAATTGACAAAAACTCAAATTAACAATGAAAAAAACTACATTTGGCAACAAAGTATAAAAATAATTGCTAATTTTAGCTTAACCAAAGGTAGTTGCAATTTTGCACACTTCTGAATTTCATGCTGAAATTCCTCGCGCACAAAATCGCAACTATTCTTATACAAACACGTTAGCAAATATTGTTCTCACTCAAACGCTGAAAAATAGTGAATTAAAACCAATCGGTTTTATCACAAAAAAGGAATTTCAAAATGCTGAGCACTCTCTCGCTCGTAAGATTTTGCGTGGGAATATACTCAAATGTGGAATTATAAAACGTGAGAATTTTCTTAAACTCAAAAAAAACAAAATTGCGAAATTTCCAATCAATCGTGAAATTTAGAAAGTTTGAGAAATTGAGCAGAAAATGAAAAATTGTGGAGTTCTTACTCAAAAGCTGAATTTTGGGATTCAATTAATGAACAAAGGAGAATGAAAAAAATAACATTTGCTAACAAAGTATAAAAATAATTGCTAATTTTAGCTTAACCAAAGGTAGTTGCAATTTTGCACACTTCTGAATTTCATTCTGAAATTCCTCGCGCACAAAACCGCAACTATTCTTATACATAAACGTTGCAAAACATTGTCGAGCAAGTTTGTGAAAATCACTCAAACTGAATAAATAATTTTGAGATTTTATTTTTTAAAATTTAGAAAAAATGAAAATTGTGGAACACTCTCTCGCTCGAAAATTTTAGAAATAATCAGAAAATTTGGAATTTAAAATGTTTGAACTTACTCGAATTCTGAAAATAAGTTTGGCGGATTTCTTACTCAAAATCTGAATATAGGAAGTTTTCGAATTGAGGAAAGACAAAAAATCTAAACTGTGGAATTTACTCAAACTCTGAATAAAAAATAGTGAGAAAATTACTCAAAAGTTGAAATTTTAAAGAGAGAAAAAGGAAAATAAGACGGAATTATAAACTGAAAAAACAACGATTTTGCAACAAAGTATAAAAATAATTGCTAATTTTAGCCTAACCGAAAGTAGTTGCAATTTTGCACACTTCTGAATTTCATGCTGAAATTCCTCGCGTACAAAACCGCAACTATTCTTATACAAACACGTTAGCAAATATTGTTCTCACTCAAACGCTGAAAAATAGTGAATTAAAACCAATCGGTTTTATCACAAAAAAGGAATTTCAAAATGCTGAGCACTCTCTCGCTCGTAAGATTTTGCGTGGGAATATACTCAAATGTGGAATTATAAAACGTGAGAATTTTCTTAAACTCAAAAAAAACAAAATTGCGAAATTTCCAATCAATCGTGAAATTTAGAAAGTTTGAGAAATTGAGCAGAAAATGAAAAATTGTGGAGTTCTTACTCAAAAGCTGAATTTTGGGATTCAATTAATGAACAAAGGAGAATGAAAAAAATAACATTTGCTAACAAAGTATAAAAATAATTGCTAATTTTAGCTTAACCAAAGGTAGTTGCAATTTTGCACACTTCTGAATTTCATTCTGAAATTCCTCGCGCACAAAACCGCAACTATTCTTATACATAAACGTTGGCAACCATTTAAGAAAAATCCGTAAACATTTGAAATATCCAGCCAAATAGAACCGAAAAAAATATTGTGGGCGGAATTGAATTGCGGAATTGACAAACTGAACTGAATACAAAACCGAATGAAAACGGATTTTTTGCCGACTAAAAGCTGAACCGAAAATTTTTGAGTTTTAAGCCGATTTCTGACAAGTGAAACGCATAAGAAACGTGAAAATTATTGCGGAATAAAAAACTGAACCGAAAACTATTGCGCCGAATTTTACTCGGACGGAAAAAATCAGCGGAAAAAGAATCGAATTTTTTTTTTGATTTTTAAGTAATAATCCGAAAAGTTTGTGTTTATCTACGAAAATGAATCTGAAAAGGAAAAAGCAGAATCGGAATGTGGAAAACCGTAAAAAGAATTAAGCAGAATTGACTAAATTGGTCGTTTAAAGAATAAAAACGACTGAATTAAAGCTGACATGAAAAAGCAAAGCGACAAAGGAAAAACGGTTGCCAACAAAGTATAAAAATAATTGCTATTTTGGCTAAACCAAAGGTAGTTGCAATTTTGCACACTTCTGAATTTCATGCTGAAATTCCTCGCGCACAAAACCGCAACTATTCTTATACAAACACGTTAGCTTTAATGCTCGGGACATTGCAGAACCGAAAATTTCAGGTTTAAATCAAAAGTCATTTAAAGCGGAATTTAAAAATAAAATGCGGAATATTGAGCTGAATAATCACTCAAACTCTGAATTGAATTGCGTCTGACTTTTTAGCTCGTTTGCGGAATCGAAAACTGAATTGAAAAGTGGAATTTCACTCAATCGGAATTTAGCAAGTTGCGGAATTGCCCACTCGAAATCTGAACTAAAAATATAGCGGAATTTGAGCAAGTTTGCGGAATGAAAGTAGAGCTGAATAAAAAATAAAATGCGGAATTAAAAAGCCAACCGAAATATAATATTGACTAAAAAATAAACGGACAAAAAAGCACTAAAGCTAACAAAGTATAAAAATAATTGCTAATTTTAGCCTAACCGAAAGTAGTTGCAATTTTGCACACTTCTGAATTTCATGCTGAAATTCCTCGCGCACAAAATCGCAACTATTCTTATACAAACACGTTCTACGCAATTTGAGAAAAACGCTTTACATATTAACAATCTTTCTGCTGACAATCAATGCTCAAGCTCAAAATGGAAAATCCGAATTTATCGGAACATATGGAGATATGATTTTGGCTAATGGAGAATTTGGAGGAACTGAATTGGAATTAAAAGCGGACTGGACTTTTCGATTACGAACAACTGATTATGTTTACCCACAAACCTTTAAAGATTATACAAACGAAGGAAAATGGATTTTAAAAGATGGAGAAGTTATTCTAAATCCAGATTTACAAAGACGAGAGCCAACTGTGAATATAATCGAAAAGCAAATTGGACTTAAAGACTCAATTGAAATTAAAGTCAATCATTATATTGAACTTTACGAAAACCAAAACTTGATTGAAAAACAAAAAACGGAATTTGAATTATTAACTCTGTACTTTAATAAAAGAAGAAAATACAAGCATTTAACGAGAGAATGGTTGAAAGAAGGAAGTTGCGCTTGGGCACCTCGAATAAGAAATAGAGTGAATTTGGATTCAACAAATACTTTTAGAATAGCAAAAAAAGACATTAAGAAAATCGGAATTTACACTTATGGTTTTACAGATTTTATAGAACTCAAAACTGAAAACAAAAATTCTGACTATTACGAATTAGATGTTGTAATTCCCATCGACAAAGAAAGAATGCCGAGAAATAAAAAAGTAATTATCAAAGGAAATAGAGCATATTTTTATGAAATTAAAGGGAAAGTAAAAAAGTCTCTGAACCATTTATGGAAAAAAACTGCGTAGAACAACGTGTATAATTCATTGCTAGTTATAGCCTACTTACGAAAGTCCTCGCGGACTTTCTATCTGCGATTTATTTGCTAACTTTAGTGCTTAAACACGCAACGAAATCATACACAAAACCGTTACCCAACATTTGAAAAAAACCTTTGAACATAACAACAAACTTCTGAAAATCCTCTTGAGGGAGAATATTTATTTTGTTATTGGTTTAATAATAATAACGCCTATTTATTATTATCTGAAAAAAGGAGAGCAATTTGTTTTGGACTTTTTGTTTATCAAAATAATGTCTGTGATTTTCTTAATCTATAATCTACCGAATTTCATTATTTATTTTAACTATTACAAAGAAAATAAGAATACGAAAATTAAAATTGACACAAAAAATAATAGCATCGGAATTGTCAAAAACGGAGTATTAAAACAATACAAAATAACGGAAATAAAATCTTCAATTTATCATTTAGGAATTTATTACAAAAATCGGATTGACAATGCAATGCGTTGGAAAATGATAAACTCTGACCTTGCATACTGGGATTTGGAATTTAATAATGGAGACAGATATTATATTTCAAACTTAATTGTGGACTTTCTGCACGACGAACCAATTGTGGAGAATACAAAGTATAGGTTTAGAATGTTTCAATACATTAACAAATCCGACTCTAAAGAAGCTTTAACTTTAAAGCAAGAATTGGAAAGGAAAAAAGAAAAAAGTCAAACGGAAAAGTTTGTGGAAAAATTTAAAACAAAATCTGAAACGGAATTGAATGAAATTTTGGCTAACAAATCAAAATATCAGAAAGAAGCTGTCAAAGCAGTTAAAATAATAATGGGAAATAAAAACGTTGGGTAACAACGTGTATAATTAATGGCTGGTTATAGCCTACTTACGAAAATCCTCACGGATTTTCTATTCGGTTTTTATTTGCTAAATTAGGTACTTAAACACGCCACTAATCATACACAAAACCGTTGGCAACCATTTAAGAAAAATCCGTAAACATTTGAAAAATCCAGCCAAATAGAACCGAAAAAAATATTGTGGGCGGAATTGAATTGCGGAATTGACAAACTGAACTGAATACAAAACCGAATGAAAACGGATTTTTTGCCGACTAAAAGCTGAACCGAAAATTTTTGAGTTTTAAGCCGATTTCTGACAAGCGAAACGCATAAGAAACGTGAAAATTATTGCGGAATAAAAAACTGAACCGAAAACTATTGCGCCGAATTTTACTCGGACGGAAAAAATCAGCGGAAAAAGAATCGAATTTTTTTTTATTTTTAAGTAATAATCCGAAAAGCTTGTGTTTATCTACGAAAATGAATCTGAAAAGGAAAAAGCAGAATCGGAATGTGGAAAATCGTAAAAAGAATTAAGCAGAATTGACTAAATTGGTCGTTTAAAGAATAAAAACGGCTGAATTAAAGCTGACGTGAAAAAGCAGAGAGACAAAGGAAAAACGGTTGCCAACAAAGTATAAAAATAATTGCTATTTTAGCTTAACCAAAGGTCGTTGCAATTTTGCACACTTCTGAATTTCATGCTGAAATTCCTCGCGCACAAAATCGCAACTATTCTTATACAAACACGTTGGCAACCATTTAAGAAAAATCCGTAAACATTTGAAATATCCAGCCAAATAGAACCGAAAAAAATATTGTGGGCGGAATTGAATTGCGGAATTGACAAACTGAACTGAATACAAAACCGAATGAAAACGGATTTTTTGCCGACTAAAAGCTGAACCGAAAATTTTTGAGTTTTAAGCGAATTTCTGACAAGCGAAACGCATAAGAAACGTGAAAATTATTGCGGAATAAAAAACTGAACCGAAAACTATTGCGCCGAATTTTACTCGGACGGAAAAAATCAGCGGAAAAAGAATCGAATTTTTTTTTTGATTTTTAAGTAATAATCCGAAAAGTTTGTGTTTATCTACGAAAATGAATCTGAAAAGGAAAAAGCAGAATCGGAATGTGGAAAACCGTAAAGTGAATTAAGCAGAATTGACTAAATTGGTCGTTTAAAGAATAAAAACGGCTGAATTAAAGCTGACGTGAAAAAGCAGAGCGACAAAGGAAAAACGGTTGCCAACAAAGTATAAAAATAATTGCTATTTTAGCTTAACCAAAGGTCGTTGCAATTTTGCACACTTCTGAATTTCATGCTGAAATTCCTCGCACACAAAATCGCAACTATTCTTATACATAAACGTTGGCAACCATTTAAGAAAAATCCGTAAACATTTGAAAAATCCAGCTAAATAGAACCGAAAAAAATATTGTGGGCGGAATTGAATTGCGGAATTGACAAACTGAACTGAATACAAAACCGAATTAAAACGGATTTTTTGCCGACTAAAATCTGAACCGAAAATTTTTGAGTTTTAAGCCGATTTCTGACAAGCGAAACGCATAAGAAACGTGAAAATTATTGCGGAATAAAAAACTGAACCGAAAACTATTGCGCCGAATTTTACTCGGACGGAAAAAGAATCGAATTTTTTTTTTTTTGATTTTTAAGTAATAATCCGAAAAGTTTGTGTTTATCTACGAAAATGAATCTGAAAAGGAAAAAGCAGAATCGGAATGTGGAAAATCGTAAAAAGAATTAAGCAGAATTGACTAAATTGGTCGTTTAAAAAATAAAAACGGATGAATTAAAGCTGACGTGAAAAAGCAGAGCGACAAAGGAAAAACGGTTGCCAACAAAGTATAAAAATAATTGCTATTTTAGCTTAACCAAAGGTCGTTGCAATTTTGCACACTTCTGAATTTCATGCTGAAATTCCTCGCGCACAAAACCGCAACTATTCTTATACAAACACGTTAGCAAATATTGTTCTCACTCAAACGCTGAAAAATAGTGAATTAAAACTAATCGGTTTTATCACAAAAAAGGAATTTCAAAATGCTGAGCACTCGCTCGCTCGTAAGATTTTGCGTGAGAATTTACTCAAATGTGGAATTATAAAACGTGAGAATTTTCTTAAACTCGAAAAACCAAAATTGCAGAATTTTCAAGGAATCGTGAAATTGAGCAAGTTTTAGAAATTGAGCAGAAAATAAAAAATATAAATTGCGGAATTCTTACTCAAAAGCTGAATTTTGGGATTTAATTAATGAATAAAGGAGAATGAAAAAAACAACATTTGCTAACAACGCATAAAAATAATTGCTATTTTAGCTAAACCAAAAGCAGTTGCAATTTTGCACACTTCTGAATTTCATGCTGAAATTCCTCGCGCACAAAATCGCAACTATTCTTATACAAAACCGTTAGCTTTAATGCTCGGGACATTGCAAAACCGAAAATTTCAGGTTTAAATCAAAAGTCATTTAAAGCAGAATTTAAAAATAAAATGCGGAATATTGAGCTGAATAATTACTCAAACTCTGAATTGAATTGCGTCTGACTTTTTAGCTCGTTTGCGGAATCGAAAACTGAATTGAAAAGCGGAATTTCACTCAATCGGAATTTAGCAAGTTGCGGAATTGTCCACTCAAAATCTGAACTAAAAATATTGCGGAATTTGAGCAAGTTTACGGAATAAAAGTCGAGCTGAATAAAAAATAAAATGCGGAATTAAAAAGCCGACCGAAATATAATATTGACTAAAAAATAAACGGACAAAAAAGCACTAAAGCTAACAAAGTATAAAAATAATTGCTAATTTTAGCCAAACCGAAAGTAGTTGCAATTTTGCACACTTCTGAATTTCATGCTGAAATTCCTCGCGCACAAAACCGCAACTATTCTTATACAAAAACGTTATGCCACATTTTGTCCTTCAAGTAACAATCTAGATAAACGAACGTCTTAAGAGAAACCAAGACCTAAATGGAAAAAATAAAATTTATCCTAGTTTTAACTATTCTTCTCGCTTCAAGCATCCAAGCACAGAACAAAGAACAACCTTCACAAACAGAATACGCAAAGGACATTCTAACAAAGGAAATAAAAAGAATGATTGAGGAGACTGGAATCCCTTCAATCTCAATTGCTTTGATAAGAGATGAAAATGTAGTTTGGGCGGAGGCATTTGGTTATGCCAATGTAAAGACCAAAACACCTGCAACAACTTCAACGACCTATTCAACCGGCTCGACAGCTAAACCATATATGTCGATGGCAATTATGCAGTTAGTGGAAAAAGGACTTGTCGACTTGGACAAACCGGTAAACGATTATCTCGAAAACCCGATTACATCATTTTCAGAAAACAGCAAACCGATTACGATAAGACATCTTCTATCGCATCAATCTGGATTGCCCGCTTCAGCTAATTTTGTACCCCTGTGGAGCAAGGAAAAACGTAAATCGCTAAAAGAAATAGCCAACAATGTCAAACCTGTCAGAGAACCCGAAAAGCAGTTTGAATATTGCAATGATGGATTCGTGATTTCTGCTTTGGTTATTCAAAATATAACGGGTAAAAACTATGGAGACTATGTAAACGATAATATTTTAAAGCCATTAGGCTTAGATAACTTAAATTTTACCCAACCAACCCCCGAAACCGTTGAGGAAATGGCTCTACCCTACAAATTAGCTTATAATAACTCATTCCCCATCGCTCAACAATATTCCGAACCCTACCCAGCTGGTGGACTAACGTATTTGACACCAACTCAAATGTCTCGATTTTTAATTGCGCATCTAAACAAAGGAAAATATCTGGAAAATAGACTTTTGAGCGAAGAATCGATGGGAGTTTTTCACGAAACAAGTTTTGGACACGAATATTACGGCTTGGGAATCGGAGTTGAAAAAAAGAATGATAAAACATACTTGTTCCATAGTGGGCTACAAGATGGTTATGTAGCAACTTTCAATATAAATTTGAACTCAAGGACAGGAGTTTATCTTATGGCAAACACTATAGCAGAAAGGCATTTAGCCGTACTTTCCGCTCTCGCCACGGAACTTATGGACGGAAATAAAGACTATAAACCAATTCCGTCTTTTGTGTCAAAAGAATTCAAAGAAATAAAAATAACTGAAAATGATTTGCACAAATTTATCGGCACATACAAAATTGACGGAACGAATTTTGACCTGACCATTTTAAAAAAGAAAGACAGACTATATTTGAAAAATCCGACAAATGTCGAATATGAAATAATACCTTATGAAAAAGACAAGTTTTACCTAAAAACGGAAGAGGAACAAATAGAATTCAAGAAATCCAAGAATAAAATAAGTGGAATGGTCTTACGCTCGAAAAATCAGGAAATAATTGCCAAACGAACGGAATAAAACGTGGCATAACACTGTATATAGCCAATTGCTTGCTTTTCCGATAAATGGGAAATTCTACCACGATTTACTATAGACACACACCTGAAAACCGATGACCGGTAAACGCAACTGGCCATATACTTTACCGTTAGCAAATATTGTTCTCACTCAAACGCTGAAAAATAGTGAATTAAAATTAATATATTTTATCACAAAAAAGGAATTTCAAAATGCTGAGCACTCTCTCGCTCGTAAGATTTTGCGTGGGAATTTACTCAAATGTGGAATTATAAAACGTGAGAATTTTCTCAAACTCGAAAAAACAAAATTGCGGAATTTCCAAGGAATCGTGAAATTTAGAAAGTTTGAGAAATTGAGCAGAAAATGAAAAATATAAATTACGGAATTCTTACTCAAAAGCTGAATTTTAGGATTTAATTAATGAACTAAGGAGAATAAAAAAAACAACATTTGCTAACAACGCATAAAAATAATTGCTAATTTTAGCTCAACCAAAGGTCGTTGCAATTTTGCGCACTTCTGAATTTCATGCTGAAATTCCTCGCGCACAAAATCGCAACTATTCTTATACAAACACGTTAGGCAACATTAGAACAAACCCATTGGAAAGGCAACAAGCAATAGAAAAATATTCAACAATCAAATTGACCGAACTTTCAGAAAAAGAAAGAGCGGAACAGTTAGAAGTTATGACTTTAGAAGATTGGAGCGATTCCATAGGTTGGAATTCTTTACCAAAACCTGTTCGGAATGAATTTGAGTCTGGGAAAGAAATTAAAAACCCTGAATTGGAAAAGTATGATGCAGTTTTAATGATTTGGTTAAGATATCGACTGGAATCTGTAACAAACGAATTCTTATGCGAAAAACTTAATCTTGACAGGATAATAGGCGAACCGATTAAACTCGAATCGTGTCCTTGTTGTGGTTACAGAACAATTGAAGAACGTGGTAATTATGATATTTGTAAAGTTTGCTGGTGGGAAGATGATGGACAAGACAATCAGCATTCTGAAAAAATAATGGGCGGACCGAATTACGGAATTAGTTTAGTTATAGGTAGATACAACTATCTGATTTATGGACTTTATGACCCAAAACGAACTGACCTGATGGAATTAAAAGCGGAACAAAACGAATTTGAAAAAGGCAGAATATTTGAAATAATTGACAATGAGTATCTGATTGAAAAAGGAACTGATTGGAAATGGAAAATAACGTTGCCTAACACCGTATAAAATTAATTGCTGGTAATAGCCTACTTACGAAAGTCCTCGCGGACTTTCTATACGTGATTTATTTGCTAATTTTAGTACTTAAAACACGCAACTAATCTTATACAAACACGTTGTGCGTAATCCCCCATAGAAACCTTCTTTCCTCATTACGTTGGCTAACGTAAAAATCGTATCTTTCTAAATAATTAATTTGAGCTCTTTGCAAGGCCGTTTTTCAAAGTGTTGCTACTGCGTGTAAGCACGTGCGCAATCCTGGTTGAAATGTTTGCCATCAGTACATTGGCGATCCCGATAGCTATCGGGAATCCCGTTCAGAATAATCTCTTTGCCTAAAGCACATTTCCTTAGAGCTTTTTAAAATCTTTAAGTATGAAAGAACAAATTAGCTTAGATGTAGTCAATAAAAATGCAGCAGGCATTGATATTGGTAGTAGAAGTCATTGGGTGGCAGTTGGTCAGAGCGATGACTTAATCAAAGAGTTTGGCGTCTACAATGAAAATCTATACCAACTTGCCGATTGGTTGACCTCACACAAGATTAAGCATGTTGCTATGGAGAGTACCGGAAACTACTGGCAAAATTTACATGCCGTACTGCTCTCAAGAGGATTTGAGGTAACCCTGTGCAATGGTAAATTTACCAAAAACATCAAAGGAAAGAAAACAGATGTCAAAGACTGTCAATGGATCCAAAAACTACACAGTTTAGGACTGCTCTCGGGTAGTTTTTTACCCGATGAAGACACCGAAATACTCAGGACATACACAAGACACCGATACAATCTGATAAAACAAGCTGCCTCGGCAACAAAGAAGATGCAGAAATACCTTAGACTTATGAATATTCGCCTCGATGTAGTGGTCAAAGATGTGGTGGGACTTACAGGACTTAAAATTATTCGTGCCATTGCTCTAGGCGAAACCGATCCAGAAAAACTAGCAAGTTTACGTCATTACAACTGCAAGAAAAGCGAAGAAGAAATTGCCAAAGCATTGCACTCCAACGGAAGAAAAGACTTCCTTTATGCACTAAAAGATGAGCTAGACACCTACGATTTCGTGCAAAAGAAGATAAGAGAATGTGACGACCAGATTGCCGCAAAACTCGACGAAATAATAGGTAAAGACCCTGAAAAACAAGAACATTATATCGATAAGAAACCGTATAAACGCGTTAACAAAAACACTCCTAAAGACATAGACATCAATTTAAAATCCTACCAAATGTTCAAAGGTGTAGACCTTTTAGCCATAGAAGGTATGAGTTACAATACCGTCCTTACCATTATGAGTGAAGTAGGTTTTGATGGAATCAAAAAGTTTAATTCCGCAAAACAATTTACATCTTGGCTTAGGCTGGCGCCCAACAACAAAGTAAGTGGTGGAAAAGTGCTATCCAGCAAAATAGGGAAAGGAAGCAACAGACTCAAAATTGCTCTGCGAAATGCAGCAAACTCCATTGGTAATTTAAAAGACAGCACACCACTGCGGGATTTTTTCCATAGAATCAACTTCAGAAAAGGCCGTGTCTCGGCCATCACTGCAACAGCAAGAAAATTAGCAGTCATCATTTGGAATATGGTCACAAAAGGAATCCCATACCAAAACCCAGAAGGCTATCTCTACCTTGACCAAAAAAGAAAATTAGGTATCGTTAAAAGAATGAAGAAACAAATCACTAAATTTGGAATAACAAATGACGATTTAGAGCTAAACACAACCCCTTGAAAAACAAGAATTTAATTTTACGTTAGTCAGAAGCAAAAACGACAACAGAACATAAAACAAACATTAGGAAATTAATGGAAGCAGGAAAAAGAACAATTAGAGATATATTTAACAGAGGTAGAAATTTAGAAATACCTTTTTTTCAAAGAGCATACGTTTGGGATACTGAACAATGGCAAAGATTTTTAGAAGATATGATTATGGTTTCGACAACGAAAAGACCATATTTTTTAGGTTCTGTAATTTTAAAACAGCAAGAAACTTCTTCAAATAAAGATTCGATTTTAACAGTCATTGACGGACAACAAAGACTTACGACCTTAAATATCTTTCTAAAAGTTCTGTGTTTAAAAAATAATGCCGACAACGATTTTACCGAAACTTTTAAAAAACAGCGAGATAAATCTATCATTTTACTTCATAATCACAACGACCAAGAATCATTCAATAAAGTTGTAAATCTTGAAAGTTCAACAGTTTTTAAAGACGTTTCTGAAAATGACAATATTCTTTCGGCTTATAATTTTTTCAACGAAAATATAACAGCAGAGGATTTAGAAAACTCAATTGATTTTTTCAATATTTTAGACAACATACTTTTTGTTGGGATTGACCTTGGTTACGAAGAGGACGAACAACAAATCTTTGACACAATCAATTCACTTGGAGTTAGGTTAACAACAGCAGAATTGCTGAAAAACTACTTTTTCAAACGTGACGAAATAGAAAGCTACAATAAGTATTGGAAGCAAGTATTTGAAAAAGATGACGACACCAAAATATATTGGGACAGAGAAATAACAACAGGTCGTTTAAGAAGAACATTCATAGACCTTTTCTTTTACTCGTATCTACAAATCAAAATACAAGAACCTGAACTGAAAGTAAATACCGAAGATAAAATTGAGTTTTCAAAAGTTGAGAACTTGTTTGAGTCTTACAAAAGGTTTATAAGAGATTATAAATTGGATAAAACCAAAATCCTTGACGAACTAAAAGAATACGCAGATTTATTTAAAGAAAATTTTGATTACGATATTGTTAATAATGAATTGAGTTCAGAAAGCGGAATTGAACGTATAAATGCAATTATCTTCGGACTTGACACTTCTACACTAATTCCCTACTCTCTTTATATTCTCAAAAATGTTGAGGATGAAACTCAACGAAACGAGCTTTTTGCATTTATAGAAAGTTATGTAATGCGTAGAATGGTTGTAAAAGCAACGACTAAAAACTACAATCAACTATTTACAGACCGATTAATATCTAATAAAATATTATCTAAACAGCAGTTTGTTGAATATTTAGAAGGCAGAAATGACAAGGTAAATTATTTACCAAATGACACCGAATTAAAACAAGGTTTTGAAAATTCAATTTTAATCAACAAACAAACCGCAGGAATTATATATCTAATTGAATCTAAAATTAGAAATAGAAATAAACAAGCTACCCAGCTTTTAGGAATTAGCAAATATAGTTTAGAGCATTTAATGCCAAAAAAATGGGAAAATAAATGGAATAGCGTTCCTACAAAAGAAGCCAAAGATTATAGAAATTTCAAACTAAAGACTTTGGGAAATTTAGCGATTATTACACAATCTTTAAACGCTTCAATTAGAGATTCCAATTGGCCAAAAAAAAAGAGAGGTAGCGGAAATAAAGAAGGCTTAAAACATTATTCGGGCGGAATTGAAACTCTTGCACCTTATCTTGAATTAAACGATTGGAACGAAACAGAAATTGAAAATAGAGCCGGATTTTTACTCGAAAAAGCGAAAGAAATATGGACAGCTGAAACAATGCCAGTGGCTAACAATGTATAAAAATAATAGCGGTTTAATCGCTAAAATGAAAGTAAGAAAATTAAAAAAAGGTCTGTGTTTAACCGAAAAATTAGTGTGTAAAAATCCGCCACTATTCTTATACTAGACCGTTGCCAAATATAGCTCACTCACTCAAAACCTGAATTGAAAATTGAGTTTTTAAAGCTAAAAAAGGAATTTAAAAATTGTGAAACACTCTCTCGATAATCGGAATTTTAGCAAAATGTTGAGTTTATAAAATGTGAAAAACTACTCTTTCGAAGTTTCGGAATTGAAAACTAAATGGTGGAATTATCACTCAATCCCAAAATTTCGGAAACTGAATTTAGAAAATTAGCGGGATTCTTACTCAAACTTGAAAAATAAAAAATGAGGAATTGACAAAAACTCAAATTAACAATGAAAAAAACTACATTTGGCAACAAAGTATAAAAATAATTGCTAATTTTAGCCTAACCAAAGGTAGTTGCAATTTTGCACACTTCTGAATTTCATTCTGAAATTCCTCGTGTACAAAATCGCAACTATTCTTATACAAACACGTTGGCAGTAATCCCCCATAGAAAGCTTCTTTCCTCATTACGTTGGCTAATGTAAAAATCGTATCTTTCTAAATAATTAATTTGAGCTCTTTGCAAGGCCGTTTTTCAAAGTGTTGCTACTGCGTGTAAGCACGTGCGCAATCCTGGTTGAAATGTTTGCCATCAGTACATTGGCGATCCCGATAGCTATCGGGAATCCCGTTCAGAATAATCTCTTTGCCTAAAGCACATTTCCTTAGAGCTTTTTAAAATCTTTAAGTATGAAAGAACAAATTAGCTTAGATGTAGTCAATAAAAATGCAGCAGGCATTGATATTGGTAGTAGAAGTCATTGGGTGGCAGTTGGTCAGAGCGATGACTTAATCAAAGAGTTTGGCGTCTACAATGAAAATCTATACCAACTTGCCGATTGGTTGACCTCACACAAGATTAAGCATGTTGCTATGGAGAGTACCGGAAACTACTGGCAAAATTTACATGCCGTACTGCTCTCAAGAGGATTTGAGGTAACCCTGTGCAATGGTAAATTTACCAAAAACATCAAAGGAAAGAAAACAGATGTCAAAGACTGTCAATGGATCCAAAAACTACACAGTTTAGGACTGCTCTCGGGTAGTTTTTTACCCGATGAAGACACCGAAATACTCAGGACATACACAAGACACCGATACAATCTGATAAAACAAGCTGCCTCGGCAACAAAGAAGATGCAGAAATACCTTAGACTTATGAATATTCGCCTCGATGTAGTGGTCAAAGATGTGGTGGGACTTACAGGACTTAAAATTATTCGTGCCATTGCTCTAGGCGAAACCGATCCAGAAAAACTAGCAAGTTTACGTCATTACAACTGCAAGAAAAGCGAAGAAGAAATTGCCAAAGCATTGCACTCCAACGGAAGAAAAGACTTCCTTTATGCACTAAAAGATGAGCTAGACACCTACGATTTCGTGCAAAAGAAAATAAGAGAATGTGACGACCAGATTGCCGCAAAACTCGACGAAATAATAGGTAAAGACCCTGAAAAACAAGAACATTATATCGATAAGAAACCGTATAAACGCATTAACAAAAACACCCCTAAAGACATAGACATCAATTTAAAATCCTACCAAATGTTCAAAGGTGTAGACCTTTTAGCCATAGAAGGTATGAGTTACAATACCGTCCTTACCATCATGAGTGAAGTAGGTTTTGATGGAATCAAAAAGTTTAATTCCGCAAAACAATTTACATCTTGGCTTAGGCTGGCGCCCAACAACAAAGTAAGTGGTGGAAAAGTGCTATCCAGCAAAATAGGGAAAGGAAGCAACAGACTCAAAATTGCTCTGCGAAATGCAGCAAACTCCATTGGTAATTTAAAAGACAGCACACCCCTGCGGGATTTTTTCCATAGAATCAACTTCAGAAAAGGCCGTGTCTCGGCCATCACTGCAACAGCAAGAAAATTAGCAGTCATCATTTGGAATATGGTCACAAAAGGAATTCCATACCAAAACCCAGAAGGCTATCTCTACCTTGACCAAAAAAGAAAATTAGGTATCGTTAAAAGAATGAAGAAACAAATCACTAAATTTGGAATAACAAATGACGATTTAGAGCTAAACACAACCCCTTGAAAAACAAGAATTTAATTTTACGTTAGTCAGAATGGAAAAAACCATATCAAGACAAGTAAAATTTAAGCAATGTCGGACAAATTTTATAAATACATCAACACCGTTTTAGTTACAGTTCCAATGAGACTGATTATGGCATTTGTTGGAATATCCCATAATTATGGATTCAAAGAAGGGTGGGTTCAAAAATTCATAGAAACAACTATTTTTATGTTCCCAATAGCATATCTATCTGTTCTTATTTTAGTGCCAATTGCCAGAAAATTAACGGATAAGATTGTTGGCAAAAAGGACAGCGATTAATTAAAGACATTTTTATGAAACACAAAACAATAAGCAAAAAAGTGCATATTCAAGTCAAGGGTAGCACTTCCAAAATGAGTGGTTATTTAGCTCAACCCGAAACTGATGGGAAATTTCCGAGCGTGATTATCGGAATGGAGATTTTTGGCGTAAATGGACACATAAAGGACATAACAAACAAAATCGCCAAGCTTGGTTACATAGCAATCGCTGTTGACTTTTATCATCGGACAGAACCAAATTTGGAACTTTCTTTTGACACAGAAGGTCGGAATAAAGGAATGGAATTGATGAACCAACTTTCACGTGAAGAAGTACTTAAAGATGTAAAAGCCACAATGGATTTTCTTAAATCAATGGAAAAAAGTACCAAAAAAATTGGTTTTATTGGATTTAGTATTGGAGGCCATATTGCTTACTTGGCTGCAACAAAACTTGACCTTTCAATTACAATTTGTTTTTACGCAGGTTGGATAGTGAACAAAGATATTAAATTAAGTCAACCAGAGCCAACAGTAACGCTGACTTCAGGTATTGCAAAAAACAATGGACAACTATACTATTTTGTTGGAGGGCAGGATAGCCTTATAACAAAAGAACAATTGGAATTAATGACAGAGGCTTTGACTTCCAACAACGTTCGTCACGAGATAATAGTTTATCCACAAGCAAAACACGGATTCTTCTGCGAACAGCGACCTTTAACTTTTGATAAGTCTTCGAGAGACAATGCTTGGGAACGAATACAAAAAATATTGAAAAACAAACTTTGAGACACTACGCACAACACAGTATATAAGCTATGGCTTGGTTAGTCCTCACTTGGAAAATCCTACGGGTTTTCCAAAGCCAGTTTTTATTTGGAAAGGTCTGTGCCGAGGCACGCCACAGCTCATATACAAACCCGTTGGCAACCATTTAAGAAAAATCCGTAAACATTTGAAAAATCCAGCCAAATAGAACCGAAAAAAATATTGTGGGCGGAATTGAATTGCGGAATTGACAAACTGAACTGAATACAAAACCGAATGAAAACGGATTTTTTGCCGACTAAAAGCTGAACCGAAAATTTTTGAGTTTTAAGCCGATTTCTGACAAGCGAAACGCATAAGAAACCTGAAAATTATTGCGGAATAAAAAACTGAACCGAAAACTATTGCGCCGAATTTTACTCGGACGGAAAAAGAATCGAAATTTTTTTTTTGGATTTTTAAGTAATAATCCGAAAAGCTGTGTTTATCTACGAAAATGAATCTGAAAAGGAAAAAGCAGAATCGGAATGTGGAAAACCGTAAAAAGAATTAAGCAGAATTGACTAAATTGGTCGTTTAAAGAATAAAAACGACTGAATTAAAGCTGACGTGAAAAAGCAAAGCGACAAAGGAAAAACGGTTGCCAACAAAGTATAAAAATAATTGCTATTTTGGCTAAACCAAAGGTAGTTGCAATTTTGCACACTTCTGAATTTCATGCTGAAATTCCTCGCGTACAAAACCGCAACTATTCTTATACATAAACGTTAGCAAATATTGTTCTCACTCAAACGCTGAAAAATAGTGAATTAAAACTAATCGGTTTTATCACAAAAAAGGAATTTCAAAATGCTGAGCACTCTCTCGCTCGTAAGATTTTGCGTGGGAATTTACTCAAATGTGGAATTATAAAACGTGAGAATTTTCTTAAACTCAAAAAAAACAAAATTGCGGAATTTCCAATCAATCGTGAAATTTAGAAAGCTTGAGAAATTGAGCAGAAAATGAAAAATATAAATTGCGGAATTCTTACTCAAAAGCTGAGTTTTAGGATTTAATTAATGAACTAAGGAGAATGAAAAAAACAACATTTGCTAACAACGCATAAAAATAATTGCTATTTTAGCTTAACCAAAGGTCGTTGCAATTTTGCACACTTCTGAATTTCATGCTGAAATTCCTCGCGCACAAAACCGCAACTATTCTTATACAAACACGTTGCCAGTAATATGAAAAAAACAAACATCGTACTAAAATTATTTATTATCACTTTGATTTTTACATCTTGTAATAGTCAAGTGAACCACATTGAAATTGACAAAATTGCGCATATTGACATATTTGAGAATTACGAAGACAATGTTAAGTTGAGTAAAGATATTGTCAATCAGAATTGGAATGAATTTTTAAAAACAAAAATTAGTGGATTTGACTCAAAAGACACTAAAGAATTGAAGTTCTTTACGAATACAAGACCAGAAGAAAACAAACTAATAATACAATTCAGATATCCGAAATTTGACAAACCAAAGAATTTGGAAAAAATCCGAGAAGTAACTATTGAGCAGATAGAGGAAATAAAAAAACAGCAGAAAAAAAATGAAACATTAATTTTGGAATCAACTAAAAAAGTTGAGGAACTAATTGAGATGTTGAACAACGAAAACTATTCTGAATTTTATAAAAACTTACATTCGAATATAACTAAAGAGTTTACTTACGAACAGTTTTTGAGTTTTTTAGAGCAAATAAAAGAATTAGGATTTGAAAATAAACAACGTGAATATCTTAATAAAGCATTAGTTAAATTCAATGATTCCCCAAACGAATTAACAGATATTATTGAATATAGATATTGGCAGAAAAATAATCGTGCGAAATATGAATCTTTCAATTTTCAGAATTTTAACGGAAAAATGGAATTAGTTGGCTATCGAGTATATTAAAAAATACTACTGGCAACAATGTGTATAATTCATTGCTAGTTATAGCCTACTTACGAAAGTCCTCGCGGACTTTCTATCTGTGATTTATTTGCTAACTTTAGTGCTTAAACACGCAACGAAATCATACACTAGACCGTTGTGGTGCATTTGAAAAAACATCGTGCTGACATTAGAAATCGTGCAAAATGAAAGAATTCTTTAAAGACATATTTGAATATCATAATCATTTTAATCAAAAGCTAATTGAGCAACTTGCTGAAAACGAAAACGCAATAACAAAACGTACGATTCCGCTTTTATCACATTCAATAAACGCACAACAAATATGGAATGCAAGAATAACCAATGGCCAAACATTTGGCGTTCACGAAAACCATACTTTAGATGAATGCAAGCGGATTGATACTGAAAATTATAAACAAACTCTGAAAATAATTGATGAACGTGAATTGACTGAAATAATAATTTACGCTAATTCTAAAGGAGCTGAATTCAGAAATTCAATACAGCAGATTTTATTTCATATCGCAAATCATTTTAGCCATCATAAGGGTCAAATTATATCTGATTTAAGACAAAGCGGAATACATCCAATCGTTACGGATTACATTTTTTATAAACGCTGAACTGAATAAAAAAGGAAAAACTGAATGAAGAAAAAACGCACCACAACAACGGCTATAAGTAATGCGGGATTAGGTGCTTAACCCAAAAATAATGGCTAATTTGCAATGACCGCCAAAACCTTGTTTTGGCTCATTAAAAAAGAAAAAATAATAAGCAAGAAACAAGGTTTTGGCTCTGTGCTCAACCGAAAGGAAAGTGCGTGTTTGCGCCCGCACTACTCATAGCCACGACCGTTGCCAAATATAGCTCACTCACTCAAAACCTGAATTGAAAATTGAGTTTTTAAAGCTAAAAAAGGAATTTAAAAATTGTGAAACACTCTCTCGATAATCGGAATTTTAGCAAAATGTTGAGTTTATAAAATGTGAAAAACTACTCTTTCGAAGTTTCGGAATTGAAAACTAAATGGTGGAATTATCACTCAATCCCAAAATTTCGGAAACTGAATTTAGAAAATTAGCGGGATTCTTACTCAAACTTGAAAAATAAAAAATGAGGAATTGACAAAAACTCAAATTAACAATGAAAAAAACTACATTTGGCAACAAAGTATAAAAATAATTGCTAATTTTAGCTTAACCAAAGGTAGTTGCAATTTTGCACACTTCTGAATTTCATGCTGAAATTCCTCGCGCACAAAATCGCAACTATTCTTATACAAAAACGTTGGCAACCATTTAAGAAAAATCCGTAAACATTTGAAAAATCCAGCCAAATAGAACCGAAAAAAATATTGTGGGCGGAATTGAATTGCGGAATTGACAAACTGAACTGAATACAAAACCGAATGAAAACGGATTTTTTGCCGACTAAAAGCTGAACCGAAAATTTTTGAGTTTTAAGCCGATTTCTGACAAGCGAAACGCATAAGAAACGTGAAAATTATTGCGGAATAAAAAACTGAACCGAAAACTATTGCGCCGAATTTTACTCGGACGGAAAAAATCAGCGGAAAAAGAATCGAATTTTTTTTTTGATTTTTAAGTAATAATCCGAAAAGTTTGTGTTTATCTACGAAAATGAATCTGAAAAGGAAAAAGCAGAATCGGAATGTGGAAAATCGTAAAAAGAATTAAGCAGAATTGACTAAATTGGTCGTTTAAAGAATAAAAACGGCTGAATTAAAGCTGACGTGAAAAAGCAGAGCGACAAAGGAAAAACGGTTGCCAACAAAGTATAAAAATAATTGCTATTTTTAGCTAAATTAAAGGTAGTTGCAATTTTGCACACTTCTGAATTTCATGCTGAAATTCCTCGCGCACAAAACCGCAACTATTCTTATACAAACACGTTAGCAAATATTGTTCTCACTCAAACGCTGAAAAATAGTGAATTAAAACTAATCGGTTTTATCACAAAAAAGGAATTTCAAAATGCTGAGCACTCGCTCGCTCGTAAGATTTTGCGTGGGAATTTACTCAAATGTGGAATTATAAAACGTGAGAATTTTCTCAAACTCGAAAAACCAAAATTGCGGAATTTCCAATCAATCGTGAAATTGAGCAAGTTTGAGAAATTGAGCAGAAAATGAAAAATATAAATTACGGAATTCTTACTCAAAAGCTGAGTTTTAGGATTTAATTAATAAACTAAGGAGAATGAAAAAAACAACATTTGCTAACAACGCATAAAAATAATTGCTACTTTTAGCTTAACCAAAGGTAGTTGCAATTTTGCACACTTCTGAATTTCATGCTGAAATTCCTCGCGCACAAAATCGCAACTATTCTTATACAAAAACGTTAGCAAATATTGTTCTCACTCAAACGCTGAAAAATAGTGAATTAAAACTAATCGGTTTTATCACAAAAAAGGAATTTCAAAATGCTGAGCACTCTCTCGCTCGTAAGATTTTGCGTGGGAATATACTCAAATGTGGAATTATAAAACGTGAGAATTTTCTTAAACTCGAAAAACAAAATTGCGGAATTTCCAATCAATCGTGAAATTTAGCAAGTTTGAGGAATTGAGCAGAAAATGAAAAATATAAATTGCGGAATTCTTACTCAAAAGCTGAGTTTTAGGATTTAATTAATGAACTAAGGAGAATGAAAAAAACAACATTTGCTAACAACGCATAAAAATAATTGCTATTTTAGCTTAACCAAAGGTCGTTGCAATTTTGCACACTTCTGAATTTCATGCTGAAATTCCTCGCGCACAAAATCGCAACTATTCTTATACAAAAACGTTAGCTTTAATGCTCGGGACATTGCAAAACCGAAAATTTCAGGTTTAAATCAAAAGTCATTTAAAGCAGAATTTAAAAATAAAATGCGGAATATTGAGCTGAATAATTACTCAAACTCTGAATTGAATTGCGTCTGACTTTTTAGCTCGTTTGCGGAATCGAAAACTGAATTAAAAAGCGGAATTTCACTCAATCGGAATTTAGCAAGTTGCGGAATTGCCCACTCGAAATCTGAACTAAAAATATAGCGGAATTTGAGCAAGTTTACGGAATAAAAGTCGAGCTGAATAAAAAATAAAATGCGGAATTAAAAAGCCGACCGAAATATAATATTGACTAAAAAATAAACGGACAAAAAAGCACTAAAGCTAACAAAGTATAAAAATAATTGCTAATTTTAGCTTAACCAAAGGTAGTTGCAATTTTGCACACTTCTGAATTTCATGCTGAAATTCCTCGCGCGCAAAACCGCAACTATTCTTATACAAACACGTTACCCAACATTTGAAAAAAACCTTTGAACATAACAACAAACTTCTGAAAATCCTCTTGAGGGAGAATATTTATTTTGTTATTGGTTTAATAATAATAACGCCTATTTATTATTATCTGAAAAAAGGAGAGCAATTTGTTTTGGACTTTTTGTTTATCAAAATAATGTCTGTGATTTTCTTAATCTATAATCTACCGAATTTCATTATTTATTTTAACTATTACAAAGAAAATAAGAATACGAAAATTAAAATTGACACAAAAAATAATAGCATCGGAATTGTCAAAAACGGAGTATTAAAACAATACAAAATAACGGAAATAAAATCTTCAATTTATCATTTAGGAATTTATTACAAAAATCGGATTGACAATGCAATGCGTTGGAAAATGATAAACTCTGACCTTGCATACTGGGATTTGGAATTTAATAATGGAGACAGATATTATATTTCAAACTTAATTGTGGACTTTCTGCACGACGAACCAATTGTGGAGAATACAAAGTATAGGTTTAGAATGTTTCAATACATTAACAAATCCGACTCTAAAGAAGCTTTAACTTTAAAGCAAGAATTGGAAAGGAAAAAAGAAAAAAGTCAAACGGAAAAGTTTGTGGAAAAATTTAAAACAAAATCTGAAACGGAATTGAATGAAATTTTGGCTAACAAATCAAAATATCAGAAAGAAGCTGTCAAAGCAGTTAAAATAATAATGGGAAATAAAAACGTTGGGTAACAACGTGTATAATTAATGGCTGGTTATAGCCTACTTACGAAAATCCTCACGGATTTTCTATTCGGTTTTTATTTGCTAAATTAGGTACTTAAACACGCCACTAATCATACACAAAACCGTTGGCAACCATTTAAGAAAAATCCGTAAACATTTGAAATATCCAGCCAAATAGAACCGAAAAAAATATTGTGGGCGGAATTGAATTACGGAATTGACAAACTGAACTGAATACAAAACCGAATGAAAACGGATTTTTTACCGACTAAAAGCTGAACCGAAAATTTTTGAGTTTTAAGCCGATTTCTGACAAGTGAAACGCATAAGAAACGTGAAAATTATTGCGGAATAAAAAACTGAACCGAAAACTATTGCGCCGAATTTTACTCGGACGGAAAAAATCAGCGGAAAAAGAATCGAATTTTTTTTTTGATTTTTAAGTAATAATCCGAAAAGTTTGTGTTTATCTACGAAAATGAATCTGAAAAGGAAAAAGCAGAATCGGAATGTGGAAAACCGTAAAAAGAATTAAGCAGAATTGACTAAATTGGTCGTTTAAAGAATAAAAACGACTGAATTAAAGCTGACATGAAAAAGCAAAGCGACAAAGGAAAAACGATTGCCAACAAAGTATAAAAATAATTGCTAATTTTAGCTTAACCAAAGGTAGTTGCAATTTTGCACACTTCTGAATTTCATGCTGAAATTCCTCGCGCACAAAACCGCAACTATTCTTATACAAGACCGTTATGCCACATTTTGTCCTTCAAGTAACAATCTAGATAAACGAACGTCTTAAGAGAAACCAAGACCTAAATGGAAAAAATAAAATTTATCCTAGTTTTAACTATTCTTCTCGCTTCAAGCATCCAAGCACAGAACAAAGAACAACCTTCACAAACAGAATACGCAAAGGACATTCTAACAAAGGAAATAAAAAGAATGATTGAGGAGACTGGAATCCCTTCAATCTCAATTGCTTTGATAAGAGATGAAAATGTAGTTTGGGCGGAGGCATTTGGTTATGCCAATGTAAAGACCAAAACACCTGCAACAACTTCAACGACCTATTCAACCGGCTCGACAGCTAAACCATATATGTCGATGGCAATTATGCAGTTAGTGGAAAAAGGACTTGTCGACTTGGACAAACCGGTAAACGATTATCTCGAAAACCCGATTACATCATTTTCAGAAAACAGCAAACCGATTACGATAAGACATCTTCTATCGCATCAATCTGGATTGCCCGCTTCAGCTAATTTTGTACCCCTGTGGAGCAAGGAAAAACGTAAATCGCTAAAAGAAATAGCCAACAATGTCAAACCTGTCAGAGAACCCGAAAAGCAGTTTGAATATTGCAATGATGGATTCGTGATTTCTGCTTTGGTTATTCAAAATATAACGGGTAAAAACTATGGAGACTATGTAAACGATAATATTTTAAAGCCATTAGGCTTAGATAACTTAAATTTTACCCAACCAACCCCCGAAACCGTTGAGGAAATGGCTCTACCCTACAAATTAGCTTATAATAACTCATTCCCCATCGCTCAACAATATTCCGAACCCTACCCAGCTGGTGGACTAACGTATTTGACACCAACTCAAATGTCTCGATTTTTAATTGCGCATCTAAACAAAGGAAAATATCTGGAAAATAGACTTTTGAGCGAAGAATCGATGGGAGTTTTTCACGAAACAAGTTTTGGACACGAATATTACGGCTTGGGAATCGGAGTTGAAAAAAAGAATGATAAAACATACTTGTTCCATAGTGGGCTACAAGATGGTTATGTAGCAACTTTCAATATAAATTTGAACTCAAGGACAGGAGTTTATCTTATGGCAAACACTATAGCAGAAAGGCATTTAGCCGTACTTTCCGCTCTCGCCACGGAACTTATGGACGGAAATAAAGACTATAAACCAATTCCGTCTTTTGTGTCAAAAGAATTCAAAGAAATAAAAATAACTGAAAATGATTTGCACAAATTTATCGGCACATACAAAATTGACGGAACGAATTTTGACCTGACCATTTTAAAAAAGAAAGACAGACTATATTTGAAAAATCCGACAAATGTCGAATATGAAATAATACCTTATGAAAAAGACAAGTTTTACCTAAAAACGGAAGAGGAACAAATAGAATTCAAGAAATCCAAGAATAAAATAAGTGGAATGGTCTTACGCTCGAAAAATCAGGAAATAATTGCCAAACGAACGGAATAAAACGTGGCATAACACTGTATATAGCCAATTGCTTGCTTTTCCGATAAATGGGAAATTCTACCACGATTTACTATAGACACACACCTGAAAACCGATGACCGGTAAACGCAACTGGCCATATACTTTACCGTTAGCAAATATTGTTCTCACTCAAACGCTGAAAAATAGTGAATTAAAACTAATCGGTTTTATCACAAAAAAGGAATTTCAAAATGCTGAGCACTCGCTCGCTCGTAAGATTTTGCGTGAGAATTTACTCAAATGTGGAATTATAAAACGTGAGAATTTTCTTAAACTCAAAAAAAACAAAATTGCGGAATTTCTAATCAATCGTGAAATTTAGAAAGCTTGAGAAATTGAGCAGAAAATGAAAAATATAAATTGCGGAATTCTTACTCAAAAGCTGAGTTTTAGGATTTAATTAATGAACTAAGGGGAATGAAAAAAACAACATTTGCTAACAACGCATAAAAATAATTGCTATTTTAGCTTAACCAAAGGTCGTTGCAATTTTGCACACTTCTGAATTTCATGCTGAAATTCCTCGCGCACAAAATCGCAACTATTCTTATACAAACACGTTAGCAAATATTGTTCTCACTCAAACGCTGAAAAATAGTGAATTAAAACTAATCGGTTTTATCGCAAAAAAGGAATTTCAAAATGCTGAGCACTCGCTCGATCGTAAGATTTTGCGTGGGAATTTACTCAAATGTGGAATTATAAAACGTGAGAATTTTCTCAAACTCGAAAAACCAAAATTGCGGAATTTCCAATCAATCGTGAAATTTAGCAAGTTTGAGAAATTGAGCAGAAAATGAAAAATATAAATTGCGGAATTCTTACTCAAAAGCTGAATTTTTGGATTCAATTAATGAACAAAGGAGAATGAAAAAAACAACATTTGCTAACAACGCATAAAAATAATTGCTATTTTAGCTTAACCAAAGGTCGTTGCAATTTTGCACACTTCTGAATTTCATGCTGAAATTCCTCGCGCACAAAATCGCAACTATTCTTATACAAACACGTTAGCAAATATTGTTCTCACTCAAACGCTGAAAAATAGTGAATTAAAATTAATATATTTTATCACAAAAAAGGAATTTCAAAATGCTGAGCACTCTCTCGCTCGTAAGATTTTGCATGGGAATTTACTCAAATGTGGAATTATAAAACGTGAGAATTTTCTTAAACTCAAAAAAAACAAAATTGCGGAATTTCCAATCAATCGTGAAATTTAGCAAGTTTGAGGAATTGAGCCGAAAATGAAAAATATAAATTACGGAATTCTTACTCAAAAACTGAGTTTTAGGATTTAATTAATGAACTAAGGAGAATGAAAAAAACAACATTTGCTAACAAAGTATAAAAATAATTGCTAATTTTAGCTTAACCAAAGGTAGTTGCAATTTTGCACACTTCTGAATTTCATGCTGAAATTCCTCGCGCGCAAAACCGCAACTATTCTTATACAAACACGTTGCCAAATATAGCTCACTCACTCAAAACCTGAATTGAAAATTGAGTTTTTAAAGCTAAAAAAGGAATTTAAAAATTGTGAAACACTCTCTCGATAATCGGAATTTTAGCAAAATGTTGAGTTTATAAAATGTGAAAAACTACTCTTTCGAAGTTTCGGAATTGAAAACTAAATGGTGGAATTATCACTCAATCCCAAAATTTCGGAAACTGAATTTAGAAAATTAGCGGGATTCTTACTCAAACTTGAAAAATAAAAAATGAGGAATTGACAAAAACTCAAATTAACAATGAAAAAAACTACATTTGGCAACAAAGTATAAAAATAATTGCTAATTTTAGCCTAACCAAAGGTAGTTGCAATTTTGCACACTTCTGAATTTCATTCTGAAATTCCTCGTGTACAAAATCGCAACTATTCTTATACAAACACGTTGTGCATAATTGAAGAAAAATGTGGTTCCAAAAGAAAATTAAACCAGAAAAAATAAAGGATAGAAATACAAAGCAATTGCGTTCGAACGGAATTGAGGTGATTGAACATTTACCTTATTTGGACAATCCTGAATTTAGAGAACCAGGAGAAATTGCACGTAGAACAATGGTTCTAACTGCATTATTTCAGTTACACCTTCAAGCACCAAGAGACATAATCAAAAAATGGCTGGAGGAAAATAGACTTATAGACTATTTGAACGAAGAAGAATTAGAATATTTGGAAACGGAATATTCGGAATTACCCGAACAGACTCAAATAGATATTTATTGGTTTGTAGAAGCCATTTGGACTTTTGCTTGGGTTGGCGGAATTCACAATAATTTGACTTTAAACACTGGTGTGGAAGATTCACTTGCTTCATTAATTCCGAACATAGCGAAAAATGAACCAGCGGAAAAATTTATATCTGAATTCAAATTGAGAAATCAAATAGAAATCTTTGAAATGTTGGACAAGTTCTATCGTGCTCATTGGTTTGCTCGAAATAACAATTTGACTGGAAAACAATCGGACAAAGTTGATTTGGACATAATAATGGAAAGAAGAAAAGCATTGGAATATACAGTTTACAAAGAAATTGACTGGAATGAGATTTCACTTGATACGTAAAAAACAACTATGCACAACAACGTGTATAACGCATTGCTACTTCTAGCCTACTCGGAAAATCCTACGGATTTTCCTCTGGTTCGTGATAGTTTATTATCTTTAAGCTAACCAACGCAACACATCATACACAGAGACGTTAGCTTTAATGCTCGGGACATTGCAAAACCGAAAATTTCAGGTTTAAATCAAAAGTCATTTAAAGCAGAATTTAAAAATAAAATGCGGAATATTGAGCTGAATAATTACTCAAACTCTGAATTGAATTGCGTCTGACTTTTTAGCTCGTTTGCGGAATCGAAAACTGAATTAAAAAGCGGAATTTCACTCAATCGGAATTTAGCAAGTTGCGGAATTGCCCACTCGAAATCTGAACTAAAAATATAGCGGAATTTGAGCAAGTTTTCGGAATGAAAGTAGAGCTGAATAAAAAATAAAATGCGGAATTAAAAAGCCAACCGAAATATAATATTGACTAAAAAATAAACGGACAAAAAAGCACTAAAGCTAACAAAGTATAAAAATAATTGCTAATTTTAGCCTAACCAAAAGTAGTTGCAATTTTGCACACTTCTGAATTTCATGCTGAAATTCCTCGCGCACAAAATCGCAACTATTCTTATACAAAAACGTTGCCAAATATAGCTCACTCACTCAAAACCTGAATTGAAAATTGAGTTTTTAAAGCTAAAAAAGGAATTTAAAAATTGTGAAACACTCTCTCGATAATCGGAATTTTAGCAAAATGTTGAGTTTATAAAATGTGAAAAACTACTCTTTCGAAGTTTCGGAATTGAAAACTAAATGGTGGAATTATCACTCAATCCCAAAATTTCGGAAACTGAATTTAGAAAATTAGCGGGATTCTTACTCAAACTTGAAAAATAAAAAATGAGGAATTGACAAAAACTCAAATTAACAATGAAAAAAACTACATTTGGCAACAAAGTATAAAAATAATTGCTAATTTTAGCTTAACCAAAGGTAGTTGCAATTTTGCACACTTCTGAATTTCATGCTGAAATTCCTCACGCACAAAATCGCAACTATTCTTATACAAAAACGTTGTAGCACATTTGAATGACGAACATTAATCAAATATCTGAAAAGCCTGAACTTCCTCTAATTTGTATCTACAAAAACAGAGGAATTGAAATTATCAATGATGAAACCATTAAGTTTTTTAACAAAGCAAGTGCATACAGCTTGATACAAGAAAATGATGATTCGGAAATGTATTCTAGCGATATGAAAATATTGACTTTGGAGCAAAAAACTGATAAATTCAAAAACACTAAATGGAATAGATTCTTGGCGAAAACAATTTACAACCCATCATTTGATGTAAATCTGAATTGGAAACAAATAGGAACTTATAATCTGACTGACCTCAAAGCAAAAATTAAAAATTGTATTGATAAGGATGATGACATTTTAACACAGTTTGTAGATGCCGATTTTTTCAAACATAAGATTGAGGAATCTTCCAATTTTACCCTACTAATTGACAATCTGAACAAATACCGTTTAGAAATTAAAGACGAAAAAAGCATATTGAAAGAAAATGACGAGTGGAATAACAAAAAATAAAAACGTGCTACAACACCGTGTATAATTCATTGCTAGTTATAGCCTACTTACGAAAGTCCTCGCGGACTTTCTATCTGTGATTTATTTGCTAACTTTAGTGCTTAAACACGCAACGAAATCATACACAAACACGTTAGCAAATATTGTTCTCACTCAAACGCTGAAAAATAGTGAATTAAAATTAATAGATTTTATCACAAAAAAGGAATTTCAAAATGCTGAGCACTCGCTCGCTCGTAAAATTTTGCGTGGGAATTTACTCAAATGTGGAATTATAAAACGTGAGAATTTTCTTAAACTCAAAAAAAACAAAATTGCGAAATTTCCAATCAATCGTGAAATTTAGAAAGTTTGAGAAATTGAGCAGAAAATGAAAAATATAAATTACGGAATTCTTACTCAAAAGCTGAATTTTGGGATTCAATTAATGAACAAAGGAGAATAAAAAAAATAACATTTGCTAACAAAGTATAAAAATAATTGCTAATTTTAGCTTAACCAAAGGTAGTTGCAATTTTGCACACTTCTGAATTTCATGCTGAAATTCCTCGCGCACAAAACCGCAACTATTCTTATACAAACACGTTGTGAGCAACCTTTGACAAACTGAACGTATAAACCAAAATATATTACAAATGAAAACATTAACTATTTTAATAATCTCAGTTACTATTTTTAGTAATTTGAATAACCAATTAGGAAATAGCAATAATTGCTTAATAGATGGCAAGAAAAATTTAGACATTTCAAAATCAAGTAGAAATATTACTCAAAGAGTCGAGGGAACAAATATTACACTAAGAACTACTAAGACAATTGGAGGAAATGACGACATTCTCAAAGAATTATAAAATAAACTCCTGTAGAGCCTTGTGTGGGAGAATAAAAACTGTTCAAGGATTTATTAACATAAAATCTAAAGATATGAATTTAGTAAAATCATTGGTTTTAAGTGGAGTATTGGGTGTTGCTACTTTAGCAGGGTTCAATTCGTCTGTTGGCGAAAGTGTAGACACTTCAGTTTCTGGTTCAAATTCTACTGCAATATTTGATGCAAGTAGAAATAGAACAACAACTACAAGAACGACTACAACAACCACTACTACTACAACGAGAACAAGTGCCTCTAAATTAGAAGCTGCTCTGTAGTTATTAAAAAGTAGAGCGTTTATAACGCTCTACTTTACTATTATAAATGAATAGATTTATGAAGAAATTAAAAATTTTAATAATATCAGTGATAGTTTTACACTTTTTGCTAATTAGTATTGGACAATTAAGAGATTTAGGGTATATAAACAATTCTTTTGCTAAGCATATTAATGACAGTTACATTATACCGTATTTTGAGCAAAGTTGGAGTATGTTTGCTCCGAACCCGCCAAAAGGGAATCAATATTTTGTTGTAAAATATAAAATTAATAATGATAGTTTAACTTTAGACATTCATGAACAAGTAAGAAAAGGAAGTGTTTTAAGTTTATTCAATATCAATCAGCGTCTATTAAAGTATCAAAACGAATGTTATAATGATATACTCAGAAAATTAGAATCAAAAAAAATATCCTTTTCAAATATTAATGTATCGAATAGTCATGGTCTAGAATCTATTTTAAATTATTCCAAAATTGTACTTAAAAAACAATTGAAATTCTTATCTAACATTAAGAGTACTGATTCTATTAAAGTTGATATTTATCTTATAGATGAACCATTGAATAAGCCCAATAGCCCTAATAAATATGGAGAAAAAAAATATATACAACTTGAAAACATTTATTTAGGAAAAAAAGATGAATTATAATAAATACAAAATAGGTGCTTCGATATTAAGGTTTCTTATAGGTTTTTTTATCTTCAAAGACTTTATTGTGTATGCTATAAACAGCAAATATCTTTTTAATCAAAAAGGTATTATTTCGTATGAGACATATATAGATATTATTAACTATTTCGGCTTTAAATATTTCTTTTTTGATTTTACAAATAATACAGTTATATACTTGTATTTGTTTTTAGGTATTATTTTTAGTCTTTTATTAACACTTGGTGTTTTACAACGGTTTTCTGTTATAGTTTTATTTGTTCTTCTTTTTGTATTCAAAATAAGAAATATATATTTATTAGATGGAGCAGACAATGTAATATCTGTAATGCTACCTTTTTTCCTATTTGTTAACACATTTAGTTTTAGTGAGAAATATGAAAAATTAAAACAAAAAATTTTACAAAGAAAAAATCTTTTAAAAATTGACGGTGTCCTGAGTAAATATTTTTCATATGCAATAATGATTCAAATTTGTTTCATTTACTTTTTTGCTGGTCTTCATAAGTTACAAGGTGAGGTTTGGCAAAATGGTACAGCATTGTATTATATTTTAAACTCAAATGATTTTTCTCCTACCATTTTAAATCAATTTATAACAAGTTCTCTTCTTGTAGTAAAACTTTTGACTTGGTTCACTATTTTTTTTCAACTAACATTTCCGATTTTAGTATGGATTCCCAAATTGAGAAAGCCATACATAATTTTAGGCATTATTTTACATTTAGGAATTTTCTTTATGATGAAAATTGATAACTTTTCCTTTGTTATGATTTCTTGTTATGCAATATTTTTTAATAATGACTTTTACACTAAAAACTTTAAATACTTTAAAAGACTTCACTTATGAAATTAGTTTATTTCCTTATTTCACTGTCATTAGCGAATATTGTTTCTGCTCAAACAATAAATTATGGAGGAGTTGTGGAAAACAATGATTCAAAAGAAGATTTATTAATTATATTATCAAATATAAAAGACTCTACTTTGGTTTATTCACAAAATACAACAAACAATACTTTCTTAATTAAAAATGTAGAAACTGGTAATTATGAACGCTGTGTTATTTCAAATCTATACAATCAATGCGATACTATTATATTAAATCAATCTATAGAAAATGATATTATTTATTTAGAAAATTCTTATCAATTAGGCGAGGTTGTTATAACTGCAAAAAAACCATTAATTCAAAATAAAAATGGGGTTCTAAAAGTAAACGTTGAAAATAGCCCTATTATGTCATCAGGCACTTTATTTGAAACTTTATCAAAATTACCAGGTGTGTCATATAATCAAGCAAATGGTAGTTTTAAATTAAAAGGTAAAGACGGTATTCAAATTCAAATGGATGGACAAACTGTTTATATTTCTGGTAATGAATTATCTTCTCTTTTAAAAAGTATTCCAGCAGAAGATGTTAGCAATATAGAAATTAACTCAAGCCCTTCGGCAAAATATGATGCAGGGGGTAGCGGAGGAATAATAAACATTAATACAAAAAAAATAAAAAGGCAAGGTATATACATAGGCACGTCTTTAAATGCTACACAAGGAAAGTATTATAAACAAAATTTTGGCTTAAAAAGTCAATTTAATACAAAAAAGCAAAGATTTATGTTATACTATATAAATTCATTTAATACAGATTTTGAAAATGCAGATACAGAAAGACAATTCACGGAAAACTATACCACCCAAAATACTTATGCAAAAATTAAGGGTAATTCAAATACTCTTAATGCACAATATGAAAATCAATTCTCAAAATCTAATTTATTATTAAATTCATCAATTTCATTATACAAAGAGGATATTAATCAAAACACAAATTTAGATTTATTTGATAATTCTCATGTATTATACTCAAATGTTTATTCTAATCAACAGAGTAATAATAAACTTAAAAATTTTGATTTCGGAGCAAATTATAAAATGAATTTTAAGAAGTCTGATATTACTTTGAAGTCCAATTATGTCTATTATAATATTGATAATAGCTCTTATCTTATATCAACAGAAACTCCACAAGTAAATACTTTTAACAACTTACAAAACATATCCCCTAATAAAGTAAACCTACTAGTATCGCAGTTAGATTATAATCAAGTTATTGATTCGCTTTCTCATTTTGAAACGGGTTTAAAATACATTTATCAAGATATAGATAATGAAAATAATTTTTACCAAAATATTAATAATAGTTTAACATTTGATTCCGATAAGTCAAACGGATATTTGTATAGAGAGCAAATCGTTGCAGGATATTTTCAATACTACAAGACAATTAATAAATTTGATTTCACACTTGGAGGGCGTTTAGAATATAACCCTTCTAAAGGATTTGATAAAAAAAATGAATATACATTAAAAAGAGAGCAGACTAACTTTTTTCCTTTTATAAACATAGCGTTTAATTATTCTGACAATAATAATTTCAATCTATCCTATACCAAAAGAATCAACAGACCTCGTTTTAGCAATCTTATGCCATTCACATATTATGTAGACCCTTATACACAGCTAATAGGTAATCCTAATTTAAAATCAAGTATAACTAATCAAGTAGAATTGCAATTTATTCATAAACGAAACTATATATTTAGTATAGCATATTCATTAATTAATAATTCAATATATCAAACACCTATTCAAAACAATGCAACTCTAAATACTATATTAACTCCTCTTAATATAGATAAAACACATTCATTATCTCTAAATGCAAATTTATCTTTTGACCTTACAAAATGGTGGTATTTTAATATCAACGCTATAGGTTTCTATGATAAAATATCTTCAAGTAATGATGCAATAAATATTGCTTCAGATAATTTTTCTGGTCAAATCGTAACAACAAATTCTTTTTCTTTACCTAAAAATATTCAGTTTGAAATAACCACTGATTATGTTTCTCCTTTTATTCAAGGTCCATATAAAACAGATGATTTATTCTCTATGAATGCAAGTTTAAGTAAAAGTTTTTTTGATAATAAAATGCGTGTATCAATTATTGGAAATGATATTTTAAGAACGTATAAAATAAATAATAATTCAATAATTGTAAATCAGATTTCCAATATTTTTCAAAGGTTTGATACTCATTGGATTAGATTAAGTTTAGTATATAGATTTAACAAAGGGATAAAAAAAGGAAGTGCTACAGATGATAAGACTACAGAAGAATTAAAATCAAGAGTAAAATGAAAAAAATAATAGTTTTTTATGATAATTGGTGTCCTAATTGCACAAGATTTATAAATCTAGTTAAAAAACTTGATTTTTTTAATCTAATTGATACAAGAAAATTACGATTGAATAGTGATATTAGCAAGCTTCCTGATATAGATTTAGAATTAGCAAAAAAACAAATGGCTTCTAAAATAAATAATAAATGGTTTTATGGTTACAATTCTATTTATCATATTTTAATTAGATTACCCATTATAATTTTAATTTTCCCTTTTTTATACTTTTTTAAAATAACTAATATCGGGCAATATTTATACGTTCAATTAGCAATAAAAAGAAAAATAATTCCATTACATTGTAGTTCAAAAACCTGTAATATAGAAAATTAATAAAGATTATTATTGAAATATTCATAAATTTGTAATGTAAAATCATTAAACTTAATCATTATGGCATCAACATCAGAAACAGGACACTCTAAAAATGTAGCCAACTTCCAAGACCTCATTTCGTTTTGCACAGGATATGGATCAACCTATAACCCTACCAATCCAAGACTAACATTAGCGGAATTAGAAAATCTATATACTACCTCTCAAACCAAATTACAAGCAGTCGCTAATACAAAAACTACTTTTGATAATGCAACTAACGAACGCCGTAACTCTTTTGCAGACCTAAAACCTCTAGCCACAAGAATAGTAAACAGCTTTGCCATATCAGGTGCAGACCCTTTAGCAGTAAGTAATGCCAAATCTATCAACAAAAAATTACAAGGTTCAAGCAAAAGAACTACAACTGAAACAGAAGAAAATTCAGAAGAAACACAAAGCACCAATTCCATCTCAACCTCTCAACAATCCTACGACAGATTAATAGACCACTTCTCAAACCTTATAGAAGTATTACTGCAAAATCCTCTTTACGCACCCAACGAAACAGAACTCCAAACCGCAACCTTACAAACGAAGTTACAAGACCTACAAACCAAGAACACCAATCTCATCAACGCCTATACCCAATATTCCAATGCAATGATAGATAGAAATAACACACTTTACAATCCTGTAATAGGCTTGGTACAAACTTCAAAAGAAGTAAAGCAATATGTAAAAAGCGTATTCGGGGCAAAAAGCCCACAATACCAACAAGTAAGTGGCTTAGAATTTAAAGTAATCAAGAGATAATATAATGTTTGCAACATCGATTATAAATCAGGTAGCTGTAACAAACATTTTTACAACTGCTATTGTAAAACAAGCACCCGCAATTATACTTTTTGTAACTGATTTTAAAAAGTTACTAACTGCAAATATAAAATTAACAACTGCGTTTATACTTCTCCCAACTGAAAAAATAAAACTACAGACTGAATTTAAAACTTTTCAAACTACAGATAATAATTTACAAACTTCAACCCCAAATGAACGAAAAGAATATAGGAAGGCTGCTTACAACATGGTATATATTCAATTGCTCCTTATGGCATTTTCAAGAACGTTTAGGGTAAATCCAAAAGTAATGGCATATTTACAAAGTACAGGCATAAATCACGCAACTAAATATATACCTATCCGTTGGCAACCATTTAAGAAAAATCCGTAAACATTTGAAAAATCCAGCCAAATAGAACCGAAAAAAATATTGTGGGCGGAATTGAATTGCGGAATTGACAAACTGAACTGAATACAAAACCGAATGAAAACGGATTTTTTGCCGACTAAAAGCTGAACCGAAAATTTTTGAGTTTTAAGCCGATTTCTGACAAGCGAAACGCATAAGAAACGTGAAAATTATTGCGGAATAAAAAACTGAACCGAAAACTATTGCGCCGAATTTTACTCGGACGGAAAAAATCAGCGGAAAAAGAATCGAATTTTTTTTGATTTTTAAGTAATAATCCGAAAAGTTTGTGTTTATCTACGAAAATGAATCTGAAAAGGAAAAAGCAGAATCGGAATGTGGAAAACCGTAAAAAGAATTAAGCAGAATTGACTAAATTGGTCGTTTAAAGAATAAAAATGGCTGAATTAAAGCTGACGTGAAAAAGCAAAGCGACAAAGGAAAAACGGTTGCCAACAAAGTATAAAAATAATTGCTATTTTGGCTAAACCAAAGGTAGTTGCAATTTTGCACACTTCTGAATTTCATGCTGAAATTCCTCGTGCACAAAATCGCAACTATTCTTATACAAAAACGTTAGCAAATATTGTTCTCACTCAAACGCTGAAAAATAGTGAATTAAAATTAATAGATTTTATCACAAAAAAGGAATTTCAAAATGCTGAGCACTCGCTCGCTCGTAAAATTTTGCGTGGGAATTTACTCAAATGTGGAATTATAAAACGTGAGAATTTTCTTAGACCCGAAAAACCAAAATTGCGGAATTTACAAGGAATCGTAAAATTGAGCAAGTTTGAGAAATTGAGCAGAAAATGAAAAATTGTGGAGTTCTTACTCAAAAGCTGAATTTTGGGATTTATTAATGAACAAAGAAGAATGAAAAAAAACATTTGCTAACAACGCATAAAAATAATTGCTATTTTAGCTTAACCGAAGGCAGTTGCAGTTTTGCACACTTCTGAATTTCATGCTGAAATTCCTCGCGTACAAAACCGCAACTATTCTTATACAAACACGTTAGCAAATATTGTTCTCACTCAAACGCTGAAAAATAGTGAATTAAAATTAATAGATTTTATCACAAAAAAGGAATTTCAAAATGCTGAGCACTCTCTCGTTCGTAAAATTTTGCGTGGGAATTTACTCAAATGTGGAATTATAAAACGTGAGAATTTTCTTAGACTCGAAAAACCAAAATTGCGGAATTTCCAAGGAATCGTGAAATTGAGCAAGTTTGAGAAATTGAGCAGAAAATGAAAAATATAAATTGCGGAATTCTTACTCAAAAGCTGAATTTTGGGATTCAATTAATGAACAAAGGAGAATGAAAAAAAACATTTGCTAACAACGCATAAAAATAATTGCTATTTTAGCTAAACCAAAAGCAGTTGCAATTTTGCACACTTCTGAATTTCATTCTGAAATTCCTCGTGTACAAAACCGCAACTATTCTTATACAAACACGTTAGCAAATATTGTTCTCACTCAAACGCTGAAAAATAGTGAATTAAAATTAATAGATTTTATCACAAAAAAGGAATTTCAAAATGCTGAGCACTCGCTCGCTCGTAAAATTTTGCGTGGGAATTTACTCAAATGTGGAATTATAAAACGTGAGAATTTTCTTAGACCCGAAAAACCAAAATTGCGGAATTTACAAGGAATCGTAAAATTGAGCAAGTTTGAGAAATTGAGCAGAAAATGAAAAATTGTGGAGTTCTTACTCAAAAGCTGAATTTTGGGATTTATTAATGAACAAAGAAGAATGAAAAAAAACATTTGCTAACAACGCATAAAAATAATTGCTATTTTAGCTTAACCGAAGGCAGTTGCAGTTTTGCACACTTCTGAATTTCATGCTGAAATTCCTCGCGTACAAAACCGCAACTATTCTTATACAAACACGTTGCCACACATTTGAGAAAAATTCTGTACATATTGACAATTTTAGTTTTCGGAATGACTTATGGTCAAGAAAACGAAACTTCTGATTGTGATTTACAATCGGAAAATCAACTATGGAAAGCGGAATATGAAAAAGCGGAATCCAAAGCTGAACGGATTGAATTGATAAAATCTAAAATCAAATCTGACTCGATTTACGAACAATCTGAACCGAAAATTAAGACAGCACATTCGCCAACGATTTTCAACGAACATAAAAACAAAAACGGAATTGAATGTGGTTGTAAAATTTTATTCGTTTTACATTACAAAAAAAGACGTTCGATTATTGTAAATCTAAATGACCGACCTGAATTAAGCATTGTTGTGGATAAACTAAATTCCGAAAATGTAGAACGGATATGGACTGAATTTAATAAGGAAACTGCACAAGCGGTTTATGGAGTGGCTGGTAAATGTGGATTTGTACAATTGAGAATAACTGACAGAAAATTAAAACGACTGATAAAAAACGTGTGGCAACAACGTATATAGCTCATAGCTGGGCAGTTGCTCAATCGAAGTTTCGGCATATTTGGAAGTCCGCCAAATTTTTTAATTTGGTTTTTTGAGAAAATAAGGTGAAAAAAAATTAAAAAATTCGGCTCGTGCTTAACCGAAAAGTTATCGCTAATTTGCACGCTACGAGCCATATACAAGACCGTTGGCAACCATTTAAGAAAAATCCGTAAACATTTGAAAAATCCAGCCAAATAGAACCGAAAAAATATTGTGGGCGGAATTGAATTGCGGAATTGACAAACTGAACTGAATACAAAACCGAATGAAAACGGATTTTTTGCCGACTAAAAGCTGAACCGAAAATTTTTGAGTTTTAAGCCGATTTCTGACAAGCGAAACGCATAAGAAACCTGAAAATTATTGCGGAATAAAAAACTGAACCGAAAACTATTGCGCCGAATTTTACTCGGACGGAAAAAATCAGCGGAAAAAGAATCGAATTTTTTTTGATTTTTAAGTAATAATCCGAAAAGTTTGTGTTTATCTACGAAAATGAATCTGAAAAGGAAAAAGCAGAATCGGAATGTGGAAAACCGTAAAAAGAATTAAGCAGAATTGACTAAATTGGTCGTTTAAAGAATAAAAACGACTGAATTAAAGCTGACGTGAAAAAGCAGAGCGACAAAGGAAAAACGGTTGCCAACAAAGTATAAAAATAATTGCTATTTTGGCTAAACCAAAGGTAGTTGCAATTTTGCACACTTCTGAATTTCATGCTGAAATTCCTCGCGTACAAAACCGCAACTATTCTTATACAAAAACGTTGCAAAACATTGTCGAGCAAGTTTGTGAAAATCACTCAAACTGAATAAATAATTTTGAGATTTTATTTTTTAAAATTTAGAAAAAATGAAAATTGTGGAACACTCTCTCGCTCGAAAATTTTAGAAATAATCAGAAAATTTGGAATTTAAAATGTTTGAACTTACTCGAATTCTGAAAATAAGTTTGGCGGATTTCTTACTCAAAATCTGAATATAGGAAGTTTTCGAATTGAGGAAAGACAAAAAATCTAAACTGTGGAATTTACTCAAACTCTGAATAAAAAATAGTGAGAAAATTACTCAAAAGTTGAAATTTTAAAGAGAGAAAAAGGAAAATAAGACGGAATTATAAACTGAAAAAACAACGATTTTGCAACAAAGTATAAAAATAATTGCTAATTTTAGCCTAACCGAAAGTAGTTGCAATTTTGCACACTTCTGAATTTCATGCTGAAATTCCTCGCGTACAAAACCGCAACTATTCTTATACAAACACGTTACAAACAATTAAAACCAAGATTACGAATGAAAAAAATGAATTTACTTCTCGGAATAATAATATTTATAAATTTATCTTGTACTTCTGAAGATAATGGAGTTGAGAACCGAAATGGATTTAATTTTAATGGCACATTTTACGAAACATCTTTTGCAGGAACTGAAAGTAGAAGTTCACCATATCATTTAATTTTTTCCAATACAGATAACACAAACTTGCCAGAGGCACATTTTGGTAGTTTTTATTTAGATTCGGGATCTGATGTTCAAAATGGTCCATTAATTGAAGGACAATATTCTACTTCTAATGGAACAAATTCTAAATTTGGAATTCACGGCTACCAATTTATTCATTTCCAAGATAACTCTAATGCAGATGAAGTTCATATTGCTTCTGGATATTGGCATCAGGATGAAAGATTTATTTCAGGTAATGTAGAAATTAATTCTATAACTTCAACTGGTGATGATATAGTAACAAATATTGACATTGATTATACATTTAAATGGAATTCTGTAACAGTAGTTGGACATTATAACGGACCAGTTATTAACGATGATTTTTAATTTAAACATTGTATATAAATTTAATATTTTAGATAAAAAAAACTGTTTGTAACACCGTGTAAAAAAAATTGCTGGTTTTATCATACTTACGAAAATCCTCGCGGATTTTCTTGGTTTATGTTTTGTTTAGTAACTTTATTGCTTGAAACACGCAACTTTTCTTACACAACAACGTTGGCAACCATTTAAGAAAAATCCGTAAACATTTGAAAAATCCAGCCAAATAGAACCGAAAAAAATATTGTGGGCGGAATTGAATTACGGAATTGACAAACTGAACTGAATACAAAACCGAATGAAAACGGATTTTTTGCCGACTAAAAGCTGAACCGAAAATTTTTGAGTTTTAAGCGAATTTCTGACAAGCGAAACGCATAAGAAACGTGAAAATTATTGCGGAATAAAAAACTGAACCGAAAACTATTGCGCCGAATTTTACTCGGACGGAAAAAATCAGCGGAAAAAGAATCGAATTTTTTTTGGATTTTTAAGTAATAATCCGAAAAGCTGTGTTTATCTACGAAAATGTATCTGAAAAGGAAAAAACAGAATCGGAATGTGGAAAACCGTAAAAAGAATTAAGCAGAATTGACTAAATTGGTCGTTTAAAGAATAAAAACGGCTGAATTAAAGTTGACGTGAAAAAGCAGAGCGCCAAAGGAAAAACGGTTGCCAACAAAGTATAAAAATAATTGCTAAGTTTAGCTTAACCAAAGGTAGTTGCAATTTTGCACACTTCTGAATTTCATGCTGAAATTCCTCGCGCACAAAATCGCAACTATTCTTATACAAACACGTTGCCAAATATAGCTCACTCACTCAAAACCTGAATTGAAAATTGAGTTTTTAAAGCTAAAAAAGGAATTTAAAAATTGTGAAACACTCTCTCGATAATCGGAATTTTAGCAAAATGTTGAGTTTATAAAATGTGAAAAACTACTCTTTCGAAGTTTCGGAATTGAAAACTAAATGGTGGAATTATCACTCAATCCCAAAATTTCGGAAACTGAATTTAGAAAATTAGCGGGATTCTTACTCAAACTTGAAAAATAAAAAATGAGGAATTAACAAAAACTCAAATTAACAATGAAAAAAACTACATTTGGCAACAAAGTATAAAAATAATTGCTAATTTTAGCTTAACCAAAGGTAGTTGCAATTTTGCACACTTCTGAATTTCATGCTGAAATTCCTCGCGCACAAAACCGCAACTATTCTTATACAAACACGTTGCCAAATATAGCTCACTCACTCAAAACCTGAATTGAAAATTGAGTTTTTAAAGCTAAAAAAGGAATTTAAAAATTGTGAAACACTCTCTCGATAATCGGAATTTTAGCAAAATGTTGAGTTTATAAAATGTGAAAAACTACTCTTTCGAAGTTTCGGAATTGAAAACTAAATGGTGGAATTATCACTCAATCCCAAAATTTCGGAAACTGAATTTAGAAAATTAGCGGGATTCTTACTCAAACTTGAAAAATAAAAAATGAGGAATTGACAAAAACTCAAATTAACAATGAAAAAAACTACATTTGGCAACAAAGTATAAAAATAATTGCTAATTTTAGCTTAACCAAAGGTAGTTGCAATTTTGCACACTTCTGAATTTCATTCTGAAATTCCTCGTGTACAAAACCGCAACTATTCTTATACAAAAACGTTAGCAAATATTGTTCTCACTCAAACGCTGAAAAATAGTGAATTAAAACCAATCGGTTTTATCACAAAAAAGGAATTTCAAAATGCTGAGCACTCTCTCGCTCGTAAGATTTTGCGTGGGAATATACTCAAATGTGGAATTATAAAACGTGAGAATTTTCTTAAACTCTAAAAACCAAAATTGCGGAATTTCCAATCAATCGTGAAATTTAGAAAGTTTGAGAAATTGAGCAGAAAATGAAAAATATAAATTGCGGAATTCTTACTCAAAAGCTGAGTTTTAGGATTTAATTAATGAACTAAGGAGAATGAAAAAAACAACATTTGCTAACAACGCATAAAAATAATTGCTATTTTAGCTTAACCAAAGGTCGTTGCAATTTTGCACACTTCTGAATTTCATGCTGAAATTCCTCGCGCACAAAACCGCAACTATTCTTATACAAACACGTTGCCAAATATAGCTCACTCACTCAAAACCTGAATTGAAAATTGAGTTTTTAAAGCTAAAAAAGGAATTTAAAAATTGTGAAACACTCTCTCGATAATCGGAATTTTAGCAAAATGTTGAGTTTATAAAATGTGAAAAACTACTCTTTCGAAGTTTCGGAATTGAAAACTAAATGGTGGAATTATCACTCAATCCCAAAATTTCGGAAACTGAATTTAGAAAATTAGCGGGATTCTTACTCAAACTTGAAAAATAAAAAATGAGGAATTGACAAAAACTCAAATTAACAATGAAAAAAACTACATTTGGCAACAAAGTATAAAAATAATTGCTAATTTTAGCTTAACCAAAGTTAGTTGCAATTTTGCACACTTCTGAATTTCATTCTGAAATTCCTCGTGTACAAAATCGCAACTATTCTTATACAAACACGTTACCCAACATTTGACCAAACATTACGCTGAATTGAAAAAACTAAAATCTGACTTCACAATAAACGAAATTGGAAAGTTCCGATTTTATAGCGGAATTGCAATCGGAATTGGATTTAGCTTAATTTTAAATTCTCTATTTCGAATTACTTTAAAGCTTTGTAATATTGGAGAAGTTATTACGGATTTGAATTGGATAAATTTAGTGAATTACGAATTTTCAACTTATTATCTGACTTTAATCGGATTCGCTTCAATTGGATTTTCTTTTTGTTTTACGACTTATTTATGGATGAGCAAACCTTTTGCGACTGATAGAAGAAAAACTATAAGGTTGAGAATGGCTCAAATTAATCCGATTTGGATTTTATTTGGAACATTACTTTTTCTATTGCGAATGTTTTGGTTTCTTGCTGGAGTCGATTTGACAATTGAAAAAGATTTTGCGTATTTGGGATTTATGATTCCAATTTTTATTTATTTGTATTGTTGGAATTTAATTTCGGATATTTATAAAAGTAAAAAACCGTTTCTAATGACTTCGCTGATTATTATAATTCTCGGAATTATGTTGAGCGGAATTTAGAAAATAAAATAAAAACGTTGGGTAACACCGTATAAAAATAATTGCGGTTTAGTGCTTAATCAAAGGTCGTTGCGTGTTTGTAACGTCTGAATTTCCTTCGGAAATTCCTCGCATACAAACCCGCAACTATTCTTATACATCAACGTTAGCAAATATTGTTCTCACTCAAACGCTGAAAAATAGTGAATTAAAACTAATCGGTTTTATCACAAAAAAGGAATTTCAAAATGCTGAGCACTCTCTCGCTCGTAAGATTTTGCGTGGGAATATACTCAAATGTGGAATTATAAAACGTGAGAATTTTCTTAAACTCGAAAAACAAAATTGCGGAATTTCCAATCAATCGTGAAATTTAGCAAGTTTGAGGAATTGAGCAGAAAATGAAAAATATAAATTGCGGAATTCTTACTCAAAAGCTGAGTTTTAGGATTTAATTAATGAACTAAGGAGAATGAAAAAAAACATTTGCTAACAACGCATAAAAATAATTGCTATTTTAGCTTAACCAAAGGTAGTTGCAATTTTGCACACTTCTGAATTTCATGCTGAAATTCCTCGCGCACAAAATCGCAACTATTCTTATACAAACACGTTGGCAACAAGGCGGCTCACTCAAACGGCAAAACCAACTCTTTAAAAAAAAGAAAAGAGAAAAAAATGAGAATTGAATTTAAAAAACAACTTCTGACTTTACTTTGCGTGCTGATTTCTTTATTGTCATTTAGTCAAGTTAAACTTCCAACAAAACCGAAAACTTCCACATTTAAAGTTATCAATTCTAATTTAGGGCTTCCTAAAGTAAATATTCCAAACACAAACTTTCTGAACAATCAACCAAATGGAATGAGTGTCTACGAACAAGACCGAAAAAGAGTTGCACAACAAAAAAACGAACTGAAACAAATCTATGCGGAATTAAACGCTGACCGAATTAACTACTCTTTGCCAAGTTATAGCAATATTGAAAGTACAAAGCATTACCGAAAAGCTTTTGACCAATTAGCGAAAATGAAAGCAGACAGCTTTTCTATTAAAAAAGCAACGTTTATAATTGAAAATGCTTACTTCGAAGAAAAACAAAGTTATGCTGAATTTGAAAAAGTAGTTAAACAAACAGGAAACTTCTTGCGTGAAAAAATGGAGGAATTGGGTTATGACCAAAACCGAAACTTAGCTAAAAACTTTATACTCTTTCAATTCTTTTCAGACACGTTGCAAATCAAATCCAAGAATTTAAAACATTTACCTTTTAAATATGACTTTGAAGATTATTTAGGTATTAAAGATTGGTCTAAAATGTTTGTATCAAAATTATTAGCCACAGGAAAAGGACAATGTAATTCATTACCAAGATTATATTTAATTCTTGCAGAAGAAATTGGTGCAGAAGCATTTTTATCATTGTCGCCTAATCATTCTTATATCAAATTTAAAGACGAGGAAGAAAATTGGTATAACGTAGAATTAACAAATGGAATGTTCACAACAGAATCTATGATTTTACAATCGGGTTTTATAAAATCCGAAGCTTTACAAAGCGGGATCTATATGCAACAAATGACAGAAAAACAGTTGCTATCGCAACTGTATTCTGATTTTGCACAAGGTTACACTCGTAAATTTGGTTACGACCCATTTGTAAAAAAAGTTATAGATAAAGCATTAGAATTATATCCCAATAGCATCACAGCAAATATGATAAACTCAAATTATTTAACCATTCAATTTGAGTATGTTGCCAAACAAGTTGGCATCAATCCAAGAAACCGACAAGAATTACAGAACATTCGTTTTTATCCTAAAATTGTAAAACTATTGAACAATGTAAACGCTCAATATACTAAAGTAGATAATTTAGGTTTTGAATTTATGTCGGCAGAAGCCTATCAAAATTGGTTAGCTTCGTTAAAAGAAACTAAACAAAAACAAGATAGTGAGGATATGAAAAAACAATTTAACATCAAACTTAAAAAAACATTTAAATACTAATCAATGCGTAAATTACTACTACTCTTTTTAATAGTTAATTGTTTTGTGCTGAAAGCACAAAACAATCAATATTTATATGATGAGGCGTTTACAACACTTTCAGAAATGTTAGAAGAAAAAAGACCTCTAAATTTTAAAAAAGCTGTTTTTACAGTTGAAAATGCTTATTTAGATGGACTGCTAGATACTATTTCTTTAAACGATCAAATTAATTTTTTAAAAAAATTAAGTATAAAAATTAGAGAAAACAGCAAATTAGAATATCAAGAAAAAGATAGTTTAATCGTAAAAAAGTATGCAAGTCTTTTTGCAGTTATAAAAGATAGTCTATTTATGGTAAATCAAAAAGGTAAAGAATTTATTCATCTACCTTTTAATTACGATTTTGAAGATGTTTTTGGGCATCAAGATTGGTCTAAAATGTTTGTTTCAAAATTATTAAGTTCACATATAGGCAATTGTCATTCTATTCCATATTTATACAAAATAGTTGCGCAAGAGATTGGTGTTACTGCAAATCTTGCATTAGCACCAAACCATATTTACATAAAACATAGAAGTGTAAAAAATGGTTGGTACAATACAGAACTAACAAGCGGAATTTTTCCAATAGATGCGTGGATAATGGCTTCGGGTTATGTCCATTTAGATGCTATTAGAAATGGTGTGTATATGAAAGCCTTAACAGAAAAAGAAAGTATTGCACTTTGTTTGGTAGATTTAGCACAAGGTTATCAAAAAGCAGAAATCTACGATTTAGATTTTGTTATAAAATGTGCAAACAAGGCACTTGAATATTTTCCAAACTATGTAAATGCTATGATTTTAAAAACAGAAGCTAAAGGAAAAAAAATTGAAAACATATTATCAAGCTACAATACAGATTTTAGAAGCGTTCGTAAATATCCAAAAACACACGCTATTTTTAAAGAAATAGAAAAAGAGTTAGCAATAATACACAAATTAGGCTATCGTCAAATGCCAGAGGAAATGTATTTAGATTGGCTTGTTTCTTTAAAAAAGGAAAAGCAAAAATATGCAAACAAAAAAATCAATACCTTTAACACCAAAACCAACTAATTATGAAAAAGTTACTTTTATTTATTGTACTTATTTTTTCTATTAGTCTTTCTTTTGCTCAAGAAAAAAAATTAACAAAAGAAGAAAAAGAAAAAAGAGAGCGTAACATTCAAGCAGGAAATCCTTTCAAAGAATTTGGGTATAAACCAAAAATTGCAACATTAAGCAAAGGAAAATATTTAGAATTTCACGATTTAGATAGCATTGTTAAAATTGGTTCTTTTACGTTTCACGTAAAAAGAAAAACCATAAATGGTTATTCGCAAGAAGAAACAAAATATTCAGAAGCCACTTTAAGACCTGAAATTGTAAGTCGTTGGTTTAGTCCTGACCCTTTAAGTGAGGAATTTCCAAGTTGGTCGCCTTATAATTTTACAATGAATAATCCAATTCGGTTTATTGACCCTGATGGTCGTGCGCCAATAGATGTAAATTGTTGTGGTTTTCTTCCAACTGGTGCTGGTATAGGCTTAATGTTTAGAAGATTTAAAAACACAGCAAACTATATGCGTCAAGGAAATTCTTTAACAACTTCTTATTTAATGGCAAGTGGAGATGATGCAATAGATGCAACTAAACAAACATTAAGATATGTAACACCTGTTGAAGATATTTATGGTGTTGCAACAGGTGAAGATTTTTATGGAAATTCATATAATAGAGCAGAAGCAAGTGGTTGGGCGGCTGCAAGTTTTATACCATTTGCAAAACTCGGAAAATTAGGTAAGCTTGGAAAAGCATATAATAAAGCCGATAATTTGATAGAATACGGGATAAAAGGAGCTGATGATATAGGCACAGGTACTGCATCATTATCCAAGAAAGGGATTTTAGAACTTGATTTTAACGTTCCTAAAGGTATGAGAGGTCAAGGAATTGGTACTGAAATGTTTGATGATGCTGTAAAAACTTTTGGCAAAGACATTAAAGGTATACAGGGCTTGTGGTTAGGTGGCGATAACTTAGGTGCTTTTAATAAAGCAATCAAATCAGGTTCATCCATTCAAAATGCGATATTCTCAACACCAACAGGAAAATGGGCTAAAAAAAATGGTTTTAATACTGTTGAATGGGGTGCAAATAGTGTTTTTAATTCCGATAATACAGCAGAAGCTGTTCAATTAATCTTTAAAAAATAATATGAGAATATATATATGTAACATAGATAAATGTATTTCTTTTGATAAAAATTCAAATGAATATGAGTTTTTAATTAATATATTTTTAAATAATAAGATATCTAAAAACAAAGCAATACTAAAAATTTCAGAAAGAATCGAAAGTATTTTAAAAAGCAGAGAATTAGATACAAAAAGTCATAATTTAATAGAAAAAACGTTTAATAATAAAAAGCTATCATTAGGAAGAGATAGCACAGATATTAGATTAATATTTTTAATTAACCTATTAAATATTGTTAATAAAAAAGACTATTCTACATACATCATTGAAAAAATAAAACCAAATATTAAAAATGAGTTTAATTATTTAAAACAAGGAACTAAAAATATTAATGATTTAGATATTGAAATTATAAAATGCTTATTTAATTTAAGTTTATTAAAATCAAAAAATAATATAATTGAGCTATCAGAAAAAGGAGAAAGAATTTCTTTATTATTATAGTAACTTTTACTATATACTATAAATACACTTATAATTTGTAATTTCTATTTTTTATCCTAAATTTAAGTTACTAAACAATGATGCTTATTTTAAATCAAAAGAAACTTAATAAAATGTCCATTTTATTATAATATTGTATCTTTATTGCTATAAACTTTTAAATATCAATATTATGAGTAAGCAATATGAAACAGGAAATGCAAAAAATGTAGCCAATTTACAAAAACTTATAGAACAAGTTTCTGTTTATACCGGCTACAATCCATCTGTAGAAAACCTAACAATAGCAAGTTTAAATACACTTTACACTAATGCTTTAGCATCTGTAACAGCAGTAGAAGAAAAACGTAATGCTAACAAAAATGCTATTCACACAAGACAACAAGCTTACTCAAATCTTAAACCTATTACTACAAGAATTATCAATCAATTAGATATTCTTGGGCTTACAAAAGGGGTTTTAGACCAAGCAAAATCTTTAAATCACTTAATTCAAGGTAGCGCAAAGAAAAAAAAAGTAATTAATGAAGAAACAGAAGAAGAACAAAATACAGTTTCTACCTCTCGCCAATCATATACACAATTAGCAGATAATTTTTCTAAATTACTACAATTGCTTTCTACTATTCCAAGCTACAACCCAAACATAGAAGAACTAAAATTAGTAAATCTTAATACATATCTTACTTCACTCATAAACAGCACAAAAGGAGTTGACCAAACAGAAGCAGAACTTAATGAAAAATTGATAGAAAGAGATAATGTTTTGTATGCAGATGGAACAGGATTATATACAATTGCTCAAAATGTAAAAAAATATATAAAAAGTTTATTTGGTGCTACCTCACCAGAATATTCAAAAGTATCAAAAATAAAATTTACCACCAATTAATATAAAACTAACAACCTAATTTATAATTTTAATAAGTCATTTTATAAATTTAAAGAAACAATTTAATATTTGAGAGCCCTAAAGCATACTTTTAATAACCTAAACTATATTTATAACAGGAAAAATTATAATTTTAACGACATAATTTATAAATGTTGCACAATAAAATAATATTTGAATAAGTAGAAATAATAATATAATGTAGGAAAACAAAAATAAAGCCCAGTTGCCAACACCGTGTATAATTAATTGCTATTATTAGCTTATTTACGAAAGTACTCGCAAAGATAAAAGTTAGTTTTTATTTATTAAATTCATTGCTTAACCTACGCAACTAATCATACACAAAACCGTTAGCAAATATTGTTCTCACTCAAACGCTGAAAAATAGTGAATTAAAACTAATCGGTTTTATCGCAAAAAAGGAATTTCAAAATGCTGAGCACTCGCTCGCTCGTAAGATTTTGCGTGGGAATTTACTCAAATGTGGAATTATAAAACGTGAGAATTTTCTCAAACTCGAAAAACCAAAATTGCGGAATTTTCAAGGAATCGTAAAATTGAGCAAGTTTGAGAAATTGAGCAGAAAATAAAAAATATAAATTGCGGAATTCTTACTCAAAAGCTGAATTTTAGGATTTATTAATGAACAAAGGAGAATGAAAAAATAACATTTGCTAACAACGCATAAAAATAATTGCTATTTTAGCTTAACCAAAGGTCGTTGCAATTTTGCACACTTCTGAATTTCATGCTGAAATTCCTCGCGCACAAAACCGCAACTATTCTTATACAAACACGTTAGCTTTAATGCTCGGGACATTGCAAAACCGAAAATTTCAGGTTTAAATCAAAAGTCATTTAAAGCAGAATTTAAAAATAAAATGCGGAATATTGAGCTGAATAATCACTCAAACCCTGAATTGAATTGCGTCTGACTTTTTAGCTCGTTTGCGGAATCGAAAACCGAATTGAAAAGTGGAATTTCACTCAATCGGAATTTAGCAAGTTGAGGAATCGCTCACTCGAAATCTGAATTAAAAATATTGCGGAATTTGAGCAAGTTTACTGAATGAAAGTCGAGCTGAATAAAAAAATAAAATGCGGAATTAAAAAGCCGACCGAAATTTAATATTGACTAAAAAATAAACGGACAAAAAAGCACTAAAGCTAACAAAGTATAAAAATAATTGCTACTTTTAGCTTAACCAAAGGTAGTTGCAATTTTGCACACTTCTGAATTTCATGCTGAAATTCCTCGCGCACAAAACCGCAACTATTCTTATACAAGACCGTTGCCAAATATAGCTCACTCACTCAAAACCTGAATTGAAAATTGAGTTTTTAAAGCTAAAAAAGGAATTTAAAAATTGTGAAACACTCTCTCGATAATCGGAATTTTAGCAAAATGTTGAGTTTATAAAATGTGAAAAACTACTCTTTCGAAGTTTCGGAATTGAAAACTAAATGGTGGAATTATCACTCAATCCCAAAATTTCGGAAACTGAATTTAGAAAATTAGCGGGATTCTTACTCAAACTTGAAAAATAAAAAATGAGGAATTGACAAAAACTCAAATTAACAATGAAAAAAACTACATTTGGCAACAAAGTATAAAAATAATTGCTAATTTTAGCTTAACCAAAGTTAGTTGCAATTTTGCACACTTCTGAATTTCATTCTGAAATTCCTCGTGTACAAAATCGCAACTATTCTTATACAAACACGTTGCAAAACATTGTCGAGCAAGTTTGTGAAAATCACTCAAACTGAATAAATAATTTTGAGATTTTATTTTTTAAAATTTAGAAAAAATGAAAATTGTGGAACACTCTCTCGCTCGAAAATTTTAGAAATAATCAGAAAATTTGGAATTTAAAATGTTTGAACTTACTCGAATTCTGAAAATAAGTTTGGCGGATTTCTTACTCAAAATCTGAATATAGGAAGTTTTCGAATTGAGGAAAGACAAAAAATCTAAACTGTGGAATTTACTCAAACTCTGAATAAAAAATAGTGAGAAAATTACTCAAAAGTTGAAATTTTAAAGAGAGAAAAAGGAAAATAAGACGGAATTATAAACTGAAAAAACAACGATTTTGCAACAACGCATAAAAATAATTGCTAATTTTAGCTTAACCAAAGGTAGTTGCAATTTTGCACACTTCTGAATTTCATGCTGAAATTCCTCGCGCGCAAAACCGCAACTAATCTTATACAAACACGTTGGCAACCATTTAAGAAAAATCCGTAAACATTTGAAAAATCCAGCCAAATAGAACCGAAAAAAATATTGTGGGCGGAATTGAATTGCGGAATTGACAAACTGAACTGAATACAAAACCGAATGAAAACGGATTTTTTGCCGACTAAAAGCTGAACCGAAAATTTTTGAGTTTTAAGCCGATTTCTGACAAGCGAAACGCATAAGAAACGTGAAAATTATTGCGGAATAAAAAACTGAACCGAAAACTATTGCGCCGAATTTTACTCGGACGGAAAAAATCAGCGGAAAAAGAATCGAATTTTTTTTGATTTTTAAGTAATAATCCGAAAAGTTTGTGTTTATCTACGAAAATGAATCTGAAAAGGAAAAAGCAGAATCGGAATGTGGAAAACCGTAAAAAGAATTAAGCAGAATTGACTAAATTGGTCGTTTAAAGAATAAAAATGGCTGAATTAAAGCTGACGTGAAAAAGCAAAGCGACAAAGGAAAAACGGTTGCCAACAAAGTATAAAAATAATTGCTATTTTGGCTAAACCAAAGGTAGTTGCAATTTTGCACACTTCTGAATTTCATGCTGAAATTCCTCGTGCACAAAATCGCAACTATTCTTATACAAAAACGTTGTGGTTTATATTTCGCCAATTTACTGTCTGAATTGAAAAATAAAAAAATTGTAGCTTGTTTAAAGCAAAATTGAAAATTAATTTTAAACAATTATGAAAAACAGAAAAAACAAAATTACTAACCTTTTAAAAATTGGAGTTCTACTTTTTGGAATTTCTGTATTACTTTGGAATTGTGAAGAAGAAGAAATTAATAATTTTAAAACACCTACAAACTCAAAAACTCCTTTTGAAACAATTCCTTTTAAATCAGTATTAGAACAAGAGGAATTTAATGAGATTGCTAAAGTTTCTAAAACTGAAAAATACTTTAAAGAATCATTTAATAACCCTAAAGGAATATTTAGTAAATCTTCTTCTAGAAAAAAATCTTTCGAGGTTATAAAAAAGTTTGTTAAAAAAATAAAAAAAGAAAATTATACGTCTTACACTTTTTTAATTAAAAGAGATAAAAATATTTATCAAAACAGTGTTTTTGAAAATTTAGTAGTTGAAAAGAAAAATAATAAAATAAAAGCTTTTATTATAAAATATGAACCTTCTTTAGAATATTTACATAGTAAAAACTTACCATTTTCAGGAAAATTAAGTGTACAAAAAATTGATTATGACCCATCTTTTTTAAGCAAAATGCAACGAGAATGTGGCTGGATAGAAACTTATACCAGAAGAAATTGTACTGTTCATGGTTATAATGGTGTTAATATACCAGGATGCAACAACTATGGAAAAGATTCTTTTGTATATTCAGCTTCATATGTTTGTTCAGACTCAGGTGGAGGAGGAACTTCTTTTGGTTCTGGAGGTTCTTCTACTGGAGGTGGAGGAGGCTCAAAAGGTGGAGGAAGTACTACTTCCCCTGTTTATCCTTGTGAAGACCCTATTCACGGATGTGATAAAATGCCTTGGAAACAATTAGCAAACCAATTAGAAATTACAGACCAAACACAAATAGATTGGGTTAATGACTCTGCTAATTTATTACAGGTAAACGCTCTCTTTAATTTTGGAGAAGCGAACCAATGGTCTAATAGCGTTATAGCTATTTCTCAACAAATTGTAAGCGGACTTTCTAATACCAATAATTTAAATTTATCATTTGAGGAAAATCTAGCAGTAAAAAACAAAGCAACTGAAATTTTCGACATCATCGCAAAAAATAATTTCACTAATATTGACCAATTTTCGCTTGCCGACCAAAAAACCATTGCTAAGAATTCTTTATTTATTGGCTTGTTGCCAAGTGTTAGTTCTATCATTGGAAATTATTGGCCCAAAAATGCTGAACAATGGGCTGTAATTGGTGATTTATTCGTTCAATTTTTACCAGAATTAGCATTGGGGTTTATTCCTGGTAGTAGTATTGTAGATGTTATAAAGGGGCTTGATAAGGGAGATGCTGTAGGTGTTGCTTTTGGTATTGCTGGGGTAATTGCCGATGTTTTTGGTGGCACCATTCTTGGAGGACTTACCAAAGCTGTTAAGATAGGAAAGAAAGTTTTTACTTCTTTTAAACTTACATATAAATTTGTAACTGTCGTAGGTAAAGGTTTAAAAGCTGGATTGAAAGTATCTTTAGAAGGAACTACTGTAATTTTAAAGAAAAGTGGTAACGAAATTGCTCGTATTGCTAACAACGTAATGACTTTTAATTACTCTGGTTTTGGAGGTAAAATTATCACTAATCCTAATAAAACAACTACCGTTATTGGTAGGTTTGATGATTTAATTAACCCTCCAGGAGTTAAAACAATAAAAGATAGTAGCCTTTATAAATATGGAGAAAACTCTGGAGGAATTAACATTTTAGATGCTCCAACTGGTACTTGGTCGATTCAATTAAATATGGATTGGTTAAATGATGCTATACAGAGAGGAGATATTATAAGGGTTGTATCTAATCCATTAGATAATAGAAATTTATTTCGATTAGATTCTTTTGGTAATATAACAAATCAACTCACACCTTTTGGAATGGAAGTAAATAGGCTAAATTTAGCAGGATACACTTTTAATCCAAGTACTTTTGAATTTATACCTTAAACATATGAAATTAAAAAAAGATATTCTTGAAAAAATAGAAAATGATTTTTCTAGTCAAAAAGAAAATGTTATTAATTTATTAGTAAATAAAATAAATGAAAATGAGCATATAAATCACCCAAGAATAATAAGATGCGTGATTTATTTGTCCAATGGTGATTTATTTGAACTAAATCATTATTTAAAAACAGCCATTTCAGATCCGAGAGATGTTATGTTGTACGCTGAATATGAAAATAACAACACTTTAAATCCGTGTAGGATTAGAGATTTTAATAATGAATTTGGGAAAGAATTAATTAAATAAAAAATACAAACCACAACCATGTATATAAAAAATAGCAGTTAAGTACAAACTTTTAATTTTGTGCTTACCTGTTATTTTAACTTATAAACTGAAAGTAATAGTATCTTTTATTTCGCTACTTTTCATATACAAATACGTTGGCAATAATTAAAACGAAGTGCAAAACGACAAACTATTTTACGGAAAATTATTTTTGATTTCTGTTGGTTTACTTCTTGTAAACGACTTTTATTTAAAATATCAGTTTCATAATTATCTGACTGGAAAACTATCTGATTTCGTCGGACTTTTTGCCTTTCCTTATTTTGTTAGTTTATTATTCAAAAGTAAAGTCAAAACTATTTACATTCTGACTGGAATTTTATTCGTTTTTTGGAAAAGCAGTTCTTCTCAATTTGCTATTGACTTTCTGAATAATATCGGAATTGGAATAAATCGTGTCGTGGATTATTCTGATTTAATTGCACTTTTAATTTTACCACTTTCTTATCGTTACAGAACAAAAAACACAAGCGGAATTAAAAAAATAAATTTCCTTCCAAAAGAATTTATAATTGGAATTTGCTCGTTTGCATTTATAGCAACTACTCTTCCAAAAGAGAGAGGAGAAATAAATTTAAAATCGACTTACGAAACAGAATTTGAAATGCAAAAAGATTCTGTATTGAGAAAAATGTTTAAATATTATCAAAGTGATAATGACCCAAAATATCAAGCAGTAATCGAATTACCAGAAAAAAGGTCGAGAATAATTGTATCAACCATAATTTCAGAAACCGAAAATGACAGAACAAAAGTTCAGCTTGACAGTATATTATTTTTTGTGACTGAAGCAAGAGGCTTTTTTGGAGTTCAGAAAAAGAATGTGGATTATGTTAAGGAATTGAAACTAAAAGATTTTGAACAATTATTTACAGAACAAATTATAAACGAACTGAATAAAAAATAACTATTGCCAACACCGTGTAAAATTAATTGCTGGTTTTAGCCGATTTACGAAAGTCCTCGCGGACTTTCTATCTGTGATTTATTTGCTAACTTTAGTGCTTAAAACACGCAACTAATCTTACACAAATACGTTGCAAAACATTGTCGAGCAAGTTTGTGAAAATCACTCAAACTGAATAAATAATTTTGAGATTTTATTTTTTAAAATTTAGAAAAAATGAAAATTGTGGAACACTCTCTCGCTCGAAAATTTTAGAAATAATCAGAAAATTTAGAATTTAAAATGTTTGAACTTACTCGAATTCTGAAAATAAGTTTGGCGGATTTCTTACTCAAAATCTGAATATAGGAAGTTTTCGAATTGAGGAAAGACAAAAAATCTAAACTGTGGAATTTACTCAAACTCTGAATAAAAAATAGTGAGAAAATTACTCAAAAGTTGAAATTTTAAAGAGAGAAAAAGGAAAATAAGACGGAATTATAAACTGAAAAAACAACGATTTTGCAACAAAGTATAAAAATAATTGCTAATTTTAGCTTAACCAAAGGTAGTTGCAATTTTGCACACTTCTGAATTTCATGCTGAAATTCCTCGCGCACAAAATCGCAACTATTCTTATACAAAAACGTTAGCAAATATTGTTCTCACTCAAACGCTGAAAAATAGTGAATTAAAACTAATCGGTTTTATCGCAAAAAAGGAATTTCAAAATGCTGAGCACTCGCTCGCTCGTAAGATTTTGCGTGGGAATTTACTCAAATGTGGAATTATAAAACGTGAGAATTTTCTCAAACTCGAAAAACCAAAATTGCGGAATTTTCAAGGAATCGTAAAATTGAGCAAGTTTGAGAAATTGAGCAGAAAATAAAAAATATAAATTGCGGAATTCTTACTCAAAAGCTGAATTTTAGGATTTATTAATGAACAAAGGAGAATGAAAAAATAACATTTGCTAACAACGCATAAAAATAATTGCTATTTTAGCTTAACCAAAGGTCGTTGCAATTTTGCACACTTCTGAATTTCATGCTGAAATTCCTCGCGCACAAAACCGCAACTATTCTTATACAAACACGTTAGCAAATATTGTTCTCACTCAAACGCTGAAAAATAGTGAATTAAAACTAATCGGTTTTATCACAAAAAAGGAATTTCAAAATGCTGAGCACTCGCTCGCTCGTAAGATTTTGCGTGAGAATTTACTCAAATGTGGAATTATAAAACGTGAGAATTTTCTTAAACTCAAAAAAAACAAAATTGCGAAATTTCCAATCAATCGTGAAATTTAGAAAGTTTGAGAAATTGAGCAGAAAATGAAAAATATAAATTGCGGAATTCTTACTCAAAAGCTGAGTTTTAGGGTTTAATTAATGAACTAAGGGGAATGAAAAAAACAACATTTGCTAACAACGCATAAAAATAATTGCTATTTTAGCTTAACCAAAGGTCGTTGCAATTTTGCACACTTCTGAATTTCATGCTGAAATTCCTCGCGCACAAAATCGCAACTATTCTTATACAAACACGTTAGCAAATATTGTTCTCACTCAAACGCTGAAAAATAGTGAATTAAAACTAATCGGTTTTATCACAAAAAAGGAATTTCAAAATGCTGAGCACTCGCTCGCTCGTAAGATTTTGCGTGAGAATTTACTCAAATGTGGAATTATAAAACGTGAGAATTTTCTTAAACTCAAAAAAAACAAAATTGCGGAATTTCTAATCAATCGTGAAATTTAGAAAGCTTGAGAAATTGAGCAGAAAATGAAAAATATAAATTGCGGAATTCTTACTCAAAAGCTGAGTTTTAGGATTTAATTAATGAACTAAGGGGAATGAAAAAAACAACATTTGCTAACAACGCATAAAAATAATTGCTATTTTAGCTTAACCAAAGGTCGTTGCAATTTTGCACACTTCTGAATTTCATGCTGAAATTCCTCGCGCACAAAATCGCAACTATTCTTATACAAACACGTTAGCAAATATTGTTCTCACTCAAACGCTGAAAAATAGTGAATTAAAACTAATCGGTTTTATCACAAAAAAGGAATTTCAAAATGCTGAGCACTCGCTCGCTCGTAAGATTTTGCGTGAGAATTTACTCAAATGTGGAATTATAAAACGTGAGAATTTTCTTAAACTCAAAAAAAACAAAATTGCGAAATTTCCAATCAATCGTGAAATTTAGAAAGTTTGAGAAATTGAGCAGAAAATGAAAAATTGTGGAGTTCTTACTCAAAAGCTGAATTTTGGGATTCAATTAATGAACAAAGGAGAATGAAAAAAATAACATTTGCTAACAAAGTATAAAAATAATTGCTAATTTTAGCTTAACCAAAGGTAGTTGCAATTTTGCACACTTCTGAATTTCATTCTGAAATTCCTCGCGCACAAAATCGCAACTATTCTTATACAAACACGTTATGGGCAAATTAACAAACATAACGGTCGAAATAAGCTGGAAAACGACTTTAAACAGGAGTAGGCAAAATTTAAAACAATAAGTTATGAAAACAAAACACTACATTCTTTTTGGGTTAATAATGCTAATTTCTAGCAACTTATTTTCCCAAGTAAAACAAAATGAAATCCTATCAAAGGATGCGAAAGGAATTGCTAATTTTTTAAAATTTAAGGAAACTAAACTTGAATCTTCTGACAACGCAGTTAAATCATTTTTAAAAAAACAGTATAACCTGAATGATAATTATGAATTTAAACAAAAAAATAATTCACTCATTATTGAAAACGGTATTAAATCTCAAAAATTAGAACAATATTACAAAGGAGTAAAAATAGCATTCAGTGAAATAGTTGTTGTTTCAAAAAACAATAATGTAAAAACCATAAATGGAAAAGGATTAAATATTGAAAATATTAACATAACCCCAAAACTATCTGAAAGTGAATCATTGAATCATCTTTTAAAAAAGATAAGTGCAGAAAAATATGCTTGGGAAGATAATTCATACGAAGAATTAATAAAAAAAGAAACAAATGACCTACTTGCTACCAATTATCCCAAAGGAGAATTAGTAATTATTGACAAAGACTTATTTGACGACATTTTTGAACCTATTTTAGCTTATAAATTTAATGTCTATGCTACATTACCTTTATCTAGCTCCATTTATTATGTCGATGCTTCTAATGGAAAATTAATTCTTGAAAATCCATTAATTAAACATGTTCAAGGTACAGCACAAACAAGATATTCAGGACAAAGAACAATTGAAACACAACAAAATGGTAGTTCGTATAGATTAAGGGATTATTCAAGAGGTAGTGGAATTGAAACTTATAATATGAATAATGGTACAAATTATAATTCAGCTACTGATTTTACAGACAATGATAATAATTGGACTTCTTCTGAATACAATAATTCAAATAAAGACAATGCTGCTTTAGATGCTCATTGGGGTGCTGAAAAAACTTATGACTACTTTTTAGAAAAACATAATAGAAATAGCTATGATAATAATGGAAGTAAAATTAAAAGTTATGTACATACTAATCTTGTAGGGTTAGGTCGCCCAAACAATGATAATGCCTTTTGGGACCCAACATACAAAAGAATGACCTATGGAGATGGACAGTATTTATTTGATGCCTTAACAAGTATTGACGTAGTTGCACATGAAATAGGTCATGCTGTTTGTAGCTCTACAGCAGACTTGTATTACGGAAATGAATCTGGAGCAATAAATGAAGGTTTAAGTGATATCTGGGGAGCAATGGTAGAATATCATGCAGATACAACAAAACAGACTTATGAAATTGGAGAAGAAATAAAGTTAGGTGGTGGCTCTTTACGTTCTATGTCTAACCCAAATTCTAGAAACCAACCTGACACTTACAAAGGTGATTACTGGTATTGGTATCCTTCAAATCCAGGTTATGGTGAGGGAGTCCATACAAATAGTGGTGTATTAAATTACTGGTTTTATTTACTTGCAGAAGGTGGAAATGGAACTAATGATATTGGAAATGTTTTTAATGTTAACGGAATAGGAAAAGAAAAAGCATCAAAAATTGTTTATAGAGCAGAAAGTATCTATTTTACTTCATCTACAACTTATAGTCAAGCTCGTCAACTGACTATCCAAGCTGCAGAAGATTTATACGGAGAGAACTCTATTGAATCCGCATCAACTTGTCAATCTTGGTATGCTGTAGGGGTTGGAGATAATAGTTGTAATGTTGACATTGAGCTTACAGGAAATTCTACAATTTGCAATACATCAAACTATACTTATACTCTAAATTATACACCACCAAACTCTAGTACAAATTGGTCAGTAACTTCTGGTATTCAAATAATAAATAGTAACAATTCTTCTATCACTATAAACTCTATAAATAGCTCTTTCAATGGAATGGCTACAATTACTGCTTCAATTAGCGGAACAATAATAAAAAAAGATATTTGGATTGGAAAGCCTAAATTTACTTTTGAAATTGAACCAGTAGGCATTAATTATATACATGTTAATATGATTGGTTACAATAGTTCTGATATTACCAAACAAGGCATTACTTCAACAACTTGGCAAAAAATATCAGGTAGTGGTGGTTGTTATTCATCTTTTTATGGAAATAATTTCTTTGGTAGTGGAAATGGAAATTGCAATAGTTGGGTTGCTTATGCCAAAATAACAGCAACAAATGTCTGTGGCACAACAACTATTTATCGTCATTTTACCCCACCAGCCCCAAACCCTTGTAACAATATAACGTTTAATGGTCAAAGTATAGTAATTGAAGACCCTTGTAATAACTTTAACGGAATAGCTGGTAATTCTAATTCAATAAAAAGTATTTTGATTTATAATTTAATGGGGAAACAAGTGAGCAATAATAATGATTTATCAATACTTTCTAAAGGTATTTATATTATAAAAGTAGAATTAACAACAGGAGAAATATTAACTAAAAAAATAATCAAATGAAAAAATTAACTTTAATAATCTGTATCATTCTATCAATATCAAGTTGTGAAAAAAATGATGATGAAATAAACTATCCTACTTGTCTGCAAACACGTATCAATAATTTCATTGAAAACTACGGAGTACAAAATCCACGTTCAAATATAAAAAAGTATACATACCAAAATCAAAGTGTATATATTTTTTATGCAAACAATGTATCTGATGAGCATTTCAGTGTTATTGATGAAAATTGTAATACAATTTGTTCATTTGGCAGTATTGCTGGTAATAACACTTGTGATAACTGGGAAAGTGCAGAACTTATAGAAACCGTTTGGACTGATAATAGATAAAATCTGCCCATAACAACGTATATAATTTATTGCTAGTTCTAGCCTACTCCCGAAAAACCCCGCGGTTTTCCAATCCCGTTTTTATTTGCTAAATTTAGTGCCTAGAAACCGCAACAAACCATATACCGCACCGTTAGCTTTAATGCTCGGGACATTGCAAAACCGAAAATTTCAGGTTTAAATCAAAAGTCATTTAAAGCGGAATTTAAAAATAAAATGTGGAATATTGAGCTGAATAATCACTCAAACTCTGAATTGAATTGCGTCTGACTTTTTAGCTCGTTTGCGGAATCGAAAACTGAATTGAAAAGCGGAATTTCACTCAATCGGGATTTAGGAAGTTGCGGAATTGCTCACTCGAAATCTGAATTAAAAATATAGCGGAATTTGAGCAAGTTTGCGGAATGAAAGTAGAGCTGAATAAAAAATAAAATGCGGAATTAAAAAGCCGACCGAAATATAATATTGACCAAAAAATAAACGGACAAAAAAGCACTAAAGCTAACAAAGTATAAAAATAATTGCTAATTTTAGCCTAGCCGAAAGTAGTTGCAATTTTGCACACTTCTGAATTTCATGCTGAAATTCCTCGCGCACAAAACCGCAACTATTCTTATACAAACACGTTAGCAAATATTGTTCTCACTCAAACGCTGAAAAATAGTGAATTAAAACTAATCGGTTTTATCACAAAAAAGGAATTTCAAAATGCTGAGCACTCGCTCGCTCGTAAGATTTTGCGTGAGAATTTACTCAAATGTGGAATTATAAAACGTGAGAATTTTCTTAAACTCAAAAAAAACAAAATTGCGGAATTTCTAATCAATCGTGAAATTTAGAAAGCTTGAGAAATTGAGCAGAAAATGAAAAATATAAATTGCGGAATTCTTACTCAAAAGCTGAGTTTTAGGATTTAATTAATGAACTAAGGGGAATGAAAAAAACAACATTTGCTAACAACGCATAAAAATAATTGCTATTTTAGCTTAACCAAAGGTCGTTGCAATTTTGCACACTTCTGAATTTCATGCTGAAATTCCTCGCGCACAAAATCGCAACTATTCTTATACAAAAACGTTAGGCAATATTGAAAAAAATGCATCTGAAATTAATATTCGCACACATATTGATATTTATTATTTCCATTTTCGGATTCACATATCTGTATGAATATGTTGGAAATGGAACACTTGAAATAATTTATGCTGTTTTTCATCTAACAATAGTTATTATACTTTATTTAGTTAGCGGATTTTTAGCAACTGACAAAACTGAACTTTTTGATTTAAAAAAATATTACATCATTGCATTAATTGGATTCATCATTTGGCTATTTGCAGTTTTGAATTCCCCAACTGATTTGAATTGGAAAAATGGAAACGGAGGAATTTTATGGCTGATTTACAGAATGTATATAAGTGGAATAGAAACGCCATTTAATTTTAGTGATAGTATCTCTATTTCTACAAAAAACATAAAACTTGAAATAGGAATATTACTGATTTTAACAATAATCCCATCTTTATTACAGGCCTATATAAAGCGGAATAAAAAAACATTGCCTAACACCGTATAAAAATAATTGCTATTTTAGGCTTAACCAAAGGTCGTTGCTCTTTTGTTACGTCTGATTTTCCTTCGGAAAATCCTCGCACACAAAACCGCAACTATTCTTATACATAAACGTTGCCCACAATCCCCCATAGAAACCTTCTTTCCTCATTACGTTGGCTAACGTAAAAATCGTATCTTTCTAAATAATTAATTTGAGCTCTTTGCAAGGCCGTTTTTCAAAGTGTTGCTACTGCGTGTAAGCACGTGCGCAATCCTGGTTGAAATGTTTGCCATCAGTACATTGGCGATCCCGATAGCTATCGGGAATCCCGTTCAGAATAATCTCTTTGCCTAAAGCACATTTCCTTAGAGCTTTTTAAAATCTTTAAGTATGAAAGAACAAATTAGCTTAGATGTAGTCAATAAAAATGCAGCAGGCATTGATATTGGTAGTAGAAGTCATTGGGTGGCAGTTGGTCAGAGCGATGACTTAATCAAAGAGTTTGGCGTCTACAATGAAAATCTATACCAACTTGCCGATTGGTTGACCTCACACAAGATTAAGCATGTTGCTATGGAGAGTACCGGAAACTACTGGCAAAATTTACATGCCGTACTGCTCTCAAGAGGATTTGAGGTAACCCTGTGCAATGGTAAATTTACCAAAAACATCAAAGGAAAGAAAACAGATGTCAAAGACTGTCAATGGATCCAAAAACTACACAGTTTAGGACTGCTCTCGGGTAGTTTTTTACCCGATGAAGACACCGAAATACTCAGGACATACACAAGACACCGATACAATCTGATAAAACAAGCTGCCTCGGCAACAAAGAAGATGCAGAAATACCTTAGACTTATGAATATTCGCCTCGATGTAGTGGTCAAAGATGTGGTGGGACTTACAGGACTTAAAATTATTCGTGCCATTGCTCTAGGCGAAACCGATCCAGAAAAACTAGCAAGTTTACGTCATTACAACTGCAAGAAAAGCGAAGAAGAAATTGCCAAAGCATTGCACTCCAACGGAAGAAAAGACTTCCTTTATGCACTAAAAGATGAGCTAGACACCTACGATTTCGTGCAAAAGAAGATAAGAGAATGTGACGACCAGATTGCCGCAAAACTCGACGAAATAATAGGTAAAGACCCTGAAAAACAAGAACATTATATCGATAAGAAACCGTATAAACGCGTTAACAAAAACACTCCTAAAGACATAGACATCAATTTAAAATCCTACCAAATGTTCAAAGGTGTAGACCTTTTAGCCATAGAAGGTATGAGTTACAATACCGTCCTTACCATTATGAGTGAAGTAGGTTTTGATGGAATCAAAAAGTTTAATTCCGCAAAACAATTTACATCTTGGCTTAGGCTGGCGCCCAACAACAAAGTAAGTGGTGGAAAAGTGCTATCCAGCAAAATAGGGAAAGGAAGCAACAGACTCAAAATTGCTCTGCGAAATGCAGCAAACTCCATTGGTAATTTAAAAGACAGCACACCACTGCGGGATTTTTTCCATAGAATCAACTTCAGAAAAGGCCGTGTCTCGGCCATCACTGCAACAGCAAGAAAATTAGCAGTCATCATTTGGAATATGGTCACAAAAGGAATCCCATACCAAAACCCAGAAGGCTATCTCTACCTTGACCAAAAAAGAAAATTAGGTATCGTTAAAAGAATGAAGAAACAAATCACTAAATTTGGAATAACAAATGACGATTTAGAGCTAAACACAACCCCTTGAAAAACAAGAATTTAATTTTACGTTAGTCAGAAGCAAAAACGACAACAGAACATAAAACAAACATTAGGAAATTAATGGAAGCAGGAAAAAGAACAATTAGAGATATATTTAACAGAGGTAGAAATTTAGAAATACCTTTTTTTCAAAGAGCATACGTTTGGGATACTGAACAATGGCAAAGATTTTTAGAAGATATGATTATGGTTTCGACAACGAAAAGACCATATTTTTTAGGTTCTGTAATTTTAAAACAGCAAGAAACTTCTTCAAATAAAGATTCGATTTTAACAGTCATTGACGGACAACAAAGACTTACGACCTTAAATATCTTTCTAAAAGTTCTGTGTTTAAAAAATAATGCCGACAACGATTTTACCGAAACTTTTAAAAAACAGCGAGATAAATCTATCATTTTACTTCATAATCACAACGACCAAGAATCATTCAATAAAGTTGTAAATCTTGAAAGTTCAACAGTTTTTAAAGACGTTTCTGAAAATGACAATATTCTTTCGGCTTATAATTTTTTCAACGAAAATATAACAGCAGAGGATTTAGAAAACTCAATTGATTTTTTCAATATTTTAGACAACATACTTTTTGTTGGGATTGACCTTGGTTACGAAGAGGACGAACAACAAATCTTTGACACAATCAATTCACTTGGAGTTAGGTTAACAACAGCAGAATTGCTGAAAAACTACTTTTTCAAACGTGACGAAATAGAAAGCTACAATAAGTATTGGAAGCAAGTATTTGAAAAAGATGACGACACCAAAATATATTGGGACAGAGAAATAACAACAGGTCGTTTAAGAAGAACATTCATAGACCTTTTCTTTTACTCGTATCTACAAATCAAAATACAAGAACCTGAACTGAAAGTAAATACCGAAGATAAAATTGAGTTTTCAAAAGTTGAGAACTTGTTTGAGTCTTACAAAAGGTTTATAAGAGATTATAAATTGGATAAAACCAAAATCCTTGACGAACTAAAAGAATACGCAGATTTATTTAAAGAAAATTTTGATTACGATATTGTTAATAATGAATTGAGTTCAGAAAGCGGAATTGAACGTATAAATGCAATTATCTTCGGACTTGACACTTCTACACTAATTCCCTACTCTCTTTATATTCTCAAAAATGTTGAGGATGAAACTCAACGAAACGAGCTTTTTGCATTTATAGAAAGTTATGTAATGCGTAGAATGGTTGTAAAAGCAACGACTAAAAACTACAATCAACTATTTACAGACCGATTAATATCTAATAAAATATTATCTAAACAGCAGTTTGTTGAATATTTAGAAGGCAGAAATGACAAGGTAAATTATTTACCAAATGACACCGAATTAAAACAAGGTTTTGAAAATTCAATTTTAATCAACAAACAAACCGCAGGAATTATATATCTAATTGAATCTAAAATTAGAAATAGAAATAAACAAGCTACCCAGCTTTTAGGAATTAGCAAATATAGTTTAGAGCATTTAATGCCAAAAAAATGGGAAAATAAATGGAATAGCGTTCCTACAAAAGAAGCCAAAGATTATAGAAATTTCAAACTAAAGACTTTGGGAAATTTAGCGATTATTACACAATCTTTAAACGCTTCAATTAGAGATTCCAATTGGCCAAAAAAAAAGAGAGGTAGCGGAAATAAAGAAGGCTTAAAACATTATTCGGGCGGAATTGAAACTCTTGCACCTTATCTTGAATTAAACGATTGGAACGAAACAGAAATTGAAAATAGAGCCGGATTTTTACTCGAAAAAGCGAAAGAAATATGGACAGCTGAAACAATGCCAGTGGCTAACAATGTATAAAAATAATAGCGGTTTAATCGCTAAAATGAAAGTAAGAAAATTAAAAAAAGGTCTGTGTTTAACCGAAAAATTAGTGTGTAAAAATCCGCCACTATTCTTATACTAGACCGTTGCCAAATATAGCTCACTCACTCAAAACCTGAATTGAAAATTGAGTTTTTAAAGCTAAAAAAGGAATTTAAAAATTGTGAAACACTCTCTCGATAATCGGAATTTTAGCAAAATGTTGAGTTTATAAAATGTGAAAAACTACTCTTTCGAAGTTTCGGAATTGAAAACTAAATGGTGGAATTATCACTCAATCCCAAAATTTCGGAAACTGAATTTAGAAAATTAGCGGGATTCTTACTCAAACTTGAAAAATAAAAAATGAGGAATTGACAAAAACTCAAATTAACAATGAAAAAAACTACATTTGGCAACAAAGTATAAAAATAATTGCTAATTTTAGCCTAACCAAAGGTAGTTGCAATTTTGCACACTTCTGAATTTCATTCTGAAATTCCTCGTGTACAAAATCGCAACTATTCTTATACAAACACGTTGGCAGTAATCCCCCATAGAAAGCTTCTTTCCTCATTACGTTGGCTAATGTAAAAATCGTATCTTTCTAAATAATTAATTTGAGCTCTTTGCAAGGCCGTTTTTCAAAGTGTTGCTACTGCGTGTAAGCACGTGCGCAATCCTGGTTGAAATGTTTGCCATCAGTACATTGGCGATCCCGATAGCTATCGGGAATCCCGTTCAGAATAATCTCTTTGCCTAAAGCACATTTCCTTAGAGCTTTTTAAAATCTTTAAGTATGAAAGAACAAATTAGCTTAGATGTAGTCAATAAAAATGCAGCAGGCATTGATATTGGTAGTAGAAGTCATTGGGTGGCAGTTGGTCAGAGCGATGACTTAATCAAAGAGTTTGGCGTCTACAATGAAAATCTATACCAACTTGCCGATTGGTTGACCTCACACAAGATTAAGCATGTTGCTATGGAGAGTACCGGAAACTACTGGCAAAATTTACATGCCGTACTGCTCTCAAGAGGATTTGAGGTAACCCTGTGCAATGGTAAATTTACCAAAAACATCAAAGGAAAGAAAACAGATGTCAAAGACTGTCAATGGATCCAAAAACTACACAGTTTAGGACTGCTCTCGGGTAGTTTTTTACCCGATGAAGACACCGAAATACTCAGGACATACACAAGACACCGATACAATCTGATAAAACAAGCTGCCTCGGCAACAAAGAAGATGCAGAAATACCTTAGACTTATGAATATTCGCCTCGATGTAGTGGTCAAAGATGTGGTGGGACTTACAGGACTTAAAATTATTCGTGCCATTGCTCTAGGCGAAACCGATCCAGAAAAACTAGCAAGTTTACGTCATTACAACTGCAAGAAAAGCGAAGAAGAAATTGCCAAAGCATTGCACTCCAACGGAAGAAAAGACTTCCTTTATGCACTAAAAGATGAGCTAGACACCTACGATTTCGTGCAAAAGAAAATAAGAGAATGTGACGACCAGATTGCCGCAAAACTCGACGAAATAATAGGTAAAGACCCTGAAAAACAAGAACATTATATCGATAAGAAACCGTATAAACGCATTAACAAAAACACCCCTAAAGACATAGACATCAATTTAAAATCCTACCAAATGTTCAAAGGTGTAGACCTTTTAGCCATAGAAGGTATGAGTTACAATACCGTCCTTACCATCATGAGTGAAGTAGGTTTTGATGGAATCAAAAAGTTTAATTCCGCAAAACAATTTACATCTTGGCTTAGGCTGGCGCCCAACAACAAAGTAAGTGGTGGAAAAGTGCTATCCAGCAAAATAGGGAAAGGAAGCAACAGACTCAAAATTGCTCTGCGAAATGCAGCAAACTCCATTGGTAATTTAAAAGACAGCACACCCCTGCGGGATTTTTTCCATAGAATCAACTTCAGAAAAGGCCGTGTCTCGGCCATCACTGCAACAGCAAGAAAATTAGCAGTCATCATTTGGAATATGGTCACAAAAGGAATTCCATACCAAAACCCAGAAGGCTATCTCTACCTTGACCAAAAAAGAAAATTAGGTATCGTTAAAAGAATGAAGAAACAAATCACTAAATTTGGAATAACAAATGACGATTTAGAGCTAAACACAACCCCTTGAAAAACAAGAATTTAATTTTACGTTAGTCAGAATAAGATTAACTTTTTGCCATTTCATATTTATTATTTCGGAATTTTTAAAAGCGGAAAGCTATTTTTTAAAAGGGAAAATGGAATTGACAGCGGAAATTACAGTGTCCAAACTTATCGATTTCATCGTATGAGAGTTACACTATCAAATACGTTGGGAACGCATATAAGTTTGAAAATTACGGTTTTTTTTTGAGAAAGTCAAATAAAATACTGAATTTTAATGTTTTAAAAAATAGCTTGGAGCTTATTGAGAGTGAATTCCGAATTATTTTTATGACGAAATCTTATACGGAACGATGTATAAGATTCATAAGAAAAATAAACTAATAAATAGGAATGTCGAATTAGTGTTGCGTTAATCTGACTACATAAATATGAAATTAGAAAGCTAATTCCTATATTTACTGCACACAACTGCGAATATAAAAAATGCCCAAAAAAGGGCACTTTCCATATTCGCGGACGTTAGCAAATATTGTTCTCACTCAAACGCTGAAAAATAGTGAATTAAAATTAATCGGTTTTATCACAAAAAAGGAATTTCAAAATGCTGAGCACTCGCTCGCTCGTAAAATTTTGCGTGGGAATTTACTCAAATGTGGAATTATAAAACGTGAGAATTTTCTTAGACCCGAAAAACCAAAATTGCGGAATTTACAAGGAATCGTAAAATTGAGCAAGTTTGAGGAATTGAGCAGAAAATAAAAAATATAAATTGCGGAATTCTTACTCAAAAGCTGAGTTTTAGGATTTAATTAATGAACTAAGGGGAATGAAAAAAACAACATTTGCTAACAACGCATAAAAATAATTGCTATTTTAGCTTAACCAAAGGTCGTTGCAATTTTGCACACTTCTGAATTTCATGCTGAAATTCCTCGCGCACAAAATCGCAACTATTCTTATACAAACACGTTAGCAAATATTGTTCTCACTCAAACGCTGAAAAATAGTGAATTAAAACTAATCGGTTTTATCGCAAAAAAGGAATTTCAAAATGCTGAGCACTCGCTCGCTCGTAAGATTTTGCGTGGGAATTTACTCAAATGTGGAATTATAAAACGTGAGAATTTTCTTAAACTCAAAAAAAACAAAATTGCGAAATTTCCAATCAATCGTGAAATTTAGAAAGTTTGAGAAATTGAGCAGAAAATGAAAAATATAAATTACGGAATTCTTACTCAAAAGCTGAATTTTGGGATTCAATTAATGAACAAAGGAGAATAAAAAAAATAACATTTGCTAACAAAGTATAAAAATAATTGCTAATTTTAGCTTAACCAAAGGTAGTTGCAATTTTGCACACTTCTGAATTTCATGCTGAAATTCCTCGCGCACAAAATCGCAACTATTCTTATACAAACACGTTGCAAAACATTGTCGAGCAAGTTTGCGGAAATCACTCAAACTGAATAAATAATTTTGAGATTTTGTTTTTTAAAATTTAGAAAAAATGAAAATTATCGGACACTCTCTCGCTCGAAAACTTTAGAAATAATCAGAAAATTTGGAATTTAAAATGTTTGAACTTACTCGAACTCTGAAAATAAGTTTGGAGGATTTCTTACTCAAAATCTGAATATAGGAAGTTTTAGAATTGAGGAAAGACAAAAAATCTAAACTGAGGAATTTACTCAAACTCTGAATAAAAAAATAGTGAGAAAATTACTCAAAAGTTGAACTTTTAAAGCGAGAAAAAGGAAAATAAGACGGAATTATAAACTGAAAAAACAACGATTTTGCAACAAAGTATAAAAATAATTGCTAATTTTAGCCTAACCGAAAGTAGTTGCAATTTTGCACACTTCTGAATTTCATGCTGAAATTCCTCGCGTACAAAACCGCAACTATTCTTATACAAACACGTTGGCAACCATTTAAGAAAAATCCGTAAACATTTGAAAAATCCAGCCAAATAGAACCGAAAAAAATATTGTGGGCGGAATTGAATTACGGAATTGACAAACTGAACTGAATACAAAACCGAATGAAAACGGATTTTTTGCCGACTAAAAGCTGAACCGAAAATTTTTGAGTTTTAAGCCGATTTCTGACAAGTGAAACGCATAAGAAACGTGAAAATTATTGCGGAATAAAAAACTGAACCGAAAACTATTGCGCCGAATTTTACTCGGACGGAAAAAATCAGCGGAAAAAGAATCGAATTTTTTTTTTTGATTTTTAAGTAATAATCCGAAAAGTTTGTGTTTATCTACGAAAATGAATCTGAAAAGGAAAAAGCAGAATCGGAATGTGGAAAACCGTAAAAAGAATTAAGCAGAATTGACTAAATTGGTCGTTTAAAGAATAAAAACGACTGAATTAAAGCTGACATGAAAAAGCAAAGCGACAAAGGAAAAACGGTTGCCAACAAAGTATAAAAATAATTGCTATTTTGGCTAAACCAAAGGTAGTTGCAATTTTGCACACTTCTGAATTTCATGCTGAAATTCCTCGCGCACAAAATCGCAACTATTCTTATACAAACACGTTAGCAGTTATTTAAGAGCAACACCCACGAAATGAACTTTCAATTAAATGGAAAAACAGGAATTTGGTTAAACAAACTTAACGGAAAAACTGTTGACAAAATATATCAAGTCGATTATAATAACGACAGACATAATGACGACTATTTACCTTGGATATTTTTAATAACATTCGCTGAATTTGACCAATATCTGAAAATTGAAGGCGACTTTGATGGAAGCCATTTAAAAATAAATTTGCGAGAAAAATCGTTACTAAAAAACGAACTGAAAGAAAACAATCTACCTAACGAATTGGATTTGTGGCAAGTTTACGAAACCAAATCGGATGAAAAACTTGGTCGACTTTTGGGACAAAGAATTGATTTTGTAGAATTTGGTGTTGATAAAGATGAATTTGAAATTAATGGAACTAAAATCAAAGGGCAAAAGGAATTTTTTAATTTCATTCGGTTTTATTGTAAAAATCTGAATTTAACAGTTTTCGAAGGTTCGTTGACTGGACTTGGAGTTTCTGATGATAAACACGTGAAATTGAATTTTGAGGAAACATTTGAAATACATAATACAAATAAAAACAACTGCTAACAACGTGTATAATTAATGGCTGGTTCTCGCCTACTTACGAAAATCCTCGCGGATTTTCTATTCGGTTTTTATTTGTTAAATTAGGTGCTTAAACACGCCACTAATCATACACAAACACGTTAGCAAATATTGTTCTCACTCAAACGCTGAAAAATAGTGAATTAAAACCAATCGGTTTTATCACAAAAAAGGAATTTCAAAATGCTGAGCACTCTCTCGCTCGTAAGATTTTGCGTGGGAATATACTCAAATGTGGAATTATAAAACGTGAGAATTTTCTTAAACTCAAAAAAAACAAAATTGCGAAATTTCCAATCAATCGTGAAATTTAGAAAAAATGAAAATTGTGGAGCACTCTTTCGCTCGAAAATTTTAGAAATATTCAGAAAATTTGGAATTTAAAATGTTTGAACTCACTCAAACTCTGAAAATAAGTTTGGCGGATTTCTTACTCAAAATCTGAATATAAGAAGTTTTGGAATTGAGGAAAGACAAAAAATATAAACTGTGGAATTTACTCAAACTCTGAATAAAAAATAGTGAGAAAATTACTCAAAAGTTGAAATTTAAAAGAGAGAAAAAGGAAAATAAGACGGAATTATAAAATGAAAAAACAACGATTTTGCAACAAAGTATAAAAATAATTGCTAATTTTAGCCTAACCGAAAGTAGTTGCAATTTTGCACACTTCTGAATTTCATGCTGAAATTCCTCGCGCACAAAATCGCAACTATTCTTATACAAACACGTTAGCACCAATATAAACACAACCTTGAACACAAAGACATTATTCCGAATATTTTTAACGACTGGATTCATTTTATGGGTTTTATCTTGGATTGGAGATTCTAAAGGAATACTGCCTGCTTCAACTTTCGGAATGATTTTGTCTGTTATTTCAACTGGAATGGGAATTTATTTTTGGCTAAAATCCTATAAAGAGAAAAGAGGATTTTATCCGAATTTCTTCAAAATATATCGACATTTAATCAATGAAATGAAAAAGAATCCATTTAACGGATTCTTTATTATGGTAAGACACTTGCTTAAATTTTATACTCTGATACTCGTCTTTTCAATGGTTTTAGTATTTATTGGATTTATAACTATTGGACAATCTGAACCTGTAAAAACAGTTCAAAACTATTGTGAAAACAATGCTGAAATAAATGACATAACTGGAAAAATAAACCATTACGGAATTTTAAGAAATGTAAGTTCTCAATGGAATTCGGAAACTGGAAGTTCGGAATTATCTTTAGTTTTTGTTTCTGAGAATGGAGTTTTTAATGTTTACTCAAAATTGGAAAAAGAAAATGGGGAATGGAAAGTGAATGAATTAGAGTTGAAAGATAAAAATACTGGTGCTAACACCGTGTATAATTAATGGCTGGTTCTCGCCTATTTACGAAAATCCTCACGGATTTTCTATTCGGTTTTTATTTGCTAAATTAGGTGCTTAAACACGCCACTAATCATACACAAACACGTTGGCAATAATTAGTAACAAAATTCTAACTTAAAAGACAAATAGATAAAAAAATTGATGAAAGTTGTACTTTATATAATACTTGGAATTGTTTTGGTTGTTATCGGATTTTTTGTCTGGTTTTTTGTATTTTTTCTTCAAGTACCTGAATTAAACATTCCTAAAAATTCAAGTGAAAAAGAAAAAGTAGTATTAATTGACAATTGGTTAGAAAAACTAAATTCTGAAAGGAAATTTAATGGTGGAATTCTAATAACAAAAAATGGAGAGCCAACTTTAGCAAAAACATATGGCTTCACTAATTCAAAGAAAACAGAAAAACTAAATAATAACTCATCATTCAGACTTGCTTCAATATCAAAACAATTTACAGCGAGTGGAATTATGCTATTAAAAGAGAAAGAATTAATTGATTATGATGATTTAGTTTCAAAATATATTTCAAATTTTCCATATGATAATGTTACAATTAGAAACTTATTAAATCAAACTTCTGGAATACCTGACACATATTTAGATTTAGCAGAAAAAGCAAAGGATGAAATTGGAATTTTAACAAATGAAAAAGCTATAAAACTAATCGTAGATAATAAACCAAAAGCTAATTTTCCGCCTAATGAAAAATACGAGTATTCAAATACAAACTATATAATTTTAGCAAGAATAATTGAATTGGTTTCAAATCAATCCTTCGAGAACTTTATGAAAGATAATATCTTCATTCCATTAGAAATGAATGGTACAAGAGTTTGGAATCTAATTTCAGAAGATAAAACGTTCAAAGGAAAAACAGATGGCTTTGAAGATTTTGCTGGAGAAATACGAGAAATTAAACCAACATTTGTTGATGGCGTTGCTGGCGATGGTGGCGTTTTTAGTAGTATAAATGATTTTGTAAAATGGGATAAATTTTGGTACGAAAACAAACTTATTAGTAATGAAAATTTAAAAGAAGCTTTTAAAAGACCAACACTAAATAATGGAAAAAAATCTAATTATGGTTTTGGTTGGGTAATTATAAATGAAGATGTAGTTATGCACAATGGAGCTTGGTTAGCAGCGAATACTTATTTTGTAAGAAATACTAAAAAGAAGACGAGTTTTGTGCTTTTAGATAATTCCTCTAATTTATTTTTTGACAAGATTATTGGAAGTATAAAATAACTATTGCCAACACAGTGTATAATTAATTGCTTGTTTTTAGCCAATTTACGAAAGCCCTCGCGGACTTTCTATTCGGGATATATTTGCTATCTTTAGTGCGCAAACCACGCAACTAACCATACACAAATACGTTGGCAACCATTTAAGAAAAATCCGTAAACATTTGAAATATCCAGCCAAATAGAACCGAAAAAAATATTGTGGGCGGAATTGAATTGCGGAATTGACAAACTGAACTGAATACAAAACCGAATGAAAACGGATTTTTTGCCGACTAAAAGCTGAACCGAAAATTTTTGAGTTTTAAGCCGATTTCTGACAAGTGAAACGCATAAGAAACGTGAAAATTATTGCGGAATAAAAAACTGAACCGAAAACTATTGCGCCGAATTTTACTCGGACGGAAAAAATCAGCGGAAAAAGAATCGAATTTTTTTTTGATTTTTAAGTAATAATCCGAAAAGTTTGTGTTTATCTACGAAAATGAATCTGAAAAGGAAAAAGCAGAATCGGAATGTGGAAAACCGTAAAAAGAATTAAGCAGAATTGACTAAATTGGTCGTTTAAAGAATAAAAACGACTGAATTAAAGCTGACGTGAAAAAGCAAAGCGACAAAGGAAAAACGGTTGCCAACAAAGTATAAAAATAATTGCTATTTTGGCTAAACCAAAGGTAGTTGCAATTTTGCACACTTCTGAATTTCATGCTGAAATTCCTCGCGTACAAAACCGCAACTATTCTTATACATAAACGTTAGCAAACATATGACCAAACAGCTACTAATAATAATCGGAATTTTAATTTCACTCAATTCTTGTAAACAAACCGAATCGAAAAAAATGGACGAATCGGAAGTGAAAGATGTCGTGGAAACAGAAAAAGAAACGTCTGAACCTAATTCTGTTGCGGAATCGTATATTGAAAATGATAGTTTGGTAATTGTGTTGAAATCTGAATTGGAAAAAATTGCTCTTAACAAAAATTTCACGATTGAGAAAAAACCAATACAAAATAGACACGTTGACAATTTAGTTGATACCATCATAACTCGGACTTTTGAAAACACAAAATTTACGTCTTATAAAGCAACAAATGAAGAATGGATATATAAAGCTAAAATCGAGAATTCTGAATTTGCATTGAATGACTTTATAAAAGTTGGAACGAAAAAATATGTTGTTGAAAAATCTCTTGCAAAAGAAATTCAAAACGGCATATTAAAAATTGGAAATTTAGAACAAACGTCTGTTTTCAATTTAATATTTAAATTTGGAATATTAAAACTAATTGAATACGATGGATATGTGGATTAAAATACGATTTGCTAACACCGTGTATAATTAATTGCTTGGTTCTCGACTACTTACGAAAGTCTTCACGAACTTTCTATCTATGTTTTATTTACTAACTTTAGTGATTAAAACACGCAACTAATCATACACAAACACGTTAGCAAATATTGTTCTCACTCAAACGCTGAAAAATAGTGAATTAAAACTAATCGGTTTTATCGCAAAAAAGGAATTTCAAAATGCTGAGCACTCGCTCGCTCGTAAGATTTTGCGTGGGAATTTACTCAAATGTGGAATTATAAAACGTGAGAATTTTCTCAAACTCGAAAAACCAAAATTGCGGAATTTTCAAGGAATCGTAAAATTGAGCAAGTTTGAGAAATTGAGCAGAAAATAAAAAATATAAATTGCGGAATTCTTACTCAAAAGCTGAATTTTAGGATTTATTAATGAACTAAGGGGAATGAAAAAAACAACATTTGCTAACAACGCATAAAAATAATTGCTATTTTAGCTTAACCAAAGGTCGTTGCAATTTTGCACACTTCTGAATTTCATGCTGAAATTCCTCGCGCACAAAATCGCAACTATTCTTATACAAACACGTTGGCGGTCATTAGAACGAACAGTACTTAAAAATGGAATTGAATTTAAATACGTTGATTATCTTACTCCCTTTTGCGTTCGCTCTCCACAACTTTGAAGAAATATTGGGAATGGAAAAATGGACAAAATCGATTCCCATTTTTATCCATAAACCAGTGACAACGAGACAATTTGGAATAGCCGTAATATTATTTACGATTTTAGGTTTTGCAATTACCTTTTCGAAAGAACTTTATCAAACGGAAAAATATTATTATTTAATCATTACAGGATTCTCCGGAATGTTGTTTTTGAACGTTTTCTTTCCCCATTTATTGGCTGTGATATATTTAAGAAAATATGCACCAGGAATCATCACGGGACTTTTAATCAATCTACCGTTAACAATAACAATTTTACTATTGGTAAAAGATTCTGAAATATTATCGCAAAAACAGATGATATTTTCTGTAATCGCTGGTGGATTAATTGGAATTTTCCTTGCATTTATTTTTCTGAAAATCGGGAAATTTTGGGATTTTAAAAAAGTAATTGAATGAAAAATAACGAACCGCCAACAATGTATAACCGCAATTACGGCGGATTCGACTACGTCCGAATCCACTCGGAATTGCTAACGTCTGTGCCAAACCGAAAATTAACGCATATAAACCCGTAACTGACGGTTATACGAGACCGTTAGCTTTAATGCTCGAGACATTGCAAAACCGAAAATTTCAGGTTTAAATCAAAAGTCATTTAAAGCGGAATTTAAAAATAAAATGCGGAATATTGAGCTGAATAATCACTCAAACTCTGAATTGAATTGCGTCTGACTTTTTAGCTTGTTTGCGGAATCGAAAACTGAATTGAAAAGTGGAATTTCACTCAATCGGAATTTAGCAAGTTGCGGAATTGCCCACTCAAAATCTGAACTAAAAATATTGCGGAATTTGAGCAAGTTTATGGAATAAAAGTCGAGCTGAATAAAAAATAAAATGCGGAATTAAAAAGCCGACCGAAATATAATATTGACTAAAAAATAAACGGACAAAAAAGCACTAAAGCTAACAAAGTATAAAAATAATTGCTACTTTTAGCTTAACCAAAGGTCGTTGCAATTTTGCACACTTCTGAATTTCATGCTGAAATTCCTCGCGTACAAAACCGCAACTATTCTTATACAAACACGTTACCCAACATTTGACCAAACATTACGCTGAATTGAAAAAACTAAAATCTGACTTCACAATAAACGAAATTGGAAAGTTCCGATTTTATAGCGGAATTGCAATCGGAATTGGATTTAGCTTAATTTTAAATTCTCTATTTCGAATTACTTTAAAGCTTTGTAATATTGGAGAAGTTATTACGGATTTGAATTGGATAAATTTAGTGAATTACGAATTTTCAACTTATTATCTGACTTTAATCGGATTCGCTTCAATTGGATTTTCTTTTTGTTTTACGACTTATTTATGGATGAGCAAACCTTTTGCGACTGATAGAAGAAAAACTATAAGGTTGAGAATGGCTCAAATTAATCCGATTTGGATTTTATTTGGAACATTACTTTTTCTATTGCGAATGTTTTGGTTTCTTGCTGGAGTCGATTTGACAATTGAAAAAGATTTTGCGTATTTGGGATTTATGATTCCAATTTTTATTTATTTGTATTGTTGGAATTTAATTTCGGATATTTATAAAAGTAAAAAACCGTTTCTAATGACTTCGCTGATTATTATAATTCTCGGAATTATGTTGAGCGGAATTTAGAAAATAAAATAAAAACGTTGGGTAACACCGTATAAAAATAATTGCGGTTTAGTGCTTAATCAAAGGTCGTTGCGTGTTTGTAACGTCTGAATTTCCTTCGGAAATTCCTCGCATACAAACCCGCAACTATTCTTATACATCAACGTTGGCGTTAATTCGACAAAAATGAAACTAAAAGAACTAACATTCATATTTTTACTATTGATAATCGGACAAATTAGTTACGGACAAATAAACAGGAATAAAACAGAAATGGAAAAATCAGAAAGATATCAAGCAGGTTGGGAAAAACTAAAGGAAATTGACGGAGAAGCAGGAGAAAACGTAATAGAAAGTTTAAAAGATATTTCACCCGAACTTGGAACTTTCATCATTGAATATGCTTTTGGAGACATTTATACGAGAGATGGACTTGACCTAAAATCTAAAGAAATTTCCGTTGTATCAGCTCTCACAGCGATGGGAACAGCATTGCCACAATTGAAAGTTCATATAAATGGAGCTTTAAACACTGGAAGCACTATCAACGAATTGAAAGAAATAATTCTTCAAATGTCTGTTTATTCAGGTTTTCCAAGCTGTATAAACGCTATGAACGCATTAAAAGATGTGTTGAACGAAAGGGAAAAACAAGGAATTAAAGATACTATTGGAGATTTTTCAAATACGCCAATAGCGAACAGACTTAAAACTGGAGAATTAGAATTATCAAAATTGGACAGTACACAAGTCGAAAAACTGAAAACTGCCTATAATGAATTTTCGCCTGAATTGGTGAAATTCGTGCTTGAATACGGATATGCCGACATTTTTTCGAGAGACAATTTAGATGACAAATACAGACAAATTGCAACTATTTCTGCCTTGACAGCATTGGGCACAGCACAATCCCAGCTAAAATTTCATATCAATGCAGGATTTAACATTGGACTGACTGAAATTGAAGTCAAAGAAATAATGTTGCTTATGACTGTTTATTCAGGTTTTCCATCGGCAATTAACGGAATGAATGTATTGAAAGAAGTAGTTACTGACAGAAAGAAAAACAAGAACTAACGCCAACACCGTGTATAATTAATTGCTTGGTTCTCGCCTACTTTCGAAAATCCTCGCGGATTTTCTATTAGGTTTTTATTTGCTAAATTAGTGCTTAAATACGCCACTAATCATACACAATCACGTTGGCAACCATTTAAGAAAAATCCGTAAACATTTGAAAAATCCAGCCAAATAGAACCGAAAAAAATATTGTGGGCGGAATTGAATTGCGGAATTGACAAACTGAACTGAATACAAAACCGAATGAAAACGGATTTTTTGCCGACTAAAAGCTGAACCGAAAATTTTTGAGTTTTAAGCCGATTTCTGACAAGTGAAACGCATAAGAAACGTGAAAATTATTGCGGAATAAAAAACTGAACCGAAAACTATTGCGCCGAATTTTACTCGGACGGAAAAAATCAGCGGAAAAAGAATCGAATTTTTTTTTTTGATTTTTAAGTAATAATCCGAAAAGTTTGTGTTTATCTACGAAAATGAATCTGAAAAGGAAAAAGCAGAATCGGAATGTGGAAAACCGTAAAAAGAATTAAGCAGAATTGACTAAATTGGTCGTTTAAAGAATAAAAACGACTGAATTAAAGCTGACATAAAAAAGCAAAGCGACAAAGGAAAAACGGTTGCCAACAAAGTATAAAAATAATTGCTATTTTGGCTAAACCAAAGGTAGTTGCAATTTTGCACACTTCTGAATTTCATGCTGAAATTCCTCGCGCACAAAATCGCAACTATTCTTATACAAACACGTTGCCAACAAGCTGAAAAAAATCCGAACACAAAATGAAAATCGAGTTTAAAGAAGAACAAAAATTTACACAATGGTGGCTTTGGTTGATTTTAATCGGAATCGGAATTTTACCGATTTTCGGAATTTATAAGCAATTAATTCTCGGAGAAAAATTTGGAGACAAACCAATGTCTGACTTCGGACTTATAATTTTCTGTCTGTTTATTTTTGGATTAATAGCTATGTTTTGGTTTATGCGACTGAAAACTGAAATTGACCAAAATGAAATCCGAATAAACTTCTTTCCTTTCATTAAAAAGCGAGTAAATTGGAAAGAAATAAAAAACGCTGAAATCGTGAATTATGGATTTGTTGGAGGTTGGGGAATCCGACTTTGGACTAAATACGGAACTGTATATAATACGAAAGGAAATAAAGGTTTAGCGATTGAACTTCAGAATGGAAAAAAATTTCTAATCGGAACTCAAAAAGAAACTGAAATGAAAAAAATAGTGGAAAAAGCCAGTTGGCAACAACGTGTATAATTAATGGCTAGTTCTCGCCTACTTACGAAAATCCTCGCGGATTTTCTATTCGGTTTTTATTTGCTAAATTAGGTGCTTAAACACGCCACTAATCATACACAATCACGTTGGATGCAATAAGATTAACTTTTTGCCATTTCATATTTATTATTTCGGAATTTTTAAAAGCGGAAAGCTATTTTTTAAAAGGGAAAATGGAATTGACAGCGGAAATTACAGTGTCCAAACTTATCGATTTCATCGTATGAGAGTTACACTATCAAATACGTTGGGAACGCATATAAGTTTGAAAATTACGGTTTTTTTTTGAGAAAGTCAAATAAAATACTGAATTTTAATGTTTTAAAAAATAGCTTGGAGCTTATTGAGAGTGAATTCCGAATTATTTTTATGACGAAATCTTATACGGAACGATGTATAAGATTCATAAAAAAAATAAACTAATAAATAGGAATGTCGAATTAGTGTTGCGTTAATCTGACTACATAAATATGAAATTAGAAAGCTAATTCCTATATTTACTGCACACAACTGCGAATATAAAAAATGCCCAAAAAAGGGCACTTTCCATATTCGCGGACGTTGTAGCACATTTAAGAAAACCCAATGGCAACATACCAATTTCTAACATTTGTACTTCCAAGAAAGCCGATTGAAAAAAAATATGGCGGAATTCCAAAACAGCTTGAAATAAAACACGCTGAATGGGAAAAGTATTGGGACAATTGGAATATGAAACTGAATGAAGCACCTGAACCTGAATTTGAAGATGCGATTTCAACGAAATGGTGGAAAGAAATTCAAATTAATATTGCAGAATTAAGAGATGAAATTGACAAAATTATTCCAAGAGCTTCGTGGAATAACGAAAGTTGGAAAATCGAAAATGGAGAAGTTGACCACGATTTGAGTATTGACTATAACGAAAAAGAGAATTTTATAGAAGATTTTAGATTTAGAACTGATTTGAGAGATTCAGAGCTAAATTTCTTGAATTCAATGTTGGAATTATGTGACCGAAATGATTGGATTTTAATGGACGAAGATGGAAATCTATGTAATCCGAATATTAAAGAATTAGCGGAATTATTAAAAATCTCAAAAGCTCATTTATATATAACAAATCCGACTAAATTTTTTGAGGATTGGGAATAAAAACGTGCTACAACACCGTGTATAATTAATGGCTAGTTCTCGCCTACTTACGAAAATCCTCGCAGATTTTCTATTCGGTTTATATTTGCTAAATTAGGTGCTTAAACACGCCACTAATCATACACAAAACCGTTAGCTTTAATGCTCGGGACATTGCAAAACCGAAAATTTCAGGTTTAAATCAAAAGTCATTTAAAGCAGAATTTAAAAATAAAATGCGGAATATTGAGCTGAATAATTACTCAAACTCTGAATTGAATTGCGTCTGACTTTTTAGCTCGTTTGCGGAATCGAAAACTGAATTAAAAAGCGGAATTTCACTCAATCGGAATTTAGCAAGTTGCGGAATTGCCCACTCGAAATCTGAACTAAAAATATAGCGGAATTTGAGCAAGTTTTCGGAATGAAAGTAGAGCTGAATAAAAAATAAAATGCGGAATTAAAAAGCCAACCGAAATATAATATTGACTAAAAAATAAACGGACAAAAAAGCACTAAAGCTAACAAAGTATAAAAATAATTGCTAATTTTAGCCTAACCAAAAGTAGTTGCAATTTTGCACACTTCTGAATTTCATGCTGAAATTCCTCGCGCACAAAATCGCAACTATTCTTATACAAAAACGTTAGCTTTAATGCTCGAGACATTGCAAAACCGAAAATTTCAGGTTTAAATCAAAAGTCATTTAAAGCGGAATTTAAAAATAAAATGCGGAATATTGAGCTGAATAATCACTCAAACTCTGAATTGAATTGCGTCTGACTTTTTAGCTTGTTTGCGGAATCGAAAACTGAATTGAAAAGTGGAATTTCACTCAATCGGAATTTAGCAAGTTGCGGAATTGCCCACTCAAAATCTGAACTAAAAATATTGCGGAATTTGAGCAAGTTTATGGAATAAAAGTCGAGCTGAATAAAAAATAAAATGCGGAATTAAAAAGCCGACCGAAATATAATATTGACTAAAAAATAAACGGACAAAAAAGCACTAAAGCTAACAAAGTATAAAAATAATTGCTACTTTTAGCTTAACCAAAGGTCGTTGCAATTTTGCACACTTCTGAATTTCATGCTGAAATTCCTCGCGTACAAAACCGCAACTATTCTTATACAAACACGTTAGCAAATATTGTTCTCACTCAAACGCTGAAAAATAGTGAATTAAAACCAATCGGTTTTATCACAAAAAAGGAATTTCAAAATGCTGAGCACTCTCTCGCTCGTAAGATTTTGCGTGGGAATATACTCAAATGTGGAATTATAAAACGTGAGAATTTTCTTAAACTCAAAAAAAACAAAATTGCGAAATTTCCAATCAATCGTGAAATTTAGAAAGTTTGAGAAATTGAGCAGAAAATGAAAAATTGTGGAGTTCTTACTCAAAAGCTGAATTTTGGGATTCAATTAATGAACAAAGGAGAATGAAAAAAATAACATTTGCTAACAAAGTATAAAAATAATTGCTAATTTTAGCTTAACCAAAGGTAGTTGCAATTTTGCACACTTCTGAATTTCATTCTGAAATTCCTCGCGCACAAAATCGCAACTATTCTTATACAAACACGTTAGCAAATATTGTTCTCACTCAAACGCTGAAAAATAGTGAATTAAAACTAATCGGTTTTATCACAAAAAAGGAATTTCAAAATGCTGAGCACTCGCTCGCTCGTAAGATTTTGCGTGAGAATTTACTCAAATGTGGAATTATAAAACGTGAGAATTTTCTTAAACTCAAAAAAAACAAAATTGCGGAATTTCCAATCAATCGTGAAATTTAGAAAGCTTGAGAAATTGAGCAGAAAATGAAAAATATAAATTGCGGAATTCTTACTCAAAAGCTGAGTTTTAGGATTTAATTAATGAACTAAGGGGAATGAAAAAAACAACATTTGCTAACAACGCATAAAAATAATTGCTATTTTAGCTTAACCAAAGGTCGTTGCAATTTTGCACACTTCTGAATTTCATGCTGAAATTCCTCGCGCACAAAATCGCAACTATTCTTATACAAACACGTTGGGCAATATAAAAGAACGAAAATTTAGTTCTATAATAAATGAAACTTTTTATTATATTTGCAATAAATTATTTGAACTTTGAATTTACTAAACAAAAGAAAACTTTTAAAACTTGAGAAAAAGAATCAAGGAAATAAAAAGTTGACTGAAGCAATTAAAAAACTAATTGAAGATATTGAAAAGGCAGAATGGAAAAACCCTCTTGAAATAAAAGAAGATAGACCTGACGCGGACAATGTTCATTCTGAAGGTTTCTATTTCTTTAATATTAGTATTCATAGAACAATGATTTTAATCGTATTTGAAGATTCAGAAGCTTCAATTGTTTGGACAGGAAATCATCAAGAATATGATAAAACATTCAAAGGAAATAAAAACACAATAGAAAAATGGTTGAAAAACCAAAATTTAATTTAATTATGGAAAAATTTTCAATTCAAAATATAGAAAAAATCAGCTCTTTGAATAGTGAGTTAGAAGTTGAAAAAGCATCCAATTTATTCCTAAAATTGAGAGTTTTAGCGAAAGAAAATGAATCTTATCAAGTTTTGAGAAAACACTTATCAAAATTAATAAAAGATTATGAAGATAAGAATTGGTCAAGTAGTGATAATATTACTAACGAGCAAATTAAGGAAAGTGATTTAGCGGAACAAATTGTTCAAGCGGAAAGTAATTTTTACTCAAAAAGAAAAGAAATTATTCGTAAAAAACTGAAAGAAAGCGGTTTGAATCAAACAGACTTGGCGAAAATTTTAGGACATAGAAAGGGCTATGTTTCTGAATTAATAAATGGAATCAGACCATTCTCAAAAGAAGATTTAATAATTATAAATCGTTTATTCAAAATTGAACTTGAAAACTTAATTCCAACTTTTATAAAAGAAGACAAAGTTTTACACATAAGAAAAACTTTAAAATCAATTCCGAAAAGCCGAATTAGATTAACGAAAAAAGATATTGATTTAAATTTAGAAAATTACATTGCCCAACACCGTGTATAATTAATGGCTGGTTCTCGCCTACTTACGAAAATCCTCGCGGATTTTCTATTCGGTTTTTATTTGCTAAATTAGGTGCTTAAACACGCCACTAATCATACACAAGTACGTTAGCAAATATTGTTCTCACTCAAACGCTGAAAAATAGTGAATTAAAACCAATCGGTTTTATCACAAAAAAGGAATTTCAAAATGCTGAGCACTCTCTCGCTCGTAAGATTTTGCGTGGGAATATACTCAAATGTGGAATTATAAAACGTGAGAATTTTCTTAAACTCAAAAAAAACAAAATTGCGAAATTTCCAATCAATCGTGAAATTTAGAAAGTTTGAGAAATTGAGCAGAAAATGAAAAATTGTGGAGTTCTTACTCAAAAGCTGAATTTTGGGATTCAATTAATGAACAAAGGAGAATGAAAAAAATAACATTTGCTAACAAAGTATAAAAATAATTGCTAATTTTAGCTTAACCAAAGGTAGTTGCAATTTTGCACACTTCTGAATTTCATTCTGAAATTCCTCGCGCACAAAACCGCAACTATTCTTATACATAAACGTTGGCAACCATTTAAGAAAAATCCGTAAACATTTGAAATATCCAGCCAAATAGAACCGAAAAAAATATTGTGGGCGGAATTGAATTGCGGAATTGACAAACTGAACTGAATACAAAACCGAATGAAAACGGATTTTTTGCCGACTAAAAGCTGAACCGAAAATTTTTGAGTTTTAAGCCGATTTCTGACAAGTGAAACGCATAAGAAACGTGAAAATTATTGCGGAATAAAAAACTGAACCGAAAACTATTGCGCCGAATTTTACTCGGACGGAAAAAATCAGCGGAAAAAGAATCGAATTTTTTTTTGATTTTTAAGTAATAATCCGAAAAGTTTGTGTTTATCTACGAAAATGAATCTGAAAAGGAAAAAGCAGAATCGGAATGTGGAAAACCGTAAAAAGAATTAAGCAGAATTGACTAAATTGGTCGTTTAAAGAATAAAAACGACTGAATTAAAGCTGACATGAAAAAGCAAAGCGACAAAGGAAAAACGGTTGCCAACAAAGTATAAAAATAATTGCTATTTTGGCTAAACCAAAGGTAGTTGCAATTTTGCACACTTCTGAATTTCATGCTGAAATTCCTCGCGCACAAAACCGCAACTATTCTTATACAAACACGTTAGCTTTAATGCTCAGGACATTGCAAAACCGAAAATTTCAGGTTTAAATCAAAAGTCATTTAAAGCGGAATTTAAAAATAAAATGTGGAATATTGAGCTGAATAATCACTCAAACTCTGAATTGAATTGCGTCTGACTTTTTAGCTCGTTTGCGGAATCGAAAACTGAATTGAAAAGCGGAATTTCACTCAATCAGAATTTAGCAAGTTGCGGAATTGCCTACTCAAAATCTGAACTAAAAATATAGCGGAATTTGAGCAAGTTTGTGGAATGAAAGTAGAGCTGAATAAAGCATAAAATGCGGAATTAAAAAGCCGACCGAAATTTAATATTGACTAAAAAATAAACGGACAAAAAAGCACTAAAGCTAACAAAGTATAAAAATAATTGCTACTTTTAGCTTAACCAAAGGTAGTTGCAATTTTGCACACTTCTGAATTTCATTCTGAAATTCCTCGTGTACAAAACCGCAACTATTCTTATACAAAAACGTTGGCAACCATTTAAGAAAAATCCGTAAACATTTGAAAAATCCAGCTAAATAGAACCGAAAAAAATATTGTGGGCGGAATTGAATTGCGGAATTGACAAACTGAACTGAATACAAAACCGAATTAAAACGGATTTTTTGCCGACTAAAATCTGAACCGAAAATTTTTGAGTTTTAAGCCGATTTCTGACAAGCGAAACGCATAAGAAACGTGAAAATTATTGCGGAATAAAAAACTGAACCGAAAACTATTGCGCCGAATTTTACTCGGACGGAAAAAGAATCGAATTTTTTTTTTTTTGATTTTTAAGTAATAATCCGAAAAGTTTGTGTTTATCTACGAAAATGAATCTGAAAAGGAAAAAGCAGAATCGGAATGTGGAAAATCGTAAAAAGAATTAAGCAGAATTGACTAAATTGGTCGTTTAAAAAATAAAAACGGATGAATTAAAGCTGACGTGAAAAAGCAGAGCGACAAAGGAAAAACGGTTGCCAACAAAGTATAAAAATAATTGCTATTTTAGCTTAACCAAAGGTCGTTGCAATTTTGCACACTTCTGAATTTCATGCTGAAATTCCTCGCGCACAAAACCGCAACTATTCTTATACAAACACGTTACCCACAATTTGAAAAAACCACAATTTTATAATATAAATGGAATTCCTTCAATAGAACCAAAAGATGATTTTTGGGTTGCTAATAACGGAATTGATATTGCAATTAATGCAAATGATATTACTGGAGATATTGATATGAACTGTATTATGTTGCAACACGAAATTGGTAATATAATATTTGAAGGAATTAATAAATTACATTCTAAACAAGCAGGAATGCAAATGTGGATTCCTTATGCTGGAATAGATGGAGACTTGAAAGTAACCAAAGAACAGTTCGAGATTCTTATCAATAATTATGGAAAAAACGAAGACTTAAATAAATTACTCTACTATTACGATGTAAGTAACTTAATCGGAACCTTTCAAAATTCAGTTCAAGAAACAAGAACTCTTTTCTGTCAGTTTTACGAGGAGTTAAATACTAAAACTTTTATGCTTGCACCTAATCCAATTGACCTAAATGGAGTAATGTTTGCTTCTGGACGATTAGTTACAAGTTTGTTTTCTAAAGTAAATCACTTGTTTATTTCACTATATAGTCAACTTGACTTTTTAGCGAAAATAGCATACGAAATTGAGAACTTACCATCAAATTTTGAAAGCTACCCAAAACTTAAGTCAGCTAAAATACTATTCGGAGATTCTAAAAAAACAAAGATGCACGAATTAGAGAATACAGTATTTGAAAAATCAATTAAAAATATCAAACTGATTCAAACATTGCGAAATGAAATAGTACATAATGCTTCATTTGAAAATATCCCAAAAGTATTTCAGCACTTTGAGAACAATATAATGATAGAAAAGTTTATCTTTTTACCTGATTTTGATGAAGATGGAATTATAAAAACATTTAAGAGTAGAAAGAGATTTTTCGGAATGGATATTAAGCTAAACCAAATCTTACCTGAATTGATATTTGACCTGTGGAAAAGGCAGTTAGAAACAATTAGCATTCTGAAAAAAACTGTGGGTAACAATGTATATAAAAAATAGCGCAAGTCGTTTCTAACAGGAAGGTTTGGGCATTTTTGGAAAGTCGCCAAATTTTTAAATTTGACGATTTCCAATAAAAAGATAAATAGTAAAATTTAAAAATTCGGCTTGTGTATAATCCGAAAAGTAACAGCTTATTTTCAGCGCTACTTTTCATATACGAGACGTTAGCTTGCATTTAAAACCAACATCGAGAATTGAACAATATTAAAACAAAACTTCAAGAAGTATATATTCCATTTTTAATAGTTTCGATAGGAACTATTCTTTCTTATAACATATTTCGTTGGACTTTAGATATCAAACTCGGAATTTTACCCTTAAAAGAAAACTTATTGAATTTTTGGATTCCTTTCGCTCTTCCTTGGATTCCAATACTTATTTGGTTACGAAGAAGAATTCGAATTTTAAATGTTAGAGGTAAAAGAGATAATGGATATTTTGGATATCAATTTGCTATGGCAGCAGCAATGGCTGTACCAATAATAATAAGTCAAAACTACATTGAAAAAGGTTCTTTTGACTTAAATGAAATATCTTCAATCTCAAAAGTTAAAGAATTAAAAAACGAAAAGTATTTTAAAATAAGCTCATTTAATATTGACCATAACTCAAGTCTTCCATATGTAACTGCGAGAACTTCTGGTCGAAATAATGATAATTTGAACTTTTACTTATATCTAGCCTGTCCATTTGAGGAAACGAGCTCTATTTGGTATGGAGTTGAGTATAAAAAGAATTTAAGTAATCGTATTAATGAACAAAGGAAAAATTCAGAATACAGGACTTTTTTAAACAAATCAGAACAAGAATTTAAAACTTATAATTTTCAAGATGTAGAATATTTTGAACGACTAGGGTATTCAGACGACAGAGACGGATTTATAGAAGCAATAAAAGAAAGAAACGCTAATCTTAACGAAAAAGAACAAATAATACTTATCCCAAAAAATGATGTTTTTGAAGAAAGACTTGGCAATTCATTTTCCTGGATTTTTGGCTCTTTTGGAATTGGAGCATTAGTCCTTTTGGTTATGGTAGTTATTCCAAAAATTGACGAAAAGGAATTAAACGATTTTAAAAAGAATAAACCGATAAAAGAAGACGATTTAAAAGATATGTTAGGCTTTTTAAATCCAATGGGCGAAAATAAAGCTACAGCAATTTTATTGCTTTTAAATATTATTATTTTCCTAATTATGACATTTGACGGACTAAACATTGTCTCGCCTACACCAAAGGAATTGCTCGAAATTGGAGGAAATAGACGAATTGAAGTTATGAATGGAGAATATTGGAGATTATTTTCTTCGATGTTTATTCACGGTGGATTATTACATTTGTTTATGAACTTAATAGGTCTTGGACTTGGAAGCAGTTTATTGGAAAACATTCTTGGTTCGGTAAAATTAATAATTACCTACATTGTTTGCGGAATACTTGCAAGTTTAGCGAGTATTTATTGGCACGAAAACACCGTTAGTGTTGGATCATCTGGAGCAATATTTGGACTTTATGGTCTGATTTTGGCTTTTACAGTTTTTAAAATTTACCCAAATTATATGAGAGGAATGACTTGGATGCTATTAGGACTTTACGCAGGAGTAAGTTTGTTATTTGGATTTTTAGGCGGTATTGATAATGCAGCTCATTTTGGTGGATTGATAAGCGGATTTGTGATTGGAGGAATTTTAATATTGACAAATAAAGAACAACTGAAAAAAAACGCAAGCTAACAACGTATAAAAACAATAGGGCAATTGGTGCTTAACCCAATGTTTCAGGCACTTTTTCGAGGTCGCCAAATTTTTAAATTTGGCTTATTGAGAAAAAAAGATAATAAGAAAAATTTAAAAATTCGGCTTGTGTTTAACCGAACGGTTCGTGCATTTTTTCCGCCCTACTGTTCTTATACAAATCCGTTAGCTTTAATGCTCGGGGCATTGCAAAACCGAAAATTTCAGGTTTAAATCAAAAGTCATTTAAAGCAGAATTTAAAAATAAAATGCGGAATATTGAGCTGAATAATCACTCAAACTCTGAATTGAATTGCGTCTGACTTTTTAGCTCGTTTGCGGAATCGAAAACTGAATTGAAAAGTGGAATTTCACTCAATCGGAATTCAGCAAGTTGCGGAATTGCTCACTCGAAATCTGAACTAAAAATATTGCGGAATTTGAGCAAGTTTACGGAATGAAAGTAGAGCTGAATAAAAAATAAAATGCGGAATTAAAAAGCCAACCGAAATATAATATTGACTAAAAAATAAACGGACAAAAAAGCACTAAAGCTAACAAAGTATAAAAATAATTGCTACTTTTAGCTTAACCAAAGGTCGTTGCAATTTTGCACACTTCTGAATTTCATGCTGAAATTCCTCGCGTACAAAACCGCAACTATTCTTATACAAACACGTTGTGCGTCATTTGAAAAAACGAAACTGAAACAAAATGGAAACAGAAATAGAAAAATTAATTCCACACAGATTTCCATTTTTATTTGTAGACAAAATTATAACTGCAAATGAAAATGAGATTATTGGAAAAAAAAGTTTTGACAAATCAAATAATATGTTGACTGGTAGTTTTCCTGAATTTAATTTCATTCCTGGGATGATTTTGGTTGAATCAATGGCTCAATGTGGTGGCGCAGGCGTAAAAAAAGCAGGTCTTGCTAATGGTTTATTCGGTCTAGCAAGTATGGAAAATGTGACTTTTTTAAAAGGAGTAACTTACAACGAAGAAATTAAATATGTTATTAAAAACATTAGAATCAGTGACAGATTAATAAAACAATCTGGAATTGCATACGCTAAAAACGAACCCATTGTCGAAGCGACTTGGCTTTGTGCTAGAATTGACTAAATAACAATGGAAAACATTTTAATTACAGACAAAAAAGGAAATTAAAATCACTCAAATTATTACTTACAATTTGAAACACTTGACTTTCCGCTAAAATAATGAAATAGAAATTTGAAAATAAAAAACGAACGCACAACAACGTGTATAATTCATTGCTAGTACTCGCTTACTTACGAAAATCCTCGCGGATTTTCTATTCGGTTTGTATTTGCTAATTTAGTTGCTCAAACACGCAACGAAATCATACACAAAACCGTTGTGCATAATTTAAAAATGACATTTCCTTTATTAAACATATCGACCAAAAAGTGGAATTCTGAAGACTTAACTGACTATATACTCTTTGATGAATTTATTTACACAGATAAAGAAGCGATATTTAATGAATTATATAGAAATAAGTTATTTATTGACTGTAATGGTAGAATTTATAAAGCACTAAAAAAAGCGGAATTGACCGAAAAATGGCGGAATTGGCTACGTTTTATCCCAAATATTTGGAAAAGAGAAGTTATTTTCGGTCCGACTGGAGACAGTTGGACTATTGAGGAACTGAGAAATTTTTTACTCGAACGAGTTTCTGAATTGAAAGCCGACAAACACACTTACGAATGGAAAGACCAATTGAAAAGAGCAAAAAATCACTCTGAATTAATTTATGGATAGTAAAAAACTATGCACAACACCGTATATAATTTATTGCTAGTTCTAGCCTACTTACGAAAATCCTCGCGGATTTTCTATTCGGTTTTTATTTGCTAAATTAGGTGCTTAAAACACGCAACAAACCATATACAACAACGTTGCAAAACATTGTCGAGCAAGTTTGCGGAAATCACTCAAACTGAATAAATAATTTTGAGATTTTGTTTTTTAAAATTTAGAAAAAATGAAAATTATCGGACACTCTCTCGCTCGAAAACTTTAGAAATAATCAGAAAATTTGTAATTTAAAATGTTTGAACTTACTCGAACTCTGAAAATAAGTTTGGAGGATTTCTTACTCAAAATCTGAATATAGGAAGTTTTAGAATTGAGGAAAGACAAAAAATCTAAACTGAGGAATTTACTCAAACTCTGAATAAAAAAATAGTGAGAAAATTACTCAAAAGTTGAACTTTTAAAGCGAGAAAAAGGAAAATAAGACGGAATTATAAACTGAAAAAACAACGATTTTGCAACAAAGTATAAAAATAATTGCTAATTTTAGCCTAACCGAAAGTAGTTGCAATTTTGCACACTTCTGAATTTCATGCTGAAATTCCTCGCGTACAAAACCGCAACTATTCTTATACATAAACGTTGGCAACCATTTAAGAAAAATCCGTAAACATTTGAAAAATCCAGCCAAATAGAACCGAAAAAAATATTGTGGGCGGAATTGAATTGCGGAATTGACAAACTGAACTGAATACAAAACCGAATGAAAACGGATTTTTTGCCGACTAAAAGCTGAACCGAAAATTTTTGAGTTTTAAGCCGATTTCTGACAAGCGAAACGCATAAGAAACCTGAAAATTATTGCGGAATAAAAAACTGAACCGAAAACTATTGCACCGAATTTTACTCGGACGGAAAAAGAATCGAAATTTTTTTTTTGGATTTTTAAGTAATAATCCGAAAAGCTGTGTTTATCTACGAAAATGAATCTGAAAAGGAAAAAGCAGAATCGGAATGTGGAAAACCGTAAAAAGAATTAAGCAGAATTGACTAAATTGGTCGTTTAAAGAATAAAAACGGCTGAATTAAAGCTGACGTGAAAAAGCAGAGCGACAAAGAAAAAACGGTTGCCAACAAAGTATAAAAATAATTGCTACTTTTAGCTTAACCGAAAGTAGTTGCAATTTTGCACACTTCTGAATTTCATGCTGAAATTCCTCGCGCACAAAATCGCAACTATTCTTATACAAACACGTTAGCTTTAATGCTCGGGACATTGCAAAACCGAAAATTTCGGGTTTAAATCAAAAGTCATTTAAAGCGGAATTTAAAAATAAAATGCGGAATATTGAGCTGAATAATCACTCAAACTCTGAATTGAATTGCGTCTGACTTTTTAGCTCGTTTGCGGAATCGAAAACTGAATTGAAAAGTGGAATTTCACTCAATCGGGATTTAGGAAGTTGCGGAATTGCTCACTCGAAATCTGAATTAAAAATATAGCGGAATTTGAGCAAGTTTGCGGAATGAAAGTAGAGCTGAATAAAAAATAAAATGCGGAATTAAAAAGCCGACCGAAATATAATATTGACCAAAAAATAAACGGACAAAAAAGCACTAAAGCTAACAAAGTATAAAAATAATTGCTAATTTTAGCCTAGCCGAAAGTAGTTGCAATTTTGCACACTTCTGAATTTCATTCTGAAATTCCTCGTGTACAAAATCGCAACTATTCTTATACAAAAACGTTAGCAAATATTGTTCTCACTCAAACGCTGAAAAATAGTGAATTAAAACTAATCGGTTTTATCACAAAAAAGGAATTTCAAAATGCTGAGCACTCGATTGCTCGTAAAATTTTGCGCGGGAATTTACTCAAATGTGGAATTATAAAACGTGAGAATTTTCTCAAACTCTAAAAACCAAAATTGCGGAATTTTCAAGGAATCGTGAAATTTAGAAAGTTTGAGAAATTGAGCAGAAAATGAAAAATATAAATTACGGAATTCTTACTCAAAAGCTGAATTTTGGGATTTAATTAATGAACAAAGGAGAATGAAAAAAAACATTTGCTAACAACGCATAAAAATAATTGCTATTTTAGCTTAACCAAAGGTAGTTGCAATTTTGCACACTTCTGAATTTCATGCTGAAATTCCTCACGCACAAAATCGCAACTATTCTTATACAAAAACGTTAGCTTTAATGCTCGGGGCATTGCAAAACAGAAAATTTCAGGTTTAAATCAAAAGTCATTTAAAGCAGAATTTAAAAATAAAATGCGGAATATTGAGCTGAATAATCACTCAAACTCTGAATTGAATTGCGTCTGACTTTTTAGCTCGTTTGCGGAATCGAAAACTGAATTGAAAAGTGGAATTTCACTCAATCGGAATTCAGCAAGTTGCGGAATTGCTCACTCGAAATCTGAACTAAAAATATTGCGGAATTTGAGCAAGTTTACGGAATGAAAGTAGAGCTGAATAAAAAATAAAATGCGGAATTAAAAAGCCAACCGAAATATAATATTGACTAAAAAATAAACGGACAAAAAAGCACTAAAGCTAACAAAGTATAAAAATAATTGCTACTTTTAGCTTAACCAAAGGTCGTTGCAATTTTGCACACTTCTGAATTTCATGCTGAAATTCCTCGCGTACAAAACCGCAACTATTCTTATACAAACACGTTGTGCGTAAGCTGAAAAACGATATGGAATTTGACAGAACAGGAATAATATTATACACAATTGAATACCAAAAATGCGTTCAATTTTATGGAAATATAATCGGAATGAACAAAATGTTCGAAACGGAAAATCTGACTTGTTTTGAATTCGGAAACTCTTATTTAATGGTTGAATTGGATGATGAATATGACGGAACACTAAAGGAATCAGAACGAATCAAAACCTGTTTGCGAATGAACATTCAGAACGTGAAAAAATTGGCGGATAAACTGACCGAAAAAAATGTGGATGTTGATTATCAAGAACATTCTTGGGGAACAGTTGCGAAATTCTTTGACCCAGACGGAAATTTATGCGCTTTTAAGGACTCTGAAAAATTTGAAAAACAAATAGCTGACTTTAAAACGGACTGAATAAAATAGTGAATAGAAAAAAAAGCCTACGCACAACAACGTGTATAATTCATTGCTAGTTATAGCCTACTTACGAAAGTCCTCCCGGACTTTCTATCTGTAATTTATTTGCTATCTTTAGTGCTTAAACCACGTAACTAATCTTATACATCAACGTTAGCAAAAATTGAAAAAATTATGAGAAAATTAAAATTATGTAGTCTCATTTTATTTACACTTATCTTAGCCTGCTCTGATAATAATGAAAGTGAAAAACAAATTAATGAAGACTTTTCAATTGAAATTGAATTTTTAACTGATAAGTTAGAAGTTGACCAACCTATTTCTTTTAAACTAAAATCAAATAAAAATATTATAAGTTATAGTGCCTCTACAAACAACATTAATTTTGTGCAGTCAAATCAATCAAATTACGGAAAGAATGTTAATATAATTTTAAGCTTTGACAAAACTGGAAAGAATACAATTTATTTATCTGCTCAAAATGAAAAAAACGAAATACTTAAAAAAGAATTTGAAATAGATATATTAAAAGGAGAATCTGTCAAAATAAAAAATTTAAAAATAATATCATTTAAAAATATCAACCAAACATGGGACTCTGAATATTCAAATAACGATATTAATCGATTAGCTGACTTGAAATTTACATTAGAAAAAACCTATATTAAAACCTCTTTATTTAATGAAGTATTATACGAAAGATCTATTTGGTATAAATCTGAAACTTTAATAAATCAAGGTAACTTGAATTGGAACTTGAATAATGAAAATTTAAATGTTAATCCAAATTTTATAATGACATTTAGTTTAGCAGATATTGATGATAATGGTTTGGTTGAGGATCTTCTTTTAGGCCCACCTTTTGCTATTGAATTTAATTTTAAAGATTACATTCAAGACAAACCAAATAAGGTAATATTAAAAAAAGAAAATATTGATTTAGAAGTTGAATTTGAAATCGAATGGTAAAACTTTTGCTAACTAAAGTATAAAAATAATTGCTATTTTAGCCTAACCGAAAGTAGTTGCAATTTTGCGCACTTCTGAATTTCATGCTGAAATTCCTCGTGCACAAAATCGCAACTATTCTTACACAAACACGTTGCCAAATATAGCTAGCTCACTCAAAACCTGAATTGAAAATTGAGTTTTTAAAACTAAAAAAGGAATTTAAAAATTGTGGAACACTCTCTCGCTAATCGGAATTTTAGCAAAATGTTGAGTTTACAAAACATGAAAAATTACTTTTTCGAAGTTTCCGAACTGAAAACAAAATGGTGAAATTATCACTCAATCCCAAAATTTCGGAAACTGAATTTAGAAAGTTGGCGGAATTCTTACTCAAACTTGAAAACTAAACCACTATGGACTGAAAGTCCATAGGTTTCTAAATATAGCTGTTAACAGTATTAAATATCATTTGGAAACTATTCTGAATTTCTTTAACAATAGGAGTACTAATGCAAATGCAGAGTCTTTTAATTCCAAAATAAAACTCTTTAGACCAAACCAAAGAGGCGTGAGAGATACTCAATTTTTCCTCTTCAGATTAGAAAAATTATTTGCTTAATTCCCATGAAATTTACTTGACCCAAAGTTATTACACAGAGACTCACAAAGAAACACAGAGATTCACAGAGATTTATTTCAAAAAAAATCGCAGGTACAGAACTGTAATCTATTGAATGGTTAAGTAGCTGAAAACTACATAGAAACACAGCAAACTTAGGGTTTAAACTGCAAAACTCTAAGTTTGTTGTGTTCTTTCTATCTGGTAAATTAAATATTTAGCACGAAAGCAATTCTTCACAAACAAGCTAATACTTAAAAAGGCTGTACCTTTAACCAACTATATTAACGATTTTTCCAGGAACAACAATAACTTTCTTTGGTTCTCGTCCAGCAAGTTGTGCTATTGTTTTTTCGTTCTCTAATACTGCTTTTTCTATTTCTACTTTTGATAAATCTAAAGGAAGCTCTAATGTAAAACGCATTTTTCCGTTGAAAGAAATTGGGTAATTTTTAGAACTTTCTATTAAGTGCTTTTCGTTAAAAATTGGAAAAGGAGCTGTTGAAATACTTTCTTTATTTCCTAATTTACTCCATAATTCTTCAGAAATATGTGGTGCGTAAGGTGATAATAAAATTAATAATGGTTCTAAAATTTCTTTCTTATTACATTTTAAAGCGGTTAAATCGTTTACAGCAATCATAAACGTAGAAACAGAGGTATTAAAAGAGAAATTCTCGATATCTTCTTGTACTTTTTTAATGGTTTTATGTAAAACCTTCAGTTCGTCTTTGGTTGCTTTTTCTTCGGATACAATTATGCCATCTTCAGCAATATATAGTTTCCATAATTTCTTTAAGAAAGAATAGACACCAGAAATACCAGAAGTTTTCCAAGGTTTTGCTTGTTCTAAAGGACCTAAAAACATTTCGAACAAACGCAATGCATCTGCTCCATATTCTCTTACAATATCATCAGGATTTACAACATTGTATTTCGATTTAGACATTTTTTCTACTTCTCTACCTACTTTATAAGAATCTTCTCCTAAACCTTCTCCAAGAGAAAGGGCTTTACCACTCTCTCCTATAAAAACGGCATTTTTATATTCTTTATTTAAAGGATGGTTTTTAAAACCATCTACATCTAATTCATCAGAATTATTTACCAAAGAAACATCTGCATGTAATGGTGTTTTCGTAATCATTACTAAATCTGCAAAATTTGGATCTAGTAATTTGTTATCTAACAAGTAGTTTTTTACTACAGTTTCGAATTCATCATCATTAGAAAATAAATTTTTAGAGACAAATATTGTTGGAATTTTCTCTATAACATCGTCATTCGATGTATCGATATTACAACCATTCTTTACAAAAGAAATTGCTTTGTAAACAAATGCGGAAGTTCCTAAAATCATTCCCTGATTAATCAACTTTTTAGCAAATTCATCTACAGGAACAAGACCTTTATCGAATAAGAATTTTTGCCAAAAACGAGCATATAATAAATGCCCTGTTGCATGTTCTGAACCTCCAATATATAAATCTACTTCTTTCCAGTAATCCAATGCTTCTTTGCTTGCAAACTCGGCTGAATTTTGCGAATCCATATATCTATTAAAATACCAAGAACTTCCTGCCCAACCTGGCATTGTGTTTAACTCTAAAGGCCACACAGTGGCATTATTTATCTCACTGTTGTGCACTATTTTATTAGCAACTGAATCCCAAGCCCATTCTGTAGCATTTCCTAAAGGTGGTTTACCATCTTCTGTTGGTAAGTATTTTTCTACTTCTGGCAGTACAATTGGCAAATGTTTTGCGTCAATCATTTGTGGCATTCCGTCTTTGTAATATACCGGAAAAGGTTCTCCCCAATAACGTTGTCTGCTAAAAACCGCATCACGCAATCTGTAGTTTATTTTCCCATAACCAAAGCCACGTTTTTCCATTTCGAAAATGGCTAATTTTAATGCTTTTTGGTATTTTAATCCTGATAAAAAATCGGAATTTGCAATTACAGTTCCTTGCTTTTCTGTATGTGCTTGTTCAGAAATATCTACACCTTCAAAAATATTAGGAATCGGAATTCCGAAATGTTTTGCAAAATCGTAATCACGTTGGTCTCCACAAGGAACCGCCATTACAGCTCCTGTTCCATAACCTGCTAACACGTAATCGCCAATCCAAATTTGTATCTTTTCTGATGTAAAAGGATGAATTGCATACGCACCAGTAAATACTCCTGAAATGGTTTTTACATCTGCCATTCTATCGCGTTCGGAACGTTTTGCTGTTGCTTTTATATAGGCTTCAACTTCTGCTTTTTGAGCAGGAGTTGTTATTTTTGCTACTAATTCGTGTTCTGGAGCCAGTGTCATAAAACTAACTCCATAAATTGTATCTGGACGTGTTGTAAAAACCTGAATCGTATCTCTGACTCTCTTTCCTGAGGAAAGAGCCACTGTTGTGTTATCAACTATATCTGAAATGGTTTGCGGTTGTTGTTCTTTTACTTGACTATTTTTAATCTCTTTTTCAAGATTTTGTAATTTATAAAATTGATTATCTAACTCTTTTTCAATTTTAAAAATTACTTTTTCAATATTTCCAATTACCTCTTCATTTTTGAATCTTATAACTTTAAAACCGCTTTTTTGCTCTAATTCTAAAATTCTTTCTTCGTCTTTTTCTAATTGATAGTCGTGAATATTACCATCAACTTCAATAATTAACCTTTTTGATAGGCACACAAAATCAACAATAAAATCGTTTATTAAATGCTGCTGTCTAAATTTAGATTTTAACTTTTTCCCTTTTAAATATTTCCATAAAATAGCTTCAGCAGGTGTTGGGTTCGCTCTCATTTCTTTCGCTTTTTCCAACAACAAATAAGAATTGTTTCCACCTGTCATATAATCTTTTGCATCCGATTCCACATTTGCTCCCTTTTCTTCGGAAAGGTTTGGAGATAGGACTTCAAACGTAACCATTGCACCTTGACTTCTCCCAATCCAATTGGTTTGAGAATCTTTTAAAGGTTGTGGCCAATCTATGGTTTCTAATCCATCTAACAAACGTTGTGCGTAAGCAGAAATTCGCATAGACCATTGTGTCATTTTTTTACGAACAACTGGGTAACCTCCACGTTCTGAAACACCATTTACAATCTCATCATTTGCTAAAACAGTACCTAAAGCAGGACACCAATTTACCTCTGTATCTGACAAAAACGTTAAACGATATTGTAATAAAATTTCTTCTTGTTCTGTTTTTGAAAACGCTTTCCAATCTTCTGCTGAAAAAGATTTTATATCTTCATTACAAACTGCATTTACTTTTGTATTTCCTGCTGTTTTAAAGATTTTTTCTAAAGTTGTAATGTCTTCTGCTTTGTCTAAATCTTTATTGTACCAAGAATTAAACAATTGAATAAAAATCCATTGAGTCCATTTGTAATATTCTGGATTCGAAGTTCTTACTTCGCGAGACCAATCAAAAGAAAAACCTATTTTATCTAATTGTTTTCTGTAGGTTTTAATGTTTTCTTCTGTTGTTTTTGCTGGATGTTGCCCAGTTTGAATTGCATATTGTTCTGCTGGCAAACCAAAAGAATCGTAACCTTGTGGATGTAACACATTAAAACCTTGGTGGCGTTTGTAACGTGCATAAATATCACTTGCAATATAACCTAAAGGATGCCCAACATGTAAACCTGCTCCACTTGGATAAGGAAACATATCTAACACGTAATATTTAGGTTTTTCACTTTCATTACTGGCTTTAAAAGTTTGGTTTTCTGCCCAAAATTTTTGCCAGTTCTTTTCTATTTCTTGATGATCGTATTGCATTTCTATTCTCTTAATTAAAGCGCAAATTTACGTTTATTCTATAAAAGAAGTAATTTGTAAACCACTAAATTTTAGACCCAAAAAAACCGCAGATAAATTGCGGTTATATTTTATAAAAAAAGTAGCTTTTATTACTCTTCTTTTTCAATTTCTAAAGGAACTGTAACAATCGTATCTCCCCAACCCATATACATTTTTATGTCATCTTTTTCTCCATCAAAAAGAATGGAAAAAGCCTCGATTTTATTATTCGATTTAGAAACTTTTCCTGTAACTCTTAAAACATCTTCTTTTTCATCATAAAAATAAGCCCCCCAAACATTTTTTTGATTGCTTAAAATTACTGTCCATTTTCCATCTTGTGGAATTGTAAATAATGTATAGGTTCCTGGTTTTACTTTTTTACCTCCAAAATCTACTTTTTTATAAAAAGTAATTTCGGCTGCTTCGTTTGCTCCTGTTCTCCAAACCTTATCTTTTGGTGCTAATTTCCCTAAATCTCTTCCTTTTAATTGTGGGCGACTGTACACCACTTTTACTAATTTGTTTGCGTCTTTCCAGTTATTTGGGTAAGATGCTGCATCCATTGGGCTTACATCTAACTTTGGGAATTTCTGAGCAAATGTTTCATTCGAAGAAATTAGAGCGATTGTAAAAATGATTAATGATACTATTGATTTTTTCATAATTATATTTTCAAAAATTTATTTTTATCTTGTTTGGCAAAAATACGAATCGCAACAAGATTTATATCTTATTTTCTTGTTAAGATTTTAATGACAACCACAATCTGTGCCACAATTTCCATTTTTCTTTTTCTTTTTTGGAAACACGTATTTCCTCAACAAGAAAAACAAGGCAATTATTAATAAAGAGTAAGCAATTATTTCTTGCATTTAACTTAATATTTGATATACAATTAACGAGGATACATATGCCAATAATCCCATTCCAAAAAACTGAATTAAAGGCCATTTCCACGTTTTTGTTTCGCGCTTTACAATCGCAAATGTTGCCATACATTGCATTGCAAAAGCGTAAAAAATTAACAACGACATTCCTACAGCAAAGTTGAATCTTTTTTCTCCTGTTGCTGGGTTTATTTCGGAATGCATTTTTTGTTTAATCGTTGCTGTATTTTCATCATCTGCTTCTACACTATAAATGGTTGCCAACGTTCCTACAAAAATTTCTCTTGCTGCAAAAGAAGTTATTAAAGCGATTCCTATTTTCCAATCGTACCCTAAAGGTTTTATAGCAGGTTCTACACTTTTCCCCATAATTCCTATATAAGAATTTTCTAATTTTGCGGAGGCTATTTTTTTATTTAGTTCTTCTTGAGATAAGTTCTGATTTACCACATTCTCTACCACATTTTTCTCGGCATTTGTAAATGATTTTGGTCCGTTTGAAGCCAAAAACCATAAAACAATAGACAATGCTAAAATTATTTTTCCTGCTCCGAATACAAATGCTTTTGCTTTCTCTAATACTTCAAAAAAAACATTTTTAAAAGAAGGAATCTTATAATTTGGCATTTCTACCACGAAAAAAGATTTCGATTTTATTTTTAGAGTTTTGTGCAAAATGTATGCTCCTAAAATAGCCATTCCAAATCCTAAAACATACAACAACAATAATACCAAACCTTGTAGGTTTAAAAAACCTAAGATTTTTTTATTCGGAATTATTAACGAAATTAGAATTGCATATACTGGTAAACGTGCAGAACAGGTTGTAAATGGAGTTACTAAAATGGTTATTAAGCGCTCTTTCCAACTGGAAATTGTTCTGGTTGCCATAATCGCTGGAATTGCACATGCTGTTCCAGAAATTAGCGGAATTACACTTTTTCCATTCATACCAAAACGTCGCATAATTTTATCCATCAGAAAAACAACGCGACTCATATAACCTGTTTCTTCTAAAATGGCAATAAATAAAAATAATATGGCAATTTGTGGAATAAAAATTAAAACTCCTCCTATTCCAGGGATAATTCCTTCTACCAATAAATCTGTTAAAACGCCAGGCTGTAAACTATCTTTAACAATGTCAGACAGATCTGCAAAAGTAGTGTCTATGAAATCCATTGGTAAGGTTGCCCAATCGAAAATAGATTGAAAAATGACCAATAAAATCGTGAAAAAGAAAAAATATCCGAAAAATTTATGCGTGAAAATTTTATCTAATTTACTACGTAAATCTGTCGCTTTCGATTTATCTACAATGTAAGTTTTCTTTAATATTTTATTTATTTCTTGATAGCGATAAATGGTTTCTTTATGTTGGTATTTCTTTAACTTAGAAACATCTTGTTTAAATGCTAATAATTTTTCTTTTTCTTCTTTTGTAATAGTTTCTGGGTAGTTGTTTTGTGTAACCATTAACCATAATTCATACAAAGAATAATTGGGGCTTATTTCTTTTAATTTGTTAAAATAATCTGGATCTACTTTATGGTTTATACCACATAATGGAGATGCCTTTGTAGCTATATGACAACGAATTATTGCTTCTTTTAAAGCAGCTATACCTTGTTTTTTTCTGACACTTATTAAAACAACTTCTGTATTTAACTCTTTTTCTAGTAGTGTTAAATCTATAGAAATACCTTTTTTATCCATTTGATCTGCCATATTAATGGCCAAAACTGTAGGAATTTCTAAATCTTTAATTTGTGAAAAAAGTAGTAAATTTCTTTTTAAATTTTCTACATCTGCAATTACTAAAATTACGTCTATAGATTCTTTACTATCTTTATTAAGTAAGGTTTTTAGAACAATACTTTCGTCTATTGAGGTAGGGTTTATGCTGTAGGTTCCAGGTAAATCTGTAATAACTGCAGTTTGTGTTGCAGATAATTTGCTTACACCTTTTTTTTTATCTACAGTTACTCCTGGGTAATTGCCTACTTTTTGTTTTAAACCTGTAAGTTTATTAAAAATAGATGTTTTACCTGTGTTGGGGTTTCCAATTAAAGCAATTTTTATATTGTTTTTAGACATTATAAATTCGCTTTTAAAATTTTTATTTGAGATGCAGTTTCCTTTCTAATTGCCAAATGGGCTCCATTTACACAAATGTATAAAGGGTCTTTTAAAGGCGCTATTTGTATTAATTGCACTTCTGCTCCTGGCAAACAGCCCATTTCCAGTAATTTAAGAGGTATAAAATCTAAAGATTCTTCAGAAATATAACCTAATTCGCCAATATGTAAAGATGCAATTGTGCTCAAAATTTTTTATTTGGAAGAGCAAAGATAATCATTTAGAATGATTCTAAACAGGTTGTTCTTTGGTAATTTATTACATTTGAAAAAAAATGAATGAGTCCCCTACAAATTAATTTTAATGTCTATAACCTGCTTATTGCGGCTGGTTCAATTCAAGGTTTAATTTTTAGTATCGTTGTAATTCTAAATCCAAAATATAAATCAAATTCAAATTTTTATTTATCTCTATTAATTGCAACCATTTCACTAAACAATTTATACTATTGGCTTATTGATATAAATTATATTAAAAATGTAGAATTATATAAATTGTTTTATATCCCATGGGCTCTTTTAATAGTGCCAATGTATTTTTACTTTGTACAGTCTTATTTACAAAGACAAAAAATTAAATTAAAATTATTTGATTATTTACTTTTCCCTTTCTATGTTTTTTGTCTGTTACATGTCGTTATTTCTATTTATAGATACTTTTTTAATCTAAATAAAATAACCTATTTAAGTTTAATACAAAACCTATACTTTATAGAAGAATATTTTTCCTCTTGCTTTACCTTAATAGTTATATATATAATTTACAAAAAAATTAAAGTTTATGAGAAAAATAACGCTTCCTATGATAATAAAAAAGTTATTATTGAAACTAAATGGCTAAAGCATATTTTATTTTTTGGACTTCTTATTTGCTTTATATGGATTGGAATGATTTTATATAATAACATAAATTCACTACCTCTTTTTTCTAATAACAATCGATATTTCTTATGGATTTCTAATTCACTACTCATTTATTATTTAGGGTATTTGGGTATTTATTATAATGGAATTTTTAAACAAAGAGTTAATATTAGAAAAAATAGTAGAATTGTAAAGAAAGAATTAACTCCAAAAAATGATAATAAAATAGAAAAAATTAAAAATGAAATTCTTAGAGAAAAAGCATTTTTAAATTCTAATTTAAATCTAGCCTCAATTGCAGAAAAACATAACTTAAACGAAAGTTATCTCTCGCATATCTTTAATAAAAATAGTAACACGAACTTTTCTACTTATATTAATAAATTAAGAGTAAAAGAATCTAAAAAATTATTGGTTGACGAGGCCTTTAAAAATTATGATATAATTTCTATTGCATTAGAGTCTGGTTTTAACTCTAAATCTGCATTTTACAATGCTTTTAAAAAAGAAACTGGTTTAACACCCACCCAATATAGAAAACAAAATTTGTCCTGATTTTTTGGGTTCTAAATATTTTGGATAAAATACTTTGTTGTATTTCTATTTTTGTCTATGCTTAAGAACCTTAAATTTAACCAAAGTGAAAACAGAAAAAATCAATCTAACCAAATTATTTAAAATCGAAATTCTACTCATCGGAATTTCTTTATTACTATGGAATTGTGAAAAAGAGGAAATTATTTCTAATCCAAGTCAGAGCAACTTATTATCCAAACTTCAAAGCGAATTTAACGCTGAAAATTTCAAAAAAGCAATACCTTATGAATTTGAGGTGATTTAGAATAATGAAAATAAAAAATATCATAAAGAATTAGAAAAATATTATTACGAATTCCCTATCAATTTCACTAACTCTTTCAATCCTAACAATTTTAAAACTAAAAATGTTAGTAAATATTCAACTATTTATAAAGTTTTTGTGATTAAGAACGAAAATCAAGAACACTCTTTTTACATTTATAAATCTTATACTGAAGATATAAATAAGAAAAAACTCAGAACTAAAAACATTTTATTAGAAGAAGAAGAAATCTCAAATGGTTTAAACCATATTCTAGACAATGAAGGAGACATAGTGTATGCTGAAAAAATAAAAAATGGTAAAAAAGACGAAAATATTCTTTTCAAGAAAGAATTTAAAAAGAAAAAAACTAAAGATAGTTATCAAAGTAGAATGATGGAAAATTGTTACCCTGTAACAACATACCATTACGTTGATAATTATTTAGTTTGGAAAATAAACGGAGAGCCAGACCAGTGGGTTTTTGCTGGCTCTACATTAACAGGAATATCTGTTTCTCAACTTTGTGAATCTTATTGGTTACCAGATTTAAATATTGGCGGTGGTGGTAATTCTGGTGGTTATTATACTAATCCTGGAAATAGTCCTGCATATCAAGATTGTCAGTCAAATAGTAATAAAAATTACCAAGGAAGATACGTAGAAGAAGATAATCCTTGTAAATATGTGATAACTGTAAACCCTATTGAGTGTGGAGAAGGTTATGAATATGATTCAATTTTAGGAGAATGTGTTGAAGAAATAGTTGTTGTATCTCCAGATGACCCAATTGAAAATTTAGAAAAATTTTTAGGTTGTTTAGATAAAACAAAAGGTGCTACCGTTACAATTTATGCAAAACAACCAAATCCTAATAAACCCAGTACACCCGCAACATTAGAAAATGGTGTTGGCCATGCTTTTATAACAATTTCACAAGGAGAGCATAGGTTAAGTTACGGTTTTTATCCTGAAAAAGGAATCGGTTATTTTAACGCAACAGCTGGTATAATGGATAGGAATGAAAATTATCCATATCATGTTAGTGTAACTAAAACAATTTCTAGTAGTACTTTAAGTAATTTAATAAAAGTTAGTTTAGATTATGACACTGCAGAATATGAACTGCAAGCACAAAATTGCACAAATTTTGCAATTTCTGCTTCACGTATCATAGGTTTAAATATTACCGAATCAGTATGTATTGGAAATTATGGGGTTGGAAAAGGTGCAACTCCTGGTAAATTTGGTGCATATTTAAAGATTATGAATTTACCAACTGGAGCAACAAGAAACAAAGCTGGAGGTATTTCTCCTTCAAATAAAGAATGTCTTAAATAAAAAAAACATGACTTTACAAATAAATTCAAACAAGCTTATTTTTATAAAATCATTATCGCTTCTTAGTCTTAGTTTAATTTTTATACCCTCAGATAAATTTTCTTTAATTTATATTATCTGGCTTTTACTACTACTTTTTGGAAATATTTCAGAATTGTTTTCTTTAGATTTATTTCTAAGTCTTATCAGTATAATTGAGTTTTTCATGGTTTTTAATAAAAAAAAGCATATAGTTTTATTTGGTTATTTACTGGCTCCTTCATTAATACCTGTAGCTCTTTATTACAGAAACCAAAAATTAGATGTTTGGTTTTGGTTACCCTTAATAATTTTTATATTAAGTAGCACCTACGCAATTTATTTATCATTTAAAATAACAAAGTATGAATAATAACTATTTTAATTCTGCTATTAATTACTTGTTCAAGTTTTGGACAGGAAATTACTTCAGAAAACTGGATAGAAAGCGAAAAAAAACAATATAAAATCTTTTGATGAAAAACAGACTACATTAAAAACTGTTGGTGGTAAAAAAATGTATACAAAAGATGCTAATGTTTTTGCTTATTTTAAGAAAGAAGAACCGGAAAACCCTTTAGGAGTTTTACAGTTCGAAAGTACTAGTAATAAATTAGGTTCTTGGATATTTATAAATCTAGGAGGTTATTAATATTTTTTAACATTTAGTTTACTTTAAAACTACTGATAAAGCATAATTTTTTAAAGTTGTGCTTTATCATTTTTTATATTCTTCCTTCAACAAAACAATATCTTTTTTTAACTTTTCCATATCTTCTTTTTTGGTGCCATCGTAATAACCTCGAATTCTTCTTTCTTTGTCTACCAAAACAAATTGTTCTGTATGAATAAAATCGTCTTCTCCTCCATCGCCTTCATCTAAAACCGCAAAATAACTCTTTCTCGCCAATTCGTAAATGTGTTTTTTAGAACCTGTGGTTACATTCCATTTTCCATCAATTACACCTTTGTTTTCTGCGTATTTTTTTAAGACTGAAACACTATCCATTTTTGGAGTTACAGAATGTGAAAGAAACATAATATCATTATCGTTTTTATAATAATCTTGCAATTCGCTCATATTATAGGCCATCGCAATACAAATGGTTTTACAACGCGTAAAAAAGAAATCGGCAATGTAAATTTTGTCTTTATAGTCTTCGTTTGTAATGGTTTTTCCATTCTGATTTATCAACTTAAAATCGGCTATTTTATGATTTTTTTGAACATGCAACATCGATTCGTCTACCAACTGCGGATTTACATCTACAGGATTAAATACTTTTAGTTTTTTATCGACTTTTAATAAATGATAAAAAACAGGAATTGCAATTGCGGAAAAAACCACTAAAAAAATAAGTGTTGGTAACGATTTTTTAAAAAACTTAAAATCCATAAAACGAAGTTATTTCTACAAATTTACGACTTAAAAAATCGTTTGGAAAGGGGTTTCTATAGCTATCTATCTAAAATGTTTGTTAAAATAAAAAATGTAGCTTCGATAGTTCTTTTACAACTCTCTTTAAAAACGTACATTTGCACGTTTTTTAACTATGATTTAACACTGAATGGAAATATTAATAAAAGCATCTCAATTTATTTTAAGTTTATCTTTATTGATTGTTTTGCACGAATTGGGGCATTTTATCCCTGCAAAATTGTTTAAAACGAGAGTAGAAAAATTCTATTTATTCTTCGATTATAAATTCTCTCTTTTCAAGAAAAAAATTGGTGAAACCGTTTACGGAATTGGTTGGATTCCTTTGGGTGGTTATGTAAAAATTTCTGGAATGATTGACGAAAGTATGGATACAGAGCAAATGGCTTTGCCTCCACAACCTTGGGAATTTCGTTCGAAACCAGCTTGGCAACGTTTAATTATTATGTTGGGTGGTGTTTTTGTAAATTTTGTTTTAGGGATTTTAATATACATCTGTTTAATGTGGGCCTATGGCGAAAAGTTTTTACCAAACGAAAGTGTAAATGCAAAGGATGGTATTTGGGTGCAAGATTCTTTAGCGATGAAAATTGGCTTAGAAACTGGCGATAAAATTTTAACTATTGATGGTGAAAAAATTAGAAAATTCAATGGAATTACATTAGGGTTTATTAATGGAAATAATTTTACCTTAGATAGAAATGGAACGATTATCGAAAAAAATCTTCCAGAAGATTTTATTTCTCAATTAATGGACAGAAGGAAAAATGAAAAAGGCCCTGTTGTTTCTGAAAGAATTCCTTTTGTAATTGGTGGAGTTTCAAAAGAATCTCCAAATGTAAAAGCCGATTTAAAACCGAAAGACCTTGTTGTTGGTATTAATGGAACTGCCATAAAATATTTTGATGAAGCTAAAAATGTATTGAATAAATATAAGAATCAAAACATTACTTTAACCATAAAAAGAGCAAACAAAACAAAGGAGATTCCTGTAAAAGTTACTAAGGAAGGAAAATTAGGTGTTGCTTTAGGACAACTTAAATATACAGATTTAGAAAAATTAGGCTATTACGATTTGGCTGATATAGAGTATTCTTTTATAGAAGCAATACCTGCAGGTTTAACAAAATCTTGGAAAACGCTTACAGATTATATGAAGCAATTGAAAAAGATTTTTAACCCAAGTACAGGAGCTTACAAAGGTTTGGGTGGTTTTATTTCTATTGGAAGTATTTTTCCTGCAGAATGGAGTGCACAAGCTTTCTGGGAAATCACAGCATTTTTATCGATCATGTTAGGTTTTATGAATCTTCTACCAATTCCTGCTTTAGATGGTGGTCACGTAGTTTTTACGCTTTGGGAAATGATTACTGGAAAAAAACCAGGAGATAAATTCTTAGAATATGCACAAGTTGCTGGTTTTGTTTTATTGATTGCTCTGCTGCTATTTGCAAACGGAAACGATGTTTATAGGTGGATACAAAGTTTGGGTAATTAATTTATCCTATTTAAAAATATTAAAAAGCCTCACAAATAAAAATTGTGAGGCTTTTTGTTTACATTTTAAATGATCGATTAATAAAAGAAATCCAAGTATATTCTACGTTGCAATTATCGCAAGCATAAGCTTTAGATCTTGGAATTAATCTTGCAATCCCTTTTCTTCTCATTCTGTGCCTAGACACAGATTTACATCTTGGACAGGCTTTCATAATAAGTAATATTTATTTAGACACTTGTAAGATACTAAAAAATTCTGAAAGCGTTTTTTAAAGCTTATTATAAACATTGGTTTTAATAATCGCTTGTTCGTTTTTCCAATCGATCCATTTTTGTCCTTTAATTCTTCGCATTAGATTGTCTATTGTTCGCATTACAAAAACATTGTAAATGGCTTTCGATAAGTTTTTAGGTTTTCTTGCTATTGCTCGTAAACTCATAGAAAAACCTGGTGTAACGTATTTCATATAATGCCAATAACCTTCTGGCATGTATAAAACTTGACCATGTTCTAAATTTGTTTTATATCCTTTCGCTTTTTTAAGTGCTGGCCATTTGTTAAAATCTGGATTCGAAAAATCGATATCTTCTCTCGTAATTAACGAATGTGGAATTTTATATAAATACTTGTTCTGTTTTTGATCGAACAAAATAATTTCTTTTTTTCCTTCAAAATGAAAATGAAAAATATTGGCTAAATCAATATCATAATGCATAAAAGTGTAAGAACCTGTTCCTCCGAAAAACAACATTGGTAAACCTTTCATTAAACGCAAACCAAAATCTGGATATTTAAAATCTTTCTGTAAAATAGGTACTTCTTTTAAAATATTCCAAAGAAAAATTCTAAATTTTGTAGGCTTAGTTTTTAGCAAATCTATATACTCACTCATTTTCATTTTTGCGTGTGGCTCGTTAAAACCATCTTTAAAATCTACGGGTCTATCGTCATACAAAGGTACCGTTTTATCTCCTGCAACTTTTTTCATATAATCTAAACTCCATTTTTTATATGCAGGCCAATTTTCTATAAATTGTTCTATAACCACTGGCTTTTGTGGCTTAAAGTAATTTTTTATGAAATCTTCTTTCGTAATTGTTTTTACTCGGTCTATCTGAGATAAGTTTAAAGACATAGCTTTGTTTTTTGAACGATGCAAAGTTAATAAATTGTAAGGAAAATGTTTGTTAAAACGAAAAACCATCATCTTTTGTAAATGATGGTTTAAAAATACTATAAATATTATTTTATGCTTTTACTGCTTTTTTTGTTTGCTTTGCAGCTTCATTTCTCTTAATTTTATGTGTTGGTCTTGTCCATTTTGGCTTTTCACCTAATGCTTCAAATTTAGAGTCTTTTGCCTCTACAGACTGTGGTTGTACTTTTTTAGTAAATGGTTTTTGCGGGTTCAATCCTAATAATTTAAACATTTTCATGTCTTCATTTACATCAGGGTTTGGTGTTGTTAATAATTTATCTCCTGCAAAAATTGAATTTGCTCCTGCAAAAAAGCACATTGCTTGTCCTTCTCTACTCATTTGTGTTCTTCCTGCAGATAGACGAACTTGCGTTTCTGGCAGTACAATTCTGGTGGTTGCCACCATACGAATCATATCCCAAATTTCAACGGGTTTTTCGTCTTCTAATGGTGTTCCTTCAACAGCTACTAAAGCATTTATTGGTGTAGATTCTGGTTGTGGATTTAAAGTTGATAAAGCCACCAACATTCCTGCTCTATCTTCTATAGATTCTCCCATTCCAATAATTCCGCCAGAACAAACAGTTACATTTGTTTTACGCACATTACCAATCGTATCTAAACGATCTTGGTAACCTCTTGTGGAAATTACTTCTTTGTAATATTCTTCAGAAGAATCTAAATTATGATTATATGCATATAAACCCGCTTCTGCTAAACGTTGTGCTTGATTTTCTGTTACCATACCCAAGGTACAACAAACTTCCATTTCTAATTTATTAATAGTTCTAACCATTTCTAAAACTTGGTCGAACTCTGGGCCATCTTTTACGTTTCGCCAAGCAGCTCCCATACAAACACGAGAACTTCCGCTTTCTTTTGCACGTAAAGCTTGCGCTTTTACTTGGTGTATGGTCATTAAATCGTTTCTTTCTACATTTGTGTGATATCTCGCTGCTTGCGGACAATAACCACAATCTTCGGAACAACCACCTGTTTTTATAGATAATAAGGTAGAAACCTGAACCACATTTGGGTCGTGTCGCTTTCTATGAATTGTTGCGGCTTCGTACAACAACTCCATCATAGGTTTGTTGTAAATTTCTAATATTTCTTCTTTTGTCCAATTGTGTCTTACTTTACTCATAAATGGAATTCTTTAATACAAACCCCTGCATAAAAGTAGCTTTTTTTATAGGGTTATTTATTACTCTTTAGTCTTTTTATCTTTAACTTCTAAAGCTTCTTCTGTAGAAACCTCTTTTCCTTTCAAGTAATTTGGCAATTCCATTCCTGCCATATTAAACATTTCTTGTAAAGGTGGTACTGCTTTATACATTCCTGAAATAAAGTTAGAGGTTGATGTTTTTCCATCTTTTTCACCACCATTTTCCCAAACTGTAACTTTATCAATTTTAATATTCTTAATGGCTTCTGCTTGTGTTTTTACCAATTCTGGTAATTTATCTGCAATTAATAATAAGGCTGCGTTTTGCGAATCGTTTCCAGCAGCTTGTACTATTTGGTCTAAACCTTGTGCTTGTTTCGTTAAAACTTCGTACAAACCTTGTGCTTCTGCTTGTGCTTTAAATAAAATGGCATCTGCTTCTCCTCTTGCAATTCTTCTTATATTTTCTGCCCTAGCTTCTGCATCTATTTCTACTTTTCTTTTGTCGATTTCTGCTGGTACAATAACATCTGCTAGTTGCGAAGAACGTTCTCTTTCTGCTCTAGCAACTTCTGCTTCTTGCTCTGCTGCATACGATTCTTTTAGGGCATTTGCTGTTTGTACTTTTTCTGTTGCAATTGCTGTACGCTCTGCTTCTGCTTCTCTTTGTCTTCTTAAAGAATCGGAATTTGCAACCGCAATTTTAGCGGTGTTTTCTCCTTCTACAGCTTGGGCATTTGCTGCTGCAACTTGGCTTCTTTCGTCTTGTAAAGCATTTGCTTCTCCAATAGAACCATCTCTATTTTTCTCTGCAACCGATTTTCTTGCGGCATTAATTGCATGTGCTGCAGCTTCTTTTCCTAAAGCTTCTATATAACCAGATTCGTCTACAATATCTGTAATATTTACGTTGATTAGTTTTAAACCTACTTTCTTTAATTCGGTTTCCACAGATTGAGAAATGTTGGTTAAAAACTTATCTCTATCGTTATTAATTTCTTCAATATCCATAGAGGCAACCACTAAACGTAATTGTCCGAAAATAATTTCTTGTGCCAATTCCTGAATATCGTTTTGCGCCAAACCTAATAAACGTTCTGCTGCGTTTTGCATAATACCTGGTTCTGTAGAAATACCAATGGTAAATCTACTAGGTACATTTACACGAATATTTTGTTTAGAAAGTGCATTTACCAAGTTTACTTCAATAGAAATTGGTGTTAAATCTAAAAATTCGTAATCTTGAATTACAGGAAAAATAAATGCGGCTCCACCGTGAATACATTTTGCAGATTCTCCTCCACCTACTTTTCCATACACTACTAAAATTCTGTCTGAAGGACATCTTTTATAGCGTTTTACCATGGCAATTATCAATATAAAAATAAATAGAATTGCAATTCCTATTCCTATTAAACCAGAAAACTGGTTGATTTGTAAAATTGTTAAGTTTAGCATAGTAATTTTGTTTTGTTTTGAGGTTCGATAATTAATATTCCGTTTTCTGTTACATCTGTAACTGTAATAATTCTTCCTTGTTTTAAATCTTCTGAATAGTCTGTTAAAGCTTCTAATTCTCTTAAAGATCCTTGAATCTTAATTTGAATTTTACCTGTTCTAGATCTATTTGCACCCACTGTTAAATAGACTTCACCTGTTGCATTTAAAGCATTGTGCATTTTTAGAGTTCCACTAGATGTTAATTTGCTGATGTAATAAAACAATGCTGCCATTACAAACATCATTAACAAACCACAAAAAATTGAGATAATAACTGTAGTGGGTTTCGAGTTTCCTGCATCGATACTCGAAATTCCACTCCAACCAAAAATAGTGAAAAAAGCAACTAAATTCTTCAATGTAAAAAATTGAAATCCAGCACCAGTATCGCCTTCTATTTCTGCATCTACATCTCCAAGATCATCGGAATCTGCACCAATTATGGTTGTTATTAAAACGATTAGAAACATAAAAGTAGAAATTCCTGTAAGTATCCAATACGTTTTTTGAAAAGAGGTTAACTCTTGAAACCATTCTATCATAATAGTTCGTTTTAAAGTGAATAAATATAAGAGTTTAAGACTTGATAAATGTAATTTATTTTGTCTATAAACAGAAACTCGTTTTTAAAGAAATTGCCTTTCTGAGAAAAAAACGATTATAAATAGACCAATTCTAAACTTAATACCATTTAATACTCGTAAAATTTATTGAGTTTCTATCTATTAGTAACTTAAACAAGATATTTGTTACAGAAATATTAAATTATTCAAACAAAAATCACTAAAAAACTAAATATATTGTGTTTTTTATATTTTAAAAAAGCAAAGAGTTTAAATTCTTGTTAAAAATTATAACGCAAACCAAAAAGAAAATTACTCGATGGCATTGGTAAAAAACCAGACTCTACATATGTTGCATTAAAAATATTATTTGCTGTTGCTGTAAAACTAAATTTATAAACATTTACAATTACAGAAGCATCCCAAACATTATAACTTGTTCCTGCAGTTCTATCTGCATATTTATAAATAATATTTTGTCTTACATTTTTAAATAATTGGGATGAAAAACGAGTTGTAAAATGATGCTTTAATGTATTTAATCTATAACGAGATAAATTTCTATTTTGGTCGGTAATATCGTCTTCTAAAAAAGTATATCCGAATCTTAAAGATTGCTTAAATTCTTTAATTTTAAAAGTATAATTTGCATCTAACTCAAAACCTTTTGTATTTACTTGCGAAATATTTGTTGCTATAAACTTTTTTTGTGAGACATCTTTTCTAATAAAATCTATAATATTATCTGAAGCTCTTGTAAACACAGCAAGTGTTGCAAAAAAGTTATTGTTTGTATATTTTAAACCAAATTCTTGTGCAATGGCTTCCTCTGGTTTTAAATTTGGGTTACCTGATGTGCTGCTATCATTATAAAATAAATCTGTATAGGTTGGTATTCTATAAGTATAACCAATATTCCAATAATACCTTAAGTTATCGGATAATTGTACACCAATATCTAAACCTGGAAACGCATGAAACTTAAAGTCTGAAAAATAAGTGGCTGCAACACCTGGAGTAATATCTATAACACCAAATTTAAAACGATGTTCTAAAAATACATTTGCCATTATTCTGTCTCGTTTTCCTAAATTATTACTGCTAATAGAAACACGAGAAACATCGAATCCAAAACCAGTAATTCCTAAATTAGAGGTGTAAGAAGCGTTGGTTTCTACTCCCACTTTATTCGTAATATGCAAATTTCTATAAAAACTAGGGTCGTCTTTTTTTAACAGAAAAATATCTTGACCTCTTCTCCAATAAATTCTTGGTGTTATTTTTAATTTTTCGCCCTTAAAAGTTGTTTGTACACCTAATAAACTATTTTGAGTTTCCTCATATTCGTTCAATCCAAAACTTGGTGGCGTATAAAAATTCTGAGCACCAAATTTTTTATCGAAAAAAGTACCAATCACTTCAATAGGTTGTTTTTTCTTATTGAAAACTGCTTTTAAGAAATAATTGTAATTATTATAGTCTAAATTTTCTCTGTACCCATTTGAAGTTAATGTTCCAACATGAGCCATTATAGAGGAGTTTTCGAATTCTTTACCAACAGTTACAGAACCATTTAATTGCCCAAAAGAACCTGCTTCAATATTTGCAGAAACTGTATTTTTTAATTTCTTTTTGGTTACAATATTTATAGCTCCAGTAAATGCATTTTGCCCAAAAACTCTTGCTGCAGGCCCTTTTATAATTTCTATTCGCTCAATTACTTCAATTGGCAAAGCTGCGTTTAATGTATGATGTCCTGTTTGAGAATCGTCCATTTTTATGCCATCAATTAATAATAAAGTTTGGTCGAAACCACCACCTCTAATGTATAAATCTGCCTGACTACCTGCTGTTCCTCTTCTTCTAATATCTACTCCTGCAACTTGTTGCAACAAATCTGCCACGTTTGTTGCTGCACTGTTTTTTATATCTGTTGATGTAATAATATGTATCGTTCTAGAATTTTTTTTGAATGGTAAATCTATTCTAGCAGATGTAATAATTACTTCTTTTAAAGTGTCTCTTTTTGTAGTTTCTTCTTGTGCTTTCGATTGTAAAGCAAAGAATAATACTGTAAATAATAAACTAATTTTAATTTTCATGAATATTGATTTAAAAACGATGCAAAAGTCGTAATTTTATGGACGATTAAACTAGTCCAGTTTTAAAATGATAGATAGTCCGGTTTTTACGCTTTTGAAACAATTAATTAGTTTTGATAAAAAGACTACTCAGCCTCTATATATTCAGGTTTCGCAACAAATTATTAATGCAATTCAGCGAAGATATTTAACCAAAGGGACTCTTTTGCCTGGAACTCGAAATTTATCGAAATTATTAAAAATACATAGAAATACTGCAGTTGCCATTTACGACGAATTGGCTTCTCTAGGTTGGGTGGAAATTATTCCTAATAAAGGCACATTTGTTATAGAACCAGAACAAACCACTGTAAAAATAAAAGCAACTTCTCAAAAAATAAACGAGGCTTATTTATCTGCAAAAAGAACAGGATTTCTATTTCAGACTTCTTTTCATTTGGCTTCCACTTCGCAATTTACAAATGCTAAATTTACGATTAACGATGGTAAGCCAGATTTGCGTTTGCATCCTGTGCATCAATTTACAAGATGGTACAGTGCAGCTATGAAACGTAAAAATTTAATTAAAAAATGGAACAGACCCAATGAGTTTTCAGACACTTTATTTCAAACCAATATTTGTAATTATTTGAATGCAACAAGAGGTTTTCATGTAGAACCCAACAACCTTTTAAGTACAAGAAGCACAGAAATGAGTTTGTACATTGTTTCTCAATTAATTCTCAAACCAAAAGATATTGTTTTAGTAGGAAATCTAAGTAACTATGCTTCAAATATGATTTTTCAACAAGCAGGTGCCTCTATTAAAACAATTCCTGTAGATAATAATGGTTTGAATGTTAATTATATAAAAGAACATTTTGTAAAAGGAAGCATTAGATGCGTATATGTTTGCGCTCATAGAGATTACCCAACTATGGTAACTTTAAGCGTAGAAAGACGTTTGGAGTTGTTACAACTAGCAAAAGAATATGGTTTTGCAATTATTGAAGACGATTACGATTACGATTTTCAATTCGAAGGTTCTGCAATGTTGCCAATGGCAAGTGCAGATGTTAATGGAATGGTTATTTACTTGGGTAAATTGGGGCAATCTTTATTTCCGAGCTTTCAAACCGGTTTTGTAATTGCTCCAGAAAATTTAATTTCGGAAGCCAATAATTACTTACAATTGTTAGACAAACAAGGCGATTTAATTCAAAAACAAATATTATCTGAACTAATTAATGAAGGTGAAATTTATCGTTTAATGAAAAAAAACGTTGTTATTTATAAGCAAAGAAGAGATTGTTTGTGCGATTTATTAAAGATACATTTTGCAGAGATTGCAACTTGGAAAATTCCTTCTGGTGGATTGGCAATTTGGTTGGAGTTTCAACCTAAAATAGCATTGGTTCAATTAGCAGAAGAAGCAGAAAAAAATGATTTATTTATTCCAAAAACCATTTTATATCAAAATAAAAATACCTGTGCCATTCGTTTTGGATTCGGACATTTAAACGAAGAGGAAATAACTTCAGTAATTAAAAAACTAAAAAAAGCACATCGTAAAGTTTCTTTTTAAGCATAAAAAATTACCTTTATTTTGGGCACTAATTTTATTTTTTTATGTCATTTTAGACGTTAGCAAATATTGTTCTCACTCAAACGCTGAAAAATAGTGAACTAAAATTAATAGATTTTATCATAAAAAAGGAATTTCAAAATGCTGAGCACTCGCTCGCTCGTAAAATTTTGCGTGGGAATTTACTCAAATGTGGAATTATAAAACGTGAGAATTTTCTCAAACTCGAAAAACCAAAATTGCGGAATTCCCAAGGAATCGTGAAATTTAGAAAGTTTGAGAAATTGAGCAGAAAATGAAAAATATAAATTACGGAATTCTTACTAAAAAGCTGAATTTTAGGATTTAATTAATAAACTAAGGAGAATGAAAAAAAACAACATTTGCTAACAACGCATAAAAATAATTGCTATTTTAGCTTAACCGAAAGCAGTTGCAATTTTGCACACTTCTGAATTTCATTCTGAAATTCCTCGTGCACAAAATCGAAACTATTCTTATACAAGCACGTTGGCAGCTATATAACAGAACACAATGGAATTTAACAAAGAAAAATATTTAGTATCTATATTTCTTTATCTGTTTGTGCCAACGTTTTTACCCACTCTATAAAACACAGTTCAAATTACTTACTATCTATAGCAAAGAATACACGATTAAAAGTAGAAGACTTAAAGCTGCTTTGAATAATAAATATATGCCAAAAATACTTAAATTATGATGCGTTTGCACTGAAAAAACAAGTGAAAAATTTTCTTTAATACTGCAATATTACATTATATTTGCAAACTTTAAGAGGCTCCAAGTGGAACCACTTTATTTTACACAAGTATTTAATTTAAATACTCTATATTTGTATCTATAAAATATTTCAAAATTTTAATCTGGGGGGATATAAAATGAAGAAAAAAAATTTCTTAGTGCTGTCTATAGCGCTTATGTACACATGTATGGTTAATGGGCAAGTTGTGCCACCACCAATGCCACCACCACCACCACCTGGACTTCCAGTTGATGGAGGTTTACTGTTTCTATTTGTTTCGGGATTAATTTATGGAGTTAACAAGGTTAGAAAATAATATTCTATCTAACCATTAATCTACTTACATACTTTCCAATAACGTCGAATTCTAAATTTACCTTGTTATTTAATGATATGTTTTTGAATGAAGTATTATCAAAAGTATAAGGTATTATTGCAACACTAAAAGAATTCTCTTTAGAATTTACTACTGTTAAACTCACTCCATTTACAGTTATCGATCCTTTTTCTATAGTTATATTATTTTTTTCTGAGTTATAACTAAACGTAAAAATGGTACTTCCATTTTGTTTTTCGATATTGGTACAAACACCTGTTTCGTCTACATGACCTTGCACAATGTGTCCATCTAATCTGTCGCCTAATTTCATAGCGCGTTCTAAATTAATTGCATCAGCTGGTTTTAACAAACCAATTGTTGTTTTATCTAAGGTTTCTTTAATGGCTGTTACTGTGTATTCATCATTATTTATTGCTACTACAGTTAAGCAAACTCCATTATGTGCTACACTTTGGTCTATTTTAAGTTCGTTTGTAATTGAGCTTTTTACTGTTAAATGAACGTTGTCTTGCTCTTTTTCTATATTTGTAACAACTCCAAGTGTTTCTATAATTCCTGTAAACATTTCGCTAAATTTTGGTTACTTTTGTACAAATCAAAAATAGGAATAATACAAGAGTTACTATGGATAAATCTGATAAAATTATCGTTGGAATTTCAATTGGAGATCTAAATGGAATAGGAATAGAAGTAATTTTAAAAACATTTCAAGATAAAAGAATGTTAGATTTTTGTACTCCAGTTTTATTTGGAGCTACCAAAGTTATTTCTTACCATAAAAAAGCACTTAGTTTAGAGGTTCCTGTGCATGGTATTACTAACATAAATCAAGTAAACCATAACAAAATAAATGTTTTAAATATTTGGAAAGAAGAAGTTAATTTAGCTTTAGGAACATCTACAAAAGAATCTGGAGAATATGCAGCAAAATCATTAGCTTCTGCTATGGAACATTTAAAAGAAGATCGTATAGGTGTTTTGCTTACAGCTCCAATAAATAAAGAAAATATTCAATCGGAAACTTTTAACTTTCCTGGGCATACAGAGTATTTAGAAGCAAATTTAGAAGGCGATGGCTTAATGATTCTAATGACAGATAAACTAAGAATAGGTTTAATTACTGGGCATATTCCAATCTCTAAAGTTGCAGAAACAATTACACCAGCACTTATTAAAGAGAAAGTTGCAGTAATGCACGAGTCTTTAAAGAAAGATTTTGGAATTAATAAACCAAAAATTGCTGTATTATCTTTAAATCCACATTGTGGAGATAAAGGAGTTATTGGAAAAGAAGACGATGAGATTATAAAACCAGCAATAGACGAGATTAAAAAAGAAGGAACATTAGTTTTTGGGCCTTATGCTGCAGATGGTTTTTTTGGTTCGGAAACCTACAAACAATTCGATGGCGTATTAGCAACTTATCACGACCAGGGTTTGGCACCTTTTAAAGCACTGTCTTTTGGTAATGGTGTTAATTTTACAGCAGGTTTAAATAAAATTAGAACTTCTCCAGACCATGGAACAGGTTTCGATATTGCAGGAAAAAACCTAGCAAATTCTTCTTCTTTTACAGAAGCATTGTTTGCAGGTATTCAAATATATAGGAATAGAAACGAGTATTTAGAGCTTACTAAAAACCCACTATTAGTAAAGTAATTACCGAAATTAATTTTTTTGAAAAGAAAGAGGTGTGTAAAACATTTTTTTATATCTTTGCACGCTCAATTGATGTATGATAATGAAAGACTTAAAACAATTCAACATATCGTTTGTAGGATTAAAAGAAGGAAAGCATTTATTCGAATATTCGATTGACAATACGTTCTTTAACGCATTTAATTACAATGAGTTTGAAAAAGCTTCGATAGATGTAACATTAGATTTTGTAAAAAAAAGCACCTTATTAGAGCTTCTTTTTACAGCTAAAGGAACTGTAAATGTTCCTTGTGATCTTACAAATGAGATGTTCGACCAAGAAATTAGTTCGGTTTTACCACTAGTTGTAAAATTTGGTCCAGAATATAATGATGATAATGAAGAGATTTTAATATTACCTCATGAAGCGTATGAATTTAATGTAGCACAGTTTATTTATGAAATGATTGTGTTAGCAGTTCCAAATAAAAGAGTACACCCAAAAGTGTTGGATGGAACTATGGAATCTGAGGCATTAAAAAAATTAGAAGAACTAAAAATAAAAAAAGTACAAACTGTTGAAGAAACAGACCCAAGGTGGGATAAATTAAAGAATTTAATAACAGATAAAAAGACATAAAATGGCACATCCTAAAAGAAAAATATCCAAAACAAGAAGAGATAAAAGGAGAACACATTATAAAGCATCTTATCAGCAGATCGCTACAGATCCAACAACTGGTGAGGCACATTTATATCATAGAGCTCACTGGCACGAAGGTAAATTATATTACCGAGGTCAAATAGTATTAGAATCTGCAGTTGCAGAAGCTTAAAAAAACAATTAAAATGTTTTAAAAACCCTCAAGTTTGAGGGTTTTTTTGCGTTTTTATACTAAAATCCATCGTTTTTGATAACTTTTTCCTAAAAAGTGAAAATATTTTCATTACTTTGAATTTCCTAAACATTTGGATAATAAACCAAGAATTATGACTAAAATCACTGCAGCAATTACAGCAGTAGGGAAGTATGTTCCTGAATATATTTTAACAAATAAAGAGTTAGAAAGCTATGTAGATACAAATGATGAATGGATAACTACAAGAACAGGAATAAAAGAAAGAAGAATTCTTAAAGGAGAAGGTTTAGGTACTTCTTACATGGCAATTAAAGCAGCCGAAGAATTATTACAAAAATCTAACTGTAACCCAACAGAAATAGATTTGGTTATTGTTGCAACAGCGACTCCAGATTTACCAGTAGCTTCTACAGCAGCCTATGTTGCTACAGAAATTGGTGCTGTAAACGCTTTTGGTTACGATTTACAAGCAGCTTGCTCTAGTTTTTTGTATGGAATGTCTACAGCAGCAAGTTATATAGAGTCTGGAAGATATAAAAAAGTATTGCTAATTGGAGCAGATAAAATGTCTTCGATTATAGATTATACAGATAGAGCAACATGTATTATCTTTGGAGATGGAGCAGGAGCTGTATTATTCGAACCAAATAACGAAGGTTTAGGTTTACAAGACGAGTATTTAAGAAGCGATGGAATTGGTAGAGATTTCTTAAGAATCGAAGCAGGTGGTTCTATCATGCCAACAACAAAAGAAACTGTAGAGGCAAATAAACATTTTGTATATCAAGAAGGAAAAACAGTTTTTAAGTACGCTGTTTCTAATATGGCAGATGTTGCAGAAAAAATGTTGATAAGAAATAACTTGACAGAGCCAGACATTCAATGGTTGGTGGCACATCAAGCAAATAAAAGAATAATCGAAGCAACTGCAAAAAGAGTGGGAGTTTCTTCGGAAAAAGTAATGATGAATATCCATAGATATGGAAATACAACATCTGCAACTTTACCACTTTTATTAGCAGACTATGAAAATGAATTGAAAAAAGGAGATAATTTAATATTTGCTGCATTTGGTGGTGGCTTCACATGGGGAGCTGCATACTTAAAATGGGCATACAATTCGTAATACTAAACAAACTAAATAATAAGAAAAATGGATATTAAAGAAATTCAAAATCTTATAAAATTTGTAGCTAAATCTGGCGCTAGCGAGGTAAAGTTAGAAATGGAAGATGTAAAAATTACAATTAGAACAGGTTCAGAAAAAACAGAAACAACAATTGTTCAAGCTGCACCTATGCAACAAGTTCCTGCTGCACCAGTAGCAGCTGCTCCTCAACCAACTTCAGAACAACCTGTAGCAACTTCTGCAGAAAGTAACGATGCTAAGTATATTACTGTTAAATCGCCAATTATTGGAACATTTTACAGAAAACCAGCACCAGAAAAACCAAATTTTGTAGAAGTAGGTTCAGAAATTAGTGTTGGAGATACAGTATGTGTTATCGAAGCAATGAAATTATTTAACGAGATAGAATCTGAAGTTTCAGGTAAAGTCGTTAAAATTTTAGTGGACGACTCTTCTCCAGTAGAATTCGATCAACCATTATTTTTAGTAGATCCATCGTAGGTTAATTCGAAAATCTATATATAAATTTCGAATATTTTTATTCAATTATATATCGATGTTTTTAATTAACTATTTTCTAACTAACGAAATACTACAAAGATGTTTAAAAAAATATTAATTGCCAACAGGGGTGAAATTGCACTACGTGTAATTAGAACTTGTAAAGAAATGGGTATTAAAACGGTTGCAGTATATTCTACTGCAGATGCAGAAAGCTTGCATGTAAGATTTGCAGACGAAGCAGTTTGTATTGGTCCTCCATCAAGTTCGGAATCGTACTTAAAAATGCCTAATATTATTGCAGCTGCAGAAATTACAAATGCAGATGCGATACATCCAGGTTATGGGTTTTTGTCTGAAAACGCAAAATTCTCTAGACTTTGTGAAGAACACAACATAAAATTTATTGGAGCTACTGGAGAGATGATCGACCAAATGGGAGATAAAGCAAATGCAAAATCTACCATGATTGCTGCAGGCGTTCCATGCGTTCCAGGAAGCGAAGGTGTAATTACCGATTTCGAAGATTGCCAAAAAATTGCCAAAGAAACTGGCTATCCAGTAATGCTAAAAGCATCTGCTGGTGGTGGTGGAAAAGGAATGAGAGCTGTTTGGAAAGCAGAAGATTTAAAAGAAGCTTGGGAATCTGCAAGACAAGAATCTAAAGCCGCCTTTGGAAATGACGATATGTATATGGAAAAACTTATTGAAGAGCCAAGACATATCGAAATTCAAATTGTGGGAGATTCTTTCGGAAAAGCATGTCATTTATCTGAGAGAGACTGTTCTGTGCAAAGACGTCATCAAAAGTTAACAGAAGAAACACCTTCTCCTTTTATGACAGACGAGTTAAGAGAAGCTATGGGTAATGCTGCTGTAAAAGCGGCAGAATATATAAAATATGAAGGTGCAGGAACTGTAGAGTTTTTAGTAGATAAGCACAGAAACTTCTATTTTATGGAAATGAATACACGTATCCAAGTAGAACACCCAATTACAGAAGAGGTTGTAAATTACGATTTAATTCGCGAACAAATCTTAGTAGCTGCTGGAGTACCAATTTCAGGAAAGAACTACTATCCTCAATTACATTCAATAGAATGTAGAATAAATGCGGAAGATCCTTACAATAACTTTAGACCAGCTCCAGGAAAAATTACAACTTTACATACACCAGGAGGTCATGGAGTAAGAATGGATACACATGTGTATGCAGGATATATGATTCCGCCAAATTACGATTCTATGATTGCAAAATTAATTGTTACTGCTCAAACAAGAGAAGAAGCCATTAATAAGATGAAGAGAGCATTAGATGAATTTGTAATTGAAGGAGTTAAAACTACCATTCCATTTCATAGACAATTAATGGACCATCCAGATTATATTTCAGGAAATTACACCACTAAATTTATGGAAGATTTTGTATTAAAATAACCATATTTAGTTATAATTATAAATGAAAAATAGAGAATACAGTTTGTGTTCTCTATTTTTTTTACCTTTATACGAAATAATTTATATATGAAGATTGACGGGATAGACAAAATTATTATTAAAACATTGGTAAAAGATGCAAGAACACCAGTTTTAAGTATTGCCAGAGAAGTAGGTATCTCTGGTGCAGCCATTCATCAACGATTAAGGAAGTTAGAAAAATTGAAATTAATCGATGGTTATCATATGAAGCTAAATCCAAAAGTTTTGGGATATACAACAACTGCTTTCGTAGGTGTTTTTTTAGATTCAATAGGAGAAGTTAAAGCAGTAACCAAACAAATAAAAAATATTCCAGAAGTAGTAGAAAGTCATTATACAACTGGAAATTACCCTATTTTTATTAAAATTCTATGTAAAAGTAACGACCATCTTCTAAGTTTACTTCAAAACAATATTCAAACAATTAAAGGTATTTCAAGAACAGAAACTTTAATTTCTTTGAGTCAGCAAATCAATCGACAAATTTCTATCTAAATTGGAGAAACCAAACCTTAATTATATACAGCAAATTTCTGGTGGAGATAAAGATTTTGAGGCCTCTATGCTTACAATCTTAAAAGAAGAGTTTATTAAAGAATTATCTTTGATAAAGAAAAATTTTAAAAAGGAAGATTACATACAACTATCATTTAATATACATAAAATAAAACATAAAATAAGTATCTTAGGTATGGAGAAAAGCTTTGAATTAGCTTCAGAAATAGAGCAAGAAATAAAAAATGGAAATACGGAACAATATGCAAATTTGATAATTATTTTAGAGAGAATTGGTGTATATTTAAGCGATAAATAAGTCCCCAAAAGAATGAATTGTATAATCATAGATGATGATGCGTCTGCTAGATTGATTATAAGGCAGTTGTGTAAACAAACAAAATTAAAAGTAAAAGAAGAGTTTTCTTCTGCGATAGATGCTATAAAATATTTAAACTCAAATTCAGTTGAAGTTATTTTTTTAGATATACATATGCCTACTTTTTCTGGATTCGATTTTATAAAAACTTTAAAAATATCTCCAAAAATTATTTTAACAACGTCAGATAAAACTTTTGCACTAGAAGCTTTCGAATACGATGCAGTGGTAGACTATTTGCTTAAACCTTTAAGGTTAGAGCGTTTCTTAAAATCGATCGATAAGTTGTCTAAAACAACTACGAACATTGGTGTTAAACACTCTTCAGCGGTTGGAAATAAAGATTTTATATTTGTATATGTAGATAAAAGATTGGTTAAAATTAATATTCCTGATATTCTTTTAATTGAAGCAAAAGGAGATTATATAAATATTAAAACGCTTAATAAAAACTACATAGTGCATTCTACTTTAAAAAAAATAGATGAGAAGTTGCCATCTAATATGTTTATGAGAATTCATAGATCGTATATTATAAATACTTCAAAAATTATAGATATCGAAGACAATACAGTCTTAATTGAAAAATATGTTGTTCCTATTAGCAGATCTCATAAAAGTGGATTAATGGAAAAACTAAATTTACTGTAAAACAAATAATCGAAAAAATAATACCATTCAACTATTATTTTATTCTATTTATCGAAATCCTAATTACAATGCTTAGAAAGATTGTTTCTTTGTAGTACAATTAGGGATTAAATATAATTTTAAGTTGAGTGAAATTATATAATTACAATTATAAATTGGGGGATTTATAAATTGGTACAAAAAGAGTTGAAAGTAATATTTTCAACTCTTTTTTTTTAATAAGACATTGAAGCGTTTTATGCTTTTAAGCAAAATAAACATAAACAGCCACAACAATTAAACAAATGGCGATTCCTGTGTGGGTTGTGTATTTCCAAGGAGTAATGTCTACCTGTTTAGTGTATTCTTGTATAAATGGTTCTTTTCTTGGATGTAACTTACCAATAACTAGCATTATTAAAACATTTAATATAAATAAGATAGCACAAATATCTAAAAAGTGCAAGCTCGCAAATACCTCAGGCGAATATACATCTATAATTAAATAAGCGATGTATAATAAACAACCAGAAACAAGCCCGATTTTAGCAGCGATTGCAGGAACATATTTTGTTAAATAACCAACGATAATAATCGTTAAAATAGGAATACTGTAAATACCATTTACCTTCTGTAAATAATCGAACAAACTACCAGCATCTGCTATTAGAGGGGCTACAAACATAGCTGCAATTGCCAAAATAATACCAAAAATTTTTCCATATTTTACAACGGTTTTTTCATCGGCATTTTTGTTGATGTGCTGTTTATAAATATCAACACCAAACAAAGTTACAGAGCTGTTTAAAACAGAGTTAAAAGAACTTAAAATTGCGCCAAATAAAACAGCTGCAAAGAAACCAACCCATGCTTGTGGTAATACTTTTTTTACAACCATTGGATAAGCACTATCTGCAGAAGCTAAATTTCCTTCAAATAAATGAAAAGCAATTAAACCTGGTAGAACCACAATAATAGGACCTAGTATTTTTATAAATGACGCTAATAATAATCCTTTTTGTCCTTCTTTTAAATCTTTTGCACCTAAAGCTCTTTGTATAATTTGTTGGTTGGTTCCCCAATAAAATAACTGAACCAACATCATTCCAGTAAAAATGGTGTAAAAAGGTACAGGATCGTCATTGGTTCCCATAGACTTAAATTTGTCTGGATTTTCTGTAGTTAAAATCGATAAGCCATCTAATAAACTTCCATCACCAATCATCATCAAACCAAAAATAGGAATTAAAACACCCCCCACTAAAAGTCCTATTGCATTAATAGAATCTGAAACTGCAACTGCTTTTAAACCTCCAAAAACGGCATAAATAGAACCTATAATTCCTATTCCCCAAACACAAATCCAAATAGATTCTTTTTGAGTAACTCCTAATAATTCTGGAACATCGAACATTCCACTAATTGCTAAAGAACCAGAATATAATATTACTGGCAACAATACAACAACATAACCTGTTAGAAACAAGCCAGAAGTTAATGTTTTTGTGGTAACATCGAATCTTTTTGCTAAAAACCCAGGTACTGTTGTTAAACCACCTTTTAAATACCTTGGCAATAAAAATATGGCAGTTACCACCATTGCAACAGCGGCTAAAGTTTCCCAAACCATTACAGATAAACCGCTTTCGTAAGCAGCTCCATTTAAACCAACAATTTGTTCTGTAGATAAGTTGGTTAATAGTAAAGAACCAGCTATAACTCCAGCAGTTAAACTTCGTCCTCCTAAAAAATATCCATCAGAAGAATCTTCTTTAGTATTTCTTGTTTTTAAATAAGCGATAATGGCTACTAAAGCTGTAAATCCTATAAATGTTAGAAATTGCATAATTTGGGTTTTGGTTGTTATTGAATTTTAATTGTGTCTAAATATACATCAGAATTATTAGAAGATGTAATTCATAAATATTTTTTTTATTTTTATATGAGTATAATAATAACACGTGTAAGTCTTTTTAAACAATAAATAAGTAGAAAAGTAAGGGTCATATACAAAAGGAAGAGAGCATGCTTACCTATTATAACGGGTTTGTTAAAAAACGATAAGTAAAAACCCCAGATTTTACTAAGTATTTTTTAAGCTCTATTTTAGGATGCTAAAATTTAGCGGTTGTTTTTCTGTAATTTTCAATTTTTTTGTTGATGATTTTTTCAACTAAAAACAATTACTAAGTATATAATTTCCATACTCTTGTGAAACAGTATATTCGTAATTATGTCAGCTTTATATAACCCAAACAAATTCTTAGTATTACTATCTTAATAGTTTGTTTGTGTAGCTTTTTCTTAAGTAAGTTTTGTTTTTATAATGATTAATAACTAGAAGTTTTACCAATATTTACTGTATTTTATTGTTTCTTATGATGATATTTTTTCGGATTCAAAAATCGTTAAAGCAGTATAATTTTTATATTGAATTGTCGGAAATAAATATATGGATTTTAAAAACAAAAAACCGCTGAAAATCAAAAGATTAACAACGGTTATTGTACTGAAGATGGGACTTGAACCCATACGAGCATTACTGCTCACTGGATTTTAAGTCCAGCGTGTCTACCAATTCCACCACTTCAGCATTGGTATTATAAAATAGAGCGAAAGACGGGATTTGAACCCGCGACCCCCACCTTGGCAAGGTGATGCTCTACCCCTGAGCTACTTTCGCAGTCATTATTTTTATTTAGAACTTGCTCAAAAAAATAAAATTAATTCTATATGTTTTAAGAGAGGTGCAAATATAATATGTTTTGTTTATCTTGCAAATACTTTTTTGTTTTTTTTTAATTTAAAATCAAATTTGTTTAAAGTGTACAATTCTTTCTTTCTTTTTAGACTTAAATTTACTGCTATATAAATAGCTTTTTTATGGTTTTGTAATATTTTTTTTTGATTTTTAGTTATCTGCTTGGAGTTAATGTTTGTTTTATAAAAAAAGAAAAGGTTTTTAAGAATTTTTTAGCTATTAAAGCTTTAAAATTATCTCAGTTTATAGATTTTATTTAAAAAATGCCTTTCCAAAAGAAATTCAGCAATCTTTTATTAAAGGAGTAGAATTATTTTTAAAAATAAATTCAAAAAAATATTTTAGAAGGAAAGAAATAAGTTTTTTTTAAATTTTGCTTATTTATTTTAATCAAAATGAAGAAAAACAACAGCAAATTTTCAATTTATTAAAAAAATCATCAGAAAAAGTCGAAGATAAATACACTTAGTTATGTTTATAAATATTTAACTTTTATAAGACATTACATACTTTTTGGATTTTTTACTTCAAAAAAGTCGGTAAGGAAGTTTAATATTACAACCCAATTCCAGAATATTATAACGGTTGTGTTTCATATTCTAAAAACGAAACTTGATGAAAACAAGTTTTAATTATTTAACAAACAGTGTTTTATGTAGAATTCCATCAAAAACAATAACGTATAAAAAAAACCTTATCAAAAAATGATAAGGTTTTTTTGCTCCTCTTCAAGGACTCGAACCTTGGACCCTCTGATTAACAGTCAGATGCTCTAACCAACTGAGCTAAAGAGGAGTTTGCTTCACATTTGTGATTAGCGAGTGCAAATATAATTTTTTTTAATACATCTCCAAATACTTTTCGAAAAAAAATTTATTTTTTTTTACTCTTTTATGACAGAAATTAATTCTCGATTAATTTCAAATATTGTATTTTTGTTTTAGTAATAAGCTTACACAAAAGGCACAAAATATTATATGGACAAATTTTCGTTCTTAAACGCAGCACATACAGGCTTTATAGCCGATTTATACGATCAATACTTAGTAAACCCAGATTCTGTTGAACCAAGTTGGAGAAGCTTTTTTCAAGGATACGACTTGGCTAATGAAGATTATTCTTTAAAAGATGAAGAAACCTCAATAAAAATCCCTCAAGAAGTTAAGAAGGAATTTTTAGTGGTAGACTTGATTAATGGATATAGAACACGTGGACATTTATTCACAAAAACAAATCCAGTAAGAGAAAGAAGACAATACGAACCAACTTTAGAAATCGAAAACTTCGGCTTAACCGAAAACGATTTAAACAAAGAATTCTCTGCAGGAGATGTTTTGGGTTTAGGAAGAGTAAAACTGTCTGAAATAATTAGTCATCTTAAAACTATTTATTGCGATTCTATTGGAGTGGAATATATGTATATGAGAAACCCCATAAAATTAAAATGGTGGCAAAAACGTTTGAACGAGAACGATAATCACCCAAGTTATTCTATAGAATCTAAAAAATATATTTTAGGAAAACTAAATCAAGCAGTTACTTTCGAAAGTTTTTTACAAACAAAATATGTAGGACAAAAGCGTTTTTCTTTAGAAGGAGGAGAATCACTAATTCCAGGAATGGCAGTTGTTTTAAGAGAAGCTGCAGAAAATTTTGGCGTTAAAGAATGTGTTTTAGGAATGGCACATAGAGGTCGTTTAAATACGTTAGTAAACATTTTTAAAAAACCAGTAAGAGATTTATTTAGTGAGTTTGAAGGAAAAGATTTCGAAGACGAAGATATCGATGGAGATGTAAAATACCATTTGGGTTTAACGTTAAGTAAAACCTATAGAGATGGCAACGAAATTAAAATGAACTTGGTTCCAAACCCATCTCACTTAGAAACTGTGGCAGCAGTTGCAGAAGGAATTACAAGAGCAAAAATCGATAGAAAATACGATGGAGATTCAAGTAAGATTCTTCCAATAATTATTCATGGGGATGCTGCGATTGCAGGTCAAGGAATTGCCTACGAAGTTGTTCAAATGGCAAAGTTGAATGGTTATAAAACCGGAGGAACAATACATATTGTGGTAAATAACCAAATTGGGTTTACCACAAATTATTTAGATGCACGCTCAAGTACCTATTGTACAGACGTTGCAAAAGTAACTTTATCGCCAGTTTTACACGTAAATGCAGATGATACAGAAGCAGTTTGTCATGCAATGCAAATGGCTTTAGAATTTAGAATGAAATTTAAAACCGATATTTTTATAGATCTTTTAGGATACAGAAAATACGGACATAATGAAGGTGATGAGCCTCGTTTTACACAACCAAAATTATACAAAGCAATCTCTAAACATGAGAATGTAAAAGAGATTTATGCAGAAAAATTATTGCAAGAAGGAAGCATAGATAAAAATTATTTAGCTGAAATTACTACAGAATTTAAGGATATGTTGGAGACTGAATTCGATGAATCTAAAAAAGTAGAAACATCGAAAGTTAAAGAATTCATGCAATCTACTTGGGAAGGTTTCGATCGTGAAGAATTACCAGCGATGTTACAACCTATTGATACAACATATGAAGCAAACAATTTAAAAAATATTGCAAAAGTAGTTTCTACAGTTCCTGAAGGTGTAAAATTTGTTAGAAAAGCAGAACGTATATTACAAGGAAGAGCAAAAATGGCTTTCGAAACCAATCAATTAGATTGGGGAATGGCAGAGAATTTAGCTTATGGATCTTTAATGGAAGAAGGTTTTAATGTGCGTATTTCTGGGCAAGATGTAGAAAGAGGAACTTTTTCTCACAGACACGCCATTTTACGTGACGAACTTTCAGAAGAGAGAATCAACCTTTTAAACAGAAACCCAAAAAGTAAAGGACAAATGACGATTTACAACTCGTTATTATCTGAATATGGAGTTCTTGGTTTCGATTATGGGTATGCAATGGGTAACCCAAATACATTAACCATTTGGGAAGCACAGTTTGGAGATTTCTCTAACGGAGCTCAAATAATGTTCGACCAATATATTTCTGCAGCAGAAGATAAATGGAAATTACAAAACGGAATTGTGGTGTTATTACCTCATGGTTATGAAGGGCAAGGTTCTGAACATTCATCTGCAAGAATAGAACGTTATTTACAATTGTGTGCAGAAGATAATATGACACTTGCAAATTGTACAACGCCTGCGAATTTCTATCATTTATTGCGTCGTCAAATGAAACGCGATTATAGAAAACCATTAATTGTATTTACTCCAAAAAGTTTATTAAGACATACAAAAGTTATTTCTTCTATTGAAGATTTGGCAACTGGCGAATTTCAAGAAGTAATAGATGATACTATAAACCCAGAAAAAGTAACAAAGTTGGTTTTTTGTATGGGGAAATTTTATTACGATTTATTAGAAGAAAGAGAAAATTTAGAAAGAGAAGATGTTGCTTTAGTTAGAATAGAACAATTATTTCCATTGCATTTAGAGAAATTACAAAAAGCAATAGATAGATATCCGAATGTAAAAAATTACGTTTGGGCACAAGAAGAACCAAGAAATATGGGAGCTTGGAGTTTTATGTTAGAACGTTTCGATTTGGTAAAATTAAATATTCGTTCTCGTAAATATTACGCAGTTCCTGCAGCAGGTTCAAGCACAAGATTCAAAAAACGTCATAAAGGTGTTATTGATAGTGTTTTTAGTAATGAGTAAGCGCGTTAAGGATTGAAACGACATCCTTTTTATTTGTCTCTTCGAGCATTACTGAAATAAAAAAGTATTTTTATTGAAAGTAGCAAACGAAGTTTTAAGAGAAGTTGTCAAATAAAAAGATATAGTGGAAAGCCTGTTAAAACGCCCAAAAAATAAAAGTTAAAATAATTAAATGCTGAAATAATTTCGGCGCAAGTAAAATAAAAAACCATGAGTGTTTTAGAAATGAAAGTTCCTTCTCCAGGAGAATCGATTACAGAAGTAGAAATTGCAACTTGGTTAGTTGAAGATGGAGATTATGTAGAAAAAGATCAACCGATTGCAGAAGTAGATTCTGACAAAGCAACTTTAGAATTACCAGCCGAAGAAAGTGGAATTATCACTTTAAAAGCGGAAGAAGGAGATGCTGTAGAGGTTGGTGCTGTTGTGTGTTTAATCGATACAAGTGCAGCAAAACCTGAAGGAGATGCATCAGAAAAGCAACCAACAAAAGAAGCGCCAACAAAAGAAGAAAAAGTCGCGCCAAGTGTAGAGAAAAAAGATACCTATGCTTCTGGAGTAGCATCACCAGCTGCTAAAAAAGTTTTGGCAGAAAAAGGTATGGATGGTTCTTCGATTAAAGGAACAGGAAAAGATGGTAGAATTACCAAAGACGATGCTGTAAAAGCAGTGCCTTCTATGGGAACACAACCTGCAAACGGATCTCGTGGAACAGAGCGTAAGAAAATGTCTATGTTACGTAGAAAAGTTGCAGAACGTTTGGTAGCTGTAAAAAGTGAAACAGCCATGTTAACAACGTTTAACGAGGTGAATATGCAGCCAATTTTCGATTTACGAAAAGAGTATAAAGAAAATTTTAAAGCAAAACACGGAGTTGGTTTAGGGTTTATGTCTTTCTTTACTTTGGCAGTTGTTAGAGCATTAAAAATGTATCCAGATGTAAATTCGATGATTGATGGAGATTATCAAATTAAACACGATTTTCAAGATATTTCTATTGCAGTTTCTGGGCCAAAAGGTTTAATGGTTCCAGTAATTAGAAATGCAGAAAACTTATCTTTTAGAGGTGTAGAAAGCGAAGTAAAACGATTGGCTCTACGCGCGCGAGATGGGCAAATTACAATTGATGAAATGACTGGGGGAACGTTTACGATTACCAATGGTGGTGTTTTTGGTTCCATGTTATCTACACCAATTATTAATCCTCCACAAAGTGGAATTTTAGGAATGCACAATATTGTAAACAGACCAATGGCTGTTAATGGTGGTGTTGTTATTCAGCCAATTATGTATGTTGCTTTGTCTTACGATCATAGAATTATTGATGGACGTGAATCTGTTGGTTTTTTAGTGGCTGTGAAAGAAGCTTTGGAAAATCCTGTGGAATTATTAATGGATAATAATCCTACAAAAGCATTAGAAATGTAAATCAAGGGTTTGGGCTGAGTTTGTCCAAGTCTTACTTATAAATATAAAAATCTCGAGCTTTTGCTCGGGATTTTTTGTTTAATTTTATAAAATGAAAAAGAAAAGAGACTCTTATAAATTAATAGTAACCTATTCTAAATTTTTATTACTTGTTATTTCTGCTTTTTTATGGACGAGTTGTGCGTCTAAGAAATTTACAGATATTTCTTACTTAAAGACTTCAAAAGCATTAGTAGAAAATTTACCAGAATTAAATGTTTTTAAAACTCGAAACTCTAAAAATAATCCTGTAATTATATTTATTCATGGTGGTTATTGGATGGAAGGTAGAAAAGGAATTTATGGTTTTTTAGGTAGAAATTTTGCTAAAAAAGAGGTGGTAACTGTAATTCCTAATTATACTTTAAGTCCCAATGGAAATTATGACACCATGGCTAAAGAAGTTGCTGGTGCTATAAAATGGACGTTTAACAATATTGAAAAATACAATGGAAATCCGAACGAAATATTTTTAATGGGGCATTCTGCTGGAGGACATTTAATTGCATTGACAGCAACAAATTCAAAATATTTAGAAAATCCTGATATTATAAAAGGGGTTATTTTAAATGATTCTGCAGGTTTAGATATGTATTCTTATTTAAAAGAAAATCCGCCAACAGAGCAATATAATTACGATGTAACATGGACTAAAAACGAGGAAAACTGGAAAGATGCTTCGCCTATTTATTCCTTAACTGAAAAAGCGCCACCTTTTTTTAATATTTGTGGGTACAAAAACATATCCTTCCATTATTTCTCAGAATAAAGATTTTGTTGAAGAATTAAAAAAGTTTCAGCCGGAAGTGAAAATAAATTATCAAACTATGAAACATATTCCTATGATGACTCAGTTCTTTTTTCCTTGGAATAAAAATTATAAGAAAATTATTGAATTTATCAATAATAATAAATAGAAATACTTATTGATTTTTTACCTTGCATCAAAAAGTAGAAAATGCAAACAAATCCTGAGCTAGAACTTGCGATAGACTTCGTCGAAAAAACAGATAGAAACCTGTTTATTACAGGAAAAGCTGGTACAGGAAAAACTACTTTTTTACATCAAATTAAAAACCAATCTTTAAAAAGATTGGTAATTGTGGCACCAACAGGAGTTGCAGCAATTAATGCAAAAGGTGTTACGATTCATTCTTTTTTTCAAATGCCTTTTGGGCCTATTTTACCAAATCAGCCTCCAAATAACCAACAACGTAGGTTTTCGAAAACAAAAATTGATATTATAAAATCTTTAGATTTAGTAATTATAGACGAAATTTCTATGGTTCGTGCAGATTTGTTGGATGGAATAGATCAAGTAATGCGTCGTTATAAAAACCGAAATAAAGTTTTTGGTGGTGCACAAATTTTAATGATTGGCGATTTGCAACAATTAGCACCAGTTGTTCGACCAAATGAATGGAGTTTATTGCAACAATATTACAATACAGTTTATTTTTTTAGCTCAAAAGCGTTTCAAGAAGCAAATGTAGTTTCTATTGAGCTGAAACATATTTATCGTCAGAAAAACGAAGATTTTATTACGATTTTAAATGAAATTAGAAACGATAATTTATCTTCAACATCAGCTAAAATTTTAAACGAACGTTACAATCCAACTTTTTCTCCAAGTAAAGAAGAAGGTTATATTACACTAACAACTCATAATAATAGGGCGAATTTAATCAACAATTCAGAGCTTAATAAAATTACCAATAAAAGTCGTTTTTTTGAAGCTGAAATTTCAGGAAAATTTAGTGAAAACTCGTATCCAAATGCAGCCAAATTAGAATTAAAAGTAGGTGCGCAAGTTATGTTTATTAAAAACGATTCTTCACAAGAAAAAAGATATTTCAACGGAAAAATAGGAATTATTACAGACATTTCTAAAACTTCTGTAACTGTGCAATGTGGAAATGAAGCAGATGAAATTGTTACAGAAAAAGAAACTTGGTCTAATATTAATTACTCCATAAACGAAGAAACAAAAGAGATAAAAGAAGATTTGGTTGGCGCTTTTTCACAAATTCCATTACGTTTGGCTTGGGCAATTACCATTCATAAAAGTCAAGGGTTAACCTTCGAAAAAGCAATTATAGATGCAGAAGCATCCTTTGCACATGGGCAAACTTATGTAGCATTAAGTAGGTGTACTTCTTTGGAAGGTTTGGTTTTAAAAACGCCAATTACCAGCAATGCAATTATAAATGATAAAACCGTTAGCGTTTTTAATAAAGAGGTAGAAGAAAATCATCCAGATGAAAATATTCTTAACCAATCTGAAATTGAATTTCAACTGAATTTAATTTCGGAGTTATTCGATTATCAACCATTTTTATATCCAATTTCAAGATTAATCGATATTTTTTATAAAAACCAAACCAGTATAAAAGGTGATGTTGTTGATCATTTGCAAACGATAAAAGACGATGGAGTTGTTGCTTTAATGAGAGTTTCCAATAGTTTTAAAAATCAGTTAAAAGTACTTTCAGAAGACAATATTCTTCCAGAAAATAGTTCTACAATTCACGAACGATTTACAAAAGCAGTTGCTTATTTTTTAAATCACACACAAAATAATATCGCAAAACCTTTAGATGCCATTAATTTTTCCACAGATAATAAAGCTGTAAAAAAAGATTTCTCAAAACAGTTTGATTCACTTCAAGAAAAATTAGAAGAAAAGTTATTTGCCTTACAAAAAATGACGACTGGTTTTAAAGTTCAGTCGTATTTAGAAGTAAGAGCAAAAGCAGTTTTGCAAAATATGGAGTCGAAAAAGAAGAAAAAAGTAGCTTCGAAACGCGACCCAATTTTGGCATTAAAATTACGAGAATTGCGAGACGAAATTCGTATTGCAGAAAACATTCCTGCGTTTCAAATATTTACCCAAGAAGCTTTGTATGCCATGTGCGATACCTTGCCAAGAACTCCACAAGAGCTTTTAAAAGTAAAAGGAATGGGTAAAACCAGAGTTGCAAAATATGGAGACGAAATTTTAGAAGTTATAAATAAGTATTGCACAGAAAACGGAATAAACAAATTTAACGAGCAGAAAAAAGAAGCTAAAAAACCGACAAAACAAATTTCTTTTGAGTTGTTTAAATCGGGTTTATCTATCAAAGAAATTGCCAAAGAACGCAGCTTAACAACAGGAACCATCGAAAATCATTTGGCGAATTACATCTCTTCAGGCGACATAGATGTGTTAGAATTAATCGATTTAAAACGCTATAAAAAAATCCGTAATCAAATCGAAGAAGCTGGTGAGGTAAAGGTTTTAAGTGCGCTCAAAGAAAAAGTAGATGCAGATATTACGTATATGGAATTAAAAATGGTTCTAATATCTATGGAGGCATAGATTTTTTTGTCGCTATTTTCTGCTTTTGTTACTCGCTTTTTATCTCTTTACCAAGAGATAAAAGAACTTAAACAGCCCACTTTCTCGAAACTTAGAGACTGGGTAAGACTTGTTTGCAAATTTTAGTTTATTCTTGAAAAGATAAGAATCTTACAAATTTTAGAATATGTATAAAAAAATCGCCTAAAAATTATTTTTTAGGCGATCTCTTCTTAATGTATTTAAAGCTTTTTAATCGATTGAACTTGCAGCTTTAATCTCAACTCTTCTGTTCAGTTGTCTTCCACCTTCATTCTCATTAGAAAACTTTGGTCTAGACTCACCATAACCTTTGGCTGTTAATCTTTCGTTTGCAATACCTTGTTGTATCATGTATTTTCTAACAGCATTGGCTCTTTTCTGAGATAAGTATAAGTTATATCTATCGCTATTTCTGTTATCTGTATGTCCTTCAATAACAAATTTAACATCTGGCACTTCTTTCATTAAAGAAATAATTTTACCAATAGTATTAAATGAGATAGATTTTATTTTATCGCTATTTGTATCGAAATAAATACTTGCAGCTAACAATGCAATTTGTTGGTTAATGTTAGAAGAACTTCCTTTTTCTTGTTCAGGACAACCTCTATTTTCTACTGTACCAACTGTATTAGGGCATAAGTCTTTACCATCCATAATACCATCTCCATCTGTATCTACATTTAATGGACAGCCTTCATTTGATTCTGGTCCATATTCTAATGGACATTTATCTTTATAGTCTGGTAAACCATCCTTATCTGAATCTACAGCTTTACCATTACCATAAACCATAACTCCAGCAGGTGTATTTGGTTCGATATCTAATTCGTCCATTACACCATCCTTGTCTGTATCAACAATTTTAAATGTACCTCCATTACGTGCATTATTTGCCTGATCACCCCAAATACTAAATATTTTTTTCTTTCCTAATTTTACAGCAACACCTATACTTGAAACAAAAAATGTTTCCCAATCTTGTTTATTAGAAATAGCCGCATCTAAATGATCCTCGTAATTAAAGTACATTCCTGTTCTAAACTCTATGTCTACTCTTTTGCTAATTCTTCTTTTAACACCTAGTTGTGCAGATAAATAAATAGAACTTGCTTGGTTTTCACTATTTCTTGCTGGGTTTTTACCAAAATCTACTAAAAGTTCGTCTGGACCATTAGCTTCTCTTTCGAAAAGTGCGGAGTTATATTGATGATAACCTACACCAAAGTAACCAGCAATATTCCATTTAGTTGCAGTAGTTTGGTATAAATTTGTGAAACTAAAAATTAAGTTTAGTTCAGCACCATAGGCATTTCCTTTGAAATACATATTATCCTGTAAAACAACATTGTCTTTTGTATATAAAACTCTATATTGGTCTGTAGTAGAGAAATACTGAGCTCCTCCAGACATTTGAGTATAAAATGCTTTTAGCTCTAAGCCTAAAAGTGGATTGAACATTTTATCTACATAAGCGAAAGCTCCAAAATTAAAATAGTTTGTGTCGTCTCCAGTTCCAATAGAACGTAAATCTCCATGCATAATAAAGTTACTAAATCCAGCACCAACAGCCCAACTGTTACTGTTGTTTAAATCGATTCGATTTCCGTAAGTAATTTCGTCTGTAGTAAATTGACCAAATATTGCAGTTGTTGTAATACAACTTAAAATAGCAACTAAAAAAATTCTCCTCATTGGGTTTATTTATTTTGTTAATTTAACAAATTTTGGGGGGAATAATTATCTTAGCAAAAATATAATTTTTTTTTTAATTATTCTTTATTTTATCAATTATAAAATTGTAGTCTTTCTTGTTGTTTACAAAGTCAATTTCAGATACATCTATAATTAATAAATTTAATTTTTTTTGAGTGTTGATAAAGCTTACATAACCATCATGAATTTTTGTTAGATATGATTTTTCGATATTTTGCTCATAAGATCTTCCTCTTTTTTTAATGTTTTCTAATAAACGATCTGTATTTTGATATAAGTAAATATACAAATCGGGTTTTGTAATTTCTTTGTAAATTAAATTAAACATTTTTTTGTATAAAAAAAGTTCGTCTTTAGAAAGAGTTACTTGTGCGAATATTAGAGATTTAAAAATATAATAATCTGAAATTATAAAGTTCTTAAATAAGTCGAATTGTGCTAAATCGTCGCTTAATTGTTGATATCTGTCGGCTAAAAAACTCATTTCTAATGGAAATGCATATCGTTCTTTATCTTCGTAGAATTTTGGTAAAAAGGGATTGTCTGCAAAACGTTCTAAAACTAATTTTCCTGTAAACTCGTCTGACAACATTTTTGCTAAAGAGGTTTTGCCTGCACCAATATTTCCTTCAATAGCGATGTAATTGTATTTTTCTGATAAAGAAATAGGACAAATTAGTTTTTCTTCAATTTTTTCTATTTCAGAAGTATCATTAATGTTTTGTAAACAAATACGAATTTGTTTTTTTTCTATTGGATGAAATGCGTTTGGTGCAATTTCTGCTAAAGGAACCATTACAAATTTACGGGCTAACATTTTGGAATGTGGAACAATTAAATCTTTTGATAAAATAATTTCATCATTAAATAATAAGATGTCTATGTCTATATTTCTGTTTTGATAAACTCCTAAGTTATTTCTTTCTCGGCCTAATTTTTTTTCAATTTGTAAGAGAGAAGCTATTAATTCCTCTGGATTTTGATTCGTAAAAACCTGCATACATATATTATAGAAATTATTTCCCTTAAAACCCCAAGCAGGCGTCTTATAAATGGAGGAGATTTTTTGAACATCACCAATTTCAACTGCGATTAAATTGATAGCGTTTTGAAGGTTCTCTAATTTATTTCCTTGATTGGTTCCTAAAGATAAATATGTATGATTTTGTATTTTCATAAAGAATTACAAAGAAAATAAAAGCATTTTATAAAAAGTCTATAAACGAAAAAAATCGCTAAAATTAATTAGCAATTTTTATAATTTCTTAAAATATTATTGTTTTTATCTAATTAGTTACGATAATAGTTTTTAAATTTATCCAAGGATTCTCTTTAGAGATGAATTTGAAATCTCTAATACAGCTACAAATACGTGTTTCTATTCTTCCATGATCTAAATTGTAATATGTATTTGCATCTGTAATTTTAGCAAATCTAAATTCATCTTCTATATGTTCAAGAAATTCTTCTTGATTGGCTTTTACTGCTAAAATCTCTAATTAGATTTTTCAGATACTTTGACTTGACCAAGAACAAGGTTGTTCTCATTCGCCCAAGCACTAATCATATGAACAGGAGATTTTTTACCATTTGCTTTAGCTCCTCTAATAGTTTTGCCATCAATAGCGATAACTTCTTGTGGCTGTTGTTCTAACAATGTTACCCATTGGACAAAACAGGATTCAAACTGAGAGCTATCAATATTAGAAAATACGCGATTAAAAGTATCGTGAGACGGAATCCCATTGGGTAAATCAAGAAAAGTAAGTAGGAATTCTTCTTTTGATTGTGCATAGTTTTCCATTTCATTCCAACTATTTGCTCCACAGATGACCGAAATTATTCCAATAAGGAGGATGCTCTCTAAATCGTAAAGTTGTTTGTGTGAGCACCTAAAGTCGGGTATTTGACCAAATATAGTCTTTAGTTTATTTGTTGTTTTTAAAGCATATAAAACATTGATTATCAATACAAAATATAATATTAAAAAGCAACAAATAAGTTGCTAATTAACAGTGAATTTGCTCAAAACAGAACTTGAAAAATAAAACCTGTTTTTAATGCGTCTGCCCTGAATTTATTTGGGACAGGATTGCCTATAAATATAAAATTTTTTATCTTTGTCGTAACTTACGAAGGTTAAACTAAAAAATGTATTTGTTGTTAGATGAATGATTTTGAAGTGATTGGAATTAGCCTTGTGCTTTCAAGATAAGTTCACCTATCAATCCTTATAAAGAAATTTTATGGAAGATATGCTGTTCTATGATAGAATGCAATTTGCGTTTACTATCACGTTTCATTATTTATTTCCACAGCTTACCATGGGGCTTTCCCTTTTAATTGTTGTTTTTAAGGGACAATACTTGTATACCAAAGATAATAGGTATAATGATGCTGCAAAATTTTGGATGAAAATCTTTTCAATTAATTTTGTAATGGGTGTTGTTACAGGAATACCACTGGAATTTCAATTTGGTACCAATTGGGCTAAATTTTCTGAATTAACAGGCGGTATAATTGGGCAAACCCTAGCCATGGAAGGCATGTTTTCTTTCTTTTTAGAGTCTTCATTTTTAGGGTTATTTCTTTTTGGAGAAAAACTTTTGGGGCAAAAACTACACTTTCTTACAGGTTTTTTAGTTTTTCTTGGCTCTTGGGCAAGCGGTCTTCTAATTATTGCCACCCATTCATGGATGCAGTACCCAGTAGGCTATGAGATTTTAGAAAATGGAAAATTCGTACTCAATAATTTTTCAGCATTGTTTTCCAACCCTTGGCTATGGCCTTCTTATATCCATAATCAATTAGCATCGGTAGTAACTGCTTCATTTGTAGTGGGTGGCGTTGGTGCATTTTACCTTCTCAACAATCAACACAGTAAATTTGGTAAGCTCTTTCTAAAAACTGGTGTTATTACAGGTCTTATCTCATCTCTTTTAGTAGCTTTTCCAACGGGCGATTGGACAGCAAAAAATGTAGTCAAATACCAACCAATCACATTTGCTGCAATGGAAGGTATTTTTGAGACAGAAGATGGCGGTTCTGAAATTATTATTATTGGTCAGCCAGATATACAGAACAAAAAATTGGATAATAAAATTGCCATTCCGAATATATTGAGTTTTTTAACCTATCAAAACTGGAATAGAGAAATCAAAGGATTAAATGAATTTGATGAAAAAAACCATCCCACTAATATATCAGGACTATATTATGCCTATCATATAATGGTAGGACTGGGCACTATTTTTATTGCCTTAATGGGTTTTGCCATGCTACAATTATTGAGAAAAAAGCTATACAAGACAAAATTGATTTTGTGGGCAATCATATTTATGATACCTTTCCCATACATAGCTAATACAGCGGGTTGGTACACAGCCGAGTTGGGCAGGCAGCCATGGCTAGTTTACAATTTATTACGCACGGCAGATGGCATTTCGCCAACTGTTTCGTCGGGTAATACATTGTTCACCTTATTAGGTTTTATTGGTTTATACCTACTTCTAGGCCTGCTTTTTTTAATCGTAATTGGAAAAATTATTTACAAGGGTCCTCATATAGAAAAACAATAAATTATGGAGATATTTTGGTACATTATTGTGGTTGTGATGCTTGCAGTTTATATGATATTAGATGGGTATGATTTTGGAGCAGGAATTGTTCATTTATTCATTGCTAAAACCGAGAAAGAAAAAAAAGCAATTAGAAATGCTATTGGACCATTTTGGGATGCAAACGAGGTATGGCTTATTGCTGTTGGTGGGGTGTTGTTTTTTGCTTTTCCAACGTTATACGCGGCTTCTTTTAGTGGGTTCTACTTACCATTGATTATGATTCTGTGGCTTTTAATCTTTAGAGCCATTGGTTTAGAGTTACGCGGACAGATACATAATTTAATATGGGAAAGCATTTGGGATAAAGCCTTCGGTATCGCTAGTTTATTATTGGCTTTATTTTTTGGCATTGCTTTAGGGAATATTGTACGAGGTGTTAACTTGGGGATGGTAGAAAATGGTGTTTCTACACAGGAGGCACACTTTTTTTTCTTACCCTTATGGAACCCGTCTTTTAGTCCATATGCTGAACATTTAGGAATTATAGATTGGTTTACGGTATTGCTAGGTATTATCGGAGTCATTTCTTTAACCATTCATGGTGCAAATTGGATTATTTTTAAAACAGATTCTACTTTAAATAAACTACTAAAAAGCATTATTTTTAAGCTAAATTTTGTCTTAGTAGCCCTAGTTATAATCTCAGTTTCAATTTGGCATATTATTAATCCTAAACCTTTTCATAATTTTATAGACCACCCTTGGATATGGATTTTCCCTTTCATTACATTCACGGGTTTATTAGGCTTATTCAAGGTAAAATCCTTTAGAAAAGATGGCTACGGATTTATATTTTCTTCCTTATTTTTATTTGGAGGGTTTACCACAACGGTCGCTTCTATTTTTCCTAATATATTACCATCTACCAACGCCGTAAACCCTTCTTTAACCGTTTACAATGTCGCAGCAGATCAATACGGATTGTCTGTAGGAGCCAAATGGTTTATTATCTCAGCTGTATTGGTTGTTGTTTATACAATTATCATTCATAAGGTTTTTAAAGGAAAAATGGACAATATAAAGTATGGAGAACATTAATTAATAATTATTGAAAACCCCTTTATAACTATTATTGTAGCTATAAAAAATAAAAAACCTCTACATTTCTGTAAAGGCTTGTAAATAAAGTGGTCCCACTTGGGCTCGAACCAAGGACCACCTGATTATGAGTCAGGTGCTCTAACCAACTGAGCTATGGGACCAAAATTATTGGATGCAAATGTACTATTTATTTTAAAAATCTAATAATAAAAAAGAAAAATCTTAAACAGATCTATTCATTAACCATAAACCAAAGTTTTTAAGGTTGGTTTTTCCTGCTTCATCAATATCCATTTTAGCCAAGGTATCAAAAGCTTTTTGAGTATATTTTTCTATTTGATCTTTTATTAAAAAAGGAATATCGTTTACCTTAAAAACCCTTTTTACATCTGCAATTTTAACAGTATTGTCTTTCAATTTCTTTCTATACAAATATTTTAACTTTCCTCTATCATGCTCGTTGGAAACCTCCAGTGCTTTTAAGTATAAATATGTTTTTTTATTTTCTATAATATCTCCACCCACTTGTTTACCAAAAGTTTCTGGGTTTCCAAAAGTATCTAAATAATCGTCTTGTAGCTGAAAAGCCAAGCCTAAATTTAAGCCGAAATCGTAAATTAAATTGGCATTTTCGTCGTTTGTTTCTGCCACAATTGCCCCCATTTTTAGAGCTGCAGCAACTAAAACAGATGTTTTTAAACGAATCATATTAATATATTCGTCTATGGTAACATCGTTTCTTGTTTCGAAATCGACATCTAATTGTTGTCCGTCACAAACTTCTAAGGCAGTTTTGCTAAATAATTTTGCTAATTTTTGAAAAACAACAGGTTCGTAATTTTCAAAATATTGATATGCCAAAATAAGCATCGCATCTCCAGATAAAATTCCTGTATTAATATCCCATTTTTCATGTACAGTTGCTTTACCCCTTCTCAGAGGAGCATCGTCCATAATATCGTCATGAACCAAAGTAAAATTATGAAAAACCTCAACAGCTAATGCTGCTGGCAATGCTTTTTTAAATCCGTCAGAAAATATATCTGCTGCCATTAAAGTTAGTACAGGTCTAATTCTCTTTCCTCCTAATTGTAGAATATAATCTATAGGTTTATATAAGTTTTTAGGCTCTTGAATCCATTTTTTTGATTCTAAATAAGATAAGAACTCTTTTTGATAATTTAAAATATCCAAATCTGTAATTTTTTGTAAAAATAATGCAAAGAATTTTCACTTTCTTACTCAAAAGTAAAAAAAACACCAAAACTTTGGAAACTTTTTTTGTTTCTAAAGTTTCCATTCGTACATTTGCACTCGAAATAAAGAAACCTTTAAGCATCGTTTAAAGGAAACTCTTAATAAATATGAAGGATAAAATTCTAAAAATATCGAATGACTTATTCCTAAACTTAGGGTTTAAGAGTGTTACTATGGATGAAATTGCAAGTAATGTAGGTGTTTCTAAAAAAACCATTTATAAATATTTTAAAAACAAAACAGAGCTTGTTATTGCTGTTACAGATTATATATTCGACACTATTTGCGTTGGAATTGATGGTATTTGTAAGAAAAAATTAAATCCAATAGAAGAAATGTTCTCCATTAAGAGAATGGTTATGGATCATTTAAAAGACGAGAAGTCTTCTCCACAATATCAACTTCAAAAATATTATCCAAAAATATATGCATCTTTAAAACAAAAACAGTTTCATGTAATGCAAGAGACTATAAAAGATAATTTAAAAAATGGTGTAGAGTTAGAATTGTTCCGAAAAGATATTAATATCGATTTTACCTCTAGAATTTATTTTTATGGGATGATTGGTATAAAAGACCAAGAAATTTTTCCATTAACAAATTTCTCTATGAACGAGCTAATGAATAATTATTTAGAATACCATATTAGAGGTATTGCAACAGAAAAAGGAATCCAAGAATTAAAAAATCAACTAAATCAGAAATAAAAATCAAATGAAAAAAATACTATTGATCTTTTTTATAAGCTTATTTTATTTGAGTATACATGCTCAAGAAAAAGAAATGAGCCTTTCTTTAAATCAAGCAATTAATTTTGCTTTGGAGAATAGTTATAATACTAGAGCTTCTCAAAACGATATTCTTTCCGCACAAAAAAAAGTATGGGAAACCACGACCATTGGTTTACCTAAAATTGATGCGAAAGTAGATTATCAAAACTTTATAAAACAACCTGTAACATTGGCCGATTTTGATGGAGATGGAACCAATGAAGAATTTGTTTTTGGAACCAAGCAAAACATGAACGCTTCTGTTACTTTAAAACAATTATTATTCGATGGCTCTTATTTGGTTGGTCTTCAGGCTTCCAAAACATTTTTAAAGATTTCTGAACAAGCAAATATTAAAACAGAAATGGTTACCAAAGAAGCTGTAATAAATGCTTACGGAAATGTTTTAGTAAGTGAAAATACCATTTCAATTTTAGAAAAAAATATTAAAATTCTTCAGAAAAATTACAACGATGCCAAGAAAATCTACGAAAACGGATTAAACGAAGAGGAAGATGTAGAGCAGTTAGAAATTACTTTAGGAAATTTAAAAAATCAACTTGGAAATGTTGCTAGAATGAAAGATATCGCATATCAAATGTTAAATCTTTCTATTGGAAACCCTATTGATACCAAATTAACATTAACAGATAGTTTAGATTCTTTAACAGTGCAAAATATCGATTTAGCTATTATTGCAACCGAATTTAATGTTAATAATCATATCGATTTTAAAATTGCTAAAAACGATCGTGAGTCTAAACGTTTATTAGTAAAACTAGAACAAAGTAAAGCCCTGCCAACTTTAACCGCATTTGTAAATTATGGTGCTCAAGCAAACTCCGATTCTTTTACCTTCTTAAACAGTAACCAACGTTGGTTCGATTCTTCTTTGTTAGGCATAAGTTTAAACATTCCTATTTTTAGCAGTTTGGGTAGAAGCGCAAAAACCGCACAAGCAAAAATTGACTTAGAAACTGCAGATTTAAGACTGCAAGAAACCAAGCAACGTTTAAGCTTACAGGCTCAAAAAGCAAAGAACGATTATCAATTTAGTATTGAAAATTATCAAACTTCAAAAAGAAACCTTGCCTTATCAGAAAGAATAGAAAAAAAACAAAGGATTAAATTTTTCGAAGGAATTTCTTCTAGTTTCGATTTATTACAGGCACAAAATCAATTATACACACAACAACAAAACTACATCCAATCTATGTTAGATGTAATTGCAAAAAAAGCAACTTTAGAAAACGCATTAAACATACCAGCTAAATAACCAATTATTATGAAAAACATATATTTATTACTCCTTACAATACTTATTATAACTTCTTGTGGAAACAAAAAAGAAGTTTCTGTAGACGATGTTTTAGCGACAAACGACGTTGCTCAAATAAAATCTAAAAAAGCAGAATTAGATACCAAACAACAAGCTTTAGCAAACGATTTAAAGAAATTAAACGACAAGCTAGAAGATTTAAATGAAGATAAAAACATTCCATTAATTACTACTTACAAAGTAAAAGAAGAAGTATTTAATCACTTTATAGAACTGCAAGGAAATGTGCAAACAAAACAGAATGTTTTAGTGTATCCAGAAACGCCTGGAATTTTAAAGAACGTATATGTTAAAGAAGGACAAAGAGTTTCTAAAGGACAAGTTTTAGCAAAAATAGATGATGGTGGAATGTCGTCTCAATTAGCACAATTAGAAGCAAACGAACAGTTAGCAAAAACAACTTACGAGCGTCAAAAAAGATTATGGAATCAAAAAATTGGATCTGAAATTCAATTTTTACAAGCCGAAACAAATTACAAATCGCAAACAAATGCTGTAAAACAATTAAAAAGTCAGTTAAGCAAATCTACTATTAGAGCACCTTTTGCAGGAATTATAGACGATGTTTTTAAAGAAAGAGGCACTGTAGTTGCTCCTGGAATGGGATCAGAAATATTTAGAATCGTAAACCTTTCTAATATGTATATAGAAACAGAAGTTCCAGAAACATATATAGGTAGTATTACAGAAAACAAAATTGTGGAAGTTAATTTCCCAGTTTTAGGTGAAACTGTAAACTCTAAAATTAGACAAGTTGGTAATTTTATAAACCCCAATAATCGTTCTTTTAAAATTGAAATTGGTGTACCAAATTTAAAAGGAAAAGTAAAACCAAACTTAACTGCAAGGCTAAAACTGAATGATTACACAAACCCAAATGCGATTTTAATACCACAATCTATTATATCTGAAAACGCAAAAGGAGAACAATTTATCTACATCATTAAAGATAAAAAAAACAATAATGAAGCAGTTGCAAAAAGATTAATTATAGAAACTGGAAAAACACAGGGAGATATGATAGAAGTATTAAAAAATTTACCTGCTGGTTCAGAAATTATTATGGAAGGTGCAAGAAGTGTAAATAATGGTCAGGCTGTAAAAGTGATTAATAAAAAGTAATAAAATGGCGAAAAAAAACAAACAAGTAGATAAAGAGTTTAAACTTTCGTCTTGGGCAATAAATAATAAAACCACTATTTATGTCCTAATGTTTTTAATTCTTTATTTAGGAATTTCGGCATATTTTTCGATGCCAAGAGAAAATTTCCCAGAAATAAACGAAACGAAAATTTACATAAGCTCTGTATACCCTGGAAATACAGCAGAAGATATCGAAAAACTCGTAACAAATCCTTTAGAAGAGAAACTAAAATCGATAAGTAATGTAGTTAAAATTACCTCTACTTCTCAAGAAGATTATTCCATAATTACAGTAGAATTCGATGAGAAAATTGATGTAAATAAAGCAAAGCAAAAAGTAAAAGACGAAATAGATCAAGAAACTGCAGGAGAAGATTGGCCAACTTTTAACGGCGCCAAAGTAACACCCAATGTGTTTGAACTGAGCATGTCTGAAGAAATTCCGATTTTAAATATTAATATTTCTGGAAACTATCCCGTTGCAAAACTAAAAGAATATGGAGAGTATTTACAAGATGAAATTGAAGATTTAACAGAAATCAAAAAAGTAGATATTCGTGGAGCGCAAGAAAAAGAAGTAGAAGTTGCTGTAGATATTTATAAAATGATGGCCGCAAAAGTCAGTTTTGATGACATTACAAACGCCATAAATCGTGGAAATGTAACCATGTCTGCTGGTAATTTTATTACAAGTCAGCAAAGAAGAACCATTAGAATTATTGGTGAAATAGAAAAACCATCCGATTTAGGAGATTTTGTAATCAAGTCTGAAAACGGGAATCCCATTTACTTAAAAGATGTTGCTGAAGTTTTCTTTAGAGATAAAGACAAAACAACCTACGCAAGAGAAAATGGCGAAGCTGTTGTAATGTTAGATGTTAAGAAAAGATCTGGCGAAAATATGGTGGCTGCAGCAGATAAAATTGGCAAAATTGTAACAGAAGCAAAACAAAATTATTTTCCACAAGATTTAGAAGTAACAATTGCAAACGATCAATCCCCAAAAACAATTGGGCAAGTAGACGATTTGGTAAACAACATTATTTTTGGAGTTATTTTAGTGGTTATTGTTTTAATGTTTTTCCTTGGATTTAAAAACGCCATCTTCGTAGGTTTTGCCATACCAATGTCTATGTTTATGTCTTTAATGATTTTAGGAGGCTTGGGTTATACCCTAAATACAATGGTACTTTTCGGGTTAATTATGGGACTTGGAATGCTGGTAGATAATGGAATTGTGGTGGTAGAAAACGTCTACAGATTAATGGACGAAGAAGGAATGACCAGGATTGAAGCTGCCAAAAAAGGAATTGGAGAAATTGCATTTCCTATTATTATCTCTACAGCAACCACAGTCGCAGCATTTATTCCTTTAGGTCTTTGGCCAGGAATTATGGGACAGTTTATGGTTATATTACCAATTACTTTGTCGATTGTTTTAGGTTCCTCTTTATTTGTAGCAATATTTTTTAACTCAGTGTTGGTTTCTCAATTTATGAGTACAGAAGACAAAGACATGCCATTAAAAAGCATTATTCGATTAACCAGTATTATGGCAGTAATTGGATTGTTAATTTTCTTCTTTGGAGGAGAATACAATGCCTTAGGAACTTTAATTCTATTTACAGCGATTATGTTGTGGGTATATAGATTGTTTTTAAGAAAAGCAGCGAATAATTTTCAAAAAAACACCTTGGCTTCTTTAGAAAACTGGTATGAAAAACAACTAAAAAGAGCACTCTCTGGCTGGACACCTTATGTTTTAGTTACAGGAACTTTTGTTTTACTCATTTTAGCTTTTATGAGTTTTGGAATGTCTGTTAAATCTCAAAGAACCAAAATTGAGTTTTTCCCAGACAACAAACCAAACCAAATTATTGTTTATATCGAGTATCCTGAAGGAACAGATATCGAGAAAACAAACCAAATTACCAAAGAAATTGAGCAAAAAGTCTACAGTGTTTTAAATCAAAATCAATACACAGATGGCGATTATAATTTCTTGGTAGAAAGTACAATTTCTCAAGTAGGTGAAGGAGCAGGAAACCCACAAACAGATGGAGGTTCTTCCGCAGAAATGCCCCACAAAGGAAAAATTACAGCTTCCATGCGTGAGTATAAATACAGACGTGGAGAAGATAGCGAAATTTTACGCCAAAAAGTACAAGCAGCTTTGGTTGGTATTTATCCTGGAGTTTTAATTTCAGTAGAAAAAGATGCCAATGGACCACCAACTGGACCACCCATTAATATTGAATTAAATGGTGAAGATTACGAGGAATTAATTTTTACAGCAGAAAGAATGCGAGATTATTTAAATACGCAAAGTATTTCTGGTGTAGATGAATTAAAGATAGATGTAAATAAATCGAAACCAGGAATGCAAGTTCTAGTAGATAGAAAAAAAGCCGGAGAATTAGGTGTTTCTACAGGGCAAGTTGGGCAACAATTAAGAGCTGCTATTTTTGGAAATAAAGCAGGAATTTATAAAGAAGATGGAGAAGATTACGATATTTATGTTCGTTTTAATGAAGACGACAGGTATAATAAAAGCGCTGTTTTTAATCAAAAAATAACGTTTAGAGATCCAGCTACTGGAAAAATTAAAGAAATTCCTGTTTCTGCTGTTGCAAAACAAACCAATAGTTCTGGGTTTAGTGCCATTAAACATAAAAATGTAAAAAGAGTAGTAACTGTGTATTCTGCACTCTCTCCTGGAGAAACAGATGCTGGAGCTGTAGTTGCAAGAATACAAAACTCAATGAAGAGTTTTAAAGACATGCCTAAAGGAATTAAAATCGATTATACAGGACAAATTGAAGAACAAAACAAGCAAATGACCTTTTTGGTTGGTGCTTTTTTTACGGGTTTAATGTTAATTTTCTTTATCTTAATTTTCCAATTTAATTCGGTTTCTAAACCAGGAATTATTATGTTGGCCATTTTTTTAAGTTTTATTGGAGTCTTTGGAGGTCTGGTTATTTCTGGAGCGCCATTTGTTATTATGATGACCATGGTTGGTATTATTTCTCTCGCAGGAATTGTAGTAAACAATGGTGTAGTTTTGTTAGATTACGCACAATTATTAATAGACAGAAGAAAAATACAAGACAATGTTGCAAATGAAGATTATTTACCCTTAAATAGTCTATTCGAATCTATTGTAAAAGCAGGTAAAGCTCGTTTAAGACCTGTTTTATTAACTGCAATTACCACTATTCTAGGACTAATACCTTTAGCTATTGGTTTAAACATAAACTTCTTTACCCTGTTTAGCGAATTTGATGCCAACATTTATATGGGTGGAGACAATGTTGTTTTCTGGGGTCCTTTAGCAAAAACTGTTATTTACGGATTGTTAATTGCAACGTTCTTAACATTAATTGTAGTACCTATTTTATTCTTCTTAATTACAAAGTTAAAGATGAGAATCAAAGGAAAATTACCTCATCAATTAGAAAAACAAAACCAAGAATTGGTATTTAATATGGACAAAAGGTTGGATGAGAAAAATCAAATTTAAATTCTAATAATTTTATAGAAAAAAAGGCTGAAATTATAAAAATTTTAGCCTTTTTTGTATTTTCGACAATGATGTTTAAACAAAAGAAAAAATCTTTTACGGTTGAAGAAATCAAACGTAAACTAGAAAACTACTGCGTATATCAAGATAGATGCCACAAAGAAGTGGAACAAAAAATGCGTGATTATAATTTAATTCCTGAGGCCAAAGAAATAATTCTTTTAAGTTTAATGAAAGATAATTTTTTAAATGAAGAACGCTTTTGTAAAAATTTTGCTCGTGGAAAATTCCGCATAAAAAACTGGGGAAAACAACGAATTGTTAGAGAATTGAAATTTAGAGACATTTCTACTTACAATATTAAAACGGCCTTAAAAGAAATTAACGAAACCGAATATATTAAAACTATTTACCAAATCACAGAGAATAAAAATGCCTTAATTTCTGAGCCAAACATTTTTAAAAGAAAGAAAAAACTAATCGACTTTCTAATACGAAAAGGTTTTGAAAATGAGCTGATTTACAAAGTCGTAAATGAAACTGTTTCTTAACTTACAAATATTTTTTCTTGCTACATTACAAACGTCTCAAGAAAAAGTAAAAATAATGTGCAAGATTCTTTTCAGAATAACAACTAGAAAGTAGCTGCAAAAACTATTTATCAAATTTTTTCAAAAAAACAGAATCGTTCTTTTTCTTAGCTTCTATAACCTTTTGAATATCGTTATTTGGAATTACAACCGACAAAACATAATGCTTTATTTTCCAAGAATTACTTGTTTTTTCTAAAACTCCAGAACCCCTACAGGTGCCCATCCACGTGTTTAATAATTCGTCAAACCAAACAAAATCACCATCTTTATTCACATAAATATTACGCTCTAAAGTGGTAAAACTCCACGCTTTTCCACGATCGAAATATGGTTTGCTAAAGTTGGCAAATTCCTCTTTTGTCCAATTTTCCTCGCCAGCAGTTCCAATATAAATAGAAACACTATCCAAGACTCCAAAATAATTATCGAAATTGGCTTCTGCTGCAGCTTTGTGCCAGTTTGTTAACAGTGTGTTTATTTTTCTTTTAATTGCTGTTTTATCTAAAGGTTTTTCAATTTTTAAAGAATTACAACCTGTTGTTATAAACATAAAAAAAAGTGAGTATAGAATCGCGTTTCTCATAATTGCTGTTGTCTTTCCTTATAAATTTCTTCTAAATTATCTTTATCAAGTAATTTTTCTTTAGAACGTAAATTAATAGTTTTTCTTGAAACGCTATCTATTTTTGTAGTATCTAAACCAATGTAATCGATTTTAACATCTATCTCGTCTTCGAATTTCTTTTTGGTTAAAATGGTGTTTATTTTGGTATTTACTGCCGAAAACGCATCAATTGTTTTATCTACCTGTTTGTTTATTTCAGTAGCTTTAATGGCAGAAATTAGCGTTAAATCTGCCAAACGTAAACATTCGTTGTATAAAATATTTACACGAGTTTTAAAAGAAGGCGTATCGAATAAAGTAGGTGTTACACTGTCCTTTAAACTTTTTACCAAATCTCTTAATTCTAAAGCATTGCTTAAGGCTTCGTTTGGAGATATTTCTCTAAATTTAACAAAAAAGGAATCTATTTCCTTTAATTCTTGCCAGTTTTCGACTTCTTTTAAAAAAACTGGTTTAACATTAACAGTTGCTTGGTGCTTTTTTAAAACACGCATTAAAGGTTTTGCTTTTTCTACATCTGTATTACCTTGGGTTTTATTTCCACAAGAAATCACAAAAACACTTAACAGTAAAAAGATTAGATATTTCACAATTTAATTTAAGCCGTAAAAATACATAATTTAAAAATACACAAATACATTTTAAGAAAATACTAACAAATCAAAAAAATGAACTTTTAATTTTATCAAATAATTAGTTCAGTGAATGTTTTTTACGAATACTTAAATAAGTACCTTTGTTATTGATTTAAATTCGAAATAAAGATATGAGTGAAAGCATCTTAATTTTAGGGGCAAGTGGACAAATTGGTAACGAACTAACCCAAAAACTACGATCTATTTATGGAAACAACAACGTAATTGCTTCCGATATAAAAGAAGGAAATAAAGATATGATGGTTTCTGGCCCTTTTGAAATTATTGATGCCACAGACAAAGAAACCATTTTAAAAATGGTAAAAAAGTATAAAGTTTCTCAGGTTTATTTGTTAGCGGCAATGCTATCTGCAACTGCAGAAAAATTTCCACAAAAAGCTTGGGATTTAAATATGACTTCTCTTTTGGCTGTTTTAGATCTAGCAAAAGAAAAACACATAAAACAAGTGTATTGGCCAAGTTCTATCGCTGTTTTTGGGCCAACAACCCCAAAAGAAAATACACCTCAAAAAACAGTTATGGAACCTACTACAGTTTACGGAATTAGTAAAATTTCTGGCGAGTTTTGGTGTAATTATTATCACAAAAAATTTGGTGTAGATGTTCGTAGTTTGCGTTATCCTGGAATTATTTCTTGGAAAACAAAACCTGGTGGAGGCACCACAGATTATGCTGTAGATATTTATTTTAAAGCAGTAGAAAATGGAAATTACGAATGTTTTTTATCTGAAAAAACGCGTTTACCAATGATGTATATGAGCGATGCTGTAAATGCAACCATACAATTAATGCAAGCAAAAAAAGAAGATGTTAAAATTAGATCTTCTTACAATTTAGCTGCAATCGATTTTACTCCAGAAGAAATTGCATCTGAAATTAAAAAACACATTCCCAATTTTACAATTTCATATAAACCAGATTTTAGACAACAAATTGCAAACAGTTGGCCTTCTTCCATTGACGATTCCAAAGCAAGAAAAGACTGGAACTGGAAACACGAATTCGATTTATCTTCGATGACAATAGACATTCTTAAAAACCTAAAACAGTAAAACCGCTTTTGTAAGTTTATGCACAAACTTCGTCTAAACTAAAGAATTTAGTATTATTTATTATGAGAGAAATTATAGGAAAAAGCTTAGTAAAGACATTGTCTTACCATAAATATAGAACATTAATTAGCGATTTACTTTCCGAAGGAAAATCTACAGGGCCAGAACAATCTGCAGCTTTAACAAATTACAGTTTGTTAAACGACAGAAGAATGAAACGTTTAGACAAAACCATTAAAATTTATGATGAAACAGTACAGGAGTTTAAAAAAATACAAGAACCACAAACTTGGTTGGTAATTACAGAAGGTTGGTGTGGAGATGCCGCACAAAATTTACCAGTAATTAATAAAATTGCAGAAATAAATCCAAAAATTGACTTAAAAATAGTTTTAAGGGACGAGAATTTAGAATTGATGGACTTGTTTTTAACCAATAATGGTAGAGCAATTCCTAAATTAATTGCTTTAGACACAAATAATAATGTAATTTTTACCTGGGGACCAAGACCAACTGTAGCCACAAAAATGGTGGCAGATTATAAAGCCGAAAACGGAAGTTTAGATACCCAATTTAAAGAAGATTTACAGGTTTGGTACAACAAAGACAAAGGCAAAAGCGTACAAGACGATTTTATTGCACTGGCTAAAAACGCTGTTTCTAAAGAAGTTTAGCAAAGCAATTTGCTAGTTAGTTATTTTGTTATTGTAATATTTTGCGACAAAGACTAAGTAAGCAAACAACTTATTAAGTCAAAAACTCTTCAGAATTTTAGGCAATAATTATTAAAGCGCAAAACCCTTAAAAATAAATAGATTAAAACCGTAAACTTAAATGAAGCTTACGGTTTTTCTTTTGGTTATATTTGTACTTACAAAAGTAAAACGATGTTAGTAGAATTCGATTCGATTCCAGAAGATGCAAAAGTGTGGATTTATCCATCGAGCAGAAAATTTTATGCCAATGAAATTGAAGAAGTTGAACGAAAAGTGAAAAACTTCGTAGAAACTTGGAAAGCAGAAAACGAAGATTTTAAAGCTTCTTATAAAATTTTATACAATCGTTTTATCATTTTAACTGCAGACGATATTACCACAACACTTACTAGCAAAGACATAGACACTTCTGTCGTATTTATTATAGAATTGCAACAAACCTATAATGTAGCACTTTTAGACAAAATGAATGTTTGTTTTAAACAAGGTAAGTTTGTACAATACAAAGAGTTAAAAGACTTTAAAAAACTATTAAAAAACAAAGCTGTTACTGCCAAAACAATTGTTTTCGACAATTTAATTACTACAAAACAAGAATTCGAAAACCATTGGGAAGTGGCGATTGAAAACAGTTGGTATAGCCGATTTTTAAAATAACAATGGTAAAATACGATTACATAATTGCTGGTGCTGGTTGTGCAGGTTTAAGTCTCTTGTATCGTCTTTTGCAAGATCCTGTTCTACAGAATCGTTCTATTTTAATGGTGGATAAAGATGATAAAAAAAACAACGATAGAACTTGGTGTTATTGGGAAAAAGAACCTGGTTTATTCGAATCGATTGTCCACGCAAAATGGAACACTTTAGAGTTTTTATCTACCGATTTTGAAGAAAAATTAGACTTGGGTGCTTACACTTATAAAATGATTCAAGGAATTGATTTTTACAACTTTGTACTTGATTCTGCAAAGAAGTTTAGCAATGTAACTTTCTTACAAAAAAACATTATTTCTATTAATTCTGATGAAAATTCAGCAATTTTAAAAACAGAAAATACTTCTTATTTTGCAAACTATATTTTTAATTCTACAAGTATTTTCAACCCTAAAATAACTGAGGAAAATTCACTTTTACAACATTTTAAAGGTTGGGTTATTAAAACCGAAAAACCTTCTTTTAATCCTGAAGTTGGTCGTTTGATGGATTTTAGACTTTCACAAGAAAATGGCGCCACTTTTATGTATGTTTTACCCACCTCAAAAACGGAAGCTTTGGTGGAATATACCTTATTTAGCCCTACTCTATTGGAAAAAGAAAAATATTCTTTGGAGTTACAAAAATACATTAGCCAAGAATTAAATATTAATGATTATGAGATTACGCACGAAGAATTTGGAGTTATACCCATGTCTTTGGCAAAATTCGAGCATAATCCAGAGAAAAACATCATAAATCTAGGAACTGCTGGTGGTTTTACAAAAGCAAGTAGTGGCTACACGTTTCAATTTATCCAAAAAAATGTTGTTGAAATTGTAGCAAATTTAAAGGTTGATAAAAATCCAAATCGCCCATTATCGTTTACTCAAAAAAAGTTTAATTGGTACGACAGAACCCTAATTGATGTTTTACTATCAAAAAAACTAACAGGAAAAGATATTTTTACAAAAATGTTTAAAAAAATATCCGCAGAAAAAATATTGGCTTTTTTAGGAAATGAAAGCACCATTTTAGAAGATATTTCTATTATGAAAACCCTGCCTTTAAAACCATTTTTGGTTTCTGGGATTAAGCAATTGAAAACTAAAGAAAACTAAAGAAAACTAAATATCTTATTATTAACATTTTAATAAAGCAACTAAACTTAAAAGGTCTTTTTCTGTTTAAATCTTTCAAAAAAGAGGAAAGGATAATTTTAATATAAAAAACGCTACTCTAAAATTTTAATAAAATCTTCGAAAGCAACATAATAAGGCTGGTCTTTAAAAACGGGCGTTTCTACACTTGCTGAATTTGCGATTCCAACTCCTGCAAACCAAACTTTTGCGTTTTGCTTTTTTGCGTGTTCTTTAAATGTTTCCATCCATAAAACATCGTAATTATTCGGGTTTTGGATATTGTTAGTCGCTTTTACCAAAACAAAAATGGTAGGTTCTCCTTTTTTAAACAATACAAATTGCGGATGTCTTTTTAAAGTACTATTAATTGCTTGAAACTCATACCCCATTTTTTCGAGCTTCTCTCCTACAATATTCATTGCCAAATTATGCAATTCTTGCGCTGTTAAAACTTGCATTACTGTTCTTATTTTTTCTTGTTTCTTTTGTTGTAATTTTTATCGCCACGCGTTTTTGGCTTCTTATATTTCTTTGCAATTTCTCTTCTGTAAGAACCACCTTGGTTGGTTTTACTATTCTTTTCACTTTTTTCATGAAAAGCAGGTCCAGGAACATATTCTAAACCAGTTCTGTTTTTAGAAATGCCTTGATCTTCTCTTGGTCGTTCGTCTTCGGTTAACAATTTCGAAATCTCTACTGCTTCTGGAAGTTCCAAAACAGGAATTTTGTAATTCATTAATTTTTCTATTTTCTGCTTGCTTTCTTGCTCTTTTTCTGTAGAGAATAATAATGTTTTTCCTGCTTTTTCTGCACGACCAGTTCTACCAATTCTATGCATGTAATTTTCAGGAAAATCTGGCGTATCAAAATTAATTACGTGCGAAACATTCTCAAAATCTAATCCACGAGCCATTACATCTGTAGCTAACAAAATTCGGTTTTTCCCTTCATCAAACTGTCTTATAGAACGAATTCTATAATTTTGTGTTTTATTGGAATGGATTACACACATTTCATCATTAAAAACTTCTTCTAAATGCTTAAATAGCAAATCTGCAGTTCTTTTGAAACCAACAAAAATCAACACTTTGCTATAGATTTCCTTGTCTCTTAAAAGATGATGTAATAAGTTTACCTTTGTAAAAAAATTAGGAATATTATAAGAAACTTGTTCGATATTATCTAACGGAGTTCCACTAACTGCCACCGAAATTTTCTCAGGATTTTTAAAGAAATCGTAAATTAAATGATCTACATCTTCTGTCATAGTTGCAGAAAACAGTATGTTTTGCCTTCTTTCTGGAATAATGTCAAAAATATTCATCAATTGAAAACGAAAACCTAAATCTAACATTACATCTACTTCATCTATCACCAATTTCTGAATCGATTTTAGCTTTAAAGCATTGCTCAACCCTAAATCGTACAAACGTCCTGGAGTTGCCACAATAATATCTTGCCCCTGTAAAATGGCTTGTTTTTGGGTGTTGATGTTTGTACCACCATAAACTCCTAAAACACGAACATTAATATATGTTGCTAATTTCTCAATCTCATCTACCACTTGTAAAACCAGCTCGCGAGTAGGTACCAATACCAAAATTCTTGGATGTTGTTGCTTAGAAAACTTTAAATCTCGAAGAATTGGCAACATGTACGCAAAGGTTTTTCCTGTACCTGTTTGCGCAATTCCCACAACATCTTTTCCTGATCTTACTACAGAAAATGCTTGTTCTTGAATTGGAGTTGGTGTCTCAAAACCCAAATCTTCAATTGCGTAATGGAGTTGTTTAGATAAGTCTAAATCTTCGAAGGTCATTGTACTAAATTTTGCGCAAAGGTACGTTAAAGTTTCAAGTTTAGCCTTCTTAGTTTAGAGTTCAGAAAAGGCAAAAAATCTTCCTTTTATAAATTGCCACGAATGCACAACTTTTTTCTTAATTGAAAAGTGAAAAGGAATAAATATTAAAGATCTGAATTTTATATATAATTTACATCAAAAATAATTTTAAAATTGAAGAAGATAGCTGTATTTAAAAGTTCAGAAATTATCAATCGTAATCCTACAATAATTTAGTAGTTTTGTACGTACTAAAAACTTGCTTCTATGATTACAGATACACACACACATTTATATTCAGATCAGTTCGACGAGGACAGAGAAACCATGATGCAACGTGCTAAAGAAGCAGGAATTTCTCGTTTTTTTATTCCAGCAATCGATTCTTCTTACACGCAAAGAATGTTAGATTTGGAAGCAAAATATCCTTACGATGTGTATTTAATGATGGGATTGCACCCAACTTCTGTAAAAGACAATTATTTAGATGAATTGGCACACGTTCGTGAATGGATCGATAAAAAAGAGTTTTATGCCATTGGCGAAATTGGTATCGATTTGTATTGGGACAAGTCTTTTCTTGCTCAACAGCAAGAAGCTTTTAGAACACAAATTCAATGGGCGAAAGAAAAAAAACTACCAATTGTAATACATTGCAGAGATGCTTTTGATGAAATTTTTGAAGTCTTAGAAACAGAAAAAAGTGACGATTTACATGGAATTTTCCACTGTTTTACAGGAACAAAAGAGCAAGCAGAAAAAGCAATTTCTTACAATATGAAATTAGGAATTGGTGGAGTTGCCACTTTTAAAAACGGAAAAATTGATAAGTTTCTGAATGAAATAGATTTACAACACATAGTTTTAGAGACAGATGCACCTTATTTAGCACCAACTCCTTACAGAGGAAAAAGAAATGAAAGTTCTTATATTACCAATGTTATTGATAAATTAGTTGATATTTATGAGCTTTCTTTTAAAGAAATTGCTGAAATTACGACACAGAATTCGAAAGAAGTTTTTGGAGTATAGTTTTAAAAGTCAGATTTGTGAAAATCCGTGAAATCTGTGTAAAAAAACTTTAGAAAAAATCAATATAATTTGAAATTAGAAACAACATATTACAAAACACCTATTGGAACTGCAAAAATTGTAGGAGATTCCAATGGAATACAATCTGTTTCTGTTTTAGATGATACTGAAGTTTCTAAAAATAATTTTAAAGAAAAAATTCCCGATTGTTTGCAAGATTGCGTGCTTCAATTAGAAGAATATTTTAACGGAGAAAGAGCCAGTTTTAACTTAACTGTCAACCCAAAAGGAACTACTTTTCAGAAAAAAGTATGGAAAGCCTTATTGGAAATTCCTTATGGAAAAACAAGAAGTTACTTAGAGCAAAGCAAAGCTTTGGGCGATGTAAAAGCAATAAGAGCTGTGGCTTCTGCAAATGGCAAAAATCCATTATGGATTGTAATTCCCTGCCACAGAGTAATTGGCTCAGATGGTTCTTTAACTGGTTATGCTGGCGGAATTTGGCGTAAAAAATGGTTGTTAGCACACGAAAATCCAACAAAACAACAATCGCTTTTTTAAATTTTAACTACCCAAAATTACAGAAAAAGTAATTTTAACCTCCCCAAAAGGAAGGTTTGGATAGAAATATCAAAGAAGAGTTTTACATAAATTATTTAGACTAAAAATTCTATTTTTACGTTAGGTAGTTATAGTCGTGCATGTATCAAAAAATAACTTTATTCATTTTACTTTTTGTTGGATTTTCCATCCATGCACAAACGATTTCCAAAGATTTTAGATCCAAGAAGTTTTTAATCCAAAAAGACACAGTTCAGTTTGATTCTGTTTCTGTAAATTCTCAACAATTTAAGGTTTTAAATTCTATTTTAAAACCAATTTCATCCACAGAATATCGAGTAGATTTTAACAAAGCAACATTAATTATAAATGCTAAAAAACACCCAGAAATTACTATAGAATATTTTCGTTTTCCAGATTTTGTTACCAAAACTTACACTTCTTATAACGATAGTTTAATTCTTCCAAATGGTGTAAATACAGGCAAATTATACAGTTTAACAACTAATAAAAAGGCTTCAGAAATAAAATTATTCGACGGTTTGCAAACCAAAGGTTTTATTACAAGAGGCGTTACTGGTGGTAACAACCAAAATGCGGTTACTAATGCTGCATTGGATTTAGAAATCTCTGGTAAACTCTCCAAAGAAATTACTCTAAGAGCCAATATTTTTGATACCAACATACCTCTTCAACAAAATGGATATTCGCAAAACATTACAGATTTCGATCGAATTTTTATAGAAATGTACCATAAAAATTGGCGTGTAAAAGCTGGTGATATTTCGTTACAAAATAACGAAAGTTACTTTGCGCCTTTTGTAAAACAAGCAGCTGGTTTAGAGGTGGAAGCCAATATTACAGAAAACCTAAAAGTAGGTGCTTCTGGCGCAGTTGTTCGTGGAAAATACAATAATTTTAAGATTGTTGGAGTTGAAGGAAATCAAGGTCCGTATAAAATTTTCGGAGCAAATAACGAACCTGCCATTGTAATTATTGCTGGAAGTGAACAAGTTTACATCAATGGAATTTTAATTGAAAGAGGCGAAAACAAAGACTATACAATCGACTACAATTTAGCAGAGATTACTTTTAACACTTCGTTTCCAACTACAAACGATATGCGAATTGCTGTAGAATTTCAATATTCTGACAGAAATTATACACGCTTTGTAACCTATGAAAATGTTTCTTACAATTCCGAAAAATTAAAAATTAATGGTTTTTTTTATAGTGAAAACGATGCTAAAAATCAGCCTTTGCAACAGGCGTTAACAGACGAGCAAAAACAAATTTTGGCGAACGCAGGAAACAACACAGATTTAATGTTTGCAGAAAGTGCCTTTGTAGATGCTTTTGATGAGAATAAAATTCTTTATAAAAAAGTGGTTAATGGAGCTGTTGAAAATTTCGAATATTCTACAAATACTAACGACGAATTGTATTTTGTAACGTTTACAAATGTAGGTGCAAATAATGGAGATTACACGATTTTAAGAAGCACTGCAATTGGTACTATTTTTAAATATGTAGGCGTAAATCAAGGAAATTACAATCCAATAATTCGTTTAATTCCGCCAACGAAATCGCAAGTTTTTGTACTAAAAACTAATTACGATTCCACAAAAAAAACAAAACTAACTTCAGAAATTGCTGTGAGTAACAACGACGCCAATTTATTTTCGAACTTAGATAATCATCAGAATACAGGAATTGCAGCCAAAGTTGGTTGGAAACAAGTTTTAATTGATAAACAATGGAAATTAACGAGTAAAATTAACCACGAATTTGTACAACAAAATTTTAAAACTTTGCAACGTTGGGAAACCATCGAATTTAATAGAGATTGGAATCTACTAACCAATAATGGCACAAAAAATTATTTTCAAACGGCTTTATTGCTACAAAATAAGAAGAAAGATTTTTTCTCTTACCAATATAACAACTTAAATTATACAAATATTTACAATGGAAATAAGCACGAATTGCAATCTAAAATGTCTTTTAATAATACCTCGTTTTATGTAGATGGAAGTTTTTTAAAAAATACCTCTACTTTAGAAGATAACTCTTTTTTACGAGCAAAAGCAAGAGTAGAACATCGTTTTTCTAAAAGTTGGGTGGGTGGTTTTACAAATTTAGAAACCAATAGCAGAAAGAGTATTGCTAGCAATAATTTTATAAATACGAGCCATCGTTTTAAAGAATTCGAAACCTATTTTGGGGTTGGAGATACTGCAAAAGTGTTCGCTAAAATCGGGTTTAATTATAGAAATAACGACAGTATAAAATCGAATGCTTTTACCGAAATCAATAATCGAAAAACCATTTACATTAACAGTAAATTAATTCAAAATAAATTTACAAATTTAAGTATTTTTGCGAATTACAGACTTACTGAAAATCGGTTTTCGGAGAATGAAAAATCGCTAAACTCTAAAGTAGTTTTTAATAAAAGATTGTTTAACAACTTCTTATTTTTAGGAACTACGTACGAAACTTCTTCTGGAAACGTGGCAAGACAAGAATATGTCTATGTAAAAACAGAACCAGGTTTGGGTTACTATACTTGGATTGATTATAATAATGATGGAATCCAAGATTTCGACGAATTTGAAATCGCAGAGTTCCAAGACCAAGCAAATTATTTACGTGTTCCAAAACCTAATATTCGTTTTATTGCTACTCAAAGAGCTAAGTTTAGACAATCTATCAACTTAAATTTTAAGCAATGGAATCAAAAAAAAGGCATTAAAAAAATAATTTCTCATTTTAATAACGAGAGTTTTTTTAATGTTGAAAACGAACAATCTCGAATTGGAAACTCCTTCAATTTTAACCCTTTTAATTTTGATGAAAATAAATTAATCGGTCTAAATTTAAGTTACAGAAACAGTTTGTATTTTAATAAAAATCTACAGAAATACAGCCTTACTTATACGTATGGAAACTTAAGAAGTAAACAACAATATTTTATTGGAAGTCAAGAAAATAAAACAATTTTACATCAGTTAGATTTTGCACATAAATTTGCTACTTTTTGGCTTGCAGAATTAATGGGGAAAGTTTCAGAAAACGATTTACAAACCGAAAACTTTAACAATAGAAATTATTTTATCGAAGCAAAAGAGATACAGCCTAAAATAAGTTTTTTATACAATCCTAACAATAGGTTAACCGCTTTTTATCATTATAAAAATAAGCAAAATACGTTGGCAGATTTCGAGGAATTAAAGCAACAAAAATTCGGATTGGAATATTTTTTTATCAGCAGTAAAAAAAACCAAATAACTGCCAATGCAAATGTGTTTTTAAACAATTTTAAAGGCAATGCAAATACACCTATGGCTTACCAAATGTTAGAAGGTTTGCAGGCTGGAAGAAACTACACTTGGAACTTGTTATTCTCTCAAAAATTAAATTCTTTTTTAAACTTAAATTTAAATTATTTAGGAAGAAAAAGCGAAAACTCGAAAACCATACATACTGGGAGCGTGCAATTAAGAGCTGTTTTTTAAACAATTTCCTTAATTTTTGATATATTTGTTTCATCAACCAAAAACTATAGTTATGAGAAAATACATACTAATATTTTTACTTTTAGTTACTACTTTTACTTCAATTGCTCAAGAAAAGGAGAAAGAGGGAGTATACCCTCAAGACATTGCTAAAAAAACAGAAGTTAAAATAAATGTTTTAACACTTTTAGCTGGAAAATGGATTGATGTCTCCTATGAAAATTTAATTAACGAAGAATCTTCATTTGGTATTGCTGCTACTATCAATACAGATACAAATAAAACTAATTTAAAATACTCTTTAACACCTTATTATAGACGTTATTTTTCAGAAAAATTTGCGCGTGGTTTTTTTGTAGAAGGCTTTGGTATGCTTTTTTCCGCAAAGGATAGAGCTTTTTCGAATGATACTAGAAATTCCGAATTTGAAACAGGTTTTGGGGTAGGAGTTTCTGTTGGAGGAAAATTCGTATCTAAAAGAGGTTTTACAACAGAACTATTATTAGGTGTTGGAAGAAATTTGGGAAAGAGTGAAAACAATAGTGTAATAGGTAGATTAGGTATTTCTGTTGGTTACCGGTTTTAATAAAAAAATTAGAAGCCACAGACAGAATCATAGAGAAATTATTTTAGATTAAGTTCATGTTTTTACGGATGTATTCAAAATAAAAATAAATGAAAAAAACACTTTTAATATTTGGTCTTTTCGTAAGTTCTTTGGGGTTTGCCCAACAAGAAGTAAAACTAGACGTTGCAAATGCATTGGTTATAAGAAGTTTAGAGCTTTCTTACGAAAATTACATTAGTGCAGAAAACTCTTTTGGGGTTTCTGCTCTTTTTAACTTAGCAAAGCAAGATGTAGATTTTAGGTACAATGAAAACACGATGATTACGCCATTTTTTCGTCATTATTTTACTTCGGAAGCGCAATGGAATTTCTTTGGAGAAGGTTTTTTAGGGATAAATTCTGGAAAAGCGGAAGTTGAAGTTAATGGAAATACCCAATTACAGAAATATACAGATGGTGCTTTAGGAGTCGCAATAGGAACCAAATACATTTCTGATGGTGGTTTGGTAATAGATGTTTATGCTGGTGTTGGTAGAAATCTTTTTGGAACAGATTCTCCAATATTGGTACCTAGAGTAGGTGTAAATGTAGGTTGGCGATTTTAAAATTTTAGCAGATTTTATATATAAGAGGCTGTCTTAAAAATAAATTTAGCTGTTAATTTTGATTGAGGTCGAAAAATATAAAATATTGAAATTCAATAAATAATATTTCTCCATTACAGTCGAAATGACAAATTTTAATACTTTTAAGACAGTTTCTTTATAATATTACTTCTGGTTTTCTAATTGGAAGATTTTGTATTAAATCTATATATAAATTTATTTGTTTCTTTAAGTCTTTACGTTCGTAAATGGCATCTAAGAAACCATGTTCTAAAACAAATTCCGATTTTTGGAAACCTTCTGGTAAATCTTTTCCTGTGGTATCTTTTACAACTCTTGGTCCTGCAAATGCTATTAATGCATTTGGTTCTGCAATATTAATATCTCCTAACATTGCATAAGAAGCTGTTGTACCTCCTGTTGTTGGATCTGTACATAAAGAGATGTATGGAATTTTAACTTCTGCCAACTGGGCTAATTTTGCAGATGTTTTAACTAATTGCATTAACGAAAGCGAGGCTTCCATCATTCTTGCTCCTCCAGATTTAGAAACCATTAAAAAAGGAATTTTATTTTTAATAGAATAATCTATGGCTCTGGCTATTTTTTCTCCAACTACAGATCCCATAGAACCTCCAATAAAAGCAAAATCCATCGCTGCAATTACCAAATCTTTTCCTAAAGATTTACCAACAGCTGTTCTTACAGCGTCGTTTAATTTTGTTTTTTCTTGTGCCGCTTTTAATCTGTCTGGATACTTTTTTGTGTCTTCAAATTTTAAAGGATCTTTAGAAGTTAAAGATTTGTTTAATTCCTTAAATTTATTATCATCAAAAAAAAGTTCGAAATATTCTTTACTTCCAATTCTTACATGGTAACCATCTTCTGGACTTACATATAAGTTTCTTTTTAATTCTTCTGTATCTATTATTTTACCACTAGGAGTTTTGTACCAAAGACCTTTAGGAGTGTCTTTTTTATCTTCTGTTGCAGTTTGTATACCTTTATCTGTTCTTTTAAACCAAGCCATAATTAGTTTGTCTTTGTTATAATTCTATTCTGTAAAAGAATAAATGTGAAGTACAAATGTAAAAATATTTTTGCGAAATATACTTTCTTCTGTTTGATATTCTTTTGTAGTTATATTTACAGGATTCTATAAATAAAAAAAGCATCTTGATTTGTAAAAAAAAATCAAAATGCTTTTTAATACTATTTTAAAATACTTTTATAAAGTATCTACATTGTTTAAGTCTTGGAATGCTTGCTTTAAGCGTATAGTAAATGTTTCTTCTCCTAAACGCAACCATTTTCTTGGATCGTAATATTTCTTATTTGGTTGATCTGCTCCATCTGGATTACCAATTTGTGTTGCCAAATAAGCTGCCTTTTCTTGCATATAATCTCTAATACCTTCTGTAAAAGCAAATTGCAAATCTGTATCGATGTTCATTTTTATAACACCATAACCAATAGATTCTCTAATTTCTTCTAAGGTAGAACCAGAACCTCCATGAAATACAAAATCGATATGATTTTCTTCGACACCATATTTTTTTGTGATAAATTCTTGAGAATTCTTTAAAATTTTTGGTGTTAATTTTACGTTTCCTGGCTTATAAACTCCATGCACGTTTCCAAATGCAGCTGCAATTGTAAATTGAGGAGAAACTTTCATTAACTCTTCGTAAGCATAAGCAACTTCTTCTGGTTGTGTGTATAATTTAGAAGCATCTACGTCCGAATTATCGACACCATCTTCTTCTCCACCAGTAATTCCTAGTTCTATTTCTAAAGTCATACCCATTTTGCTCATTCTAGCTAAGTATGTTTTACAAATTTCTATATTTTCTTCAATTGGCTCTTCAGATAAATCGATCATGTGTGAGCTGTACAAAGGCTTTCCAGTTTCTTGGAAATGCTTTTCTGAAGCATCTAATAAACCATCTATCCAAGGTAATAATTTTTTCGCACAATGGTCTGTATGTAAGATTACTGGAACTCCATAAGCTACAGCTAATTCATGTACGTGTTTTGCACCTGCAATTCCACCAGCAATTGCTGCTTTTTCGTTCTGGTTAGATAAGCCTTTACCTGCATTAAATTGTGCTCCACCATTCGAAAATTGAATAATTACTGGCGCATTTAAATCTCTTGCAGTTTCTAAAACTCCATTTATAGTACTAGAACCAACAACATTTACAGCTGGTAATGCAAAACCTTTTGCTTTGGCTAGTTTAAAAATTTCTTGAACTTCTTTTCCTGTTGCAACTCCTGGTTTTATGTTATGACTCATGTTTATTTTTTTTAAATCGTTGATTATTAGTTTTTTCAAAAGTACTAAAAATAGCTGTTTTTCTATTTGATGAAACCATAAAATAACGAAAACGTTATAGGTTTTCGTTTACAATTTTATTAAAATGGATAGTTTATTCCAATATTATAAACAGCACTTCGAAAGTTATAATTTTCGAACCATTTATTCTCTTTTAAGTAAGGTTCGTAGGTTTTAAAACCTAAATCTAGTCTTAGTACTAAGAAGTTTAAATCGTATCGTATTCCAAAACCAGAACCCAAAGCAATATCTTTTAAAGAAGAAAAACCTGTAAAATTTGCGTCTTCAAAATCGTATAAAGATTTGGAAATATCCCAAACATTTCCTGCGTCTAAAAATAATGCTCCTTTTATGTCTCCAACAACATTAAATCGATACTCTAAACTGGTTAAAAGCTTTAAACTTCCTGTATTAAATTCGAACACGTTAGGAAAAGAACCTGGACCTAAATCGTAACTTCTCCATGCTCGTATATCGTTTGAACCCCCAGCAAAATAACTTTTTGAAAAAGGTATGTCTGATTTTCCATAAGGAATAATTAAACCAAAAAAAGACCTAAAACCTATCACAGAATCGTCTGATACTTCCCAAAATTTCTTATATTCTATATCTGTTTTAAAATATTGTGCAATTGGAGTCCCTGCAATCGTTTTTGCCCCAGAATCGTCTTTTTTATTTGATAGAAGCCCAACAACGTTTCCTGAATTTGTTATCTTAAATTTAAAAAATGAAAAATTATTATCCTTAAAATTTGTTTGAGAATTATAAGTATAGGAATAAGAAATTGTAGGAATGATAAAATTAGAGGTAATAATACTATATCTATTAGCAATATTAAATAAAGTTAAGTATTCTTTTGGATTATTGGTTGCAAAATTACTATCTGTTAAAGCCTTAAATACAAATTTTTCTGCAGTTGCTGCTGATAAATTTTCATTTGGAAAGAAATTATTTTTAATAACTTCTATTTTATCAAATTCGGAACCATAAATAGTAAAATACTGACTAATATTTAAATTTGCTATATATTGTAAATTAAAACCCTCTATTTGAATGGTTTTTTTGGGTGTGTAATTCCATTTATAATCGATTCCAGTAGTTATTGTTTGCCTATCTAATCCTATATTTTTTTGTAGACTGGCTCCTATAGAAATTCTTGTCTTGGGCGACATTGCTTTAGGGACGAGTTTATTTAAACCAAATGGAGCAACAAACCTTGGAATTTCTAAAGATATATCTGCACCAATTTCGTAACCTGGCCCATTTCTTGCTCTAAAATAAGAGCCTAAGAAAGAAAGTTTTAAAATTTCTGCTCCTCGAAATGCATTTCTGTCGATAATAGAAAATTTGGCAGAAGTTCCTATTTCTCGAATATTAGAGTGTGTTAATTCTGTATCGAAACCTAAAGTATATTTTTCTTTTGGCGACAAAAATACATCTAACCTTAATTCGTCGCCGGTGTTTCCTACAGAAGTAAAATCTAAATTTGTGGTTTTAAAATTCTTTAAAGATTTTAAGTGGCTTCTTGTTAAATTTCTAAGCGTATCTTTATAGATATCTCCTGGTTTAAAGAAAATAGATTGTGCTAAATATTTAGGGTTATACTTTATTTTATTGTATCCATAGAATTTAATTCCTTTATATGTTATGGAATCTGAATATTCTTCGTCTTTTTGAGTGTAAGAATAATCTGTTCTTACCACAACTTCTTTTATTTTTTGAACCTTGTAATCTTTATTCTTATATGTACCATCTTTCTCTTCAAGTCTTCCTCTTGATATTAAAAAATCGACATTGGTTTTATAATTTTTTTTTATGGAGTCCATAGAATCTAAATAAAAACCCAAAGCAGATTCCGTAAAATAATAAATTCCGTTATTTTTATATAATTTAACAACGTTCGCGGCTTCCTTTCTAAAGGTCTTATCGTTATACTGGTCTCCTGTCTTCAACAAAGATGTAATACCAGAAGCTTTATAAATAGAGTCTAAAACAGGAGATTCTATTTTAAACTTAATAGTATCTAACAATGTTGGTTTTCCCTTTGTAATATAATATTCTACTGTGGCTTTTTTTTGACTAGAATCTCTCTTTATAATTGCTTTTACTTTCGATTTAAAAAATCCTTTTGTTTTATAATATGCCCATAAATTATCGCTAGTTCTTTCTACCTTATTTTTATTTACAATTACAGGACTATCGAAACTTAAAAACCAATTATTTAAATTTATTAAAGAGTTTGCATAAGCAATACTTTGTTTTTCTGAAAAAACATTTTTAATAAACTTATACTTTTTCGGGTTTTCTTTTCCCCATTCAGAGGGTGTTTTGGGTTTATCGTGGTTTCCTAAATTATGAAAATATAAGCCTAATGGTAAATTTAATAATCTCGGATTCGGTTTTTGAAGAATGTATTTTTGTAAATCGCTACTTTTGTATTTAACACTATCAACAAAAATATAATTTTTTGTAAGCATATGCTCATTCTTGGCAACATGTTTTGTAGAATTACATGCAACCAAAATTAAAACAAGTAAAAAGTAAACAGACAGTTTTTTCATTACTTTAGCAATAGAATCGAACACCAAAAATAATATTTTTCTATGGTTTATTCTCATTTAGATTTAATTAATGAGTATATATCGAAAACAGATAGCTTTTCGGTTTTTATACTGATTCTTTTTTCCTTTATTTGTGTTTAATTTTAAAACTGTAACAAAGGTTATACTTTAAATTTTAGCCTTAAAAACAAAAAAAATTGCGTGCCGAATCAAGTTTAACATACATCTAAAATTCCAAAAAACAATCAATTTTGAGTCTTTCAAAAAATCAGCTTAAACTAATAACACGTTTATCACAAAAAAAGTATCGACAAAAGCATAAATTATTTATTGCTGAAGGCGTAAAAGTAGTGAATGAACTTTTAAATTCTTCTTTTAAAGTCGTTACTATTTTTTGTACTAACGATTTTACTTGTACTATTGCTGAAGACAAAATTATTCCTATTTCTGAAATTGATTTAAAAAAAATAAGTAATTTAAAAACACCCAATAAAGTTCTAGGTATTTTTAAAATTCCCGAAGAAAAACAACTTGTAAATAAAGGTTTAATAATTGCTTTAGATGCAATAAACGATCCTGGTAATTTAGGTACTATTATTCGTTTGTGTGATTGGTTTGGGGTAACACAATTAATTTGTTCTAAAGACACTGTAGATTGTTATAATGCCAAGGTTGTACAGGCTTCTATGGGTTCTTTAACAAGAATTTCTATCCATTACTTAGCGTTGAATACTTATTTGTCTGAAACAAATTTACCCACATTTATAGCAGATATGGATGGCGAAAATGTTTATAAAACCAGTTTGCCAAAAGAAGGTGTTTTAATTATGGGAAATGAGGCAAATGGAGTTTCAGATGACATAAAAAAAATCGTTTCTAATAAAATTTCCATTCCACGTTTTGGTGAAAGCCAAGAAACAGAAAGTTTAAATGTTGCAACTGCAACTGCTATTTTATTGAGCGAGTTTTCTCGATTTAAGGTTTAAGGTTTAAGGTTTAAGGTTTAAGGTTTAAGGTTTAAGGTTTAAGAAAATAATAACTCTTTACGAGTAAAAATACCACATAGGCACATAGAAAACATAGCCAATCTTTGCGATTTTATATTGAAACTTCGAGTCTTTGAAACTTTGAATCTTTGCGACTTCGCATCTTTGCGAGAAAAAACACAAAAAAAACTCTGCGAATCTCTGTGAATCTCTGTGAAAAACTCTGCGAATCTCAGCGAAACAACCTCTTACTCGAAAGCAAAATTTAAGAAAATACCACGAGTTCCCATAAAGTTTACAGGAGCTGTCCATCTGCTATTTGGATCATCATCATATTTAATTTCGTTGTTAATTGCAAAAACACCACGAATGGATGGAGAAAACTTAAAGAAATACAGGTAAATATCCACTCCAATTCCTACCTCATACATAAAGTTATGTGTTTTCATACGAAATTGACCTGCTGAGTTATCATCTTGATTTCTTTCGTTACTAGAAAAATTATAATCGTAAGAAACACCCGCTAATAAATACGGACGAATATTATGATACCTGTCTGTACTAAATTTAAAAACCAAAGGAACATGTAAATAGGTAGAACCAACTTCTCGAACGCTGTCTTGTTTTGTAGGTAAATGATTAAAATATATGTTTTTCGAATTACTAACCAAACCTGGTTCTAAACGTAAATTTAAGTTTTTATGTAAACGCAAATCTGCAATTAACCCCACATTAAAACCTATAGTTGGTTCTACAGTTATGTTTGCATTCGCAATTGTACTTTCTCTTAAGTTTAGTTTAAAGTCATTTTTATTTACACCCAAATAAAAACCATAATGCAAAGGTCTTTTATCGAATGAAGGTAAATATTCTACGCGATCTTTCTGTGCAAAAAAAGAAATACTAGCGAATAGAAAAAAACAAAAAAATAGATTTTTTTTACTCATAATTATTTACGTGCTGTGTAAATTGTTGCAACACCAAAGGTTACAGGATTATCTTCTGTATGTGTAAACCCATTTTTTTGTAAAATATTGTTGAAAGCTTCTCCAAAAGGAAAAGAATTCGCAGATTCCGATAGATAAGAGTAGGCAACTTTGTCTTTCGAAAATAGTTTTCCAACAACTGGTAAAAATAAGTTTGTATATAATTTATATCCTTGTTTAAAAGGAAATTTTGTTGGGTTTGAAGTTTCTAAAATTACCAAAACTCCATTTGGTTTTAAAACTCTGGCAATTTCTCTAATTCCTTTGGCTAAGTTCGCAAAATTACGAACACCAAAAGAAACTGTAATGGCATCGAAAGTTGCATCTTCGAAAGGCATATCTTCAGAATCGCCCACCATCATTTCTATTTTATCGGAAAGATTTGCTTTGTTTATTTTTTGTTTACCAACTTCTAGCATTCCTGCAGAAATGTCTAAACCAACAATTCTATCTGGGTTTAAATTGGCCATCATTAAAGCCAAGTCTCCTGTTCCTGTTGCAATGTCTAAAATTTGTTTTGGCTTGTTTTTACCAACAATTTCTACCACTTTTTTACGCCATTTTACATCTATTCCTAAAGAAATTACACGATTTAAACCATCGTAGTTTTTAGAAATATTATCGAACATTTGGGTAACTTGCTCTTTCTTACCTAACTTAGAATTTTTATATGGATTAATTTTTTCTGCTGACATAAAAAGCCCATCTTAATCTTCTCAAAGGAAAAAACTTGCAGCGTGAGCAACTGCTTTTTATTGTTCTCTTTTATTTAACTTCTTATTCTTCAAACTTCCAACTCCCATCTTCCAGTTTCCAACTCTCTACCCATTTATCGCTACTACTTCGTTAATTTTGTTTGGTAGCATTTCTTTCAGCAAGTTTTCGATTCCGTTTTTTAAAGTTGCTGTAGAAGATGGGCAACCACTACAAGCGCCTTGTAAAACTACGCTTACTACTTTATTTGCTTCATCATAAGAACGAAAAGCGATGTTTCCTCCATCTCCTGCAACTGCCGGTTTTATATATTCATCTAAAATATCTACAATTTGTGCAGAAACACCTTCTAGTTTTACTTCTTGTACTATTTCTTTTGTTCCTTCTGCAACGATTTTTTCTCTTGGTAATTCTTTAATAATTGTTTTTCCTTCTGCTAAATATTCTCGAATAAACGTTCTTACTTCACCATAAACTTCATTCCATTCTACCATATCGTATTTGGTAATTGAAATATAATTATCGGAAATAAAAACTTCTTTTACGAAAGGAAAATTAAAAATAGCCAAAGCTAATGGAGACGATTTACTTGCTTCGTCTATATTTTTAAACTCAACATCTGTTTGCGTTAGTGCTTTGTTGGTTCCAAACTTCATTACAGATGGGTTTGGAGTTACCTCTGCATATACTTCTATAGATTCTTTTTTAGATTTTTTTTCTTCGTTTACAACAGCATTTCCTTCGTTTAAAAAAACTTCTATTTGTTCTTTTACTTCTTCTTGGACGTCTATCCATTCTAAAATATCGAAACGTTGTATTGCAATAAAGTTAGCGGTAATAAATACCTTCTTTACGAATGGTAAATAGAATAATTGTTGTGCTAATGGAGAGTTTTTAGCTTCATCTATATTATTGAATTCGTAACTACCTCCATTTATTAAAATACTGCTACTGTTGTATTTTATAATGGTATTGTTAGTTGTTTCTTGAATGGTAATTTTAATGTTTGGCATTGTCTAAAAATTGAATTGCAAAATTAAGTGAAAAAAGACAAATAGCATTATTTTTAAAGGTATAAAACTTTTCGACTCTACTTCTAATAACATTTGTATTTGCTATTAAAAGTAGAGTCGAAATATATTTGTCTTCTAAAAGTTACAGACTTATGGAAACTGTTGCTGTAAAAATTCTATTATCTATATTTAAATCTGCAGTATTTATTTGCTTTGGAAATTGCGGATATACATCATAAAAAGAAGTTCTGTTATTATTACTGTAAGCGAAATCTACTTTAAAGTTTCCAAAATTATAACCAGCTCCAAAAGAATACCCTTTAATATCGTCGGAATTTAATGCTGTTTTATTGGGGTTTTCTTCAAACTTGTAACCTCCTCTAATACTTAATTTATCGAAACGCCATTCTGTACCCATGTTAAAAGAATTGGTGTTTTTTAGTTCATTTTCGAAAAATGTATTTTCTCCTGCGAAACCTCCATCTGATAGTTTCATATTCGAATAATTTCTACTAATATAATCGAAACTAAATAAACCTCTTTTGCCAAATACCACTGCTGCACTTGCTGTTAATTTACTCGGAGTTTTTAATCTATAAGTTAAATTTTGAGATGGAAAATTATCTCCAGTAGTATTATCATAAATATTTTTTGGGTCATTGCTAACAATAATTTCTGTATCTCCAGTAAATGGAATTCCGCCAAGTCTATTTCCTTCATTTTTTACAATATTAGTATCTTCTATAATTTCTGTAAACCAAGTTGGTGTTTGGTAAGATAAACCAAATCTAAAATTTTGGGTTGCCTTATAAATAAAACCTGCGTTTAAAGAAATTCCTGTACCTGTTGTAAAGTTTTCTTGATAAAAGTTGGCGTCTAAAGTATTTCCTTTTCCATCGCTATTAAATTCTAATAAATTAGATTGCTGACTAAAATTTAAGCTATAAAAATTAACTCCTGCACCAACGTATAACTTATTTTGATACACAGACGAAAATGCCAAATTAATTTCATCTAACTTCCCTTTATACTTATTTATAAATCTTTGATTTTTTTCCGAAACATTATAATCGATAGTCTTATTTTTATCTAAAGGAAATTCTCTAAATGTTGGTACTCCACTATTCCCTTCAATAATAAAATTATCACTAAAATCTTTTGTAAGTCTGTAATTAAAACCAATTGCAAATTTGCTCCAATCAGATTTATAAGCACTGTCGAAAACCAAAACTGCACCTGCTTGAGAAAAGTTAAAAGACTGATTTTGGTTATTTACAGCATTTCCATAAAAAGTAGATTGTATTTCTGTATTTCTATTGTTTAATGTTCCTGCAAATGAGCTATTATTAAAAACAGCCAAACCTGCTGGATTGATATTTATTGATGAAATATCGCCACCTAATGCTCCAAAAGCACCTCCCATAGAAGTAAAACGCGCAGTTCCATTTGAATCGTCTTGCGAGAAAAGCAACGCTAAATCTTGGTATTTTAAAGACTGACTATAAGACGTTAAAGTTACTGCGAACAATATCGCAAATGTTATAATTTTTTTCATTTTAATTATTTTTTAGGCTTTTTTTTTAATTTCCTCTTCTTCTAGATGAAGAGGAACTTCTTGTAGAAGAGCTTCTTGAACTTCTCGAAGATCTTGAAGTTGCTCTACTACTAGCTCTTGATGATCTAGAACTCGAAGTTCTTGCTGATGGAGCATATCTTCTCCTTGAAGAACTCGCCACAGAACTTCTTCTTGCTGGAGTTGAGTATCTTCTAACGGTAGAACTGTTACTTCTTCTTGTTGGAACGATTCTCGCCCTTCTTACTGTAGAACTATTGTTTCTTCTTACAGAACTATTTACTCTACTTGCAGTGGAATTATTTCCACCTCTTCTTCTAGAACTTGTTCTTGAAGAACTTCTTCTTGTACTAGAAGAGCTTCTTCTCGTTGAAGGACTATTTCTTCTTCTAGAAGTATTTATTGAACTTCTTCTAGTTCTTGAAGTAGATCTTCTGTTTGGAGATATCGTACTAGAACTTCTCCTTCTTGAAGTTGTTGCTGGTCTTGTGGTAAACGATCTTCTTCTAGATCTTACAGAAGAATTTGTTGCGTTTCCTCTTCTTCTACTATATCTATTATTATATGTGGTTCTTCTACCATACGTTGTATTTCTATTATAACGATTGTTTCTATAATTATAGAAATTATTATATCTATAAGGAGCTACATATCCATAGCCAAAATATGGGTTATAAAAACCTCCATTCCAACCCCAAGCTAAGTTGTTTTGGTATGGATGCCAATAAGAATTGTACCCCCAGGTATTCCAACCATTCCATCTATTTCTAAATCTCCAGTTATTCCAACCCCAATTGTTCCAGCCCCAATTATTGTATCCATAATAACCCCAACTATTAAACCCTACACCATAAAAATCATTCCAATAAGGATCATTTATTAAATTTACATTCACAACAACATCGTTTCCTGAGTTATTTCCCCAAGAAGGTTTTGTGTTATAATTAAAATTATCTTCGACATACAATGCATCAGGAGAATTGTAACTATCTACATCCGTAAAAACTTCAGAATCTTCTAAACTCTCTAATCTTTCTAATTCTTTCGTAAAATAATTATTGTTATAATTGTTGTATTCTCTATCGTTAACAACAACTACCTTCTTTTCTCTAACTGGTTTTTCGTCTGCATAAATACCATCATCAGAATATACACTCTGGTATGTACCACAAGAAACCAATAGTATACTAGATAGAAAAAATAAAATAACTTGATGTAAACTGGATTTATTGTAAAATAGTTTCATATTGATATATTTTTATGTAAATATTAATTTTCAGAAAAATTTGTTGCACAAAAAACTATAACTTTACATTGGTTCTAACCTTTTTGTAGTAATTTTGTATCGTTTTTGTAAATACTTTTAACTATTTAACAAAAATTTCACTTTAAAGATAACAATATTTGTGCCAAACTTCTAAACATGAGTAAACATTTAACAAAACGAGAAGACGATTATTCTAAATGGTATAATGAACTAGTTGTAAAAGCAGATCTTGCAGAAAACTCTGCAGTTAGAGGTTGTATGGTTATAAAACCTTATGGATTTGCTATTTGGGAAAAAATGCAGGCAGAATTAGACAGAATGTTTAAGGAAACAGGTCACCAAAATGCATATTTCCCTTTGTTTGTGCCCAAAAGTTTGTTTGAAGCTGAAGAAAAAAATGCAGAGGGTTTTGCAAAAGAATGTGCTGTTGTAACGCATTATCGTTTACAAAACGACCCTGATAATTCTGGCAAATTGCGTGTAGATCCAGAAGCAAAATTAGAAGAAGAACTAGTTGTAAGACCAACTTCAGAGGCTATTATTTGGAATACTTATAAAGGATGGATTCAATCTTATAGAGATTTGCCATTATTAATAAACCAGTGGGCAAACGTAGTTCGTTGGGAAATGAGGACACGTTTATTTTTGCGTACAGCAGAATTTTTATGGCAAGAAGGGCATACAGCACATACAACAAGAACAGAAGCAGTTGATGAAGCTAAACAAATGCAAGAAGTATATGCAACTTTTGCCGAAAACTTTATGGCAATGCCTGTTGTAAAAGGATACAAGTCTAATAGCGAGCGTTTTGCTGGAGCAGAAGACACCTACACTATTGAAGCTTTAATGCAAGATGGAAAAGCGTTGCAGGCTGGAACAAGTCATTTTTTAGGGCAAAATTTCGCCAAAGCTTTTGATGTAAAATTTACTTCTAAAGAAGGAAAACAAGAGCATGTTTGGGCAACTTCTTGGGGAGTATCTACACGTTTAATTGGTGGTTTGATTATGACACATTCAGATGATAATGGTTTGGTTTTACCTCCAAAATTGGCTCCAATACAAGTAGTTATTGTTCCTATATATAAAGGGGAAGAGCAATTAACTACGATTTCAGAAAAAGTAGCAGTATTTGTAAAAGAGTTCCGTAAAAAAGGGATTTCTGTTAAGTTTGATGACAGGGATACTTACAGACCAGGAGCAAAATTTGCAGAATACGAATTAAAAGGAGTTCCTGTAAGAATTGCTTTTGGAGGAAGAGATTTAGAAAACAATACAGTTGAAGTTGCCAGAAGAGATACTTTTGAGAAACAAACCATTTCACAAGACATTGTTGTAAATTTTGTAGAAAATTTATTGGAAGAAATTCAAGAAAATTTATTCAAAAAAGCCATCGATTATAGAGCTGAACATACTACCGAGGTAAATGATTTTAAAGAATTTAAAAAAGTAATTAAAAATAAGGGCGGTTTTGTTTCTGCTCATTGGGATGGAACAGAAGAAACAGAAGATAAAATTAAAGAATATACAAAAGCGACCATTCGTTGTATTCCGAACGATGCAAAAGAAGAAGCTGGAGTTTGTGTTTTTAGTGGAAAACCATCCACGAAAAGAGTTCTTTTTGCAAAAGCATATTAATTATAACTAAACAACAATCTCTTTATTATATTCGGGAAATGAGGTTTTTATCACCATTAAAAAAACGAGTTCAAAAAAAATCTATAATTTTTTAAAAAATTTTAAAAAATTATTGCAGAATTTAAAAAACGTTGTATATTTGCATCCGCAATTGAGACACACTTAATTGTTTTGGTCCGTTCGTCTAGGGGTTAGGACGCATGGTTTTCATCCATGTAACACGGGTTCGATTCCCGTACGGACTACAAATGTTTTAATAAAAAAAACAAATAGAAAGAAATTATGGCAAATCATAAGTCAGCATTAAAAAGAATTAGAAGTAACGAAACTAAAAGGTTACGTAACAAATATCAGCATAAAACTACACGTAATGCTGTAAGGGATTTACGTGCAACTGAAGACAAGAAAGAGGCAGAATCTAATTTAGGTAAGGTTATTTCTATGTTAGACAAGTTAGCTAAAAACAATATTATTCACCAGAATAAAGCAGCTAATTTAAAATCTAAATTAACAAAGCACGTAGCTGCATTGTAAGATTTTTAATTACAAAATATTTAAAAGCTCTGAATAAAAATTCAGAGCTTTTTTTTGTTGAGATAAAATGGAATCCAAGTCAAAAAAGATGTGGGTTTTAGTATTTCAATAGTAAAATATTTTCAAACATATTTGACTTTAGCCGAAATCGTTACAATTGTATGAGTATTTTGGATAAAGCTAGCTTTTATCCTATTCATCACATCCAGCTAAAGCTAGATGCAATCAACATTTTTTTTATAAGCTGAAGTTTTTCAATCTAAAAAATTTGAAAAAACCTTAACTCCTTTGTTGTTCTTCCAACTCCCAACTTAACACACTTACCACTCATAATCTTTATGAGCATCTAATCTAATAAAAATAAACAACAAAATTGTAAAACCCCAAAGAGACGAACCTCCATAACTAAAAAATGGTAATGGAATACCTACAGTTGGTAATAATCCAATAACCATTCCTATATTAACAATTACATGGAAAAAGAGGATAGAAGCCAATCCATAACCGTAAATTCTGCCAAATTTGTTATTGTGTGTTTCTGCTAAATATATAATTCGATACAACATTAGCATAAACAAAAAAACTACTGCTGTGGTTCCTAAAAAACCCCATTCTTCTCCAACAACACTAAAAATATAATCTGTGTGCTGTTCTGGCACAAAATCTCCTTGTGTTAAATCGCCTTTTAAAAAACCTTTGCCTTTTATTCCTCCAGAGCTTATTGTTAATTCCGATTGATAAGAGTTGTATCCAATGCCTCTATTATCTGTTTTCTTACCCAATAAAATATCAAACCTATCTTTTTGATGTGAGGGCAAAACATTTTTATATCCATAATCTGTTCCAGAAATAAACAATCCTAATATAAGATATACTACTAATAGTTTATACCAATTGAAACGAAAAAAGCGCTTTCCTTCTCTGTAAAATAAATAAAATGCAATAATTGTAATTAATGTAAATGATGCTATTAACATCCATTTAGCACCAAAAAAAATAGTTAATAAAAATAATACGATAAATGCAGAGCCAAGTAGTATGTAATTTAAGGTTAAACCTTCTCTATTCAGCACAAAAAAGAACGATAAATAAATAAGCGCGGAACCAGCATCTGGCTGTAAAAAAATTAAAAAGGCAGGAAAAAATACAATTATAAAGGCTTTAATTTGGTTTTTAATTAACTTGAAGTTGTATTGACGATCACTTAGCAGTTTTGCTACTGCCAATGCTGTAAATGCTTTTACAAATTCGGATGGTTGCAAACCAATTACTCCAAAATTATACCAAGAAGTTGCTCCGTTAATTTTCTTTCCAAATATAAATAAACCTACTAGTAATAACAGTGATATGATGTAGAGTATACTTGCAAATTTTTCATAAAATTTAGAATTAAAAAAAAGAACTATAATTACTAATGGAATGGTTAAACAAATAAAAATTAATTGTTTACCATATTTTGTAGCGAAACTTAATAATTCTACATCTTCTTCTGTACTGGAAGCTGCGTAGATATTTAACCAGCCAAAACCGACTAAAATTATGTAGAGGAAAATTAAAATCCAATCGATACCTGCAAAAATATTATTTCGTTCCTGACGCAATTTCTTCTATTGGTTTTTCTAATTGTTTATCATAAATATCTTGTAAACTTAAAGTCAGCATTTTTTGTTCTCTATATTTATTGGCTTTTGATATTTTTCCATTTATATATTTTTCAATTAACAAACTTGTAATTGGCGCTGCGATTGTAGAACCATATCCTCCATTTTCAACAAAAATAGCTAAAGCAATTTTAGGATTGTCTTTGGGTGCAAATGCTACTAAAATAGAATGATCTGCCAACTGTTCTTTAATTCCATTTTTTATAATAAAATTTTCGGCTGTTCCTGTTTTACCACAAATTTCTATTCCTTTTACTTGACTATACTTTCCTGTTCCTGTTTTAAAAACCTCGTGCATAGCTTCCACAACAGGAGCAAAATATTTTTTATCTATGGTTGTTATTTTTTTCTTTGTAAAATCTGGGTTATCTATAGGGGTATTATCTACTTTTTTTAATACATGTGGTGTATAGAAAAAACCTCTGTTCGCGATTGCTGCTGTAAAGTTTGCTAATTGAATTGGTGTTGTTAAAACTTCTCCTTGCCCAATTGCATTAGAAATTATTGACGATCCATTCCATCTAAAGTTCTTGCGATCATCATAATATTTTCCGTCTGGAATTAATCCTGGGCTTCCTGCTGGCAAATCGTAACCTAAATAATTACCTAAACCAAAACTCTTTACATGTTTACTCCAATTATTTAAACCTTCAGTTGGTTTATGGTCTTTTTCTACAATTCTTTTAAATGTATTCGAGAAATAACTATTACAAGATTTTGCAATGGCAGAGTGTAAATGCACGGGTCTTCCAAAAATACCACAGTGGCATTTCATAAACTCTCCTTTTCTTTTACCATATCTATAACCTCCATTACAATAAAATGAGGTTTGCTCATCAATTACTTTTTCTTGCAGACCAATTAATGCATTCATCATTTTAAAAGGGGAACCAGGAGCATACGCTCCCATTAAACCTCTATCGTATGTTGGTCTATCTGGATTTTCTGGATTCATTAAAATAGAAGAATTTTTCGAACGTTTTCTTCCCACCAACATATTAGGATCGTAAGAAGGTGCAGTTACCAAAGCTAAAATTTCTCCAGTGGAAGGCTCAATTGCAACAATACCACCTCTTTTACCTTTCATTAACTCTTGTGCATACGCTTGCAATTCTATATCTAAGGTTAATGTTAAATCTTTTCCATTTACTGGAAGTGTATCATACGCTCCATTTTTGTAAGAACCTGTAATCTTATTAAAACGGTTTCTGTGGTAATATTTCTTTCCTTTTTTTCCTCTTAGTAAATTTTCGTATTGTTTTTCTATACCGTCTTTTCCAATTAATTCTCCTTGTTGGTAATAATCGCTTTTTCTTGCCAAATTCTCGTTTACTTCTCCAATATAACCCAAAACATTGGCTGCAACTTTTACAGGATAATTTCTAATAATTCTCTTTTGAATAAAAAACCCTTTATACTTATGTAATTTTTCTTGTAAAAACGCAAAGTCTTCTTTTGCCAATTGTTTTAAAAATACCGATGGTAAATAAGGTGCATAGTTTTCTGCTCTTTCGAAACGCTTTAGAAAATCTTCTTTGGTAATTTTTATAAGTTTACAAAACTCTAAAGTATCTAAAGGTTTTACTTGATCTGGTTGAACCATAACATCATAAGAAAGCTGGTTTGCAACCAACAACTTTCCATTTCTGTCATATACATATCCACGTTCTGGATAATCGTATTGCGTTTTTACAGCTGCACTTCTAATGGGATCGTAATTATCTCCTCTTATAATTTGAAGCTGAAATAAACGTCCTATAAAAACGAAACCTACTAACGTAATTAAAAAATATAGTAAAAAACTTTTTTGCATTATTGTTTTTTAGAGAGAATATAGTTTCCTAAGAAATATAATATTAATGTAAAAATACCTGAAAAAAGTGAATTTAATAGTATATGAGATATGTTATTGAAACTAAAATTAGCAAAAGAAAACAAAATAAAGTGATGTATAAGTGTTAAAGTTACTACAAAGTTAAAAACTTTACCAAAAGATTCGGAATGTAAATTAAAGAAAGGATAATCTGCTTCATATTTTCTAAAATAAACCTTTACGAAAAACAACCTTATATACGCTATTGTTAATATTGAAAAAGCGTGAATTCCACCAGAATCTGAAAAGAAATCGACTCCTAAACCCAACATAAAACTTGCAAATAAAAACGGAAATCTATTTACTTTTAAAGGATATAAAAAAACGAAAGCGATATACAAATACGGGTTTACATAGCCCATAAACAAAATATTATTCAGCACAAAAACTTGCAAAAAGAGCAAGAATATAAATAGCAGTGCAAAGTGTAATGTTTTATTCAATGTCTTGGTTTTCTATAAATTTAATTTCTTCTTTATCTAAATTTTTAATTACGTAAACTGGCCCAATATTGCTCATGTCGTTAAATAATTTAACATCAATATTATTGTCTACTGAGTTATTTTCATCAACATTTATAACAGTTCCAATTAAAATTCCTGCTGGAAAAATAGTAGACCTTCCTCCTGTTTCTATGGTGTCTCCAACTTTTACTGGTGCTTGTCTTGGTACATCTGTTAGCTGCACAATATTATAATCTTTACCATCCCATTTTAAACTTCCAAAAAAATATTGGTTTTTTAGCTTCGCATTAATATTGCTATTTTTATTTAAAATAGATTGTACTCTTGTGTAGTTAGCTGAAGAAAAATCGGTAATTCCAATAATACCTTTACCATTTACAACTGCCATTTCTTTATCTAAACCGCTATTTTTACCTTTATTAATTGTAAGATAATTAAACGCTTTCGAATAATTATTATTAATTATTTTGGCATTTGTAAATGTGTATTTTTGATTGTATTCTACAGAATCTACCACTGTAGAATCTTTATTAAAAACAATCGAATTATTTTTTTCTAATTGATTTCTTAAAAGTGTATTTTCTTCTAAAAGTTGTTGATTTACAGATTTTAGCTGGAAATATTCCGAAATACTAGAAATCTTATTATACATACTTCCAGTAATTGCATTTGCAGAACTAACGTATTTACTTTTATGAAAATTAAGATTATTAAAAGTTAAAACAACTGCGATTAACTGCAACATTAAAAAGAATAAAAGATACTTAAACTTCTGAAAAAAGTAAATAAGTTGCTGCATAGTTACAAAGTGCTCAAAAAATTATTTCATTAATACGTTTTTGTATTTGTCTAATTCTTTTAAAGCAATTCCTGTTCCACGTACAACCGCTCTTAATGGATCTTCGGCTACGTAAACTGGCAAATCTGTTTTTCTTGACAATCTTTTATCTAGACCTCTTAACATAGAGCCACCACCAGCTAAATAAATACCTGTATTGTAAATATCTGCTGCTAGTTCTGGCGGAGTTTTAGACAATGTTTCCATTACAGCATCTTCTATTCTTAAAATAGATTTGTCTAATGCTTTTGCTATTTCTCTAAAGGAAACTTGTACTTGTTTTGGTTTACCACTTAATAAATCTCTACCTTGAACGAGCATGTCTTCTGGAGGGGTTTCTAAATCTTCTGTAGCTGCACCAATGCTTATTTTTATTTTTTCTGCAGTGGTTTCTCCAACGTGTAAGTTATGCTGTGTTCGCATATAATACATAATATCGTTGGTAAATAAATCTCCTGCCACTTTTACAGATTGGTCGCAAACAATACCTGCCAAAGCAATTACTGCGATTTCGGTTGTTCCACCACCAATATCTATAATCATGTTTCCTTTTGGTTCCATAATATCTATTCCCACCCCAATTGCAGCTGCCATTGGTTCGTAAATTAAATATATTTCTTTGGCATTCATATGTTTTGCAGAATCGCGAACCGCTCGTTTTTCTACTTCTGTAATTCCTGAAGGAATACAAATAACCATTCTTAATGCTGGAGGAAATAATTTCTTTTTAATAGAAGGAATTTGTTTTACAAACTCTTTAATCATCTCTTCAGATGCCTGAAAATCTGCAATAACACCATCTTTTAAAGGGCGGATTGTTTTAATATTTTCATGGGTTTTTCCTTGCATTAAATTGGCTTCTTTACCAATTGCAATGATTTTTCCAGTAATTCTATTTCTTGCAACAATTGAAGGGCTATCGATAACCACTTTTCCATTGTGGATTATCAACGTATTTGCGGTTCCTAAATCAATCGCAATATCTTCCGTCATAAAATCAAAAAAACCCATAAAATATCTTTGTTGTATTATTTTAACTACTGTATTTACAAATCTACTAAAATTCTGATTGTAAACAACCTATAAAATCTTAATGTTTAAAATGCCTTGTTCCTGTCATAACCATAGATAAACCGTTTTCGTTACAGTAATCTATACTTAATTGATCTTTTATAGATCCTCCTGGCTGAATTACACTTTTTACACCTGCTTTGTCTGCAATTTCTACACAATCTGGAAATGGAAAAAACGCATCACTAGCCATTACACAACCTTCTAAATCGAATTTAAAAGAAGTTGCTTTTTCAATCGCTTGGTTTAAAGCATCTACTCTACTTGTTTGCCCAGTTCCACCTGCTAATAACTGCTTGTTTTTTACTAAAATAATTGTATTCGATTTTGTGTTTTTACACAATTTCGATGCAAACAATAAATCTTCTAACTCGCTTTGGGTTGGTTTATTGTTAGTAACGTATTTTAAATCTTCTAATTTATCTGTAATATTATCTTTATCTTGAACTAAATTACCATTTAAACAAGTTCTAATGGTTGTTTTTGGCAATGCTACTTCTTTCTTGAGTAAGATAATTCTATTCTTTTTTCCTTTTAAGATTTCTAAAGCTTCATTAGAATAATTGGGTGCAATTACTACTTCACAAAATAAGGTGTTAATTTTCTCTGCAGTTGCAGCATCAATTTGTGTATTTGCAATTAAAATTCCACCAAAAGCAGAAACTGGATCTCCAGCCAAAGCATCTGAATATGCCTCGCTAATGGTTTCTCTTTGCGCAAAACCACAGGCATTATTATGCTTTAATATGGCAAATGTTGGTGCTTCTCCTTTAAATTCTTCCATTAAATTTACAGCGGCATCTACATCTAATAAGTTGTTATAACTCAATTCTTTACCATGCAATTTATCGAAAATTTCTTCTAAATTTCCAAAGAAATATCCTTTTTGGTGTGGATTTTCTCCATAACGTAAAACTTGTGCGTTTGTTTCGCTAATTTTTAAAGCAGGTTCTTCGTTATTGTTGAAGTAATTAAAAATGGCAGTATCGTAATGTGAAGAAACATTAAAAGATTTTGCTGCGTATTTTTTTCTTTGTTCGATAGAAGTTTCTCCCTTATTTTCTGATAAAATTGACAGGAAATCTTCATATTGACCCATGGAAGAAACAATAAAAGTATCTTTAAAATTCTTTGCAGCTGCCCTAATTAGAGAAATTCCTCCAATATCTATTTTTTCTACAATATCTTGTTCAGAGGCTCCAGAAGCAACTGTTTTTTCAAACGGATATAAATCTACAATAACCAAATCTATTTGCGGAATGTTGTATTCTTTCAATTCAGTAACATCGCCTTCGTGATCTTGTCGATTTAAAATTCCTCCAAAAACTTTTGGATGTAAAGTCTTAACTCTACCTCCTAAAATAGAAGGATAAGAAGTAACATCTTCTACAGGAACGACATCTATACCAAGATTTTTGATAAATTTTTCTGTACCACCAGTTGAATAAATAGTTACATTTAATTTATCTAATTCTCTTACAATTGGGGCTAAACCATCTTTGTGAAATACCGAAATTAATGCGGATTTAATTGTTTTTGAAGTGCTCATTTAGTGTTGTGTTGTTAAGCACACAAATGTAGTAAAAGCAACCTCGTAAGACAATAAAAAGATAGTAACAAAAACCAGAAGTAATTAACAACTAATGTATTTGAACTTTGGTTTTAAAACTTACGACTAAAGTATCTAATTTCTTGGTGTTTTTTTGTCTTGCTTTTTTCTAGAAGAAGAAAATGTTTTTCTAAGAAAACTCTATTGATTTTTTTTCATTCTAAGAATCTTATACCATTTCTGTTTTGAAATTACTGTAAAAAAATAATGTTTTTTTATATACAAAAAAGAAAATTAGAGCATAACCTTATGCTCTAATGTTTTTTTTTATTTTTTAGTAAAGAGCAAAAAAGCGTGTTTTATTACAATAGTTTTTATGCAGAAATGGTATTAAGTATAGGTATAAGAAAAATTACTCTGCTTTTTCTAAAAAGTCATGAAACCATTCAACGAAATTATCCATCCATGATTGTTTTTTATCAACAAAATTTAAATGATTGTTACGACCTGTAGATCTAGTAAATTGTTTTTTTCTCATTATTTTAGGGATTTAATGATGTTTTAATAAGATTCCGAATATACTAAAAAAATTACTTTTTCAAAATCATTTTTTTAGTTTCTATATAACTATCTAATTTAAATACATAAAAATAAACACCTTCATCTAAAGTTTCATTCTTAAAGATAATATTGTAATCGCCAGCTGTTTGGTAACCATCAACTAAAGTAGCTACTTCTTTACCAAGAATGTCATAAACCTTAAGAGAAACATTTCCTTCTTTTCGAATGGTGTATCCTATTTTACTACTTACTGCAAAAGGGTTTGGATAATTTTGATTTAGTTTAGCTAATTGCTCGTTATACTCATTTACAGATAACGTATTACCAAAATCAATATCGCTTGTAGAGTAGAAGGCTTCTGCACTTAATCCTATTCTATTCTGCCAAATACTGTAAATTACATGTTTTCCTGTTCTTTTAGGTAAGGTTACATTTATTACAGTGTATTTTTCTTTCCCATCTTTAGGACCTGTTTCTGCCAATAATTCTAAATCACCCCATGCTAAAGGCTTGTTTGGAGACCAACCTTCTTTTGTTATATATACTCTATAATATTCAGATTTATGACCAACCTTATTATACCAAGTAACAGTAAATGGACCAGGAGATACACTTGTAGCAACCCAATCTGATCTTACCTGATCTAAACCACCATATTTATCGGGGTCTCCACCACTTGCTAAATTTCCATCTAAAATATATCGTTGATGATCTCCATTAGCATTTCCTTGACGAACTGCACTCCAATCATAAAAAGGTTGAGTTCCATGAGAAGCAACTGCAGCCATACATGCTTTAGAGGTGGGGTTTTCTGGGTTTTCAAGAAAACGACATTGCCAAATTCTACTTGCAGGACTTGTTACTGTTCCGTGAGAAAAAATTGATTGTGGAAAAATAGATACAAAAAATAAAATAATAGAACTATAGAATAATTTATTATTTGATGATTTTCTTATCAAAGAAAGACTTGTTTTATTTGACAAAAAAGAAACTAAATAGTTATTTGTTTTTTTCATTTATAGGGGGTTTTATACTACAAATATTATAAAAATATTTTTTTTTTAAAATAAAATACTTATTTTTTTACAGATATACTCTAACAATTCTTCGTCTTTTGCTGTAAACGTATTTGCTGTATGAGAATCGATATCTATTTGCCCAATATTTTCTCCATCTACAAAAATAGGTATTACAATTTCCGACTTTACCTGCCAACCACAAGAAATATAATTGTTTTGCTCAGAGACATCTTGCACTACAAAGTTTTCGTTACTAACAGCTACTTGCCCACAAATACCTTTTCCAAAAGGAATAATCGTATGCTCTGTTTCTTCTCCTGTATATTGTGCTAATTTTAGTTCTTCTTTATCTCCATTTTTAAAATAAAAACCAACCCAATCGTAATAAGAAATCTGTTTTTCTAAAGTGTCGCAAATTTCTTGCAGTTTTAATTCTAACGATTTTTCTGAAGAAATTATTGCATCGATTTCTTGTTGTATTTTATAAATATCCATTTTGTATCTTCGTCTTTAGTAATAATCCACAAAATTAAATTAAAATCTGTTGTGAAAAAACATAAAAACGTTGTCTTTTTTCTGATTAAATTTTTTGCTACATATTTTATATTATTTGCAATTTATGCAACATACTTACAAAATTCTCAGCAAAAAGAAGTTCCTTTTCGAACAGCAACTATTACCACAACTGTAGCAGAACAAACTGTAGATGTTTTAGAATTCTTTGGGTTTTATGCAGATTATAAGCAACATAAAGAGGAGCTTTCTGTTAAATTATTAATAGACAATATTTATACTGCTAGAGTAATTGAAGGTTGTAATTCTATAAGTATTATTATTTTATTTATTGCTTTTATTGTTGCTTTTGCAGGCTCTATTAAAGCAACGATTATTTTCTCTATTTTAGGAAGTCTTTTTATTTATGTTATAAATATTTTTAGAATTGCGTTTCTAACAGTTATGATTTTTAAATACCCAAATAAACAAGAGTTTTTACACAACTTAGTTTTTCCTGCAATTATTTACGGGACTGTATTTTTATTGTGGGTGCTTTGGGTAAATAAGTTTTCAAACTATAAAAAATGAACAAATACATTAAAATAATTCTAACTTTAATATTGGTGTTTTTACTTTTTGTAATTCGCGCTTTTTCTGCTAAATTATTTTACGATCCATTAATCGAGTATTTTAAAAACGATTATTTATACACCAAAATGCCAGAAATAGATATTTGGCATTTAATGGTAGATATGTTGTTTCGATATATTTTAAATTCAATTATAACTTTAGGAATTATTTGGGTTTTGTTTGAAAGGAAAGACTATTTAAAGTTTACAGGTTTTTTCTTAATGACAGCATTTATGGTTTTAATTGTTATATTCGTTCTTTTATTAAGAAATCAATTCGAAAATGGTTATTTACTTCCTTTTTACATACGACGTTTTATAATTCATCCACTATTCTTATTATTATTGTTGCCAGCTTTTTATTTTCAAAAATTAAGCAATCGATAATTTTGTAAACTATCTAAATGTTTTATTGTAACTTTATTACAACAAATAAAACGAGTGTTTTTTAAAATAACAGCCACTACACTAATTTAACTCTTGTTAGTGTTACTTTCTATGTTTTTATTTAAAGTATAAATTCGTGTTTTCTTGTTTCTAAATACATAATTCTTATGCTTTTTCTATAATAAATATACATTTTTTAATCTTGAAATAAATTAGTTTCTCTTCCCAATCGTTAACAACTCACTCCATTGTGTAGTAAATCTTGGGCTCCTATGTTCTTTAATTAACGCCCAATCTTTTTCGCGATTACCAACAGTTGCTAATTTTACCTTATTCTTACCAAACTTACTATTTAAAGCGTCAATTACTTTTCCTAATTCTTTGCTTTCACTTTTATGTTCTTCGTAAAAAAGACTTGTTTGCACTTGGTTTTCTGGAACTAAATTAAATAAATTTACACCTACTTTTTTATAGCGATAACCAGATTTGTAGATTTTTTTGAGTCCTTTTAAAGCCTCTTTCGTTAATTTAATTGTATTATTTGTGGGTGTATCTAGAGTAATAACTATTTTATTTGAATATTGATTGTCGGAATTACTAAAATAATTCGTCTGTAAAAAAACCTCAATACAACCTGCTGCAGAACCTTGCTGACGTAACAAATCTGCAACTTCTGCTACATAAAAACTGGTTGCTTCAGAGATGATACTATAATCTGCCAACTTTTTTCCGAAAGATTTAGCAGTTCCAATTCCTTTTTTTACACTGGTTTCTGTAACCAATTCCAAACAAGGTAAATTATTTAATTCTCGCCAAAGACGTTCTCCAACAACTGTTAATTCTTTTCTTACCCAAGCCAAATTGGTATTTGCAAAATCTAAAGCTGTTTTTGCTCCAGTATTTTCAATGCGAATGGTGTGTTTTCGTCCAACTCCCCAAATGTCTTTTATTTTAGCAGAACTTAATAAAAGCTGTCTTTTTTCTTCTGAATCTACAACGTAAACTCCGTTATTCTCAGGAATTTTCTTGGCAAATTTATTCGCCATTTTAGAAAGCGACTTCGTTTTTGCAACTCCTACTCCAACAGGAATTCCTGTATTTTTATAAATTTTTTCTTTAATTTTATGGACAATTTTATCTAATTCATCCGTATGATAATACGATAAATCCACAAAACTTTCGTCGATACTATATTCTTCTACAATTGGCGAGAATTCTCGCAAAGTATCCATAACTCGTTGAGACATATCTGCATACAATGTGTAATTAGATGAAAAACAAGTTACATTATTGGCTTTTAAAATATTTTTTATTTTGAAAACTGGCTGAAACATAGGAATGTGAGCCAACGCTTTTGCTTCTTTATTTGCTGCAATTACACAACCATCGTTATTACTTAAAACAACGACTGGTTTTCCCTGTAAATCGGGTCTAAAAACTTGTTCGCAAGAAGCATAAAAACTGTTGCAATCTACTAAGGCAATCATGGTTTAAAAAAATAAAATTTACTGCCCATAATGATATCTACAAGCCAAAATGAACAACTCTTCATTTTCACATTTATAAACTAATCGATGTTCGCTTGTAATTCTTCTAGACCAATATCCTTGTAAATTATTTTTTAAAGCTTCAGGCTTTCCTATTCCTTCAAAAGGAGTTCGCATACAAACTTTAAGTAATTCGTTAATTCGTTTTGCAATTTTTTTATCGACTTTTTGCCAATAGAGATAATCATTCCAAGATTTAGTCGACCAAATTAATTGCATTATTCTATCAATTCTTTTCTTAAGCCTTTACCACTTTCTAATTCTTCGATTGAATCTAATAGAACAGCTCCGTTTTTTCCAGATAACAAATAGTTAGTTTCTTTCAATGAATTGTATTCATCTAAAGATATTAAAACTAAATCTTTCCCATTTTTTCTTTTGATAACAACGTCACTCACATCATTAATCACTTTTTCAAACCAATGCTTTAAATTGGAACGAAAATCTGTATAATTTACTATTTCCATATTGCAAATATATATAAAAGTACTTAAAAAAGTACTTTTTATTTTTAATTAAATTTTTAAAAAACTACAAAGCAGATTTTATAATATAAGTAATTACGCCCCAAAGTTGAATTTCCTCTTTAGAATTGCAGGCTATTCTATTAATTTGAAAACATCCTTCTTGCACAACAACTGCTAATTGATTGTTTTTTGGCGTAAGCGATTTGTCGATAATTAGAACATCTTTTTCGAAAATTTCGAATTCACTAAAACTATTATCTGAAACTCGAACATAAAAAGTGGACGAAGGATTCTCGATTAAAGCATCGTTTAAATCGATTCTTGGCTCTGTATAATGTGTTGCAGGACTTGAGAAACCCGTTTGATTTGGACGCGCAACTCTGTAGCTTTTTTTCGTTTTTTTAACTAATTTTACTTCTTCCTTTTTCACACTTTAAAATTACGAGAAAAAGAAATATGTAATTGTTAATTTTTGAAAACTAATTAACAAATCTAGGATGACAATTAAAAAAAGAGCGGAATTACAAACTGATAATACAAAATTAACAATCCAACAGCTATTAAGTTTAGTACAATTCCTGCTCTAACCATCTGGTTTACTTTTACATAACCACTCGCAAAAACAATGGCATTGGGTGGTGTTGCCATTGGCAACATAAATGCACAACTACTTGCCATAGTTACAGGAATTAATAAGTTTAAAATAGGAATCTTTAAACCGATTGCAATGCCTGCTACAACTGGTGCTAAAACTGCTACTAAAGCTACGTTACTCATTAATTCTGTCATAAACAACATCAATAAAATTAATAGAGAAACTGTGAGTAAAACTGGGAAATTACCAGCCGAAATTGTTTCAGTTATTAAATCTACCAAACCACTGGAAGCCATACCTTTTGCGAGTGCTAAACCTCCACCAAAAAGAAATAAAATTCCCCAAGCTAATTTCTCAGTATCTTTCCATTCTAAAATAAAGTTCCCTTTTTTGAAATTTAGTGGAATTGCAAATAAGGAAACAGCACCTATTAAACTAATAATGGTATCAGACAATTTTAATGCTGGAAAAATACTATTGATAATGGTTCTAGTAACCCAAAGTAATACTATAATCGCAAAAACAGTTAAAACTCTTTTTTCTTCTTTGGATATCTTACCTATTTTTTTTATTTCATCGTCTATAATATTTCCTGATGCTGTAAACAAAATATCTTTGCAAGGAAACATCCATTTTACTAAAACAACATAGACTGCAGTAATTATTAATAGAGAAAAAGGCAAACCAAAGCTTATCCAAGTTAAAAAAGATATTTGAATGTTATATTGATTTTCTAAAAGTCCTATTAAAACCGAATTTGGTGGTGTACCAATAACTGTGGCAATGCCACCAGCATTTGCGCCAAAAGCAATTCCTAACATAATGCTTAATGCAAAGTTTTTGTCGCCTTTTGTAAAACCATCTTCGTCTTTTATTAAAAGCCTAATTACCGATATTGCTATGGGTAACATTACAACTGTAGATGCTGTATTGCTAATCCACATGCTCATAAAAGCAGTTGCCAAAATAAAACCCAACACTACTTTATTGGGCGTTGTTCCTGTAAGTTTTACAATATTTAACGCAATTCTTTTGTGTAAGTTTACTTTCTCTAAAGCCAAAGCCAACACAAAACCACCAAAGAATAAAAAGATAATTGGACTCCCATAATTGGCACCAACATCTGCAATATTCATAATTTTTAATAATGGAAATAAAATAAGTGGCAACAAGGCTGTAATTGCAATATTTACAGTTTCTGTAATCCACCAAATTACCATCCAAACAGCCACTGCAATTACTGCATCTGCTTTTTCTGATACTAAAGTAATTGGTAGAAACTGGATAAGAAAAAATAATAATGGGCCTAAAAGCAAGCCTATTTTTTTAGTTGATTGCATTTTAGTTGATTAAGCTCTTGCAAAATAACTATTTTAAAATACTTTTTACAATTTTTAAATGATGATTTGTATGGGCTTTTAAAAAAGGAATAACTCTTACCTTATTTACATTTCCAAACAAAGGATGTTTGAAATAAGCATTTACATCTAATTTTTCGATTTCTCTGATATTTGCTTTTGCTAAAACTAACTGAGAAATAATATCTTCTTTTAAAACAATTTCTGGAGGCAAAACATGTTTTGGTGCTTTTGCTTTTCCTTTTGGAAAAAAGTTAAACTTTAACAATACTTTTCCTAAGAAACTAAAATTGTCTTTATACAAATTTGGGTTTGAATTTTGTAAAACACCAACAACAGAATTTATGACTTTTAAACTATGGTCTAAATGCCAAGCAACATTCGCTTTTGAAGCTTTTGTATTTATACGCTCGAAATATGGAATATAATTTTCTATTTGAGTTAATTGGTTTTCTAAAGTTGAAGTGTTTGTTTTCATTTAGATTTTTTGTTTTTTTAAAGGTAATTAAAAACAACGAAAACTTTTAGCATATTTATTAGATTTGAATATCCAATCAGAAAAATATCATTTAATTCAGCAAATTATAGAGTTGCAAAACACTACTGTAATCAAAAAAATTCGTGAAGTTTTATCTGGTAAAACTTCAAATAATGATTGGCATCATGAACTTTCTTCTGCTGAAAAAAAGTCTATTTCTAAAGGTTTACAAGATTTAGAAAATGGAAATATTCTTTCTCACAAAGAAGTAATAAACGCTGTTAAAAGTAAAATTGCTTCTTTAAAAACTTATTCAAAAAACATCTCGATACAAATTTGATAAAAAATCAAATTCACTCGATGTGACTGTATGCTTATTAAAATGCTAAAAGCTGCGTTAAGGATAGGAACGACATCTTTTATTCTTCTATTTTAAAATACTCTATTTAGAAATAGAATACTATCTAATTACCCAATTTTCTAAACTTATATCAGAAATACGCTCAAATTCCTTTACGTTTTCTGTAATCATAATTAGGTCATTTCCAATTGCTGTTGCACCAATTAAAAGATCGAAATCACTTATCATTGTTCCTTTTTTTCTTAAACGTACTTTTTCTTTTGCGTAAATTTTAATTGAGTTGAAAATTGGAAGTATTTTTACTTGCTCTGAAAAAGCATCAATAATTTTGTAGTTTTTCTTTGGATTTGGGCTATTTTCTGCTCCGAAAGTTAATTCAGCTAACGTAATTTCTGAAATTGCACAATCGTCTAAATTTATTTCTTTAAATTTTTCTATTAGATTGAATTTTCCGCGAAAAAGGTGAATACAAATATTAGTATCTAATAAATATTTCATTATAAACTTGCTGTATTTTGCTTTTCGATTCTTGAAGATTTAATCTCACCAATTATTTCATCTGAAGTTCTTTCATCTTCCCAAGCCCCAAAAATTGATTTGACATCAAACTCTTTTTTTGATTTGATTTCTATAGATTTTGTAAGCTTGATAATTAAATTCTTTTTGGCATTATTATCTAAGTTTTTTAAATAACCAAAATACTTTTCTAAAATTTTATTTGATATTGTTAAACTTGCCATTTTTAATTTTTTATGCAATATACTTAATTTTTGTATTATTTGTAAGTTAGCTATATTCTAAAAACTGGAAATTCTTATGTAGAGTTTAAAAAACATCTCGATACAAATTTGATGAAAAATCAAATTCACTCGATGTGACTGTATGCTTATTAAAATGCTAAAAGCTGCGTTAAGGATAGAAACGACATCTTTTTTTATTTTTCGTAAAAAAGATATAGCCTTTCGACTTCGCTCAAGATAAATTCCAGCCTGTTAAAACGCCCAAATAAAAAAACTCCTTCAAAGAAACTGAAATAAATTCAGCTCCAGTGAAAGAGTTTTCGTGTTTTATGAGATTTCTCCAGAAGGTCGAAATAGTATTTAGTTTTTAAATTCAAGCTACTACTAATCGCTAACAACCAAAAAACTAATAAACTATTTAGTACCTATAATGCTCTGGTTTATAAGGCCCTTCTACAGTTACACCAATATAATTGGCTTGTTCTTTACTTAATTCTGTTAACTCTACTCCTATTTTTGCTAAGTGTAATTTGGCTACTTTTTCATCTAAATGTTTTGGTAACATATATACTTTATTCTCGTAAGCAGCTGCATTGTTCCACAATTCTATTTGTGCCAAAGTTTGGTTTGTAAATGAGTTAGACATAACAAAACTTGGGTGACCAGTTGCACATCCTAAATTTACCAAACGTCCTTCTGCCAACAAAATAATGTCTTTTCCATTGATGTTATATTTGTCTACCTGTGGTTTAATTTCAACTTTTTTGCTGTTTGCGTTTAAATAAGGAACATCAATTTCGTTATCGAAATGACCAATATTACAAACAATAACCTTGTCTTTCATTGCTTCGAAATGTTCTCCACGAACAATTCCTTTATTTCCAGTTGTTGTAATAATAATATCGGAAGTTGCAACAACCGTTTCTAATTTCTTTACTTCGAAACCATCCATTGCTGCTTGCAATGCACAAATTGGGTCGATTTCTGTAACTGTAACTATTGAACCTGCTCCTTTAAAAGAAGCTGCTGTTCCTTTACCAACATCTCCATAACCACAAACAGTTACACGTTTTCCTGCTAACATAATATCTGTTGCTCTACGAATTGCATCTACTGCACTTTCTTTACAACCATATTTATTATCGAATTTCGATTTTGTAACAGAATCGTTAATATTTATTGCTGGCATTGGCAATGTTCCGTTTTTTACACGCTCATATAATCTGTGAACTCCTGTTGTAGTTTCTTCAGATAATCCATTAATTTCTGCAGCCAATTCTGGATAACGATCTAAAACCATATTGGTTAAATCTCCACCATCATCTAAAATCATATTTAACGGTTTTTTGTCTTCACCAAAAAACAACGTTTGCTCAATACACCAATCGAATTCTTCTTCATTCATTCCTTTCCACGCATAAACAGGCGTTCCTGTTGCAGCAATTGCAGCAGCAGCTTGGTCTTGAGTAGAAAAAATATTGCAAGAACTCCAAGTAACTTCTGCACCTAAAGCTTGTAAAGTTTCTATTAAAACCGCAGTTTGAATGGTCATATGCAAACAACCAGCAATTCTTGCTCCTTTTAAAGGTTGGCTATCTCCATACTCTTCTCTTAAACTCATTAATCCTGGCATTTCTGCTTCTGCCAATTCAATTTCTTTTCTTCCCCAATCTGCCAAAGAAATATCTTTAACTTTAAATGGAACGTATGCTGTATTTGTGCTCATTTTATGTATATTTATGTTCTAAAATTTTCAAGGCACAAAGTTACGACATAGAAATTAAAAATTATGGCTCTTTACAAAATAGTATCGGTTAACAAAACAACTAAAGTACTGATTTGGAAGATTGAAGAATCTATTCCTACTTTAAAGGACGGAATATCTCTTTCTGAAAGTAGTGCTACACGTTTGAATTCAATGAAATCGGAACTGCATCAAAAAGGTTTTTTAAGTATTAGACATTTATTAAAAGAGGTTGGTTATACAGATTTTGATTTGATTTATGATGCATTTGGTAAACCGCATTTAAAAGATGGAAAATTTATTTCCATCACACATTCCTTTACATTTACTGCAATAATTATTTCTGATGATTTACATGTTGGAATTGATATTGAAAAACAACGTGATAAAATTTTAAAAATTGCGCATAAATTCACGCCAATTGAAGAATACAATACCATTGCAAATGTTAATGCTAAAATTAGCAAACTAACCATTGTTTGGGGCGCAAAAGAGAGTTTGTATAAAATTTACGGAAAGAAAAAACTCTTATTCTTACACCATATTTATATTGAAGATTTTAAGTTTGATGATAAAAAAACCACTGGAGAAATTAAATACAATGGAGAACAATTTTCTTACAATATCGGGTTTTTAGAGTTTGAAGGGTTTACTTGTGTATATGCATGCTAAAGAGTTTAAAGTTTGTTGGTTTAAAATTTAAAGTTGAGCTTTTTTGATGGGGTTGTTTTGATGCTACTAATTTTTCGAATTATTACAAATTAAATTGTGTGAAAATGATTTCACAAATTAGAAAGTCTTTAGATTTTTTTTTTAATATGAAGTTGCTTTTGTTTTATGGGATTGTTACTTTTTAAACAACTTACAAATTAATCACCATAAAACATATGAATCCAAATAGATCTAGAAATTCTAAAATTAATAGTACTTAATAAAACTGGAGTTACAATTGTTATAATTATAACTTTCAGGTAAGAAAAATCTAATAAAAATTTAAATAAAACTACGCAAGCTACAACTTCTGCTACGATAAGTGCATAACTAACAAACATAGCTCCGAAAAAGAAACCAGGTTCTTTTTCAAATTTAAAATTGCATTCTGCACAGTTAGCATCCATTTTAGGCAATTGGAATAATAGGCGGTTTTTTTTACTGCTAAATATCTTCCCTTTTTTACAATTAGGACATTTACATTTTAACATATTAAGAATTTTATTCATTTTATAAGTTTAAAATTATGCAAAATTAAGCTTATATAGCTATATTTATCATATAAAATAATCTCCTTTATTTGTACTTTTAAGACATTTTTTATGAAAATACCCATTTTAAAAATTAATCAATTTCAAGAATCCGAATCGTTAAATAATTTTTATATAAACTCTTTCTCAAATCATATTAATTTAAACAAGAAATTGCTTGAAAAACCACACAGTCATAATTTTTATTTATGCGTACTATTTACAGAAGGTTCTGGTGTTCATGAAATTGATTTTAATTCTTATCAAGTAAATTCGGGCAAAGTTTTCTTTCTAAAACCAGGACAAACACATTCTTGGAAATTCAGTAAAGAACCAGAAGGTTTTATCTTTTTTCATTCCCAAGAACTTTATGAACTAAAATTTTTAGATCATACACTTAGCTCATTTCCTTTTTTTTATTCCAATCAAAATCCGCCTTTATTAGAATTACCTCAAAAAGAAATACCTGCTTTAAATCTTAAATTTAAAGAAATTTACAACGAATACAAACAACAAAAACTACTAAAAGAATTAAAAATAATAAACCTTATAAATAGTATTTATATAGATTTAACGAGAACATACACTGCTAATGTAAATTTTAAAAAACTTACTTCGCCAAGTTATTTGGTAATATTAGAAAAGCTAGAAAATTTAATAAACGAAAATTTTTACACTAAAAAATTACCTAAATTTTATGCGAATCAATTAAATATATCAACAAAACACTTGAATAGAGTTGTAAAAAAAACGATCAATAAAACTACTAATCAGTTAATATCTGAAAGAATTATATTAGAAGCTAAAAGATTAATTATACATTCCGAAAATAATTTAGCAAATATATCTAATACGCTTAATTTTTCGGATTATGCCTATTTTTCGAAATTCTTTAAATTAAAAACGGGCTACACACCTTTAAATTTTAGAAAGAAATATTATGAAATTGATACATTGTAAACAAAGTAATTTTCTTTATTACAAATATGCCAGTAATAACTTATTTTCGCAATCGTGAATATCTACCAAAACATTTTACAAGCAAAACAAAAAGGCAAAAAGTTATTGGCTGTTCTTATAGATCCTGAAAAAATCGAACTCCAAAATATTTCTTCTTTTTTTGAAAAAGTACACCAATCTATGGCAACGCATATTTTTGTGGGTGGTAGTACAGATGTAAATAATGAAACTGAAGCTGTTGTTTCAACAATTAAAAAAGTAACGCAATTGCCTGTAATTTTATTTCCTGGCGATGTTTCTCAAATCTCAAATAAAGCAGATGGAATTCTGTTTTTAAGCTTACTTTCTGGTAGAAATCCTGAATATTTAATTGAACAACAAATAAAAGCAGTTCCTGTTTTACAAAAAACAGAACTAGAAATTATACCAACTGGTTACATTTTAATTGATGGAAAAAAAGAAACTGCCACGCAAAAAGTAAGCAACACAAAACCAATTTCACAAGAAAATAAAACACTTATTTTAAATACAGCTTTGGCAGGAGAATTTTCTGGCAAAAAACTTATTTATTTAGAAGCTGGCTCAGGAGCAACTGTGCCAGTTGAGACAAGTATTATTACTCTTGTAGAGAATAATCTTTCTATTCCTTTGATTGTTGGTGGTGGAATTCGTTCTAAAAAACAGTTAGATGCAGCTTTTAATTCGGGCGCAGATTTGGTAGTTATTGGAACTGCTTTTGAGAAAGATGAAAGTTTTTTTAGTGATTTAAGAAAGTAGATTCTATCTATAATTCTTACCTTTCGACTTCGATTAAGATAAACTCGGGCAAGAATCTCTAATAGCTTAACTAAAAGATTCTAGATACAATTTTTTTCTCATTTCAATCGAAAAAATCACTCGAACTGACAGAATGTATTAAATTTACACCTTCAAAATAAAACCCAATGTCAGAAATTTTTGATTTCTTTTTCTCTCAATATAAACAATACGCAACCATCGATATTGTGCTCGAAATTATTGCTGTAATTTTTGGATTTTTATCAGTTTGGTTTTCTAAACAAAACAAAATTTGGGTATTTCCAACTGGAATGATTAGCACTATAATTTTTGTGTATTTGTTATTAAAATGGGGGCTTTTAGGTGACATGATGATAAACGGTTACTATTTTATAATGAGCGTTTATGGTTGGTATATTTGGACGCGTAAAGTCGACGAAACGCACGTAACTCCTATTTCTTGGACAACTTCTAAAGAGAAAAAAACATCCTTTTTAATATTTTTAGCAACATTAGCTTTCGTTTATATCGTATATAATTATTTCGATAAATGGACTTCTTGGGTGGCTTATATAGATACCATTACCACAGGAATTTTCTTTGTAGGAATGTGGTTAATGGCAAAACGAAAAGTAGAAAATTGGCTTTTTTGGATTGTTGGAAATCTAATTTCTGTACCTTTATATTTGTATAAAGGATTTACATTTACAAGTTTTCAATATTTTGGATTTACTTTTATCGCCATTTTTGGTTATTTAGCATGGAAAAAGAGCTTACACAAAACCCAATTAACATCGTAAAAGTTGTTTTATTTGGTCCAGAATCTACTGGAAAAACAACGCTTTCTCGACATTTAGCAAGACATTACAATACTGTTTGGGCACCTGAATTTGCACGTGAATATTTGCAAAACAAATGGAACAACGAACGTAAAACCTGCGAAAAAGACGATTTATTACCTATTGCAATCGGACAAATGAAATTAGAAAATTCGCTGGCTAAAAAAGCAGATAAAATTCTTATTTGCGATACAGATTTATTAGAAACAAAAGTATATTCTCAAGAATTTTATGGTGGTTTTGTAGACGATAAATTAGACGAAGCCGCAAATAAAAACGAATATGATTTGTATTTACTAACGTATATAGATACGCCTTGGGAAGAAGACGATTTACGTGACAGACCAGAACAACGTTTGGAAATGTTTAAAGCTTTTAAAAATGCCCTAAAACTTCATAATAAAAACTATATTCTATTAAAAGGTGATAAAGAAACACGTTTAAAAAATGCCACAAAAACCATTGATAAAATCCTGAAAGAAAAGAAAGATTTACATTCGTTTTCTGATACTTTACAAGATTTAGATATGCATTTTTTACATCAAAATTCGGAGGATTTTAGTACAAATTTTGATTATTAAGTAAGAAAGAATTAAGACCGCTTTCGCTTTTAGAATTGAATATTAAGAGTTGATTGTAACTGCGAAATAAAATTAACTATATTCCTGCTCCTCGAACGCAGTCGAGAGGTTTTAATAGTTCTCGACTGCGCTCGAACAGACAATTATTTTATTTATGGATAAAGAAAACATCATAAAAGAATTAAATTTTAAAGCCATTCGAAGTTCTGGTGCTGGTGGGCAACATGTAAATAAAACGTCTTCTAAAATTGAATTGATTTTCGATTTAGAAAATTCTGAATCGCTTTCTGAGAACGAAAAAGAGCTTTTAAAAACGAAACTTTCGTCGAAATTAACGAAAGAAAGTTCGCTAATTTTGTTTTGTGAAGAAACACGTTCGCAACATAAAAACAAAGAAATTGCCATTAAACGTTTTTTAGAATTGATAAAAACGAACTTAATTCGTCCTAAAAAAAGAAAAAAAACAAAACCAAGTAAAGCTTCTATTAAAAAAGGAATCGAAAAAAATAAGAGAACTTCTCTTAAAAAAGCCCTTCGAAAAAAACCAAAAATCGATTAAAACGAAAAGCTTGCAAGTACACTTAGCCCCGATTGAAGCATTTGTTTGAGCTCTTTTTTCTTTTTCAGAAAAAAAGCGAGTGCGAAAAGCGGGAAATAGCTCCAAAAAAAAATCACATTTTAGTTTCACATTAAATTATTCCAACTTAATTTTGCGACGTTCTCATAAAGGGGTGCTAATTTTAGTTGGCAGTTTTTTAGTTGGCAGTAGGCAGTTAAACTGCAAACTGCATACTGATGACTGAATACTGGAAAAGGCTGAGATCATACCCAATGAACCTGGGCAAATAATGTTGCCAAGGGAATTCGAACTACTAAATTATTTAGTTGTCAGTTCGAGCGCAGTCGAGGACTTAAAACCTCTCGACTGCGCTCGAAGAGACATTTTAAAACTAAATAATTTATAAGTTTTTTAACTAATTATTCAATATTAATCGCAAGAATAATTACCTCTTTTTATTCGTTTTAAATTTTTTAAAATGAAAAAAATATCCTTTTTTTTATTCTTGTTTGCAAGTATACTTGCAAACGCCCAATCGTTTACATTTTCAGGAAAAATTGTTAACGAAAACAAACAACCGTTATTTGGCGCAACCATTTTAGTGAAAGAGACTAAAAAAGGAACTGCAACAGATTTCGACGGAAATTTTAGTCTTAAACTCCCAAAAGGTGTTTATACTTTACAGGCTTCTTTTATTGGTTACAAAACCATTTCCGAGAAAATTACCCTCTCGAAAAACGAGGAATATGTAATTCAGTTGAATCCAGATGCAACACAATTAGGAGAAATTTTGGTTTCTGCAGTTCGTGTAAATGCAACTGTTCCTGTAACTTTTTCGAACTTGTCTAAAAAAGAAATTGCAAAACGTAATTTGGGGCAAGACATTCCTATTTTAATAAATTATTTGCCAAACGTGGTTTCATCGAGTGATGCTGGTGCAGGTGTTGGTTACACGCAAATGAATGTTCGTGGTTCTAATGGCGAGCGAATTAATGTAACTGTTAACGGAATTCCTTATAACGATGCAGAAAGTCATGGTAGTTTTTGGGTAAATTTAGGCGATTTTGCTTCTTCTACTCAGAATTTGCAATTGCAACGTGGAGTTGGAACCTCTACAAACGGTTCTGGTGCTTTTGGTGCGAGTTTAAATATTTTAACGGATGCAGTTTCAGAAGAAGCTTTTGGAGAAATTTCGAACTCTTTTGGTTCTTTTGGCACCAGAAAACACACCGTAAAATTTAGTACTGGAAAACTAAATAATAATGTGGAAATCGCTGGGCGATTGTCTAATATTTATTCCGATGGTTATGTAGATAGAGCGTTTTCTGATTTAAAATCGTACTTTTTACAAGGAAGTTATTCTGATGAAAATACGTTGATAAAAGCCATTACTTTTGGTGGGAAAGAACAAACGTATCAATCTTGGTTTGGTTTAACAAAAAAACAATTAGAAGAAAACAGAAGACAAAACCCTTATACCTATGAAAATGAAACAGATAATTATACCCAAAACCATTATCAATTGCATTGGAATGAAAAAATTAACGACAATTGGTCTACAAATTTAGGGTTAAATTATACCAAAGGTGCTGGGTATTTCGAGCAGTTTAAAAAAGACGAAGATGTAACTGATTTTGGCGGAATTGTAGAAGCTACAAATGGAAATGGCGAAACCGATTTAATTGTAAGACGTTGGTTAGACAACAATTTTCAGGTAATAAATTTCAGCACAAATTATAAAGCAGAAGGATTAAATTTTGTTTCTGGAGTATCGTATTCTAAATATAATGGAGATCATTTTGGAGAAGTTATTTGGGCAAAACAATTTGGTACAAATGCCAATATTAGAGATCGTTATTATTTTTCGGATGCCCAGAAAACAGATTTTTCTGCTTTTGCAAAAGCGACTTTTGATATAAGTAAAAAATTAGGCGCTTATGTAGATCTACAAGGTCGTTTTATAAATTACCAAACGAAAGGAATTACTTCGGATATTGTGCCTATTGATGTGGATGCCGATTTTAATTTCTTTAATCCGAAGTTTGGTTTTACTTACGAAATTAACAACGACAACAATTTATACGCCTCTTTTGCAGTGGCAAATAGAGAGCCAAATAGAAACGATTTCGAAAACGGAGTTAGTACTCCAGAAACTTTACACGATTACGAATTGGGTTGGCGTTTAAAAAAGGAAACTATAAAATTAAATACCAATATTTATTATATGAATTATAAAAATCAGTTGGTTTTAACTGGAGCTTTGGATGATGTTGGTGCTCCAGTAAGAGCAACTTCTGGAAATAGTTACAGATTAGGTGTAGAGATTGATGCAGATATTACGCTTTCAAATCAATTTTCTATAAAACCGAATGTAGCATTTAGTAAAAACAAGAATCAAGATTTTTTTATTGAAGAAAATGGAATTCCTAAAAGTTTAGGTAATACTAATTTATCTTATTCACCAAGTATTGTTTTCGGTAACATATTTACGTACAAGCCCTTAAACAATATAGAGGTTTCTTTATTTTCTAAATATGTTGGCGAACAATTTTTAAATAATGTAGATGATAAAAACTCTAAATTAGATAGTTATTTTATTAGTGATTTTAATTTGGTTTATCAAATAAAACCAAATAAAGTTTTTAAATCTATTATTTTTACTGGATTGGTAAACAACATTTTTAATAAAGAATATGTTTCTAATGCAAATGATTATGGTGGTGGATATATTTATTATTACCCACAAGCCACAAGAAATTTCTTAGTTGGTGTTACTTTAAAATTCTAAGAATTACATAAAAGAGGTTATCTGAAAAATAACAAATTATTTTAAGTAAAGTCGAAAAATCTATATATTAAAAAAATAAGATTTCTCCATTACAGTCGAAATAACATTTCAATCTTTTTCAGACAACCTCTTTTACTTTTTATAATATTCGCTCGGTCTTTTTCCGTATTTATTTTTGAATATTTTACTAAAATGGCTCACATCTACGAAGCCAGTTTTCGCAGCAATTTGGGTAATATTTAAGTTACTTTCCTTTAAAAGTCTTTCTGCCAATTTTAATTTCGATTTTATAATGTAATCTTTTATCGAAATTCCTGTCTGTTTTTTTACATAAATACTAATGTAGTTTGCAGACATATTAAAGGTATTTGCCAACGCTTTAATCTTTACTTTATCCGCATCAAAAAGATGCAATCTTATATACCCCAAAATGTTTTCAATTTTTTCTTTTTCTGATAAGATTGGGTTCGATAAATAATTTACATTAGAAATTAAATTTCGAGAAACAATTAATAACAAGGCTCCAAAAAGCTCTAAGATTATATTTCTACTTCGTAAATTAGGGTTTTCTAATTCTGTTTTAATCATTTTATACAAATACAACAACTGCTTTTTATCTGCTTTATAAGCTTTTATACTTTTATCAGGAATCGAAGAATTAAAAATAATTTCTTCCACTTGTGCTTTTAATTCTTTATTAGTATTAAAACTTTTATTTTCTATAAATAGCTGTTCTGTAAATTTTAAAACTCCAAATTTAGAGGGTTTTTCTACCAAAAATTCGTGCTCGTCTTTAGGTGTTAAAAAGAAAACATCTCCTTTTTTGTAAGAAACAGCACTATCATTAAACACATGTTTTCCCCTTCCTTTTAAGATAAAAGTAAGTTCAAAAAAATTGTGTTTGTGCTTTGGATATCCCCAAACTTCTTCGGCATCAAACTCAACAATATCAATAGATTTTAAAATGGTAAACCTTTTAATCATACTTTAATGGTTTTATACAAATATACAATGTATTTGTACAATATTAATACTACACTTCTGCTCTAATTTTGCAGTGTAATTATAAAAGAAATAAATTTTAAAAAAAATGAAAATTTTATACAAAACATTTGCTGCAATTATATTAATAATAACTTTTACAGCTTGCGATGCTAAAAAAGAAGAAGCACCAGAAAAAAAAGAAATAAGTACCAAAATAAAAAACGGAAAAAGCTATTGGCCAAATGGTGCACAATTGGTTATTTCTGTTTCTATGCAATTCGAAACTGGTGGACAACCAGAAGGTGCAGAAAGCCCTTTTTCTGGAAATCCTTTACCAAAAGGAAACCCAGATATGCCAGCAGAAAGTTGGTTTCGTTATGGTGCAAAAGAAGGAATTTATAGAATGTTAGACCTTTGGAAAAAACACAATATTCATGTTACTTCTCACGTAGTTGGTGAGGCAGCTATAAAGTATCCTGAAGTTGCAAAAGCCATTGCAGATGGTGGTCATGAAATTGCTGCACATGGAATTGCTTGGAAAGATCAATGGAATTTAAGTTACAAAGACGAGCTAGATTTCATTAAAAAAGGAATCGACACAGTAGAAGCAATTACGGGCCAAAGAGGTCGTGGTTACAATGCAAACTGGTTAAGAAGAGGTGTAAACACATTAAAAGTTTTACAGGAACTGGGTTTCTTATATCATATAGATGATTTGAGTAGAGACGAGCCTTTTGTAACTAAAGTTAGGGGGAAAAACTTTGTAGTGATGCCATATACTTTAAGAAATAACGACATTGTAAATATCGAAGGAAAACATTGGAGTCCAGACCAACATTTGGCACAATTAAAAATGGAATTCGATCAATTGTATAAAGAAGGTGCCACAAAAAGACGCATGATGTCTATAAGTATGCACGATAGAATTGGTGGAACGCCAGCAGTTGTAAATGCAGTAGACCAATTTATACAATATGCAAAAGAACACAAAGGAGTTGTGTTTATGCGTAAAGATGAAATTGCAAATATGGTAAAAGACGACCCAAATACGCCTGAAGATAATTCTGAAATTGAATTTAATAAATAAGTAAGATGAAAATTGATCACATTACTATTCGTACAGGAAATTTAGCCAAAACGAAAGCTTTCTTTGAAACTGTTTTCGATTTGGTTGAAAAACCAAGACCTAAAGTTGTGCAACGAATTCCTGGACATTGGCTTTTTAATGGCAAACATCCATTTGTACATTTAATAGGTGGCTATGGACACAGAACAGATTTTACCACCAACAATATCGACCATGTTGGGTTTCAAATGAAAGGTTATCAAAAATTTAAACAAAAATTACAAGAATTAAAAATTAGATATTCTTTAATGGATATTGAAGAATTACAAGAAAGAAGAATTTTTTTTAGAACTCCAGATGGGGTTTTATTAGAAACCGTTTTTAACGAAAAAATTAAATAATAATACAAATGAAAACACAATTATACATCTTATTGCTTATCATTTCTCAATTTGTAAGCGCACAAAATAAATTGCCTTTTCAATTAGAAAAAGATTGGGAACTTACAGGATTCGAAAATCCAGAAAGTGTTGTTTTAGATACAAAAAATAACGTTTTATATGTTTCGAACATAAATGGCACTCCAACAGAAAAAGATGGAAATGGCTATATTTCTAAAGTAAGTTTCAGTGGAAAAATTTTACAACAAAAATGGATTACTGGTTTAAATGCACCTAAGGGTTTAGTTATTTCTAAAGGAAAATTATACGCTACAGATATTGATGAAATTGTAGAAATAACAATAAAAAATGGTAAAATTCAAAAATTTAAAGCAAAAGACGCCACTTTTTTAAATGACATTACAGTTGATAAAAAAGGAAATGTATATGCAAGTAATACGTTTGGTTTTAGTGGAATTTACAAATTACCCCAAAAAGGAAATAAAGTAGTAGAGCTTTGGTTAAAAGACGAAAACTTAAATATGCCAAATGGTTTGTATGTTTCTAAAAACAAACTATTTGTTGCAAATTGGGGTAAAAATATAAATCCAGAAACTTACGAAACCACTACAAATGGAAGCTTGTTAAGTGTAAATTTAAAATCTAAAAAAATAAAATCGGTTACAAAACCTATTGGAAATTTAGATGGTTTAAGTGAAACTTTACATGGTTTTTTACTAACAGATTGGTTGGCTGGCAAATTACTTTATTATTCAAAAAAATTAAATACAACCACTAAAGTTATCAATCTTACAAAGGGAAGTGCAGATACTTTTTTCCACAAAAAAACAAAATCTCTTTTTATTCCTTTAATGTTAGATAATAAGTTATTAAAATATCACTTTAAAAAATAAAATTATGAAAACAACTCCACAACAAACAGGTTTTGCCTTGCTAAGAATTGCAATGGGTGTAAGTTTTTTAGGACATGGTTTGGTACGTTTTTCTAAATTAGGCGGATTTAAAGATTGGGTAGTAAGCACGTTTCAAGAGAGTATATTACCAACATTTGTAGTTTCCACTTGGGGTAGCGTTTTACCCTTTTTAGAATTCGCAATCGGTCTTTTATTAATTTTTGGTTTGTTTACTTACAGAGCAAGTATTGCTGGAGCCATTGTAATTATTATTTTAATAACAGGTTCTTGTTTAATAGAAAAATGGGACTGGGCAGGAATGCAAATGATTTATGCTTTGTTCTTCTATTATATTATTACTAATATCGATAAAAATAAAATATCTATAGACACCTTAATTCACAAAAAATAATGACCACAAAAGAAATTAATAAAAAAGGAAACTGGGATTCTTTTTGGACAGAAGACTTAAAAGAAGCACTAAAAACAGCCGAAAAAAATGAAATTGTTGGCGAACATTTGTTATTAGAAACCGAAACTTTTAAAGTTTGGAACATTCAACTCTTAGCAGGAAAATCTTTACCTTTTCACAAACATTCTAAACCATATTTTTATACAGCAATTACTTCTGGAAAATCGAGATCTTTTTATAATGATGGCAAAATAGTAGATACAGAATACAAAAAAAACGACATTACTTACTTTAACAATTTAAGCGAAAGTAATTATTTTATACACAATTTAAAAAACATAGGTAACAATACTTTAATTTTTACCACAGTAGAATTTAAACAAAACCAATGAAAAATAAGTATATAAATACAATATACCATTCGATTTTAGTAGGATTAATTGCAGCAATTGTAATTTTAATTTCTGGATGGCTTTCCATAAAAGCATGGGTTGTATTTTTTGCTTGGGCGAATTATTTTCTACACAACTGCAATATGAAAAAATCGTTTAAAATGTTAGTCGCATTTTTTGTTGGTATTTTTATTGCACTAATAGGAAACTACGTTATTACTTATGTAAACACATTAACAACACAACCAAGTTTAGAACTATATATTACAGCATTTGTAGTTTTTTGGATTGCCACCATTCTTATTTTTTTAGAAATTATAGAAAGCTGGAAAGAATTTATAGCCGCAACATTTTTAGGAACTGTTTTGTATTTTGCATCAGAAGCAACAATTACAACCATTTTTCCAAAACTATTTATTCCGTTATTAATTGGAATTTTTGCAGGTTACATTACCATAATTAGTAGAGAAAAATTAAATAAAATATTAAATTAAAACAATATGAAAAATACACTTTTTACAACTTATAATATGAACGGAATTTCTTTAGAAAACCGTTTTTTAATGGCTCCAATGACACGTTCAAGAGCATCGCAACCTGGAGATGTGCCCAACCAATTAATGGCAACATATTATGGGCAAAGAGCTTCTGCAGGAATTATAATTACAGAAGCAACACAAGTCTCTTTGCAAGGAATGGGGTATGCAAAAACACCAGGAATTTATACACAAGAACAAATTGAAGGATGGAAATTAATAACAGACGAGGTACATAAGAAAGGAAGTAAAATCTTTTTACAATTATGGCATGTTGGTCGTGTTTCGAGTTCTAAAGTTAATGGTTTGCAACCCATTGCACCATCAGCAAAAACAGCAAAAGAAACCAGTGTTTATATTTTTGATGGCGCTCCAAATGGCGATGCAACTTTCGTTCCTGTAGAAGAACCAAGGGAAATGACGCAAGAAGACATCAATGGAGTGATTGAAGAATTTAGAATTGGTGCAAAAAATGCCATTGAAGCTGGGTTTGATGGTGTAGAAATTCACGGAGCAAATGGATATTTAATCGACCAATTTTTACGAAGTAATTCCAACGAAAGAACAGACGAATATGGAGGAAGCAAAGAAAACAGAGTTCGTATTTTAACAGAAATTACAGAAGCTGTTGCCAAAGAAGTTGGCATAGAAAAAACGGGAGTTCGTTTGTCTCCATTCATCAGTTTTAAAGATATGAACGACCCAGAAATTTTAGAAACCATACAAATTGCTTCCAAAGAATTAGAACGAATTGGAGTTACCTACATTCATTTATGTGAAGCAGATTGGGATGATGCTCCTGAAATTCCGAATGATTTTAGAGTAAAGTTAAGAGCCAATTTTAGCAAAACAATTATTGCTACTGGAAACAAAACTCCAAAACAGGCAAACGATTTATTAGGCAAAAACTTAGTAGATTTAGTTGGTTTTGGAAGAAAATTTTTAACAAATCCAGATTATCCAAAACGTGTTGAATTAAACGCGCCAATGAATGAAATTAGCGATGGCCATACCTTATTTGGTGGTGGAACTGCAAGAGGCTATACAGATTATTCTTTTTTAAATTCATAAATTATGAATGCTGTAGAAAATAAATTAAAAGCATTGGGTTTTAAGTTACCAACACCAAAACCAGGTGTTGGGGCTTACAAATCTTGGACTATTTTTTCTAATAATATTGTTTGTACTTCGGGTCAAATTCCTTGGAACGGAAACGATGTTGCTTATACTGGAAGGTTAGGTGATGAAACAACCATTGAGTACGGATTTTTATCTGCACAACTTTGTGCTTTGCATGCAATTGCACAGCTAAAAGAGGCTGTAAATGGCGATTTAACCAAAATAAAACAAATTATTAGAGTAGAAGGTAATATTTATACAGCACCAAAATTTAGCAAACATGCAGAAGTTTTAGATGGCGCAAGCAACCTTTTTAATGCTGTTTTTGGAGAAAAAGGTATACACACCAGAACTGCACAAGGAATAAATTCTTCTCCATTAAATGCAACTACATTAATTTATGTTTTTGCAGAAATTGAAAAAGATTTTTAAAGTGAAACATAAAACGTTACAAATAGGTCAAATTGATTTAAGTTTTCATAAAGTAGCTGCTGTAGTTATACTTAATTATTTCGATTCTATTGGGCAAACTTACCAATTACATACTGCACCACATGAGCAATTATTTAAAAAATATAGAGAAAGAGAAATAGATTTGGTTTTAGGTGCTTGGCTACCATCTTCTCACGGAAAATATATTAAAGATGTTGAAACAGAAACCATACAGTTTTCTACATTATACAGCCCATTTTGTATTTGGGGAGTTCCAGATTATGTTCCAGAAAATCAAGTAAATTCTGTTGCAGATATTTTAAAACCAGCAAATGCCGAAAAATTTCATAAAAACATTCAAGGAATTAATGAAGGTGCAGGAATTTCTAGATTTTCGAGAAATATTATAAAAAATTATGGTTTAGATGCCTTAGGTTTTGAGTTTAAAAATGGAAATATAGAAGATTGTACTAGCGCATTTATAGAGGCTTACAAGAAAAAAGAATGGATAATTATTCCTCTTTGGGAACCACAATTTCTTTTTCACTCTTATGCCATAAGAGCTTTAAAAGAACCTAAAGGTTTGTTAGGTAGTGTTGATAATTCCACTATTATTATGCACAAAAACTCAGTTAAAAAATTAAAACCTAAAGCATTAAACTTTATTAAAAAAATAAAATTAGGCAACCAATTGGTTACAAGTTTAGATTACGAATATAAAGTTTTAGGAAAAGACCTAAATGCAATTGCAATGGAAAATTTAAAATTATGGAACTAAGTACACCTGCCATATTATTTGGTTCTATAAGTTTGTTACTTTTAACTTACAACAACCGTTTTACGATTGTTGTAAAGTTTATAAGAGAACTTTATGAGCACAAAAAAAACTTTGATGAAAATCAAAAAAATTACCAAATATCTATTTTAAGGAAGAGAATTCGAATAATACAAAGAATGCAAATATGTGGAGTTATTGGTTTTATTCTTTGTACAGGTTCTTTATTTGCTCTATTTTTTGATAATCAACTTGTTGGAAAATTATTTTTTACGGGCAGTATTTTATGTTTATTAATTTCTTTATTACTTGTTTTATGGGAAATTTCTTTATCTACAAAAGCATTAGATATTATGTTAAACGATACTACAAATTCTAAAAAATAACCGATGTTCTTTAAATAAGATCAATTAATAATTTTACAAAATCGTCTTTTTTTAAAAGCTAAAAACTTTTCAAAAGGAAAACTTAAATTCTAAAGAATTTAACCTTTTTTGGCGAATTTTCATTAAAAATAAAAGAAAAAAGAGATGTTTTTAACGAAAATCGTTCTTTTTTTGTATATTGTGGTTTTATGAAGAATGGAAAAAATTATCATATTTTCACTATTGATTTTTACAGTTCTAAAAAATCAATTTCTTCAAATTATTTCTTCCATTTTCTAATTTATATAGAAGCATCGCTTTTTTAGCAAGTATTATTTAAGAGAATTATTGCTCTTTTGAAATTATCATTTTTAATTAATTCGAAAAAAAAATCAAAAATTATATATGAGACAACTTAAAATTGTAAAGCAAGTAACCAATCGTGACGCAAAATCTTTGGAAAAATATTTTCAAGAAATTAGTAAAATCGGGTTAATTACTGCAGATGAAGAAGTAGAATTGGCTTTGAAAATAAAAAAAGGAGATTCTAGAGCTTTGGATGCACTTGTGAGTGCAAATTTAAGGTTTGTTGTTTCTGTTGCCAAACAATATCAAGGACAAGGTTTAAAATTGTCTGACTTAATAAATGAAGGAAATTTAGGTTTGGTAAAAGCGGCAAAACGCTTTGATGAAACCAGAGGTTTTAAATTTATTTCTTATGCAGTTTGGTGGATTCGTCAATCGATAATGTCTGCACTTGCAGAACAATCTCGAATTGTACGTTTACCTTTAAACAAAATTGGAAGCATTAGTAAAATAAAGAAGGTTTATGCAAGATTAGAGCAAAACGAACAACGTTTTCCAACAAATAAAGAAATTGCAAAACAGTTAGATATGACTGAAAGTGAAGTTGAGCAATCTCTAAAAAATTCTGGAAGACACGTTTCTATGGACGCTCCATTTAAAGAAGGCGAAGATTCTAATCTATACAACGTTTTACAGCATGATGAATCTCCAAGACCAGATAAGAATTTAATGAACCAATCTTTATCGATAGAAATTGATAGAGCTTTAGATACTTTATCTTTAAAAGAAGCAAGAGTTATTAAAATGTTTTACGGAATTGGAAACGAAACTGCTTCGAGTTTATCGGAAATTGGAGAAAAATTCGATTTATCTAGAGAACGCGTTCGTCAAGTAAAACAACGCGCTTTAAATCGTTTAAAATCGAAATCTAAAGGACATATGCTAAAAACCTATTTAGGATAGATATAAAAAATACGCAGTAAAAAAACATTTAAGAATAGTATTCTTAAATGCTTTTTTGTTTGATTACTATCTTAAAAATTACTGCCTTACATGACCTTCTCCAAAAACGTAATATTTATTGGTAACCAATTCTTTTAAACCTAAAGGGCCTCTGTGATGCAGTTTATCTGTACTTATTGCCAATTCTGCACCAACACCCATTTGCCCTCCATCTGTAAATCTTGTGGAAGCGTTTAAATAAACTGCTGCACAATCTACTTCTTCCATAAATTGTTTTGCGGTTTTATTATCATTGGTCATAATTGAAGCAGAATGCCCACCAGAATATTTATTTATTTTAGCAATTGCTTCTGCTAAATTTTGTACGGTTCCAATACAACATTTTAATTCTAAAAATTCTTGATACCAAATAGCATCTTCTATAATTGAAGTTGCTTCTGGTAATACTTCTTTGGTACTTTTATCCACCAAAACTTTAACATTATTTTCTTCTAAAACGCTATATAATTCCTTCAATTTGTTTTCGAATTCTGGAATATTTTTATCAATTAAAATTTTATCAAGTGCATTACATGCCGAAATTTTATCTGTTTTGGCGTTTAAAATAACTTCTAAGGTACTTTTCCAATTTGCATTTTTATCAATATATAAAAAATTATTTCCTCTACCACTTACTAAAACTGCACATTTAGCATGTTCTTTTACAAATTGGATTAATTTTTCTCCTCCTCTTGGAACAATTAAATCTAAAGGTTCTGTTGGGGTCTTTAAGAATTCTTGGGTTTCTTGTCGATTCATATTTAATAATTGAATATGTTTTGAATCTAAATTGTTATCTAACAATGCTTTATGCCACAATTGTACAATAGCAGCATTACTTTCTATAGCTTCTTTACCACCTTTTAATAAAATTTTGTTGTTTGCTTTAAATGCTAAAACAGTTGCTTCTACAGTTACATCTGGTCTAGATTCATAAATAATCATAATGGTGCCAAATGGAGCTGTTTTGTTGGTTACTTTTAATCCGTTTTTAAGATTTTTATCGCTAATAACTTTATTTACAGGGTCTTCTTGCTCCATTACTTCTTGGAGAGCTTGTACCATTCCTTCGATTTTTTTATGATTAATAATTAATCGATCGTACATTGCTTGATCTTCTTTTTTAAAGGCCTCTAAATCTTTTTTATTGGCTTGTAATAATTCGTCTTTATGCTCTTTTATAAGAGAAATCATACTATTTATTACGTTATTTTTTATTTCTGATGTTAGTAATTCCATTTTTGTAATTTTTATAAAGAAACTTTTGTTCCTGTAAATTTGCCATCTACAATATCTATAATGGTATTCTCTTTTTTTCCGTTTGCGATAAATGTAGGAATGTTTTTAGCTGCTGTTTTTTGTGCATAATTTAATTTAGATCCCATTCCTCCTCTTCCTTCTCCTTCGATTTTATTATTATCTTGAATGTAATTGTCTAAATCTTGGTTTGGAGCTACATTAGAAATTAAATCGCTGTCATCTGCATCTGGGTTTCCTGTGTAAAGTCCATCTATATCTGTTAGAATAATTAATTTATCTGCATCCATTAATTCGGCTATTAAACTTGCCAGCTCATCATTATCTGAAAACATAGACATGGTTACAGAAACTGCATCGTCTTCATTAGCAATAGGAATAACACCTTCAGAAAGTAAACCTTCGCAACAATTAATCATGTTTTGTCTGTGAACTCCTGGACTAAAATCTCTTTTTGTTGGCAAAACTTGGGCACATTTTAAGCCATAATCGTGAAATATATTGTAATATAAACGCATTATTCTTGGTTGCCCAATAGACGAATAAACTTGCCTACGTTGTGTAGTGTTTTCTATTTTCGATTTTCCCAAAACTTCTTTTCCTGCAATTACAGAACCAGAAGAAACTAAAATTGTTAAAATATCTCGTTCGTATAATGCTGCTATTTGTTTTACTAAATTTCGTAAAACGGGTCTTACAATTCTATTGTCTTTGTTAGTCATTACATTGGTTCCTACCTTAATAACTATTCTTTCTTTTTTCATTTTTAATATTCTTTTCCTAATTCTACAGCTCTAGAAAAGGCTGCAAAAGCGGCATCTTTTATTAATTCGTTTACGTTATTATCTTCCATAGAATCTAAAGCAGCACGTGTTGTTCCTCCTTTTGAAGCTACTTTTTCCATCCATGAATTTGGTGATAAATTAGATTGATTAAATAATTCGATTGCACCTGTAAAAGTTTGACTTACTAAAACTGAAGAATCTTTTTTGGAAAAGCCCATTTGTAATGCGGCTTCCATCATACTTTGCATAAAGTAAAACACGTAAGCTGGGCCACTTCCAGATATTCCTGTAGAAGCATCTATTAATTTTTCTGTAGAAACTTTAATTGATTTTCCTGTAGTATCTAACAAACTTTCTACTGTAAGCATTTCTATATTAGAAATTTCTGGTGAGATTACATAAGAGGTTAAACCTTTACCAATTTGTGCTGGTAAATTGGGCATTGCTCTTACAATTCTTGTTAAACCAGTATATTCTTTCATAGAATCGATAGTAACACCAGCCATTATCGACACCAAAATTTGTTGCACATTTACCAATGGTTTTATCGCTTTTAACAAACCTTCTGCATGATATGGTTTAACTGCTAAAAAGATAATATCTGCCTTTGGTACGCAGTCTTTTAGTTCTTTAAAAGCATCGAAATGCGAAATGCTATTTAGTTCTTCTAATTTCTCTTCAGAACTGTCGAGAACCATAATGTTTTTCTTTTTAAGGAGCTTAGATTTAGACATTCCTTGGGCATATGTTAACCCCATATTTCCTGCACCAATTACTAGTACTTTCATTTTTTTATTTTTTGTAAAAGTTTATATAAATAATGTATAACCTTCGTAATTTTTTATTTCTTCGTAATATGTTTCTTTATGCTTACGAATTGTTTTTATTGGTAAACTCAAGAAATATTTTTTGACCCAAGTAACTTTTGTAATTAAATTACCCATAATTACGTGCTGTTTTTTTTCATATTTTGTTTTTCTTTTGATAGATATTATTTTCATTATTTGTTATTTTTGGTTTTTAAAAAAACAGATTATCGAACCAGTCTCATTTCTATATTTCTGGGTTCAAAGCCCTCTTTTTTAAATATTTTTATATTGGGGTTGTTTTTATGTATGTGAATAGCAATATCTCCTTTACAGTATTGTTTTGTATATTGTATAAGTTTTTCTGCTACATTTTTGTCTCTAAATTCATCTTTTACAGCTAAATAAACCAATATATTTTCGGACAAATATTCGTTCATTCCTGTTCTGTTTAAAATTACAACACCTACAATTTCCTGTTCATGTTCCATAACAAAAACATAACCTCCCAAACCTGGTATTTCTTTTGCAGCATATAAAATAGATTTTCTTATCGCACTTTTAGTGTCTCTGAACTCTCCAGAAAAATTGTACACAAAATTGGTAATAGAATTTGTACCACTAAAAGTTAGCTTAGAAAAAGCATCGAATGTTTTTATGGTCATAAAAAATAATAATTTAGTTCCATTTAACAATTGTTAAATGGAATATGTGTGTGTGAGAATGACTACCAAAATTTTTTGATAATTATTTATTGAGTTATTAAAAAAAGTAAATTGTATGTGAAGATGGTTATATTTTAGAGTCCAGGAGGAATAAATTTGTTTGACTGATTTCTAAAAACCAAAAAATTGAAGTTAAATATTCTATTGTTTCTCTTTTCATGTATTCCTATTCCCATAACTACAAAGGTAAAAAAACTGAATACCAATGGCAAATATTAAGCTATAGTATTAAAAAATTATTGTTTGTTTAATCTATTCTATCAACTGCACAACCACCACATTTTAAATTTTCTATTTGAATGTTTGTTGTTTTAAATTTTAATTTTCTTTTTTCCATTGGTTATATCCGCCAGAAACATTTATTAGATCAAAACCTTTTTCTTGCAATATTTTGTATGCTTTACTACTTCTATTTCCGCTTCTACAAATTAAATAAACTGGTTTCGATTTGTCTGATTGTTTTGTCGCTTTCTCTGTAAAATTATCATCAAAATAATTGGAAAAAATGGCAGTTTTAATAGTACTTTCTTTTATCTCTTTTGGAGATCTAACATCCATTAATTGAATATTTTTTTCTTCAAAAGTATCCTTAATTCTTTAGTAGAAATTGTTTTAATTTGTTCTTGAGAACCGCAACTTGTAAAAAATGTTCCAACTAAAAATAGAAAACAAACTTCTTCATATTCTTTATTTTAAAGTAGAAGGACAAACTGTTGTAGTTCTTTCGATATTCGTTTTCTTAATGGCTGCATAGCCTCCAGCAACATCAATTACATTGTGGAATCCTCTTGCTTTTAAAATAGAAGCTGCAATTACAGATCGATATCCTCCTGCACAATGCACATAGAAATTTCCTTTTTTTGGAAATTCAGAAATATGAGAATTTAAGAAATCTAAAGGTGTACTATTTGCTATTTTTATGTGTTCATTTTCGAATTCTCCTGGTTTTCTTACATCAAAAACTGGGAAATTTTCTTCAATTTTTTCTTCTAAAGTTTTTGCTGAAATAGATTCTAAAGTGTCTATCTCTTTACCCGCTTTTTTCCAAGTACTAAAACTTCCTTCTAAATAGCCAACTACATTGTCGAAACCAACTCTCGATAATCTGGTAATTACCTCTTCTTCTCTACCAGTTTCGCAAACCAATAGAATAGGTTGTTTAATGTCTTTTATTAAAGCACCAACCCAAGGAGCAAAACCCCCATCGACTCCAATAAAAATAGATTGTGGAATAAATCCTTTTATAAATTGGGTTTGATGTCTTACATCTAAAACAACTGCATTTGTTTCGTTTGCAGCGATTTCAAACTCTTTTACGGATAAAGGTTTTGCGCTTTTCTCAATTACATCGTCTATGTTTTTATAACCTTCTTTGTTTAATTTTACGTTTAAAGGAAAATAAGCTGGAGGTGGTAATAAACCATCTGTAACTTCTTTTATAAATTCCTCTTTTGTCATATCTGCTCTTAGTGCATAATTGGTTTTTTTTTGCTCGCCAATTGTACCTACAGTTTCTTTGCTTAAGTTTTTACCACAAGCAGAACCTGCTCCATGAGCTGGATAAACAATTACATCGTTTGCCAAAGGCATTACTTTATTTCGTAAACTATCAAATAAATAACCTGCTAAATCTTCTTGTGTAATGGCTCCTTTTTGCGCTAAATCTGGTCTTCCAACATCTCCTAAAAACAAGGTATCTCCACTAAAAATTGCATAGTCTTTTCCATCTTTATCTTTTAACAAATAACAAGAACTTTCCATAGTATGGCCAGGCGTATGCAATAAAGTTATGGTAATTTCTCCTACTTTAAAAACCTGATTGTCTTCTGCGATAATCGCGTCGAAATTTGTTTTTGCTGAAGGACCAAAAACGATTTTTGCATCTGTTTTTTCTGCTAAAGTTACATGTCCGCTTACAAAATCTGCATGAAAATGCGTTTCAAAAATATATTTAATTTTCGCATTATTCTTAGTTGCCTTGTTTATATAATCTTGTACTTCTCTTAATGGATCTATAATTGCAACTTCTCCATTACTTTCTATATAATAAGCTCCTTGTGCTAAACAACCTGTGTAAATTTGTTCTATAATCATGTCTTCTATATCTTCTTACAAATCGCCTAAATAACAAAAGAAAAGCTATTTTTCCAATGATATTTATCAGCTATTTTGTTTTTATTCGTATGCTTGATGTATGTATTTTGCATACTTTTCTTGATGTTTTCTATCTCCTGTTTTGTAGAATTTTACTGCTTGATTCGCTCTCATAAAAAAATGGTTGATATTTATTATATCTAATATTCCACTTCTAAATAAATCGTCTCTTACTGGGCCTTTTACTCCTGCAAAATAGAAAGTAACTCCTTTTTTCTTGTAAAATCGTACGCGTTCTTTTAGCATTTCTACTCCTGTACTATCTACTCTATTGATACTTTCTGCGTCTAAAACTATCAATTTTAATGTTGTTCCTTTTTTTGATGCCATTTCATCTAAATTATCTCTAAAATAATTAGAATTGGCATAAAATAATTGCGCATCGAATCTAAAAACCAATACGTCTTCTTCTATAATAACTTCTTCGAATCTATTTTTATTTCTATAAAAATTAGAATTTGGTACTTTTCCTAATTCAATAACATAAGGTCTAGATGTTCTAAATATTAAAATTATTAAAGACAGGCCCACACCAACTATAATTCCGTATTTAATACCAAATACTAATGTTGCTATGAAGGTTGCTAACATTAACCAGAAATCTAAAATATTTGCTTTCCATAAAAATGTAGCTTCTTTAAAGTTTATTAAACCAAAAACTGCCACAATAATAATTGCTGCCAAAACTGTTTTTGGTAAATGATAAAACAACGGGGTTAAAAATAACAATGTAAAAACTACCATAACTACAGAAATTAAAGCAGCCATTCCTGTTCTTGCACCACTTTCTTGGTTAATCGCAGAACGTGAAAAACTTGAGGTTGTTGGATAGGCTTTAAACAAAGATCCTACCATATTACTTAAACCTAGAGCAATTAATTCTTGATTTGGTCTTACTCGATATTCGTCTTGTTTTGCTTCTAAAGATTTTCCGATTGAAATAGTTTCTAAATAACCAACCATTACCAACGTTAATGCAATTGGTAATAATTCTCTTATTTGATCTAAGTCGAAAGTAGGGATACTAAAACTTGGCAATCCAGAAGGAATATCTTTTACAATAGCTACATTATTCATGGAATCTCCAAAGAATTTCATCACTAAAATTCCGAAAACGACAACAATTAAGGCATTGGGAATTTTTTTATTTATCTTTCTAAAAAAGATAATTACTGCTACAGAAATCAATCCAATAATGGTTGTATGAGAATTATAGGCTGAAAATTGCAACCAAATATCTTCTAAAATGATGTGTACTTGATCGCTTTGCACAAAATCTACTCCTAATAAATTTCGAAATTGATTGAGTCCAATTATCAATGCAATTGCAGATGTAAATCCTGTAATTACTGGTTTAGATAGAAAATTAACAATAAAACCTAAACTAAAAATTCCCATTATAAATTGAATGCTTCCTACTAATAATGCCAATAAAATAGCTATAGAAATATAACTTTCGGAACCTGCTAATGCCAAAGTAGAAACTCCTGTTGCAACGATTAAAGAATCCATAGCTACTGGCCCAATAGCCACTTGTCTTGACGAACCAAAAATAGCATACATTACCTGTGGAACTAAAGCACAATACAAACCATAAATTGGTGGTAACCCAGCAATTAATGCGTACGCAATTCCTTGTGGAATTAGAATAATACCCACAGTAATACCAGCCACTAAATCTCCCTTAAAAAGCGATTTATTGTAGTTTGGCAACCATTCTAAAATTGGTATTATTTTTTTTATATTCATATCTTAGAACACAGAAAATAGAAGTAAGAGCAAAGGCTTTCACACAAATTCTATAATCTCTATTTTTATACATACTAAATTATATTCTAACAGAAAATCAACTTGTTTTCTATTCTCTTTTTTCTCAAATTAAAACAATTCCCCTTGATTTCTTCCTTTTGTTCTACCTAAATGTTTATATGCTAACTCTGTAACTTCTCTTCCTCTTGGAGTTCGCATGATAAAACCTTGCTGGATTAAGAAAGGTTCATACACTTCTTCAATTGTTTCTGTATTTTCACTCACTGCAGTTGCAATTGTACTTAATCCAACTGGTCCTCCCTTAAATTTATCAATAATGGTTATTAGAATTTTATTATCCATTTCATCCAAACCATGAGCGTCTACATTTAATGCTTTTAAGGCATATTTTGCAATTTCTATGGTAATACTTCCAGTTCCTTTTATTTGTGCAAAATCACGTACTCTTCTTAATAACGCGTTTGCAATTCTTGGTGTTCCTCTACTTCTTCCAGCGATTTCAATTGCGCCTTCCATAGAAATAGGAACTCCTAAAATATGTGCACTTCTTTGAATAATTGTGGTTAAAAGTTCTGTTGAATAATAATGTAATCTGCTATTTATTCCAAAACGAGCTCTCATTGGAGCTGTTAATAAACCAGATCTTGTAGTGGCTCCAATTAAGGTAAAGGGTTCTAAATTTATTTGAACTGTTCTGGCATTTGGGCCAGATTCTATCATAATATCAATTTTATAATCTTCCATTGCAGAATATAAATATTCTTCTACAATAGGACTTAATCGATGAATTTCATCAATAAAAAGAACATCACGTTCATCTAAATTAGTTAGTAAACCTGCTAAGTCTCCTGGTTTGTCTAAAACGGGCCCAGAAGTTACTTTTATACCAACTTCTAATTCGTTGGCTAAAATATGTGCTAAGGTCGTTTTTCCTAAACCTGGAGGTCCATGAAACAACGTGTGGTCTAAGGCTTCTTTTCTTTGATTGGCTGCTTCCACGAAAATTTTTAAGTTATCAATTGCTTGTTCTTGTCCTGAAAAATCGTTAAACGAAAGCGGACGTAATTTTTTTTCTACGTCTAATTCTTCATTTGTATAATTATCGTTTTCGGGATTTAAGTTTTCGTTCATAAAAACAAAGATAATAGAATTTAAGATGATAAAATAATGTTCTATAAAGCAAAAAACCTTTCTGAATAAACAGAAAGGTTAATAAAAATAAAATTATCATTTATTTTATAGAATCTTCTCCAGTCGTTGTTCTTCTACAATCTCCATCTGGAGCTTTTGGAGGTGTTCCTTCAGGTCTACATTTAGTACAATAATTTCCATTAGGAATACAACCACCACCTGAAGCACAAGCAGTACTTGTACAGACAGTAGAACCAGTTCTATAGATATTATCACTTCCTTTTTCTAATGCAATAGTTGATACTTGATTATTTTTACTAAAAAAACGTAGATAGTTTTTATCTTCAACTTTTATAATTTCAAACCTTTCTGGATCCAATTGGAGTTCCATAGTTTTATTAAAAGCTTTAAAAGTCTCTAATATTTTATGGTCAGAAACATTTAAAATTAATTTTCCTTCGTCTTCAAAAGCAATTTTACTATTAGTAAGTTTATTTATTTCAAATTTCGCTAAGCTATCATTGCCTTTGTTATCTTCTGTTTGACAAGCAACAAGAATAAAAGAAAACAATAATAAATAAATAGTTTTTTTCATAGTAATTTTATTTAAAGGTTGTTACAGTCAAATTTTAAAAAAAAAAAAGGAATTGACAAAATCTAATAAGCAAAAAACCTTTCCGAGGGGAAAGGTTTTTATATAATATTTTATTATTTACGATGGCTCTTCTCCATCTAATAAAGGTGTTGTTTGTAACACAAAATCTTTACCATGTAAATAATCGCTATCATCGTCATTTGGGTCTACACGTTTACTATAATCGTACGCCCATCTATGAACTTCTGGTAATTTACCAGGCCAGTTTCCATGAATGTGTTCTATTGGAGTTGTCCATTCTAATGTATTAGCATTCCAAGGGTTTTGCGTTGCTTTTTGTCCTCTATAAATAGAGATAAAAAAGTTTGCTATAAATATAATTTGTGCTAAACCTCCAACCAATGCAAAAATTGTAATTACTACATTAATATCCGCTAAATCGTCGAACATTGGAAAATTTGTGTTCGTGTAATATCTTCTTGGTAAACCTGCTAAACCAATAAAGTGCATTGGCCAAAATACTCCATAAGCACAAATTATTGTAATCCAAAAATGCCAATAACCCATTGTTTTATTCATCATTCTACCATACATTTTTGGGAACCAGTGATATACACCAGCAAACATCCCAAAAATTGCTGAAACTCCCATTACCAAGTGAAAATGTGCTACAACAAAATATGTATCGTGAATCGTAATATCTAAAGCAGAATCTCCTAGAACCAATCCTGTTAAACCTCCTGTTACAAAAGTTGAAACTAATCCAACAGAAAATAACATTGCTGGGTTTAATTGTAAATTTCCTTTCCATATAGTTGTAACCCAGTTAAAGGCTTTTACTGCGGATGGAATTGCAATTAGTAAAGTTGTAAATGTAAATACGGATCCTAAAAATGGATTCATTCCTGAAACAAACATATGGTGACCCCAAACAATTGTTGATAAAAATGCAATTGCCATAATAGAACCAATCATTGCACGATAACCAAAAATAGGTTTTCGAGAGTTAATTGATAGGATTTCTGAAACAATTCCCATTGCTGGTAAAATTACAATGTAAACTTCTGGGTGTCCTAAAAACCAAAACAAGTGTTCGAATAATACAGGAGAACCACCTTGATAATGTAATACTTCTCCCGATATAAATATATCCGATAAGTAAAAAGAGGTTCCAAAACTTCTATCGAAAATTAATAATAATGCTGCAGATAATAATACAGGGAAAGAAACTACACCAATAATTGCAGTAATAAAGAAAGCCCAAATGGTTAAAGGCAATCTTGTCATTTTCATTCCTTTTGTACGTAAATTAAATACAGTAACAATATAGTTTAAAGATCCTATTAAAGATGATGCTATAAATATTGCCATTGAAACCAACCACAGTGTCATACCTGTTCCAGAACCCGGAATTGCTTGTGGTAGTGCACTTAAAGGAGGGTAAATTGTCCATCCTGCAGAAGCTGGTCCTGCTTCTATAAATAAAGAAATAACCATTACAATACTAGATATAAAAAATAACCAGTAAGAAACCATATTTAAAAAACCAGAAGCCATATCTCTAGCTCCTATTTGCAACGGAATTAATAAGTTAGAAAATGTACCACTTAAACCTGCTGTTAATACAAAAAATACCATTATTGTACCATGGATTGTTACCAATGCCAAGTACATATCTGGATTCATAATACCATCTGTTTGATGTGGTCCTAAAAATGCTTCAACTATAGAAAACGATTTCTCTGGCCAAGCAATTTGAATACGGAATAACATAGACATTAATACCCCAATAATTCCCATAAACATACCAGTTACCAAGAACTGCTTAGAAATCATTTTATGGTCTTGAGTAAAAATATATTTTGTTACAAATGTTTCTTTATGATGATGATCTGACATAATCTTATTATTTGTAGTGTCTTTTTTTAAACTAATTTATTTAATAACTTCTGATAATGTTGGTTGCTCTGCAATCCACTTTTCGTATTCTTCTGGCTCTACAACTGTAATTTTCATCTGCATGTTGTAGTGAGAAGCTCCACAAATTTTATTACACAACAATAAATAATCAAACACATAAGGGTCTTCTCCTTTTGCTCTTCTTATTTTATTAATTCCGTTGGTTTTATCTATAACCTCTGGTTGTTGTCTCATTTCTTCTGTTGTGTATTTTGGAGTAAAACCAAATTCTGTTACCATTCCTGGAACACAGTTCATTTGAGCTCTAAAGTGTGGCATATAAGCTGAGTGTAAAACATCTTGCGAACGAAACTTAAAATGAACTTTTCTACCTTTTGGTAAATATAATTCAGTTACTTGTTTATCGTCTGCAGCGTTTTTATCAGTCATATCTACACCTAAAGTATTAATACCTTTTATGTAGTTTACGTTTCCTAAACCTAATGTATTGTCTTCTCCTGCATAACGTGCATCCCATCTAAATTGTTGAGCATATACTTCAATAACGATGGCATCATCGTCAGATAAATCCATAACATTGTTCCATTGCCATAAACCATAACCAATTAAACCAACCAAAACAATTGCTGGTGTAATTGTCCAAATAAATTCTAATTTGTGGCTATCTGCATAGAATTTTGCTTTTCTGTCTTTACTTCCTCTGTATTTAAAAGTGAAATAAAAGATAAGAAATTGCATCAGAAATTGTACTATTCCAATCAACCAAAATGTAATGTTAAATAAATTATCGTCATGTTCTCCTTCAATTGAAGCAGATTCTGGTAACATTATTACATTCATAAAGATTAAACAATAAATCATTATGGCATATAAGAAAGCCATAAAACCGATGGCAAATTTTCCTTGAGCAGCATTATCTTTATCGTTGGCAATAGAACTTCTAAAGTTCATAATTCTGGTAATTTGCCAAACACTTACACCGATTGCAACACCTATAAAAATATAAAATAGAGCTAGCATATTTATCTTGTCTTAATTTTTAATTCAATTATTTATTAATGATCTGCTGATCCTTCTCCTCTGTGCTCGATATTGTAATAATGAAAATGAGCACTTTCTTCTAAGAATGGGTTTCCTGTTGGAACTGCATTTGCTTTCGAAAATGCACTAAATACTGTATATATAAAGATTCCTAAGAAAAATAATAATGCACTAATTTCTGGAATTCCAAAGAACCATTGGCCACCGACTGTTGCTGGCATAACCATAATAAATACATCTACATAATGGCCTGCTAATATTACAATACCTCCTATAATAACAAACCAAGGAATGCTCTTAAAGTCGCTATTTAACAATAACAATACTGGGAATACGAAATTCATTACAACCATCCCTAAAAATGGTAATTTATACTCGTTGAATCTCGCTAAGAAATACGTAGTTTCTTCAGGAATATCTGCATACCAAATTAACATAAACTGTGCGAACCATAAATAGGTCCAAAATACAGAGAAACCAAACATAAATTTCGCTAAATCGTGAATATGGCTATCGTTAACCTGTGGTAAAGCTCCTTTAGAACGTAAATAAATAGTTACAAAAGCAATTACAGTTAAAGCACTTACAAGTAAAGTTGCCAAAACGTACCAACCGAATAATGTAGAGAACCAGTGTGGGTCTAATCCCATAATCCAATCCCAAGACATCATAGATTCTGTTATCATAAAAATGAATAAGAATATTACAGATGCATTATAGTTTTTCTTATATGTTTTAAAACCGTCGTTTGCGGTATCTTCTGCGATAGAATTCTTTCTTATAAACCATCTGTACAAATTCCAAAGTAATAAATAAACAACACTTCTTATTGCCCATCCAGGAACGTTCATCCACCAAGATTTACCATCTACAATAGCATCGTAATTTTCGCTTGAAGGATCAAAAGTACCTTCTGCCATCCAAGGAAATATATGATTAAAATGCCCTACAGTTAACCCTATAAAAACTAACATTAAGATAGATACAGGAACAATATTTGCTGTTATTGCTTCCATTACTCTAAATAGAACAATAGACCAACCAGATTGTGCTACTCTTTGAGACGCATAAAATGCCAATACTAATAAAGTTGTTCCCAGGAAAAAGAATAAAGCTACATAAAATGCGGACCAAGGTCTATTTTGTAATTGGTGTAAAACGTGTTCTGCATGAGAATCGTCTCCATGTGCTCCATGAGCGCTCATTTCTTTATCTATGTTTCCATCACTTGTGTGAGAACCACTTGTATCGTGTTCTTTTGTTGTTGAATGTGTTCCTTCCACTGCAGAACCATGAGAATCTCCATGAGATTGATTTGCTATAATTTCTTTAGCACTCTCAACTGTTAATTGAGATCCACTATAAAAGCTAAATGCAATACCTAAAGCTCCTACTATTATTAGGGCTAAAGAGAATATTTTTAATTTACCTGAGAATTGATACATATCTTTCGTATTCTTTCTTTTTGTAATTTATTTTAACAAATCTGCACGTAATGCTTCCACATATTGTACTACTTGCCAGCGTTCTTTGTATGTTAATTGAGATGAGTGTGAACCCATTAAGTTTTTACCATGCATAATTACGTGATAAATACTCCCTTCTGTAATATCTCTATCTTTATAATTTGGTATTCCAGCAAACTTATCTGCTTCTACTAAATATCCATTTCCATCACCTTTTTTTCCATGGCAAGAAATACAATAAATCGTGTACATTGCCTTTCCATTTTCTAAGTTTTCCTTTGTCTTTTCTAATGGATTTTTAAGCTCTGTTTTTGCTAATTCATATCCTTCTGTAGTATCTGGAATATCATAAGCCGGCACTCCACCTCTTGGAATTGTTCCAGCTACTGGTGCAGAATTTACAGGATTACCTTTTAATCCGTTTGCGGCATCTGCATTATAAGGTACAGATTCATACATATCTGGCATATATTGAACTTCTCGTGTTCTTTTGTTACAAGAAATAAAACTTGCAACAGCTACTAAAACAATAATTAATTTAAAATTCTTCATTATCTATATATTAGTGCTTGTCTACTATATTAATTTCTACAGCTCCTGTGTTTGTTAACAACTTTGTTAACTCAACCTCGTTATTATGAACAGGAATTTCCATTAAAAAATGATCGTCTGTAGTTCTTGGATCTGGATTTTCTGCTTCTTTAAATGGCCATAATCTACTTCGCATATAAAAAGTAATTACCATTAAGTGAGCAGCAAAAAATACCGTCAATTCAAATAAGATAGGCACAAATGCAGGCATGTTTGCCCACCAAGTAAAGTTTGGTTTACCACCAATGTCTTGTGGCCAATCTTCTATCATAATATATTTTGTTAACCAAATTGCTACTGCTAAACCTGTAATTCCGTATAAAAACGAAGTAATAGCCAATCTTGTTGGTGCTAAACCCATTGCTTTGTCTAATCCGTGAACTGGAAAAGGACAGAATACTTCTTCTATATGATGATGCTTTGCTTTTACAGCTTTCACTGCATCTAACAAAATTTCGTCATCGGTATAAAACGCGTGAATAACTTTTGATGATTCCATAATTATTCTTTTATATTTTTATCTGAAGAATCAACTTCAATAATTTTCTTTTCAGCAATAACAATTGTTGGTTTTGTTGGAATACCTTGTGCTAATCTTTTCTTGTAAAATTCGCCAGAAGATTTTAAGATTGTTTTTACTTCGGCTTGCGCAATTACAGGAAATGTTCTTGCGTACAATAAAAATAATACAAAGAAAAAACCTATGGTCCCAATAAAAATACCTACATCTACAAATGTTGGTTCAAAACGCCACCAAGTAGAAGGTAAATGTCCTTTACTTAATACAATTGCGATAATATCGAAACGCTCGAACCACATACCAATATTAATAAATATCGAAATAATGAATGACCATATAAAACTTCTTCTAATTTTTTTAAACCAAAGTATTTGTGGTGTTAAGATGTTAAAGAATAAAAGTGAATAAAATGCCCAAGCATAAGGTCCTGTTGCAGCACCTACAGATAAGTATGTGTAATTTTCATAAGGCGATCCTGTGTACCAAGCTATAAAGAATTCTGTTGCATAAGCTACAGCTACAATACCACCTGTTAAGATGATTACAATATTCATATACTCGATATGCATACGTGTAATGTAATCTTCCATATTTGTAACTTTTCTCATAATACCTAATAACGTTTGTACCATTGCAAATCCAGAAAAGATTGCTCCTGCCACGAAATAAGGTGGAAAAATTGTTGAGTGCCAACCTGGGTTAATAGAAGTGGCAAAGTCCATCGATACAATTGTATGTACAGAAAGTACTAATGGTGTTGCTAAACCTGCCAATACCAAAGATACCTCTTCAAAACGTTGCCAATCTTTTGCTCTACCAGACCAACCGAATGATAATAAAGCGTAAATTTTCTTTTGAAAAGGCTTTACTGCTCTATCTCGAATCATTGCAAAATCTGGTAATAAACCCGTCCACCAGAAAACTAATGATACAGATAAATAAGTTGAGATTGCAAATACATCCCATAATAATGGTGAGTTAAAGTTTACCCAAAGAGACCCAAATTGGTTTGGAATTGGCATTACCCAATATCCATTCCAAGGACGTCCCATGTGAATAATTGGAAACAATCCTGCCTGAAAAACGGCGAAAATTGTCATAGCTTCTGCAGAACGATTAATCGCCATTCTCCATTTTTGACGGAATAATAAAAGTACTGCAGAAATTAACGTTCCTGCATGACCAATACCAACCCACCATACAAAGTTTGTAATATCCCAAGCCCAACCAATGTTCTTGTTCAACCCCCAAACTCCAATACCTGTTCCAACTGTATAGAAAATACATCCAAATCCCCAAAGCATTGCTGCTAAAGAAATATAAAATGCTATATACCAGTTCTTGTTTGCTTTACCTTCTATAGGTTTCGCAATGTCCTCGGTAATATCGTGGTAACTTTTATCACCTAATACTAAAGGTTCCCTAATGGATGCTTCGTAATGAGACATGTTTTTATATCTTAAAATTTAATTACGCTTCGTTTGTATTTCTAATTTTCACTTGATATATTACATTAGGCTTCGTTTGAAGATAATCTAATACATTGTAAGCTCTTTTGTCTTTTGCTAATGTTGCTACTTGGTCTTTTTTGTTATTTACATCTCCAAAAACCATAGCTCCTGTTGTACATGCAGATGAACAAGCTGTTTCAAATTCATCTGTATTTACAGCTCTTCCTTCTTTTTTCGCTTTTAAAATGGTTGCTTGTGTCATTTGAATACACATAGAACATTTTTCCATAACTCCTCTAGAACGAACTACAACATCTGGGTTTAAAACCATTTTACCATATTCGTTGTTCATATTAAAATCGAACTCGTTATTATTTGCATAATTAAACCAGTTAAAACGACGTACTCTATATGGACAGTTGTTTGCACAATATCTTGTACCAACACATCTGTTATATGCCATTTGATTTTGTCCTTGACGACCATGAGAGGTTGCTGCAACTGGACACACAGTTTCACAAGGAGCGTGATTACAGTGCTGGCACATCATTGGTTGAAAAGTAACCTCAGGATTCTCTGCTTCTGTTTCTAACGCTTCATACGTTTCTCCTCTGCTTAATCCTAATTCTTTAGCTTTTTCTCTTGTTTCTACTTCAGAAGAATAGTATCTATCGATACGCAACCAGTGCATATCTCTACCAACTCTTACTTCTTTTTTACCTACAACAGGTACATTATTTTCTGCATGACATGCAACTACACACGCACCACAACCTGTACAAGAAGTTAAATCGATAGATAAATTAAAATGATGCCCAATTTCTCTATTGTGCTCATCCCATAAATCAATCTTATTAGCTTCTACTTCTTTATGATCGTAAGAAACATATGCTGGCTTATTCCATCCATGGTGATGATCTTTAGGATCTACAGTTTTGTATTCTTTTAAAGAAGTTACTTTTAAAATATCATGACGTCCTGCAATTGTTTTTTGCACTTGTGTACAGGCAAACTTATGCGTTCCAGAAACTTTTTCTACTTTTACATTATATTGAATGTTATTGCCATCTTTATATAAAGGATATGCATTTACACCCACTTGCATTTCTTCTTTTAAACCAAAAGTTTTTCCGAAACCTAATGCCAAACCTACAGATCCTTTTGCCTGACCAGGTTGTACCATAACAGGAACTACAACTTCAGCACCATTTACGGTTACTTTCGCATAATCTCCATTAATTGCTCCATTATCTTTTACAGGATTAGAAAAACCAATTTCTTTAGCATCTGCCATAGAAACTGTTAAGTAATTATCCCAAGATGCTCTTGTAATTGGGTCTGGGAATTCTTGTAACCAAGGATTGTTCGCTTGTTTACCATCTCCTAGACCAGTTTTGGTATATAAATTCAACTCCATTCCAGAAGGAGTAGTATTCATTTTTAAAATCCTTGCTGCTTCTGCAATTGAAAGGTCTTTTGGAGTTTCTGCATCATCTTCAGTGGTAACTACTTCTTTTAGGAAGAAGCCATTGTGTAATGCCTTGTTCCAAGAACTACCTCCTAAAACTTCTGTAGACCAGAAAGATTTTAAGAAATCGTAATAAGATGTTGCGCTTCCAGACCACTTTAATAATGTATCTTGAAATTGACGCGTTTTAAATAATGGCTGAATTGTAGGTTGCATTAACCCGTAATTTTCTTTAGAAAAATTGGTATCTCCCCAAGATTCTAAGAAATGTGTTGCAGGTAAAGCATAATCCATTGCGTTTACAGTAGCACTATTTTCAACAGCAATTGCAACTTTTAAAGATACATTTTTTAATGCTTCAGCAAAAGCAACTCCATTTTCTAAACTGTAAACTGGATCTACATTGTAAGTAATTAATCCTCCAATTTTTCCAGATTTTACATCTGAAACTAATTTTTGAACTTCTTCGTAATTTCCTTGACGAATATTTAACGAGTTTTTAGTGTCTAAAATTTCACTATTTAAAGCCTTATTAATAGCCAAAGAGATTAGTTGTGCGTTTACATCATTCACACCAGTCATAACAACTGCTTTAGAACCTGCTTTCTTTAACACTTTTGCAATTTTTTGAATTTCGACATCTATTGGTGTCGATTTAGACGCAACTCCTTCTTTTGTGATGGCGTTGTATAAATTAATTAAAGCGAAAACAACATCAGATGGTTTTGCGACTATACGTTTGTCTGCATTTGCACCAGTTAAAGACATATTACTTTCCACTTGAATGTGGTAAGACATCTTTCCTGTTTCTGGTTTTCTACCTTGTATATATTCTTTTTCGAAACCTCCGTGAAAATCTCCTAAGAAATCTGCTCCGAAAGAAACAATTGTTTCTGCATTTTCTAATTTGTAATTTGGCAATGCTCTTCTACCATACATTGCTTCGAAAGCATTTGCAGATGCATCTTCAGAAATGGCATCGTAAACAACATGAGAAACATTTGGATTAGCAGTTGTAAATTGTTCAATAACTTTTGTAGTCGATGGACTTGCTGTTGTTCCCGTTAATAAAACAACTGGCTTTCCTGCTTCTTTTAATTTTAGCAACTCTACACCTATTTCTCTATCTGCATCTGCCCAAGTAATAACTTCCCCATTTTTAGATGGCTCTTGTAAACGAAGTTTTTCATCATATAAAGATAAAACAGAAGCTTGTACTCTCGCACTTGTAGATCCATTCGCCTCTTTGTTTGGCATAATTTGAATTGGACGACCTTCACGCGTTTTTACTAAAACATTTGCAAAGTCGAAACCATCTGCTATTGAAGTAGCATACCAATCTGCAACACCAGCAATAATATCATTTGGTTTTACAACGTAAGGAATGGACTTGATTACAGGTCCTTCGCAAGCTGCTAATGAAGCTGCAGCTGTTGTAAAGCCAACATATTTTAAGAAATCTCTACGAGATGTAGAAGAATTCTCTAATGTTTCTTTATCACCTAAAAAATCGTCTGTAGGAATATTTTCTACAAATTCATTTTTACCCAGCGTTTCAACAACAGAACTACCTTTTAGTTCTTCAACACTTTTCCAGTATTTTTTGTTTGAAGCCATTTATGCTTTTATTTAATGATTGAAAGATTTAAAAAATCTTTTAATTTTATAATTAATAATGACACTTACCACATTCTAATCCACCCAACTGAGAAATTGTAACTTGCTCTGTACCATACTTTTCTGCTAATTGCTTGTGAACCTTCTCGTAATAATCGTTATTTTTTAAATCTACCTTTGTTTCTCTATGACAGTCTATACACCAACCCATTGTTAATGGTGAGTATTGATACAACTCCTCCATTTCCTCAACAGGACCATGACATTTCTGGCAAGCAATTCCTGCAACAGTAACGTGTTGAGAGTGATTATAATAAACAAAATCTGGTAAATTATGAATTTTAACCCATTTGATTGGCTTTTGTTCTCCAGTATATTCTAATGTTTCTGGATTCCAACCTGCTGCATTATACACTTTAGCAATTTCCAAATCTAATTCGGCTTTTCCTAAAACCACTCCATCTTCTAATTTAACTACTGTATTTTCTGCAACTTCAGAAATATTTTTATGACAGTTCATACAAACATTTACAGAAGGAATTCCTGAATGCTTACTATGTTTTGCTGAAGAGTGACAGTATTGACAATCGATTTTATTATCTCCAGCATGAATTTTATGTGAAAATGCAATTGGCTGAATTGGTTGATACCCCTGATCTACACCGACTTGAAACAACGCACCAAAAACAACGTATGCACCTATTAAAAGCAAAAAGATGGTTGCCAACACTTTTAAGAAAGTATTGTTTTTAACACCAACCCATAATTCTTGTAAATCTCTTTTTAAATTCGATTGAACCTCTGGTTTTTTATTACCTTTTAATTCACTTACTTGTTTTAATAAACTTGCGATCATTAAAAACGCTACTACAATTGCAGCTGCTAATAAGTATATTAACCATTCTGGTGCAGTTCCAGTTGGAGCTCCTGCAACTACACCTTCTGCAACAACTGGCTCTTTTTTAATTTCCCCAACAGTGGTATAGTATAAAATATCATCTATGTCTGTATCTGATAACTGCGGAAAAGCAGTCATGTTAGATCCATTATACTCTTCGTAAACCTCAATTGCTTGCTTATCTCCAGAAGCTCTTAGCTCTGCATTATTTTTAATCCAAGCTTTTAACCAGTCGTTTTCTCTTCGCTCTTCTACATTCGCTAAAGCTGGCCCTACTAGTTTCTTGTCTAATTTATGACAAGAAGCACATAAAGATTTAAATAATGCCTTTCCTCTTTTTTGACGAGCCTCGTCCATATCTTGCGAGTATGAAGAAATGCTAAATGCAAAAAATAAAAGTAATGTAATTCCTTTAAGGAACAATGAAGTTAGTCTACTGTGCAATGCTACACTTTTCATATTTACAAACTATAATTTTAGTAATGTGTCTAAATTCGTTCAAAAAAGATGATTTTTGAACAGTTGGACAAAAGTACTACATATTGCTAAATTCTGAAAAGCTAAAGGAACGTTAAATATTAATTTATAATTATTCTAAATAAGTGTTTTATTCAATTTATTACTAATGAAGTCGTTATTTTTGTAGAAATATTTGAATCTATGAAAAGTACATTGTTTTTAAAGATATTATTTGTGAGTTTGGTTTTTGGAACGACTACATTGTCTGCACAAAACTCTACAAATAGCAGCGAAGAAATAAAACGATTGGTTGAAAAAAAGAGGAGTTACGACAAAGCTGTAGGTTTTGGATATAAAATTCAGATTTATAACGGAAGAGAAACTACCGCTAAAAGAAAGCAGGCTCAATTTAAAATATTATATCCTAGAGTCTATTCTAGATTGGTTTACAACGCTCCTGAATGGAAAGTACAAGTTGGAAATTATAAAACGAAATTAGATGCAGATAGAGCTCTTTTAATCTTTCAAAAAGAGTTTTCTGGTATTATTGTAGTTCCTATGGGGAAATAGGTTTTTGGTTTTTAGTTTTATGAAAGATTTTGATGTTTGATGTAGGAATATATGAATTCTTAGAATTTTATAGTTTCTTTTTTAACAATTTCAATAAAAAAGCCGAAATTCATAACGAATTTCGGCTTTTGCTTTATATAAAAATCAAGTCTATTTCAACTTCTTTTTAACGGCTACTTCTTTGTATGCTTCTATTACATCACCTTCTTGGATGTCGTTATAATTTTTAATTTGAAGTCCACAATCGTATCCTTTTGCTACTTCTTTTACATCGTCTTTGAAACGTTTTAATGATGATAATACTCCATCGTGTACAACAATTCCGTCTCTAATAATTCTAATTTGAGAATCTCTAAAGATTTTACCAGATATTACCATACAACCTGCAATGTTACCCACTTTAGAAATTTTATAAACTTCTCTAATTTCTACATTACCAGTAACCTCTTCTTTCATTTCCGGAGATAACATTCCTTCCATGGCATCTTTAAGGTCGTTAATAGCATCGTAAATAATAGAATATGTTCTAATATCTACTTCTTCTCTATCTGCAACGACTCTTGCATTTCCTTGCGGACGCACATTAAATCCTACAATAATTGCATCGGAAGCTGTTGCTAATAACACATCACTTTCTGTAATGGCTCCAACACCTTTGTGTAAAATATTTACTTGAATTTCTTCAGTAGATAATTTTTGGAAAGAATCTGTTAAGGCTTCTACAGAACCATCTACATCTCCTTTTAAGATAATGTTTAATTCTTTAAAGTCTCCTAACGCAATTCTACGTCCTATTTCTGCTAACGTTAATGTTTTTTGAGTTCTTACAGATTGCTCACGTTGTAATTGAGAACGTTTCGATGCAATTTGTTTTGCTTCTCTTTCATCATCAAAAACAACAAACTTGTCTCCTGCTTGTGGCGCTCCATCTAATCCTAAGATAGATACTGGTGTTGATGGACCAGCAGTTTCTAAGTTGTTTCCTTTATCGTCGAACATCGCTTTTACTTTTCCACTGTGTTTACCAGCTAATAAGTAATCTCCGATTTTTAACGTTCCTGCTTGTACTAAAATAGTGGTAACATAACCTCTACCTTTATCTAACAATGCTTCTACAACTGCACCAACTGCATTTTTATTAGGATTCGCTTTCAATTCTAAAATCTCTGCTTCTAATAAAACTTTTTCTAACAATTCTGGAACACCTTCTCCTGTTTTTGCTGAAATATCTTGAGATTGAATGCTTCCACCCCATTCTTCTATCAACAAATTCATTTGAGATAATTGCGTTTTTACATTATCTGGATTTGCATTTGGCTTATCGATCTTGTTAATTGCAAATATAATTGGTACTCCTGCTGCTTGTGCATGAGAAATCGCCTCTTTAGTTTGTGGCATTACATCATCATCTGCTGCTGCAACAATAATTACTAAGTCTGTTACTTGCGCTCCACGTGCTCTCATCGCTGTAAAGGCTTCGTGACCTGGTGTATCTAAAAATGCAATTTTTTGATCGCCAACGTTTACAGAATACGCTCCAATGTGTTGCGTAATTCCTCCACTTTCTCCTTCAATTACGTTTGCTTTTCTAATATAATCTAATAGAGAAGTTTTACCATGATCTACGTGACCCATTACTGTAATAATTGGTGCACGCGTTATTAAATCTTCTGGTTTATCTTCTACTTCTTCTATGGATTCTTCTACTTCTGCTCCAACAAATTCTACTTTGTGGTTGAATTCTTCTGCAACAATAACTAAAGTTTCAGCATCTAAACGTTGGTTCATTGTTACCATCATTCCTAAAGACATACATGCAGATATAATGTTTGTTACAGGAACATCCATCATGGCTGCAACTTCACTTACAGTAACAAATTCTGTTACTTTTAAGATTTTGTTATCTAATGCTTGTGCTTCTAATTCTGCTTCTGTATGCTCTCTGTGAGCCTCTCTTTTGTTTCTACGGTATTTTGCACCTTTTCCACGAGAAGATTTTCCTTGCAGTTTCTCAAGTGTTTCTCTTACTTGTTTTTGGATTTCTGCTTCTGTAGGTTCTTCTTTTTTAACAGCTGGTCTTGTGTTATTTCCTCTTCCTTTATAACCTCCACCACCTCTGGTGCCACCTGAACCTCTGTTTGGCAATGGTCTTCCTACACCACCTCCACTAGGTTTGCTAATACGTTTACGCTTCTTTCTTGAATCTGATCCTGCATCTTTTTTAGCTTCTGGCTTTTTCTTTTTAGGTTTTTCGAATTGTTTTAAATCAATTTTTTTACCTGTAAAGTTAGGCCCGTCTAACTTTTTATACTGTGTTTTTATTGCTTCTGCATTTTCTGCAGTAATTTCAGTAGGCGTTTCTTCTTCTTTTTTCGCTGGTTCCGCTTTTGCTGTTTTCGGAGCTTCCTTTTTAGGAGCTTCTTTTTCTACTTTAGGAGTTGGTTTTTCTACTTTAGAAACCACCTTTAATCCTTTTAATTTTGGAACTTCTGCCTTAATTATTCCTTTTTTCGGTTTTTCTACTAAGACCTCTTTTTTAGGTGATGCTATTTTCGGAGCTTCTTCTTTTGGTTTTTCTGCAACAGCTTCTTTTTTCTCAGCAGGTTTTTTGCCAATATTATCGATATCGATTTTACCCACTTTTTTAACCTCTAACTTTTCGGCTTTAGCTTTAAAAATTTCTTCTTTCTTAGCTTCCTCGGCTTTTTTAAGTTCTTGTTTCGCCTCTAGCTCTGCACGAATAGCTTCTTTTTCTTTTCGCTTTTCCTCTCCAACTTCTTTAGACGCTGCTTTTTTGCTTGCATCTGTTTGGAAGCCATCTAATAAGATTTGGTAGATATCTCCAGAAATTTTAGTGGTTGGTCTCGATTCTATTTCGTGACCTTTATCCGCCAAATATTCCACTGCTCTATCCAGAGAAATATTTAATTCTCTTAAAACCTTATTAAGCCTCGTTGTTTTGCCTTCAGACATATATTATATTTTAGCCTTTAATTTTGTAAAAATATGCTTTTTTACGTTACTCTTTTAATTTGAACTATTCTTCGAATTCTTCTTTTAAAATTCTCTGCACATCTAAAATAGTTTCTTCTTCTAAATCGGTTCTTTTTACCAATTCTGCAACGGTTGTTTCCAACACGCTTCTTGCGGTATCTAAACCAATGTTCTTGAATTCTTTAATAATCCAAGCTTCTATTTCGTCGCTAAATTCTGTTAACTCTACATCTTCTTCTTCTAAACCTTCTCTTTGAACGTCTATTTCGTAGCCTGTTAACTCACTCGCTAAACGAATATTTACACCACCTCTACCAATTGCTTTCGAAACTTCTTCTGGTTTTAAAAGCACATTTACACGTCCTTTTTTACCATTTTTTTCTTCTTCGTACATTTCAATTTCCATTGAGGTTACTTTTGCAGGACTTAATGCTCTTGAAATAAACAATTGTTCGTTTTTGGTATAATTTATAACATCTATATTTTCGTTTCCTAGTTCGCGAACAATACCATGAATTCTTGAACCTTTTACACCAACACAAGCTCCAACAGGATCTATCCTATCGTCATAAGAATCTACTGCTACTTTTGCTTTTTCTCCTGGTATTCTTGCAACTCCTTCCACAGTAATTAAACCGTCGAAAACTTCTGGAATTTCTTGCTCGAATAGTTTATTTAAAAATAATGGCGATGTTCTCGACAATATAATTGCAGGTTTGTTACCTCTTAATTCTACTGTTTTTATAACACCTCTTACAGAATCTCCTTTTCTGAAGAAATCTGAACGAATTTGCTCGCTTTTTGGTAATACAATTTCATTCCCATCGTCATCTAACAAAATAATTGCATTGTGACGAATGTGATGCACTTCTGCACTGTATAATTCGCCTTCTAAATCTTTAAAATGCTTAAAGATATTTGTACTATCGTGCTCGTAAATTTTAGAAATTAAGTTTTGACGTAATGCCAAAATAGCTCTTCTTCCTAAGTCGATTAATTTTACTTCTTCTGAAACATCTTCGCCAATTTCGAAATCTGGCTCAATTTTTCTTGCTTCACTTAGTTCTATTTCTTCGTTATCGTCTTCAGAAAAACCATCTGCAACTACGACTCTATTTCTCCAAATTTCTAAATCTCCTTTGTCTGGGTTTATAATAATATCGAAATTATCATCAGAACCAAACTTACGTTTTAAAGCAGCTCTAAATACTTCTTCTAAAATAGACATTAGTGTTACTCTGTCTATACTTTTATTATCTTTAAATTCTGAAAACGAATCAATTAACGCTATATTTTCCATTACATTTTTGGCTTAAAATACAATCTTCACTTTTGCTTCTTTAATATCCTTATACTCTACAGTTGCTGTTTTTTCTACAGTAACTTTTCCTTTACCTACTGGTTTTGGTTCTCTTGCTTTCCATCGCAAGATAATTTTATCTTCGTCTGCCTCTGTTAAAGTTCCTTCTAACTCTTCTTCTGCAGTTTTTATTTTTAATATTCTATTAATGTTCTTTTTATACTGTCTCTTATCTGTTAGGGCATGAGAAATATCTGGTGTGGAAACTTCCAGCGAATAATCTTCCTCTTCTCTGTCTAAATTGTCGTTAATATTTCTACTAATTCGAATACATTCACTTAAAGGAACTCCATGATCTCCATCTACCAAAACCTGAATTTTATTGTTTTCGGAGATTGATACATCTATTAAAAACAAAGACTTATTAAGTGCCAATGCTTCGTCTACTAAGTCTTTTACTATTTTCTGATCCATCTTAATCCTTAAAATAAAGTATAAAAAGAGGGGACTTTAAGTCCCCTACAATCCTCCATTTACAATAAATTTCGGTGCAAATATACGAATTGTTTATGATTTACCAAACCAAGAGTAATTCATTATTTTTTTGTAACTTTAGATATCAGCAAATTAACCCTTAAAATTTCGACTTATGAAAAAGATTTTAGTTCCTATCGATTTTTCTAAACCCTCTGAATATGCTGCAAAAATGGCTGCCAAAATTGCCAAAAAATCCAGTGCTACTATATATTTAATACATATGATAGAATTACCTTCTGGTGTTGTAGATATGGGGTATGGTAGCAAATTTAGCATTCCAGAAAGTATGTTGTATTTAAGAAAAACAAGAGAAAAAGTTTTAGATTTTAAAACAGCTTTTTTTTCTGAAGACATTCCTGTGGAGTATTTTATAAAACTAAACACCCCTTTTGATGGTATTAAAAAATATGCTGATAAAATTGATGCAGATTTAATTATTATGGGTTCTAAAGGACATTCTGAATTTGAAGAAATTATGATTGGTTCTAACACCGAGAAAATCGTAAGAAGCTCTAAAATACCTGTTATTGTTGTAAAAAAAGATTCTAAAAAATTTAAATTAAAAAATTTGGTATTTGCCTCTAACTTTAAAAAAGACAATAAAGAAGTATTTGCCAAGTTTTTAAATTTTGCAAAAGCATTTGGTAGTAAAATACATTTATTGAAAGTAAATACACCTTCTAATTTCGAAAGTACGTCTAATGCAAAACAAAAAGTAAAGAATTTTATAAAAGATTATAATTTACCGAAACATTCTATAAATGTGTATAATGATACTTCTGTAGAAAAAGGAATCATCAACTTTTCTAAAGAAAAAAAGGTCGATTTAATTGCATTAAGTACACATGGTAGAAGTGGGCTTTCGCATTTATTTACGGCAAGTGTTACCAAAAATCTTTCTAAAAAGGCGTTAAAACCAATGTTTACTGTGAAGGTTTAGAGTAATTATTACACAGAGATTCGCAGAGAAATGCGCAGAGAAATGTACAGAGATTCACGGAGATTTTTTTTTTGAGTAGAAGGAAATTAAAAAGAAACAGATTTCACGGATTTTCACGGATTGTTGTGGAAAGACAAACAAAGATGCTCAGGATTGAGTAAGCACAGCAGAGTGTTTTCCCTTTTGGGGAATTAAAAGGGGATTTCTACGAATTAATTGAATGGTTTGTAGCCGCTTTTTCTGGAGAATCTGCAGAAGACTTTTTAGGAACTCAAGGCTATGTTTGGGACACACAATCTGATATGGGATTGGCATTATTAGGGGCCATTTTAGCGTTGCTTACTTTGAGTAAAGTTCATAATAGACAGTTAGAAAAATTAGACAAAAGAGTTTAGATTTTTTTTTTTGATTTGTTTCTAAACTTCTTTTCTTATAATTTCGTTAATAATTACCATTAAACTTTACAGTAAATTTTATTTTTCCTAAAAATTAACAATATAATAATGATCTATAAATTCTTAAAACAAACCTGTGTTCTCCTCTTATTATTTTTTGTTTTATCTAATTGTAGTAATAAACAAAATGGTGAAAATTTCGGACTACAACAAGGGGACTTACTATTTCAAAATACTGGAACAGACGAAATAGATAATGCAATTAAAAATGTAACAGCAACTTCTTTTTCTAAAAACTATTCGCATGTTGGAATGGCAATGCAAAAAGATAAAAAATGGTTTGTCTTGGAAGCGATTCCTAAAAAAGGTGTTTGCCAAACACCTTTAAAAGAGTTTCTAAATAGAAATAAAAATAAATTTAACAAATCTCAAACCACAGTTGCAAGATTAAATAAATACTACCAGCCTTATATTTCTAAAGCAATAGTGTATGGAGTAGAAAGAATAAATACACCTTATGATGAGATTTTTTTATGGGATGATACTTCTTATTATTGTTCTGAATTAATTTACAAAATGTTTTCTTCTCAAAATATACCAACAGATTCTATTCCTTTTGTTACGCATCCAATGACGTTTAACGATAGTATAGGAAACCCTATGCCTGCTTGGAAAGTATATTATAAAAAACGAAATCAGCCAATTCCTGAGGGAGTTGAAGGAACTAACCCTAACTTAATGGCAAGTAGTTCTCACATAAAATTTGTGTATGATTATGAAAACGAATAAAAAGCAAACTACTATCAATTCGTAGTTATAGAAGTATTTTACTTAAACCTAAAAACCCCCATCTCTACCGAAATTTATTCAACGTAAATGAAGGTTTTTAAATATCTATAATTTCTAATTTTACTACAAAATATAATCTGTACTTATAAAATTAGATGCTTTTTTATCTAATAATTCTTGTAATATAGCATTATTATACGCTGTATCTTTAGCAGCAACAAAAGTTCTAATTGAGAAAGAACGCAAAGCATCGTGCACACTTAAAGTGGCAACTGCAGAATCTTTTCTTCCTGTAAAAGGATACACATCTGGGCCTCTTTGTGCTGCACTATTTAAGTTTACTCTACAAACCAAATTTACTAAAGTGTCTATTAAAGGGGCTAACGTTTTTACTTCGCTACCAAAAACACTTACTTGTTGTCCGTAATTGGAAGCAGCCATATCATCTAAAGGTTCTTGGATGTTTTTGAAAGAAACGATTGGTGTTACTGGTCCAAATTGCTCTTCATCAAAAACTCTAGAATCTTTAGAAACAGGATACAAAACTGCTGGAAAAATATAATTTCTTGTTATTTCTCCACCTTTTTTATTAATTACTTTTGCTCCTTTTGCAGTAGCATCGTTAATTAATTCTTGAATATATGCTAGTTTTCCTGGTTCTGGTAATGGTGTTAATTTCACGCCATCTTCCCAAGGATTTCCAAATTTTAAGGCATCTACTTTTGCTGCAAAACGTTTGTTAAATTCATCTACAATATGTTCGTGAACATATAATATTTTTAAAGCTGTACAACGTTGTCCGTTAAAAGAAGTTGCGCCTGCAATACATTCGTTAATTGCCAAATCTAAATCTGCATCTGGTAAAACAATTCCTGGATTTTTTGCTTCTAAACCTAACACCAAACGCAATCTATTTTTCTGTGGATGATTCGCCTGAATCGCATTTGCAGATTTACTGTTTCCAATTAAGGCCAACACATCAACTTTACCAGTTTTCATGATTGGTGTCGCTAAAACTCTACCTCTACCATAAATAATGTTTACAACTCCTGCTGGAAAACTATTTTGAAAAGCTTCTAGTAAAGGCGATAACAATAAAACTCCGTGTTTTGCTGGTTTAAAAATAGCTGTATTTCCCATAATTAAAGCAGGAATTAACAATGCAAAAGTTTCATTTAAAGGATAATTATAAGGTCCTAAACACAAAACAACCCCTAAAGGTCCTCTTCTAATATGTGCGTGAACACCGCTGTTTTTTTCAAACTTGGCAGAATCCCTGTCCATTTGTTTGTAATCTTCAATTGTATCGTAAATATATGCTATAGTTCTATCGAATTCTTTTTGTGAATCTAGTAAAGATTTGCCAATTTCCCACATTAACAATTTTACAATTTCTTCTCTTTTGGTTTTCATCTGAACCACAAACTTTTCCATGGCTGCAATTCTACCTTCTACTTTCATAGTCGGCCATAAACCTTGTCCTCGATCATATGCTTTTGAAGCTGCATTTAAAGCTTCTAATGCTTCATTTGCTGTTAAATTTGGAACCGTTCCTAATAATGTTGGTTTGTATTCTTTTGTTGATGAAATTGTTGAATAAACTTCCGCATTTGCGCCTTTCCATTCTTTTAATTCGCCACCAACCAAATATGTATTTTGATTTACAAGTGATGTAATTTTATATTCGTTCGGAATTTCCTTAAAAGTATTCTTCATAATTTGAAATTTAAAAATTTGTCTAAAATTTGATGTATCGTAAATATTTAGACGTATTTACGTATCAAAATTAACTAAAATTAATCGTAAAATACCTTGATTTTCGTTTAAAAGATGAAAAGGATTTCGGCAAATGACAAGGGAACATGCTCCCTCGTCACTAAATTACACCAAAAACTGAAACAAATCTGGCTTGTCATTTAAATATTCTCCAAAAAAGTTACGCTTTTTCATTCTATTGATTAATGGCGCTAAATCTGCGGATGTTTTTAATTCTAAACCAACGACTGCTGCCCCATTTTCTCTATTTGTTTTTTTGGTATATTCAAAATGGGTAATATCGTCATTCGGACCTAAAATTTCTGCTACGAATTCTTTTAAAGCGCCTGCTCTTTGTGGGAATTTTACGATAAAATAATGTTTTAAATTCGCATATAATAAGGCGCGTTCTTTAATTTCTGCTGTTCTTGTAATATCATTATTGCTTCCACTTACAACACAAACTACATTTTTTCCTTTTATATCCTCTTTAAAAAAATCTAAAGCAGCAATACTTAAAGCACCTGCTGGCTCTACAACAATAGCGTCTTTGTTATATAAATCTAAAATAGTTTGACAGGTTTTACCTTCTGGAACTGTAATTACTTCGTGTAAGTTTTGCTTACAAATGGCAAAGTTTAAATCGCCCACTTTTTTTACTGCAGCTCCATCTACAAAAGCATCAATTTTTTCTAAAAAAGTGTTTTCTTTATTTTTGATGGATGTTAACATAGAAGGTGCTCCTTCTGGCTCTACACCAATTATTTTTGTATTTGGAGACAAATTTTTAAATACAGATGATAAACCTGCAGACAAACCTCCACCACCAACTGGAACAAAAACGTAATCTATTTTTTTATCTGTTTGATGTAATATTTCCAAACCCACTGTTGCTTGCCCTTCTATTACTTTTTCATCATTAAAAGGATGAATAAATACTTTCTTTTTAAAATCGCATTCTAAAGTTGCTGCGTTAAATGCATCATCGAAAGTATCGCCTTCGATTACTACATCAATAAAATCTTCACCAAACATTTTTACTTGGTTTATTTTTTGATTTGGTGTTGGCGAAGGCATAAAAATGGTTCCTTTTATCTGTAATAATTTACAAGACAAAGCAACTCCTTGGGCATGGTTTCCTGCACTCGCACAAACAATTCCTCGCTGTTTTTCATCGGCATTTAAAGAAGACATTTTATTATATGCGCCTCTAATTTTATAAGAACGAACCACTTGTAAATCTTCTCTTTTAAACAGAATATTGGCATTAAATTCTTTAGAAAGATTCATATTTGTGTTCAATGGAGTTTTGTAAGCGACGCCTTCTAACTTTTTAGCAGCAACTTTTATGTTTTCTAAACTTGGGAAATATATTTGTTTTGTTTGCATCTTTTAAAAATAAAAGACCCTTCAGGTTTTTAAAACCTGAAGGGTCTGAAAAAATATATTATTTAACTTTTCTTAAACTTCAGATTTTATCACTTTCATAGCTGTCATTGAAGCTCTTAATTTTGCGCCAACTTTTTCTACTGGGTGGTTTCTAATAATGCTATTAATTCGAATTAATTCTTGGTTATCAACCTCATTAGAATCTGAGAATTTCTTACCAATAATATTGGTATCGACTGTTTTCATAAAATCAGTTAATAAAGGCTTACAAGCGTGGTCGAATAAATAACAACCATATTCTGCTGTGTCAGAGATTACACGATTCATTTCTGCCAATTTCATTCTTGCAATGGTGTTTGCAATTAATGGCGTTTCGTGTAAAGATTCGTAGTATGCAGATGCATCTATAATTCCAGACTCTGTCATCGACTCGAAAGCCAATTCTACACCAGCTCTTACAAAAGCAACCAATAAAGTTCCATGGTCGAAATACTCTTGTTCCGAAATTTCTTGGTCTGTAATTTCTTGTTTTTCGAAAGCAGTTTCTCCTGTTGCAGCTCTCCATTTTAATAAATTAGCATCGTCATTTGCCCAATCTTCCATCATGGTTTTAGAGAAATGACCTGTCATAATATCGTCCATATGTTTTTGGAATAATGGACGCATTATGTCTTTTAATTCTTCAGAAATTCTAAACGCTTCTACTTTTGCAGGGTTAGACAATCTGTCCATCATATTTGTAATTCCTCCATGTTTTAAAGCTTCTGTTACAGTTTCCCAACCATATTGAATTAATTTTGCAGCATAACCTGGCTCAATTCCTTTTTCTACCATTTTATCGAAAGACAAAATAGCTCCAGTTTGTAACAAACCACATAAAATAGTTTGTTCTCCCATTAAATCGCTCTTTACTTCTGCCACAAAAGAAGAAGCTAAAACACCAGCTCTATGACCTCCTGTAGCTGCTGCATACGCTTTTGCTTGGTCCCAACCTTTGTTTTCTGGATCGTTTTCTGGATGCACAGCAATTAAAGTTGGCACACCAAAACCTCTTTTATATTCTTCACGAACTTCTGTTCCAGGACATTTTGGAGCCACCATAATTACGGTTAAATCCTTACGAATTTTCATTCCTTCCTCCACAATATTAAAACCATGAGAATAGGATAATGTTGCTCCTTTTTTCATTAAAGGCATTACAGTTTCTACCACGTTTGTGTGTTGTTTGTCTGGTGTTAAGTTGATTACTACATCTGCAGTTGGCAATAAATCTTCATAGCTACCAACTTTAAAGTTGTTTGAAGTTGCATTTTTAAATGAATCTCTTTTTTGGTCGATTGCTGCTTGTCTTAAAGCATAAGAAATATCTAAACCAGAATCTCTCATGTTTAATCCTTGGTTTAAACCTTGTGCTCCACAGCCCACAATAACAATTTTCTTCCCTTTTAATGCGTTTACTCCGTCTTCAAATTCGGAAGCGTCCATAAAACGACATTTTCCTAATTGTTCTAATTTTTCTCTTAATGTTAATGTGTTAAAATAATTTGACATTTTTTTTTGTTTTAATTTTTGATAAGCATAAAGAAATATCTTTACTCTTTAATCTATTTTTAGTTGTTGTATGTTTCTAATAATGTTGAAATTTTCATTTCGTCTTTAGAGACTGCTATTAATCCAGAACGTGTGTATTGCATAATTCCAAAAGGACTTAATTCGTTGTATAGTTCTATAATTTCTTCTTTTTTACCAGATTTCTCCAATACAAAAAACTCTTTATTAACAGTAACAATTCTGGCATTGCTTTCTTTAATGATATTCTGAATTTGACGTTCTTCAAATAGCAATTCAGATTTAATTTTAAATAATCCAGAAATTTGATAAATAATTTCATCTAAATCATGATAATAAGCTTTTATAACCTCTACTTGCTTTTCTATTTGACCAATAATTTTCTTTACATTTTCTTCGATCATATTTACAACAATCGTAAATTTAGCAACTCCATCTATTTCTGATGGGGAAATGTTTAAACTCTCTATGTTGATGTGTCTTCTTTGAAAAATTGCTGAAATTCTATTCAACAATCCAACATTATTTTCTGTATAAACAGATATGGTAAATAATTGTTTTTCTGTACTCATACTTTTAAGTTCAAGGTTTAAAGTTTAAAGTTTCAAAGTTGCTACTCTTCTCTTTAATCTTTGTTCTTTATTCTCTTTTCTTAATTCTCTTTTACTCCAATCTCACGTCAGAAACACTTGCTCCTGTAGGAATCATAGGAAAAACATTTCCTTCTTTTTCTACACAAACTTCTAAAAAATAGGCTTCTTTACTTTCCATCATTTCTTTAACAGCTTCTGCTAGGTCTTCTCGTTTCGTAACTTTTCTTGCTTTGATGTAATAACCTTCTGCAATGGCTACAAAATTAGGATTTATCATTTCTGTGGATGCATACCGTTTTTCAAAAAATAGTTGTTGCCATTGACGCACCATTCCTAAAAAGTCGTTATTTAAAACCACCACTTTTACAGCGGCTTTTTGCTGAAAAATAGTCCCCAATTCTTGAATAGTCATTTGGTAACCTCCATCACCAGAAATAGAAACTACTTCACGATTTGGAGCCGCCATTTTTGCGCCAATTGCTGCTGGCAAACCAAAGCCCATGGTTCCTAATCCACCAGAAGTAATGTTACTTTTAGTTTTGTTGAATTCTGCATATCTACAAGCAATCATTTGGTGTTGACCAACATCTGAAACAATTGCAGCATTTCCTTTACTTTGAATATTTATTTCTTTTAAAACCTCACCCATTGTTAACCCTTCTTTGGTTGGATGTAAGTCGTCTTTTATTACTTTTTCGTATTCAATAGCATATAAATCTTTAAATTCTTGATGCCATTCTGTATGAGAATTGCTATTTATTAAAGGTAAAATTGCTTCTAAAGTCGTTTTTGCATCACCTAAAACAGCCACATCTGCTTTTACGTTTTTGTTTACTTCTGCAGGATCAATTTCAAAGTGAATTATTTTTGCTTGGGTTGCATATTCGTCTAATTTTCCTGTAACTCTATCGTCAAAACGCATTCCGATTGCGATTAAAACATCACATTCGTTGGTTAATTTATTGGGTGCATAATTACCATGCATACCAACCATACCCACATTTAAAGGGTGTTTTGTAGGAATTGCAGAAGCTCCTAAAATTGTCCAAGCAGCAGGAATTCCTGCTTTTTCAATTACAGCTTTAAATGCTTCTTCTGCTTTCCCTAAAATAACTCCTTGTCCCCAAACAACTAATGGTTTCTTTGCTTCATTAATTAATTTAGCAGCAGTTTCTAAAGAACCTTTTACAGTTTTAGGAACCGGAACATAACTTCTTACTTTTTTGCACTTTTCATAGGAAAAATCGAACTTTTCTATTTGTGCATCTTTTGTAATATCAATTAAAACAGGCCCAGGTCTTCCACTTTTGGCAATGTAAAATGCTTTTGCAATCGCTTCAGGAATGTCTGCTGCTTTGGTTACTTGGCAATTCCATTTTGTTACTGGTGTAGAAATACCAACAATATCTGTTTCTTGAAAAGCGTCACTTCCTAACAAATGAGAAAAAACCTGCCCAGTAACACAAACCATTGGTGTAGAATCTATCTGTGCATCTGCAATTCCAGTGATTAAGTTTGTTGCTCCAGGGCCAGAAGTTGCCATTGCAACTCCTACTTCACCAGAAATTCTTGCATAACCTTGTGCAGCATGTGTAGCTCCTTGTTCATGACGTGTTAAAACGTGGTGAATTTTATCTTGGTATTTATACAATTCGTCATAAACTGGCATAATTGCGCCTCCAGGATAACCGTATAAAATCTTAACTCCTTCTTCTATAAGACATCTAACAATTGCCTCACTTCCAGAAATATATTCTGTAGTTTTAGTCACTTTTTCTATTTGCTTTATGGTTTGTGTTTCCATATGTTTTTATTTTTAGATGAAAGAAAAGAGATAAAAGAATAAAGACTTTCCAGTCTGTCTCTTTTTTCTTTACTCTTATTTCTATTTTCTTACTTTACAAATCTGTTACACATCCTTTTGATGCAGATGCTACTGATTTTGCATATTTATATAAAATTCCCTTTTTGTGTTTTAATGGTGGTGCAACCCATTTTGCTCTTCTCTCTGCTAATTCTTCATCAGAAATTAAAACATTAATTGAATTGTCTTCTGCACTAATTCTAATTTTATCGCCAGTTTCTACCAAACCTATTGCGCCTCCAGATTGTGCTTCTGGTGTAATATGACCCACCACAAAACCATGCGTTCCTCCAGAAAAACGACCATCTGTAATTAAGGCTACAGATTTCCCTAAACCTGCTCCCATAATTAAAGAAGTTGGTTTTAACATTTCTGGCATTCCTGGTCCTCCTTTTGGCCCAACATACCTTATAACGACCACATCTCCTTTTTCTACTTCTCCGTTCGAAATTCCTGTGTTTGCGGCTTGTTCTCCATCATAAACTACTGCTTTTCCTTCAAACAATAAACCTTCGTTTCCAGAAATTTTTGCGACTGCTCCTTCTGTTGCCAAATTCCCATAAATAATCTGAATATTTCCTGATGATTTTAATGCTTTGTCTTTTGGGTAAATTACATCTTGGTCTTCGAATTCCATTGCCTCTACATCTGCTAAATTCTCTGCTAACGTTTTTCCTGTAACTGTTAAACAATCGCCATGTAAATAGTTATTATCTAACAAATATTTCATAATTGCTGGGGTTCCTCCAACTCCATGAACATCTTCCATTAAATATTTTCCAGAAGGTTTTAAATCTGCAATTAATGGTGTTCTATCTGAAACTCTTTGAAAATCTTCTAATGTAAATTCGATATCTGCTGCGTGTGCAATCGCTAAAAAGTGTAAAACTGCATTTGTAGAGCCTCCTAAAGCATTTACAATCGCAATGGCATTTTCTAACGATTTTTTAGAAATGATATCTAATGGTTTTAAATCTAACTCTAATAAGTTTTTTATTGCCAAAGCTGTTCTTTCTGCTTCCGATAATTTATTCGGATTTTCTGCAGGGATAGACGAGTTGTAAGGCAATGCAAAACCCATACATTCAATCGCAGAAGCCATTGTGTTTGCAGTGTACATTCCTCCACAAGCACCAGCTCCTGGAATGGCTCTTTTGATAATTTCTCTATATTCTTCTTCCTCTATTTCTCCTGATACTTTTTGTCCTAAAGCTTCAAAAGCAGAAACGATATTTAATTTTTTCCCTTTGTAATTTCCTGATGCAATGGTTCCTCCATACATCATAATTGATGGACGATTTAAACGCAACATTGCAATGACAGCTCCTGGCATATTTTTATCGCAACCAACTACAGAAACCAACGCATCGTAACTTTGTGCATTCATAACTGTTTCTATAGAATCTGCAATAATATCTCTGGAAGCTAAGGAATAATTCATCCCAGAAGTTCCCATTGAAATTCCGTCCGAAACACCAATTGTATTAAACCCTAAACCAACCAAACCTGCAATTTTAGATTCCACTTTTACTTCTGCTGCCAAGTTGTTTAAGTGCATGTTACATGGGTTACCATCGTAACCTGTACTTGCAATACCAACTTGCGCTTTGCTCATATCTTCGTCACTCAAACCAACTGCATATAACATTGCTTGTGATGCTGGTTGAGATTCGTCTTGTGTTAATCTTTTGCTGTGTTTATTTAATTCCATTTATTGTTTTATTCAATTTGTTGACTAAATTACTGTGTTTTTGCATTTTTGTTGCATAATCTTCAGTAGAAATCTTTAAATTCAGGTATTTGAAAAAACACTTAACTTTTTGATTTAATGATATTTAACTACTTCTTATTATGATGTTCAAAACATTGAAATATTTCCATAAAAAAACCTTCCATTTTACAGGAAGGTTTGCTTTATAAAATATATAAATACTACTTCCTTATCATGTCGCAATAATTACGATGACAATAATAATAGAAATAATATTTAAAACTTGGTTTCTCATTTGAGCGACAAATATTGAAAATTATTTTTTAATTACACTAATAAATATCTACTTTTTTTATGTAAAGGGTTTAAACTTCCTATTTTATTTTTTAGAATTGCCACGAATTCACAAATTTTTTCTTTACGAATTTTGCAAAATATAACACGAAAATAAATTTATAAGTTTTTATTGAAACCCTTTATTTTAGCGGAATTTTAGCAAACATGTTTAGCTCAGATTGCAATGGCACCCTTTTTATGCTGAACTCGATTTAGTATTTGTTACAATAATAAAATTACTTCTTTAAAAAAGAGAGATGCTGAAATAAATTAAGCATAAAAAGATATAGCCTTTCGACTTCGCTCAAGATAAATTCCAAGCAGGAAATAGCTCCAAAAAAACATTAAAATATCTTTTTTAGATAATTGTACTTTGCCCTGCGTGAATATTCATAAAATTTAGGTTGCTATCTTCTTGATTTAAAATATAATCTGCAATAAAATCGCCCACTTTAGAAGTCGCTGCTGCATATTTATCTTTTCCTTTTATATCTTGGGTAGTTATGTTTAAATCTAACGATTTTTCTACAGCTCTCTTAATTGCATCTGCTTCTTCTTCTAAACCAAAATGTTCTAACATCATAGCTGCAGACAAAATAGATGCTAAAGGATTTGCAATATCTTTGCCCATTGCTTCTGGAAAAGTACCATGAACTGGTGCAAATAAAGCATTTTCTTCTCCTATTGAAGAAGATGCCAATAAACCAATTGAGCCAGAAATTACACTTGCTTCGTCGGAAATTATATCTCCTATAAAGTTTTCTGTAAGTATTACATCGAAATTTTTCGGGTTTAAAATCAACTTCATGGCTGCATTATCTGCATACATATGTTCTAACGTTACGTTTTTGTATTGTTTTGCGATTTCTGTAACCGTTTTTCTCCACAATTTGGAAGTTTCTAAAACATTCGATTTGTCTATTAAAGTTACTTTATTTCTTCTACTTTCTGATGCTTTAAAAGCTAAATGAGCAATTCTAGAAATTTCGTCAACCGAATAAGAACAAACATCATAGGCACTTTTACCATCTTTGCTTGTTTCCTTTTTTCCGAAGTAAACTCCAGCTGTTAGTTCTCTAAAAATAAGAATGTCTGTTCCTTTAATTATTTCTCTTTTTAGAGGAGCGTTTTTTATTAACTGATCGTAAGCTTTTACAGGGTTTATATTGCTAAAAAGATCTAGTTCTTTTCTTAATTGTAATAAGCCTTGTTCTGGTCTTATTTTTAATGATGGATCGTTGTCGTATTTTGGATCGCCAATTGCACCAAATAAAATAGCGTCTGCTTTTTTACAAGTTTCTATTGTTTCTTTAGGTAAAGGATTTCCTGTAGCATCTATTGCACAAGAGCCCATTTGAGCTTCTTTGTATAAAAAAATATGATCGTACACTTCTGCAACTGCATCTAATGCTTTTTTTGCTTGATTGGTTACTTCTGGCCCAATGCCATCTCCAGGAATTACAGCGATTGTATATTTCATTACTTCTAAGTTAGTTAAGTTGTTAAAATTTTTAACTTATTTTAATTGTTCGTTTGTTTCTTCTAAATTAAAATATTCTGGGTCGTAATTTTCTCCAATCCATTCTAACATTTCTTTTCTTTCTGGGTTATTTTTATCTTTTATAATTTCCATCATATTGTAAAATCTCCAAATACCACCACAGTCTTCAGGAGGACAATTATTTTTACCTTTAATACAAACAGGATATTCTATTTCTTTATCTTTTTTTAAGAATTTTTCTACAATAATTTCGTGTTTCCAAGAGTCTCCAAAATCGTATGTGTACGTAATTTTTTGTTTTATTTTTTTTAAAAAATCTCCTAAAATAAAAGTAGAACTTCTATGTTTTTTTTCCAAAAAAATCATCATCATCAAAACCATCTTCACCTATGATGGTATTTTTATCTTGAAATTCATATAAATGATAGTTCTCCCAACCCATAACATCTTGAATGATGTTATGAAGACCTTCAAACGTCATATCTTTTTCCACTAAAATACGTCTCCAAATTGGAGGTTTTGAATGTTTCAGAGTAATTTTTAACTGAACAATTTCTTCCTGTTCTTTTCTGTTAACAACCAACATAATTAAATTTATATTTTAACTTACATCAAATTTAACTTTTTTATTTTTCTAAAAAAGCATTTTTCATACAAAAAATTAAACTCTATAAATTCAAAAATTGTATTTCTTTTTTAAACTAAGCAATTGCTATTTTAGATACTTTGTTTACTTGTTTCATTATTTGATGAATGTCTTCATCTTTCACTTCTTTTTGCTGATCTGCAGTTTCTAAAAAAGAAGTATAAGCACTATCTAACTGAATTTTGGTTAATTCGTAACCAATTTTTTTCGCTCTGTATGCCAATGCTGCTCTACCACTTCTTGCGGTTAAAACTATGGCACTTTCTGTAACACCAACATCTTCAGGATCCATAATTTCGTAGGTTTCTCTGTTTTTTATCACTCCATCTTGATGAATTCCAGAACTATGCGCAAATGCATTTGCACCCACAATTGCTTTGTTTGGTTGCACAGGCATTCCCATACTTTCGCGAACCATAATAGAAGTATCGTACAATAATTTTGTATTGATAGAAGTTTCTAAATTTAAATATGGATGTTGTTTTAACACCATAACCACTTCTTCTAAAGCGGTATTTCCCGCTCTTTCTCCAATTCCATTAATAGTACATTCTATTTGACGCGCTCCATTAATTACACCAGAAATTGAGTTTGCAGTTGCCATTCCTAAATCGTTATGACAGTGACAAGAAAGAATTATATTCTCAATTCCTTTTACGTTTTCACGCAAATATTTCATTTTTGCACCATATTCTTCTGGCAAGCAATACCCTGTTGTATCTGGAATATTTAAAACGGTGGCTCCTGCTTTAATAACTTCTTCGCAAACTTTTGCCAAAAACGCATTATCGGTTCTACCTGCGTCTTCTGCATAAAATTCGATATCTTCTACAAAAGATTTCGCGTAAGAAACCGCTTTTACGGCTCTTTCTATCACTTTTTCTCTTGTAGAATTAAATTTAAATTTTATATGAGAATCGCTCGTTCCAATTCCTGTATGGATTCTTGGATGTTTTGCAAATTTTAATGCTTCTGCAGCAACTTTAATATCGTTTTCTACAGCTCTAGTTAACCCACAAACGGTTGCATTTTTTACAATTTTAGCAATTTCAGATACAGATGCAAAATCTCCTGGACTAGACACTGGAAAACCGGCTTCTATTACATTTACACCCAACAAATCTAATCGCTCTGCAATCACTAATTTCTGTTTTGTATCTAATTTACAACCAGGAACTTGTTCCCCATCTCTAAGTGTTGTGTCGAATATTTGTACTTGATTGTCTTGCATAATTTCTAAAAAGATTATCTCTATTATAAATCAAATATATATCTTGCATTTTCAAATAAATTATAAATTTATTGATTAGTACGATTTCTAAGAGATTTTAACTATATGTAATTATTTGATTTTAATATACTTATGAGTAAAAGCACTACATTAGCCAATCAACAAAATGATGCACTTTTTGTGTTGATTAAGTCTTTAACTAAATCTGAAAAAAGACAATTTAACCTTTATGTAGGTAGATTAGATGGAAATGTAGATGCGAAGTTTTTTTCTCTTTTTAAATTTTTAGAAAAACTAAAAGTTTACGACGAAAAAGTAATTATTGGAAGTGGTATTGTTTCTAAACAACAATTATCGAACCTAAAAGCACATTTATACAAACAGATTTTAATTAGTCTGCGACTGAATCCTGCCCATAAAAATATTCGAATTCAAATTCGTGAACAACTAGATTTTGCAACAGTTTTGTATCAAAAAGGATTGTACAAACAAAGTTTAAAACTGCTTGATAAAGCAAAAAATTTAGCGATTGAATACGAAGAAAAAAACATTGCTTACGAAATTGTAGAACTCGAAAAAGTAATTGAAACACAATACATTACTAGAAGTTTAAGCAACAGAGCAGACCAACTTTCTGTACAAGCGAAAGAACTGAGCCAGCAAAACGTAATTGCCAGTAAATTGTCTAATTTATCGCTTCAATTATATAGCCATTTATTACAAAACGGATATGTAAAAAACGAAGAAGAATTGCAATTTGTAAATACGTATTTTGAAGATCGTTTGCCAAAATACAAATATGAAAAATTAGGTTTTAGAGAGCGTTTATGGCTATACAAAGCACATTTATGGCATAGTTTTTTGGTGCAAGATTTTTTACAGAGTTACAAATACGCTAATAAATGGGTAGATTTATTTAAGGAAAATCGCAAGCTTATTATCTTGCACCCTGTTTTTTATTTAAAAGGAATAAATTATTTATTAGAGGCTTCATTTTTTGTGAAAAAAGGATCAACATTTAAAAAACAATTAGCCATTTTTGAAGAAGAAATTAAGGCTAAAAAAATTCCTTTAAACACAAATACAGAACTTTTAATTTTTCAATATTTGTATGCCAACAAACTGCATTTACATTTTTTCGAAGGTACTTTTGAGCAAGGTGAATATTTGGTGGCAATTATCAACAAAAAAATAGAAAATTACAACCACAGGTTAGATAACCATTATGTGGTAATGTTCTATTACAAAATTGCTTGTTTGTATTTTGGAATGGGTAAAAACGAACTTTGTATTGCTTATTTGCAGAAAATTATTCGTAATAAAATTGGTTCTGCAGAAGATTTACAATGTTTTGCACGTGTTTTAAATTTAATTGCTCATTACGAATGTGGCTTGGATTACGACCTAGAAAAACAATTTATAGATACGTATAAGTTCTTACTAAAAATGGAGAATTTACAAGAAGTACAAAAGGTTTTCTTAACCTCTATTAAAGATTTAAGTGATGTTTTTCCACATGAAATTAAAAATGAGTTTAAGAAAATTCACGCGAAACTAAAGAAATTCGAAAATCATCCTTACGAAAAAAGAGCCTTTTTATATTTAGACATTTTATCTTGGTTAGAAAGCAAAATAGAAAATAAACCAATTGCACAAGTAATTAAAGAAAAAGCACATCAACTCTATAAATAATATCAAATTTTAAATTTGCACTACTTCTTTTTATCAATATCATATAAATTCAACAAAAACACAAAATAAACACAAGTTTGTGTCTGCTAATTAAATATTTCTAATATTTTTGCCTTGTGAATAACCCGATAATACATACAAATCTAACCAATGCTATTTCTTTAGCAGGTATTATTATTGGCACAACTACAACAATTACCCTTTAGGGGTTTATTATATTTCATATCAACTTAGGTCATTTATATTGTTTCGAATAATTTTGAAGCAACTCTCAATAAAAAATTAATTTCACAGAATATTTATTCTTAAAAAAAGATGAAAGTATTAAAATTTGGCGGTTCGTCTGTCGCAAATTCAGAAAACATAAAAAAGGTTTTATCAATTGTTGAAAAAGCTTCAAAATCTACAAAAATAGCAGTTGTAGTTTCTGCTTTTGGTAAAACAACAAACAAATTGTTAGCAGGTGCTACTGAAGCCCTTGAAGATATTACAACAGCTAAAGAAACTTTAGAAACCATTAAAGAGTTACATTACAGAGTTGTGGACGATTTAATTTTAAAAAATAAAAAAGAAGTTTCTAAAGAAGTTACCTGCTTGTTTGATAGGTTATTATCTATTTACGAAGGTATTTTCTTATTACAAGAATTATCTAACAAAACTCTTGCAAAAGTTTCTAGTTTTGGTGAGCGATTATCTTCTTATATTATTGCATATAGTGCTATAGAAAAGTTAGATGCAACTCACCAAGAAAGCAGAGACTTAATTTTTACTAATAATATTTTTTTAAATGCTCAAATAAATTTCGAGAAAACGAATAAAAATATAACAGATTTTTTTACAAAAAATTCTCATCAAATAACTATTTTAGGAGGATTTATTTCTTCGAATGCTAATGGAGAAACCACCACTTTAGGTAGAGGTGGTTCAGATTTTTCTGCAGCTATTTATGCTGCATCTTTAGATGCTGATGAATTACAAATCTGGACAGATGTTAGTGGAATGTACACAGCAAACCCAAGAGTTGTAAAACAAGCATTTCCTATTCCAGAAATTTCTTACGAAGAAGCCATGGAATTATCTCATTTTGGTGCAAAAGTATTGTATCCACCAACAATTCAGCCCTCATTAAGAAAGGAAATTCCAATCAGAATAAAAAACACATTCGACCCTGAGAATAATGGAACTTTAATTTCTAAAAATCCTAAAAATGGAAATGAAGTTAAAGGAATTTCTCATTTCGAAGATATTAGTCTTATTACTCTAGAAGGTGGAGGAATGATAGGTATTCCTGGATTCTCAAAACGCTTGTTCGAAACACTTTCTCAAGCTAAAATTAATGTAGTTTTTATTACACAGGCATCATCAGAACACTCTATTTGTGTTGGTGTTTATGATTCTGATGCCAATAAAGCTAAAGAACTTCTAAACGAAACTTTTAGTATAGAAATTGATAGAAAAAAAATAAAACCAGTTATCGTAGAAAATGATTTGGCAATTATAGCTGTTGTTGGCGAAAGCATGAAAAATCACCAAGGTTTAAGTGGACAAATGTTTAGTTCTTTGGGGAAAAACAACGTGAATATTAGAGCCATTGCACAAGGTTCTACAGAGAAAAACATTTCCGCAGTTATTAATAAAAGTGATGCAAAAAAAGCTTTAAATACATTGCATGAACAATTTTTTGAAGAAAAAATTAAACAAATAAATCTTTTTGTAACGGGTGTTGGTAATGTTGGTGAACGCTTTTTAGCGCAATTAGAACAGCAGAAAAAACATTTAAAGAAAAATTTAAAACTTAATGTTCGTGTAATTGGTTTATCGAATTCCAGAAAAATGGTTTTTAATGAAAAAGGAATCGATTTAAAAAACTGGAAAGAACTTTTAGAAAATGGAGAGCAAACAAGTTTAGAGAAGTTCTTTAACAAGACAAAGGAATGTAATTTAAGAAATAGCGTTTTTGTAGACAATACTGCAAACCAAGCAGTTTCCGAAGTTTACGAAAACTATTTAAGACAAAGCATTGGTGTGGTTACATGTAATAAAATTGCCTGTGCTTCTTTGTTAGATAATTACAAAACATTAAAAGCAATTTCAAGAAGATACAATGCGCCGTTTTTATTTGAAACGAATGTGGGTGCAGGTTTACCAATTATAGATACGTTAAAAAACCTGATTAATTCTGGTGATAGCGTTCATAAAATTCAGGCTGTTTTATCTGGAAGTTTAAACTTTGTGTTTAATAATTTTAATGAAAATACAACATTTCATGATATTGTTGCCCAAGCACAAAAAGAAGGCTACACAGAGCCAGATCCAAAAATTGATTTGAGTGGTGTAGATGTTGCCAGAAAAATTTTAATTCTTGCCAGAGAAAGTGGTTACGATTTAGAATTAAGTGACATTTCTAAAAATGCTTTTCTACCAGAAGAAAGTTTAAAAACAACAAATAACAAAGATTTTTACGCTTCTTTAGCAAAGAATGAAGCACATTTTCAACAAATATTTAAGGAAGCAAATGACAAGAATTGTCGCTTAAAATATGTTGCAGAATTTGTAGACGGAAAAGCAAATGTTGGTTTGCAACACATTCCTGCAGATCATCCTTTTTATAATTTAGAAGGAAGTGATAATATTGTGTTATTTTTTACAGATAGATATCCAGAAAATCCCTTAATTATAAAAGGCGCTGGAGCTGGTGCAGATGTAACTGCTTCTGGTATTTTTGCGGATATTATTAGAACTACTAAATAGTTATTGGTTTTTAGTTGTTAGTTTATGGTTCTCTTCTGAACTAAAAACCATCAACCAAAAACTACAAACCAAAATAAATGAAAACTTTAAAAATATTTTCTCCTGCAACTGTTGCCAATGTTTCTTGTGGATTCGATTCCATGGGTTTTGCTGTGGACGCTATTGGTGATGAAATGACGTTTACAAAAACAGCTGAAAAAGGAGTAAAAATAACCAATATTACTGGTGCAGATTTAACGTATGATGTTGATAAAAACGCAGCGAGTGCTGTGGTTAAAAAAATATTGTTAGAAGCTAATGCCGATTTCGGAATTGAACTTTCCATTCACAAAGGATTTTCTCCTGGAAGTGGTTTAGGGAGTTCTGCTGCAAGTGCTGCTGGTGCTGCTTTTGGTGTAAATCAATTTTTAGAAAATAAATATGCTGAATTAGCACTCACAAAATTTGCGATGTTTGGCGAAGAAGTTGCTTGTGGAACTCCAATTGCAGACAATGTTGCTGCAGCAATTTATGGCGGTTTTGTACTCGTAAGAAGTTACGAACCTTTAGATATTGTAAAATTGCCAGTTCCAGAACTATTGAGAATAGTTGCAATTCATCCTCAAATTGAAGTAAAAACAAAAGACGCCAGAGAAGTTTTACCAAAAGAAATTCCATTAAAAAACGCCATTACACAATGGGCAAATGTTGGTGGATTGGTTAGTGGATTGTACACAAGCAATTACGAATTAATTAGTAATTCTTTAGTAGATTTGGTGGCAGAACCAGCAAGAAAACCTTTAATTCCGTTTTTTAATGAAGTAAAAGAAAGTGCCATAAAAGCTGGAGCTTTAGGTGCAGGAATTAGTGGTTCTGGTCCTACCATTTTTGCGTTGTGTAAAGGAGATACAATTGCAGAGAAAGTACACAATGCTATTAACGAAACTTATAAAAATACTGGAATCGATTTCGAGGTTTTTATCTCAAAAGTAAATCCAGCAGGAATGAAAATTATAAAATAGTTGCTGGTTAATGGTTTTTGGTTGATAGTCTCGCCAAAAACCATCAACTAAAAACCAAAAACCAAAAAATGAACTACTACAGCTTACATAGGAAATCGCCAAATACAACTTTTAAAAATGCTGTTGTACAAGGTTTGGCAAAAGACAGAGGAATTTATTTTCCGGAAACAATTACACCACTTTCAAAAGATTTTATTGAAAACATAGAGAATTACACAAATCAAGAAATTGCTTTTGAAGTGATTAAACAGTTTGTAGGTGATGAAATTCCTACTTCAACATTAAAAGAAATTATTGAGGAAACTGTTTCTTTCGATTTTCCTGTGGTAAAAATTACAGATAATATTGCTTCTTTAGAACTATTTCACGGACCAACCATGGCTTTTAAAGATGTTGGTGCAAAATTTATGGCAAAATGTTTGGAATATTTCAACCAAGGAAATAATAAAGAAGTAACTGTTTTAGTTGCGACTTCTGGAGATACAGGTGGCGCAGTTGCTAATGGATTTTTAGGTGCAAAAGGGGTAAATGTAGTTATTTTATATCCTTCAGGAAAAGTGAGTGATATTCAAGAAAAACAACTGACAACTTTGGGGCAAAACATTACAGCTCTAGAAGTAGATGGTGTTTTTGACGATTGCCAAGAAATGGTAAAAACTGCTTTTTTAGATGAAGAAATTACCAAAACGTTAACCTCTGCAAATTCGATAAATGTTGCACGTTGGTTGCCACAAATGTTCTACTTTTTCTTTACTTACAAAGAATTAAAAAAACTGAATAAAGAATTGGTTTTTTCTGTTCCAAGTGGAAATTTTGGAAATATTTGTGCAGGAATTATGGCACAAAAATTAGGTTTACCAGTCAAACATTTTGTTGCCTCTACAAATGTAAACGACACAGTTCCTAATTATTTAAAAGACGGAAAATATACACCAAAGCCATCGAAAGCAACGATTTCTAATGCCATGGATGTTGGTAACCCAAGTAATTTTATTAGAATTCAAGAATTGTTTAACAACGATTTCGAGGCTTTAAAAAATAATTTTTCTTCTTATAGTTTTACGGATAATGAAACTCGCGAAAAGATGAAAGCGATTTACAAAGATTCTGGCTATGTTGCAGATCCTCATGGAGCTGTTGGCTATTTAGGATTGGAAAAATACGGTTTAAATGAAAATGAATTTGGTGTGTTTTTAGAAACTGCACATCCTGTAAAATTTTTGGATGTTGTTGAGGGAACTTTACCTGTAAAAGTAGAGATTCCAACACAGATTCAAAAAGTGATTCATCATAAAAAAGTAGCAATTAAGGCTTCTTCTTACAAAGATTTGAAGGCTTTTTTGATGGAATGATAATTGTTACGAATTTTTTTAAGGTTTTTGTTTTAGATAAAAAGTTAAAAGTATAAAATTAGCTTTCTATGGATTTCTACCTACGTAGAAATGATTAAAAAACCTGTATTTTCGTTTTACTTTATCATTTTTAATACACATTAGTTCAGCCACTCTTTAGCTTCAATTGTAATTCGAGATTTATTTTTATTTTTAAAAAGCATAATCTAATATTAGATACAAAATCTTTAATCAACTCTCTAACCACTTCCTAAAACCAGAGGTTGTAGACGAACTCGTCATAACTTTTTCTTTGTGGTTTTTTATAGAAATTAATAAGCGGTTTTTAAAATGAGGTTCTATATTTTCTATAAAATCGATATTTACAATTTCACTTCTATTAATTTTAAAGAACTTTTTAGGGTTTAATTGCTGATAAATATTTCCTAAATTTTGAGAAATGGTATGTCGTTTTCCGAGATTGTCAATTACCAAACAAAAATCTCCTGAAGCAGTAATTAGTGCAATATCTGTGGCATTTAATAATTGTATTCCAGATGTTTTTTTAATGACAAATCGTTTTTTATAAGTAGTGTTTTCTTGTTGTAAAGCAGTTTTTAAAGCATTAATTGTGTTTGAATCTAAAGAATTATAATCTCCTTTTTTAAATAGTGATTCATATTTATTAATTGCTTTATTAAAATCATTTTGAGAATATGGTTTTAAAATATATGCAATTCCGTTTGTGTTAAAGGCTTGAAATAAATAGGCATCATGTGCAGAACAGAAAATGATGGGAGCTTCAATTTTTACTTTATCAAACAAATCAAAAGAAAGCCCGTCTAAAAGCTGAATATCAGATAAAATAAAATCGTAGGTATTTTCTTTTAGCAATTTTTCTCCATCGACAATGGTTCTTGCCCAGTTGCTTTGTACTGAACTTGTTTTAGTATCTTTAAAATAAGCTTTTAAACAAGCTTGCAATTTTTGATATGCTGGAATTTCGTCTTCTAAGATTAAAATATTCATAGTTTTAACTTTGTCTCCTCGAGCGCAGTCGAGAGGTTAATTTAGGTCTCGACTGCGCTCGACCTGACACTTTCATTCACTTAAAGTAATAATTGGAATAAAAACTTCAAACTTTTTATTCATATTATGTATTTGAATTTGTTCGTCTGAAAGCAGTTTATAACGTGCTTTTAAATTGGCTAAACCAGTTCCTAAAGATACTGGTTTAGAAATAATATCAGATTTTAAGTTTGTAATAATAAGCCAACCTTCATTAATTAAAATGGTGGTTTTTATTGACATTTTTCCATCAGATTTATTGTGCTTTACCACATTTTCTAATAAAGCCTGAATAGCACCAGTTGGAATAAATTTATCTTCAATAGACGTATTTTCTTCAATTTTAAACTCATAATCTTTACCAAACCTAGTTTTTATTAAAAAAATATAATTTTTCGCAAAATTAATTTCTTTAGAAAGTTCCATTACTTCAGCATCTTTCGTTTGAATTAAATACCTGTAAATTAATGATAATCGATTTATATATTCTTTTGCTTTTGTAGGATTGCTATCAATTAAAGCATCTAAAGTATTTAAATTATTGAATAAAAAATGAGGATCTATTTGAGAACGTAATAATTTTAACTCGTTTTCTTTTTGTTGTTTTTGAATACTAATTAATTCATTTTTTCCTTCATAAAATTTCTTTGTAAGTAATAAGCCTAAAGGAAAACCTAAACTTTCTGAACCTGAATCAATAGCATCCAGTAAAAATTTATTAAAAGCTGGAAACTTCTCCCAGCTGTTGTTTGCAGACCAATATCCTAAGGTATATTCGATGCCACCCAAAATTATTAAAGCAAGCAACCCTAAAATTATAAACAATACATACTGTTTGTTTTTAACTATAAAAGTAGGGATTAACCAAAATATGAAGATGAAAACTAAACAGATAGAAATAATAACTTGAACAGGTATATCTGTTAGAAATTCGATTAAATTATTGTTATTTAAGATATAATATCTAATATTAAATAAACTGGAAACCCCGTAAAAGGATGCTAATAAAAGATAATCAGATTTATTTAACTTAGTATTCATTTATACAAATGTATTAATTACCGGCATTAATTCTGTTTTCTTCATCGTTATTAGAATTTCTTTTCGATTTTTTCTTTCCAAATTGAGAACCAAAACTATACACCAATCTTAACTGAACATTTTGTCTGGAACCATTATTTTCTACTTGTGCAGTTCCGTTTCCATAATCGATGTTTCCAACATAACCTCTGTTTAGTATTTTATTGAAGCCTAAATTTACTTTTAATTTATCATCTAAAAACTTCTTTCCGAAAGAAAAATCTAATTCTGCCAACCAATCTACTTCAATTTGCCCTTCTAAAGCGCCTGTTCCGTAATTTCCACTCAACTCAAAATTAACGTCCCAAGGTAATTGATAACTTGCTTGTAGAAACCAAATTAAGTTCCATTTGTTTAAATCTACACCATAAGTAGAAGATTGATAATCTGTATTTGTTACAATAATACCTGTATAACCTTCTAAACCTTTTGCAAAATTTACGGGTGCAAACAAACGAAAGTTCCAATTTGCATTATTTTCTACATTTACATCTTGTTGTCTTATTTGCTTTGTGGTATTGTCTTGTTTTATCAATTTAAAAATAACATCGTCTGTTTTGCTGTAACCAACTGTAAAAAATGGTTGCCCTTCATACGTTAAATTAAATTGATAATTATTCGTGTAAGCAGGTGATAAATTTGGGTTTCCTTCACCTGCAGAAAATGGGTCTAAAAAAGTTTCAAACGAATTTAAACTATTATAAGATGGTCTTTGAATTCTATAACTATAAGACACACTTGCGCCTAAAACATCTGTAATTTTTCTACTGATGGATGCACTTGGGAAGATTTTTTTAATCGGTCTTTTTTGAACTTCCGTAGTTAATGTTCCATCTTTTAAAAATGTTGAAGTTCCATCTGTATTACTGTTTTCATAACGCAATCCACCAGAAAAAGACCATTTCCCATAGTTTGCATTCACTTTAGAATATAAGGCAAAAATGGTTTCATCAATTACAAAACGGCTACTTGCTTCATCGTTTTTATCAAATCCGTTGTTTGTATTTTCTTCAAAAGTTTGCAAATCGTTGTCTGTTGTAACATCTGCAAAACGAGTTCCTGTACTTATTTTAAAATTGTCGGAAAACGTTTTTGTATAGTCTGCTCTATAGGTTTTAATGTTATATTTTCCATCTTGTATGTATTTTCTATCTGTAAAATCGATTGTACTTCCAGCAATATCATATAAAGTATTTGTGCTATTGTTGGTAAAATCTACATAATTAAAATCGATAACTAATTTATCTGAATCTGTTTTATACTCATAATATGGGTTTATGTTGAAGTTTGCTCGATCTCTATCAAAATAATTTTCAGAAAATAGAGTGTTTCTGTTATTTGCATCAGAGATTATTGTTTCGCTACTAACCGTTCTTGTAGATTTTCTTGTGTTGTAACGACCACCAATTCCTATTGAGTGGTTTTCATTCAAATAGTAATCTAAACTTCCTCGAATTGTAAAATTATCTGGGTCATAAGGTTGTCTTGTAACTTGGTCGTAAGTTTCGGAACCAACCGTTCTCACCAAAAATAAATCTTCTCTATAAGTTGGTTTCGAGTAATTTACACCAGCTTGCCAGTTTAATTTGTTCTTATAACTTGCAATAGAAACTCCAGAACCCCACTCGAAACCTTCATCTTCGCCAACCCAAGTATTTACACTTCCATGAGTTCCTAATTTTACATTTTTCTTTAAAATTATGTTTATAATTGCTCCAGAGCCAGAAGCTTGGTATTCTGCTCCTGGTTGTTCTACCAACTCAATTTTTGCAATATTGTCCGCAGGAAAATCTCTTAATAATGTATCAACATCCATATATTCTGTTGTTTTTCCGTTGATAAGAATGGTAATTCCGCCTTTTCCAGCAATTGAAATTCCGTTATTAGTAACCAAAACTCCAGGAATTTTACGCATCACATCTTGCAAGTTAGAATTAATCATTTCCGATTTTTCTAAATCTACAATCAGTTTTTCTGCAGTTTGTTTAATTACAGGTCGTTTACTTTTTATAACAACTTCGTTTAAAGTTTGCGATTCTTCTTTTAAAGTTATGTTGAAGGTCTTGTTAGAATTCAATTCAAATGCAGTAATTTTTTGAGTTTCGAAACCCAACATAGAAATTTCAATTTTATATTTTCCTGAAGCTATTTTATCAAAAGTATAAGTTCCATTATCATTGGAAACAGTTCCTTTCGGATTTGCTTCTTCGCCAATTTTATACAAAACAATATTAGCAAAAGGTAAAGGTAGATTCTGTTCGTCAACAATTTTACCTGTAATAGAATGTTGAGCATTAGTTGCTAAAATTCCGAAGAATAAAATAAAAAGGGTGGTTGTTAAAGTTTTCATTTGGTTGTCTCATTTTATAAAACACTGTAAAAGTGCCTGTTTTGTTACAAGAAATAAATAGAATTCTGACGAATTGGGTGAATTTTCCGCTGAACAGATCTTCTTTTTCTATAAAACAAAGACGCCTAAAACTAGGTAAAAGTTTCCTACCACAAAAAAATGCTCCGAAAAATCGAAGCAATTACTCTTTTTAACACAAAACAAAAGACTCTTCAGGTTTTTAAAACCTGAAGAGTGTAAAATTATATCACACAATTCTTAAGAGCATAAGTGAGACACAAGAAATACCTGTGGCATTAGTCTCTGTTTCCTAAAACTTGCAATCCCCAATACAAAAGCATTGCTAAAGAACCCAAAGCCGCAACTAAATAAGTTCTTGCAGCCCATTTAAGTGCATCTTTAGAACCAGCAAACTCATCTCTTGTAACCATGTTTTTATCTTTTAACCAAGCCAAAGCTCTGTTACTTGCATCGTATTCTACAGGTAAAGTTATAAAGCTAAAAAGTGTTGCAAGCGCCATAAAAACCAAACCTGCAATTGCAATATAAAAACCAACTCCAGAACCACCAGAAGCAGCCCCTAAAATTAAACCTCCAATTACTAACCACTGAGAAAATTTAGAAGTAATACTAACAATTGGTACTAATTGAGAACGCATTGTTAAATAACTATATGCTTTTGCATGTTGTACTGCATGCCCAACTTCGTGTGCTGCAACAGCTGCAGCTGCAGCATTTCTTTGGTTATAAACAGCTTCACTTAAATTTACAGTTTTATCTTTTGGATTGTAATGATCCGTTAATCTACCAGGAGTAGAAATTACTTTTACATCGAAAATTCCATTATCGGACAACATTTTAGTAGCAATTTCTGCGCCACTCATGCCATTTCTTAACTGAACTTGAGAATATTTCTTGAATTTACTCTTCAATTGATTGCTAACTAACCAGCTCACCAAAGAGATTGCACCAATTAAAATATAAAATCCCATCATAATTTATAAAGTTTTAAATTGTATATCGTTTTTGTTTGATAAATTTACAACATAAAGTATTCCATTTTATTTTTTGGAATGAAAATCTAACGATTTTTAGCTTTAAAAGTAAAAATTTAATAGAATATTTAGAATTCAATGACAAAATGACAAACAAACCCAACATCCTTATTATTTATACAGGTGGAACTATTGGTATGATTAAAGACTATAAAACGAATGCTTTAAAAGCGTTTGATTTTAGTAGGATTGTAGATAAAATTCCAGAATTACAGCAGTTAGATTGTAAAATAGAAAGTATTTCTTTTGAAGAAGTAATCGATTCTTCCAATATGAATACACAATATTATATAGATATTGTAGAAATTATTGAAGAAAATTACGAGAAATTCGATGGTTTTGTAATTCTTACAGGATCAGATACCATGTCTTATATATCTTCTGCAGTAAGTTTTATGTTAGAAAATCTGCAGAAACCCATTATATTTACAGGATCTCAATTGCCCATTGGCGATTTAAGAACAGATGCAAAGGAAAATTTAATTACCTCTATCGAAATTGCATCTGCCAGAAAAGAGAACAAACCCATAATTTCTGAAGTATGTTTGTATTTTGAATACAAATTATACAGAGCCAATAGAACTACAAAAATTAGTGCAGAACAATTTGAAGCATTTACTTCGATGAATTATCCGCCTTTAGCAGAAAGTGGCGTTCATTTAAACTTTCATGAGCATTTAATTCAAAAACCATTAGAGAAACCTGAAAAATTAGTTATCAGAAAAAAATTAGTGACAGATGTAGTTATTTTAAAGTTGTTTCCAGGAATTACAAAAACAGTGGTAGAAAGTATTTTAAACATCAATAATTTAAAAGGAGTTGTAATCGAAACCTATGGTTCTGGAAACGCTCCAAATGAAAATTGGTTTTTAGATTTATTAAAGAAGGCAACTTTAAAAGGAATTAAAATAGTAAATGTTACACAATGTGCTGGAGGAAGTGTAATTTTAGGACATTACGATACTAGTGTTTCTTTAAAAGAAATAGGTATAATTAGTGGAGGAGATATTACCACAGAATCTGCCATTGCAAAACTAATGTATTTATTGAATGAAGAATTATCTCAAGAAAAATTTAAATATTATTTCGAGAAATCTTTACGAGGAGAAATTACAAACAAGTAGATTTTCTTTCAAAAAAATAATTTTGAATATAAAAAAACAGTATTTTTACAACAAAATAGATTAGATTTTTTTTAAACCGATATTTTTTTTGTTACTTGGCGGTCTCTAAATAGATAATTATTGATTGTTGCTCAAAAAAAGAAGTTAAAGTAGCAACTATATTTGTTTATTTGAATTGAAAATTTATATCTTTAACCCGTTAACTATTAAAAATTAATTATAACAAAGATGAAAAAAGTAGTAAATGTCTTATCCGTAACAGGATTCATGTTTTTTGGAGCTATTCAATCAACTTTCGCGCAAGAAGCAGCAACAGAAGAAGCAAGAACTTTTCACCAAGAATTAAAACAACGTTTTATTGAAGGTGGCCCAGAATTTATGGGAATTGTATTGGTAGCCTTAATATTAGGTTTAGCAATTGCAATCGAAAGAATTATTTATTTAAATATGGCAACTTCGAATACTAAGAAATTAGTAGCGAATGTAGATGAAGCTTTAAGTTCTGGTGGTGTAGAAGCTGCAAAAGAAGTTTGTAGAAACTCAAAAGGACCAGTTGCATCTATCTTTTACCAAGGTTTAGATAGAGTAGACGAAGGTGTAGAAGCAGCTGAAAAAGCAGTGGTTTCTTATGGTGGAGTTCAAATGGGGCTTTTAGAGAAAAACGTTTCTTGGTTATCATTATTTATTGCTTTAGCGCCAATGCTTGGGTTTATGGGAACTGTAATAGGTATGATTGGAGCATTTGACGCAATTGCTGTAGCAAATGATATTTCTCCAGGAGTGGTAGCTGTAGGTATTAAAGTAGCCTTATTAACGACAGTATTTGGTTTGATTGTAGCAATTATTCTACAGATTTTTTATAATTATATCGTATCTAAAATCGATAGTATTGTAAATAATATGGAAGATGCTTCTATCCAATTGATTGATTTGTTAGTAAAGTATAAAAAATAAAAAAAGATGAAAAGCAATAAAATTTTAAGTATTTTAATTGCTGTCATTGCTTTAATTGGTGCATTTCTTTTCATAAGAATTTTTATGGAGGATGCAGACGCAATTGAAAACGATGTAGCAGTTCAAAATAAAGTAATAAGTCCAATAATTTATTTTTCTACCATTTTGCTTTATGCTTCAGTTGCAATAACTGTTCTATTATCATTATGGAGTTTAATAATGAACCCTCAAAATCTTAAAAAGACTTTATTAGGTTTAGGTGTTTTAGGTGTGTTTTTAATCGTAGCTTATTTCATGGCAGATTCAAACGCAGTTTTAGACACGCAAGGTGTAGTTTTAGAAGGTGGAGAAGCTGGTGCAACCTCAAATCAATGGGTTGGAACAGGTATATGGTATAGTATTTTATTAGGAGGAATAGCTTCGCTATTTTTTGTATACGACTTATTAAAAGGATTAATTAAATCATAAAACTATGGCAAGAAGAGAGAATCCAGAAATTAATGCAGGTTCTATGGCAGATATTGCCTTCTTGCTATTAATTTTCTTTTTAGTAACAACAACTATGAATGTAGATTCTGGTATTTCTAAAAAGTTATCAGAAAAACCACCACCAGATTACGTACCTCCTATTATTAAGGAAAAGAATATTTTTGAAGTAAATTTAAACTTTAAAAATGAGCTTCAGGTAGAAGGTGAAAGAATGGAAATTAAAGATCTAAAAGATGCTGCAATGGCATTTATAGATAATGGTGGAGGAGAAGGTAAAATAGAAGATGGCGTTAAAACAGGACCTTGCGATTATTGTAAAGGTGAAAGAAGCGAATCGTCTTCAGATCATCCAAACAAAGCAATTATTTCTGTTTTAAGTGATAGAGGTACAGAGTATGGAGTTTATTTAAAAGTTCAAAACGAATTATTAAGAGCTTATTCAGAACTACGTAACAGACTGTCTAAAGAACGTTATGGCGTTTCTTTTGATGAGTTAGAAGAATCCTATAAAGACGATAGAAATAACCTTGCTTTAAAAAAGAAAGTAGAGGATATTAAAAATGCATATCCTCAAATTATTTCAGATGCAGAACCAACATCTTCTGGAAATTAATTTTTAAAAAATAACAAATATGTCTAAATTTAGAAAAAAGAAAAAAGGAATGCCAGCAGTAAATACTGCTTCTTTACCAGACATTGTATTTATGTTGTTATTTTTCTTTATGGTTACCACAACTATGAGAGAAACTGAATTGCAAGTGGAAAATCCTAGATTACCTTCTGCAACAGAGGTTAAAAAATTAGAGCACAAGAGTTTGGTAAGTACAATTTATGTAGGGAAAGCAAAAGATCCTAAATATGGTCCAAGTTATAATAAGATTCAATTAAATGATAAAATCGCTACAGCAGACGATGTGCCCGCTTTTATTATTAATGAAAGATCTAAGGTTCCAGAAAATCAGCAACCTTTTATGACTACGTCTATTAAAGCGGATAGAGAATCTAATGTAGGTACGATAACAGATATTAGATTAAAATTAAGAGATGTAAACGCTCTTAAAATTAGTTACTCTGCTTCCAAAGGAGATAATTAATTTTATATAGAATACTAAAAAAGGATAATTCATTTTGAATTATCCTTTTTTTTTGCTTCAATTTATCATAAAAAAATGAAATAATGTATCTTTATACTTCGTTAAATACATTATGAAATATATCTTATTTACTGCTTTTTTATTCTTATGTACATACAACTTGCATGCACAGAAAGATTCTTTACAGATTGGCGATAGATATGCAGAAGACCAAATTTATGCTTCTATTTCTTATAGCCAATTAAACGACCAACCTAGTGTAATTTCTAAGAGTAGTTTTTCTTATTCTATATCTACAGGATTTATAAAAGATTTTATTTTAAATAAAAGTGGTAGTATTTCTTTTGCAGCTGGTGTTGGATATGGGTATGATTTTTTTAACCACGAATTAAAAGTTGAAGAAATTAATGGTAATACTTCTTTCTCTAGCGATAATACCATTAGTTCTAATTTTTATAGATCGCACAATATAGAGTTTCCATTAGAGTTTAGGTGGCGTACTTCTACAGCAAATAAATATAGTTTTTGGAGAGTGTATACAGGAATTAAATTTCTATACAATGCATCAAATAGTTTTCAATATAAAGATGCAAATAACAAACAATTTAAATACAATAATGTTACTGCATACAATAAATTGCAATATGGTTTAACGATTTCTGCAGGTTATGACGAGTTTAATATGAATGTATTTTATGGTCTATCTCCCATCTTTAAAAATGCTACCATAAATGCTGAAAGTGTAAATACTAAAATATTAAAATTCGGATTAATTTTTTACCTTTTATAAAAAATAGTAAATAGCAAAAGGCGAAAAAAAGCCAACAAAATAGCCTAAGTAAACTTCTAAAGCTGAATGTGCTTTTAAATGTAGCCGAGCATTGGCAACAATACCTGCAAGAATAATAGTTATTATTACAGTTACAGGAAAAGGATACCCGTATTTTGCTCCTAAAACCATAAAAAAACCGGTAGTAATTCCCATAGAAATTAAATGGATACTTGTTTTTAAATTGAAAAAAAACAAAAGATAAACCAAGAACAAAGCTCCACAAGTTGCATAAAATAATAATCTTAAATCGTCTATATTAGAAATTCTAAAAAGTGTATTTCCTAGTAAATAGAAAAGTACAACCATCATAGCAACAGGAATTTTCCGCTCTCTAATACTATGAGCATTAAAGGTTTTTATTAATTTTATTTTTTTGAATAAAATTAAAATTAATAGCGGAATTATATAAGTTGTTATAAATACTAAACTTAGTAAAACTAATTTTTGATTGCTATTTAAATAAGTAGGAATCAATAAAAAATAAAGAATTACACCAATTGTAGGAACTACAATTGGGTGTAAAATTACAGATATGGTTTTATATAACTTCACTAAATTTCTTTACGCAAACGAGCAACAGGCAAATCTAATTGTTCTCTATATTTTGCAACGGTTCTTCTTGCAATAGGATACCCTTTTTCTTTTAAAATTGCCGCTAATTTCTCGTCTGTAAGTGGTTTTTTCTTATTTTCTTTCGAGATTACAGTTTCTAAAATTTTCTTAATCTGTTTTGTAGAAACATCTTCACCTTGATCGTTTTTCATGGATTCAGAAAAGAAAATCTTAATTAATTTTGTTCCATAAGGTGTAGAAACATATTTGCTGTTTGCAACTCTGGAAACCGTTGAAACATCCATATTAATTTTATCGGCAATGTCTTTTAAAATCATGGGTTTTAGCTTTCGCTCATCCCCCGTTAAAAAATATTCATACTGGTAATGCATAATGGTATTCATAGTTACCAATAATGTTTGCTGACGCTGTTTTATAGCATCTATAAACCATTTTGCAGCATCTAATTTCTGTTTGATAAAGAAAACTGCATCTTTCTGTGATTTCGTTTTTACATTCGATTCTTGATACCCTTTTAACATGTTGTTATATTCTCTGGAAACATGCAATTCTGGAGCGTTTCTAGAGTTTAAAGTCAAGTCTAATTCTCCATCGATAATTTTAATGGAAAAATCGGGTACAATTTGTTCTGCAATTTTATTATTCCCAGCATAAGAGCTACCAGGTTTAGGATTCAGTTTAGAAATTTCTAAATTTATTTCTTTGAGCTCTTCTTCAGAAATATTAAACTTTTCTTGTAATTTTTTATAATGCTTCTTCACAAAATGATCGAAAGCAGTGTTTAAAATTTCAATGGCTAAACTCCTATTCTTGTTCGGTTCTTTCGCTTTTAGTTGAATAATTAAACATTCTTTTAAATCGCGAGCCCCCACTCCAATAGGATCTAAAGTATGTACTGCTTTTTTAAGAACAGAAATTACTTTTTCTTCTGTGGTAAAAATGTTTGCAGTAAAAGCCAAATCGTCTACAAGATCTATAATTTCTCTTCGAATGTAACCACTATCGTCTATACTTCCTACTAAAAACTCGGCAATTGCTTTTTCTTCTTCGTCTAAACGAATAGTATTTAATTGGTTTTTTAAAGATTGATGAAAACTGGTTCCTGCAGCATAAGGCACGTTTTTTTCCTCATCATCTGCAGAATAATTATTTGCTTGAGTTTTGTAGTTCGGAATTTCGTCGTCACTTAAATACTCATCAATATTTATATCTTCTGCCTCGATTTTTTCGTTTCCAGTATCATCATCATACTCATTTGATAAATCGTCGTCTATAGAATCCGATTCATCTTTTCCTGTATCTAGCGCAGGATTTTCTTCAATCTCTTGTTTTAAACGTTCTTCAAAAGCTTGCGTAGGCAGTTGAATTAACTTCATCAACTGAATTTGTTGAGGAGATAATTTCTGTAAGAGTTTATAATTTAAACTTTGTTTTAACATTTATTTTAAAATAAAAATGATAATCCCTTTTGATTGGAACTTTGTTTTTGTGTTTTTGTTAGTTCTGATATTTTCTCCAAAAAGAATTTTTCAGTTTGAGAATACATAAATTTTCTAAAAATTGAAATGTCTTCTTTTTCTCTTGTATCTACTAATGCTTGATAATAATCTGTTTTATCTTCTTTAAAAACCACGGTTAATGGTTGTTTGTGGTATGCTTGAATATAATTCATTAACAATCGAGAAATTCTTCCATTTCCATCTGCAAAAGGATGTATAGAAACCAACTGAAAATGAGCATCAAAAGCTAAATTGTAAATACTTTCGAAATCTGTTACAATTTTAATTTCTTTATTGATGTAATTTACTAATTCTAATATCCTTTTCGGAATTTTAGTATAATCCATAAAAGTAGAAGTTCCTGCTCTTACAGTAACTTTTCTAAAATCTCCTTTAGAAGAGTCAAAATCTCCTGCGATTGCAGAAATAGAACTTCCAGTATTTTTCATGACTTTTGCTGAAATATCTTTTAGAGTTTCAACTGAAAGTAACTTTTTTGAATTTGCTAATTCAATACTATATTTTAAAGCATTAAAATGATCTATTGCCATAAAAGTATGCTCTAAAGGTTTGTTTTTTGGTGTTAAAGCATCATTTAATAATATAAAGGTTTCTTCTTTTGTAAGCGTAGAACCTTCGATAGAATTAGAATGATGCACAATTGCAAATTGATTAAATTTATCGAAATCAAAAGTATCATCTTTACAAAGATGAAGGTATTCTTCTTTTAATTTGATTAAATATTTTAAATCCACAACTTTATTTTTCTTTTATAAAAATACAAAAATTATTAGCACCAGAATAATGTAAATGCTCACTTAATCTGAAATAAAATTCAAAATTTAACTTTTGATAATTTGTGTGCCTATTTTCACAACAGTTTCTTCCCTAGCCTGTGAGCGAAGACGAAATGGGAAGATTAAGATGGGATTAAAATTCAGCATTTTGTGGCGTTCTTGGAAACGGAATTACGTCTCTAATATTTCCCATTCCTGTTGTAAATTGTACCAAACGTTCGAAACCTAAGCCAAAACCAGAGTGTACTGCTGTACCAAATTTACGTAAATCTAAATACCACCAAAGTTCTTTTTCGTCGATATTCATGGCCTTCATTTTTTCTACTAAAACGTCATAACGTTCTTCACGTTGGGCACCACCAACCATTTCTCCAATTCCTGGAAATAACACATCCATGGCTCTTACTGTTTTTCCATCTTCATTTAAACGCATGTAAAATGCTTTGATATTTGCAGGATAATCGAACAAAATAACCGGACATTTAAAATGTTTTTCAACTAAAAAACGTTCGTGTTCCGATTGTAAATCTGCGCCCCATTTATCAATTGGAAATTGAAATTTCTTCTTTTTATTCGGTTTCGAATTTCTTAAAATATCGATTGCTTCTGTATAAGAAACTCTTTTAAAATTATTGTCTGCCACAAATTTAAGTTTTTCTAATAAACTCATATCACTTCTTTGTGCTTGTGGTAATTTGCTTTCTTCTTGTGTTAAACGTTGGTCTAAAAATGCCAAATCGTCTTTGCAGTTTTCTAAAACATACCCCAAAACAGACTTTATAAAATCTTCTGCCAAATCCATATTGCCATCTAAATCCATAAAAGCAACTTCTGGCTCGATCATCCAAAATTCTGCTAAATGACGGGTTGTATTTGAGTTTTCTGCTCTAAAAGTTGGACCAAAAGTATATACTTTTCCTAACGCCATTGCATAGGTTTCTGCTTCTAATTGACCTGAAACCGTTAAATTGGTTTCCTTTCCGAAGAAATCTTTGGAATAATCTATTTTCCCATCTTCTGTAACTGGTGCCTTATTATCTTCGAAGGAAGTTACACGAAACATTTCTCCTGCGCCTTCTGCATCAGATCCTGTAACAATGGGTGTGTTTACGTAGTTAAAACCATTATCTTGAAAGTATTTATGCACTGCAAAAGAAAGTTTAGAACGTACTCTCATTACTGCACCAAACGTATTTGTTCTTACACGTAAATGTGCATTTTCTCTTAAAAACTCGAAACTGTGTTTTTTAGGCTGAATTGGATATTCATCTGGATTAGAATCTCCCAAAATTTCAATTTCTGAAACTTGAACTTCTACAGATTGTCCTTTTCCTTGGCTTTCTGCCAAAGTTCCTTTTACAGCAATTGCGGCTCCTGTTGTAATTCTTTTTAATGTTTCTTCTGGTGTGTTTTCAAAATCGATAACACATTGTATGTTATTTATGGTAGAACCGTCATTTAAAGCAATAAAACGATTGCTCCTAAAAGTTCTCACCCAACCTTTTAAGGCTATTTCTTGTAATACTGTACCTGATTTTAAGATTTCTGCTACGTTACTTTTCATCATTATTTATTAAATATATTGTATTCGGAAAAAGTCTATTCAAAAGAGTAAAGATACTTTTTTTGCAGTAAAACTTAAGTTAAAAAAAGAAAGATATTTTAGAATTTTAAGAATGAAAATATACCTATAAGTAGGTATTTACCCATATTGGATCGTATGCTACATTTGAAGATTACTTAAAACTACGATTATGAAAACAAAACTACTTTTACTATTTGCACTTATTTCTTGTGTAGTAACTGCCCAAGTTTCTCAAGCAGAAAGGCAAGCTTTAATCGATTTATATAACGCTACAGATGGCGATAATTGGACCAATAATACCAATTGGGATACAGATATTAATTCTAATTCTGATATTGCTACTTGGTTTGGGGTTACTGTTCGAAACAATACTGTTACAGAAATTAGATTGTTTGATAATAATTTAACTGGCTCCTTAACTAATGTTTCTAGTCTAACCAATTTAAGTAAGCTAGAACTCTCTAACAATAACATTTCGGGTACCATAGATGTTACTTTTTTTCCTGATAACATAACCTACATTGGGTTAAGAGAAAATAGTATGTCTGGTGCTTTCCCAAATGTATCTACATTAACTGCTTTACGGATTGTAAATTTTATAGACAACCAATTAACTGGTGTTATTGATGAAAGTTTTTTTCCAAATAGCATGGCATCCATTTGGATAGCTAAAAACCAATATATAGGAGAACTAGATTTTAGCAGTTTTACTAATTTGACTTCTATACATATATACGACACTAATATTAGTTTTTTAAAACTAGCAACGTCTACTTTTAATGGGCGAAGTATCACTCAAAATGGCAGACTTAGAGTACAAAACACTCCAAATTTAGCTTTTATTGAAGTGCCAAATCCAGCTAGCTTTCTTAATATAAATGGAGATTATTTTGATTTAGGACTTAGTATAGTTGGTTATGACCAAGCAGATAAAACAGCAACTCCAAATATTGCTGAAAGGGAAGCTCTTAAAAAATTATATGAAAATAAATCTTACACATATGCAAGTACAATAAAATCTGGAGTAAATGATACAGAATGGTTAAATGTTGAAGTCCTTAATGGAGAAACCAGAATTACTGAAATTCATACTACAGGTTTAGGAATTAATGGACCAATGCCAGTAGAAATTGGTGTTTTTACAGAGTTAAAACATTTACACATACCAAATTCTGGAATTAATACCATTGCAACAGAATTAAAAAACGCGAGCAAATTAGAAGATTTGTATTTGAATAATAACTCAATTACCGCAATTCCAATTGATTTTTATGATTTAGTAAATTTAAAGGTTTTAAATATTAGTAATAATCAAATTCCTTCAATAGCATCTGGTTTAGGTAGTTTTACAGATTTAGAACAATTTTATTTTAGCAATACACAAGTAGATTTAATACCAACAACCATTGGCAATTTAAAAAAGTTAGAAATTTTAGAATTTGCCAACACAAAAATATCTTTATTACCACCTCAAATTGGTGGTTTGGTAGAGTTAAGAAGATTAGTAGCAGCACCAAATAATATTGCCAGTATTCCTTCAGAATTTGGACAACTAACCAAACTACAATTTTTAGATTTTGCAAATTGTGAATTATCAAATACGCCAGGCGCTTTTGCAAATTTAACCCAATTAGAAACGCTATATCTTAATGATAACGAATTACAAGTAGTTGCTGGTTTAGGTGGTTTTACAAAACTGAAATTCTTACGATTACATAACAATAGATTAGGTGAAGACAACCCAAACTTTAATACAGATTTACCTGAAGATATGTCTGATTTGGTTTTGTTAGAAGAGTTGACTTTGTATAATAATAAGTTAACCAAATTACCTGCTAATATTGGTAATTTGATTAAGTTGACTTCGTTGCAGTTACAAAACAATAAACTAACAACAATTCCCAATAGTATTGGTAATTTAACAAATTTATTAGAGTTGCGATTAGAGGGTAATAAATTAACGAGTTTACCAACAACGATTGGGGGATTAACGAGTTTAGAGAAGTTGTATGTATCTCAAAGTAGTTCAAATAATGAATTGACAAGTCTACCAGATGAGATTGGAGATTTGAGTAATTTAAAGGAGTTGTATATAGAGAATATGCGTATTTACGATACAACAACAGGTATTAGCACATATACTTTAAAGAGTTTACCAACTACAATGAATAAGTTGTTAAACTTAGAGGTTTTGGAAGCAAGTAATAGCGGAATAGGAGGTTTGGTAGATTTAACGAATTTAACAAAATTAACCAGATTACAATTAAACAATAATAAAATAACAGATTTAAAAATAGATGCACCATCAGGAAATTTTACAGGCAGTTCAAACCCTACGTATCATTTTAATATTACGAGTAATCCATTTATAACCTGTGTAGAAGTACCAGTAGCAGAAGTTAGTAATTGGGGTGTAAGATATGCTCAAGTGCCACAAATTGCAGATAATGGAATTGCTTTTAGTGATAATTGTACAGGCTTTAGAGTTCCCCAAAGTGAGAGAGAAGCTTTGATTGCATTTTATATAGCTACAAAAGGAGGAGATGCAATAGATGCTAATACAGGAGTTACTTGGGTTGGAACTAATTGGAGTACAGATGCAACAGAATTAACCAATGTTGGTTCTTGGGAAGGTGTTACAACAGAAATTATCAATGGACAAAAACACGTAACTAAATTAGAATTGGGTAAAAATTTATCCGGAAGTGTTTCTAAAGAGATAAAAGATTTAACAGAATTAACAAGGTTACATTTAACAAACGGAAGTATTACTACAATAGCAACAGAGATAGGAGATTTAAGTAAGCTAACGTACTTGAATTTAAATGGCAATCAGTTAGAGAGTTTACCAACAGGTATTGGGAATTTTACAAGTTTGGTAGAGTTACATCTAACAAGTCAAAGAGAAAGAATTAACACCTCTCAATATATTGCAACCTTAACAAGCCTACCAGAACAAATTGGCAATATAGCTACTTTAGAAAAACTAGATTTAAGAAGTAATGGGTTAACAAGTCTACCAGCAGGTATTGGGAATTTTACAAGTTTAAAAGAATTAAATTTATCTTTTCAAACAACAAGTCCTGTTAGGTATCAAACTCAATACACACTTGCAAGTTTACCAGATGAGGTTGGGAATATAACAAGTTTGGAGAAACTACAACTTAATAATAATGTTTTAACTACCATACCATCTACAATCAATGGTTTAACGAATTTGTTAGAATTACGATTAGAGGGTAATAAATTAACGAGTTTACCAACAACGATTGGGAGATTAACCAACTTGCAGAAATTGTATTTATCAAACAATGGAAATTTAAATCAAATTGAAAGTTTACCTGAAAAGATTGGAGATTTATCAAATTTAAAAGAGTTGTATGTGGAGAATATGAGTAGTAGAGAGAATGGTATAACAACTTATCATTTAAAAAGTTTACCAACTACAATGAATAAGTTGTTAAACTTAGAGGTTTTGGAAGCAAGTAATAGCGGAATAGGAGGTTTGGTAGATTTAACGAATTTAACAAAATTAACCAGATTACAATTAAACAATAATAAAATAACAGATTTAAAAATAGATGCACCATCAGGAAATTTTACAGGCAGTTCAAACCCTACGTATCATTTTAATATTACGAGTAATCCATTTATAACCTGTGTAGAAGTACCAGTAGCAGAAGTTAGTAATTGGGGTGTAAGATATGCTCAAGTGCCACAAATTGCAGATAATGGAATTGCCTTTAGTGATAATTGTACAGGCTTTAGAGTTCCCCAAAGTGAGAGAGAAGCTTTGATTGCATTTTATATAGCTACCAAAGGAGGAGATGCAATAGATGCTAATACAGGAGTTACTTGGGTTGGAACTAATTGGAGTACAGATGCAACAGAATTAACCAATGTTGGTTCTTGGGAAGGTGTTACAACAGAAATTATCAATGGACAAAAACACGTAACTAAATTAGAATTGGGTAAAAATTTATCCGGAAGTGTTTCTAAAGAGATAAAAGATTTAACAGAATTAACAAGGTTACGTTTAACAAACGGAAGTATTACTACAATAGCAACAGAGATAGGAGATTTAAGTAAGCTAACGTACTTGAATTTAAATGGCAATCAGTTAGAGAGTTTACCAACAGGTATTGGGAATTTTACAAGTTTGGTAGAGTTACATCTAACAAGTCAAAGAGAAAGAATTAACACCTCTCAATATATTGCAACCTTAACAAGCCTACCAGAACAAATTGGCAATATAGCTACTTTAGAAAAACTAGATTTAAGAAGTAATGGGTTAACAAGTCTACCAGCAGGTATTGGGAATTTTACAAGTTTAAAAGAATTAAATTTATCTTTTCAAACAACAAGTCCTGTTAGGTATCAAACTCAATACACACTTGCAAGTTTACCAGATGAGGTTGGGAATATAACAAGTTTGGAGAAACTACAACTTAATAATAATGTTTTAACTACCATACCATCTACAATCAATGGTTTAACGAATTTGTTAGAATTACGATTAGAGGGTAATAAATTAACGAGTTTACCAACAACGATTGGGGGATTAACCAACTTGCAGAAATTGTATTTATCAAACAATGGAAATTTAAATCAAATTGAAAGTTTACCTGAAAAGATTGGAGATTTATCAAATTTAAAAGAGTTGTATGTGGAGAATATGAGTAGTAGAGAGAATGGTATAACAACTTATCATTTAAAAAGTTTACCAACAACAATGAATCAGTTGTTAAACTTAGAGGTTTTGGAAGCAAGTAATAGCGGCATAGGAGGTTTGGTAGATTTAACGAATTTAACAAAATTAACCAGATTACAATTAAACAATAATAAAATAACAGATTTAAAAATAGATGCACCATCAGGAAATTTTACAGGCAGTTCAAACCCTACGTATCATTTTAATATTACGAGTAATCCATTTATAACCTGTGTAGAAGTACCAGCAGCAGAAGTTACAAATTGGGATGTAAGATATGCTCAAGTACCACAAATTGCAGATAATGGAATTGCTTTTAGTGATAATTGTACAGGCTTTAGAGTTCCCCAAAGTGAGAGAGAAGCTTTGATTGCATTTTATATAGCTACCAAAGGAGGAGATGCAATAGATGCTAATACAGGAGTTACTTGGGTTGGAACTAATTGGAGTACAGATGCAACAGAATTAACCAATGTTGGTTCTTGGCAAGGTGTTACAACAGAAATTATCAATGGACAAAAACACGTAACTAAATTAGAATTGGGTAAAAATTTATCCGGAAGTGTTCCTAAAGAGATAAAAGATTTAACAGAATTAACAAGGTTACGTTTAACAAACGGAAGTATTGCTACAATAGCAACAGAGATAGGAGATTTAAGTAAGCTAACGTACTTGAATTTAAATGGCAATCAGTTAGAGAGTTTACCAACAGGTATTGGGAATTTTACAAGTTTGGTAGAGTTACATCTAACAAGTCAAAGAGAAAGAATTAACACCTCTCAATATATTGCAACCTTAACAAGCCTACCAGAACAAATTGGCAATATAGCTACTTTAGAAAAACTAGATTTAAGAAGTAATGGGTTAACAAGTCTACCAGCAGGTATTGGGAATTTTACAAGTTTAAAAGAATTAAATTTATCTTTTCAAACAACAAGTCCTGTTAGGTATCAAACTCAATACACACTTGCAAGTTTACCAGATGAGGTTGGGAATATAACAAGTTTGGAGAAGTTACAATTACAATATAATAATTTAGGGAGTTTACCAACTACAATTACCAATTTAGAAAAATTAGAAATTTTAAATATTGAATATAATCAAATTAGTAATTCTTTAGATTTAAGTAAATCAGAAGTTTTAAGAGATTTTAGAGCGCAATATAATAATATTTCAGACTTAAAAATTGCTGTTTCACCAACTATATTTGGTACAAGTAATAATCCACAAGCAAATAGATTTCGTTTTAAAAGAAACGCTTTAGGCTGTATAGAAGTACCAAGTGATGAGTTAGTTGCATGGCAATTGTCTGTTTATAATGAAGAAGGAGGTATTATCGACAATGGCGTAGTTTATTCAGATAATTGTAGTGCAATAACTAACAATTCTATTCCAGATTTAGAAAGAGATGCATTAATTGCTATTTACAACAATACAAAAGGTATGGATTGGAGAAACGATTTATCTGGTTCATATAATGGTGTTACTTGGGTAAATGATGCAACACAAAAAAGAAACGTAGGGGCTTGGTATGGTGTTACTACTAATATTATAAATGGAAAAAAACATGTTACTAAAATAGAATTAAATAGTAATTTATTAGATGGTACAATTCCATCTGTAATTAAAAACTTAACACAATTAAAAGAGTTAGAATTCAATAGTAATAAAATTTCAGAAATTACTACAGAAATTGGTAAACTGGCAAATTTAGAACAGTTAACTTTTACAGGTCAAACTGAATTAACTACAATCCCATCAGAAATTAATAATATTACAACTTTAAAAAGATTAGAATTTAGTTCTAATAAAATTGAAGGTAATTTAGATTTTAGCAATCTTGTAAATTTAACTTCTTTAAGTGTTTCAAGTAACGAAATAACAGGGTTAAAAATAGGAGTTTCTCCAAACGTTTTTGATAATGGTTATAATTCGGAAGGTCAATTCTCTAATAGTATTAGTTTATACAATCAATACTTAAACTGTATTGCAGTACCACAAAAAACTATTTCAGATTGGGAAGCTACTACTCATGCAAAAAATTACCCAAATATTGTTTGGGGGCAAGATTGTAGCGCTTATAACAATATACCAGAAAACGAAATGGAAGCTCTAGTAGATTTATACAATAATTTAGATGGAGCAAATTGGAATGGCAGTATAAATTGGAATGGTAATTTAGCAAAAGCACTTATTAATAATCCATACAATGCTACAAAATGGCAAGGAATTACTACCAAAATTGTAGATGGAGGTAAACATATTACCAATATTTCTTTAAATAGTAATAAACTGAAAGGAGAATTACCAACGAGTATAGGTAATTTAACCAAGTTAACGAATTTACAAATAGGTTCTAATGAAATTTCGGGAGCAATTCCAGCTACTTTTGGGAATTTAGCATCTTTAGAAACCTTGTATTTGAATAATAATAAAATTACAAGTTTACCAGCAGAAATGAGTAATATGTTGGCCTTAAAAACAGTCTACCTACAAAATAATGAAATTGAAGGTAACTTACCAGATTTTACAAATTCTACAAATTTAACAAGTTTATATGTTAGCAATAATAAATTACAGTTTGGAGATTTTGAAGATGAGTTTGCCTCTTATCAAAACATACAGACTTTTAGCTATTCATCTCAAGCAAAAGTAGGAGTAGAAGAAGCAATTGATTTTGGCGATGGTTTTGATAAAACATTAGAAGCTGTTGTGAGTGGAACCAATAATATGTACCAATGGTATAAAAACGGAAGTCCAATTTCTGGTGCTACCAATAAAGAATATATAATTACAAATGCTACTCAACAAGATGCTGGGTATTACTTTTGCCTTGTTTCAAACCCTGTTATTACAGGTTTAAATATAGAAACAGAAAGAATAACTTTAACGTATGACGCTGCTTTAAGTGTTGATGATGATACTTTTTCAAAATCATTTAAGTTGTACCCTAATCCTGTAGATAATATTTTACAAATAAGAAATACAAGTGATGTAAAAATAAATAAAATTGAGATTTATAACCTTTTAGGAAAGAAAATACAAGTGGTTAACAATCCTAAAAATGCAATAGATGTTTCTCTACTTTCCAAAGGAGTTTATTTATTAAATGTGTTTACAGATAAAGGCAAAACAACCAAAAGAGTTGTGAAAAAGTAAAAGTTTTTGATTTTTTGTTACATGTAAAATCGGATGTTGTAAAAAGCATCCGATTTTCTTATGAGTTTAATTCAAATCAATCTTATTTAAATTTTTCCAACTAGTTAAATTTCCATAAGGTAGCACATCATCATTGTTACCAGCATACACTAAAAAAGAATTTTCTTTAGAATTTTCAGCGAGTTTATTCCAATAGGTTATATTTTTAAAATGCTCTTTTTGATAAGTTACACTCGATTTTATTTCAATAGGAATTAAAGAATTTGCTTTTTCTACAATACAATCTATTTCTTTACCATGTTTATCTCTCCAAAAATATAAATTTGATTTTTCTCCTCGATTTAATTTATTTTTAAGAAGTTCATTTATAATATAATTTTCAAACAAATTTCCTTTTGCAAAATGAATTTGTAATTCTTCTCTACTCTTAATTTGTAGTAAATTACATGCCAGACCTGTGTCATAAAAATATAATTTTGGTCGTTTTACTAATCGTTTATTAAAGTTTTTATAGTGAGGTTTTAATAAATGTATAATATAACTTGCTTCTAAAATTGATAACCAATCTTTTGCAGTATTTGGAGCGATTCCAGCATCAGTAGCTAAAGAATCTATATTTAAAATTTGCCCAACTCTACCAGCACACAAGCTTAGAAAATTAGTAAAACTTGTAAGATTTCCAATATTTCTTATTGAACTTACATCTCTCTCCACATAAGTTTGTATGTAATTTGAATAAAATATATTTGGTGGTATATTTCTATCATAAATGCTTGGGTACATTCCTTTATACACAAATTCTAATGGTTTATTTTTCCAATAATTGGTGTTTTTCAATTCTTGATTAGAAAATGGTAATAATTTTATAATTGCTGTTCTCCCTGCTAAAGTTTGCTTTATTTTATCTAACAAAAGAAAATTTTGTGAACCTGAAAGCACAAAAAATATATCTTTATTATCATCAACAATTCCTTGAATGTAAGAAAATAGCTCTGGTACATTTTGAACTTCATCTAATATGGCTCCTTTTGGATAATTTTCTAAAAAACCTATTGGATCGTCAATTACCCTTTTTTTAGTTTCTGGATTTTCTAATAAAATGTATGGTAAATAACTAAAAACACTTTTTATCAATGTCGTTTTACCAGATTGTCTCGGCCCTGTAATAGTAATCACAGAATAATACTTACTAACTTCGAGTAATGTTTTTGTTATTTCTCTTTGAATCATACTTCAAAGATAATTATAAATTGGACAATTATGCAATTAAACTGCATAATTGTCCAATTTTATTTTTTCAAATCATCCTCTTTTGTAGGAAAAATCTTCATGGCAGGTTCTTTAAACACCTTCTTATTTGCAATTTTCTTTTCGAAAGTTAGCAATAGAGAAGGTAACAGTAATAAGTTAGAAACCATCGCTAATAAAAGCGTTACAGAAACCAAACCACCTAAAGCGATTGTACCTCCAAAACTTGATAAAGTAAATACCAAGAAACCAAAAAACAATACGATTGAAGTATAAAACATACTCACTCCAGTTTCACGCAAAGCTACATAAACAGAGGGTTTAATTTTCCATTTGTTGGCGATTAATTCTTGCCTGTATTTTGCCAAAAAGTGAATGGTATCATCCACAGAAATACCAAAAGCAATGCTAAAAACTAAAATCGTAGATGGTTTTATAGGAATGTTTAAAAAGCCCATTAATCCTGCTGTAATTAGCAGTGGAAGCATATTTGGAATCAAGGAAATTAAAATCATTTGTGGCGATCGAAACATCCAAGCCATAAAAATGGCAATTAATAAAATAGCTAACGATAAAGAAATAACTAAATTTTTAATTAAATAATTGGTTCCCTTTATAAACACCAATGCTTTTCCTGTTAAAGAAACCGAATATTTATCCGAAGGAAATTCTTTGGCAATTACAGCTTTTAAACGTTCCTGAATAACGTCCATTTTATCTGTACCAATATCTTTCATAAAAGTAGTAATTCTTGCATAACGTCCTGTAGAATCTACAAACGTTTTTAGCATACTTGCATCGTTATTCGAATTTTTGGTGTATGAAAAAATATAACTTTGCTCTTGTGATGTTGGCAATTGATAATATTTAGGGTTTCCCTTGTAATAAGCTTGTTTCGAGTATTTTACTAAATTAACAACAGAAATTGGTTTCGATAATTCAGGGAAAGATTCTATAGCTTCATTTAATTTTTCCATCTTTTTTAAAGTGGAAAGCTTCATAACTCCTTTGTCTTTTTTGGTATCGATTAAGATTTCTAATGGCATAATTCCTCCAAATTCTTTTTCGAAGAATTTAATATCTTTGTAGAAATCCATTTTCTTGGGCATGTCTTCAATCAAACTACCAGAAACACGAATCATATACACACCAATAATTCCTAAAACTATTACAACAACTGTTGTAAAATAAATGGTAATTCTTTGGTTTTTTACCATTTTTTCCATCCAATCTACCACATTTTCAATCCATCTTTTTTCAAGATGATTCAAATGTTTTTTCTTTGGAAGAGGCATAAAGCTGTAAATAATCGGAATTATTAATAATGCCAAGATAAAAATGCTAATAATATTAACGGAAGCTAAAATTCCGAATTCACGTAGTAAATTACTTTTTACAAATACAAAAGTTGCAAAACCAGATGCAGTTGTAATATTCGTCATTAAAGTCGCATTCCCAATTTTAGCAATTACGCGTTGCAATGCTTTTGCTTGCTGACCGTGTTTTTTTATTTCTTGCTGATATTTATTAATGAGAAAAACAGCATTAGGAACCCCAATTACAATAATTAAAGGCGGAATTAAAGCCGATAAAACTGTTATTTCATATCGAAATAAACCAATAAAACCAAATGCCCAAATAACACCAATTAAAACAACTAAAAGTGTAATAAAAGTTGCTCTGTAAGATCGAAAAAAGAAAAAGAAAATAAGTGCTGTAATTCCTAAAGCACCAACTACAAAGAGAATAATTTCGTCTTGTATGTTTTGTGCATTTAGTGTTCTTATGTAAGGCATTCCAGAAACGCGAACATGTAAGTTGTTTTCTTTTTCGAATTTTTTAATGGCAGGAATTAAAACATCAAAAATAAAATCTCTACGTTTTGGCGTATTTATAATTTCTTTTTTAATATAAATAGCGGTTTGTAAAGTTCCTGTTTCTTTGTTATAAAGAAGATTATCATAAAAAGGCAGCTTCTCGAAAAGTTGTTTTTTTATGGTATTTACTTCTTCTTTAGTAGTGGGATTTTTCTCATATAAAGGCTCTAAGACAAATTTTCGCTTTTTTCTATCTGCTTTCAATTTTTGAACATCTGCAATAGAAATGGTAAAATCAATTTCGTCTCTATCATCAAATTGTTCTACCAATTTGTTCCAAGCATTAAATTTTTTAGGTGTAAAAACAGTAGAATCTTTAACGCCAAGAATCACTAAGTTGCCTTCTTCACCAAAAATTTCGAGAAACTTATTGTATTCTACATTTGCAATATGATCTTCTGGTAACAAGTTTGCCTCTGTATATGAAAACTTCATATACTTCATTTGAGAGGCTAATAAACCAGTTATTATGGCAATTATTAATAAAACTAAATAGCGGTTTCGAAGAATTAGACCCGCTGCTTTTGTCCAGAAATTCATTAAAAAAAATTTGTAACAAAGGTAAGTAAATTAGAAAGGTAAGACGAAAAAAAATAGTTTTTTAAAAAATCTACTTCTGTCTGTTCGAGCACTGTCGAGAACTCAATAAATAGCCAATCCTTAAAAAAGATCTATTAAATTTTTGTTAGGTATAATTTTAATATATCGATTTTTAAAAAAGTATTTTGAGTTGAATATTTTTAAGTTCAATTTTAAGCCAAAGTATTTTTGCTTTGAGTTTTTTCATTAATTTCTTATAGTTAAACCTAGCTGCAGCCATTGTAAAGTTAATACTGTCTCCCTGTTTTCCTTTTAAAAAAAAAGTTTTTTGCTACTCTGTAGTTAGCTTTAAGATGCCCAATAATAGGTTCTTTGGTAGCTCTTCTTCTAAAGTGTTTTCTTTTTTTTCGTTTTTGATATTCACTATTTTTTTTAATGGTGGTTTTGGAATGTTAATTTGAGTAGTTTTTACAAGTTTTTAAACTCTTTTTTTACATGTTAACACCTCATAATCAAAGTATTAAATTTATTTTTAAGAATCGACTATTTAAGTGTTATTTGTAATATTATATAATACAAAAAACCCAAAGTGTTAAACACTTTGGGTTTTTGTTAATTTTACTTCATTAGAATAATTACTTATTCGAAGCTAATTTAGATTCCGATTTCCATAAACTAACATCTACAATGGCATTATTATTATATGTAATTTCTTTTAAGTTTTCACCAGACCACATAAACCACTTTCCTACTTTTTTCCCTTCTTTATAAAAAGCTAAATGTGTTTTATTTCCTTTTTTATCAAAACGAGTCCACTTCCCAGTCAGTTTTTTATCTTTAAAATAACCTTCTGTACTAACAGAGCCATCTTCGTGATAATAAGTTGCTTTTACTAAATCTCCTTCGGCCTTAAAAGTCGGTTTATTTTCTTGAGCATATCCTATTGCTACTAAGCAAAATAAGCAAATTGTTATTAATTTTTTCATGACTTTAATTTTAAGGTTTAACATTATAGTTACAAATATAGTAATATTCTAACAATTTGCAAACAATTTGGTAACATTAAATTAACATTAGAAATTTAATTGATTTAAAAGGTTGATTTTATTATATTTACAAAAATCATATTCACCTTAAAATAGATATTATGGCAGTAATGAAAGTTATAGAAGTACTTGCAAACTCAGAAAAAAGCTGGGAAGATGCAACCAAGAAAGCAGTAAAACAAGCATCTAAATCCGTAAAAAATATTAAATCGGTATTTGTACAATCGCAAAGTGCAGTTGTAAATGGAGATGATGTTGCCGAATTTAGAGTAAATTTAAAAATTACTTTTGAAGTAAATTAAATTCACAAAAATTACATAACTACTATAAGCGATTTAATAAGTATGTTAAATCGCTTTTTTATTTTTACATTCTCTATATAGAAAATGGTTCTTTGGACTACTAAAAAAGAAATACATACATTTTAAAAAGCAAGGAATTTGCTGAGGAAACAAAAATAATGATTACTAATAAAAGACTTTACAATGGGTTTTTAGTAGTACGTTTACATTGATTTTTAACAACACATAAATTTAATGAAATACAGTTTCTTCTAATATATTTATGTATAGCTGGTTTGTATGGTACGCATTCCACAAAAAATGATTAAATTATTTTTACATTTAATCTATACCAGCATTTATTGCTTTATTAGTAACTTTGTTGTCTTAATCTTTAAAATAGATAAAAACTCATATGGAAGAATATTTAGATCAATTTAAAAAAGTGCTAATCGAATACACACCAAAAGTTTTAATGGCAGTTGCCATGTTAGTTATTGGTTTAATAATTATTAAAATTATTGTTAATACAACTAAAAAGGTATTTAGAAAAAGAAATGTAGAAATTACTGTTCAGCAATTTTTAGGAAACTTATTAGCTTGGGTGCTTAAAATAATTTTATTTATTACAGTAATTGCAAAATTAGGTATAGAAACTGCTTCTTTCGCTGCAATTTTAGCAGCTGCTGGTTTAGCTGTTGGTTTAGCTTTACAAGGTTCTTTGGCAAATTTTGCTGGAGGTGTTTTAATTATGATTTTTAAACCATTTAAAGTAGGAGATTTAATACAAGCACAAGGAGAAACTGGAGTTGTAAAGGAAATAGAAATTTTTACCACAAAATTAACGGGTTTATCTAACAGAGAAATTATAATTCCAAATGGTTCTTTATCTAATGGTAACATTATAAACTTTACAACAGAAGGTACAAGACGTGTAGATTTGGTAATTGGTGTTTCTTACGATGCAGATATTAAAAAAACGAAAGAGGTTTTAACAAGTGTTTTAACTTCGCATCCTAAAATTTTAAAAGATCCTGCACCTGGAGTAACAGTTTTAGAATTGGCAGATAGTTCTGTGAATTTTGCGGTTAGACCTTGGTGTAATACTGCAGATTATTGGGCTGTTTATTTCGATTGTATGGAAAATATTAAAGAAGCATTAGATGCTGCAGGTATCGAAATTCCTTATCCACACAATGTACAAATTAATAAAAAAGAATAAGTTAAAACGTAGGTTTCTTTTTCTTTTCGGGAATAACAATAAAATCTTTTAAGTAAAAAGGTTCGAAATAAGCGACATCTTCGATGTCGTTTTTTTTGTACTTATTATAAGATAACATTGCCATTTCTTTTGCTGAAGGAAATTTATCTTCTATAAAAACTGCATTTTTGTGCGTAATTATTTCTTTACATTTTGCAGCTCCATCTCCTAAGAAATACACTTTGTCTGTATTTAGAAAATCTGAGAAAGAATTTTCATCGATAATCTCTGCTTTTATTTCTCTTTTTTGCTGATAATTGTTGTCATAAACTGCTGCATACACTTCCATTCTTCTTGCATCTAACATTGGAATAATGGTGCCATTATCTACAGAAATTGAATGTGCTAAAGAATTAAGTGTGTCTATAGATATTAATGGCTTGTTAAAAGCAAAACAAAGTCCTTTTGCAGCAGAAACTCCAATTCTTAAACCTGTATAAGATCCTGGACCTTTACTAACTGCAACAGCATCTATTGCTGTTGTTTTTATATTTGCTTCCTTTAAAACCTCCACAATAAAAGGGTGTAATACTTCTGCATGAGAGTAATTGCCATTGTTTAGTTCTTTAATTGCTAAAATTTTTCCATTTTTTGCAATACTAACAGAACAATTTTTTGTCGCAGTTTCTATGTTAAGGATGTGTGCCAATTTGTATTTTTTTACAAAGATAGTATTTCAAAAAAAGAAAACCTCACAAGTTATAAAAACGAGTGAGGTTCTAATTATAATTTTTTGTGTTTATTCTAAAACTAATTCCCCAGAATAGAATTGTAATACTTTTGTTTTAAATACATAATCGTATTTAGAACGGATCATTAAACTTTCTGCATTTACCAAACGTGTTCTAACCAAATCAAAATCGAATAGAGTTATCGCTCCATAATTGTAACGTTCTTGAGCATTTTTAAAAGCTTCTTTTTGTGCTTCTAAAGAAATTTTTGCGGCTTCGTATGATTTTGCTGCAGCTCTAGTATCTAAATAAGCTTTTTCTATAGTTTGCTTAAGTTGAATTTTTTCATTTTGTAGACGTGTTTCACTTATTTCTCTATTAATTTTAGATTTACTTACATTAACTTTGGTTTGATTTCTATTAAATATTGGAATACTTAAATTTAACCCAAAATTGTACCCTAAGTTATTATCTAATTGTGTAAAAAATCCATTAGGTTGTGTTATAAAGGAACCATCTGGTTGTTGAATAAGTCTTACGTCTTTCTCTCCTAATATAGTTTGGTACGAGGTATTTAAACCTACACCAAAACTTAATGTTGGAAAAAAACGACCTTTTGATATTTCTATAGATAAATCTGACTGCTCCAAGTTTAATTTTGCTTTTTCTATTTCTGGTCTATTTAAAAGAGCTTTTTCATAAATAAAATCAGCAGCATCATACAATAATGTTTCTGAAGGTGTACCTACATCAATTGGAAAAATATCAAAATTTTTAGCTGGTACTTGTAATATTTGAGCTAAATTTAGTAGTGCTAAGTCTAAAGCATTTTGAGTTGCAATAACATTTTGTAAATCGCTTGCAGCTGTAGATTGTGTGTTTAATAATTCTCCTTTTGCAATTGCACCAGCGTTAAATCTTTTTTCTGCACTTTCAATTTGTTTTTCACTTATTTCTGCTTGAATTTTTGCTGCATTTAAATTTTCTTTTGCAAATAAAATATTTAAATACCCATTAACTACATTTAATGAAATATCATTTTCAATTTGCTCTAAGTCTAACTTACTCCCTTCTACACCTAACTTTGCTTGCTTATAAGTATTTAAATTAATAAAACCATTGAAAAGAGTTGTACTAGAAGATAAGCCAAAACCATTACCTCTTGTATTTCTAGAAATTCTTGCTCCATCTTGTCCTAAGAAAGAACCAAAGTTAAAAGATTGTGATGCACTACCATTTAAATTTGGTAAGAAATTACCTTTAGCGTTTATAACTTCTAATTCAGAAGTTTCAACATTTAATTTATTCTGCTTTATGGTAATATTATTTTCTAAAGCATAATCTACGCATTCTTTAAGCGTCCATTGTTTCTGTGAAAAAGTAGCAATTGATGTTAATAATACTACAAATAGAATAAGGTTGGTTTTCAAAATCTTAAATTTTATATTGTGTTGATTGATTTTTTTTCAATAGTTGTACCAAAAAAAGCAAAATATTAAAATATTGATAACCATTTAGTTACAAATATTTAGTTTTTAAATGTGTATTAAAATCGAACACTTTTTATTTAAAAATGAACATTTTAACCTTTGTTTGCTATTGTTAAGACGACTAAATGTAAAATTTGTTACAAAACTAGCCTTTTATTGAAACGTTAAACTTTAGATTTTTTGTTATACCTGTAAATAGCGAAAAATAAAATGCCTACCAAAAGATAAGGAAACACCATTAAATAGCTAATTCCGTTATTTACTCCTTCTGCCATGGAAATGTCTCCATTTTCTACAACAGCTTTACACATCGCACATTGTGCAGATGCTGTTTCTATTGTTAAAAAGAATAAGAAAAATGCGAAAAAAAATTGTTTTTTATACATAATAAGGAGATATCATTAAATACACTATTACACCTGTAACTGCAACATACAACCATAATGGAAAGGTACGTTTTGCAATTTTTTTATGTGCTGTAAAATTACCCAATTTCGCTCTCATATACGTTGTTAGTACAAAAGGAATTATAACAATAGATAAAATAATGTGCGTAATTAAAATAAAATAATACACATATTTTACAATACCTTCTCCGCCAAAAGTTGTGGAGTCAGATGTCATATGATAACCAATGTACATCAATAAAAACAACAACGAACAAGCAATTGCTGTGCTGTTTAATTGTTCGTGTAATTTTCTATTTCCTTTTTTTATAGCAACAACTGCAGCTATTAAAAGAACAGCTGTTAAACCATTTATAGTCGCATAAATTGGGGGTAAAAAAGTTAATGGTTCTACATCGAAACCTAACTTTCTAAGATTTACTCCAAAAAGCGCTGCAACTGCAACTGGGATTATAATAGATAATGCTGTTATTATCTTTTTGTATTTTTTTTCTTGAGCTAAATTTATTTCATTATTACTCATCTAACAAAATTTTAATGTCTTCTTTTAATTCTTTTATTTGGTCTGGAAAACCTTTCTCTTCTAAAGCTCTATAATATATAATTGGGTTGCCAAATTCGTCTTTTCTAGATCTTATGTAACCTTCTTTATCTACCAAAGCAAATAAACCAGAATGCTCAAAACCTCCATGTTCTTCTTCTCCTTTTCCTGCATATAATTTAAATCCCTTATTGGAAAGTGCATATACAACATCGTCTTTTTTTCCTGTTAGCAAATGCCAGTTTTTCGAAGTTATTCCGTTGTTTTTAGCATATACTTTTAAAGTTTCTGGTGTATCTATTTCTGGAGTAATGGATATTGATGCGATTCCAAAATTTGGATTTCCAAAAAATTTATCTTGAATGGTAACCATTTTACGATTCATAATCGGACAAATGGTTGGGCATGTACTAAAGAAAAACTCTACAACATACACTTTACCATCGTAGGTTTTATTCGTTATTTTTTTGCCATTTTGATTGATAAATTCGAAATCTGGAACTTTATCTAACTTTACCAAATCCGATTTCTTAAAACGATCTACTACTTTTGGTACTGTGTAAATTCCAAATAATAATATCACAAAAGCAATTCCTATGTACGAATATTTTTTTTTCATAATCCTACTTCTTTTCTATCGGCTTTATTCTCGTTTTTATTTTTAAATGCAGCATAATATTCGTAATAAAGCACTTTTATATCGTCTTTTAATTTGGCATTTAATTCTGCAACAGATTGCATATTGTAGCCAAACAATTTCCCATCAATTGTACTATCTTTGTCAATTGTTCTTCCTCTTAAATTACCTTTTTTATCAATTAAAAATACTTTAGAGGTATATAAATTTGCTAGATTTTCGTTGGTTTTTAAACTATCAAACAAAATTTTTATTTCTTCTTTATTAGCCGCCACAAAATTCCATTTTGCCATATCTGTAAAAGCACTAATTTCTTTTTTTAAGGCTGTAACCTCCACTTCTTTGTCTTTTGGATAGATAGCTATAATTTGAAACTGTTTGTACTTTATAAAGTTCTTATAAATCTTTTCATTTAAATTAAAAAAACCACCTTTGTTTAGCTCGATGTTATCTCCTAAAAAACAAACTACAGAAATATGATCTTTAAATGTTTTTGAAGATTTTATTAAGGAAATATCTATAACATTCTCTGTTACCACAGGTAATTTGGTAAAATTATTTTTTCCTGTAGAAAGAATCAAGAAACATATTAAAGGAAAAATAAAGAGTAAAAATAATACAACTCTTTTTTCTGTAATTTTCATTGATTTGTATTTTTATAATCTACCGAAAAGTAATTTCAGCACAAAAAAAGGTGGTTAAAAAACCACCTTTACTATATTAAATTACCATTTTACAAGTGGCGATAATGTTTCGTATAAATATTCTCCTTCGATTAATAACAATGTAACTAAGTAAATTATTAGGAAAACTGCTGTCCAAACAATGCAACGTCTAAACCATTTTTTTTCTCCTTCTAAATGCATAAAAACCCATGCAATTCCATAAGCTTTCGCTAAAGTTAAGATAATAAATATCCAGTTTAGCCAGCTTGTTCCAGGACCATTTAAGTGCAATGCTTCTGGTTTAATTATTCCTAAGTAAACTTCTACTAAAGTAATAACAGAAAGAATACCAAAAACCATCCATATTCTTTTCGTATTTGATTCGTGTGCGTGTGCCATTTCTATCTATTATTTTAAATTATACTAAGTAAAAGAAGGTAAATACAAATACCCAAACTAAATCTACAAAGTGCCAATACAGCCCTACTTTTTCTACCATTTCGTAATGTCCTCTTCTCTGGTAAGTTCCAAGAATTACATTAAAGAAAATAATAATATTAATTATAATTCCAGAAAGTACGTGAAAACCGTGGAAACCAGTAATAAAGAAAAAGAAATCTGCGAAAATGGTATTTCCATATTCATTTACATGCAAATTTGCTCCTTCAACAACCATTTTAGTTTTTGCTAATTCTGCGATTCCATCTTCTCTAGAGAGAATTGTTTTCTTTTTGGTATCTACATTCATAAACTCTGTTCTTACTTGTATTGCTGGGTTTGCTTTGTAAGCATTTACAACTTGGTCTACAGAGTAGGTAGAGATTGTTTCTTCTTTTTCGAACCACAATCCGTTTTTTCTTGTGTGTTGTACTCTTTCGTCTGTTCTTTCTCCAGTAACAAAATCTGCCAAAGCAATTTGTTTACCATCTTTTACAAATTGTAATACTTTACCATCTGTAGTTTTAACGGCTCCATAAGAACCTTTTATAAAAGTGCTCCATTCCCAAGCTTGTGAGCCTACGAAAATAATACCTCCAATAATCGTAGCAAACATGTACCAAGCTACTTTATTTTTTTTCATTTGATGGCCAGCATCTACTGCCAATACCATTGTTACAGAAGAAAAGATTAAGATAAACGTCATAATTGCAACGTAAATCATTGGAAATTCTCCATGTACAAAAGGAACGTGAGTAAAAACCTCATCTGCAATTGGCCAAGAATCTATAAATTTAAAACGCGTTAAACCATAAGCTGCTAAAAAGCCAGAAAAGGTTAATGCATCTGAAACGATGAAAAACCACATCATCATTTTACCATAGCTAGCGCCAAAAGGTTTTGCGCTACCACCACTCCAGGTATCTTTACTATTAGAAGGTACAGCAATATTTGCTTCCATATAAGTTTTTTGTTAATTAATTCTTAATTAGTTTCGCAAAATTAATCATTTTTCATCACTTGATAAAATAGAAAAAGAAAAATAGATAAATCCACAATATATCCACGAAATGCCAAAAAATAGCACCAAGTTCAAAGCCTAGCATATCATTTGGTTTGTATTTGTATTTAAAATGATTATAAATAACAACAGATAGCACAATTATACCTGCTAGTAAGTGCAAAATATGCATAAATGTAATTCCAATAATAAAAGAGGTTGAAACTGTACTTTCTGGCCCTGTAAAATACAAACCAATACTTTTTAATTGATTAAAACCAACATATTGTTGCCAAATAAAACCAATTCCTAAAATTAAGGTTATAACTACCATAGTTAGTGATAATTGTCTTTTATCTTGTTTTAAAAATCGTTGTGATAAAAACAACGTAATACTACTTGCCACAATTAAAAAAGTACTAATATGAAATGCATCTGGTAAATCGAAAGAAACCCAGTCGTCTCTTTTCATACTAATTACATAAGCACTTGTTAAACCTGCAAAAAACATAACCATACTAATCATAGAAACCCATAACATAGGTTTTGCCGATTTCTTTTTGGCAACTGTTAATTCTTGTTCTAATGTTTGTTCTTGTATCATTTTATTTGGCTTTAACCACAAAGTGCGCAAAGATTTTTTTTTAAAACCTGTCTTTTATTTTCTTAGCGAACTTTGCGTTTTTCTTAGCGGTTTTTTCGGTTTCTTTTATTTTCGGTTCTTCTATTTAATGTAAAAATTTATCTACTACATATATAATTTGAACCACTGTTATATACAAAACACTAGATAACATTAATTTTCTAGCATCTATATTTTGTTCAGTTTTGTACAATCGTATTCCATAATACAACATCATTATTCCAAACAAAGCAACAATTACTGCTGTTGCTGGATAGATGTAAAATTCGCCAGAAACTCTTAAAACTGGAGCGATTGAAACCAAAATCATAATTACTGTATAAAAAACAATTTGTTTAATGGCTCCTTTGTTTTTCGTATTCATTGGTAACATATAAAAACCTGCTTTTTTATATTCTTCGTATTGTAGCCAACCAATTGCCCAAAAATGAGGGAATTGCCAGAAAAACTGAATCATAAATAAAAAACCTGCCTCTATACCAAAATTATTGGTTGCTGCAACCCAACCCAACATAAAAGGAATGGCTCCTGGAATAGCTCCAACAAAAACTGCCAAAGGTGTTACTGCTTTTAAAGGCGTGTAAACACTTGTATATAAAAATATAGAAATAGCACCAAATAATGCCGATTTTGGATTGATGCTATAAAGAATGGCAATTCCTAAAATAGTAAATGTAATTGCAACTATAAGCGCTGTATTTACAGACATTCTACCTGTTGGTAAAGGTCTGTTTTGGGTACGTTTCATTATTGCATCTGTATCTTTTTCGATAATTTGATTAAAAGCATTGGATGCTCCAACCATAAAAAACCCTCCTAAAGCTAATAGAAACAGCGTAAAAAAGCTTACAACTTCTGCCGCTAATAAATAACCTGCAACCGAAGAGAATACCACACTTAAAGACAAACCAACTTTGGTAAGCTGCTTAAAGTCGGATAGAATCGTTTGCATAGCTGTTTTATTATCGGAAATAACTGTTGTATTCATAAAACCACAATTGGTTTGCAAAGATATTTGATAAATATGAATTTACCATAATTTTTAACGAGGTTTTGACATCCAATATTTTATATTGATAAAACCTGCTTTTAAATACTTTTAAGATTGATAAAATTTAAACACAAAAAGTTAAATGCATAAAAAAACCCACTCAATAAATTGAGTGGGAAAATTGCTATGAAAAAGAAAAAGTGTGATCCACTGAGGAATCACGATTCAAATATAAGTAATATTTTAATTTAAAAAACAATTAATTCGTTAAAAATTATTAAAAATCTTTATAAAAGTTAAATAAGTCTGCTTTTATTCCTGCAGAAAGCCATACTGTATTGCCTTCTGGATAGGCTGTTGTTGCTACTTTTGGGCTAAATTTACGATACATAAAACTGCCAAAAAGGCTTAAGTTATTCGAAGGGTTTAATAAATAACTACCTTGAAAATCTGCAATAAAAATATTTGCTGTGTTTCCTTGTGCTAATTTATTTCCTGTGTCTCCAAAACGATCTTCGTAAGATTGGTAAATATTTCCTCCATAACTAACTGTTTCATCTACAAAATCGAATCCTTTTTTTCCTAAGGTTAATTTTCCATTAAAACTCCATCTATCTTTTGTATATCTTGCAATTGCAATTGCTTCATAAAAGTTTGCACCCCATAAATGACCCATTGGCTGACTGTAATTTCCGTAGTTTAAAATCGGCGATTTGTGTGCAAATGTGTAAGGTCTTGCATAGTTATATTCTAATTGAAGAAAAAGATTATCAATATTAAAAGCATTAAAATATTTTGCTCCTAATTGATACGCAAATTTATTTCTCCAATCTGCTAAATTGTTTAAATTTCCAACTGAAAATTCATCTACCACTAATTGAGAATATAGAGAAATATTATTGGTTAACTTGTATTTACCTGTTAAACCAATAATGGCATTTCCTGCATCTTCTCCTCTATTAAACTCTACAGATCTATAGAAAATAACTGGGTTTAAGAAACCAGCATCGAAACCTTGTTCTCCTGATGAAATTGCAGTTTCAAAAAAACCAATATTTAATTTTTTGGTAATATTTAAGCTTAGAAAATGTGCTGCAATGTATTTTCTTGCATGTTCATTCGGATTCGAGAGTGCAGAAATAGAGGGTTCTGTATTCCACATCCAAACATTGGTATATTGTAATTTCCAGAAATCGACTTTCATTTTTAAATAAGTCGTTGGCGAAGAAACATCCGAAAGTATAAAAGACCTATAACCATCTCCAATAAAATTTTTCCCATTTCCAAATTGAAACTGCATAAATTTATTGGGTTGATAAGATAAATATCCTTCTGCAACAGGATAATCGAAACTATCTTCTTTAAATCCTTTTGCTTTTCCTCTTCCTGGCACCAAACCTTCAGAGTTTTTTGGTCTTGTTAATAAAGAACGATTAGAAATATAACTATTAAAATAATCTGCAAATCTTCCTTGACTTTCATAAACAGTGGCAGAGTAAGAAAATTTATCGCCCAAACCTCCATTTACGGTTAAAATCCGGGAATTGTTATACGTATAAGAAACATCAGAATTGTCTTTACCTAATTGTACATCTAACAAAAAATCTAATGTTAGCCAAAAATCTTTCTTTTTAACTTGCAACAAATGTTCGTTCCAAATTTTATTACCAACCCAAGACCTTATTTCTGGTTTTAAAAATTTCTTTTTATGCTCTGTTAAGTTGAAATATTTATTAACTTCATTATACGTATAAGGTTTCGAAGCTGTGTGTGTTCCATCTGCTTTGTGCATTGCAAATTCATAATCTACATATCTTTGGTGTGTAAATGGAATGTTTAACTGGCTATTGTGTTCTAAGAAAGTAGAATCTGCAATTCTGCTTTTTTCTACGATTGCGAATAAATCTTCTTTTGGTGCTGTATTTTTTGTTATTTTTTTAACTTCCATATTTCTTACAATTGGAAATTTTATGGGAAGCTCGAACTTCATTTCTATATTGTGATTGTTGTATCTTGCTGGAGAAATTTTTGGAAATACTTTAAAAGCTCTTTCCACTTCTTTTTTTATAGCTTCGTATGGTGTGTTTACATAAATAATTTTAAACTCTCCCTTATCTGTAACCATAAACAAAACAGTAGCTACTCCTGTATAATTTTCGTTTTCTACGATTGGTGGCGTTTTAAATTCTGCAAAAAAATGTTTTTTGGTTGTTGATAGAAAACAGTCTTCGATATTAGAAATATCTGCTCCTTTACAAACATCGAAAACTGGATATCTTTCTGTTTGTGCGTAAAATATTGTGGGAAATAATAAAACTAGAAATACGTATTTTTTTAGCATCTTATAACTTTATAACTGTATTGTTTTTTAATTGATATTCTTGTTTGGTTTCTTTACAAATTGCAAAACCTTTTTCGTCGAAATTTAGTCTGTGCCCATATTCGCTAACCCAACCAATTTGCTTAGATGGATTTCCAACGACCAAAGCATAAGGTAAAATTTCTTTTGTAACCACTGTTCCTGCTCCAACAAAAGCATATTCGCCAATATTATTACCACAAACAATGGTTGCATTTGCACCAATACTTGCGCCTTTTTTTACTATGGTTTCTAAATATTCGTTTTGTCTTTTAATGGCACTTCTTGGGTTTATTACGTTTGTAAAAACCATAGAAGGTCCTAAAAAAACATCGTCTTCGCAAATAACGCCTGTATAAATAGAAACATTGTTTTGCACTTTTACATTTTTGCCCAAAATTGCTCTGGGAGAAACCACCACATTCTGACCAATGTTACACGCTTCTCCAATTTCGCAATTAGCCATAATATGACTAAAATGCCATATTTTGGTGTCTTTTCCAATAGCACAATTTGCGTCTATTATTGCAGTTTCATGTGCGAAATAATTTTTCAAAATTAATATTCTTCTTTTGTGTTTATTTCTTTAGTTACAATTGCTTTCGAAGAAGAGGTCCCTATTCTATCTACTCCTAAAGAAAGCATTTTTAAAGCGGTTTCGTAATCTCTTACACCACCAGCTGCTTTAATTTTTAATGGTTTTGCGTTTTCGGAAATTATTTTCATAATTTCTAAAGTTGCTCCATTTGGTTTGCCATTTTCTGTCTTAAAAAAACCTGTGGAAGATTTTACAAATACATTTTTTGCGTTTTCTTCTCCGAAATTCTCTAAAACGATTTTTTTAATCAATTGTGAAATTACAATTATTTCTTCATTTGTTAAGGCTGCAACTTCTATAATCCATTTTGCGACTTTATGGTTTTTAAGGCAAAGATTTGTGCCTTTGGTTACTTCTTGGGTTATTAAATTAATGTTTCCTTCTTTAAAAGCTTTGTAATTTATTACAAAATCTAACTCGTCTGCGCCTAAATTAATGGCTTTTTGTGCTTCTTGTAATTTTTCTTCTATAGTAGATGTTCCTTCATGAAAACCAATTACAGTTCCTGTTAAAATAGAAAATTTTGCATCTGCTAACAATCTTTTTACAATAGAAATGTATTTTGCGCGAATCATAATTAACTTATAATCGTACAGAATTGCTTCTTCTACCAATGCAATTACATTTTGCAAATTTTCTGCTTCAGAAATTTGTGCTTGTGCTGCAGTTTTTAAATAGGTAGCATCTAAAAATCGATTGATATCCATCTTACAAATGTACTAAAACCTTGTATTAAGTATGTAAAGAGATTTCATTTTTAAGTTGCATAAAAAAACCCAACTTTTCAGCTGGGTTTAATTGTTTTTTATTCTACACTAAAAGAGATGGGCAGTGTGTATCGAACTCTAACAGGTCTGTTTCGTTGTTTTCCTGGTGTAAATCTTGGTAATTTTTTAATTAAATCGTTGGTTTCTTTTTCCAATTTTTTATGAGGTGCTCTAATTTTAATATCGACAACGTTTCCTTTATCATCTATTAAAAACTGCGTTTGAATTTTATATTTCCCAGCTCTTAAACCTAATTCACTTGCCAAACCAGCGTCGAAATTACGTTGCACGAATTGTTTCATTTTTTTATCGAAACAACGTTTATTTTCTTCTTTAGATAAACCTTCACAACCTTTAAAAACGGGTGCATCTTCAATATTTATAAAAGGAACATCGTTTACAACAGGGTCTTCTTCAGGAATATCTACTGTTACAATATCGTCTAGATTTAAAACTACTGGATCTTCTTTGGGAGTATCAACAATTGTTTCAGTTATATTGTTATCTACTTTTACAACCTCTTCTGGAATAAAAACTTGAGGTTTTTGAGCTTGAGGTTTTGGTTTTGGTTTTACTTCTTTTTGAAAAACGAAATTTTCATCGGGTTCAATATAAATTTGTTCTACATTGCTTATTCCCAGAGTTTTTATTGTTTTTTCTTCGGTTTGGTGTTCTAAGGTGATGTACACAACAAAGAGCACTAATACAAGTCCTAACTGAGTAAAAATGTTAGAGAACTTTTCTAATTGTTTGGTTGGTAGTTTTTTTAGGTTTTTCATAATTAGAAAGTTTTATATGTTAAGACTTTGTTAAATCAAAGTTCGTGCCATAAAAAACAGCATTAAAATTTCTTTAATGCTGTTTACACAATTAAAAATAATAACCCCTAATTAAAAATTGATAATTGTGCTATTTATTTTATAGGACACTTTACCAAGTATATGTTTCGTTGGTATTATAATCTGTATAACTTCCTGTTCCATTTGCATTCCATTTAAAAAGAGCCGATAAAAAAGAACTTTCGTACACTTTTATACTTCCAGAATTATCGCTTGTATTTAATTCTAAAACGAGTTTGTTATTGTCTGCTTCGAATTGAATTTTTGTAATTTCGTTGGTAACCCACCATTTAATGGTAGATACAGTTTGGTTGTTTGCATATAAACTAACTTCTGCATAACTACCATCTTTTAGTTGGTAGCCATCCATAAATTTCCCAGTAAAATCGCTAGATACAATGTTGTAAGTAAAAGAATATCGATCGGAATTTTCTGTTATTGTGTACGTAATTGATGTTCCATTTGCAGACCAAGTGTAAGTTTTAGATGTAAAAGAGTTAGATTTTCCAGCAAATTTTCTTGATAGTTTTGCTGCTACTGCATTTGTAGGAACTGTAAATAGTGTTGCATAAGAACTTCCTATTGTTTTTAGAAATTCGAATTGCGCATTTGCTTGCTGTGCATATTGGTTTTGTGAGTTTGATAAATTGGAAGGAACAGCCATATTTTTAATGTCCTCTACAAAGTTTTTCATAACAATTTCAGACAGTTCTTGTTCTTCTATATCGTTATTATTACTGCTACAAGATGTAAAAACAATTGTGCCTATAAAAGCTAAAATTGTAAGAAAAATTTGGGTGCTTTTTGTTGGTTTCATAATTTCGATTTTTAATTAATTATTAATTTTTTTGAAGTAATTTTATTTGCTGATTTTATTTTGATTAAATAAATTCCTTTTGAAAATTCGGAGGTATTCAACTCTATTTTAGAAGTGTTGTTTACTTTTTTATGGAACACCTTTTTTCCTAAAAAATTATAAAGGCACATTCAGAAAATAGGTTATTTTTAGAAATGTAGCTAAAATTGAGGGCAGAATTATTTAAATTCTACCCTCAATTTTTGTTTTAAAGCTGTTTTAAGGGTTCAGTTTCTTAAAAATTTCCCGACAAGACATACCTCTCCCGTAAAACTATATTCAATGCTTCAAATTTAGGCTACTTGTTGTGCTGTTTTAGCTATTTTTCTTCGGCCAATTTCAAGAGCATTCCCTGTGTGTATTCCAAAGAATATCCATAGAATTTCATTCTTTTTAGTTTTGGCTTTTATTTTTCGTAAGTGATAATATTCTTTATCCTTTCCAAAAGAACCTTCTAATCTTGTAGCTCTTTCTTTTGCGATAATAGCTCTAAGTTGCTTTTTTTCTTTATGATTTTTCGGCTTTTTTCCCTTGGGGATAAAGTCTGTTTCTATGTTCTTAGAACTACAGTGTTTTCTATTTTTATTGGTGGCATAAATTTTATCTGCTCCAGCTATTTTTACTTTTTTTCGAGTTAATCCTTGTGCTTTTTGGACTGTTTGAATAAAACGATTTCCTTCATGAAATGCATTAAAGTTAATATGTTCGATAAAGCTAATTCCATCAATTTGAACTTTGTTAACTTTTGCTCCAAATTCAACAGGTTTTACTTCCTTTCCTCGAACAATAGGACGAATATAATCCTTTTGAATGCTTACAATTCTATCTTTGATTTTTTCTCCTGTATCAAAATGATCTTTTTGTTGTTTGTAAATCCTTTGAATTGTATTTATTCGCTTATAATACAAAGCTATAAACTCAATATTGTGATTTTCTGACAACTCTTTTTCAAAGTTGATAAATTTACTTAACAGATTGAGTAAACCTCGGGTTAATGAAATACGTTTCGACTTGGTTTTTCTTCGCATTTTACTAAATCCTTGATAACGCTTTTTCCACTTGATATATTTACTTCTAATCATTTTAACCCCTAATATAGAGCAGGTTTTACGTAATTGATTGTACAACCAATGAACCGACTCCCAAAGTAATTTTTGGATGCTAGGGTAACGAACTTCACTTTCATAACAAGTAGCATCCATTACAATTTGATTGGGGTTTTCAATTTCGTTTTTCCAAGAGTTGAATAGAATTTTTTCTATGGAATTAATATCGAGTTTCTCTGCTAATTCACAACGTATTTGGCTCACTATTTTATAGTTTGTTAAACGTTCAAAACCTAGTTCTATATCACAGAAAAATTGATAGTCTAAATTCGAGTTTAGTTGTTCAATCAATTTTCTATCTGAACAATTAGCATAATGTTTTAAAAACATTAAACCTAGTCTTCCTTTAGGGCTAAAAAGATAGTTTCTCCCTTTTGATTGTTCAGAAATACCAAAAGAGCTAACTAAATCATTCCAAGGAATTGCAGAGTAGATTTTACCTAAATCTCCCTCTAAAAATCGCGCATAATGAGCATCATAATTCTCGCTGAGGGGAAAAAATTGAAATGCGGTGTTGCATTTCAGAAATTCTTCGTACTTTCATAATTGTCGAAATTAAAACCCCGTTTTTTGCCTATATTGGCCATTTTCGGGGTTTATTATAGCTACAAAATACAACAAATCCCTCGTAAAAACAAGGGATGCGTTGTTTTATGAAAGCGCCTATAAATTTCTATGTTTTCTATTTTAGAATTTTCCGAAGAAATCGTAAAATTTGAACTTGCTGGATTTGGATACATCAAAAACTGATTGTTGAGTTCCGCAAAATTATCTACAGATAAAACACTGGTGTCTTGGGCTGTTATTGTAAAGGTTCCGTTTTTGGAATTTGCAGATTTACTACTTCCCGTTTTTTCTAACCAAACTTTTAAATACAATTTAGCACTAGCTGTAAGGTTTGTTAATATAATATTTTCGCCACAAGCCAAAGTATTTGTTGCAGTACAATTATCGTAAACCGCAAATTTAAGTTTGCCTCCAAAAGCTGTTCCTTGAATGGTAAACTCTTTGGTTTGCGGAACAATTATAGAAAACCAAACATCTGCAATTACAGTTCCTGTAACACAAGTTGCGTTATTCTTTGCATTTCCACTATTAATATCTCCTGGGGTTGGTTGCCCAAATGTTAATGGAATTGCATTGGCACAATTGTCATTCACTGGAGCACAATCTGTAGAAAATGTGGTTTGTGCATCTCTTTTGGTCCAATTATTTGTGCTAAAATTTACATTATCTACTTCTACGCAAGTTAAATTAAGATTGTTTTTTAAATTGATATTAAATAAAATATTGTTTTTGTCATTTTTTAAATTCAAACCAATTAACTCGTTAAAAGAAGTGTTTAACTCGACCAAATTTTTGTTGTTTTGGATGTCTAAATATTTCAATTTATTATATTCTACTCTAAGCCTTCCTAAAGCAGTGTTTCCATACGTATCTAAGTTTTCTAATTCGTTTCCACTTAAATCTGCATAATATAATTTTTTGTTTTTAGAAATATCGATTGCAGGAAGTTCGCTACTAAAACAGTCTAATCTTTCTAAATTTACTAGCTTAGAAAGGTTTAAACTTGTAAGCTTATTAGAACTAATGTTTAGCTCTTTTAAAGCAATATTTTTACTTAAATCTATAGTTGTAAGTTTATTTAATTTTGCATCTAAAACCGTTAATGCTGTGTTTTGGGTTACATTTAAAGTTGTTAACTGATTTCCAGAAACATTTAAGTTGGTTAGTTTTGTGTTTTTACTAACATCTATTGCTTTTGTTGGGTTTTGAGCAATGTTTAACACCTCTAATTTTACATTCTTAGATACATCTATCTTGGTTATTGAATTGGAACTTGCATCTAAAGTAACAAGGTTTACAAATGCTTCTATTCCTGTTAAATCTGTAATATTTTCGTCACTAATATCTAAGGTTGTTACGTTTTTAATTTTATCTGTGTCTACAGAATTGTCGTTATTTTCTCCATTTCCTAAGCCTTTAAATTCTAAATAATTTTCGAAATTAGTGTCTGCAATATAGGTTTGTGGATTACATTCTTCTGAAAATCTGCTGGTTGTATCTTTTCCCCAATTAGATTTAGTACTAAATGTCTTATTATCTACTTTAATGCATTTTAAATTAGGATTGTTTATACTTCTAAAAACACTAATATTTGTGTTGTTTCCATTTTTAATATTTACAAAAGTTAACTTATTGTTTTGTAATCTTACAAACCTTAAATTTGTGTTTGCAGTTAAGTCTATAGAGGTTAATTTATTATTTTGAACGTCTAAATGCGTAAGCTGTATATTATTAGAAAGGTCTAACTGAGTAAGCGTATTCTCGGAAATATCTATTTGTGCTAATGCTGTTAAATTAGAAACATCGATAGTAGAAATCTTATTTTTTGCACAATTCAAATCAACTAAATTTACATTTTTAGAAACATCTAAAGCAGTAAATTGATTCTCTGATAGTAACACCTCTATTAAATTAATATTTTTAGAAATATCTATGGTAGTTAATTGAGAACGTGTAATATTTAACTTAGTTAAGTGTATATTATTTGAAATATTTATCTCTGCAGTATCGTCTAAACTTCCATAAATTCCTAATTCTGTAAGTTTTGTATTGTTGCTAATATTTAAACTTTTTGTATCTGTACCACTTAACGAAAGTATTTTTAAATTTGTGTTTCCAGTAAAATTTAAATTTGGCAAGTAATTGTCTTGAATGTAAAGTTCTTTAAGTGCAGTAAAACTTCCTAAACCTGTTAAATCTCTTACATTATCTACAATTCCAATTGATAAAAAAGTTACATCAATTATATCGGATGTTAAAACTTTTCCATTTACAGTACCATCTGAGTCTATACCTCTTTTGATAAGAAATTTCTCGAAATTTTCATCGGGAATTGATGTTGTGCTTTGTGCACTTATAATTTGTATGCTCACAAACAATAATGCAATAAGTAGTTTTGTTTTCATAGTTTTAGTTTTTTATTATTCTTTTTGAATAGCTTGCTTTTTCTCCTTTAATTTTTAAAATATATACTCCTTTAGAAAGAGTGGAAATATTTATTACACTCGTTTTTTTATCAACTATACAATTCATTTTTTGACCTTTTATATTATAAATTTCGAGTGATTTTAAAGTTTCGTTATTCTTAAATTGAATATTTATAATTGCTGATGATGGATTTGGAAACACTTTAACATTTGCATTTGAAACCTCAAAATTATCGACATTTAAAACAGCGGAATTTTTAATAAAAAGTGCTGAGTTCGCTTTAAAATTATGTGCAAGCGTAATTTTTTTGTTCGCCAAATCTACTGTGAAATCCCCTAAATCTACCCAATTTCCATTTTCGAAAGCTTGTAGAGAAACATCTGATTCTTTGGTAATTGGAGTTAAAAAATCTGTATTGTTAAAAGATAGCGTTAACGTAGTTTCGTGGTTTGAATTATTTAAAGCTGTAATTTTATAAAAAGATTTTGCGTAACTATTATTGGGCAAGTTTTTAATTTTTCCTTTAAAATAAATACTGGTGGTATCTAATAATTCTATTTTAAGTTTTTCATTAGTTGCCAAGTTAGATGATGCCACACTTGCATTATAAACAACTCCATTTAATGTTAATTGTTGAGCAGAATTGGTTTTTTTAGCACTTTTACCTCCAGCTGAGTTTGGTGTAATTTGAGTAGCTCTTATTTCTGCATTATAACTATATATTTTATCATCTTCTCCTTTAAAAACAAAGCCATTATTATATCTTTTTATATCGGAAATTTGGACATTATCATCTGCAAAAACTTTTTCTTCTGTAAACTGCGTTGTTTTAAAATCGAATGAAATAATTGCTGTTCTTCTTACATTTGGAGAATTATAAAACTGACCAGAAAAAAATACTTTATTTGATTTCTGAGAAATTGTGTAAGGATTTTGAGTTATTATTCTAAAATTATCTCCATTATTTGTTGGCAGTTGATATTTTTTAACATTGTTTGGATTGCCATTAAACTCATATAAATAATAGGTTAATACTGTAGTAAATTCTGATGTTAAATAGTATAATTTGTTATTTCTAATAAAGTATTTATCACTATCATTTGTAATGGCAATTAAGGTGTGCAAAGCGTTTGATGCATCAATTAATTTAAGTGCTTTATTATCTGCAAAGTCTTTGTAAATTACAACATTGTTATTTGTATAAATAGGCACCGAATTTGCGTATGCTGAGTTTGTATCTAAGGCTTTGTAACCTCTTGTACCATCATAAGGAGCTTTGTTTGCAGAAATTGTTAAAAAATTAGGTATGGTAGTTTCATTTCCCCCAAAATCTAATGTTCCATTGGTAAAACAAATTTCTTTTCCATGTTCTGTTGCACTTCTTTCACCAGTTTCTGCAGTTTCCCAAGTTCTATACAAACCATTAAAATAAATAAAATCATCACTTAAAACAAAATTGTTTGGAGCCACAGCTGTGTTAGAATTTCCATACACATGCAACTTTGTAATTTTGTATTGACGAGCATCATCAAAATAATATAAATCTTTTCTGTTTTGCGTGTTAACACCTGTAAAATAATATTTCCCTTTCCAAAAAAATAATTCAACAATTCTGGTTAAATAGTTAATATCTTCTGCAGGGTTGTCTAAACCTGTGTTTCCATTAAATGTATAACTTTTTTCAAGTGTGCCATTTTCATCAAAAATTTTTACAAAAAAATTATAGCCTGCAGGAATCGTTTTAAAATTTACATATTCACTTGGGTAATATTCCCTATTAACTTCTGCTATTTTATTATTGTTTGTTCGTAAAATAATGCCATGATTATCTGCCTCAGCAACAAGGCTTGCAGATGTTTTTAATTCGTTTATTTTAAAAACTCTATTATTATCTGACGAGCTACTTAACCGATTACTAAATAAAAATACTTCGTTATTAATAAGATAAGACTCACCAAACAAACCATTTAAAGTATATTGTATGTTTTCTAAACCATTTAATTTGTAGGTATTTTCTAATGTTCCATTACTAATGTAAACACCAGCTTCGAAAGGATTTAAATTTTCTGCCATACTTATAATAATATCATTATCTACAGCCTCTAATGCAGTTACAGATTTGTAGCCTTTCACATAATTTTTTACATCTTTTATAAGACGTAATTGTGCATTTGTAACCAAACTCACAAAAAATAAAGCAATAAGTAATTTTGTTTTCATAGTTTTAATTTTTTAAAATCCCATAGATTTATATGCTGATGTATTTATCGTAACATTTTTGTTTTTGTTGTATTTTACAGCCTTCATATTTATCGTTTCGTTTTTCGATTTCATATCTATTTCTAACACAAAACCTTCTATTGGGCTACCTTCAAACATGCCTAACATATTTATGTTTTTTTTCATTGTTGGGAAATCTTTAGTTGCCCAAACACTAACAAAACCACCATCATTTTCGTATTTATATTCGTAACAGGTATAACCTAAAATGTTTTTTGTGGCACCCGTTTTTTGAACATTCTGTGGATTTTCTGGCATTTTATCGCCAAAATTTGCTTGAGAAAACTGTTCTTGAGCCACCGATTTTTTCATTTTCATACCAGCAACATCCATAAACATCGTAATGCTTTTAGGGGTAATTACATTGTACACTTTTCCGTTTTCGCCCATTTCTTCAGAAGCAATAGACATGGCATAGATATCTTTATAATCTCCCAGTAAAAATTCCATTTTTGCAACGTCATTTTCATTGGAAGTCATTTCTATTTCTAAACTTGAGGTAAAAGAAAACGTATCTGGAATTTCTATGGAAGAATTATCAGAATTTTTAAATATATTATTAGAGTTGTTTTTATTTACTGATGAGTTTTGTTGGTTTCTATTCGTTTCTCTCTTATAATCTGTTTTTCGAACATCGTTAATTTTCGAAACATTTAAACTAACATAAGAGGCGTTAATTGGTTTTTTATCATCTCCAAAACCCCAGGTTCCTTTTAAAGAAAAAACGGCTTTTGTACTATCTGCATGATGTATTATAATTTGCCCTTTTTCTGGATTTAAAAATCCGTTTTTATTGTAAGCCAACGCAAAACCTTCAGGATATGCATCTACTGGTTTTATAACTCTATCTTCGTTATACGTTTTTACAGAACTCGATAAATTGTCTTTTGTAAATTTCCCATAAACAGATATTATAATGTCTTCTGTTTGGTATTCGTAACCCTCATTCATTAACATTAAAACTGATGAGCCTCCTTTTAATTTTGGCAATTCTGTAGATGGTTTTGTTTGTTTTTTCTTTTTTCCATCTATGGTTTCATCGATTTTCTTGTCGGTTTTTTTATCTAAATTGTCTATTACCTTATCTTCAATTTTAGATATTTTTTCTTCTGCCTTTTTCTTTAGTTTTTTCCAAAACTGTGCTTGAACATTCCCAGATATTGAAAAGATAAAAATGAATACAAAAATGTTTTTAAAGAGTTTCATAATAACTATTTTTTAATTTTTCCTCCCACAAATATTGCTGATAAATGCCTAAAAATAATGGCCAAATGTATAACTGGCTTAAAATTCTGTATAAATGGTTATTGATTAAAAACGCAATAAAACATACCATTTACAAGCTATTAATACCTGTTTATAATCGAAAAAGAACAATTTGTACATCTGTAAAGTAGGTTTGATAAATATATTTTAACTTTGATAAAATTGACCACCATGATTAGAGCTGTAATTATAGACGACGAACCGAAAGCCATAAAAGGTCTTACTTGGGAATTGTCTAATTTTGAAGATGAACTGGAAGTAATCGCTACTTTTACAGAGCCAGAAAAGGCAATTCCTTACTTAAATTCCTCAGAAATAGATTGTCTTTTTTTAGATATAGAAATGCCAACTATGGATGGTTTTCAGTTTTTAGAAAAACTCAATAAAAAAGATTTTGCTGTAGTAATTACCACAGCTTATAACGAATATGCCATTACTGCATTAAAAAAAGAAGCCATAGACTATTTACTAAAACCTATAGATACAGACGATTTAAAGGAAACCATTGCAAAAATTAAAAAACACAGCGAAAAAGGATTTACAGCAAATAAATTTGAAGACATGTTGCTAAAATTTAACAAAAAACTGAATCATAAAAAAATTACCATAAATACAGATGGAAAATTGGTTTTCTTAGAACCAAAAGATATTTTTTACGTGGCTTCAGATGGCAATTACTCTACGCTTTTTTTAGCTGATAATAAGAAAATTGTGGTTACAAAAAAGTTGAAAGAAATAGACGAATTATTACCTACAGACCATTTTTTTAGAATTCATAACTCTTACATTATCAACCTTCATAAAATAAAAGAATTTTTAAAAACAGATGGCTATGTGGTTTTAGAAAACAACGCTAAGATTCCTGTTTCCAGACAAAAAAAATCTGCTTTTCTAAAAAAAATATAATTGTTTATGATTGTAAAAAAGCAACTTTTTCTATTTATAATATTCGGTTTTTCAATTTCTTTATTTTCACAAAATAAAAAAAGAACTTTAGCCAAAAGTGTAAATAGTATTCTACAAACAAAACCCAATACTTATAAAGAAATAGATAAAATTTTAAAGCCTTTTCAGAGAGATTCTGTTAAGGTGAAAACCATTATCGATCAATTTTTAGTTGCCAATTATAAAAATGGTTTGGCTTACGAATATATTAAATTGGGTAATGTTTATAGAAAATATTCCAAATACGATAAAGCTATAGAAACCCACAAAAAAGCTTTAGAAGTAGCAGCTAATAAAGAGTTCCAAATTTTTAGTTTAAATATGTTGGGGGTAGATTATAGACGAAAAAATATTTATACATCTGCTATCGATTATAACAAAAAAGCCTTAGAAATTGCCGAAAAAATAGAGCAACCCAATTCTGGAGTGTTAAGAAGTATGGAAGTTTCTTACAACAGTATTGGAAACATTTACATTCTTTTAGAGCAATACAGTTTGGCTGAAAACAGTTTTAAAAAAGCGATAGAAAATGCTGAAAAATCTGGTAATAAATGGTCGCTTTCTATCAATAACGAAAATATTGCCAAGGTAAAAGAAGCACAAGACAGTTTAAATTTGGCGATTTTTTACACCCAAAAAGCCCTAGCTATAGACAAAAGTATTAACAACCATTATGGACGGATGATTTGCTATAATAGGCTTGGTAAGTTGCATATTAAAAAAGGCGAATATTCGAAAGCAAAAACGTTTTTAAAAGAGGCAGTGCCTATTGCAAAAAGTGTAAAAAACCAATATTACATTGCCTTAATAAATAATAATTTGGGTTGGGTAGCCACAAAAACAAACAATTATGCAAAAGCAAAAGAACATTTTAAAATTAGCTTAGAAATTGCTGAAAAAAGAAATTACAAAACTGCTTTAACCGAAATTTACACGAATTATTCTGAGTACAATCAACTTACTAAAAATTATAAAGAAGCCTTAAAATATTATAAAAAATACACGAGTATTTCTAATGAGTTGCTAAATGATAAAACCAGTAAATATGTAAATGACATTATTATAAAATACGATAGTGAACGCAAAACCAATCAACTTAAAAATTTAGCAAAACAAAATGAAATTGCGCAATTGCAATTGATAAAAAACAGAAATTTTTGGATTATAGCCTTTATTACACTCTTGCTCTTTTTGGCAATTTTATACTTTTTGTATAGACAACGTTTGTTTGAAAATGAAAAGAGAATTTTAACCTTAGAACAAGATGTTTTACGCACACAAATGAATCCGCATTTTATTTTTAATGCACTAAATTCTATTAAACATTATATTATTAATAACGAGCAGAAAAATGCGGTCTATTATTTAAACAAATTCTCGAAACTAATTCGTAAAATATTAGAATCTTCTGCTTTAAAAGAAGTGACTTTACAAGAAGAGTTAGAAACGATGGATTTGTATATGAATATTGAAAACATCCGTTTTTCTAACGAAATTAGTTACAACATTCAAGTAGATAAGAGTTTAGATTTGTCTAAAATTAAAGTACCTCCATTAGTTTTACAGCCTTTTTTAGAAAATGCACTTTGGCATGGGCTATCCTCTAAAAAGGGAGCTAAAAAAATTAGTTTATCTGTTAAAAAGTTGTCTCACGATTTTATTCAAATAGATATAGAAGACAATGGAATTGGTAGAAAAGCATCCGCGAAAATAAAGTCGAACAAAGTAATTCAGCGTAAATCGATAGGTATAGAAATAACTATAGAACGCCTAAATAACTTTATAAAAGACTTTAAAAATCCTTTTAGTATCTTTTTTAATGATTTGGTAGATAGAGATAAAAATTCTTTGGGCACAAAAGTAATTCTAAAAATTCCAACTCAATAATTATGGAGCTCTTTTTTAAAGTTTTTCCAACGTTTTTACAAGGTACATTATGCATCTTAATTATATACCATTGTAGCACATATTTCTTTACAAAAGACAAGAGCTTTGCTATTTATGCAGGTTATTTATTTTTGGTTTTGGTTTATTTAATTCCGAAAACGCCTAACGATTTTTCAAATGCAATTGTTATAAAATTCAGTGCTTTTTTTAAAGCCTCTAATTGGGTTATTCAAGTTTTTTACTGGGTTTTATACACTTGGTTTTCTATTCATTTTTTAAATATCGAACAAAAAGATAAAAAGCTTTCAAAAAACATTTATATTTATGTATTTGCTTCTTTTATAATAAGTTTAGTCGTTTTTTTAATAGACTTATTCTTTTTTAAAGGAGCCTATTTTTCAAAATATTTCATTTTTGTATATATGCCCATTTCTTTATTTGTAATTGGCTTTTTCTTAAAAGTAATCTACAATTTTAAAGATAAAATAAACAGTTTTTTTGTAGTTGGATTTTTGTTTTTCTTAGGATTTTCTCTGGTTTCACTTTATTTTAGTTTATCAAATATTTATACATTTGGCTATATAAGACCAATCGATTTTTTTATGATTGGTATTTGCTTAGAAGCTCTTGTTATTTCTGTTGGTTTAGGTTATAAATACCATATTTACAGACAAGAAAGAGACAATTACAACAAATTACTGATTGAAGAATTTCAAAAAAACGAAAAATTAAAAGACCAATTAAACGAAAAGTTATCTGAAAAAGTAGAGCATTACAAACTATCGGAAATAGAAGCATTGTACGAAAAACAAATTAACGAGCTTAAATTAACAAGTTTGTTAAGTCAAATGAATCCGCATTTTATTTTTAATGTGTTAAATTCTATCAAACTTTATATTATAAATAACGAATCTAAACTTGCGGCTAGATATTTAAATAAGTTTTCGAAACTAATTCGTAAAATTTTAGAAGCTTCTAATACCAAAGAAATTTCTTTACAAGAAGAATTGGAAACAATGGATTTGTATATGACCATAGAAAATATTCGTTTTTCGAATGAAATCGATTTTCAAATTAAAGTAGATGAAAATGTAAGTTTAGAAACCATAAAAGTGCCACCTTTAGTATTACAACCTTTTTTAGAAAACGCTTTATGGCATGGATTGTCTTCTAAAAAGGAGGACAAAAAAATTGTGCTTTCCATTGATAAAAAAGAGGCAAATTTTATTCAATTTACCATAAAAGATAATGGAATAGGGAGAGCAGCTTCCGCCAAAATAAAATCAGAAAAATCAATTAATAGAAAATCGATAGGAATTGCACTTACCAAAGACAGATTAGCCAATTTTGTAAAAGGCTCTCAAAAAAATTACTCGATAAATTATACCGATTTAAAAGATGAAAATGGAAAAGCTTTAGGCACAAAAGTAATGGTAAAAATACCCTTACTCTAAATGTTTAGCAGCCACTTTTTCTAATTCGTCATACCAATTTTGCCCAAATTTTCTTACCAAAGCTTGTTTTACAAATTTGTAAACTGGCACTTGCAATTCTTTTCCTAAAGAACAAGCATCGTCACAAATTTCCCACTTGTGGTAATTTACAGCAGCAAACTCACTATAATCTTTTACTCTAATTGGGTATAAATGGCAAGAAACTGGTTTTTTCCATTCGATTTCTCCAGAATTATAGGCTTCTTCAATACCACAAAGTGCCGTTTTTTTCTCATCGAAAATAACATAAGCACAATCTTTTCCGTTAATTAATGGAGTTTCTAATTCGCCCCATTCACTGGTTACCCAAGTACCTTCCTTTTCGATAACTGCAATACCTTCTTTTCTTAAAAAAGGTTTTACTTTCGGATAAATTTCCTCCAAAATCTTAGTTTCCTCTTTATCTAAAGGTGCACCAGCTTCGCCATCTACACAACAAGATCCTTTACATGCAGATAAGTTGCACACAAAATCTTTTTCTATAATATCTTCTGATATAATTGTTTTTCCTAACTGAAACATGTCGCAAAAATAGGTGTTTTTTTTTCTTTAAATTTACACTTTAGTAAAGTTAGTTGACTAATTTTGCAAAAAATTTTAAAAAAAAAGATGAATTTTAATCCAAAAGAAATATTAACGGCATTTATGGTATTGTTTGCGGTTATCGATATTATAGGAAATATACCTATTATTATAGATTTACGTAAAAAAGCAGGGCATATTCAGTCTGAGAAGGCTTCTTTAATTGCGGGTGTAATTATGGTGTTCTTTTTGTTTTTAGGACAAAGTCTATTAAGTTTAATTGGTATTGATGTAAATTCTTTCGCAGTTGCAGGTTCTTTTATCTTGTTTTTTATCGCTTTAGAAATGATTTTAGGAATAACACTTTATAAAGACCATGGAGATTCTGGAACAATTACTGCCACTGTTTTTCCATTGGCTTTTCCTTTAATTGCAGGTCCTGGAAGTTTAACCACTTTACTTTCTTTGCGAGCAGAATTCTCTATAGAAAATATAATAGTAGCTGTACTTTTAAATGTAATTGTTATTTATATAGTTTTAAAAACATCGTCGAAAATAGAACGTTTAATTGGCCCAACAGGAATACAAATTATTAGAAAAGTATTTGGTGTTGTTTTATTAGCGATTGCTGTAAAATTATTCGCTGCAAACATTAAAATGTTATTTGCTTAATATGAATTTCGATACTCTAATTATTGGTGGTGGTGTTTCTGGAATGCAGTGTGCTCTTGTTTTAGCCTCTGCAAAAAATAAGGCTTTTGCTGCCGATAAAAATATTGGTATTATTCTACATCAAAAAGCATCTCATTTACAAAATGCGTTGTTTAACAATGTTTTAGGGCTTTCTCCTAACAAATTAGGAAGCGATATTTTAATTGAAGGAAAGGCACAATTGGCTACATTGTATCCTCATATTTCTCAAATAGAAAACGAAAAAGTTCTAATTGTTGAAGAAATTAGCCATGGTTTTAAAATTACAACCAATAAAGAAACGTATTTTTCTAAAATTGTGGTGGTTGCTTTAAATTACTCGAAACCATTTACGATTAAAGGTTTGGATGCTTTTTTAATTCCACATAAAAAATCGAATCCAGAGAAAGATAGAATTCAACTTAAAAACGAAAATCACTTGATAAAAAATGGCTTGTATTGTTGTGGAACCATTGCTGGTTGGCGAAGTCAGTTTGCAATTGCAGCAGGAAGTGGAGCTTCTGTAGCCACAGATATTTTAACACTTTGGAATGATGGAAATCATACGAAAGTTCACGATAAAATTTCATAAAAAAAATCCAGCTATATTAGCTGGATTTTTAGTTTATCGTCATTACAAAACAATTACTCTACAGTAACCGATTTTGCTAAATTTCTTGGCTGATCTACGTTTTTACCTAACATTACTGCAATGTGGTAAGAAAGTAATTGTAAAGGAATTGTCGTTAAAAGCGGCGTTAAAGCTTCTTCTGTTTCAGGAATTTCAATTACATGATCTGCAATTTCTTTTACTTGTGTGTCTCCTTCAGTAACGATTGCAATAATTTTACCTGCTCTCGATTTTATTTCCTGAATGTTACTTACTACTTTTTCGTAATGTCCTTTGTTTGTTGCAATTACAACAATAGGCATATTCTCGTCTATTAAAGCAATAGGGCCATGTTTCATTTCTGCTGCTGGATAGCCTTCTGCATGAATGTAAGAGATTTCTTTCAACTTTAAAGCGCCTTCTAAAGCCACAGGAAAGTTAAAACCTCTACCTAAGTATAAGCAGTTTGGAGCATCTTTATAAACTGCTGCAATTTCTTTTACTTTATCGTCTATCTTTAAAAGATTTTCTATTTTACCAGGAATTAATTGCATTTTTTGTAAAAGAGAGCTCAATTCTGGCTTAGAAAGCTCTCCTTTTTTAGATGCTAATTTTAAAGCGATAAGTGTTAAAACAGTAATTTGTGTTGTAAATGCTTTTGTAGATGCAACTCCTATTTCTGGACCTGCATGCGTGTAAGCACCTGCATCTGTTTCTCTTGCAATAGAAGAGCCAACAACATTGCAAATACCAAATACAAATGCACCTTTAGATTTTGCTAACTTTATAGCCGCAAGTGTATCTGCAGTTTCACCAGATTGAGATATAGCAATTACAATATCTTTAGAGGTTACTATTGGGTTTCTATACCTAAATTCAGATGCATATTCTACCTCTACAGGAATTCTAGCAAACTCTTCTATTAAATATTCTCCAACCAAACCACCATGCCAAGAAGTACCACAAGCAACTATGATAATTCTTTGGGCATTCATAAATTTGTTTATATGGTCGTCTATGCCAGCCATTCTAATAATGCCTTCGTCTGCCAACATTCTTCCACGATACGTATCTAAAATAGCTTTTGGTTGCTCGTGGATTTCCTTTAACATAAAATGGTCGTAACCACCTTTTTCTATTTGCTCTAAGCTTAATTGTAATTCTTGAATATTTGCATCCACTAAAGAATCGTCGTTAATTTTACGAACTTTAATTCCTTTGCCTAATTTAATTATTGCCATTTCTTCATCTTCCAGATAAATAGCATCTTTAGTATATTCTATAAATGGTGAAGCGTCTGAGGCCACAAAAAATTCCGAATTTTCTTTACCAACTCCAATAGCAATTGGACTTCCCAAACGTGCAACAATAATTTCGTTTGGTTTGCTTTTATCGAAAACAGCAATTGCATAAGCTCCAATTACATTTTTTAAAGCTAATTGAACTGCTTGTCCTAATTTACAACCTTCTTGTTTTTTAACTTCTTCGATAAAGTTTACAAGAACTTCTGTATCTGTATCGCTTTTAAAAGTATAACCTCTAGTAATTAATTCTTTTCTTAAAGTATCGTAGTTCTCAATTATTCCATTATGAACAATTACTAAATCTCCACTTTGAGAGTAATGTGGATGAGAATTTACATCATTTGGTACACCATGTGTTGCCCAACGAGTATGCCCCATTCCTATATTTCCCTTTTTTCTTTCTTCTTCTTCCTTTGTAATTACTTCTAAATCGGAAACCTTTCCTTTAGTTTTAGATAGTTGTATTTTATCTCCATCATACATCATTATTCCTGCACTATCATAACCTCTATATTCTAGTCTTTTAAGACCATTTATTACAATAGGGTAAGCATCTCTATAACCAATATATCCTGTAATTCCACACATAATAATTATTTTTAATTTAAATTGGCTGGTTAATTTTTTTTCCTTGTAAAGGATATTTTCAACTTTGCTTTATTGTTGGAATTTTCATCATATAAAACTACCGATCTTGGGTTCCAATTATATTGTAAAACATTTTTATTTAAAGATCCACTAACTAAAGGATTATCTGTAGAATTATAAACTTTTAAAACTAAAGGAGAAAAATCTTTAGAAGTACCATCCATTAAATTTGAAATATAATCTGTAATTTTAAAGGTATATTTTTCAGGAATCTTGTTGTTATTTACTAATTTTCCATTAAAACTATTTGTTTCTTTATAAGAATCTGATAGATGAGTTGGGGTTACTCCACCTTTTCCGTTATCTTTATTTTGATAAACATACAATCTTTGTGGTAAAGTATTTGGAGTAGAACTTAATGTATTATTTACAAAGAAAGTTAAATCTGCATCATTTACTAAAAGACCAAATTCATTGTTACTAATGTCTTTTATTGAAGCCAATTCTTTTAAATCTAAATAATTATTATTGTCTATATCTTTATTTACATATTCAAGAATTGGGTGTGTTGGGTTTTCTGTACGTAAAGTTTGTAAATTAATTCCTAAAACTTTTACCTCTGCAGACAAACCTGCTGTTCCTTGTACAACAAAACTATTTGTTGGTACTGGCACAATATTGTTTGTATTGTAAATGTTGTTTTTAATACCTGCCAAAGAAAATGTATAATCTTCTTTGAGAACTTTATCTACAACATTATTTTTTAGAATGGTTTTAGAATATAAAAAGTCTATAGATGCTTCTCTATTATTTATTAAGTTAAAAGGCACCAATACACCATCATTACCTTTTGCTTTTAAAATAATACCTTTAAAATATTTTTGAAATTCTTCTGGAGAAGAAAACTCGGTATCATTAAATTTGTCCCAAAAGGTAGTTTTCATTTTGTTTAAATCTAATGGAATGGCTAAAAAAGGAATGGCCTTCTTTGAACTATTTAAAATCTTAAGTGTATCTTTTACGAGTTCTGTACTATTTACATCTTCGCTTCTATCAATTCTAAAAAACTCAAAAATAGTATCTGTGGGTGAAGGTTTAAAAGAAAAATTAGTATCTTTTGTTAATAATTCTGTTTCATTATAATTAAAATTAGAGGCATAAGAATTAGATTTAGAAGGATCTTGTGGGTTTAATGCATATAATTGGGTTGGGTTTCTATACACCTCGACATTTGTTAAAGCATCTTTGTTTCCTAAAATAGAGTCTAATCTGTATGTTACAATCCCTTCTTTATTTGCACCTAATGAGACTGCTGTGTATGGAAGTTTTAAAACAACTTTATCTAAGTTAAAGATAGTATCTCCATCTGCAACAACTTCGCGAGTAATTAATTTTTTAGAAGGAAAAGCTATTTGAGATGCAAAACCCGCTTCTAATTTTTTTGCATTTGCATTGTTGTAAACCCCTAACCAATAATCTACAGGAAAAGGTGTATTGTTTTTTAATATTGGTAAACCAATATTGCTTGCATTTGTGGTAGATATATTATCTGCAACAACACTATTTAAATTTATAGTACTAATTTCTATATCTAAGGCAACTTCTCCTGTAGAAAATTTTGTGTTGCTAATAACACCACTATCAATATCCGTAAAATCTTTTTCGCAAGAAATTATTCCTGCAAATAATAAAAACAAAACACCAACTTGTGTTGTTTTTCTAATACTATTTTTAACCATATAACAATTAATTAACTGAAACTAAATCAGTATAAAAATTTAAATAACTTTCTTTAAAATTTTCCGATTGGAATTCTAATACGGGAATATCTTTTCCTTCAATAAAAGAAGATAACTCTTCGGAAATCGTTTCACTACCATGAATAATCGCGTCGGAATTTTCGATAGCACTTTTTAATATATTGGTATGGTTAGGTGTTTTAATCGTTTCCGTTTTCGAAGCATCTTTTAAATCGAACTTTACTTTATCTGCCAAATTTTCATTTAACGTATTCTCGAAAGTATCGTTATAAATAGAAGTTACAATTTTACTTTCTGTAAACAAAGGTTCTTCGTTATAATATTCCTTTAAATACAAAGGCAATAAAGATGCTAACCATCCATGAACATGAATAATATCTGGTGCCCAATTTAATTTTTTAACAGTTTCGATTACTCCTTTGGCAAAAAAGATAGCTCTTTCGTCGTTATCTGGAAAAAGTTGATCGTCTTCATCTGTAAAAACGGCTTTTCTCTTGAAATATTCTTCGTTATCGATAAAATAAACCTGCATTCTTTCTTTTGGAATAGAAGCAACCTTAATAATTAAAGGCATGTCCATATCATTAACAACCAAGTTCATCCCAGAAAGACGAATTACTTCGTGTAATTGGTGCCTACGCTCGTTAATAACACCAAACCTTGGCATAAAAATTCTAGTTTGCACTCCTTTAGAATGTGCGTTTTTAGCAGCATTAAAAGCAGTTGACGATAGTTCTGTTTCTGGTAAGTATGGTACTACTTCCGAGGAAACAAATAAAATTCTCTTGTCCTTCATTAAATCAAACTCTTTTTATAAGATTCGCAAAAGTACAAATTAATATGCAAATATCGTGTTAAAATGCTAAGTTTGCAGTCATTATCAAGATTTTTAAAATGAAAGAATTCAACAACAAAAAAGACTTAAAGCGCTGTCTTTTAGACTATAAAAGCAACAATAAAACCATTGGTTTTGTACCAACAATGGGCGCTTTACACCAAGGGCATTTGTCTTTAATTAAAAAAGCAAAGAAAAAAAATGATGTTGTTGTGGTAAGTATTTTCGTAAATCCTACACAATTTAATAATGCAGAGGATCTTAAGAAATACCCAAAAAATTTAGAAGAGGATATTAAACTGTTAAAATCGGTTTCTTGCGATGTCTTGTTTTCGCCATCTGTGGAGGAGATTTATGCTAAAAATATCGTATCTACAAAGTTTAATTTCGATGGTTTAGAGCATCAAATGGAAGGGAAATTTAGAGACGGTCATTTCGATGGTGTTGGAACCATTGTAAAAGCATTATTCGAAATTGTAGGACCCGATAAAGCTTATTTCGGACAAAAAGACTTTCAACAGTTGCAAATCATTAAAAAAATGGTGCAAAAAAACAAACTTCCCGTAAAAATTAAAGGTTGCCCTATCTTTAGAGAAGAAGATGGTTTGGCAATGAGTTCTAGAAATGTTCGTTTATCGACTGAACAAAGAGAAATTGCACCTTTTATTTTTAAAACACTTAAAAAAGTTAATAAAAAATTTGGTACGAAAAGTGTTTCTGAAATTAACGAATGGGTAGAAAATCAATTTAAAAAGCAACCTTTATTAACATTAGAATACTTTACAATTGCTAATGAAAAAACATTAGAAACAGTAGAAACCGAAGAATCTAATAAAAAATATCGTGCGTTTATTGCTGTATTTGCAGGAAAAATAAGATTGATTGATAACATTCGTTTAAAAAATTAAATTAAAACAGACTTTTAAAATTATAATCCCGATCTAAAATCGGGATTAGTTTAACTAAAAAAATACCTATTTTTGCCAAATGTTAGTACAAGTAGTAAAATCTAAAATCCACCGAGTAAAAGTTACAGGTGCCGATTTAAATTATATAGGAAGCATAACCATAGACGAAGATTTAATGGATGCTGCAGGAATTATCGAAGGCGAACGCGTTCAAATTGTAAACAACAATAATGGAAATCGTCTCGAAACTTATGCAATTCCTGGTCCAAGAGGAAGTGGAGAAATTACCTTAAATGGTGCAGCTTCACGTTTAGTTGCAGTTGGCGATGTTTTAATTTTAATTGTGTATGCGTTTATGGAATTAGAAGAAGCAAAAGTTTTTAAACCTCAACTGGTTTTCCCAAATGAAAAAGACAACACTCTTACCTAGTTTTGAACATTAAAAAAATCTTAAAAACCATATTACCTCTCACTTTGGGAGGTTTTTTAGTTTGGTATTCCTTATCAGAAATTTCTTTAGAAACTTTAGGAAAATACTTTAAAGAAGCCAATTATAGTTGGATTTTTCTTGGATTGTTTTTCGGAATTTTAAGCCACCTTTCTAGAGCTTATAGATGGAAGTTTATGTTAGAACCTTTAGGGTTTAAACCCAGATTTACCAATAGTGTTTTGGCAGTTTTAGTTGGTTATTTGGTAAATTTAGCTTTGCCAAGAGCTGGGGAAATTTCCAGAGCAACTGTAATGGCAAACTACGAGAAAATCCCTTTCGAAAAATGTTTTGGAACCATTGTCGCAGAAAGAATTGCAGATTTAATAATGATGCTTTCCATAGTTGCAATCACACTTTTTTTACAATTCGATTTTATTTATGAACTATTGACCAAAAATTTTAATCCAACAAGAATAATTACTGGGTTGGTTCTTTTTATTATTGCATTTTTTATTTTTAGATTCTACTTAAAAAAAGCAAATTCAGGTTTTCTATTAAAAATTAAAACCTTTATTTCTGGTTTAATTGAAGGCATTACAAGCATCTTTAAGTTAAAAAACAAATGGACATTTATATTTCATACCATTTTTATTTGGGCAATGTATGTAGCCATGTTTTGGGCAACAATTCCTGCAATTGAAGGTTTAAATGTTCCTATAGGTGGAATTTTAATTGGTTTTATTGCTGGTGGGTTTGCCATTGCTGCAACAAATGGTGGCATTGGTTTATATCCAGTTGCTGTTGCTGGAGCTTTAGCTTTATTCGGAATTTCAGAAGAACCTGCAATCGCTTTCGGGTGGATTATGTGGACCGCACAAACAGCCATGATTGTAATTTTTGGAGGTTTGGCATTTTTACTATTGCCTATCTATAATAGAAAACAAACTTTAATTCCCAAAAATTAACTAAAATTTTTAAAACTCGAAATTTTAAGGATTAATTTTTTTATTTTGGGCGTTCCCTAAGGGTCGCGCTTTCCACTATATCTTTTTGCAAAAAAGCAAAAAGGATGTCGTTTCAATCGCTAACGCACTTACCTGCTAACTTTTAGGAAATCTTAAGCAAAATACATTATTTAAAAATTGTTATCTTTGATAAAAGCAATCTTATGAACTCAAAAGAAAAAAGAATCGCATTATCTAAATGGATTTTAGAAACAGATGAAAATGTTCTAAAAGAAATAGAGGCTATTTATAATATACATTCAAAAAACGAAAAAAAAATCGTCTGAAATTGTTGGCTATACAATCGATGGAGAAGCTTTAACCAAAGAAACTTACGTTCAAAAAATAAAAGAAGCAGAAAGAAGAATGAAAGAAGGTCATTTTATTACTTCAGAAAATTTGAAAAAGAAAATAGCTTCCTGGTAAATGAGACTAAAAGTAGATTGGTCTTTAAAAGCTGAACAAGATTTAGAAAAAATATTTGAATACGTAAAAGAAAAAAACACTTTCAGATAATTTAGCTTCAAATATTGTGAATGATATTTTTGATACAGCTATTAATATCCATTTTATAACTCAATTTCAAATAGATGAAATTTTAGGAGAACCTTGCAGAAGAATAGTTGTTAGAAACTATAAAGCTATTTACGTTCCTAAAAACGATAATAAAATTAGAATTCTTCGTGTTTTTAATACTTATAAAAACCCAGAAAATTTAACAGCTCCAAATTTGTAAAATTATAACTAACAAGTTCTATTAATTTGATGAGTTTCAATTCAAAAACTTTGTAACTTTGTTACTCTAAAAACTTTGCAACTTATTTAAAATGGCCAAAACCAAAACAACTTTTTTCTGTCAGAATTGTGGAACGCAACACGCAAAATGGGTTGGGCAATGTGGCGCTTGTAAAGAATGGAATACCATTGTAGAAGAAATTATCCAAAAAGAAGAAAAACGCGTTTGGAAACAATCTACAACTGCAAAACAAACTATAAATAAACCTTTAAAAATTGCTGATATTCAGCTAAATCCAGAAGAAAGAGTTGTTACAAACAACAACGAATTAGACACAGTTTTAGGTGGTGGTTTGGTAAAAGGTTCTGTAACGCTTTTAGGTGGAGAACCAGGAATTGGAAAATCGACCTTATTATTGCAAGTTGCCTTGAATATCAGTCAGAAAGTGCTGTATGTTTCTGGTGAAGAAAGCCAATCTCAAATAAAAATGAGAGCCGAAAGATTGGATGCAAAAAATTCTAATTGTTTAATTCTTACAGAAACAAATACACAGCAAATCTTCAAAAATATTGAAGAAACCGAACCCGAAGTTTTAGTAATCGATTCTATACAAACTTTACACACCCATAATATTGAAGCTTCTCCAGGAAGTATTTCTCAAATTAGAGAAACTTCTGCAGAACTCATAAAATTCGCCAAGGAAACTGCCACTCCTGTTTTATTAATTGGACATATAAACAAAGAAGGAAATATTGCTGGCCCAAAAATTTTAGAACACATGGTAGATGTTGTTTTACAATTTGAAGGCGATAGAAACCATACCTATAGAATTTTAAGAAGTCAAAAAAACAGATTTGGTTCTACCTCTGAATTAGGGATTTACGAAATGCTCTCTAACGGATTAAGAGAAATTTCTAATCCATCTGAAATTTTAATTTCTAAAAAGGACGCCGATTTAAGTGGAACAGCCATTGCAAGTACTTTAGAAGGAATTAGACCTTTAATGATTGAAATTCAGGCACTAGTTTCTACAGCAGTTTATGGAACTCCACAACGTTCTACAACAGGTTATAATTTAAAACGTTTGCATATGATTTTGGCTGTTTTAGAAAAAAGAGCTGGTTTTAAATTGGGCGCAAAAGATGTTTTTTTAAATATTACTGGAGGCATAAATGTAGACGATCCTGCAATAGATTTGGCAGTGGTTGCAGCCATTTTATCTTCTAACCAAGACATTGCAATTAACCCTAATGTATGTTTCGCAGCAGAAGTTGGTTTGGCTGGAGAAATAAGACCAGTTTCAAAAATTAACCAGCGAATTTTAGAAGCAGAAAAATTGGGTTACAAAACCTTTGTGGCTTCTAAATACAATAAAATTTCTTCTAAAAACCATGGAATAAGATTGGTTTTGGTTGGTAAAATTGAGGAAGCTTTTGCTACTTTGTTTGCCTAGGAATTAATTTTCTAAACTTAAATAACCCCAAAAGGGTTCGTTGGGGTTGAGTTATTTCAAAAACCTGTGAAAACAAAAAAACCAAGCATTGCTGCTCGGTTTCTATAATTTTATAGTAAAAAAAGTAAATTATTTCTTATTTACAGATTTTATATATTTATCTAAAGCCATAGTCATAGAAGGTGTTTCTGGTGTTGGCGCTTGTATATCGCACTTTAAACCAGCATCTGTAACTGCTTTTACTGTAGAATTTCCAAAGGCAGCTATTCTTGTGTTGTTTTGTTTAAAATCTGGGAAATTTTGTAATAAAGACTCTATTCCAGATGGACTAAAGAATACTAAAACGTCGTAAAAAACATCTTCTAAATCCGATAAATCGCTAACAACGGTTCTGTACAAATTTAAACGTGTCCATTTTACACCTAATTTGTCTAATTCTTCTGGAACTAATGGTTTTAATTTGTCTGAAGATGGTAGCAAAAAACTTTCTGTTTTGTGTTTTTTTATCAACTTCATTAAATCTGGAAAAGTTCTATTTCCCACATAAATTTTACGTTTTCTGTAGACAACGTATTTTTGTAAATAGTAAGCAACAGCTTCCGACTGACAAAAATATTTCATATCATCTGGCACTTTAAAACGCATTTCTTCGGCAATTTTAAAAAAGTAATCTACTGCATTTCTACTCGTTAAAATAATGGCAGTAAAATTTTTAAAATCAACTTTTTGAGACCTTACTTCCTTTACAGGAATGCCTTCTACATGAATAAAAGATCTAAAATCTATCTTTACTTTCTGTTTATCAGACAAATCAAAATAAGGAGAAGTTTCTGTCTTTGGTGCAGGTTGCGATACTAAAATCGTTTTCACTTTCATACGCTTTGGTTTTAATTTTAAAGCATCAATTTAAACAGTATAAATAGCGGTGCTATTTCAAAGGCGCAAATGTACAAAATAAAATAAAACAACTGGCTAAAAATCAGGTTTTTGTTATTTGTAATATGAAAAATTAGCCTTACTAAAAATAAAAATACTGTAGCATAAAATAAAACAACCGAATTTAAAGGGCTATACATTGTTATTACGAACAAAATAAAGAGTAAAAAGCTAATGGAATACAAATAACTAAATTTGGAAACGAAATAAAATCTAACAGTATTTTTTATTAAAAATAATCGAGAAAGTAACATTTCTAGAATCCATTTTACCAAAAAATAACCAACAACAATTAAAAAAACGTAAGAAAAGGAAGAAAAACCTGTTTCGAATGCAAGATTATGCTTACTTAAAAAAGTGTATAAAATTAAAGACAAGGTGGTTGTAGAAAATAAAAATAACGTGTTGTAAAATGCGTCTAAAAAAGAAGGAGCTTCCTCTACTTCCAATTCTATAAAACCCTTATTAAACAACGCAAAAACATATCCTTTTAAACGCTCTGAATCTATAATTTTTAAAATAACAACAAGTGCCAAAAGCACTACCAAAACTATGGTTATCCAAGAGGAATCTATTAAATTTTTTTCTATTGCTTGCACTTTATGTCTTTGCTAAGATTAACACAAAATTAGTAATTAAAAAATGTATATTTGCTTTCTTACTACATGAAATTTAATTTATGTCAGACGCGCTAGTTATAATTCCCACTTACAACGAAAAAGAAAACATCGAAGCCATTATTAGAGCTGTTTTCAATCAAAAAAAAGCGTTTCATATATTAGTTGTCGACGATAATTCGCCTGATGGAACTGGAACAATCGTAGGTAATTTAATGGCTGAATTTCCAAATAAACTTTTTATCGAAAAAAGAAAAGAAAAAAATGGACTGGGAACTGCCTATATTCATGGTTTTAAATGGGCTTTGCAACGAAATTACGATTACATTATAGAAATGGATGCAGATTTTTCCCACAACCCAAAAGATTTGGTTCGTTTGTATAATGCTTGCCATAAAAATGGTGGAGATGTTTCTATAGGTTCCAGATATTCGCAAGGTGTAAATGTGGTAAACTGGCCAATAAAAAGAGTTTTATTATCTTATTTTGCATCGAAATATGTGCGGTTTATAACTAGAATTCCTGTTTTTGATACCACTGCTGGTTTTGTTTGCTGGAAACGTAAGGTTTTGGAAACCATAAGTTTAGATAAAATTAAGTTTATTGGATATGCTTTTCAAATAGAAATGAAATTTAAAGCATGGAAATATGGTTTTAACATTAAAGAAGTTTCTGTCGTTTTTACTGATAGAACCTTAGGAGAATCTAAAATGAGTGGGAATATTATTTCTGAAGCACTTTTTGGAGTGATAAAAATGAGAATAAACGGATTATCAAAAGATTAAATATGGATAATTCTATTTCAATTAGAACTGCAAAATTAACCGATTTAGAAGCCTTACGAGAATTTGAACAAGGACTTATTGAGGCAGAAAGACCATTAGACCCTTTTTTAGGTAAAGGTAAATTACATTATTACAACATCCCTAAAATGATTGCTGCAAACAACATCCATTTAATTGTGGCTGTTTCTAATACAGAATTGGTAGCTTCTGGATATGTAAGAGTAGAGAACTCTAAACAGTATCATAAAAACCCAACACATGGTTATGTAGGTTTTATCTATGTAAAACCTTTATTTAGAGGAAAAAAAATTAGTAACTTTATTTTAGAGTCTTTAAAATCTTGGGCAAAAAATAAAGGTTTAAACGAATTAAGATTAGACGTATATCACAACAATTCATCTGCCATAAAATCGTACGAACATTTTGGTTTTAAAAAGAGTATGATTCATATGAGAATAGATATTTAATAAGAAAAATGGAAAAATCAATTTTAATTAAAAACGCAACAATAATTAACGAAAATAAAACTTTTACAGGTGATGTTCTTATCGAAAACGAAATTATAAAAAAAGTTTCTGCTAAAATTTCTGCACCAGAAAATGCAGCAATTATTAATGCCAAAGGAAGTTATTTAATTCCTGGTTTTATAGACGATCAAGTACATTTTAGAGAACCTGGATTAACGCACAAAGCAAATATTGCAACAGAAAGCAAAGCTGCAGTTGCTGGCGGAATTACCACGTTTATAGAAATGCCAAACACAGTGCCACAAGCAACTACACAAGATTTATTGGAAGACAAATTTAAAATTGCTGCCAAAGATTCTTATGCAAATTATTCTTTTATGTTTGGTGGAACAAACGATAATTTAGAAGAATTACTAAAAACAGATCCTAAAAAAGTAGCAGGAATTAAACTGTTCTTAGGTTCTTCTACAGGAAATATGTTAGTAGATAATGAAGCGGTTTTAGAAAAGATTTTCTCTTCTACAAAAATGATTATTTCTGTACATTGTGAAGATGAAGCAACGATTAAAAAAAATACAGCCGAATTTATCGAGAAATTTGGAGAAGACATTCCAATTAAATACCACCCAATAATTAGAAGCGAAGAAGCATGTTATTTGTCTTCTTCTAAAGCCATTGAATTAGCAAAAAAAACGGGTGCAAGATTGCATATTTTTCATGTGTCAACAGCCAAAGAAACCGAACTTTTTAGAAATGATATTCCTTTAGAAGAAAAGCAAATTACAGCAGAAGTTTGTGTACATCATTTATGGTTTTCAGATAAAGATTATAACGAAAAAGGGACGCATATTAAATGGAATCCTGCTGTTAAAACAGAAAAAGACAGATTGGGTTTATGGGAAGCTTTGTTAGACGACAGGATTGATGTTTTGGCAACAGACCATGCACCACATACTTTAGAAGAAAAGTCGAATATTTACACAAAAGCGCCAAGTGGAGGTCCATTAGTGCAACATGCAGTATTGGCAATTTTAGAAAAAGTAAAAGAAGGTATAATTCCTATTGAAAAAGCAGTTGAAAAAATGAGCCATAATCCTGCTAAATTATTTCAAATTAAAAAAAGAGGGTTTATAAAAGAAGGTTTTTATGCAGATTTGGTTTTAATAAACCCAAACAAACCACAAACAGTTTCAAAAGAAAATATTTTATACAAATGTGGCTGGTCTCCTTTCGAAGGAACTACATTCTCATCAACAATAACACATACGTTTGTAAATGGAAATTTAATGTATAAAAATGGGGTTTTTAATGATAAAATTAAAGGAAAACGAATTACATTTAATAGATAAAAATGAAAAAAATAAGCACACTTTTTATTGTAATTTTATTGGTTTCTTGTACAAGTAACACCATTTTTAAAAAACCAAAAGACTTAATTCCACAAGATACTATGAGTCTTTTATTGCAAGAAATGATGATTGCAAGTAGTGCCAAATTTATCAATAATAAACACAACCAAAAAGACATTAATTACATGTCTTTTGTATACGATAAATTTAAGATTGATAGTACTCGATTTATGGCTAGTAACTTTTACTATATGTCTAAAATAGATTTGTATCAAAAATTACTTGATAGTGCAAAATCGGATTTAGAAAAAAGAAGTGTTTTTTTTAAGAAACAAAAAAAAGTTTTAGATTCTATTCGAAAAGATTCTATCGAGAATATATTAAAAATACAAGTGAAGCTAGATAGTTTAGAAAATGTAACCGATTCTTTAGATATAGATTCACTTCTAGACTCTATTAAATAATAAAAAAGTGAGTTCTATTCTTCGAAATTTTTGCTCACTTTTTTTATCACACACTCTATTTTCTCAAACTTAAAATTAAAAGTTTCCTTAAATTTTGCTGAAGAATATTTAGATACTGAATGTGCACTTCTCGCCGAATATTTACTCAATAAAGGTGTAACTCCTGTAATTTTAGAAACAAAAATAGCAAAACGCCAAAAAATTGCTGTTTGCCAAGATTTTATTTTTTTTGAAGGCCGTTTTTTACCAAATGCATCTGCTATTAAAAAGAAAATTTCTTTAAAAGATTTATTTTCTGAAACTAAAATGAAACGCTCGTTCTTAATATCGGAATTCATGAATAAAATCATAGCTTTTACCACATCTTGTACACCTACAAAACCTGTAACTCCTTCTGTGTAATACTTTAACCCATTATAAACTTGAGAGAATAATTTCCCAGAACCTGCATTCCAAAACCCACTTCCTAAAATTACTCCAGGATTTACAATTGCGACATCTATTTCCTCTAAACTTGCTCGCCAAACCTCCATTTCTGCACCAAATTTTGTAATCGAATAACCACTATTATCTGCTTCTTTATTCCACTCGTTTTCTTCGGTAATTAAACCTCCATTTAAAGAATCGCCCACAGAAGCTATTGAACCAACAAAACAAAGTTTATCGATTTTTGCATCAATAGAAAGGTTTACGATAATTGCAGTTCCGTAAATATTTACCTTTCGCATTTCTCTATAATCTTTCGGATTAAAAGAAATAAAAGCAGCACAATGATACACTTTTTTAACACCAACAAAAGCAGGAATCATAGCTGGAACTTCAGTAATATCTGCTTTAAACCACTCAATTTTAGCTATTAAAGTTGCATCATTAGAATAATAAGAAAAAACTTTTTTAACGGCTTCTATTTTTTCTTTAGAACGATAAATAGCACGAATTTTTTCATCATTTTTAATTAAATGATACAACAAATGTGCACCTACTAAACCTGTTCCTCCTGTTACTAAAATCATACAGCTAATTTATGGTTTTTTGATTGATAAGTTTATCTTTGTAATCACAAAAAGACCTCAAAGGTTTTAAAACCTTTGAGGTTCGAAAATATAAATTTACAATGACAAATTTTGTAGAAGAATTACGCTGGAGAGGATTATTGCACGATATAATGCCAGATACAGAAGAATATTTATTGGAAAATAAAACGGCTGGTTATATTGGGTTCGATCCAACTGCAGACTCGCTTCATATTGGTAGTTTGGTTCAAATTTTTATTTTGAAACATTTCCAAAATGCTGGGCACAACCCAATTGCTTTAATTGGTGGTGCAACTGGTATGGTTGGAGATCCTTCTGGGAAATCTGCCGAAAGAAATTTGTTAGATGAAGCAACTTTAGCAAAAAATATTGCTGGAGTTCGTGAAAATTTAGAACGTTTTTTAAATTTTGATGATTCTGCAGAAAATAAAGCTGAATTGGTAAACAATTACGATTGGATGAAAGATATTTCGTTAATCGATTTTGTGAGAGATACAGGAAAGCACATCACTGTAAATTACATGATGGCAAAAGATTCTGTAAAAAAACGTTTAAGTTCGGAATCTTCTGTGGGAATGAGTTTTACAGAATTTACGTATCAATTATTTCAAGGATACGATTTTTATCACTTATATAAAGAGAAAAATTGTATGTTGCAAATGGGTGGTTCCGACCAATGGGGAAATATTACTACTGGAACTGAATTAATCCGTAGAAAAGCACAAGGAAAAGCGTATGCAATTACAGTGCCTTTGGTTACAAAAGCAGATGGAACAAAATTTGGAAAAACCGAAGGTGGAAACGTTTGGTTGAATGCAGATAGAACTTCGCCTTATAAATTTTACCAGTATTGGTTAAATTCTTCGGATGAAGATGCAGAAAACTTTATTAAAAAGTTTACTTTTTTAGACAAAGAAACGATTGAAAATTTAATTGCAGAACATAAAGAGAACCCACATTTACGTTTGCTTCAAAAGAAATTAGGAGAGGAAGTAACTACCATAACACATGGAAAAGAAGCTTATGAAAATGCGTTAAAAGCGTCGAATATTTTATTCGGAAAATCTACAGCTTCCGATTTAAAATCTTTAGATGAACAAACATTTTTAGATGTTTTTGATGGGGTTCCTCAAGCAACAGTTTCTACTACAGATATTGAAGAAGGTTTAGATATGATTGGTGCTTTGGCTGCCAAAACCAATTTTTTAAATTCTAATGGTGAAGCAAGAAGAGCGTTAAAAGAAAATGCCATTTCTGTAAATAAAGAAAAAGTAAAAGAAGATTTTACGATTACAAAAGAAGATTTAATAGCGAATAAATATGTGTTGTTACAACGTGGTAAAAAGACCTATTACTTATTAGTTGTAGCATAATTATAAGTTTATTATGAATAATAAAATTACAGAAATCGATTTTAGTAATATTTTTGTAATTATACCTTTAATATTAATATTTACGCTAATTATTTTCGTAAGGTATTTAGCATTTTCAGGCGTTTATCATTGGGTTTTCTTACATAAATTTAGAGAAAAACTAAAACATAGAATTTTAAATAAAAAGCCTCTAAAAAAGAAACAGGTTCGTAAAGAAATTTATTGGTCTTTAATTAGTGGTTTAATTTTTGGTGCAGTTGCAGTTCTCATTTATTATTTGTGGTCCATTAATTACACTGCTATTTATTTAGATTTTAATACCTATTCTTTGTGGTATTTTCCACTAAGTATTTTTGCTTTTTTGTTTATTCAAGATACTTATTATTACTGGATTCATAGATGGATGCACCTTCCTAAAATCTATAAATTCTTTCATAAAATTCATCATAAAAGTGTGCATACGACTGTTTTTACAGCGTTTTCTTTTCATCCTTATGAAACTGTTTTGCAAGCGATTTTCTTGCCTGTAATCGTAATTTTCTTACCTATGCATTTATATGCTTTGTTTGCTGTTTTGTTAATAATGACACTTTCTGCCACCATAAATCATGCAGGAATTGAAATTTATCCTTCAGGAAAACTAGGAAATTGGTTTAAAAAATGGATTATTGGAGCAACGCATCACGATTTTCATCACACAAAATTTAACTTTAATTTTGGTTTGTATTTTACGTTTTGGGATCGGTTGATGAAAACTGAATTGGAAGAAAAAAAGAGCTAAATTCCTACAAATCAAACTCTTTTTTTCAAAATTAAAATAACTTTTTATTTTCTTTTTTTAAAGAATAGAAAAACACCAATTCCAATTAATAATATTGGCCAAATAGTTACAAACCCAATAATTAGAGTTGATAAAATATCCCAACCTCCAGAAAAGCCTTTTTTTACTTTTGCCCAAAAACCATTTTTATGATTTTGGAAACCCTTTTTATATTCCACAGTTTCATATAAGTTTATCTTAATGGTACTATAAGAAATGCTACTTTTTAAATATTTTAATCGACCAAATGTAGCTTCTATTTCTTCTTGAATAATTCGCAATTTTTCTTCCGTAAGTAAAATATCTTTAACCGTTTTTGCACTTTTTCTTAAAATAGTTTCATAACGTTCTTTTATTTCTTTTTTTGTTTTTAAGCGTGTTTCTAAATCGATGTATTCTTCTGTAACGTCTTTGGTTGTAATGTTTTCGAATTCTACAAATGCTACAGTATTTTTTATTGAATCCATAACCACATCAAAATGTTCTTGTGGAATCTTAATTGTAAAGTTATTTTCTATGGCATATGTATTATTTCTAAATTGCAAATCAGAAATATATCCATTGAATTTTGTTGCCAAAGATTTAATTTTTGCAGTTGCCTGTTCTACATTTTCAACCTTATATCTGCTGGATGCAGATTTAATAATTTTAAGGTTTTGTAACGTAATTGTGTTAGAATTATTATTCTTTTTGTTGTTAGATTTAACTTCATTTTTATGAATGGTTATTTCTTCATTATCCAAATTATGCTGGCTACATGCAATAAAAAGTGTAAGAATAAATGTAAAGAAAATTTTTTTAGCTGATTTTTTTACCAATTGATGTTTCATAATTTTATATCTTTAATGTTTATAGAACCAAACATAATAAAGGGCTAAATTTTTGCTTTGTAAAACACTTGCAAAACGATTGTAACTATTTTACAATTATTTAAAAAACTAATAAACAATAAGTTAAGAAATTTTGACTTCAAAAGAAAAACATCTTTTTAATCTTTTAAAAAAGAAAATTGTTGGAGTTTATTTAAAAAATAATAGTGCTTCTGCAAAAATTGAAAATTGGAAAGGCGAAGATATTATCTCTTTTCAAGAAGATTTATTTGAAAAAGTTAATACTAAGGTTAGTGAAAAATGGTTCTACACTTACTTTAAAAATACTCCTAATAAACTGCCAAGAATAGATATGCTAAATATACTTTGTAAGTATATTGGATTTGATAATTGGATGGCTTTTAAAAACGAAAATAGTAAGAATAGAAAGCAAAAATATTGGTTTCTTCTCAGTATAATTCCTTTACTCTTTATTATTTCTTTTCTTTTTAAAACTACAAATAAGTTTCATTTATGTTTTATTGATGATGATAAAAATGAACCTATTTTAACTCCACTAAACATAAAAATTTTAAATGTAAAAGACTATCCAGTATATTCAAATACAAATAATAATGGCTGTCTTATTTACGAAACCAAAGAAGATATTATTACTTTAGTTATTACCTCTAATTATTATAAAACAGATACTATTATTAGGCATATAGATAATAATAACAGTAATGTTAGAGTTGCTTTAGATGATTATGCATTAATGTTAGATTATTACACGAACAATAAAGTAAAAAATTGGAACGAAAGAAAAGCACAGCTTGAAAAATTAATAGATAAAAATGCTATTATTTATCAACTTTATTCTAACAATATTGGTGTAGAAATATATTCTAAAAAGGAGTTTATTAACCTTTTAACAATACCCACCAACAACTTAAAAAAGTTTAAAATACTTAACAAAGATTTTAAAAACGGGAAGATTGTAAAGATTAAATTTATTATAAAATGAAAAAAACATTCCTTATAGTAATTGTTTTAATAATAGCCTCTTGTAGCTCTAATTCTAATAAAAAACCAGGTTTAAATAAAGAATCTTTGGCTATTGTAAAAGAATATTCTACTTCAACTTTAATTGAAGAAAAATTTTTAGAATTTTATGAATTGAATATGTTGTTAAACAGCGATTCTAAATTTAAAAAAGAAATTGGCGAGCGATTAAAAAGTTTTAAAATAGACACTTTCCCTATTTTAAATCTACCAAACGATTCAAAAATTACAAATATTAAGCAAATAGGAGAAACTATTTCTATTACTGATTCTATAAAAAAAAGAAAAATAATTTTTGACATGGTAACACCAAATAGCTTAAAAAAAGATTCTCTTTTTGCTTATATTTTAAGTAAAAAAATAATTATAGATTCGATAGAAGTAATTTCAAATAAAGTGAAATTTGCTCGATATTAAACTAAAAACAAATTATAATTTGTCTTTAGTTACAATTTTTAACCAGTTTTTATCTGCTTGTTTCTGCAGTTTTTCTGCAGCTTCTTTTCTCCAAAGTTTTAAGGTATTGGTTCCCCAAGAATTGTAAAATAAATACAATTTGCCATTTTTAATTTCAAAAGTTTTAGGGTTTATAGAAACTTTTTTTCCTTGTTTTCGAAAGGCATTAATATTTTTTCAGGAATTTAGTTAAACTCCATCAAACAAGGGCTACACCAAGTTGCCCAAAAGTTTAATAAGACTACTTTTCCTTTATAATCAGATAGGTTTACCATTTTTCCATTTGTCATTTTTACGCTAAAATCTTTTGCAACATCATCTACAAATAATTTTAAACCTCTGTCATCATTTTGAGCAGATATTGCGAATGTAAAAAAGGCGAATGCAATTAAAATAAAGTGTTTTATAAGTGGGTTGTTTATTATAAAACGATTCTGGAGTTTTATTTATTGTTGGGTTTGTGTTTTAGAAAGAAGAATTAAAATAGATTCTCTATTTCCTCTCTGCCAAAACTTTCATTAAATAGGCATTTTGTTTCTCTAAAAGCTCGTTGGTTTTATTCATTAACTCAATATTTTTAGGTGTAACAGTCGTTTTATCTTTTGGGTCATCTGCCTTCTTTTTTAAAGAATTCATTAATTTAACTACGATAAAAACTGTAAAAGCGATAATTAAAAAATCGACTCCAGCTTCTATTAGTTTTCCATATCCAATGGCAATTTGTTCGGACGTTGCTTTTCCATCTACCAAAATTGCTTCTCGTAAAACTATTTTTCTATTTTCCCAATTTGCACCATCTGTCATAAAAGATAATGGTGGCATTAAAACCTCTTTTACCAATACATTTACTACTTTGTTAAAGGCTGCTCCAATAATAACACCAATTGCGATGTCGATCATATTTCCTTTTACAGCAAATTCTTTAAATTCTTTAAATAATTTGAATTTCATCTTTTTTCTTTACTTTAATCTCTTTTCTAAACCTATAAAACCATTAAATTACAACCACGAATATCCGAATTATCGAAACGTCCAATAATTTCAAATGTTCCGTTTTCGTGGACTTTTCCTAAATCTTGTGTCGCAATAAACGAACACGAATTGTAATTCGCTAAATCGATTACATTAATTCCGCCATTTTTTCCAGCAGAATTTATGGTTAATGCATCTTCTGTATCTCTGGTTAGAATTTTCATCCAAGGTGGTGTTTCGAAAATACCATTTCCTTTGGAATATGCTTGACTTAATAATTCCGTCATTCCATATTCTGAATGAATTTTATCAACTCCAAATCCGCTTTTTAAAATATTGTGTAATTCTTCTCTTATCAATTCTTTTCTCCTTCCTTTCATACCACCAGTTTCCATAATTATGGTGTTTTTTAGGCTGAATTGTCGCTGTTCAATCAAATCTAACAACGCAAAAGAAACGCCAATAAGTAATGTTTTTTGTCCTTTTTTGTCTAATTCTCTTAGTTTTTCGGCTAATTCATTCATATTATCAAGATAAAAAGCACTTGCTACGTTTTTAGATTTTCTTATTAAATCGTCTACCATAAAAACCAAAGAAGAGCCTTTTCTTTCTAAATAATTGGGTAATAAAGCCAAAACTGCATACTCTTCTATATTTCCATAAAAATGAGCAAATCCTTTTAAATAACTTTCTTTATAAGCTTTAATATCTGTTACAAAATGTTTACTTGTAATGCTTCCTGTTGTTCCAGAACTTGTAAAAATCTCTTCAACTTCCTCTAAAGAAGCGACTACTTTTCTACTTTTAAAAAACTGAATGGGTAAAAACGGAATTTCTTCAACCTTAGAAATACTTGAAGGGTGAATATAAAGCAAATCACAAAAAGACCTATACACCTTGTTCTTATTGAATTGATGTTTAAAAACCTCTAACGTTATTCTGTTGAAATCTTCTAAATTTTGTATGTTAAAAATATCTTTTTCCATAATTTTTACAAAAATAAGATTATTACACGCAACCTTTTAGAGATTTTTACATCTTATAAGAAAGAACCCAAATTATTATGAACAAAACGCTACCTATAAGTTTATTGTTTTTTACACTTTTACTACAATCTTGTTTTCCAAAAGACGAAAAAGTAAACCTTTTTAGTGAAATTAAAAAAGGAGAGGAATTCGTAACTGCCAATAATAAGTTTGCATTTGATTTTTTTAAGAAGATATCGAAAAAAGAAGACAAAGAAAATTATATGATTTCTCCTGTAAGCCTTTCTTTAGCTTTAGGAATGGCCTATAATGGTACTGCAAATAAAACTAAAGAAGCCTTTGAACAGACCTTAAATTATACATCGTTTTTACCTAAAGAAATTAACACAATTAATAAAGAAATTATAAGAACCTTAGCTAATAATTCTACAGGTGCTTTATTTCAAATTGCTAATTCTATTTGGATTGAAGATTCTTTTCCTGTAAAAGAAAGTTTTATTTCTACCAACAAAAAATTTTATTCTGCAGAAGTTGAAAAGCTAGATTTTTCTGACACAAATTCTGCGAATATTATAAATAATTGGGTTTCAGACAAAACGTATCAAAAAATTCCTAAAATTATTAATAAAATAAATAGTAATGATGTTTTGTTTTTAATAAACGCCATTTATTTTAAAAGTGATTGGAAGTATACTTTTAAAGAAGAAGATACAAAAGTACTTCCTTTTTATGGAGAAAATAAAACAGAAAATGTTAAAATGATGCATTTAACAGAAAAATTAGATTTTTATGAAAACACAACTTTTACAGCAGTAAAATTGCCATATAAAAACAATAAATATTCTATGACTATTTTGCTTCCAAAAGAAGGAAAAAAAACAACGCACATCTCTAATTTGTTAGACATAAATAACTGGAAAAATTGGAAGACCAATTTTAATAAAAAAGAAGTACAACTTGCGATGCCAAAATTTGCATTTTCGTATGAAAAAACATTAAATAATACGCTTTTAGATTTAGGTTTGGGAGTTGCATTTAAACAATCAGCAGATTTTAGTAAAATTAGTAATATTCCTGTTTCTATTTCTTATGTAATGCAAAAAACGTTTATAGAGGTAAATGAAAAAGGAACTGAAGCAGCTGCTGTTACTAATGTTGGAATAGGAACATTATCAATTAATCCATATAATATTCTAAAATTAAACAAACCTTTTCTGTTTGTAATTACAGAAAAAGAGACAGGTTCAATTTCTTTCATTGGTAAGATAGGAATGCCTAAAACTAATTAGTAGATAGGAGAAAAATAATTTTATATGGTAACTAAAACAGATTTTTTTGCAAGATATTTAATTGCTTTTTTAGTAGTGCTTATGTTTTTTTCTTGTAATAACTCAGAAGAACCATCTAATAATGAGAAAATATACATTGTAGCTTCTAAAAAAACCGATTGTGTTGGTGTTGGACCTCAGAAATGCTTTTTAATTAAAGAAAGTAAAGAAGAAAACTGGCAATATTTTTATAGTTCTTTTGATGGTTTTAATTATGAAGAAGACTTTGAGTATAAAATTTTAGTTTCTGAAACAGAAATCGAAAATCCGCCACAAGATACTTCTTCCATCGAATATAAATTAATAAAAGTAATCTCGAAAACTAAAAAAACGTCAGAAAATTTACCTAAATAAAATATAAAAAGATGCATTTTAAAAAATTAACTATTCTCGTTTTTGCAATCACACTACTTTCATGTGAAAACAACCAAGAAATTACCATCGATTCCGATAATTTATTATTGGGAGTTTGGATTGAACCCAATTTTAAAAATGGAATTACCACTTTTAAAAGAGGAAACAACTTACCAAAAGAAGCTTATGGAATTTCTTTTCAAAAAGATAATAAATTTACAGAACGTACTTCTGGTTGGTGTGGAACCCCGCCTTTAACATTTTTCAATACTAAAGGAACTTGGAGATTAAATGAAAACCTTATCGAAGTTAAGGTACAATCTTATCCAACAAATTTTGGCTGGAAAATTATTGAATTAACTGAAACAAAATTGGTTGTAAAACGAGAAGTAACTGAACAAGAGAAAGACCATCAACAATTAATGGCTTTGTTTAACGAAATTCGAACACTTTCTAGAAGTAAATCTTGTGCAAATTCTAACGATTGGAAATATGTTGCTTTTGGTTCTAAAGCATGTGGTGGCTCACAAGGTTTTATCCCTTATTCAACAAAAATAAATACAACCGATTTTCTACAAAAAGTAGCAGATTATACAAAAGCAGAAAAAGAATACAACATAAAATGGAACATAGTTTCTAACTGTTCTACACCCAATGAACCAAAATCTATTAAATGTAAAAATGGATATCCAGTTCTTAAATATTAATTATTAAACTCTCAAAATTATGAAACAAATTATGAAAAATGTAGCAGTATTATTAATAGGAATTGTTTTCTTTAGCGCTTGTTTAAACAACGATACACCAAATTATAAATACGAAATTGTTGCCATAGACGAAGCAAAAACACCTGAGAGTTTTACCTTCGGAAAAAGAGACACCATTACTTTAAAATATACTTTTAAAAATACTTGCTATAATTTCGATAATGTATATTACGAATACCAAGATACTGTAAGAGTTGTAGCCATAAGAGCTTTTGTAGATTTAGATGCAACTTGTACAGACGCTGCAATCGAGAAAGAACATAAATTTATAGTTACTGCAACACAAAAAGAAGATTATCTTTTTAAATTTTTTAAAGGAAAAGATAGTAATGGAGAAAATATTTTCGAAGAAATTGTAGTTCCCGTAAATTAGAGCCATTAAACTAAAAGAACTCATACAAGATTGCTGCCAGCAAAAGTTGGCAGCACAATCTGAAGTTTATCAATTATATGCTGATAAGCTTTTTCCTGTTTGTTTAAAATATTCTAGAAATTACCAAGATGCAGAAGACACTTTACAGGATAGTTTTTTAACCATTTTCGATAAAATTAAACAGTACAACAATAAAGGTTCTTTTGAAGGTTGGTTAAAGAGAATTACCATAAATACAGCACTTTTAAAATATAGAGAAAAATCTCCATTACAAATTGTAAAAGAACTTCCAGAAACAGAAGAAGAAACAGAAATAGACATAGAAAGTAACGCTTTTAATATAGATGTTTTGCTGGATTTTATTCAAAAATTGCCTGATAGATATCGTTTGGTTTTTAATTTATATGTGTTAGACAACTATTCGCATAAAGAGATTGCAAACCTTTTAAATGTTACTGAAAGCACCTCTAAATCGAACTTATCTAGAGCTAGAAAGATTTTAAAAGACCAGTTAGAAATTTATCAACAACAAGAACAAAAAGCATAACTGATGGAAAATAAAAATATAGATAGATTATTCCAAGAACAACTTAAAAATTTGGAAGCAACTCCAAACAAAAAAGTCTGGAATGATATAGAATCTAAACTTACCAAAAAGAAGCGCAGAGTTTTACCTTTTTGGTGGGTTTCTAGTGGCATTGTAGCACTTTTTATACTTGGTTTCTTCTTATTTCCTTTTTCTGAAAATAATAATTCTTTAGACGATAAAAATGTAATTATTACAAATACTACAATCGATAAAATTAAAGAAAACTTAAAAAATACAGACTCTGTTATTTTAAATAAAAAGATAAAAAATAAAGTTTTAATTGCTAATGAAAAACCAATCGAAAATAATACGAATCCAAAGAAAAATAAAAAGTCTAATTCAGAAAAAATTATTACTAATACAGTTGTAAAAGACGAAAAGAAGTTAGTTAGCCAAAAAAATGCTATGAAAAAGGTTTTTATTGCTAAGAATCCTTCTGAAGAAAATCTTGTTGAGAAATCTTCTAAAAAGCATATTTCAAAAACTAAAGACTCAACTTTTATGAATACAAAAAAGAAAAATTTAGAAAAGATTATGCCTAAAAAAGATTTTTTAGCAACGATTAAAAAGGAGAAAAAAGAGGCTGTAAAACCTGCAAAAAAATGGAGTATTTCTCCAACCTTTGCCGTTTTAAACTCCAATTCTTTTACGAACTCTTCTCCTTTAGATGCTAATTTAGCCACTTCTACAAAAGGAGAAAACTCGTATGCTTATGGTGTAAAAATAGCGTATGAAATAAACAGTAAATGGACCATACAAACTGGAGTTCAGTTGCAAGAAATGCAGTATTCTAATAACCAAATTGCGGTAATTTCTTCGAGGAGTAAAATGTCTAATGTTTCATTTGATAATGGAAATTCTGTTTCTCTGCAAAATACAGCTAACAATCGTTTTGATGCAAGTTCTACCACACTTTCTAGCATCGTTACTTTTAACGGAAATCTAACTCAAAATTTCGGTTATGTAGAAATTCCAATAGAAATTAAGTACAATTTATTGGAAAGTAAAAAGTTCGAAACTAAAATCGTGGCAGGTTTTAGCTCTTTATTTTTAAGAAAAAACGAAATAATTTTAAAAAACAATAATTTTATCAATTCAGGAGAAGCAACCAATTTAAATAACATAAATTTTAGTGGAAATTTTGGCTTCGACTTTAATTACAATTTTAATAAAAACTGGTCGTTTTATGTAAACCCTATGTTTAAAGCGCAATTAAATACATTTAGTGAGAATGCAAATGGGTTTTCGCCATTTAATATGGGAATTTACACAGGTATAAATTACCAATTTTAGTTAAAGTTTTTGTAGAATCTTTAGTTTGGTGTTATTTTTGTAATGCTAATTGTAAAGGGAAAGTTAATTAACCCCTAAAAAATGAAATTAAAAGCAACAACATATCGTACACTAAGTGGTACCAAAGAAATTATAGAATTGCCTAAAAAGCAAAATGCACAATGGATTATTTATGAAGATAATAAACCTAGATACTTTGTAGATTGTTTTAAATTAGAGATAGAATCTAATGCAATGATGAACAATTTAGTCTTGTGTAACAAAGAACCTATCGAAAATGTTTTGGAAAAAATTAATAAAAGAAATAATATTAATTTATCGATTCCAAAAGTTTCTAGAATTGGTGTTAAAAAGAGATTAAAATCTGTATTTACAAATCTAGATTTAGAACCAATTCCAGAAAAGTGGTTAGATTATTCTTTGTAAATTTTTACAATTAATTGGTCTTTATCGTTCATAGAAGCTCTGTACATTCCTGCAGTATTAAACTCGAAAGACATATTTCCGTTTTTGTCTAAAGCAACAACACCACCAGTTCCACCAAGTTTAGTTAATTTATTTTGAATAACATTTTTTGTGGCTTCTTTTAAGGTTTTTTGTTGATATTCCATCTGTGCAGAAATGTCGTACGCAACTTGACTTCTAATAAAATACTCGCCCCAACCTGTAGAGGAAACCCCACAGGTTTTGTTATTTGCATAGGTTCCAGACCCAATAATTGGGGAGTCTCCAATTCTTCCCCATCGTTTATTGGTCATTCCTCCTGTAGAAGTTCCTGCAGCAATATTTCCATCTTTGTCTAAAGCCACACAACCTACAGTTCCAAATTTTGCATTTTTAATATCTGCATCGTAAAAAGCCGCTTTTTTATCATCATGGTCTAGTTCCGTTTTTGCTTTGTCTTTTATTCTTTGAAGTGATTTAAAACGTCTTTCTGTATAAAAATAACTTGGATCTACAATTTCCAAGCCTTTTTCTTTTGCAAAAGTTGATGCTCCTTTTCCAGAAAGCATTACATGATCGGAATCTGTCATAATTTTTATGGCCAATTCAATAGGACTTTTTACATTGGTAACTCCAGCAACTGCACCAGCATTTAAAGTTTTTCCATCCATAAAAGAGGCATCTAATTCGTTGGTTTCTTCGTGTGTAAAAACCGCACCTTTTCCTGCATTAAAAAGTGGAGATTCTTCCATAACTTGTATGGTTTTTAGAACAGCTTCTTGGCTTGTTCCTCCATTTTTAAGGATTGTATGCCCAACTTTTATAGCTTCTTCTAATTTTGCTTTATATGCTGTTTCTTTTTCATCAGACATATTTTTCTTTAAAATAGTTCCTGCTCCACCATGAATTATAATGGCAAATTCGTTTACTTTTAAATCTTTACTTTTATCTATAACCGGTTTTTCTGTTCGATTTTTACATCCCCAAAAAACAAAAAATAAAGAAGTAATTAAAAAAAGTTTTTTCATGGTAATTTGTTTAAAATTAAACAATAATTATTGTTTTTGTTAAAATTATATATTTGTAAAATTATTCGTAAATTCGTTACTCGAATCTAAACAACTTAAACGAAACTACAAAATGGTAAATTTTGGAATTAAAGAAGCCTTACAAGAATTAGGAGTAAAAGATACAAATAACGGAACTTCTACTGGTTCTAACAATTTTTCGAATGGAGAAATTATCGAATCTTATTCTCCTGTTGATGGAAAATTAATAGGAAAAGTAAAAACAACTACGAAAGAAGATTACGAAAAAGTAATAGAAGCTGCCACCAAAGCTTTTACATCTTGGAGAGACATTCCTGCCCCACAAAGAGGCGAAATTGTACGTCAGTTTGGGAACAAGTTAAGAGACAGAAAAGAAGCATTAGGTAAATTAGTTTCTTATGAAATGGGAAAATCTTACCAAGAAGGTTTAGGAGAAGTACAAGAAATGATTGATATCTGCGATTTTGCAGTCGGTTTATCACGTCAATTAAATGGGCAAACCATTCCGTCTGAACGTCCAGGACATGTTATGAGAGAGCAATGGCACCCAATTGGTGTTGTTGGTATTATTTCTGCATTTAATTTTCCAGTGGCTGTTTGGGCTTGGAATACAGCTTTAGCGTGGATTTGTGGCGATGTTTGTGTATGGAAAGGTTCAGAAAAAGCACCTTTATGTACTGTTGCTTGCCAAAATATAATTGCAGAAATCTTAAAAGATAATAATTTACCAGAAGGAATTTCTTGTATTATCAATGGAGATTATAAAGTGGGAGAAATGATGACTTCTGACACAAGAATTCCGTTAGTTTCTGCAACAGGTTCTACAAGAATGGGAAGAATTGTGGGCGCAAAAGTTGCTGAACGTTTTGGAAAATCGTTATTAGAATTAGGAGGAAACAACGCAATTATAATCACGCCAACTGCCGATTTAAAAGTGGTAGTTCCTGGAGCTGTTTTTGGCGCTGTTGGAACGTGTGGACAAAGATGTACATCTACCAGAAGATTAATTATTCACGAATCTGTGTATGATAAAGTTAGAGACGCAATTGTTGGTGCTTACAAACAAATTAAAATCGGGAATCCTTTAGATGAAAACAATCATGTTGGACCATTAATTGATAAAGAGTCTGTAAACACCTATTTATCTGCCATCGAAAAAGCAAAAGCGGAAGGTGGAAAAGTATTGGTAGAAGGAGGAGTTTTAAAAGGAGAAGGATACGAATCTGGTTGTTATGTAAAACCAGCAATTATTGAAGCTGAAAATCATTTTGAAATTGTGCAACATGAAACTTTTGCACCAATTTTATATTTGATGAAATACAGTGGAGACGTAGAAAATGCCATCGAAAAACAAAATGGAGTTGCACAAGGTTTATCGTCTGCAATTATGACGAATGAAATGAAAGAAGCCGAAAAATTCTTGTCTTATGCTGGTTCCGATTGTGGAATCGCAAACGTTAATATTGGAACTTCTGGTGCAGAAATTGGTGGTGCTTTTGGTGGTGAAAAAGAAACAGGTGGTGGACGTGAGTCTGGTTCTGATGCTTGGAAAGTATATATGAGAAGACAAACAAATACCATAAATTATTCAGATGAATTGCCTTTGGCGCAAGGGATTAAGTTTGATCTTTAGGAGGTTTTTAGGTGTTGCAAGGACTCATTACTTGTTAAATAAAAAAGAGACTGGAAAACCAGTCTCTTTTTTAATATAAAATATTATTGAATTTTCGATTAGTTATTCAAAGCCTCAGCTCCACCAACAATTTCTAAAATTTCGTTTGTAATTGCTGCTTGACGTGCTTTGTTGTACGTTAACAATAATTCGTCTCTTAAATCTTTTGCGTTGTCTGTTGCTTTGTGCATTGCAGTCATACGTGCACCATGTTCTGAAGCGAAACTATCTCTAATTGCTTTGTATAATTGAGTTTTTAAAGATTTAGGAATTAAAGCTTCCACAATTTCTTCTTTAGATGGCTCAAAAATATAATCAGAATTTACGGCATCTGCATCTCCACCTTCAATTGGTTTGATTGGTAAAAATTGCTCTACCTGTGGCAATTGAGTGGCTGCATTCTTAAACTGGTTATACACCAATTCAATTTTATCGTAAGTTCCATCTGCATATAAATCCATTAACTTCTGTGCAATTACTGCAACATTATCGAAAGTTAAATCGTCGAAAATATCGTTTCGAGAATCTACAATTTCACATTTTTTTGATAAAACGTCTCCTTTTTTACCAATTGTAAATAAATCTACAGTTGCATTCGCATATTTGGTATCGATTGTTTTTGCAACTTCTTTTGTAATAGAAGAGTTAAAACCACCACATAAACCTCTGTTAGATGTTACTACAACCATTAAAACTTTAGAAACCTCTCTTTGTGTTGAATATACTCCTCCAGCATCACTATCTAAAGTTGCACTTAAATTTTGCAACAATTCAGTTAGTTTAGATGAATAAGGTCTCATTGCAGTAATTGCATCTTGCGCCTTTTTCAACTTTGCAGCAGATACCATTTTCATGGCAGATGTAATCTGCATTGTCGAACCAATGGAGGTAATTCTATTACGTATTTCTTTTAAGTTTGCCATTCTTTAGTTGTTAGTTATTAGTCTTTAGTTTTTAGTGTTACTGTCTAAAAGCTATAAGCTAACGTCTATTATGCAAAATGTTTAGATACTTCTGCAGCTGCAGACGTTAAAGTAGCAATTACTTCGTCTGTTAACTTACCAGATTTTAAGGTATCTAAAGTATCTCTATGTTTTGCGTTTAAATAATCGATATAATCTCTTTCGAATTTTTTTACTTTTTCTACAGGTACATCTTTTAACAAGTTTTTAGAACCTGCATAAATAATTGCAATTTGGTCTTCTACTGGATAAGGATCGTTTTGCGCTTGTTTTAAAATTTCAACATTACGTTGTCCTTTAGAAATTACACTCATGGTAGCTGCATCTAAATCGGAACCAAACTTAGCAAACGCTTCTAATTCACGATATGCTGCTTGATCTAATTTTAATGTACCAGATACTTTTTTCATAGATTTAATTTGTGCATTACCTCCAACACGAGATACAGAAATACCTACGTTAATTGCTGGTCTTACACCTGAGTTAAATAAATCTCCATCTAAGAAAATTTGTCCATCTGTAATCGAAATTACGTTTGTTGGAATGTATGCAGATACGTCTCCTGCTTGAGTTTCGATAATTGGTAATGCAGTTAAAGAACCTCCACCTTTTACGATTCCTTTAATAGAATCTGGTAAATCGTTCATTTCACTTGCAATTTTATCATCATTAATAACTTTTGCAGCTCTTTCTAATAATCTAGAGTGTAAGTAAAATACATCTCCTGGATATGCCTCACGTCCTGGAGGTCTTCTTAATAATAAAGAAATTTCACGGTAGGCAACAGCTTGTTTTGATAAATCATCAAAAATAATTAAAGCGGGTCTTCCAGAATCTCTAAAATATTCTCCAATTGCAGCTCCAGCAAAAGGTGCATATACTTGCATTGCTGCAGGATCTGATGCATTTGCTGCTACGATTGTAGTATAAGCTAAAGCGCCTCTTTCTTCTAACATATTTGCAATTGCTGCAACTGTAGAAGCTTTTTGACCGATAGCAACATAAATACAATATACTGGCTCACCAGCATCGTAAAATTCTTTTTGATTTAAAATGGTATCTAAAGCTACTGTAGATTTACCTGTTTGACGGTCTCCAATAATCAACTCACGTTGACCTCTACCCACAGGAATCATTGCATCAATAGACTTAATACCAGTTTGTAATGGCTCAGTTACAGGCTCTCTATAGATAACTCCTGGTGCTCTACGCTCCAAAGGCATTTCGTAAGTAGTTCCTTCAATAGGACCTTTACCATCTATAGGACTTCCTAAAGTATCTACAACTCTTCCTACAATTCCTTCACCTGCTCTTAAAGAAGCAATACGTTCTGTACGTTTTACGGTAGAACCTTCTCTAATTGAAGTAGAAGCTCCTAATAATACAACTCCTGCATTGTCTTCTTCTAAGTTTAATACGATACCTTCCAATCCGTTTTCGAATTCTACCAATTCACCATATTGAACATTAGAAAGACCATACACACGTGCAATTCCATCTCCTACTTGTAAAACAGTTCCTACTTCGTTTAAAGTAGCTTTTGCTTCGAAATTTGTTAACTGTTGCTTTAAAATTGCTGATACTTCAGCTGGTTTAATACTTGCCATCTTTTATAATTTGATGTATAATTAAATTTTTGGAATGTAATGACTGTTGTCGAATTCCTTTTTCAATTCGTTTAAATAATTAGAGATACTTGCATCATACTGTACATCTCCAACACGTAAAATAAACCCTCCTAAAATAGCTGGGTTTATTACGTTTTCTAAATTTGCTTTTTCGCCTGTTAAAGCTACAATTTTATCTAAAACTTGCTTTTCTACTTCTTTTGTTAAAGCAACAGCTGTAGTAACTTTCGCCACTTGTGTGCTTTTTAAATGATCGAAAACAATTGCATATTTCTTAGCAATAGGTTCTAACATTCCAATTCTTTTGTTGTCTTGTAACAAATGGAATAAACCTAATGTAATGTTGTTTACCTTACCATCGAACAATGCTTTTAAAACATTCATCTTGTCTGAAGATTTTACGATAGGACTTCTTAACATTACCTCTAATTCTTTATTTTCGGCAATTGTGTTTGCAATAAAAGACATGTCGTCATTTACTGCAGACTCCGACTTAGAATCTGTTGCAAGATTTAAGATTGCTTTGGCGTAACGTAATGCTGCTCTTGCGTCTTTCATTGATGCTTAGTTTAAAGTAACGTCTTTTAAGATATCTTCAACCAATTTAAGTTGATCTTCTTTATTAGATAATTCTTTCTTAATAACAGATTCTGCGATACCAATAGATAAATCTGCAACGTTCTTTTTAATTTCTGCTAAAGCTGCTTGTTTTTCTTGAACAATAGAAGCTTGTGCTTTTTCGATTAATGCAGCAGTAACTTCTTTTGCATCTTCTTTTGCTTCTGCAATCATATTATCTCTAATCTCTCTTGCATCTTTCATCATTGCATCTCTTTCTGCTCTTGCTTCTTTTACCAATCTTTCGTTATCTGCTTGTAAATTTTGCATTTCTTTACGCGCATTTTCTGCAGATTCTAATGCTTTTTCGATTCCAGACTCTCTTTCTTCTAAAGAATTTAAAATTGGTTTCCAAGCAAACTTCACCATTAAAGCAATTAAAGCCAACAATAATATTGTTGATACTACAAATAATCCTGGTGAAAAATCGTTTAATAAAGTTTCCATTCTATAAACTAATTATATATTTTCTTTTTTTAATTTAAAGAGTTTTCCCTGAGGTTTCTCTTTTTATCCTGAAATACAGGAGTATTTCCATAAAAATGGAAATTAAAAATAGGTTCTGTAACCAACCGTTACAGAACGCTATTTTCTGTTTTTGTTTGGATTATTTTCCTAAGAATAATGCTCCAAATGCTAAACCTTCTAATAATGCAGCGATAATAATCATTGCTGTTTGAATTTTTCCAGTTGCTTCTGGTTGTCTTGCAATACCTTCCATTGCTTTTCCACCAATTTGACCTAAACCAATTCCTGCTCCGATTACGATTAATCCTGCTCCAATTAAATTGTACATAATAAAAAATTTATAGTTAAATTAAAAATACTCTTGTTTAAATGAAATTCCCTCTAACATCTTCCGAGTCTGGAATTTCGTGTCCTTTTTTATCATGTTTATGGTCATGATCGTGCTCTGCTACTGCCATACCAATAAATAATGCTGAAAGCATTGTAAAGATATATGCTTGTAAGAAAGCGACTAAAACTTCAATTAATAATATAAAAAATGATAATACAAAAGACAATCCTGTTGCACCAACAACCCCTAAAGATTCTTTAAGTGTAAACATAATTGCAATTAAACTCATTACTACAATGTGCCCTGCTGAAATGTTTGCAAACAAACGTACTAATAATGAGAATGGTTTAATAATTAATGCTCCAGCCAATTCTATAATTGCTAAAACTGGGCGAATTAAAACAGGAACTCCTGGCATCCACAACATGTGCATCCAATAATCCTTATTTCCACTAACTGTATAAATTACCAATGTAAAAATTGCCAAACAAGCAGTAACTGCTAATTGACCTGTAACATTAAAACCGAATGGCGTTAAACCTACTAAGTTTAAAACCCATATAAAAAAGAATACTGTTAATAAATAACCTGTAAATCTTCTGTAATGTTTATCTCCAATATTTGGTCTTGCAATTTCGTCTCGAACATATAAAACCAAAGGTTCTAAAACTCTTGCGAAACCTGTAGGAACATTTTTAGTTTTGTATTGTTTTGCCAATCTAGAGAACCAGAATAACAACAATAATCCAATTAATAAAATACCGAAAGCACTTTTTGTAATTGAAAAATCTAAAACTTTGTGTGCATTTTCTGCATGATGATTTTCATCAAAAACAACTGTAGAAGCACCTTTATCTAATTCGTATATTTTAGAATGAATTTTTGCGAATTTTAAACCTTTTTTTTCAACAATTACATGACCATCGTCATTATGATGAAATTCTGAAGACATAAAAGTAACCAAACCTTCGCTTGTCCATAAAATTACTGGTAATGGAAAACCAACATGTTTTCTTTCTCCTGAATCACTTGTGTAAGAAAATAAAGAAAAATCGTGAGAATCTTTAATGTGATGTAGAATATAGGCATCTACTTCTGCTTTCGTATTTACACGACCACCATCAGTATCGTGATCTTGTTTTTTATCAGATCCTGATGCAAAACTAACCGCTGTAAAAAGGGCTATTGCTACTATTGTAAGAAATTGGATTGTTTTTTGTGCAACCTTCATTGTAAAAATACGCTTTCTAAATTCGGCGCAAAGGTACGCAATAATTCAAAACTACAAACCTTTTTTTATTGAATAATTTTTGAATCTTTTTGGTTGAGTATTTTTACAACAAAAATAGCTTCTGTTAATAAAAAAATAAAAAGTGGAATAAACAACGAGATTTTTTCAGCAAAACTAAACGAATCTACTGTAAACAAAGGATTGTAGAAAAATATAGCGAACAAAATTAACTTAACAACTAAAGTACCTAAATAGATAAAACCTAACTGAGGAAAAAGTTTATTAACAGTAGAAACAAACCTTAAATTTATGGATATTAATGCTGAAAAAAAGGTGTGAAATAGATACACTTTCTCCAAAGAAAACTGCAATTTTAAACCTTGTAAATCTAAAATTTTTAAGTGCGTATAATAGCCAATTAAAAAAAGACCAACAAACACCAAAATGTACCGAAAAATATCTTTATTCATTAATTTTATTAGCTTGTTTTATCAAAGAATACATGGCTAAAAAAATCGCTAATAACGTAATGGTTTCTGTTAAGAAAGAAAAATGGAATTGTTTGTCTAACCATTTTCCTAATAAAAAACCTAAATAAATGGTTAACCCCATTTGTAAACCTGCACCAGAAAGTGCAATGGCTTTGTTAAGCGGTTTTTTCTGAGGCTTTTTTTCCATCTTTACCAGTGTTCATTTCTTTTAATGCGCCTTTCATTGCACAAGTTGCATTAAAGGCGGCACCAGGTTCTATTGATAATTTTCCAATGGTTACCTCTCCAGAAATATTTGCAGTTCCTTTAATCGTTAAGGTTTTAGCAACTTGTAAGGTTCCAGAAAATTTTCCTTCGATATCTGCATTTGTAGCTTCTACATTTCCTTTTATAAAACCATCTACACCAATAATAACACGACCTTGGGTTTTTAGTGTTCCTTCTAAGGTTCCATCGATTCTAAAATCGCCATCAGATTTAATATCTCCAACAATGGTTGTGTTTTTTGCAACAACATTTCTTTCCATAACTTTTGGTTTTACCTGTTTTTTTTCTTTACTGTTAAACATACTTATTTGTTTAATTGTTCTAAGATTTCTTTTGCTTTCTTTCCTTCTTCTGAATTTCCATAGTTAATTTTAACAAATTCTAATGCTTCTTTATAAATTTCTTTTGGTAAATATTTACCAATTGCATAGGCTTTTAAAAGCTCGAACTTTGGTTTTAATTTCGAATTTCCTATTGTTGGTAAAATATCGTTAACTCCTATTAATACGTTTTTATACTCGCCTTTTTTATATAAGTAATAAAGTTTTTTATACGATTTTTCTACTTCGCTAACTTTTACGTTTTCTTCGAACTTTTTCTCTGGATTTTTAATCAACTGAGCAAAAACCGTGTTTGGGTAGTTTGTAAGAATCGTGTTTTTATATTTTAAAGCTTTAACTGTTTTGCCAGCATCGTTATAAATTTGATATAAATGCCAGTTTATAGGCAATATTAATTTTTCTCTTGGTTGTAAAGTTGCAACTCTTTCCAAACGTTTTATCGCTAAATCTCTGTTTTTAAACTGTTCTTTATAGATGATTCCTAATTCGTATAAAGCCTGATTTCTATCTGTTTTTAGACTATCTATTAATTGTTTATCTGTTGGGATTTTCTCTAAATAACTCGCCAAATCGTATCTTGTATCTCTGGTTACAGTCGCAACAGAATCTGTCTTAGAAATGGCATTGCTTGTTTTTTCTGAATAACGCCAATTGTCTTCTAACTTTCTGTTTCCCCAAACTCTTTGAAATTCAGTTTTACCAAAAGCTAAGGTTTGCTGATTGTAAAAATACCATTTTCCTTTTTTAGCAGATTGCAAAGAACTTCCTCCAAAAGAACCACCAAAGGCTAATTGATTTAATTTTAATTGTGCTGCTTCTTCGTCTCTTACTTTTAAATCGTCGATATAATTTTGAAAATACGTTTCTTGTTCTGTTTTAGAAAGTGATGCAATTCTTAGAATACTATCGTGTCTTTCTACAATATCTTCGAACTTAATTAAGGAAGCTAGGTTTTTATGTTTTCTTTTTACACGTCGAATTCGCAAGTCTAAACTGTCTTGAGAAACGTTTAAAACGCTATCGTAATAAGCACTCGCTAATTGATATTCCGAATTCTTAAAATACAAATTTCCTAAGTTTTCGTAAGTAAATGTTTTTTGTTTGTCTCCTCCATTTAAAGCTCTTAGCGATTTGTTGTAATATTCTGTCGCTAATTTTAAGCTGTCGTTTTTTTCGTGCAAAGTTGCAACTTGATAATACAACTCGTCTAAATAAGGCCTGTTGTCTCTATTTTTAATCAGTTTTTGCATTTTTGCCAACAAACTATTAGATATAGAATCGTTATTGGCATTTCTTGCCAATTCTATATTTGCATGAATTTTATATTTGTAAGGTGCTTTTTTAAATTCTGTTAATCGATTAAAAACCATTGTTGCAGAATCTTTTTTATTTTCTTGAGCATAAATTTGCCCTAAAATAAATAGGTTTCTTGCAGTCTGATCTCTATTTTCTTGTGTTCTTGTAGCTAATTGTAAGTATCTTTTTACTTTTTGAATGCTGTCTGCTTTTACATACGCCATTGCCAAAGTTGTGTAAGCTTGTTCTTTAATTTCGTCTGGAAAATCGGGTTCTAAAGTATCTTTTACAACCATTAAAAGCTTCATAGATTCTATCGCAAATTCTTCGTTGTCTAGACGAATGTTCGATTTTGCTCTCCATATTTTTGTTTCTGCAATTAAATTTGCATCAGGATAATTTGCAATTACATAATTAAAAGCTTCAATCGCAGGAATAAATCGTTGTGAATAATAACGTGATTTCCCTAATAATAAATAAGCATCGTCTATTTGACGGTTTCTTTCTAAACCATCGATATTCATTCCATGTTTTTGAATGGCTTTTACAGCTTTTTCTTCTGCTTTTTCGAATGGAGTACCTGCACTTTTTTGCTCTTCTTCTTTAACATCTCCAAAACCTGCGCCCATTCCAGAATTTTTAAAAGTGGGAGCAACAATTTTTCGATCGTCAAATTCTATGGGTTCTATGGGTAATTGTTTAAACCAATCGTCTTTATACCCTTCGTTAATGCCTTTAATTCCTTGTTTAAATGCTTCTTCTCCATTAAAAAGAATGTTGAAATAGGCAGTCATAGCATGAAAATTTCTACTAAGAACAGTATCTTTTTTTGTGCTACAAGAATATATTGCTCCAAAAGCAATGGCAATAAAAAGGATTTTTTTTATGTGTTTCATATATTGAAAAAACTCTTATCTAAAACTAAATTCTGTCGAAAATAGTATAAATAAGAGTGTAAAAATAGTAATAAATTAAGAATCGCCTTTCTTTTGTTTCAAAATAAAAACTTCGACAAGCACAGCCTTACATTATCTTTTTCATTTATCCTTGTAAAGATTAGGATTATCTTCTTCTAAAATCTGTGTGTTTTACCACTTAAAAACATAGCCAATCTTGGTGGAAAACTTTGTAACTCTACAACTTTGCATCTTTGCGACTTTGCGTTTAATTTCTGCGAAAACCAGTGTGTTTTACCACATAGAAACATAGAAACATAGAAAACATAGCCAATCTTGGTGGAAATATTTTGCAATTCTAAAACTTTGCAACTTTGCATCTTTGCATCTTTGCGACTTTGCGACTTTGCGTTTAATATTACAAAAATCTACAAAGCAAAATAACTCTCCAGTTCTTGTAAAGTTGCTTCCGAAGTTTCGATGTCTTTTACAACTGCTCCTTTGTCTAAAACCACAATTCTTTCGCAAACTTCTGTTACGTGGGTTAAATCGTGACTAGAAACTAAAACCGTAATTTGGCTGTTTTCGGTTAGTTCTTTAATTATTTTTTTTAGTCTAATTTGTGTGGTTGGATCTAAGTTAGCAAACGGCTCATCTAAAATTACTACTTGTGGATTGCCCATTAAAGCAGCAACAATTCCTGCTTTTTTCTGGTTTCCCTTGCTTAAATCTCTTAGATATTTCTTTTTCCCAACAATTTCTCCATTGAAAAATTCATCAAATTTTGATAAGAATTTTGCAACATCTGCCTTGTTCATGCCTCGTAAATCACCAATAAAATCGAAATATTCTTCTGGTGTTAAATAGCCAATTAAAAAAGATTCATCTATAAAAGAACCTGTAAAATTCTTCCATTCTTCACTTTCGTTTACCACGATATTATGATTGGAAATTGTACCTGTTGTAGGTCTAATTAAATCTAATAATATATTGAATAATGTTGTTTTTCCTGCGCCATTATTCCCCACCAAACCAAAACTTTGTCCTGTTGGAATCTCTATTTTTTCAACATTTAAAACTTCTGCTTTTCCGTATTTTTTTGATATTGTATCTATTGTAATCATTGTGTTTTCTTTTAAGTTTGGTATTAGGCTTCTTTTCCGAATGCGTTAATCATAATATATTTGTCTTTTATGTATTTTTTCTCAATAAAATTCATCGCGTAATTTTTACAAAGCAGACTTATAACACCTATTGATGCTACAACTATGTAACCAGAATTACCACCAACAAATTTGTTGAACAACCAAAATAACAACATCGGAATTCCCATAATTGGAATAATTATTATAAACTGAGTGGCACTTGTACCTTGTGTATTGCCAAAACCACTTTTGTTTAAATCGATTCTTTTTCTGTTAAAAGAACCAGCATATAATAAAAATAACGAGTTAAAACCAATGTTAAAAATGGCGCCAGCTGTTATCATTAAAAAAGTATCGACTCCAAAATATAAATATGGGAAACTTAAAAAGTATAAAATGGTGGTCATAACTACCATTAAAATCCATTTAGATTCTAAGAATTTACGGTATTTAAAACTCTGACTCATTAACAATTTATAATGTGCACTGTCCCAAGCAGGAATAAACTGACCGTAATTTAATGCAAAACCTCCAGTTACAAATAAAGATGCAAACATTAACATGGCTGGCATTTCTTGGTAGGTTTTCTGTGTGAAGAAAATCAATCCATAAAAAAGAAAAAGAAAAGACATTAAAAAAACCGTTTTTGTTCTTTTGTTTCTCCAAATAAGACGCATATCGTTTTTTATAAATGGTGCAACATCGCCTAATTTATCTGCAAAAGACAAATCTACAGATTTCGCTTCTTCCACTTTCGTTTTTACAGCTTCATCTAAATATAACAAGCCAAATAATTGCTTGAAATTTAAATGATATAAAACTGCTAAAACTGCAACACCAATTAACGAATAGATTGGATTTGCATAAATGGCATCGAAAATTTTACCTCCAAAAGCAGTAACATTGTAAATATCGAATTTCTGTAAGGCAATTAAACCAACCAAAAGAGCAACTATAACACCTAAAGCAATATTATTTTTATTAATTAAAAAGTTTAAGAAATTTGCAGATTGGATAATTAATATCATCGTAAATAACCAACCTAAAACACCTAAAGTGTCATAACCTTCTATCATTAAAACAACTGCAAAAGGCACGTAAAAAAACAAGCCTAAAAAGTTAAAAAAAGATACTGAGGATTTCCCCAAAACATAATGTACTAATTTGCTTTTTTTTATCGGTAAAATTAGCATTGGTTTTATATTCATAACAGGTAATTTCTGCATTAAATACCTAAATATTAGGTCTCCTAAAATTGCATATAATAAATAGGAATTTACCAATTGTAATGGATCTTGTTCTGGAAACTCTTTCTTAAGAATATAGTAACCACCAACACCAAGTCCTATAAAAGCAACAATGAAATAAAGGGCAAAAAAGACCATTATTATTTTAATTGCGATTCCCTTTTGCCAATGTGCAGAACGAAAATATTGTTTCCATTCCAGATTTAAAAAGTGTGAAAGCATACGTTTGAATTAGTTTATCTCTTTTTGTGTTTTCCTAAAAGGAGAAAATATAGAGATTGTTAGTTTATAGATTAGTTGTCAAAAAAATTAATTTGTTACAAATTTTGTGATAATTTATATTCAGGATACGTTTCTATTAATAATTCTTCTGATTTCTGAGGCATTAAATAGGCAGTTACATAAAACAGAATTAGAATTATGGTCGCCGAAAACGAAATTAGCAATAACCAATAGTTTTCCAAAGAACTAAAACTGACTCTTGTAAGATTTACAAAGTTGAAAATGTTTACAAAAGTAATTGCTGAAAAACCTTGTCTTGTTTCGCCAATCATAGATTCTAACAAGAAGATTTTCTCTTTTTTAACTTCTTTTTTCTTTTGCTTTTTTCTTGCAATTGTCTGTTTTATTAAATCGAAAACGACTAAAATAAAGAGTGCACCTAATAAAACAAATTCTGAATATGGAATTTTTAAAACAAAAAAAAGAGACAGAAAAACAGTTATTGTAGTTACAATTTTAGGAACGGTAAACCATTCCTTAAAAAAGCGCCACATTATTTTTCTGTAACGTTTATTCATTTGTTTCTGTTTGGCTTCAATTACATCCATAAATCCAAAAATGCCAAATTTTTTAAAAGATTTATCACGCGCTTCTTCGAAAGATAAATTTGGATATTCTTTCCAGATATTTTCAATATCGTTCGCTAAATGATCTACCAATTCTGTTTGCACGTCGTAAAAATACACATAGTGTTTTCTTGTGAATTTGTAGAGTTGGTCTATTTGAGCGTTTGTTAGTTTCATAGACTTTTCAACTTTAATTCAATATTTTTAATTTTTTCACTAGTTTCTATATGAACTAAAACTCCAGCTAATGAAAATATGGTATTCAATACAGTAACAGAAAACCAAACAAACAGATGGGCTTCTTTGGAAACAGGAATAAGACCATCTGGTTTTACAAATTGAATAACCGCATTTAAAAGTAAAAAAGAAAAAAATATATAAAAACTACTATATGTTAAATATCCAGATTTTCCTTTTTTTGAAAATTCTTTTAAATGTAAAATGAATCCAATAATTATGGGTGCAAATAAAACGACTAAAGTAACTGTTTTAAAAACACTCAAACTTGCAAAATTGTAAATCACGCAATAAATAGAAACAAATAAAAATATCAATAACAAAGAGGTAGGTTTAGTAAACAAATCTTTCACTTTTAAAAAATACTGTTTTCTTACAATTTTGTTAATTGAAAATAATCTTTCTTTTGTCAAGCTTTCAAAGCTACCATTCCATCCAGAAAAAATAAAAGAATTATTTACAGCATCATTAAAACTTTCTCCTAACTCTATTCTTTTCTCAACATCTGTAACCACATGATCTAGCATTTCTATGCGAATGTCCCAATATTTTACACCCTCGTTTTCTAAACGATGGTCTATAAATTGTATTTGGTCTTTTTTTAGTTCCATGGTTATACAATTACTTTTGGATATTGTTTTTGAACCTCTTTTTTATTTAGTTTATAAACATGATAACAAGACCAAAATGACAAAATTAGAAGCACAAAAACAGTTAAATGAATGATATTATGAACTGGATTTAAAAAACTTTCATGAGTTCTAAATGTAGCTGTATTTACAAAATAGGTTGATCCAAAATTAACAAACAAGAAAAAGGTATTATTCATATTTGTTTTTAGAAATATTTCTTTTTTCTTTCGATTAATAAATAAACTGAAAAAGAGCAACATAACAACTGCAAAACATAAGTAGCTAATAATAGCAAAAAAGTTTTCTTTGTCTTGAAACCGATTCATTAACAAATACAAAACATAAAATAAAGCACCAGAAATAATGATTTTTGGTAACTTAAAAAAGGTAATTAAATGTTTAAAAAACATTTTATAAAATTGCTTTTGCACTGCACTTGTTTTCTCTTTTAGTAATTTACTAAAGCCTCTATCAGAAAAATTTCTATGAATATTTTGTATTTCTTTTTTAAAATCTAAATCTGGGGTTTTATCTAACTTTTCTTCTAAAATATTCGCAAAATGGTCTACAATTTCTGTTCGAACATCGTAATATTTAATGCCAGAAACATACACGTAATTGTCTATTTGTAAGAGTTGCGCTTTTGTGAGGTCCATAACTATGAAATCTTATATTTTTTAACTGCCTCTTTATGTTTTCTATAAAAATGGAAACACATAAAAGTTGAAAGAATAAAAGCAAATAAAAGTCCTATTAAAGATAAACTAAGACTTCCATCATTATTAAAAAAATTAAAATCTAATAATATCATAGTACCTATTAAAAGGTTTAAATTTTGAGTTTTAAAGATAAATCTATAAGTAGTTTTCTCCTTAGACCTTGATATTAAAATCAGTACAATAACATATAGAACAAAACAAAAAACACTCGTAATTTGAAAAAACAAGTTTATTACATTTTCTATGTTTTTAGAGAATATAATATTCAGTTTATAATTGAAAAATGAAATCATAAAATAGACAGCCGGTAATATAAAAAACCACTTTTTAAACAATTTTTTAGCCTTATCAATAATTATTTTTGGTGCTGAATGTGCAATTCCAAAAAACCAACTTGACGTTTCTTTTAAATGAGTATTCCATTTATCGGTAACTTTATAAAAAGCAGTTTCAAAATCGAGATTATTTTTCTCAATTGTAGTTTCAATATCAGAAACTATGTGATCTAAAACTTCAAAACGAACATCTATATATTTTATATTTTTTACGTTTAAATAATGTTCTACTCTTTGTATTTGCTCTTTTGTTAATTCCATCTTACTCCAAACTAAATTTAGGATTTACCAAACGTTGCATGGTTTTTAAAAACTCTTGCATTTCTTCCAACTTATTGGCAGTTTCTTTGGTACCACTTTCGGTTAATTTGTAATATTTACGTAGTCTGTTTCCTACTTTTGCAACCTCTACATCTAACAAACCATCTGCTTCTAATTTGTGCAAAGCTGGGTACAAAGCACCTTCTGTAATTTGTAATTCGCCTTTTGTAAGTTCCTTTACATGTTGCGTAATTTCGTAACCATACATTTTATCGTTACTTTCTAATAACTTTAAAATAATGGTTTGTAAAGAACCTTTATATAATTTCTGATTTCCCATATTTTGGTGTGTAATCGTTTGTTTGTGTAATCGTGTAATTGTTTTCACTTTCTCTTCAATTGGTTTCGATTTTTTCAATCGAAATTGTATCGAGAGGTTTTACATGTTCTCGATACAAAATTTCTGAAAAAGAAATTTCACTCGAACTGACAGTTTTTTAACTCACACCAAAGATACATAATTTTTTGATGCATAGAAATCTTAGGTATAAAAATTTTTCATAAAAAAATCCTAAGAAAATTAATTCTTAGGATTTAGTAGGTTTTACTTTTCTTATACTCAATAATAAGGAATATGAGTAAGAGTCCCTTCCCTTTGGGAAGGTTAGGATGGGATTTCTACTTTCAAAACCTCCCCAATAATTCTCTCCAAATCTGCTTTTGGTAAAGCACCATTTGCCATTTGTGGTTCGCCTTCTGCTGGGCAAAACAACATAGAAGGAATGCTTCTAATTCCGAAAGCCGCAGACAATTCTTGTTCTGCTTCTGTATCTATTTTATAAATATTTATTTTGCCTTCATATTCATCTGAAAGTTGCTCTAAAACTGGCGCTAACATTTTACAAGGGCCACACCAATCTGCATAAAAATCTATGATTGCTGGTCTTTCTCCTTCAAATTTCCAAGTTTTGTTTTCTTCAAAATTAAAAACCTTTTTTAAGAAGGTTTCTTTTGTTAAATTTTCTGTCATAATTTAAAATATTCTTTTCGAGATTGTCGAAAAATAATTAATACTTTCATTCCTGTAAAAACAGGAATCTCTATTTTTCTCTTCAATAAATATTGAAGAATTCATTTCTATAATTATCGCTAAAACCTATACTTTATTTTTGCTAAGAATACACAAATTAAAATCTGTAGAATTTTTAAAAATTTGTATTCATTATTCTTTATAATCCTTCATAAAGTAAAATTTCGTGAATTCGTGGCAATTTTTAAATGATACGTTTTTACAATATATTACATTGCAAAAGTAGTCGTTTTTAAGCTTTTTTACTTACAATATAGAATTTTAGCAATTTTTTGAATCACTAAATATCTGTTAAAATAGTATAAATAAGTTGTTTAACTAAAAAACTTTACTGTAATTTTGATTTTTAAAATCAAACAATAATCATAATGAAAAAAACTTTAATTCCTATTCTTTTTGCAAGTGCAATTGTTGTTTCTTGCAAGACTGAAACTAAAACTACAGCTATAAATTTGACGTATCCAAAAACAACTAAAAACCCAGTGATAGACACCATTTTCGGAACCGAAGTTGTAGATAATTACAGATGGTTAGAAGACGATAGAAGTGAAGAAACAGAAAAATGGGTAAAAGCAGAAAACGAAGTAACTTTCGATTATTTGGGTAAAATTCCATATCGAAAAGACTTAAAGAATCGCTTATCGGAATTATGGAATTACGAAAAAGTAGGAACCCCTTTTATAGAAGGAGACTACACTTATTTTTATAAAAATGATGGTTTGCAGAACCAATATGTGGTGTATCGAAAAAAAGAAGATTCAGATGCTGAGATTTTTTTAGACCCAAACACTTTTTCTAAAGATGGAACCACTTCTTTGGGTTCTTTAAGTTTTTCTAAAGACGGAAAAACAGTTGCCTATGCAATTTCTGAAGGTGGTTCTGATTGGCGAAAAATAATTATTATGGATACAGAAACCAAAGAAATTAAAGAAGACACCTTGGTTGATGTAAAATTCTCGGGAATTTCTTGGTACAAAAACGAAGGTTTTTATTACTCAAGTTACGACAAACCAAAAGGAAGTGAATTGTCTGCAAAAACAGATCAGCATAAATTATATTACCATAAATTAGGGACTTCACAAAAAAACGATCCTGTTATTTTTGGAGAAAAACCCTCTGAAAAACACAGATATGTTGGTGGTTCTGTAACAGAAGATAATAATTATTTAGTAATTTCTGCAGCAGTTTCTACTTCTGGAAACAAGCTTTTTATTAAAGATTTAACCAAACCAAATAGCAAATTAATCACTATTATAAACAATGTAAAAAGTGATACCTATGTTGCAGAAAACAAAGGAAGCAAATTGTATTTAGTAACCAATTTAAATGCACCAAATAAAAAAGTAGTTACTGTAGATGCGAAAAACCCAATTCCAAAAAATTGGGTAGATTTTATTCCTGAAACAGAAAATGTATTAAACTTAAAATCTGGTGCTGGTTATTTTTTCGCAAATTATATGGTAGATGCTGTTTCTAAAATTTTACAATACGATTTTAATGGAAAATTAATTAGAGCAATAAAATTACCAGGTGTTGGTTCTGCTGGTGGTTTTGGTGGTAAAAAAGATGCAAAAGCATTGTATTTTTCATTTACCAATTACAGCACTCCAAGCTCTTCTTATAAATTCAATCCAAAAGACGGAACATACAAATCTTATTGGAAACCATCCATTGCTTTTAATTCGAATGATTATATAAGTAAGCAAGTTTTTTACAGCTCGAAAGATGGTACAAAAATACCAATGATTATTACACATAAAAAAGACGTAAAATTAAATGGAAAAAATCCAACAATTTTATATGGTTATGGAGGTTTCAATGTAAGTTTAACGCCAAGTTTTAGCATTGCAAATGCAGTTTGGATGGAACAAGGAGGCATTTACGCAGTACCAAATTTACGTGGAGGAGGAGAATATGGAAAAAAATGGCACGATGCAGGTACGCAATTAAAAAAGCAAAATGTTTTTGATGATTTTATTGCAGCCGCAGAATATTTAATCAACAAAAAATATACTTCAAGTGAATTTTTAGCAATTCGTGGAGGTTCTAATGGAGGTTTATTAGTGGGAGCAACAATGACGCAAAGACCCGATTTAATGAAAGTTGCTTTGCCAGCAGTGGGTGTTTTAGACATGTTGCGTTATCATACATTTACTGCAGGTGCAGGTTGGGCTTACGATTATGGAACTGTAAACGACAGCAAAGAAATGTTCGATTATTTAAAAAGCTATTCTCCTGTTCATAACGTAAAAAAAGGCACAAAATATCCTGCAACTTTGGTAACTACTGGAGATCATGACGATCGTGTTGTGCCAGCACATAGTTTTAAATTTGCAGCAGAATTACAAGAAAAACAAGCAGGTAAAAACCCTGTTTTAATAAGAATTGAAACCAATGCAGGTCATGGAGCAGGAACTCCTGTTGCAAAAACTATTGAACAATATGCAGATATTTTTGGTTTCACTTTATTTAATATGGGGTTTGAACAACTACCAAATCCGCCAAAGAGTAAAATTAAATCTTAATATTAAAAATTGTAACAATTTATTATATAGTGTTACTAATATTCAAACAATCAAATACATACTACATGAAAACAGTTAAAAAAGTTCTTTTCACAACAGCAATTGCTTCATTAGGCTTTATGGCTTGTAAAGACAATAAAAAAGAAGAAAGATCTGCAGGAATCGTTCTAGAAAATATGGATACTTCTGTAAAACCAACAGACGATTTCTTTAGACACGTAAATGGAGCATGGCTCGATAAAACAGAAATTCCAGATGACGAAACTTCTTGGGGTGGTTTTGGTCAGCTTCGTAAAAAAACCAATGAAGACGTTTTGGTTATTTTAAATGAAGCGATTGAAAAAAAAGATTTTCCAAAAGTAAAAGATGCTCAAGGAAATGAAATAGATTCCGATCAAGAAAAAGCAGTAAATTATTACCAAACAATAATGGATACTGTTGCAAGAAATAAACAAGGAAAAGCACCAGTGATGCCTTTCTTATCTAAAGTTGATGAAATTATAACTAAAAAAGACGTAGAAAACTATATTACAAATATGGCTCCTTATGGAGGTGGAGGTTTTTATGGTTTTGGAGTTTTTAACGATTTAAAAAATAGTAGTGTTTATGCTGGTTATTTAAGTAGTGGAGGTCTTGGTTTGTCTAGAGATTACTATGTAGACGCAAAAGTGGCAGATAAATTGGCAAAATACCAAGAATTTATAGCTAAAATGTTGCAAGAGTTTGGCGATAATGAAGCAACAGCTAAAAAAAATGCTGCTACAATTGTAGCTTTCGAAAAAAGTTTAGCAGAACCAATGATGACGAAAGAAGAAAGTAGAGATACTCGTAGAATGTATAACCCAATGTCTGTTGAAGAATTACAAAAATTAGCGCCAGCAATCGATTGGAAAGCACATTTAAAAGGAATTGGAGTCTCAAATTTAGACAGAATTATTGTTACAGATCCTGGATACTTTAAAGCGATGAACGATATTTTTAAAAATCGTTCTGTAGAAGATATTAAATTATTATTACGTTGGAATACCATTAATAATTCTCTAGGTTCTTTATCCACAGATTTAGAAACTGCAAATTGGAAATTTTATGCAAAAGAAATGCGTGGTGCTAAAAAGCAAAAGGCAAGAGACGAGCGTGCTTTAGAAAACTTAAATGGCGCTATTGGCGAAGCTTTAGGGAAGTTATATGTGGAGAAAATGTTTCCGCCAGAAGCTAAGAAAAAAGCCAAAGAAATGATTGACAATGTAATGTTAGGTTTCGAAAAACGAATCGCACAATTACCTTGGATGAGCGAAGTTACCAAAGAAAAAGCATTAGAAAAACTACATAAATTAACGGTTAAAATTGCGTACCCAGATGTTTGGAAAGATTATTCTGAACTAAAAGTAAAAGGATTAGAAGATGGTGGTTCTTATTTCGAGAATGCAATTAACGTTACCAAATGGAACTACAACAAAAATATGGCGAAATTAGGAAAAGAAGTAGATAGAACTGAATGGGGAATGTCTCCACAAACAGTAAACGCCTACTTTAATCCTGTAAATAATGAAATCGTTTTTCCAGCAGCAATTTTACAACCACCTTTCTACGATTATAAAGCAGATGAAGCTGTAAATTATGGTGGAATTGGAGCCGTTATTGGTCATGAAATTTCTCATAGTTTCGACGATTCTGGGGCACGTTTCGATGGCGATGGAAATCTTAAAAACTGGTGGACAGAAGAAGATTCAAAAGAATTTAAGAAAGCTGGAAAAAAATTAATCGATCAATTTAGTAATATCGTGGCGATCGATTCTATGCACTTAAATGGCGAATATACTTTAGGAGAAAATATTGGAGATTTAGGTGGTTTACAAGCCGCTTACGAAGGTTTACAAATCTTTTTAGACAAGAATGGAAGACCTGAAAAAATCGATGGTTATACTCCAGAACAACGTTTTTTCCTTTCTTGGGGAACCATTTGGAGAACCAAAATGCGTGACGAAGCTTTAAAAAATAAAATTATGACAGACACACATGCTCCTGGAATGTACAGAGCAATGATGCCTTTAAAAAATATTGATGCTTTCTACAAAGCTTTCGATGTAAAAGAAGGTGATAAAATGTATCTAAAACCAGGAGATAGAGTAAGAATCTGGTAAGGTCGCAGGCCTTTTTTGTATGATTCTCTTGTGGGAATTACCATAGTAAAAATTTTAAACCGATACTTTCGTATCGGTTTTTTGTGTTATACCATTTCTGTTTTAAAATTACTGTAAAAGAAAAAAATTTAACTCCTTAGCTTAATAACGTTGAGCCTTAGCTATGGTGTTTTTTTATTTTGTAATAAAGAGGAAAAAGCACGTTTTATTGCAGTAATTTTAATGCAAATTATTATATCGTCGAAATAACAGGAAAGCTAAAGTGCTGTTTGTTGATATATTAAAATACAGTCATATATTATTTCTTAAATCGAACTCACGTTGCTAAAACGAAAAAGGTAGCGATTAAAAATTACTACCTTTTAAATTATAAGTTATGTTACGCCATTAAAAGCGTTACAAATATGTTTTAGTCTATTTCAGAAACTCTTAATGTATTTACCATTCCTTTTGCCTCAACTGGCATAGAGGTAAGATTAATCATTAAATCGCCTTCTTTTACAAACCCTTTTTCTTTGGATATTTTGTTAATATCTACAACAGTATCATCTGTACTTAAATTTTTATCATAATAAAAAGCTTTTACACCCCAAAGTAAGTTTAGTTTTCCTAAAATTCTTTTTTCAGATGAAAATGCTAATATTTTAGATTGTGGTCTCCAGGCAGAAATTTGAAACGCTGTATAACCACTATTTGTTAGCGTAGAAATTGCAGCTGCTTCAATATCATTCGCCATTAATGCTGCATGATGACAAACTGCTTTTGTAATAAATCTGTTTGTTCTAATGTGTGGTGCTGCATCTGGAACTTTAATTAGCTCTGAATTTTCTACACTTACAATAATTTCTCTCATTTTTCGAATTACTCTTAAAGGGTGTTTCCCTACAGAAGTTTCTCCTGAAAGCATTACTGCATCTGCACCATCCATAATCGAGTTTGCAACATCGTTTACCTCTGCTCTTGTTGGCACAGAATTATCGATCATTGTTTCCATCATTTGTGTGGCAATAATTACAGGAATTCTTGCTTTTTTAGCTCTTTCAACTAGCATTTTTTGAATTAATGGAACTTCTTGCATTGGAATTTCTACTCCTAAATCTCCACGAGCAACCATTAATCCATCACAATAAGGAATTAAAGAATCTATATTTGCAACAGCTTCTGGCTTTTCTATTTTCGCAATTACAGGAACTCTATAATCGGAATGCTCGTCGATTAAATCGCGTAACATTCTTAAATCTTCTGGTGTTCTTACGAAAGAAAGTGCCATCCAATCTACATTTAAGCTCAATGCAAAAACGGCGTCTTCCATATCTTTTTTTGTTAAAGCTGGTAAAGAAATTGCTGTATTTGGTAAGTTTACTCCTTTTTTAGATTTTAAAGCGCCACCAACAATTGTTTTTACAACTACTTCTGTGTTTTTATCTGTAGATACAACTTCGAATAACAACTTACCATCGTCTACCAAAATTTGTTCTCCGACTTTTACGTCTTTTGGAAAACGTTGGTAGGTCATAAATGCTTTTTGCTTATTTCCAATACATCTTTCTGTGGTAAATGTAAAAAAATCTCCGTCTTTTAAAACAACATCTTCTTCCATAACTCCAACACGCAATTTAGGACCTTGTAAATCTGCTAAAATCGCAACATTGAATCCGTTTTCTTCGTTAACTTCGCGAATTCTCTTTACGTTTTCTCTTACATTATCGTAGTCTGCATGCGAGAAATTAATTCTAAAAACATTTACACCTTCTATGGCTAAGTTTTTAAGTATTTCTTTCGTATCTGTAGCTGGACCTAGGGTTGCTACTATTTTTGTTTTTTTGTATGGTTTCATTCTTAAAATATTAAAAAGTCTTTAGACTTTAGTGTGTTTTTATCTATTGAATAGCATGTTATTATCTGCTCAATACTTTTAATTTTATTTACTGTTTCCGAAACGTATTCGTACCCAACTTCTCCAGAAATCTTAATAAAAAAGTCGACCTTTTTCTTTTCTGGAATTAAATATGTTTTCGTTTCTGTAGTTAATAATAATTCGTTTGGTTCGGTTTGGTTTTCTCTTTTAAAGCTATTTGCAATTAAAAACCACTCAAAGTCATATTTTTTGCTTGAGAAATTATAGAGAGAAAACGACCCTTTTTTTTGATTGCTTTCAAATTCTAAATCTTTTGGCGATTTAGATAAACGTGTATTTAAATTTTTATTTAACAAATATGCCAGTTTGTAATCTTCTAATGCTGTATGAATACCAATTAACGAGTATTCTTCTTCACAGAAATCCTCTAAACCTAAAGCATGAATTTGCATAAATTGTAAATTTACTTTGCGCTAAATATTGTGCTAAATTAGTAATAGTTTATGAGTTTTCGGGCTTATTTTAACGAAAACGTTATCGTTTTAGTCTAATGAAATTTCGTCTTGAAATGCAAAATACACCCTTTTGGAAGCTTGTTCCTCTGCTTTTTTCTTAGAAGTAGCTCTTCCTTTGGCTATTTGTTCGCCATCGATACTTATTTTTACACTAAAGTGTTTTACTACTTCGTTGCCAGAATCTTCGTAGGTATCGAAAATATACTTTTTCTTTTGCTTTTGGCACCACTCTATTATTACACCTTTGTAACTGGTAATTTTGCCTTCGAGTTTTTCAATATCTACATAAGGTGCAATTACGTTTTCGTGGATAAATTTCTGACAAAAATTATAGCCTTTGTCTAAATAAATTGCTCCAATTAAAGCTTCAAAAATATTTCCATGAATGTTATCGCCAACATTGGCTTGATCGATATTACTATCTACAAACTTAATTAAGTTTAGGTCTTTGCCAAGTTCATTTAAATGCTCTCTGCTAACAATTTTAGAGCGCATTTGCGTTAAGTATCCTTCTGTACCTTCTGGAACTTTTTTATATAAATAAGAGGCGATTACAGAGCCTAAAATAGAGTCTCCCAAAAATTCTAAGCGTTCGTAGTTAATAGGGTTTCCATCTTTATCTAACTTTTGTACAGACCTATGTGTGAAAGCTTTTCTATATCTTTCTATTTTCTTTGGAGAAAAATTTAGTAGTTTTTTTAGTTCGTGAAATAATTCTGCTTCCTCTTCTTTTTTATGAGATTGGACTATTTTACGAAATAAATTCATCGATTATTCATCTAATTTCTTGAAAGCAACGCAAGCATTATGTCCTCCAAATCCAAAAGTATTACTCATTGCCACGTTAATTTCTCTTTTTTGAGCCTTATTAAGTGTTAAATTTAATTCTGGATTAATGTTTTCATCCACATTTTTGTGGTTGATGGTTGGTGGAATAACTCCATGTTTCATTGCTAAAATAGACGCGATAGACTCAATCGCTCCTGCAGCACCTAATAAGTGACCTGTCATAGATTTTGTTGAGTTTATATTGATATTCTTAGCATGATCTCCAAAAACTTCGGAAATCGCTTTTAATTCGGCAACATCGCCTAAAGGAGTAGAAGTACCATGTGTATTAATATGATCTACATCTTTTGGTTTAATTCCTGCATTTTCTAAACAGTTTTTCATTACTGCAATTACACCAACACCTTCTGGATGTGGAGCTGTCATGTGGTGTGCATCAGAAGACATTCCTCCTCCAATAACTTCTGCATAAATTTTTGCACCTCTTGCTTTTGCATGTTCGTAACTTTCTAAAACCATAGCACCTGCTCCTTCTCCTAAAACAAAACCATCTCTTTCCGCATCAAAAGGTCTCGATGCTGTTTCTGGGCTTTCGTTTCTTGTAGATAAAGCATGCATTGCGTTAAAGCCACCAACACCAGCGATTGCAACAGCGGCTTCAGAGCCTCCAGTTACAATAACATCGCAAGTTCCTAAACGAATGTAATTTAAAGCATCTATCATCGCATTTGCAGAGGATGCACAGGCAGAAACTGTAGTATAATTTGGCCCCATAAATCCATTTTTAATGGAAATATTTCCAGGAGCAATATCTGCAATCATTTTTGGGATAAAGAAAGGATTAAATCTTGGTGTGCCATCTCCAGCTCCAAAATTTAACGCCTCGTTCTGGAAAGTTTCTAAGCCTCCAATTCCTGCTCCCCAAATTACGCCAACACGTAATTTGTCTATTTCATCTATATTTAAGTTCGCATCTGCAATTGCTTCATCTGAAGCAACCATAGCATACTGCGTAAATCTATCCATTTTACGCGCCTCTTTTCTGTCCATAAAATCGGTCGCGTTGAAATTTTTCAATTCACATGCAAAACGAGTTTTGAACTTGGCAGCATCAAAGTAAGTGATAGGTGCTGCTCCGCTAACTCCGTTAACTAAAGCGTTCCAATATTCTTCAATATTATTACCAATTGGCGTTAGTGCGCCAAGTCCAGTGACTACAACTCGTTTTAACTGCATATAAATTAAGTATTATTTTTTTGCTTCTTCAATATAGCTAACTGCTTGACCAACTGTACCGATGTTTTCTGCTTGATCGTCTGGAATTTGAATATCGAATTCTTTTTCGAATTCCATAATTAACTCAACAGTATCTAAAGAATCTGCTCCTAAATCGTTTGTGAAGCTAGCTTCTGTTGTTACTTCGTTATCGTCTACGCCTAATTTGTCTACGATAATCGCTTTTACTCTTGATGCAATGTCTGACATAATTTTTTAATTTTAAATTTTAAATCGGGGCAAAAATACGAATCTTTATAATTATATCTAATTTTTGTCCGAAAAATGATTACTAAATGTAAAGAAAATATTTTAATCTTCACAAAAATAATCGGTTTGTTAATAATTATTCTTTTTTTTGTAGCTTAGAAATATAGTTATGAAGCGTATTGTTATTTTTGCATCTGGTTCTGGTTCGAACGCAGAAAACATTATCAGGTTTTTTAATCATACTAAAACCGCTAAGGTTACTAAAGTGTTGTGTAACAATGAACATGCCAAAGTTTTCGAACGTTGTAAAAACCTAAAAACTAACTGCTTACATTTCAATAGAGAGCAGTTCTCAAAATCAGATTTTGTATTAAATATTTTAAAAAAAGAGGCAGATTTTGTAATTCTTGCTGGTTTTTTATGGAAAATTCCAACCAATATTATCAATCATTTTCCTAAGAAAATTATTAATATTCATCCTGCATTGTTACCAAAGTATGGTGGAAAAGGAATGTATGGAATGCATATTCATAAAGCCGTAAAAGAGAATGAAGAATTGGAAACTGGCATTACAATTCACTATGTAAATGCAAATTACGACGAAGGTGGCATTATTTTTCAGGCAAAAACTGCGTTAAATAATGCAGATACTCTTGAAACAATCGCAGAAAAAATTCATATTTTGGAACAAACCTATTTTCCGAAGGTAATTGAAGAGGTAATTTTAAGTACAAATGAGTAAAAAAAAGTTTTATGTTGTTTGGAATGGACGTAAAAAAGGAATTTATACGTCTTGGAACGTCTGCAAAAAACAAATTGACGGCTTTGAAGGTGCGCAATACAAATCTTTCGCTAATTTAGACGAAGCAGAAATTGCTTTTTCTAAAAAATATGAAGATTATAAAGGTAAAAACACTAAAAAACCGACTTTATCTAAAACTGAAAAAGCAAAATATGGTTCTCCTAGTTTAGAAAGTATTTCTGTGGATGCTGCTTGTTCTGGAAATCCAGGGAAAATGGAATATAGAGGCGTACTTACTCATAATAAAAAAGAAATTTTTAGAAAAGGCCCTTATAAAAAAGGAACGAATAATATTGGAGAGTTTTTAGCTTTGGTGCATGGAATTGCTTTATTAAAAGGTAAAAACAAAGAAGATATTCCTATTTATTCCGATTCTAAAATTGCTATGAGCTGGGTAAAGCAAAAACGTTGTAAAACAAATATTACTTTCGATGCGTCTAACAAAGATTTATTAGAATTGATAAAAAGAGCTGAAAAATGGCTGAAAGAAAATACGTTTAAAAACCCAATTTTAAAATGGGAAACGAAAGCTTGGGGAGAAATTCCTGCGGATTTTGGGAGAAAGTAACATCCGACCCCAATCTTCCCAAAGGGAAGGAGTTAGCAAGTTTGTGGAAATTACACATATTTATAAAACCTTTTTTATTCTAAAATGCTTTGTATTGTTTTTAAATATATAATGAAAACTAAAAAAGAATCATCAGAAATAAAAACAATTATTTTAGCAAGGCTTTTTTAATTATGCTCCAAGGTGTATAGTGGGTTTTTCTTTCTTTATGATTGCTTATCATTTTATAATATTCAGATGGTTTATGACTTGAAATATTTTTTTATGATTTAAATTGATGTTTTTAGTCATATCGTTTTTGTTGATGAAAAATAGTTCTTATAAATTCTCTATATTAAAGACGATTAGAAATACTGTTATGATTGTTCGTAATATAAGTGACCAAATACGTATTCTTTTTTTTTTTCAAAAAAATATAATTGCTTCCTAAATAAGCTATAGATAAAGGTGTTAGCTTTTTAGGGAATATTGAAATATCTTTTTCAATAAAGTCTAAAAGATTATTTTTATATTCAATAGCATTTTCATTTAATTTAAAAACTAAATCATTAATATACTTAACAACTTCTGGTTTATAATAGATTTTTACTTTTTCCAATCTAACGATTTAATGTAAGTATCTGTTTGTTCTCTTACTTCATCTACGGTAATAGCATTTTCAATATCTTTTTTAAAATTTTTATTTTTTAACTGTTGATATTCAAAAATTTGGTTTAATACATCCTTATCCTCAATAAAGGAAATCCAATCTATAATTGCTTTTTTCTTGAGAATTAAAGTCATAACTTCTTATTTTAAGTATGAAAAATACCGTTTTTAAAACTTAAAAACAAACGAACAGAATATAGGATTATCAAAAATTAAAATATTTTCTTAAATTTGAAATCCATATTTTATGATTTATGCCCTATTTATCAACCTTACACATAAACAAAGAGCGTAAACATCCTTATCCGTTTGATATTCCTGCCATAAAATATGCTAAAAATTTAGATGTTTCTAATCGTGTTACTTTTTTGGTTGGCGAAAATGGTTCTGGAAAATCTACATTATTAGAGGCGATTGCTTGTCGCCTACAATTACCTCATATGGATGGAAGTAGTTACGCAAAAAATAGTTTCGATGCCGCAAAAACACTCTTACCTTTCTTAGAATTGACTTGGCAAATAGAGCGTTCTGTGGGTTTCTTTTTTAGAGCGGAAGATTTTGGAGATTATTTAAATAGTATTCATAGAGTTGGTACCACTATCGAAAACCAAATGGGCGATTTAGGGGACGATGTTCCTAAATACATTATCGATCAAATGAAGGAAAGTGCCAATTATCAATTAAAGCAAATGCGCACAAATTACGGACAGGAACTCAATGCTTTTTCTCATGGTGAAGCCTATCTTCATATCATGAATGAAATGATAAACACAAGAGGAATTTATCTGCTTGATGAACCTGAAGCTGCATTGTCTCCTGCAAAACAACTTACTTTAATTGCTTTTATAAAAAACCACTTAAAAACACATAATTCGCAGTTTATTATTGCAACACATTCACCTATGTTATTGGCTTTTCCTAAAGCGACCATTTTTGAAATCACCGAGAATAATATGGAGAAAAAGGAGTTAGAAGAGACTGAACATTTTAATATTACAAAGTCGTTTTTGAATAATCCTGAGGCTTATTTGAGACATCTTTGAAAAAAGTTGGCAGTTTTTCAGTCTTCAGTTGGCAGTCAGCTACATACTGGAAACTGTAGACTGTAGATTGCCAACTCAACTGTAGACTGAAACCTACAAATTATATCCAATACTAAACATAATAATTCTCGGTAAAATAAAGGTTTTACTGTCTGAAACTACATAATAACCTGAGTTCGACGTAAGAAAGCCTATTTTTTTATTGTAAAAAAAAGTAGAAAATTAGTATATTTAAATGCTGAATATCAATTTTTTAACTAAAATTCTACTTATGATTTCTATAGATAAAATTACTACAATTTTTTGTGATATTGACGATTTTTGTCAAGTTTTTGAGCCTGCTTTACAAAAAAGAACGATTTCAGGCGGAAAAAAGAAAAGAAATCGTTCTTTTAAAATGTCCACAAGTGAAATATTAACCATAACTGTTCTTTTTCACACAAGTAATATTAGAACATTCAAACATTTTTACCTTTTCTATGTTCAAAAGCATTTAACTGATGAATTCCCTGAGACAGTTTCTTATAATCGTTTTGTTGAGCTAATGCAAAGCAATATGCTTCCTTTGATAGTGTTTATGAAAACCTGTTGTTTGGGTAAATGTACAGGGATATCCTTTATAGATTCAACTCCTTTGAGAGTGTGTGACAAAAAGAGAATTAAAAATAATAAAGTCTTTAAAGGAATTGCGACTACTGGAAAGTCTACCATGGGATGGTTCCATGGTTTTAAATTACATCTATTAGTAAATGATAAAGGTGATATTCTGAACTTTATCATCACCCAAGCCAATGTAGACGATAGAACACCAATCAAAGAAGACAATTTTTTAAAAAAAATTGTAGGAAGTTTATACGCAGATAAAGGGTATATTTCAAAAGAAATCACTCAATTACTTTTTGAAGACGGACTGCATTTAGTTACTGGAATTAAAAATAATATGAAAAATGTACTAATGACAATGCGTGACAAAATTTTACTGCGTAAAAGATCAATTATAGAAACAATTAATGACCAACTTAAAAATATCGCCCAAGCTGAACATTCTAGACATAGAAGTTTTAGTAATTTTATCACAAATTTAGTAGCTAGCCTTATTGCTTATTCTTTTCAAGAAAAGAAACCATCTATTAAATTTGAAACAGAAAGTACAGCACAATTAGCTCTTTTTTGCTAAATCCTTAGGTCGAACTCAGGTTATAAGATAATATTTGTGTCAAATTAGGAAAATTCTTCTTTAAAGGTTTGTATCCAGACCAACCATCTGTGATTATATTCGCATCTGATTTTATATGTGTCTCAAATATTGGTTTTAAAGATTTACAACTATAATCGTCTATCACTTTTGCATACCATCTGCCAGGTTTTCCTCCTCTATTTTCAATAGCAATTACGACTCTAATTTTCGTAGCTGATTTACTTCGTCCTTGTTCTCCTTTTTTTGGTGTTCCTATCTCAAATTCGTCTACATGAACCTCATCTTCTAAAGGGTATTTCTCACTACTTTTCATTGCTTCTTGCACTTTTCTCCTAAACAACCAAGCTGTCATCTGTTTGACTCCATGTCTTTCTGCTAACCAAATACTATTTGCTCCTTTTTTACTTGTTTACCTTTTGAAAACTTGGTGTTTTTACATTTAAAACAAGAAAAACCTTCTGACCACTTTATCGAAGACAAAAAAGATAAACATAAGTTTTCTTCTCCAAATTTAGCGTGAAATTCTTTCCGAGATAATTCCTTTAATATTTTCATCTAATTCCTTTTTTATAAAAGTACCATTTCTTTTTGGATAACAAAATATTAATGAGATTTAAATGGGTAATCCTATAAAAAAATAGACTACAAAATTTAGTTCTGTAGCCAAAATGTATGCCAACCACGTATATAAAAAATAGCAGTTAAGTGCAAACTATAAAATTTGTGCTTTTCTGCTATCTTTGTTTCCAAAATGAAAATTAAAGCAAATTTATTCTGCTACTTTTCATATACCAACACGATAAAAATTTATCACGAACTATTTTTACTCCTACTTTTCTTTTCGCAAACGAACCAGCGCTATCAAAACGAAAACGTTTTAACAAGTTTTAATTGTGGTTATTTTTTAATACTTGGCAATGTGTAGGGTTTTATGTGTTGGTTATTAAACTCTAGATAATTCATCTATTAATGCTCTACGTTGGGGGTATTGTTTTTTAAATAATTCTATCAATTCATCTACTTGTCTATTGCCTCCTAATTTTTTCATTCTGCGTAAATATTTACAAGCTGTTTGGTAATGATTTCTTCCTATATATTTTTCGACATAGTTTGTAATTCTTTCTCTATAAAACTCAATTAATTCAGGAGCATAATCTTTTGATAGATAGGATTCGTTCTGCTTTATGTTTTCCAAAGAAATATTTTGTTTTAACATAAGAAATAATCGATCCCACCATTCTTCTTTTATGTAAATTTTTCGTAATAATTCTGTATAAGTCCAGTTGCTTTTAGGGGTAATTTCTTTTATGATTTCTTCTAAAAACGGATGCCACTTTTTACCTTCAATAGTATTTTTAAGAATTTGATAGTAATCTTGTTCTGGATGAAAGTTATCAATAAATAAAAATCGTGCGTATTCAATAATTTTAGAAGTTTCGTTTTGTAATTGTGCAACTTTTAACAACCAATTATACCAAACCTTAACCAATCCTGGTTTGTCTTTTAAGTCGCATTTAATTCCATCTTGGCATAAATTTATAACGCGATTAAAATTCTTATTTTTAAATGCCTTTTCTATTTCTTGTTTTCTTATAGATGAATTTGAAATATGTTTCTGAATATATTTTTTAACGTCGTCTTCACTTTTAAAACGTCTTAAAACTTTCAATTTAAATAATTGAGCTCGCTCTTGCTCGTATTTTCCATCAATGGTATCTATACAATCTAAAATTATAGCTACATCGCTTTCTTTATTAACTAATTCAAAAGCAATATTAAGCATCTCTAAATGCCAACCCCAACCTTCAAATAGTTTTTGCTTAAAAGTAGCAATACAGTATTCAAATATTTTTTCTTTTAAGTTTTTAGAGATTTTTTCTTGTATTAAATTAGAAAGCAACTCTATAGCCGATTCTATAAAATAACCTAAATTTCCATTACTGTCATCTGCATATTGAAACGCTTCTATTATTTCTTCTAGCAAAGCAGTACTTATGTAAAATACATTTTCGAAATTATTGTTTGCTAAGTATTTTCTAGCATTTTGTAAAAAGGGTTCGGTTGTGTTTACTACATATTTCATATCGGACCAACCAATCCAACCATCTCTTCCTGCAGCTGTTTGTAAAATTGAATGAATTTGCTTTTGGTAAAACTCTTTTGATTGATTTTGACTTAGATGCCCAAAGGATGCTAAAAAGTAGTTTCTAAATTTCGGGTCTTTTTTGCTATTCTCTTGTACAAATTGCATTAATTCTTCGTGCGGAATTGCCTTTAATAACTCTTTAACTTGTTGCATAACGGACTTTATTTTTTTCTTCCTTGGTTTTAAAAGCATTAGGTTGCTTTAATGCTAGTTTATCTTCTTGTAAATAAAAAATTACAGCAACTACGTGTTTACAAACAGGTTCCATATCATAAGGGCAATCGCAATTATGTTCGGTTATTGTATTGTTTTTAATTGTTAGTTGAACTGTATATTCTTCTGTACCAGAAACAATGGCACTATAAGCTTCATTTGAAATCTCTGTAAAAATCAGTTGTTGTATTGTTTTTAAAATAGAACAAGCCTCTTTTTTAGTATTTTTTTATCAATAAATTGCTCAAACTTGTTTAAAGGTATTTTCATTTTTAAATAATAAAAAGGTACTTATTCTGATTTTAAGACGGGTTCTTTTTCTAGATCGTAAATGGTTTCTGATACTTCAACTCGAAACCATTGATTAAACATTTTGTAATTGCGTCTTTGAGGCCATTCTTTTTTGTTGGTATGCCAATCTTCTAATACCATTGTAAATATCTTGTCAAATTTCTTTTTTAGAAATTTCTCTAAATCTTCTATGGCGTCATTAACCAAATATATATCAATATCTATCTCATCCATTTTACTGTCGGGATATAAATTATTGTGCCAATCTATAAATGGTTGTTTTGGCTTTACAATAATTGCACTTCGGTTAATATAATTTTCTTCAAAATTTTCTTGATTTTGCAGACCAACTTCTTCCATTTTATTAACCATATTTGTCAAATAAGCATCTTCGTCTTGGGTTATAACACTTAGTATAGGGTCTCCACCATCATTTACTTCTTTTAATTCAAAATCTACTATAAAATTTGTGTACTCTTTAAATTTAGCTTGTTTATGAGCTATCATTTTTTTTAGCAATAAGATATCTTTATCATTTTCAATCGAATTCATCGCTTTTTCAGCATCTTTATTAGACATAATGCTATTTATGTTAGCCATATTCCAAGCGTTTATTGCAAATTCAATAATATCTTCAATATATTCTAAATTGTCAAAATCACTCATAAAAGGATTCAAAAATTGTTCTAACAAACTTGAATATTTAACTCCTGTATTAGGAATGATTTTGTGGTTTCCAAACAAGTCGATTACTTTATTACTCATAGTTTTTTATTTTAATTTTATTTATTTATCGTATTTTTAAATTCCATTTTTCAGGTAATTTCTGTTGCAAGTTCTATAGTATTTAACTATTTACGAAAGAAAAACATAAAAATATTTTTGTTTCTTAGATATTCAAAATCTTAGGTAATTTAAACTTTCCTAGATTCAAATGCTAGTGCAAGTTTTTGATATTCAACAATCTATTTAAAAAGTTTAAAACGTTTCAATCTCCTAAAATTTGTACTATTAAATTTTCTATTCAAAAATACTAAATTTTATTTCGTTTTTTATACTGTCTAATAACAACAATTTTTTATTTACTAATCATAGTAATTAACAAGAGTTCGACATGCTACTAATTGATTATTAACTACTAAATATTTTTATTTTGAAAATCAATATTATTCCTATGACGCAGTTAGAGGAATATGACAAACTGTAGTTATAAATTATGAAATTTCTCCTGTTGTAGAAATGACACAATAGAACTAAAGCTTGTATATAAAAACATTAAAACAAAAGTGTATCTTGTTTCTTAAATCGAACTCACAGTTAATTAAGTTATTACTTTAACACTCCTTTTCGTTGTAGTATTTTTATTAATTTTTTTCGTGAAATACGTTAAACAAACTTAAATTATGTTAGCTAATTCGTGAATTCGCGACTAAAATATTTTTAGAAGCAAAAGCGAAATGTACTAAAGTACATGGTTTTAACTAAATTTGAAACCAATAAAAAACATTATTGGCAAGAAAGTTACTTTAAAAGACGTTTTCGAAATTTTTTATCAACATTTGTAACGAACTTCGTAAACTTAAAAAAAAGAGTAAACAACTTAATTCCGCTTTTTTTTAGGTGCACCAGTTCTACCACGTCCAGAAGTTGCACCAGCAGGTTTATTTCCTTTAAAATGTGGTTTTCTTTTTCGTGCAGAACTTGTTTCAGAATCTCTTTTTTTAGCAAGATTTCCATTAGAAGATCTTTGTTTTTTCTTCTTTCCAAAAGAACCTTTGCTTTGTGTTGCCGCTCTTTTTGGAGGCGCAGTATCTGTAGGTTCAAAACCCTCTAAAATAGAAGAATTTAATTTCTCTTTTAATATTTTTTCAATCTCTTTTTGGTATTCTACCTCCTCACTGCACACAAAAGAAATAGCTTCTCCAGCAGCACCAGCTCTACCTGTTCTACCAATTCTATGCACATAATCTTCAGGTACGTTTGGCAATTCGAAATTAATTACGTGAGGCAATAACGGAATATCTAAACCACGAGCAGCAATATCTGTAGCCACTAAAATTTTTATAGAATTATCTTTAAAATTCTTTAACGCCTTTGTTCTTGCACCTTGACTCTTATTTCCATGAATCGCGGCTGCAGAAATGCCAGCTTTAATCAATTTTTCGGTTAATTTATTCGCACCATGTTTTGTTCTTGTAAAAACCAAAACCTGTGTCCAATTATTATCTTTTATTAGCTTAATTGCTAATTCCGTTTTTTGTTTTTTATCAACTTTATAAACTTTGTGCGTTACTTTTTTGGCCGTTGAATTTTGTGCAGCAGTCTCTACAGAAACCGGGTTTCTTAAAATAGTAGCAGCTAATTTTTTAATATCGTTCGAAAAAGTAGCAGAAAACATTAAATTCTGACGCTTTGCAGGCATAAAACTAATAATTTTGTTAATATCTCTAACAAAACCCATGTCTAACATTCTGTCTGCTTCATCCAAAATTAAAACATCAACACGTTTAAAAGAAACTACTTTTCTGTCATGTAAATCTAACAACCTTCCAGGAGTTGCTACTAAAATATCTACGCCGTTTTTTAATGTTGCAATTTGTGGTTTTGCATTTACGCCTCCAAAAACTACGGCAGATTTAATATTTACATATTTGCTGTATTCTCTTACGTTGTCATAAACTTGCGCTGCCAATTCTCTTGTTGGTGTTAAAACCAAGGCACGTAAAGGCCTGTATTTTGGGTGTTTTGTTTCCGATAAATATTGCAAAACTGGCAAGGTAAAACCTGCTGTTTTTCCAGTTCCTGTTTGCGCAGAAGCTAAAATATCTTTTCCTTCTAAAATATACGGAATCGCTTTTTCTTGTATAGGTGATGGTTTGTTGTATCCTTTTTCGGTTACTGCTTTTACCAATGCTGCAGATAAACCTAAATCTTTAAATGTCATAAATAATGGTTACAAAACACACTTTATGTAGCGGTTTCTTTGGGCAAAGATACGTTTTCCTGCAAGGTCTCGAAGATTTCCTGCAAGGTTTCTAAAACTTCCTGCAAGGTTTTTTTAACCTTGTAGATATAAATTATAAAAAGGAGATTATTTTTTGGGCGTTTTAACGGGCTTTACGCACTCGCTTTTTTTCTGAAAAAGAAAAAAGAGCTCAAACAAATGCTTCAATCCCTAACGCGCTTACTCATTCCCATAAAATAACCCAGAAAGGGTTTCAAACCCTTTCTGGGTTGACTTGTTTATTAAATTTCAACCTACAAGAAACGGAATCAAGTTTAGCGAAATAATTTTTTAGGAAGTCTTCTAAACTTTGTGGGAAACAGAAAATAAATACCTACAAGGTGTTCGAGATCTTGCAGAAAAAAACTAAAACCTGTTAATTTTTTTGATATTCATTTTACAAGTAGTAATTTCATCAATTCTAACCAAATTTTACTTTTATGAAAACTCTTTTTCAATTTTTAATACTGCTGTTTTCAGCAACATTATTTGCGCAAACACCAACAAACCCAAGCGAAATTAAGCAATCTTTAAACCAAAAAGCGAATATGATGCATGCTTCATTGGTTAAAAATGTAGCATTTACCAATATTGGACCCACTGTAATGAGTGGACGAGTTGCAGATGTTTCTGTAAATCCAAAAGACCCAACAGAATTTTATGTAGGTTATGCTTCTGGTGGCTTGTGGCACACAAACAATAACGGAACTACATTTACGCCAGTTTTAGACAATTCTCCAACACAAAATATTGGAGATATTGCTGTAGATTGGACTTCTGGAACAATTTGGGTAGGAACAGGAGAAAAAAACTCTTCGCGTTCTTCGTATGCAGGAATTGGAATATTAAAATCTACAGACAAAGGTAAAACGTGGCAAAATGTTGGTTTGTTAGATTCGCATCACATCAGTAGAATTCTTATCAACCCAAATAATGCAGATGAAGTAATTGTTGGAGTTATTGGACATTTATATTCATCAAATGCAGAAAGAGGAGTTTTTAAAACTACAGATGGAGGAAAAACATGGACAAAAACGCTTTTCATCAATCAAGATACAGGAATTATAGATGTAGCTTTTGCACCAGAAAATTTTAATGTAATGTATGCTGCTTCTTGGGAAAGAGAACGAAAAGCGTGGAATTTCGACGGAAATGGAAACAATTCAGCAATATATAAAAGCACAGATGCAGGAACATCTTGGACGAAGATTGCAGACAATGCTGGTTTTCCAACAGGAGATGGAGTGGGTAGAATTGGTTTGGCGGTTTTTAATAAAAATACAGTGTATGCTTTGCATGACAGTCAATTTAGAAGACCAAAAGGAAAAGACAAAAAACCTTCGGATGCTTTAACAAAAGAAGATTTTAAAACAATGTCTTCTGCAGATTTCTTAAAATTATCAGACAAAAAATTGAATTCTTATTTAAAAAATAATGGATTTCAAGAAAAATACAGCGCACAAAATGTAAAACAAATGGTAAGAGTAGGTACTGTAAAGCCTATAGATTTGGCAAGTTATTTAGAGGATGCAAATGCAATGTTGTTTGACACTCAAGTAATTGGTGCAGAAGTTTTTAAAACCAGAAATGGCGGAAAATCTTGGAAAAAAACACACGATAATTTTTTAGACGGAGTTTATAGTTCTTATGGTTATTATTTTGGAGAAATTAGAGTCGATTTACAAGACGAAAATGCCATTTACGTTTTAGGAGTGCCTATTATAAAATCGAAAGATGGAGGAAAAACCTTTACTTCCATCAGCAGAGAAAATGTACATTCAGATCATCAAGCATTATGGGTAAACCCTAAAAAATCGGGCCATATTTTAAACGGAAACGATGGTGGTTTAAACCTTTCTTATGATGATGGAGAAAGTTGGATGAAATTAAACGACCCAGCAGTTGGGCAATTTTATTCGGTATTTGCAGACAATCAAAAAAATTACAAAGTGTATGGAGGTTTGCAAGATAATGGAGTTTGGGTGGCAGATAATAACGTAAAGATTAATAAAGGTTGGCAACAATCTGGGCATAATCCTTATGAATCTATAATGGGTGGAGATGGTATGCAAGTGCAAGTCGATAACAGAGATGCAAATATTGTGTATACAGGTTATCAGTTTGGAAATTACTTTAGAATTAACAGAAAAACAGGTAAAAACAAATACATTCAACCAAAACATACGTTAGGCGAAACTCCTTACAGATTTAACTGGCAAACACCCATTCATTTATCAAAACACAATCAAGATATTTTATATTTAGGAGGCAATAAATTACATCGTTCTTTAAATCAAGGAGACAATTGGGAAACCATTTCAGGCGATTTAACAACTGGAGGAAAAAAAGGAAACGTGGCTTATGGAACCTTAACTTCAATTTCTGAAAGTCCGTTTCAATTTGGTTTAATCTATGTAGGTTCCGATGATGGATATATAAACCTAACCAAAAACGGAGGAGGCAATTGGACACGAATTTCTAATAATCTACCACAAAACTTATGGGTTTCTAGAGTTATAGCATCAGCACATAAAAAAGAACGCGTGTATGCAACTTTAAATGGGTACAGATTCGACGATTTTGCAACCTATGTGTATATGTCAAATAATTATGGACAAACTTGGAAAAGCATTAGCAGTAACATACCAACATCGCCAGTAAATGTGATTAAAGAAGATTCTGAAAACGAAAATATCTTGTATGTAGGAACAGATAATGGATTGTATATTTCTTTCAACCAAGGAAATTCTTGGGAAGCATTTAGTAATAATTTACCAAATGTTGCTGTGCACGATTTGGTGATTCAACCAACTGCAAAAGATTTAATTGTGGCAACCCATGGAAGAAGTTTGTATAAAACAAATATTGCGAATTTGCAATTAATAAATAATAAAATTTTAGGAAAATCGAACCATATTTTTGCGATAAATAATATCAGAAAAAGTGGAAATTGGGGGCGTTCTTGGAGCCAATGGAGAGATGCTTACACACCAGAAATTGCAATTCCGTTTTATACAAATTCATCAAGAAAAACTACAATTGATGTGTATGCTGGTGATGTAAAAGTAAATTCGATCTCTACAGACGCAAATAAAGGATATAACGAAGCAAAATTTAATGTTTCTTTCTCTAAAAAAGGAAAAAGAGCCTATGAAAGAGAACATAAAAAAGCGAAATTATCAGCAGGACAAAATGGAGTCTTCTATTTACCAAAAGGAAAATATATTGTAAAAATTGGCGAAGCAGAAAGTAAGTTTGAGATAAAATAATACAGATCCAACCCTTTAGGTTTTTAAAACTGGAGGGTTTTTTAAATTCTATAATTAAAAGTATTTAAAATGAAAACAACACCAGAACACAACAAAAGAGTTGCAGAAATGAAGTTTTTTTCTGTTTGGCCACACTATGTAACAAAAATAGAAAAGAAAGGAAGAACAATTGAAGAATTGTACCAAGTTATAGAGTGGTTAACTGGTTTTAATGAGAAAAAAACACAAAAACTTATCGACGAAAAAGTTACTTTTAAAACATTTTTCGAAAGAGCCAACTTAAACCCCAATGCTCATTTAATAAAAGGAGTAATTTGTGGTTACAGAATAGAAGAAATAGACAATCCATTAACCCAAAAAGCTCGTTATTTAGATAAATTAATTGATGAATTAGCAAAAGGTAGAAAGATGCATAAAATTCTGAGAGAAGTTTAAAATGAAAAGAAGAACAAATTTGTTTATTTTTCTTTTTTTAGTTATTAACTTGTTAAACTGTAAGATAATTAAAAATGAAGAGAAAACAGCCTCGAATTCTTCGGGTGTTACTTTAAATTCCCATGATTTTGAAAATAATGATTTTCCAAAGAATAGACGTGAAGTAAACGACTATGAAGCTGTTTTTAATGTTGATGAAATAACAATATTAACAAAAATAATTCGAGATTTTGAAAGAAAAACAACAAATCAAATTGCAATTGTTTCGATTAGTTCCATTGGAACATATACAGATTTTGATAAATATGCGATTGATTTATCTAATTATTGGAAAGTTGGACAAAAAAATAAAGACAATGGCCTAACAATAGTTTTCAGTAAAAAATTAAGGAAAATAAGAATTTCAACAGGAAATGGAACTGAAAAAATACTAACAGACCAAATCTGCAAAGCTATTATTAATCAAATAATTATCCCAGAATTTAAAAACGGAAATTATTATGAAGGTGTTTATAAAGGATTGGCTGAATTAATTGCAAAATGGAAATAAAACCAAATCAATTGCATTCAGCTTTAGCTGGGTGTTAAAATAAATTACAAACAAATGGCTTTAGCCAAAAAATGCATTCTCATTTAAAATAGTTTGGCTAAAGCCAACGATAATTAAAACATATTTACTATTGAATTATTTTTGTTAAAACCTATATATTATATTGATAAATGAAAAAAAGCTTACCAATAATTTTCTTCACATTCGTAATTTCTACAAACGCACAATCCGATTTTAAACGTTTTTTTAAACTCTCTGGCCCTATAAAAACATGGGTTCTATTTCATCCTTTTAAAGCGAAAAAATCTTTAAAAATCTCTATGGAAACAAACAGAGTTGCAGATTCCATAAGAAAAACAAATTTATTAGATGGAGATCCTGCAGGTGGGCAGGTAGATGCTTTTAGGCATGCCTATTGGATGGCTCGTTTGCGACAAGAATTAGGAAAGTCTTCTGCAAGATCTTTAGGAAAAGCACACGAAAGAGATAATTATATTACATATAAAAAACGAAAACTAGAAGATGGAGTGTTGCCAGATGAAATTTCATCGGAAATGGATTTGTACAATAACGAAGAAGGTTTAAAATTAATTAGAAAAAATAGCGAGGTTTCTAAAAACGGATTAATTTTTAGAATTGTAAATGCCATTCACGCAGGAAAAATGAAAATCATCAAAAAAGATAAAAATGGTAATTTTTTAACTTGCGATGGAAAAATAATTCCTAAAGAAAGTTTAAAAGGAAAATGGAAAAACAATAAATGTCTCATTTCTTCTAAGTCAATCAATCGATTGAGTAATTATTTAAAATAGTTCTAAATACGCATTAAAATAGTTCAAAACCTTTGTTATGCGAACACTTTAGCCGTATTTTTGTAGTACAATTTTAACTAAATTATACAATGGGCGGATTTTTCAAATCTTCAATTGGAAGAAAAGTAGCAATGGCGCTTTCGGCGTTTTTCTTAATGTTCTTCTTACTTCAGCATTTAACAATTAACATTTTATCGGTTTTTAGTCCAGATACTTTTAACGAAGTTTCGCATTTTATGGGAACAAATCCTGTGGTTCAATTTGCATTGCAACCTGTTTTAATTTTTGCGGTTGTTTTTCACTTTGTAATGGGTTTTATCTTAGAAATAAGAAACAACAAGGCAAGAAACGTATCGTATGCTAAAAATAACGGTGCTGCAAATTCAAGCTGGTTCAGTAGAAACATGATTTTAAGCGGAATTACAATTTTAGCATTTATAGTTTTACACTTTATCGATTTTTGGTTTCCAGAAATCAATACAAAATTTATTCAAGGAGATTGGTCTGGAACCATGGCTGGTGTAGATGGATTTAGATATTATGAAGAATTGGTTCATAAATTCGAAAATCCACTAAGAGTAGGAGCTTACGTTCTTGCATTTGTCTTTTTAGGCTTGCATTTGGCACACGGTTTTGCTGCTGCTTTTCAATCTATGGGAGCTTCAACAATTCGCAAAAAAAACTTACAAACATTTGGTAAAGCATATTCAATTATAGTTCCAGCAGGATTTATATTTATTGCAATTTATCATCACTTAAACCATTAATCTTAGAAATATGGCTTTAAATTCAAAAGTACCAAAGGGTCCAATTAAAGATAAATGGACAGATTATAAAAATCATATTAACTTAGTAAATCCCGCTAACAAACGTCATATAGATGTTATTGTTGTAGGTACAGGTTTGGCAGGTGGTTCTGCTTCTGCAACATTAGCAGAATTGGGCTATAATGTAAAAGCATTTGCATACCAAGATTCTCCAAGAAGAGCGCATTCGATTGCAGCACAAGGAGGAATTAATGCAGCAAAAAACTATCAAGGAGATGGAGACTCTACATACAGGTTGTTTTACGATACTGTAAAAGGTGGCGATTATCGTTCTCGCGAAGCAAACGTATATAGATTGGCAGAGGTTTCTGCAAATATTATAGACCAATGTGTGGCACAAGGTGTACCTTTTGCTCGTGATTATGGAGGTTTGTTAGACAATCGTTCTTTTGGTGGCGTTTTAGTTTCTAGAACTTTTTATGCGAAAGGACAAACAGGGCAACAGTTATTGTTAGGAGCTTATTCTGCAATGAACAGACAAATTGCTCGTGGAAAGATTGAAATGTTTAATCGTCACGAAATGTTAGATGTTGTTGTTGTAGATGGAAAAGCAAGAGGAATTATTGCAAGAGATTTAATAACGGGAGAAATAGAAAGACATGCTGCACACGCAGTTGTAATTGCCTCTGGTGGTTATGGAAACGTATATTTCTTATCTACAAATGCAATGGGTTCTAATGTAACAGCAAGTTGGAAAATACATAAAAAGGGAGCTTATTTTGCGAATCCTTGTTACACACAAATTCACCCAACATGTATTCCACGTTCTGGAGATTATCAATCGAAATTAACGTTAATGTCGGAATCTTTAAGAAACGATGGACGAATTTGGGTTCCAAAGAAGATGGAAGATGTAATGGCAATTAGAGAAGGTCGTAAAAAACCTACAGATTTGTCTGAAGAAGAAAGAGATTATTATTTAGAAAGAAGATATCCTGCATTTGGGAACTTAGTTCCAAGAGATGTGGCTTCTAGAGCAGCAAAAGAACGTTGTGATGCTGGTTTTGGAGTAAATGCAACAGGAGAAGCTGTGTATTTAGACTTTAAATCTGCAATTACTCGTTATGGAAAAGAGCAGGCGAAAATTCATAATATAGAAAATGCATCCGATGCAAAAATATACGAATTAGGTCAAAAAATAGTGGAGGCGAAATATGGAAACTTATTTCAGATGTACGAGAAAATTGTAGATCAAGACCCATACAAAACACCAATGATGATTTATCCAGCAGTACACTATACAATGGGTGGAATTTGGGTAGATTATAATTTAATGACCACAATACCTGGTTGTTACGCGATTGGAGAAGCAAACTTCTCTGATCATGGAGCAAACAGATTAGGAGCGTCTGCATTAATGCAAGGTTTGGCAGATGGGTATTTTGTATTGCCATATACGATTGGAGATTATTTAGCGAATGATATTCGTACAGGAAAAATATCAACAGAAACTCCAGAATTTGAAGCTGCAGAAAAAGAAGTTTCAGAAAGAATTAATTTTTTCGTGAATAATAAAGGAACAAAATCTGTAGATTACTTCCATAAGAAATTAGGAAAAGTAATGTGGGACAAAGCAGGAATGTCTAGAAATGGGACTGGTTTAAAAGAAGCTATGGAAGAAATTAAGGCAATTCGAGAAGAGTTTTGGAAAGAAGTTTCTGTTCCAGGAACCGCAAGCGAAATGAATCCTGAATTAGAAAAAGCAGGTCGTGTTGCAGATTTCCTAGAATTAGGAGAATTGTTTGCAAAAGACGCTTTAATGAGAGAAGAATCTTGTGGAGGGCATTTTAGAGAAGAATCTGCAGAATTAGACGGTCCACAAAAAGGTGAAGCAAAACGTGATGATGAGAACTTTGCATTTGTTGCTGCTTGGGAATATAAAGGAGAACCTGCAGACGCAGTTTTACACAAAGAAGAATTAGAGTTTAACGATATAGAATTGAAACAAAGAAGTTATAAATAAAATAGTTTATGGTTGATGGTTGTTAGTTTATGGAAACAGCAACTAACAACAAACAACTAAAAACCAAAAACTAAAACAATGAATTTAACACTTAAGATTTGGAGACAAAAGGACGCAAGTTCAAAAGGTCAAATGGTAGATTATAAAGTGACTGAAATTTCAGAACATATGTCTTTTTTAGAAATGATGGATGTTTTAAATGAACAGTTAGTAAATTCTGATGAAGAGCCAGTTGCTTTCGATCACGATTGTAGAGAAGGAATTTGCGGCATGTGTTCTATGTACATAAATGGTGAAGCACATGGACCAGATAGAGGCGTTACCACTTGCCAATTACACATGAGAATGTTTAAAGATGGAGATACAATTACAATCGAACCATTTAGAGCTGCAGCTTTTCCAGTTATTAAAGATTTGGTTGTAGATAGAAGCTCTTTCGATAGAATACAACATGCAGGAGGTTATATTTCTGTAAACACATCTGGTAATACACAAGACGCAAACTCAATTCCTATTTCTAAACATGCAGCAGATACAGCAATGGATGCTGCCACTTGTATTGGTTGTGGAGCTTGTGTTGCAACCTGTAAAAACAGTTCTGCTATGTTATTTGTGGGTGCAAAAGTATCTCAATATGCTTTATTACCACAAGGACAAGTAGAAGCAGCAGACAGAGTTAGAAACATGGTTGCACAAATGGATTTAGAAGGTTTTGGAAACTGTACCAACACAGGTGCTTGTGAAGTAGAATGCCCAAAAGGAATTTCTTTAGAAAACATCGCAAGAATGAACAGAGAGTTGATGAAAGCTTCTGTTTAAAATAATACCAAAATATCATTTCGAAATGAGCTTTTTTTAGCGATTGAGAAATCTCAATTATAAATACAAAACCCAAAACTAATACAGTTTTGGGTTTTACTTTATTATATGAAACATCCATGGCAAAGATTTTGCCACCCAAGGTAATGACTTTAACAAAAAGAGATACAACCATGAAAAAACAACAAATTGAGTTTGAACAACTCATCGAACGAGGTTGTGGCATTGATGTACATAAAAAAATTATTGTTGCTACAATCCGAGGCACAGGAATTAAAGAAGAAACACGAACCTTCGACGGATTCACAGAATCAATAGAAAAGCTACGAGATTGGTTAAACAAACATAAGATTACCCACGTAGCTATGGAAAGTACTGGGGTTTATTGGAAACCTATTTACAATATATTGGAAGATAGTTTTGATATTTTATTGGTCAATGCAAGGCACATAAAGAATGTTCCAGGACGAAAGACCGATAAGAAAGACAGTAAATGGATTGCCAAACTATTATTAAGTGGATTATTAAAAGGCAGTTTTGTTCCACCAAAACCAACAAGAGAGTTGCGAGATTTAACCCGTTACAAGCGAAAAGTAATAGAACAAGTTTCGGCAGAGAAAAATAGGATTCAAAAAATACTGGAAGATGCAAATATCAAAATATCTAGTGTAGTGAGTAATACAAGTGGAGCAACAGCTACCAAGATTATAGATGCCATGATAGCAGGAGAACAAGACATTAATGAACTCCTTAAATTTCGACATAGAAGCATACAATCAAGCATCGAAGATATGGTCTCTGCATTGAAAGGCAATTTAACAGCACATCATAAGTTTATGTTACAAACGATAAAAGAGTCTGTAAATGATAAACAAAACTTACTCGAAAAAATAGAGAAACAAATAGAAAATCACTTAAAAAAGCACGAGTTAGAATTAGATTCAGAACTGTTGCAAACCATTCCAGGAGTTGGTAAAGAGGGTGTCGCTTATTTATTAGCAGAGATAGGTTCAAATATGGAACAATTCCCCGATGAAAAACACTTAGCCTCTTGGGCAGGAATGAGTCCTGGCAGTAATGAGAGTGCTGGTAAAAAAAAAGTAGTAGAATAACACATGGCAACAAATATTTAAGAACAATGTTGGTCCAGTTTGCTTGGGCAGCCACAAGAACAAAAGGAACATATCTCAGAGCAAAATATGATAGCTTAGTCATAAGAAGAGGTAAAAAGAGAGCACTAATAGCAGTAGGACACAAGATCCTGATAGCCACCTATTTTATCTTAAAAAACAAAGTTGAATATCAAGAACTTGGATATGATTATTTACAGAATTTAAAAAAAGATAAGAAGATAAATCGCCATATCAAAATCCTAAAAGAATTAGGCATTGAAGTGGAGATAAAAAACAAAGTAGCATAAATAAAAAAAGGTCGATTTTTACTGGAGGTTGAAATATCTTAGGTCTTGAACCATTTAGAAACCCCGATTATGAAACTGACAACAAACGTTAAGCACCCAAGAGTATTGCCTAGAGCATGAACATGAAATTTTGATTTTCTTAACGTGTTGCTACTTATTAAAAATAGAGAAAATACCAAACCCCATAAATGGGTAAGGGTTTTTATACTTAAAAAACACTTGAAAATAATGCTAACTATTGAAAATCAAAATATTAACGAAACAAAAGAAAGACACATGAAAAAGGAAAACCTGGAAGAAGTTATGATAGTAAAAAGAAAAAGATCGTAACTGCAGTAGAATTAACTGATAAAGGAAAAATAAAAAGAATGTATGCCTTGAGAATAGATAATTTTTCAGCCAAAGAATTAGAGAAAATATTTACCAAACATATTGATGAAAATGCAACAATAACAACTGATTTATGGAAAGGGTATCGTCCTTTATCTAAAGAATATAAGATTACACAAATAGAGAGTGATAATGGTAAAAATTTTATAGCTTTACACACAATGATACATCAAGTAAAATCTTGGATTAGAACAACGTATTCTTGTGTAAGTGACTTTAATATAAATAGGTATTTAGATGAATTTTGTTATCGTTTAAATAGATCTCAAAGCAAGATAAATATCTTTGATAATTTAATTCAAAGAATGGTCAAATCTGATAAAATCTATCAAAACAAAATTATATGCTCTTAACTACTGACCTTAATAAATATATTGTATGCTACAATTTTAAGATTACGATCCCAAAAACCTTGTCACGAAGATTGGAACAAAATGTCACCCAAAGAAAAGGAAGCCATAAAAATGTATCAAAAAATCGCCAAAATTTATTTCTGGAAAAAATGGAACTGTAGAAACAAGATATACTTTACCTATTTACTTTTGAGGTTGCATTATTACAATTAGACTTTAAAAACATCCCTAAATTTATTGACCCTAATAAAGGGTTGGTACCCTCATAATCTTTTCAAGGTCATTTTACAGTAATTTTTACAAAAAACAAATCACTATCCTTATCTAGACTTATTAAAAATAATATCTATTTTTTAAATTATTCTCAATTTAAAACATGTTTTAATGGAAAAAGATTTGTAAAAATTTACAAATAATAATAATTCCTAAAAAACATTAACTTTATTTAGACTAATTATAAATAATATTATCTTTGTCGAAAATAAAATAATGAAAGCGTTAAGAATATTTCTCTTTTTCTTTTTATCCTATTCGACTTATAGTCAAAATGGAAATTTTTATGGAAATGTAAAATTTGACAACAATGAGCCTGCAGTTAGTGCATTCATTCTACTTACTGGTAAAGATTATTATAAAGAAACTACTAGCGATCTTAATGGAAGCTTTTATTTTAAAAATGTTCCTTATGGGAATTACAAAATTCAATTCCATACGCTAAACTCAAAACCTAAATTTGTAACATTTCAATTAGACTCCAAAAGAAAAAAAGTTGATGTATTACTAAATTATGTAAACAACGAGTTAGATGAAGTAAAAATATTTTCTAAGACAGAAGAAACAAAAAAAGAAACAAAAGGGTTTACAGTAAATGTTATAAAAACAAAAGAAGCTAGCCTAAGAAACATTCAAACAAATGAATTATTAAACACCACAGTTGGCGTAAAAATTCGTCAAAATGGTGGGTTAGGTTCAGAAGTTAATTACTCTATAAACGGTTTATCTGGAAATGCTGTACGCATTTTTATTGACGGCATTCCAATTTCTACATACGGTTCTTCTTTTAGTTTAAATAGCATTCCACCTTCAATGATTAAAAACATAGAAGTGTATAAACCTGAATTATGCAATAGATGATTTAAAATTTTGTATAAACGATTACGATTATTAGCTTTACAGTGAATTTAACACATAACCCAAATGGTTAATCTCCCTATAGAGTATTCAAGTAAGAAAGTCACCCCTTTTGGAGGGATGAGCTTAATGAAGCGTTTTATTGATCAAACAGAAATTAGAGAACAACTAGCACAATTAGATTTACCTCAACCAAGCTCTAATGCGGGTTATAATCCTGCACATATAACTGAAGCTTTTTGGTTGAGTATTTGGACAGGAGCCTCTCGTTATATCCATTGTGATTGGTTACGTTATGATAGCGCATTGCAAGAAATTTTTGGATGGAATCGTATGCCTTCACAAAGTACCTATAGTCGTTTTTTTGGCAAGTTTTCTCAAAAGCGCAATACAGAAGTATTTCCAAAGTTGCAACATTGGTTTTTCAAGCAATTAGATGTTGACAACTTAACTATAGATTTTGATAGCACAGTTATTACAAGATATGGAGAGCAACAAGGTAGCGCAAAAGGTTATAATCCCAATAAAAAAGGCAGGAACTCACATCACCCATTAATGGCCTTTGTGAGCCAAACCAGAATGGTTGCCAATGCTTGGTTAAGACCAGGCAATACAGCAGATAGTAGTAGCTGTAAAGAGTTTATGGAAGAAACCTTCAATGAAGCTTTAAAGGACAAAAGAGTTGGTTTAGTTCGTGCAGATAGTGGTTTTTACACACAAGATTTATTAGATTATCTAGAAGGCAAACAACTCAATTACATTATGGCAGCACGTATGTATCCAAATATAAAAAATACAGTTTGGAGTTTGGATAATTGGATAGAGCTCACAAAAGGAATTGAGCTTAATGAGATGATTTTTAACCATACAGATGGTAAGTCAAGGCGCTATATTGTCATAAAAAAGAAAGTAGAAGATCGTCCAAAAGCAGCAGGGAAATTACTCTTTGATGATCTGCCTGGTTATCGTTTTAGTTGCTATGTAACTAATCTAGATTTACCCCTAGACCAAGTTTGGAATATCTACAACACCAGAGCTGATTGTGAAAACAGAATCAAAGAACTCAAAGAAGACTTTGGATTGGACAACTTTTGTTTAAAGAATTTTTGGGCAACTGAGGCTTCCTTTAGATTCATTATGGTGGCTTATAACCTAATGAGTTTGTTTAGGCATTTTGCCTTAAATCATCATAATCGAGCAACTTTAAAAACCCTAAAAGTCTATTGCTTTGCATTAGGAGCTTGGACAGTAAATCATGCTAACAGAAAGGTGTTAAAGATTGCTTTGAACACTAAAAAAAGACCTTGGATGGACGGATTATTCTCCCAAATTAATAATTTAAGTCCTCCTTTTGTTTATTCCTAATGCATAATGCGGGATAAAGGAGTCGTTCCTGGTCATTTAGCTGATGATGCTTTGGGAGGGGTCATTAACATTATACTTCATAAAGGGGCAAAAACTAATTTTAATGTTTCTAGCTCTTATGGATCTTTTAATACCTCTCAAACAAATGTTAACGGTTTGTATCGTTTTAAAAAATCTGGTTTTACATTTAAAGGTTCACTTTTTCATAATTATTCCGATAATGATTATAAAGTTTCTGGTAGAAGTGTTTTAGTTACAGGTCTAGGAGGTGTGCAAACACCCATTACTGCTAGAAGGTTTAATGATGCCTATAAATCTACTGGAGGAATTGCTCAATTTGGATTTACAGATGTAAAATGGGCAGACCAATTTTTAATTGGTTTTACTGGTTCTAAAGATTACAAAGAAGTACAACATGGAGCTTTTATGACCATTACACCATATAAAGGCAGGTTTTTAGAGTCAAATGCTATGTTAGCAACGCTCACTTATCAAAAGAAAAATCTTTTCACTAAAGGTTTAGATTTAAATATACACAGTTTATATGGTAAAAGAAACCGTGCAGTAAACGACACAGTTGCTACAGCTTATAGTTGGAACGGACAAAAAGCAATTGATTTTAAAGGAGATGAATATGAATATTCATGGCGTTCTCAACAGGAAGGAGGACCAACACTAGATAAAATAAATAGAAATGTTGCAACTATTAGAACAGGGCTTTCTTATAAGATTAATAGGAAACATAAACTTCTGCTAAACCATGTGTATAGTAATATTAATAGAAAAGATAGCGATATCTTAAAATCGGTTTTAGAAAACACCTTTATCGGAACAAGAGATTTAAACAAAAACATTTACTCTTTAACCTACGAATTAACTGCTTTAGATAAAAAATTAAAGGCGAATATATTCGGTAAGCATTATCAACAAAAAACAACAAGTGTAGATCCTACAGTAGAAGTTGATAATAATGGACAAAGCATAATAGTAGACGAAATTATAAGTTCTAATAAAAAACATAATGGGTATGGCTTTGCACTTTCGTATGCCTTAAAATCGAATATTACCTTGTTAACATCGGCCGAAAAAGCAATTCGTTTACCAAACGAAACAGAAACATTTGGTAATGATGGTGATAATGTTGTTGCAAACACAAGTATTAACCCAGAGCAAAGTAACAACTATAACTTAGGTTTTAGATTTGGCACATTTAATCTCAAAAAACACCAATTTACTATTTCTACCAATTTTTTTATGCGAAAAATTAAAGACAGAATTGGTCTACCTATAGAAAATTCTACAAATGTAAATAATGATTTAATAGTGTATGTAAACCAGGGAAGCGGAACATCTAAAGGAATAGAAGCACAATTAAACTATAACTACAATCATAATTTTGGCTTTAATTTTAATATTTCTCGTTTTGATTTAAAAATTATGAATAATAACATAGAAATAGACGTTCCAAACACTCCTTTCTTTACGATGAATAGTAGCTTACGATATTCGATTGAAAATGTATTTCAAAAAAAATCTAGATTAAATCTATTCTACACAATGTATTTTACAGATGAGTTTAGCTATTTAAATATTCCATCTGGAGTTTCAGGAGCAGATTTCTTTAAAGTTCCTCAACAATTTGCACAAGATCTTGGACTCAGTTACTCTTTTCCTAACAACAATCTTGTAATGAGTTTTGATATCAAAAATATATTTGACAAACCAGTATACGATAACTTATCGGTACAAAAACCAGGAAGAGCTTTTTACCTTAAACTTAACTATTCAATAAATAAATTTTAATCAAAAATAAAATAACTTAACATGAAACGTAATTTTTTAAACTTTAAAGCAATCGCACTATTTTCGATAACCATAGGTGTAATAACTGCGTGTAGTAATGATAACCTTAAAGCTCCCTCGAATACGGATTCTAATAATGGAGATAATAGATGGATAACTGTCGCTGCAGCTAAAATGGGAGATAACCCTGGAGATGGAAATGGTGGAACACTAATTTATAGTATAAGTAGCGAAGTTGCCAAAGACCCAACCAAATCCATAACTCCTTTTGAAAATGGTTTTATTGCACCTTCTAATCGAACTGCTAGATTACAATCTTCTGAAGATGGTAACATCATATTTAATATTAGTTATGCTGGTGATACTGGAGGTAATTACACCAAATATACTGTAGAAGGTGGACAAAAATTTACTCTTACTGGTTCAGAAGTTAGTATTGCTCCTTATGTAGGTAGTGCTCCTAGATGGATAAAGTTATTTGATGGTGACCAAACAGGTGCAGCAGTTTATGTATCTACAGAACATAAAGTAGATGACAATGGTACTCCAAACGATGCAACAGACGATACTTATATTCGTACAAATGCAAAAATTGGTGTAGTTACTTTAGATTTGGTAAACTCTTCAATAAAGAATTTTGAAGAACATAATGTTCCACTAAGTGCAGAAGAAGAAGCAAAAGGGTACTATATTTCTAGAATAGATATGTCAACTTTAAATGCAGCTGGAAACAAATTATACATTGGTGCACGTTTAAGTAAAGTTGATCCTTCTACAGTAGAAAGAGATAGTAATTTTGAAATTTTAGGTTCTAAAACCATCGTTTTAGATTATCCATCATTATTAAACCCAACAGTAATTACATCTACTGTAGGACATGGAAATACGAATGGATACCGAAGTATAAATGCCTTTGAATATAATGGAAGTGTTTACCAAGCAAACCAAAGTGACCCAAATGGTTCTCATATTTTAAAAATTGATGCAAATAACCAATATGATAACTCTTATGATTTTAATTTAGATGATGCTTTAGGTGTAAAAGGTGCTTATATTTTAGCTTGGAGACCAGCCTCTAATGGTAAAGCAGTATTAGCATATCGTCATGATGGATCTGCAGAAGGTGTTGCAGGACCTCAAGGATTTTTTGCTTTGGTAGATTTAAATACACAAACTGCTCAAAAAATTAATGGTATCCCTTACGACCCAGATTTCTACTTATTCCAATATCAAGGTTTTGTAGTAGATGGAACAGAAATTTATTTAACGCAAGCTCCTGTAGGGAAAAACGGAAATATTTATGTTGTAGAAACTGAAACTGGTGCAGTTACCAAAGGTGCTGAATTGGTAAATGTAGAAGGAAGTCATTTTATTGGCGTTTTCTAGCAGACAATTTAAAACACAAAAAATTAAAAGAGGTTGTTTAAAAAAACAACCTCTTTTTTTATTTTAAAACAGCTCTTTATTACTAATATCTAAATAGTTACGTTTTACAAATGCTAAAATGGTTTCGAGAATTTCGCCCATATTTTCGCAATCTTTAAACTTTACATCTCCCACATATTTTATTAAATGCGATTTTAAAAGCTCTACATTTTCTGGAAAGGAAATAGTGTCTGCTTTCATACATTTAATTAAACGAGTAGTTCTTCTTGGGGCAGTAATCATTCTTTTTGCCATAAAAGAACGTTCCTCTATTTTGTATTGCCTTATAGAACTGTTTTCTAGTTTTTTACCCACCATTTCTATCATCTTAAAATTCTCTTTCATAAACTGTAAGTTGTACACTTTTAGGTTTCCTTCGAAAGATTGTTGGTCGAAATCTATGGCTCTTATTTTATAAATAATATGATCGAAATCGTGTGTTGGCGTAATTACATAGTTGTAAGATCGCATATCGCCCAACAAACGCACCAAACATCGTTCTTTAAATTTTACAAATTCTTTGGCGATTTGCGCTTTTTCTAACTCTGTACAATGTGGTAAAAAATCGCTAATAAAATCGTCTCCTGGAATTCCTGCAATATGTTCTTCGATTAAGGTGTCTTTGTAAACGAGAAAGTTCATATTATGTGGAGATAGAATGTGTTCTAATTCTAAACCATAAACTCTAGAAGCATCTGCCTTTTTTACATAAAAGTAGGTAAAGTTATCGTTTAAGATATTTCTAATTTTTATTCTAAAGGGTTTCGAATTTCCAAATGTACAGTAATCAATTGCATCTACATTTAGGAAGGGAATTGCATCGTCATTTCCATCTGAATGCAACATTGTATAGACTTTTTTTAAATTTTTATCAATCTCGTTTCTATCGGAATCTGAGTAATAAGTACGAATCCAAAGTGTGTCTTCATCATTTTTATCGTAAACAGTAACTGAACCTTGAAAACGCAATAAATCGTCGTAACAAACAGAATTTTTAATCGTTCTATTGTAGTTTTTTAAATAGGCATGCAACATTTCGTTTATAGGAAATGAAGGTTTTTTCTTGGACATCAACTTTTTTTCTACTGCCATCTTCTCTTTTCTATTGATTTTGCTCAAAAATAAGAATAATTAAAGGATTTTTTGTTGAAATGATTCTCGCTAGAATAATTTCGCCACAAATTCACGAATTAAAAAAATAAATTTGAAATTGTTCTTTCTTACTTCAAACTTGCATCTTCAAACTTCCTACTCCTACACCAACTCAAACAACTTTCCAGGTAAAGGTTTCGAAACACCTTTCATTTCCATTTGTAGTAAAATGGATGATAATTGATAAATAGGAATGTTACATTCCAAAGAAATTACATCTAATAATTGTGGTCCTTTTTCATGCAATAAATCGTAAATTTTTTGTTCGTTCTCATTCAGTTCCACAAACAATTGTTTTTGAATGGATTTGGGTTTTTCTTGAATGTCCCAATTGAGCATTTTTACAATATCGTTTGCAGATGTTAACAATTGTGCTCTGTTATTTTTAATGAGATTATTGCAACCTTTGCTATAGATATCTGTGGTTCTTCCTGGCACTGCAAAAACATCTCTATCATAGGAGTTTGCAATATCTGCAGTTACTAAAGAACCTCCTTTTTCTGCAGATTCTATAATAATGGTTGCTGTAGAAATTCCTGCCACAATTCTATTTCGTTTTAAGAAATTTTCTCTTAAAGGAGTTTCTTCATGCCAAAATTCGGTAAGAAATCCGCCATTTTCATTTACTTGATTGATATATTTTTTATGAACTTTCGGATAAATTTCCTCTAAACCGTGTGCTAAAACTGCAATAGTTTGCAACTTATTTTTAATGGAAGCTTTGTGCGCACAAATATCTACTCCGTAAGCAAAACCACTTACAATTATTGGATTGTGTATTGCCAAATCTTCAATTAATTTATTGCAGAAATCGCGTCCGTAAGAACTCATGTTTCTTGTACCAACTATAGATATAATTTTGTTATTTGAAAAATCGATATTACCATCTTTAAATAATAAAATAGGGCTGTCTATACAATGCTGTAAATTGGTTGGATAATCGTCGTCCAGAAAATAAGAATAATCAATCTTATGATCTTGTAAGTATTTTAGCTCTTGTTCTGCAGATTTGACGTTCTTCTCATCAAAAAGGTGTTTTAATGCATAATTTCCTATTCCGTTTATTTTTGATAATGTTGTGGGTTTTTCTTTAAAGATTTGAACCACATCTCCCACATTTACAATAAGTTTCTTTGCCAAAATATCGCCAACCGCTTTCGATTTTTGTAAACGTAAAATAGCGAGTAATTTTTCTTCTTTCACAGGTAACAATTTGTCAACCAAGATATAAAAAAATTGTTGATAATTTTTAGAGAACTTTCTTTTGTGAAACTTCAAAACTTATATATTTGTTGCAATGAATTTAGCCAACTACATAAACGATTTATTATACAGATACGATTGCGTAATTGTTCCGGATTTTGGGGGGTTTGTAACCAATAGAATTGGTGCAAAATTAAATGAGAATACTCATACTTTTTATCCACCAACAAAACAAATTACGTTTAACAATCATTTAAAACATAATGATGGTTTGTTGGCAAACTACATTGCTTCAACCGAAAATATTTCTTTCGAAAAGGCCTCTACTGCTATTTCTTTGTCTGTAATTAAATGGCAAAACGAAATTCAAAAAAAAGCAATAAACCTAAATAATTTAGGAACAATTTCTTTAAACGAAGCGCAACAAATTGTTTTCGAACCAATTACAGATGTTAATTTTTTAACGGAATCTTTTGGATTATCTACCTTAAAATCTTCAGAAATAAAAAGGTATAAAGAAAAAGTAAAACCTTTAATTCCTGTTACTAAAACTAATGATAAAAAAGGAGTTTCTGTATTTATAAAATATGCTGCAACTGCTGCAATTTTATTAACATTAGGTCTCGCTGGTTACAATGGTTATCAACAAAACAAGCAAAAAGAAGTTTTGGCAAGCCAACAAAAAGCGTTGGATAAAAAAATACAAGCTGCAACTTTTGTAATCTCAAATCCTTTACCAACTATCGAATTAAATGTTGCTAAAAAAATATCAAAACCTTATCATGTTGTTGCTGGTGCTTTTCAGTTTGTAGAAAATGCTGTTAAAAAAGTAGAACAACTAAAAGAAAAAGGGTATAATGCTAAAATTATTGGCGTTAATAAATGGGGTTTAACCCAAGTTACTTACAATAGTTATGCTAATAAAAACAAAGCAATTAACAGTTTAAACCGCATTAAAAGAACAGTTTCTAAAGATGCTTGGTTGCTTGTAAACACACCAAAATAAATTCCCTTTTCTTTATACTTTTTGCCTTCGCTTTTTAGTAAGCGATTACTATCTTTGCAAAAAAAATATTTTTTGATGGAAGCAAAAACACCTAAAGATTCTTTAACCATTTTAACAGATTTAGTTTTACCTGGTGAAACCAACTATTTAGACAATCTTTTTGGAGGAGAATTGTTGGCAAGAATGGATCGAGCCTGTAGTATTGCTGCAAGAAGACATTCCACTAGAATTGTGGTTACTGCTTCTGTAAATCATGTGGCTTTTAACAAATCTGTACCTGTTGGAAGTGTGGTTACTTTAGAAGCAAAAGTTTCTAGAGCGTTTAAATCTTCAATGGAAATTTATGTAGATGTTTGGATAGAAGACAGGCAATCTGGACAGAAAACAAAAGTAAATGAAGGAATTTACACCTTTGTTGCAGTTGACGAAACTGGGAAGCCTGTTCAAATTCCGCAATTAATTCCAGAAACGGCTTTAGAAAAAGAACGTTTTGAAGGTGCTTTAAGACGCAAACAATTAAGTTTGGTTTTAGCTGGTAAATTAAAACCAAATGAAGCCACAGAATTAAAAGCATTATTTAATTAGTATTATTATGGAACTGCTAAGTCATTATAAATTTATTGGATCTATTATTGTTTTTGCAGTAGCCTTTTTTTCTCGATGGCTAATTACAAAATCTTTACGTAAAATTCAATTGAAATTTGGTTTTCAAAAAGCCAGAATCTTAGTAACCAATAAAATAATTACAATTCTTATTTATATTACTCTTATTATAGTGGTTGCCTTTATTTGGGGTGTTGATGAAAAACAATTATTAATTTATGTGTCTTCTTTTTTAACCATTTTAGGAATTGCATTTTTTGCACAATGGTCCATACTTTCTAATATTACAGCTGGTATAATTCTATTTATAAATTACCCCGTAAAAATTGGAGATTCTATTACTGTTTTAGAAAAAGACAATGATATTACTGGAGAAATTAGAGATATTGGTGCTTTTTTTATCACTTTAAGAACACCCGAAAAAGAATTAATTACATTACCTAATGCTATTATTCTTCAAAAGAATATAAAATACTCTCCACAACCAGATTAATTAATCTATAGTTTATATACTAAATATACAGCAAAAAACCAGAAAGAGCAGTAGGAAATGTTAGCCCAAAAGTATTAAAATCAATACATTTAACAATAACTACAGCTTCCACTATAGAGCCTTTTATGAAGAAAAAATTCGGTTTTTAATTTTTTAAACTTCTTATTTATTTTCAAAACAACCTATCTCAAATCTTTAGGATTAATAATATTTTGTTCTAAAAGCTGTTTTATAACGATTTCTGTCATATCGCTTTTAAAGGCAAATTCGTAACGAATATCTACAACATAGGCTTTTAAACGCATTTTTAAGTACGAACGACCTTCTTTTACTTCATTAAAAAACAACACGTAAATAGGTTTGTTTAAATAAATGTATTTAGAAATTTGTGCAGATTCATTTGCCAATTGACGAACACGTTTTGTATCTACAGTAATTGGTAAATAAATTTCTGCCACTACTTGGCAATTGGCTTCACCTGTGTTAGAATTCGACACAGATTTGTTCATTAATTCTCCATTTGGTATACTTACCAAAGAATCGTCTGCAGTTACAATTCTTATCGAACGCAACCCAATTTCTACAACTTCTCCATAATGACTTCCAACTTCAATTTTATCGCCAACCGTAAAAGGTCTGTCTAATAAAATAATAATTCCACCAAAAATATTCTTAATTATATCTTGAGATGCGAAACCAACTGCAATTCCTAAAGATGCAGAAACTGCAACTATTGTAGCAAATGGAGGTTGAAAAATACCAACAATAATTAAAACGATGATAAATATCCAACCAAAAATTTTAACTACGGGAATAATTCCTTTTATTGTAATACGTTGGTTTGTAAACTTTTCCGCATATCTTTCTAATAAAGAAACTGTAAACTTTATAAATAAATAACCAATAATAATAAATATAATCGCCCAGATAATTTTTCCCGCAGAAAAGAGTTCTAAAATTTCTGGTGGTTTTAAATTTTCAACGATTTTATCTTTGGTATCTTTTACTTCTTTTTTAACCTCTTTTTTAACCTCTTTTTTAGCTTCTTCTTTTACAATAGTATTCAACTTTAAAGAATCTACTTTTAGCGTATCTACTTTCTGTAAAGTCGAAGATTGAATTGGTAAAAACGTAGCAGTATTTTTATTTACCGCCATTAAATTGACAGAAATAAAAAGGAATATGATAATTATTTTTTTCATTGTTTCTATTTAATGAATCACATTTTTACTTTTTAATAAAGAGGTAATTTGACGATATAAAAATATGTTAATCGTGTAAAACTCTTCATTTTCCATAGTTAACAATCCGTTTTCATACAAAGCATGTATACTATTTTTGGTGTGTTGTTCATTTAAACTAGAAAGTTCTACAATATCTTCTATGGTTAATCTTTCTTGCAATAAAATACTATTAAGCATTAATAATTTTAGAGGTGTTAATTTGTTTAAAAAAGAGGTGTTTATACTTTTTAAAGAACGCATATAAATGGTACTTCCAGAAACTTTTACTGTGGAACGAATCCAATACATAAACGCAATTCTAAAATTACTTTGCGCAATTTTATTAATATCGCTAAAAAACTCTTCTTTTAAAATCTCTTGTTGCACTTCTAAAGGAGCTTTTAAAAACTTTTTGGTTAAATAAGCAACTGGTGGTTGCTCGAAATATAAATTGTAACCACTAATTTTATGTCTTTTTATTAAGGCTTCTTTTATGGTTTGCTTATCAATTTCATTCATTTCTATTTGATATGCAAAAAGCTCTGATATTTGAATCGATTTATTTAAATATTGAAATGCATATTTAGAGGAAGTAACAATCCAAAATACATTTTTCTTTGTAGAAGCAATTAAATTAGATAGCAAATGAAGCACATTAAAACCACCCACTTTTCTAAAATATAAATATTGAAGGTCTTCTAAAATAATTGTTCTTTGTTTACCTGCGTTAAAAAATTCAATCCATTCTTCTATGGTTTGTAAATCTTTGTTGAATGACGTTTTTAAGAACTCAATAAACTCAATAGGTTCGCAAATATTTTGTTTAGATGACAGGAAAATCGTTTTTGGAATTTTCTTATGCTTACCCAAAAAATGATGAATTAAAGACGTTTTTCCTGAACCTCTTTCTCCAACAATTACTGTGGCTGCATACTGGTTTTTACCAAAAGATTCGTAAGCTTTATCTAAATTTTGTAACGCTTCTGTTCTTCCAATAAACAACGTTTCGTTTTGTAAAGTTTCCGATCGAAATAAACGTTGGTACACATAAGGCAATTCATCTAAAGCCTGTTCTGCTTGTTTTAAAAAGTCAGACAAATCTCCATTTACATCTACGATTTCTTTGTACAAACCTGTTCTGATTAACAAATTTTTTAGACGACCTGCTGTTTTTGTATACTTATCTTTCGAATAATTTACAGCAATAGGTACAAAATTCTTAACGTTGTTTATTACTTTTTCTTTAAGTAATTTACTTTTTTCTATAGATTTTGCCTTTGCAATAGACAATCTAATTTCTAAAATATTTTCGGTATCTGTTAACTCTAAAATGCTATGGTTAAATTTAGTAATGCTTGGCAACAACATTTCGCCATTAGAAACATTTAAATTATCCAATGTACTTTTTAATTCTTCAATTTTTTCTTCACTTCTTTCTAAACCTTCTAAAGCAACTTTTTTGGGTGAATTTTCTGTGGAAACACTATCATTAGTATCGTTTTCGAAAAGAGATAATGCAGACTCTAAATTAAATTCACTTACTTGCGCCAACGCGTTTATATCGTCTATAAAAGAAGTAACTTTTTCATTTAAATCTACTTTTGCTTGTTTAATTACTGTTAGTAAACTTGGCCAACTTTGGTAGGTTACCAACTGGAAAGGTGAAATATAATTGATAGAAGAGGTTGCTGTTTTTGTTCCAAAATCCATATCCGAACTAATGGCTCTTTTGGTAGAAAGTGTTTTTAGAACTTGTAAAACATTCTCTTCGAACTGATTAATTTGTAATGGTAATTCTAAGTTGGAAACGCGTATAGAAGTTTCTTCAATAATTTTTTTAAAGCTTTTGTTTACATTTTTTAATTCACTAACAAACGTGCTTTTTATAGCTGTTTTTGTTTTTGCTTTCGAGATTGTACTTTTTACGTCAGATAGATATGTTTTAATATTTTCTAATTCATTTTGAATAACTTCTGAACGCTTATGTATCGATCTTTCTAAAAGATCGTATGTAAAGATTACACTAAATATAATTTTAAATATTTCGATATCTAACTCCCAATCGCTCTCTAAAACACTAAACGTATTTTGCCAAAGTTTTACATCTTTTTCACTTTTCCCAGAAACTTCTTTTTGATAGCTTTCAATTTTATTCGTGTTAAAAAAAGTGGTAGGCAACTCAAAAGTATCTGCTTTGTACAATGCTGCTGTATATTGTAAAACATTTGCTTCAAAAAATTTTGTAAACGCTAATGTATGATGTTCTATTCTCGACTCTAAGGAAGGCACATTTGCTAAACTATCTACTATATTTTTAGAGAAAGACAATACTGCTTTGTTAGATAAAAAAAGCTTAATAGATGCGTCAATTGCATTATCTATCTTCCAGTACACATTTGTAATTTCAGCTATTTCTTTATTTACAGCATCTATGGCTGTTGCTAAATTTTTGGTAAGCTCACTTTTAAAGTAATAGGCTGTTGCATTTTTAAAAGGAATTTCTTGTTGCCAAAAAATAATTTCTTTTTTCGTTTTTCTAAAAACATTGGTTGTTTTTAAAGGAAGTTTCGATATATTAAAAAGGGTACGTTTTACGCTTTTTTTTAATTTTAAGGTTTTAGAATCTGTGTCTAAACCAAAAAATCGTTCTCTGTCTTGTGTTCTTGTTATGGTAGTATCTAAATTCTCTAAAAGAGCATCTAAAGATGTATAATAATTATTAAACGGAACTTCTTCAACCGAATTTATGGTAGAAAAATAGCTAGAAACGATGTTTTCTAATGCTTTCTTATAGGCATTTAAAGCTTCAAATGCGATCGTCTTTTCTTTTTCTGTAAACGTTTTGCCAATAAGTTCTTTTTGAAGATGTTCTATCTTTTGCATCGTTTTATGATGCGTAGTAATTTTTTCTAAAAAAACAGACAGCAACTTTTCGTTATATAAAGCTACGATTTTGTTCTTCTGCTGTAAAATAATTTCTTCCATTGACGATAGTTGACATACCAAAGATATCTAATAAAAATAAATAATTTCAAAAAATTTATTTTATTGATTTTTTTAGATATTAAATGAAGTTACAAAAAGTTTTTAAGACGAAAACTTACCTTTTTAAAATCCAAGAAGCAGGGTTTAAAGGAACCGTATTTTTATAAATTGCAAAAATAAGGTTTGTTTTTCCTGATACTTTGTTGGTAAATATTTTACCAATATTTTGCCCTACAACAACTGCATCTCCCTTTTTTACGTATAACTTACTTAAATTATTGTAAGAAGATATGTAATTACCATGCCTTATTAATACATTTTTTCTTCCTTCTGAAGAAACTAAAATATTCATAACCTCTCCTCCGAAAATGGCTTCTGCATTGTTGCCGTTTTTTGTGGCGATATGCAAACCTGTTCCATTAATTGTAATTCCTGGGAAAGTTGGGTGTGGTTGTCGACCAAATTTTCTGGTAATTATTCCTTCTTTTACTGGCCAAGGTAATTTTCCTTTATTCAATTCGAATTTTGCGGCTAATGCTTTCGATTCCGGACTTAATATAAACTCGTTTTTCTTGGAAGATTTTGGTTTATTTTTTACTTTTTTATTTGCTTTTGCAATTTCGTCTCTAATAATTTTATTAATCTTTGCAGCCACTTTTTTATCTTCAGCAATTTTCTTTCTTAAGTCTCGCTTGTACTTATTTTCCTTCTTTTTAATGTTAGATATTAGTTTTTGTTGACTCTTTTTATCTAATTCAATAATATTTTTTTGCTCTTTTTCTGCCAGTATTAAAGTATCTTTTATCTGCTTTTGTATTAATAAAGAATCGTTCATCTTTTTAACGACATTTGTTTGTTCTACAATGGCCTCTCCTTGCTTTTTTCTAAAAGAGACGTATTGTTTCATATATTCCAAACGTTTGTAAGCTTGATAAAAATTTTGTGAAGATAACAAAAACATCGCCCTACTTTGTTGCGATTTGCTTTTATAGGATTTAAAAATCATATCTCCATAATCTTTTTTTAAATCGGTAAGTTGCTTTTCTAGTTTATCTAATTCTTTTTGATTTTTTTTAATCTCGTTAGACAATAATTTCGATTCTAAATTAATGGTATTTATTAATTTTAATCGAACTTGTATTTTCTGGTTGATATCTTTTAGGTTCTCTAAAGCATTTTTCTCTTTTTTCTGCTCTGTAAATAACAAACGGTTTACTTGCTGAATTTCTTTTTTTAGTTTTTTGCGTTGTTGTTCTAACTCTTTTCTTGTTTGTCCAAAAACAGATAGACAACTTAAAAAGAATACAAAAAATGCGATATGAAAATTTCCCCTTATCACTATAACTCTATACGTTTATAACCATTTGGTATTGAAAAAGAAGTGTTTATTACTGTGTTAAATTCTACAGATTTTAACTCGAAATCTATTTGTGTAAATTTCTTTTTATCTTTTGCTTTAATTTTTATTTCTTGTGGAAAAACAACCTCATCTACAACTGTATAAGAAGGATATAAAATATCTAAACGTTGTTCTTTTGCCGAATTTACAATAGACTGGCTATTTAGTTTAAAATGTCCTGGATGGATATTAAAAAAAGCATCAAATAAAATAGATTGTACTTCTGGGTTTAAAACATAAGAATTATTTACAATATTAACTTCTAGCTTTTCTTCTTTTAAATTTAAAATAGCCTGACCTAAAAATAAATTTTGAAGCTGCTTAAAGTTAATTTGTGTTCCTAATAATTTTTCTAACATTGTAAAATCGCCATCGAAATATTGCTTTTTTAAAGGAGAATAAAACTGAACAGATGTTGGTGTTATTTTCGCTTTAAAAACAGAAATAAACTTGGTTCCTTTCAACCAAATTACCTTGTCTTTCTCTATCTTCATATATACAGAAATACTTTGGTTTATTTTTCCATTATTAAAGTTTACTTTGAATTTTGCGTTGATGGTTTTTTTATCGAAATTATTAGCAATGTGTTTTTTTGCTACTTTTTTTGCAGCCATTTCCTTGGCTATAACTGCAGTTCCCATAGTATATTTTTTTGTTTTACATGAAGCAAGAACGAGTACACAAATTAATAAATATTTTAAAATTTTCATATTCCTTTTAACTTTTTATACTTTTCTAAGAACTTTCGCTCGTCTTTTTTGTTTCCCAAACCTTTATAAGAAATAGATAATTCTTTGTAGAAATCTGCTTCCATATCGTCTTCAATAACAAAATCGATACCATTTTGCAAAGTTTCTACAGCGTTTTTAAAATCTTTTTTACTATTTAATGCTTTTCCATTTATCAAATACACAAAAGGTTGTGCAGGAAAAAGCGCAATACCTTCTTCGCTAAATTTTAAAAGACGCTTTAGATTATCTTTCGATTTGTTTAAAATTTCTTCTAAAATTTTATAAGACTTATCCGTTTTAAACCTCGAAATTAAATCTTCGATATTGGCATCTATTTTTTTAGGTTTTGGTGCCTCCTTTCTTTTTTCTAAACTTGCTTTTAATTTTTTTAAATTTGCAGAAAGTACCTCTTCTTTTTCTAAATTATTTAATAAAGAAACCGCACTTTTATAATCTCTATTTTGCAGATACAAACGCACTAAATATTCTCTTTCTCTAGGGTATTTGGCGATTACTTTTTGTTGTGTTTTTATGGCTTCTGGGAAATTTCTTTCTCGAACTTCTATTTTTACCAATTGTTTTAGCATCCAAACATTTTCTGGTTCTTGTGCCAAAGCTCTATGGATGTATTCTTTCGCTAAAAGCGTATTGTTTAAGCGCAAATAATTTTTAGAAAACTCGAAAAAAACCGTTAAATTGTTAGGTAAAATCTGGTTACAATTCTCTAAATTTTCTATTGCTTTTTGATAATTTCCAATAGATTTTTGGGAAAGTGCTTCGAAAAACGATTGTTGAAAAAGCAACTCTTTTTCTTCTGTTAAATCTTTTGCTGCAGGAATGCTGTCTTGCGAATAGATGTTCGTAGAGAAAAGAATAAACAACAAAGAAAAGAGAACAAACTTTAAACAAGTGGCTCTCTTTTCTTTGTTGTTTATATTTCTACTTGTTATTTTCATTAAATTAATTCTGTGTAATCTCCAATACTAACAGAAGTATATCTACCATTATATTTTGCATGATGCCCAATCATAGCCTTGTTTAAATTTGCATTAGAAATTGCTACGTTCGTTTGTATTAACGAATTTGAAATGATAGAATTTAACACAATTCCATTATCGCCAATAGAAACATGAGGTCCTATTTTACTGTCTTTTAAGACAACATTTTTACCAATATAACAAGGCTGTATAATTTTCGAATTCTCTAATATAACGTCTTCGGAAACTAAATTATTACCTGCTTCTTGCTCGAAATCTAAAACTTGTTTATTGGTATCTACTGTTGGATCTTTTTTACCACAATCCATCCAAGCATCTACAGTTCCAGGAATAAATTTTGCACCATCTTGTTTTAAAGTTTCTAAAACATTGGTTAATTGATATTCGTTATTTTCCCTTAAATCGTTGTCGATTAAATATTGAATTTCTTCTCTTACTTTATCTCCATCTTTAAAGTAATAAATACCTATAATTGCTAAGTCTGAAACAAATTCTTTTGGTTTTTCTATAAAATCCGTAATAAAACCATCTTCTAATTTTACAACTCCAAATGCACTTGGATCTTCCACTTTTTTCACCCAAATTGCTCCATCTGCATTTGCATCTAAAGTAAAGTTTGCCTTAAACAAAGTATCTGCATAAGCCACAACACAAGGTCCAGATAAAGAATCTTTTGCACAATACAAAGCGTGTGCAGTTCCTAAGGCTTCCTCTTGTACATAAACAGCCCCTTTTGCTCCTAATTCTTTGGCTATAGTTAATAAATTTTGCTCTGTTTCTGCTGGAAATCCTTTTTTGGCTGGCCCAATTATAAATGCAATTTCATCTATTTTTTCATCTATTACAGAAGAAATATCTTCTACCAAACGTTGTACAATTGGTTTTCCTGCAATTACGGTTAATGGTTTTGGTACTGTTAATGTATGAGGTCTCAAACGAGAACCAATTCCTGCCATTGGCACAATTATCTTCATAAACTATTTTATAAAAAATTAAAAGTGCAATATACCATTATTAATAAAGATTTTTTAAAAATATACACAAATAAAATTTACCTAAAAGACTATTACTTACTACAAAAACAAATATCTTTTCTCATAAAAACAAAAATATATAGCTTAAAATTTTGAGATATCAATAATCTTTTTGTAGTTTTACGGCGTAATGTGTAATTTTTTAATAATTAATTAACATAAAAACACATTGCTTATTTATAAAATATAACTTCTTAAACCCCTAAAAAAATGAAAAAAAGTTACTTAAGTAAACTTCTTGCAATAGGAGTATTTTTCGCTTTTACATTTGCCTTACAAGCACAGAAGAAAAGCGATATTGAAAAAATTCGTAAGAAATACAATTTATCTAAACTTAAACAAATTAAAAAAACATTTCAAGAAGAAATTTTAACCGAAAAACAAAAAGCTATAAGAATTGCAGAACAAAAAGGCTGGGAAGTATTTACCCAAAAACCAGATGGCGAACCTGGTTTTATGGAACTTCAAAAAGTTGTAGATGGCCATCCTATTTATTTTGCTACTTACAATGTAGATGCAGCAAGATCTACTAGAACAAACCACTTAAATACTGGAGGTTCTTTAGGACTAAATTTATTGGGACAAAATATGACTGCCTATGTTTGGGATGGTGGAGCTGTACAATTAACACATCAAGATTTCGACGGAGCAGGAGGAAACAATAGAGTTTCTATTCTTGACAACGAGGCTAAAAGAAATTCTAATACCTTTCATGCGCAACATGTTACAGGAACCATTGTTGGTTCTGGAGAATTTCAAGCCAACTCTAAAGGTATGGCGCCTCACGCAAACGCTATTACTGCAGATTGGAATAATGATGTTGCAGAAGCTACAGATGCAGCAGCTAATGGTATGTTAATATCTAACCATTCGTATGGTCCTAGAGGAGATTTAATTCCAGACTATTATTTTGGAGCATATATTGTAGATTCACGTAGATGGGATGCGTTAATGTTTAACGCACCAAACTATCTAATGGTTGTTGCTGCTGGTAATGATGGTGATCAAGATGCCTACAATGCAAGCCCATTAGAAGGTAACAGCTCTTACGACAAATTAACAGGCCACTCTACTTCAAAAAACAACTTAGTAGTTGCTAATGCACAAGACGCTAATGTAGATGCTGATGGGAACTTAATTCAGGTATTAATTAACTCTTCAAGTAGTGAAGGACCAACAGACGATTTACGTATAAAACCAGATATTACAGGTAATGGTACAAACGTATATTCTGCATTTGACTTTGAGAGCTTCAAACAAAATCGTGGAGCACCAGATTTTTCTGACGGAAATACAGATGATGATTATTATAGTATTTCTGGTACATCTATGGCGTCTCCAAATGTAGCTGGTACATTATTATTATTACAGCAACACAACAATAACACTCATGGTTCTTTTATGAAAGCTGCAACTTTAAAAGGCTTGGCTTTACATACTGCAGATGATGCAGGAGCAAATGGACCTGATGCAATTTTCGGTTGGGGATTGTTAAATGCTAAAAAAGCCGCAGAAGCAATTACTCAAAAAGGAAATCAATCTAAAATCGAAGAATTAACATTAGCACAAGGTCAAACCTACACAATTACTGTCGATTCTGACGGAGTTAACCCACTGCTAGCTTCAATATCTTGGACAGATAGACCAGGTACAGCTACCACAGCAACAAACTCTCCATTAGCAGTTTTAGTAAACGACTTAGATATTAGAGTATCTAAAAATGGTACGACATCTACACCTTGGAGGTTAACAGGAGTTACAACTAATGGAAGAGGAGACAATAACAAAGACCCTTATGAAAGAGTTGATATAGCAAATGCTTCTGGAACCTATACAATTACTGTAACCCACAAAGGCAATTTAACTGGTGGAAGCCAAAATTATTCTTTAATAGTAACTGGTTTAAGCGGAGTTCCTGTAGTTTGTAATGCTACAACCCCTTCTAATCTTACTGTTGATGAATTTGACTCTTCTACAGCTACTGTTTCGTGGAATTCTGTTGCAGGAACTTCTTATGATTTTAGATATCGTAAAGTAGGTAGCTCTTCTTGGACAACTTCATCTGTTGCAACAGCTACAACTTCTTTATCAAATTTATCTCCTCAAACTTCTTACGAAGTACAAGTAAGAAGCAAATGTCCTAACAACACTACATCTGCATACAGTGCATCAGTAAATTTTACAACTACAGAAGTTCAATTAAATTACTGTAGCTCTAATGGAAATAGTGTTTCTGATGAATATATTAGTAAGGTAGTTTTAGGTAGTATTAACAATACAAGTGGAGCATCATCTGGCGGATATGCAGATTACACATCTCAATCTACAAATATTACCAAAGGTGCTTCAACTACAATTACAATTACACCAACTTGGCCTGGCACAAATTATAACGAAGGATATGCAGTTTTTATTGACTATAATAAAGATGGTGATTTTGCTGATAATGGTGAAACAGTTTGGACAAAAACAGCTTCTAAAACTACGCCTGTTAGTGGTTCTTTTTCTATACCAGCCTCTGCAATAACAGGTACAACAAGAATGCGTGTGGTTATGCAATACAATACTGTACCTTCTTCTTGCGGAACTTTTAATTATGGAGAAACAGAAGATTATACTGTAAATATTACGAATGGTGTTTCAGATACACAAGCACCTACTGCACCCACAGGTTTATCTGCCTCTAACATAACACAAACTACAGCAACTTTATCTTGGACTGCTTCTACAGACAATGTAGCAGTAACAAAGTATGAGATATTTAACAATAATACCAGCGTAGGAACCGTAACAGGAACCTCTGCCAATATTACTGGATTAACAGCAAATACATCTTACACATACACTGTTAAAGCTAAAGATGAAGCAGAAAATACATCTACACCAAGTAACAGTGTAACATTTACAACCTTAGGTGTTGCGCTTAATTATTGTTCCTCTAAAGGAAATAGAGCAACTTACGAATGGATTGATAATATAGAGTTAGGTGGAATGAAAAATGCCACTAGTGCAAATGCTGGTTATGGAGATTTTACCTCTAAAATAGCTACCTTAGCACAAGGAAGTTCAAATACTATGGTTGTAAGCGCAGGGTTTTCAAGCACAGCCTATACAGAACATTGGGCTGTTTGGATTGACTTTAACCAAAATGGAACTTTTGATAGCAACGAAAAAGTAGTTTCAGGATCTTCATCTAGTTCAAACAATTTAACAGCTACTGTTGCTGTGCCTTCTAATGCATTATTAGGACAAACAAGAATGCGTGTTTCTATGAAATACAATAGCGCACAAACAGCTTGCGAAACATTTTCTGATGGTGAAGTAGAAGACTACACTGTTAATATTACCCAAAATACTCCTAACAACTATACAATTTACACAGATAGTACGAAGGGTGAAGTATTAGGTAGCGAAATTTCTTCAAGTTTAGAAATATTCCCTAACCCAACGACTAATTTTGTTCAAGTTAAATTTGGTAGAAGTAAAAACTTATCATTTAAAATTATAAATACTATTGGTCAAGTAATAAAGGCAGGAAAATTACAAAAACGCACCATAGATGTTTCTACTTTAAAAAGAGGTATTTATTTGTTAGAAGTTAACGACGGTCAAAAATCTGTGAAAAATAAATTAATTAAAAAATAAAATTACTTTTTAAAATAAAATTAAAAACCTCGAGCAAATTGCTCGAGGTTTTTTTAGTTGATTTTTGCAAATAAATTACAACAGTTACAAGCCATACCTTATTAAGCAAAAAGGCTTACAGAAAACACTTCTTATGCATTTACAGTAAAAGATGTAGCAAAAAATGTTTCTGGAAACAGCAATTCTGTAAAAATTACTACTTCAGTAACACCAATCTTGTTCTAATGGAATTAAAATGAAGGTAAAACTGATATCGATTGTAGAGGATCTTTTTCTAATTCTTATCGAACTTCTAGCGTTTTTTTGAAACTGATTTAAATAGCTGAATCGATAGTGAGCCTAATTATGCAAGAGTAATACCATTTCTACATTAAAATTTGTATTTATTTCATTGAATTGCCAGATAAAATAAAACGTTCTTACAAAAGTTCATTAAAAATTAAGCATTTTCAATTTTATTTCAATTTTAACAAACCCAGTCTACTACTGGGTTTATTGCTACATCAATTTTTCACTTATCCCTGAGCTCAGGGATAGGTATCCCTGAGCTCAGGGATACGAAAAATATACGGAGTTCAGGGATTGACAAGTACTTGTTTAATATATATATTTACATCATCATAGTGTCATTTAATTTTGCATCCCCTATAAGCAGCCCCCTAAAAATTAAATGAACAGAAAAAAACCCAAGATAAAATCTTGGGTTTTCTCGTTTATATAACTTTTTATTGACTAATATGTTTCTTAAGAAATAATTGAGAGATAAACCCAACTGAACGACATCGATTTTTCGTTTCTTTGCAAAAAAGAAGATTAATGAACTATTTATCAGTAGAAAATATATCTAAATCCTATGGAGAACGTGTTTTGTTTGAAGACATTTCTTTTGGAATTAATAAAGATCAAAAAGTTGCTTTCGTTGCAAAAAATGGAAGTGGAAAAACCTCTATTTTAAATATTATTGCTGGTTTAGATGTACCAGATACTGGGCAAATAGTTACTCGTAAAGATATTTCTATTGCTTATTTGGCGCAAAATGACGAGTTAAACAAAAACCTAACCATCGAAGAAACCATTTTCGCAACAGATAACAAGATTCTTTCTATTGTAAACCAATATGAAAAAGCCTTAAAAAACTTGGACGATACAGATGCATACCAAACTGCGTTTGAGCAAATGGAACAATTTAATGCGTGGGATTTTGAAACGCAATACCGTCAAATTTTATCGAAATTAAAATTAGAAGATTTATCGTTAAAAGTGGGTAAACTTTCTGGTGGACAAAGAAAACGACTCAGTTTAGCTATTGTTTTAATTAACAAACCCGATTTATTAATTTTAGATGAACCAACCAATCATTTAGATTTAGAAATGATAGAATGGTTAGAAGCCTTTTTCGCAAAAGAGAAAATTACCTTATTTATGGTTACACACGACCGTTATTTTTTAGAACGTGTTTGTAACGAAATTTTAGAGTTAGATGAAGGTAAAATCTATAAATACAAAGGAAATTACTCTTATTACCTTCAAAATAAAGAAGAGCGTTTGGCTTTAGAAGCTACCAATTTAAGTAAAGCAAAAAGCTTGTTTAAAAAGGAGTTAGATTGGATGCGAAAGCAACCCAAAGCAAGAACTACAAAATCGAAATCGAGAACAGACGATTTTTATCAAATTAAAGAAAAAGCACACCAACGTAGAAAAGACCATCAAATTCAGCTAGAAATAAATATGGAACGTTTGGGAAGTAAGATTTTAGAGCTTCATAAAGTTTACAAATCTTTTGGCGATAAAAAGATTTTAGATGGTTTCGATTACGTTTTTAAACGTGGAGAACGTGTTGGTATTATTGGTAAAAACGGAACAGGAAAATCGTCTTTTTTAAATATTATTACCCAAAAAGCACCTTTAGATAGTGGTAAAGTTATTTTGGGTGAAACTGTAAAATTCGGTTATTACACACAAGCTGGTATCGAAATTAAAGAAGGACAAAAAGTTATTGAAGTTGTAAAAGAGTTTGGAGAATTTATTCCGCTTTCTAAAGGACGAAAAATTTCTGCCTCGCAATTGTTAGAGCGTTTTCTGTTTGATAAAAAGAAACAATACGATTTTGTCGAAAAACTTTCTGGAGGAGAACAAAAACGCTTGTATTTATGTGCGGTTTTAATTCAGAATCCTAATTTTTTAATTTTAGATGAGCCAACCAACGACTTAGATGTGGTTACGCTAAATGTTTTAGAAAACTTCTTGTTAGATTTTCCAGGAAACTTATTAGTTGTTTCTCACGACCGTTATTTTATGGATAAAATTGTAGATGCACTTTTTGTTTTTAGAGGCGAAGGTGTTGTCGAGAATTTTCCTGGGAATTATTCCGATTTTAGAGTGTACGATAGTTCTAATAATACTGAAAGTGTAAAAGAAATTGCCGAAAAACCTGTTGAGAAAAAGGTAGAAAAGAAAGCAACGAAGTCAAGTTTAAGCTTTAATGAAAAAAGAGAGTTTGGTGCTTTGGAAGTAGAAATTGAAAGACTTCAAAAAAGAAAAACAACGATTGAAAATCAGTTTTTAAATGTAGAAATCGAACCCGATAATGTTGCAAAGAAATCTGAAGAATTACAAGAAATTATTGATGCTTTAGAACAAAAAGAAGAACGTTGGTTAGAGCTTTCTTTAAAAACAGAAGAATAAGTTGCAATACTTAAAACATTGCATTATTATTTTTAAAACCTTAAAAAAAATGACATATTATTATTTTTTTTAAAAAAAGCTAAACAAAACATAAATTTTATTTGCATATCCCATTATTTTTTTTATGTTTAAATTGTTTTTATTAACGACTTGATTTCCGTTTTTAAAAACTTGCTAGCAAAAAAAAGAATGTTTATAAAGAGTGCGCACATTCCTTTTTTAAAATTTACCGAACTTTTACCAAGATTTTTTCTTGGATGTTTAAATAGTATTCTTAGACCTTTATTGTATTAATTTATAAAACATAAAAATTTTAAAAAAGAAAAAAATAATTTTTTTAATTTTAATCGTTGTTGTGGGCAATTAAAAGGAAAGCGTAATTATATTCTAAGAGCAAACTCTACTTGGAAGAAAAAAATGAGTTAAAAAATTATGAATTGTACATAAAAAGAGTTTCTTGAAAAAGAAGGCAAAATTATAAGTCTTCATTCAATACTCTAAAAAAAAAAATTGAATGCGTATATTATTAAAAACAAATAAAATGAAATATTTAAAAACTAAATTATTAATTATTTTAATTTCGGTATTTGTTTTTTCTTGTTCAAATAATACTGAACCAGAATTAAATAATTTAGAGGAATTCACAATAAATAAATTAGAATTAGATTTATCAATAAATCTAAAAGAATCTTATGATGTATATTTTAAAACTTCAAATTTAAGTTCCTTCACGGAAAAATTTTCAGAAGATTTGTTAAATAAAGAAGCTTTTTACATAAAAAGTAGCAAGAAGTATACTATTGTAAGAATCTCAAGTCCTGAATATGAAAATAAAATTAATAATTCGTATAAGGGATTATATTCAAGAAGTGCTGCATCTAAAACATGTAAAACTTGTAGAAGTGAAGCCTGTGTAAAAAAAACAATATCAACAGCTGTTGGTGACGGAACAAAAACAGTATTATATATTAGAGTAAAACCAGTAAAAACATTTGGAATAAGAACAGGAGTCGAAGTATGTTATTCAGATACACCAATTAACGCTCAAATAGCACATATACCACTAGAAAAATTAAGCATTGAAGATATAAAGAACCAAGAAGATGATGGTAATATTATTAACATTGACAATTTATTGGAGTAATTAAAAGCCCATAAAACTGCATATAAAAAAATAGCAGTTAAGCGCAAATTACAAAGTTTGTACTTTTCTGCTATCTTTGTTTATAAACTGAGAATAATAGCATTTTTATTCTGCTACTTTTCATCTACCAACACATTATTGGAATTGGATATCCCTTGAATATGATGGTAACCCAACCAACTATCAAGATTGTTCTTGGGAAATAAAAATTCTTAACAACTTTGGAATATCTATGATTAGAAGTGGAATTACAGAATCTGTAAAATTGGTTACTGTAAGAGGCTCTGGTCCAATACGAATTCAAACAAGATTATGTAATTCTTGTGGATGTAGTGATTGGAAAGAACAAACATTTGGTGTTAAATGGACTTCTTCTGGAGGTGGAGGAATATTTGGATTCTAAGAGTTTTATAAAAACATAAAATAATAAGATTATGAAAAATATGTTTTTAATTTTATCAATTTTCTTTTTGATTACAGGATGTAGTAATGAAGAAGAAACAAAACAGCAAGAAAATTCTATTTATGGTACTTGGAAATTAACTTCATTTGTTAATCGGTTAACTAATAATGTCCTTGTAGATAGTGATTTTTCAAATTCAAATCGAATTACAATAATTTTCAATCGAGAGTTGAATTTTACTGGTAGCACAGTTATTAATGATTTTTCAGGTAGTTTTTCCATTGATAATAGAAGCAAACTACTTATCTTTTCGGAGTTTTCAACAACAGAAGCTAATGAAACAGAATGGGGTAATTTGTTTTATCAAAGTTTAAACTCAAATTATAATAAACAATTAGGAAATTGGCAAAACACTTATGAAATTATTCAAGAAAATACCCTAAAGATTTTTTATTCTGAACAAGAGTATATGACTTTAGAAAAACTGTAACTGCCCCTAACAAAGAACTGAGATAAAAAACAAGTAAAATAGTCTTAGAAATTAACTGATAATGACTTAATTAATAAAAGAGAAAATCTTGACCATTTAATTTTCTTTCCTGGCAAGATTTAGTTGCGATAAAAGCCCATAACAAAAAAAAATAATTGCTATTAAGCTAAACCAAAATCGCAACTACTCTTATACCAACATGTTGCTTTTGCTTTGATGAGTTTTACTACAACAAATAAAAACTTTCATAAATATAAAGAAAGAAAAAAGCAAGATGTTTGTGTAAGAAGCTGTTATTACAGGATAACTAGAACATCAACTTCGATTACAAAAACATTAATTGGATGCGAAGATTGGTATTGTGGCTCTCTTGATAAGGCCGTTATAATCGCAAAATAAAAATAATTGGAGTTGGTTTACAACCACTCCAATATTTAATTAAAATTATTAATCTTTAGTTTGTAGTTTTAAAAGTAGAATATCGGTTTTAAAAACAACTTTAAACTCTTACAATATCTTTTGGTTCGAGTAAATTTTCGTTGTTAAATCGCAATAAAACTTGTGCTACAGCAATGGTATCTTTTTCGCAATAAGTAACAATTCGTTCGATGTTTTTTTCTTTGTAGTAAACGCCTGCAACTTCACTGCCATCAATATCGTCTTTTGGCGAAGGAATTCCTAAAATAGACGTTAGTAATTTTAAAGAGGTATAGTGTTTATAATCACCAAATTTCCAAAGTTCTAGGGTGTCTAAATGTGGTACTTCCCAAGGTTTTTTTCCAAATAAATTTAATTTTTTGGGGAGTTCTATTTGATGGACAATCATTCTTCTGGCAATAAAAGGGAAATCGAATTCTTTTCCATTATGTGCACATAAAACATTAGAAGGTTTCGAAAAATGTTTGTTTAAAAGGTTGTTAAAATCTACTAAAATTTTACGCTCATCATCGCCAAAAAACGAGGTAACTCTAAATTGGTTTTTTTCTTCAACCCTTACAAAATAACCTACAGAAATACAGATTATTTTTCCGAATTCTGCCCAAATACCTGCTCTTTCGTAAAATTCTTCTGCCGTAAATTCTTCTTTACGTTGGTATTGTGTTTTTTTCTCGAAAAGTGTTTGTGTTTCTTTAGGAAGAAAATTCCAATGTTCTTCTTGTGGTACAGTTTCTATATCTAAAAATAAGATATTATTCAGTTTTATTTTTAAATTCATATTTCTCTCTTTTCTACTCTAAAGATACAGAAAAAAGAAAAGCTCCGAATCTTCGGAGCTTTTGTATTACTAAAAATAGTAGAAAATTATCTAATTACTAATTTTTTTGTTGCTGTTTTACTTTCTTCAGTAACTTTTAAAACATAAATTCCCGAGCTAATTGAAGAAACATCTAATGTAGCTTTTGTTCCTGTAAAGCTAGTTGAATAAACATTTTTACCTAAAACATTAAAAATAGCAACTTCTTTTTTACTTGAATTGCTAGAAGTAATGGTAAACTCGTTATTTGTAATTGGGTTTGGGTAGGTTGCAAAACCTAAAATACCATTTCTTTGAACCGAAGCAGTTGTATTTTTATACGTTCCTAATGGAAAAGCTTTAGTAGCAGTAGCATTGTTTGTTCCACCTTCTAAACCATCAACTCCACTATAAGTCCAATTTGCAACTGTAAAGGTAGTTCCTTCTGGACCTGTGTTTGCTTTTCTATAAGCCCAACCATCTAAATAATCCCAAGCTTCTCCAGAACCGTCTTTATTTACATCTCCAAAAACATCAACTATTTGTCCACTTTCGTATAATTCTATAGAATCATCACCATTAATAGAAACAGAACCTGTTGTATAGGTAGGCATCATTCCAAAAAATGTATTAAAGTTTGTATCTTCTGTAGCTACATAAATAAATGTTCCAGCAGTTACTGCATCAGCTGGAAAAGAATATCTTATAGTACCAGCAGAAGTTCCTCCTCCATTTGCTACAGCACTTAAACCATACAAGCTTAAATCTGCAATATCTTTTAAAACATATAATTCTACACCTTTTGGAGTTCCTCCACTTAAAGAACCATCGTAAACACCTGTTATTACCATACTATTTGTAACTGCTCCAAAAGCATTACCACTTACAGCAATTGTTTGGTCTGCAACTCCTGTAGAAGAAAGTGTAATATCTCCTGCATATTTACCAGCAGCCAATCCAGATTTTAAACGAACAAAAACAGTTGTTTTTGCTATAGTTCCAGAATTTGGTACAATATTTACAGCGGCACTAAATCCAGTTCCTGTTGTAAGAGATACTTCGTAGTTTGCAGGTGCTGTAACAACAAGATTGTTACTTAAGAATAATCCTTCTACTGTAAAGGTTTGTTCTTCTGATGGGTTTCCTGTACTAATTATAGTATTAAAATCATCTAAAAAAGCTCTAAACGAAAACTGAGGATCTGCAGGACTTATCTTACCTGACAAAGCAACTGTTTTATCTGTTGCTCCAGTTGAAGAAACTGTTACATCTCCAGTATAAGTGTTTGTGGTTAAACCAGCTTTTAAACGCGTATAAATTGTTGTTGAAGCTACACTTCCAGAACTTTGTGTTAAAGTTACAGAAGCTGCAAATCCACTATCTGAAGTTGTTGAAACTTCGAAATTTGTTGGTGCAGTAACTGTAATATCTGTTGTTAAATTAGACCCTTCAACTGTAAAATCTTTTTCTGCAGATGGTCCATTTCCTTCGAAATAATCTAAACCAGTAACTGCATTTCCAACTGTAATGGATGGATCTGTTGAAGCAACAAGTTTAAAACTACCAAATGGTACTAAAGTACTTAAAGCAGCAGCACTATTACATTTCCCTTTACCATCTAATAAATTTTTAGCTCCAAAAGTCCAGTTAGAAGAACTAAATGTACCTGCGTTTGCAGTAGAACCATCTTTTCTGTAATAATAGGTATCTTCATGCTCCCAATCTTTTCCAGTTCCATCTACACCATCTTCTCCAAATCTATCAATTAAATTATCGTCCTTATCAGAAATTTGAAAAGCATCATTTCCATTACTACTAATAGCACTATTTTGTAAAATATTTGTAGTAACATTAAATTCAGAAGTAAAACCTGCAGAATCGTTTGTAATATATGCAAAAGCATCTGTTATAGTTCCTAAGTTTGTAAGGTCTATATTTGTTGTGTATCCTTTTCCATTAGATTGTCTTTGTAGTTTCCAATCTGTAAAATCTATTGTACCACTAACATAAATTTCTACAGTTCTAGGTTTTGCTCCAGTACAAGGTGCATCTACATAACCTGTAATAAGTACTGTTTGCCCAAAAGATAAAAACCCAAAACAGAGTGTTAAAATAAAAGTAAATAAGTAATTTTTTTTCATAAGTAAAAGTTTAAATTATTTGAGGAGTAAATATACAATTTTATGCGAATTATTCTGTTATTAAATTATTAACAATCTAATTATCAGATATTAACTGTTTTACAATTTTAATAGGCTGTTGTTGGTTAAGACAATGTTATCTGTGGTGCTTTTTAGATTAAATGTATGTTAAGAATAGTTGTAGTTTAATAATTATAGCTATTTTTGAGATTCATTGATTTTTAATTTAAGGTATGAACAGTAGCGATATAAAAATTTTATTGGTAGACGACGAACCAGATATTATAGAAATAGTTGGTTATAACCTTAGAAATGAAGGCTATCAAGTTTTTACAGCAAATAATGGACAAGAAGCCATTAAAGCTGCCAAGAAAAACAATCCTCATTTAATTTTATTAGATATAATGATGCCAGAAATGGATGGTATTGAAGCTTGTGAAAAAATTAGAAAAATTAGTTCTTTAGAAAACGTACTTATTTCTTTTTTAACTGCAAGAGGCGAAGATTATTCGCAAGTTGCTGGTTTTGAGGCTGGTGCAGACGATTATATTACCAAACCCATTAAACCAAAAGTATTGGTAAGCAAAGTAAAATCTTTACTTAGAAGGCTTAAAACCGAAAACGAAAGTGTAGAAACGTTTACGATTGGCGATATTGTAATCGATAGAGACGAATATGTGGTTTACAAAGCTGGCACTAGAATTTCGTTACCTAGAAAAGAATTCGAACTTTTTTCTTTATTAACCTCTAAACCTGGAAAGGTTTTTAAACGTGAAGTAATTTTAGATACTGTTTGGGGAAATGAAGTAGTTGTTGGTGGAAGAACAATTGATGTTCATATTAGAAAACTTCGAGAAAAAATTGGCGACAACCATTTTAAAACGGTAAAAGGCGTTGGGTATAAATTTGTTTTAGAAGGAGCAGATACATAAACTTCTTCGAATGAAATTTAAAAGAACCTATTCTTATGCACTTTGGTCTGCAATATATTTAACACTGCTTTCGGTTATTGTTGTTACCATTTCTTATTTTGTTATTGTTAAACATTTAGGAATTGGAGCTGTAATAATTTCTATTATTGTGCTTTTTATTATTTCTTTTTTTATCATTCAATATCGAGCAGAACATTTTATTTACAGACGTTTAAAGAAAATTTACGAAGACGTTTCTATATTAGATGTAAAAGATTTACGTAGAGATTCTGTAACCACAGATATAGACAAACTTTCCAAAAGAATGCAAAAATTTGTGGAAGGTAAACGATTAGAAATTAAAAGTTTAACAGAAAGAGATTCTTTTAGAAGAGATTTTTTAGGAAACGTTGCTCACGAATTAAAAACACCACTTTTTACGGTACAAGGTTATATATTAACACTGTTAGAAGGCGCAGGAAATGACAAAGAAATTCGAAAAAAATATTTAGAAAGAGCCAACAAAGGTGTAGAAAGATTGGTTGCTGTAACCAAAGATTTAGACATGATTGCCAAATTAGAAACAGATGGTTTAAAATTAAATATCGAGGTTTTTAATATTCTAGAATTGATACAAAATGTATTCGATTTGTTCGAAATGAAAGCCAAAAAGAGAAATATTACCTTAAAATTCGATCGTATTTACGAATTTCCTGTTTTTGTAAAAGGAGATATAGAAAAAATTGAGCAAGTATTAATTAACTTGGTTGTAAACTCCATAAAATATGGCAAACCAAATGGAACTACTGTTATTGCCATCGACAGCTACAACCAAAATAAATTTATTGTTCGAGTTGCAGATAATGGCGAGGGAATTAAACAACAACACCTGTCTCGTTTATTCGAACGTTTCTATAGAGTAGACCAAAGTAGATCTCGCGAACAAGGTGGTTCTGGCTTAGGCTTGTCTATCGTAAAACATATTTTAGAAGCACACAACCAAACCATCTTTTTAAAGAGTACTTATGGAGATGGTTCAGAGTTTTCTTTTACGATGGAAAAGGCGAAATAAGGCTTTATTTAGTTTTGTTTCTTTCGATTGTAAACCACTATAGTTTTCTAATGCAGTTAATTTTTTTGAGGTAAATAAATGTTCCTCACAAAAAGGCGCTATTTTTTTAGCATTTAAATATTTTGCCAAATATTCTTGTTCTGGTTGATTTTTAGTCGGAATAAAAAATGCTTTTTTCTCTAAAACTGCCAAATCCATAATCGAAGAATAGCCAGATCTACAAATTATAATTTTACTTGAATTTAATAGTTGTTCAAGTTCTTCTGACAGTGCATAATTATAAAAAGTACAATTGTTCTCTGTCCATTTATGTTGAGTTTTCTCTACTTTTCCCAACACAAAAACAACATTTCTTTCGTCATTTTTAAATGCTGCAATTAATTTTTCTTCTAAATATGTTCTATTGGGTTCTGGACCAGAAAGTAAAACCAAAACATCTATATTTTTAGAAATTTCTTGCTTCTTGAACCTACTTAAAACACCAATAAATTTTTGATTTAATTTTCTTTTAGAAATGGATAATTTCCCTGAAAATTCTGAAGTTAGGTTATCTGGAATCCAACATTCATCAAACTTATTTATTATTTTTTGATGAATTCTACTGGTAAATAAAGTGGTAACATTCGATAAAATATTAATTTGATGTGTAATATATACAGATGTTACTTTGCTACTTCGAACGCCAAAACGATTGTCGGAAATAACACCAACCACCTCAGGATTTTTATCAATATAAATTTGAATTATTTTCTTTTCTTGTTGGATTGCTCTGAAAATTCTTGGAAGTTGAAGAAATAAATTCTTTTTTAAGTTTTTACCGTATTTAATTTTATAGCAAGATAATTCTAATGTTTCCAAGGAAGGAAATTCTTGCTGTAGAAATTCTAAAGCTTTTCCGTCTGATGCAATTATTGGCGTAAAATTATTTTCTAATAATGCATTAATAATTGGCACACATCGTGAAGCATGCCCCAAACCCCAATTTAGCGGCGCAACAATTATTTTTTTTTGATGTATCATTCTTAGAAATAGAAATCTTTATTTATAAAATTGTTGCCTTGATTTATCTTGGGCAATAATCGAAAATCAGAAAGACATAATTAAAAACTAAATTTAGGTTTCGACTGCGCTCAACCAGACATAAATTTATTTTTTTGAATGAAGTAAAAGGTTTTACTTACACCAAATCGAAACCAATATCTTTTCTAAAATTCATTTTATCGAAACGAATTTCTTCGATACTTCTGTACGATTTTTCCAACGCTTCTTCAATCGTGTTTCCAAAAGAAGTAATTGCCATAACTCTACCTCCACTTGTAACTATTTTGTTGTCTTTTAAAGTAGTTCCTGCATGAAAAATGGTTGATTCTTTTACGTTTTCTAAACCTGTAATTTCTTTATTTTTCTGGTAACTTTCTGGATATCCACCAGAAACCAACATTACAGTAGTGGCTGTTTTGGAAGTTACATGAAACATCTTTTTTTCTAAATTTTGTTTGGCAACACCCTCAAACAAATCAAATAAATCACTTTCTATTCTTGGTAAAACAACTTCCGTTTCTGGGTCTCCCATTCGAACATTGTATTCTACTACAGATGGATTTCCATTATCGTTCATTAAACCAATAAAGATAAAACCTCTGTAATCGATTCCGTCTTTTTGCAAACCATTTATCGTTGGTTTTACGACTAATTCTTCTACTTTATCTAAAAACGCATCGTCTGCAAAAGGTACTGGAGAAATGGCTCCCATTCCACCTGTATTTAAACCTGTATCTCCTTCTCCTATTCTTTTATAATCTTTTGCTGAAGGTAAAATTTTATAGTTTTTTCCGTCTGTTAATACAAAAACCGATAATTCGATTCCTTTTAAAAACTCTTCAATAACAACGGTTGCTGATGCTTCGCCAAATTTTTGGTTGGCAACCATTTCTTTTAATTCTGCTTTTGCTTCTTCTAAAGAAAACAAAATTAAAACCCCTTTACCAGCAGCTAAACCATCTGCTTTTAAAACATAAGGTGCTTCTAAAGTTTCTAAAAAAGCGTAGCCGTCTTCTACATTATCTTTGGTAAAAGATTTATATCTTGCTGTTGGAATTCCATGTTTTTGCATGAATTGCTTGGAAAAATCTTTACTTCCTTCTAACAATGCTCCGTCTTTTTTAGGACCAATTACAGGAATATTTTTTAACTTGCTATCGGCAAGAAAAAAATCGTGAACGCCATTAACCAAAGGTGCTTCTGGCCCAACAACTACCATTTTTATATCGTTTTCTAAAACGGTTTGTTTTATGGCTTCGAAATCTGTGGGACTAATTGCGACATTTGTGGCAACTTTATCTGTACCTGCATTTCCAGGCGCTACAAAAAGCTGATTTACTTTATTACTTTCCGATAATTTTAATGCAAATGCATGTTCTCTTCCTCCTGAGCCTAATATAAGAATGTTCATTTTTTGTTGTGTTGTTTGGGGGTTGTTGTTATTGCAAATATACAATTAACACAAAAAAGAGAAGCTTTAACACTTCTCTTTTTATTCTTTTTCATAGCAATATAAAATTTGTTAGTTTTTGATGATTTTTTTGGTAATCATTTCTCCGTTGGTAAATTTCAATTTTATAAAATATACACCTTTTAGTAAATTTCTAATATCAATTTCAAAATTATTAGAGTTCAAATCACGAGTAGCAACAATCCTGTTAATTGTATTTAATACTGAGTAATTAATAATTGTCTCTTTACTCGAAATTTTCACGATTCCGTTTGTTGGATTTGGATATAATTTTACAAACTCCTCGTCACTCAAAATATTATTTTTATTATCAGGTTTTTCTTTGTCAGAACTCAATACTATTTCTTTTGTTTTTTTAGAATTTGTACTAGTTTTGTTTGCAGTAGTTGAACAACCTTCAATATAGGCTCTAAATGTAGAACCTGATTTTGCTTGAAAGCCAGGTTTTAAATGAACACTTTTACCAGCGCGAGTAATAAGTCTAGAAAAGTTTTCAGTAACATAGTTAGAGATATTAATATTTGAAAAAGCAAATAATGAAGAGGTTTGATCGCTTTTTAAATTTTTGTTATTTAAAATTAGGTTATCTGAATCATTATTTTTTATAACATTACTAATATGACCTTCAAGAAAATTTCTAGCTTTTGCATAATTATTATCACCAGCAGGATTATTATCGGGAAATATTAAACTATAATCTGAGTGAAATGAAACTCTTGTTTGAAAATTATTTTGGTAAGACATTACAGTTCTATAATTTGCTCCTCTAAATCCATATGCTTTTTTATTATCAAGCGCCCAATTAAATCCATTTATTTTTCTCTTCCACCAAGAGAACTCTTCTCTATTATGATCCAAATCAAATAAATGCCCTATTTCATGTGCAACACCATAATTTGATGCAGCTCCATTATGAATATAAATAGCTGAATTACTATTTCTGTTTGCTCTACCAGCTACTTTATTATCGGTTTTAGATATAATTAACATAGTAACATCTGCTTTATACTCTGACTTATAACTAAAAATATCGTCATACTTAGACCAATATGGAAATTTATGAATAAATGAATTATAATTTTTATTAAAACTCACATATTCAGAATCTGTTTGATAGCTGAATACTAATCTAGCTCTAACATTTAAATTACTAGCTATATAAACTTGGTTTACAGAATTTATAATAGATTCTAAATAATTATTAATTTGATTTTGATTATTGGAATAAATATTTGCCACTTCTGGTGTGTAAGCTAATATAACTCTATATGTAAATATATTGTTACATGAAGTTAATGATGCGTTTTTAGAATGAACATTTGACTTTTTAAATTCCGAATATAAATGAGAGTCACAATCAGAATTACTCAACTCTTTTTTGAAAAGAACATAATTATTACCACCAATAAAACTTATTCCATAAAAATTACCATTATCAAGCTTTAAAAAACCTGTTAACTCACCATTATACTCCTCTAATTTAACGAAATTACCTGCATTACTACCTTCCCAATAAATTGTATTATTTTCTATAAAACTAATATTTTTTTGAAATAACAATGTATTTCCTGAAGGCAATTCAATATTCAGATTACTATTATTTACATTAAGAATTAAATTTTTAGAATAAACTTTCCATTCCCCGATATTGGAATCGTTCAAATTTATATCTTTAAGAAGTTGATTTGAATTAAAATCAAAATTTGTATCAATTTCTAAATAATTTTGTGAAAACGAATAGAAACTAATCAAGAAAGTGAAAGAGAATAATATTTTTTTCATCATAAAATTTTTAAATTTTGTAAAGTGTAATTTGTAGAATTAGCCTAAAAATTGGCAATAGCAACCCTTTTTAAGTAGAATATTTTACTTAAAATAATTTTGTTAAAGAAGAGAAGCTGCTTGTTTGACTAACTCACAGCCTCTTCTTTTCATAAAGTTCTAATGATAGTGTATTTTTTTAAAAAAACTATTTTTTCTTCTCTACTAATTTACTTTCTAACGCTTTAATACGTTTTTCTTGCTCTATAGTGTATAAAGTAAGTTCTTCTACTTTTTGTAATAATAAAGATGCCATTTGTTTTAAATGTAATCCATTTTCTTTTATTTCTTTAGCAGAAGGCACTTCTGGTAAGTGATGGTTTTTCTTTGTAAATTTTTCTACCTCTGCTAAAGTTGGCATTTGGTAAGAATCATTTAATTTAGAAGAACCTGTATAATATTTTTGAAAAACATAATCTGGTGCTACATTTAAATCTACTCTTACTTCCTCTGCATGTATTTTTCCTTTTACAGTTAGTTTTTCGTCTGGGTTTTGGGTGCCAATGCCAATATTTCCATAAGGACTAATAAACATTCTTCTAATTGGTTTTGCTCCTTTAGAATTTGTAATTGATACATCAAAAGCTATTCCTACCAAACTAGGAGAAGTAGAACTGTATGCTTGTCCAATATAAGCATTAGAAAATAGTGTTGCAGAACCTAACCATCTATTAAAAACTGTACCAGCAGCATTATAATTAAACGTTGTATTTGTATTCCATGCTCCAAATTTAGCACTAATAGGGATTGTTGTTCCAAAATTATATGGGGTCTGTGAAACACCAAAATATAGGTCGTCTGTTCTAATTTCTTGGCTTTGGGTCAAAATCTGTTGTCCGAAAAATGAAATCGACACTAATAATAGTAAACTTGTTATAATTCTTTCCATAATATAAATTTTAAAGGCTATTAATTTTTAATGATTTTTTTTATTTGTTGGGTTCCGTTTGCCAATTGTATTTTTAGGAGGTATATTCCTTTTTTAATTTCCGAAACTGGTACTGTAACTTTATTTGTATATTTTAAATTTTCTTTTTTGATGTTTTTACCCAGAAAATCGTACAATTGGTAACTTATTATCTTGGTAGCATCTGCACGAATGTTTAGAAAGTCTTTAATTTTATTTGGATACACATTTATGTTTTTAACTAATTTCACCTTCTTTTTAAAAGATGCTTTACCGCCAACATTTCCGTTACTGCCAATCTTGGTAGTATGTGTTTGTATATTACTTCCTTTAGATTTTGCACCATTCGCCAATATTCTTACAAACGTATTGCCAGGTTTTATAATAATAGTTCCAGTTGTTGTAATTACACCTCTAATTATGGTTCCATTAGAATCTTTTGGCAACGATGTAACCAATATATCTTTCGTACAATTCATATGAATATGTGTGAATTTCCCATGTACTGTCTTATTGCAAGAAACATTTTGTGAAAACATTTTTACATTAAATAAAATAGATAATGTGAATAGGATTAATTCTTTATAATTTTTCATACTCTGCAAATTTGCGTTTATTTTTAATTCTAATATATACCACAAATATGGTATATTTATCTTTTTTTAATCATTTTAACCGTCCAACTACTTGAAACTTGTAAAACAACCTTTTGTTTTTTCTGTATGTTGTTTTTTCTGTATTTCTTTAATCGCCCAAACTAAAAAGGAGCTTATAAAGCTACATCAAGAATTTAACGAAACAGTTTTTACCGATTTTAATAAAGCTCTTAAAAATGCTACAATAGCTGTTTCTTTAAGTAAAAAAATTAAAGACAAAAGTCTTTTGTTAACTTCTTATAGTAATTTAAGTGAAATATTCTATTTAAAAAAAGAAACGGATAGTGCTTATATGTATAATGCTAGCGCAATTACTCTTGCCTTAGATATAAGTGATAAAGAGCAACTTGCTAAAAGATACAATTTATTAGGGTCTATTGAAAAAAGAAGAAATAACTATAGCGAATCTTTAAAAAACTATGAAAGAGCATTAAAACTTGCTCATCAAAATTCAAAAAGTGTTGTTTTTAATATAAAGAATAATCTTGCCAGATTGTATTGGGCAACTGGCGATAAAATAAATGCTAAAAAAAGTTTACAGGAAGCACTAAAACAAGATTATAGCATTTATAAAAACGAAATTGCAGATGCATATAATATATTAGGCGTTATTTGTTTAGAGAAAAATAAAGATAGCTCTTTAGTCTACTACAATAAAGCATATTATTTAGCAAATAGTAGCCGTAATAATTATCTTAAAAGTACTATAACATCTAATCTAGGATATCTTTATTTGTATTTAAATGACTATCCAAAATCGCTTAAATATCTAAAAGAATCTGAAATTTTAAGTGAAGAAATTCATGATAAATCCTCATTGCATTATATTAATATCTCTTTAGGAATTTATTACGAGCGCAAAGGAGATTTGAAAAATGCGATTAAAAAATATAAAAAAGCGATTGAAGAATATGGTTCTTATGTAGATGATTATCAAAAATCGAAAGCTTATTGGACAGTTTCTGGAGTTTTTTATCATTCAAAAAAATACAAAGATGCTTATTTATATTTGGATGCTTTTTTAGAACTGAACGAAAAAATATTAAATCTTGAAAAGAAAAAGGAATTTGAAAGAATTAGAATACAATATGAAGTAGAAAAAAAAGAAAACAAGATTGCTTTGTTAGAAAAAGAAAATGAGGTAGCTAAAGTTAGAAAAAAGAATATTCTTATTAGTTTTATCTCTACTCTAATCTTAATAACCGTTTTCATCTTATTTTACAGAAATAAAATGAAAAAACAGAAACAACTGGAAAAAATACACCAATTTTTAGCGGGTCAAGAAAAAGAGAAAAATAGAATTGCTTTAGAATTACATGATGGAATTGGTGGAGAGTTAGCTGGTATTAAACATATTTTAACGGCAGTAAATTCTAATATTGAAAATACAGACATTAAAAAAGTTACAGAAAATATAACTTTAATAACAAATGAAGTTCGCTTGTTATCTCACACATTAAGTGCTAACTATATTTTAAAGACTCCTTTTACCCATTTAATTTTAGAATTAAAAAATACGTTTGAAATCTCTAAAAACATTGAAATTAATATTCATATTTACCCTAAAAATAGTATTAATGAATTGACCGCTAATAAAAAACATCATTTATATAGAATTCTTCAAGAATTAATACATAATAGTTGTAAGCATTCCAAATGTAAAAGAATAGACCTTTCATTTACAAACCATATAAAATATTTATCTTTAATTATAGAGGATGATGGAATTGGATTTAATGTTGAAAATAAAGTTGATGGAATTGGACTTCTTAATATTAAAGAAAGGGTTTATAAAATGAATGGTTTTATAAAAATAGAATCTATAATTGATAAAGGGACATTAATTTTGGTAAAAATACCCCATGCATAAAATAAAGATTGTATTAGTTGATGACCATAAGCTATTTTTAGATGGCTTATCTGCATTGTTGGAAAAAGAAAAAGATATAGAAATAGTAGATATATTTTTAGATGCAAGAACAGCATTAGAAGCAATTCAAATAAATGATATAGAATTGTTAATTACCGATATTTCTATGCCTAACATGAATGGTATGGAATTTATAGAGAAAATTAAAAAGAAACATCCCAATTTAAAAATATTGGTGGTTAGTATGTTTCAGCAATTAATTTCTAATAATATGGTTGACGGATTTCTATTAAAAGACTCAAGTAAAGAAGATTTTATAAAAGCAATTAAAGAAATTGTCTTGAATGGAAATGCTTACTTTAAAAACAATTCAGACATTACAATTGAAACAATTAATAAAAGCTCATTAACAAAAAGGGAAAAAGAAATTGTAGCCTTAATCGCAAAAGAAAAAACAGTAGATGAAATTGCTAATGAATTATTTTTAAGTAGAATGACTATTGAAACCCATAAAAAGAACATATTCTTAAAACTACAAGTTAAAACAAATGCGGGCTTAGTTAGAAAAGCTTTAATGTTAGGATTTGCAAATTAAATACCCCATTTGGAAAAGTATTTTATTGCAGAGGAAATGTGTCTTAAAAATAGATTGATATTTTTCGAAGAACCTTGTTTTAGTACATGTACAATTTCTTCGTTAGGATAATATAGTTTCTTTTTTCCTAAGGCATCTATTTTTTTACAAATATCTACGTCTTCCATATACAAAAAATAACGTTCGTCGAAACCATTTAGTTTTATAAAATCCTCTGTATTATATAAATGAAAACATCCAGTTATATATTCAGCAAAAAAAGGTTTATTTAAATTTTTATCTCTATAAGTTCCTTTGAAAATTACTTGTTTAAAAAAAGACTTTAAGAAAAAAAATCGTCTTGCTAACAATTCGGAAATTAATGGATACCTTCTGCATGAATATTGGTGCTTACCATTTGGAAACAACACTTTTGGGGCAATCATCGCTAAACTATCATTAGCTTCTAACTCTTTAATTAAATTTAAAATTACGTTTGTTTCAAAAAAAACATCAGGATTTAAAATAAGGTGATAATTAGAAACTTCTTTTATACTATTTATTACAACATTATGTCCAGCACCAAAACCAATATTTTTTCCAGTCGCTATATAAGTGATATCTTCGTGTTTAAAAATATTCTGAAATTTCTTTTTGGGCGTATTATCTATCAGGAAAAGTTTCTTTTTTAAAGGAATATTCAAAAAGCAATTAACTGTTTTTGTTAACTCTTCTAAATTTTCGTTATAAAGAACAATAGATGCTGTTATGTCTAGTTTTTCTTTCATTTAATAGGCTTGTTCATCTCCTCTAAATATATTTAGAGTTGTCTGAGTAATAATTTTTAAGTCTAAAATGAAAGACCAGTTTTCGATATAAAATACATCTAAACGAACTCTGTTTTCGATATCCGATTTTTTTTGTATTTCGCCTCTATAGCCACTTATTTGGGCCAATCCTGTAATACCAGGTTTTACAGATTTTCTTTTCATATAATTTCGAACTTCCTTATCGAATTTTAAAGAGTGTATATTCATATGAGGTCTTGGACCAACAATACTCATTTGACCTAAAAGAACGTTAATAAATTGAGGGAATTCATCGATACTAGTTTTTCTTAAAAAAGAACCAACCTTTGTAATTCTATTATCATTTTTCTTTGTGTGTCCATTGTCAAGTGAATTTGATTTGTACATAGATCTAAACTTATAACAAAGAAATTCTTCTCCATTAATACCTTCTCTTGTTTGTTTAAAAATGCTAGAGCCTTTAGACTCTATTCTTATTAAAAGAATAATTATTGGAAATAGCCATGAAAAAATAAATAAACAAACTAATATAGAGAAGATAATATCAAAAAATCTTTTTAAAATTCTGTTCTCAGAAATTTCTAATGGTAATTTTTTTACATTTAAAATTAATAAAGAATTTCCATAAAACTCTGCACTTAAATCTTTATTATATATCTCTTTTGAATTTGGAATTAATTTTAAAATCTTGTTATTTTTATTAGCAAATTTTTTTATTTTCTTTATATCTATTTCATTTACTTCGTTTAAAGAGCAAAAAATTTCATCTACTTCATTATTTAAAATATATAGGTAACTATCTTTTATAGTTCCTAAATACTCTTTATTTGATTTTAATTTATTAGAAAAAAAGCCTAAATACCTATATCCTAAATCTTTATCTTTAACTAAAACTTCTTTAATTTTCTTTGTTGAAGAATCATTACCTAATATTACAATATTTCTAAAATTATTTCCTTTAGACCTATATAACCTTATTGTATAAAAAGTTAATATCTTAAAGAACCAAATAGTTATTAAAATAGAAAATAGTATTTTAGTTTGGTTATAAATTATTTCTCCTTCTCTAAAAAAACCAAAATAAGTAAAATAACCTAAAGTAAATATAATCGTTTGATATATTAGTAATACTAACAATTGAAAGAGTCTAGTATTTCTATTTATATTATAAAACCTTGTAGCTTTTGCAGAAAAGAACCAAAAAAAACAGGTATAAATTAAAAAAGATTTATTTAAATATTCCTTATCGCCAATTAAGTATACAATTAAAGTAATGATTACTAAATCAATAATTGATAATAAAGGGTTTACAAATTTTGAATATCTTTTTTTAATTTGATGCACTATTTATTAAATATAATGTTAATTTTAATGGAACAAAATTAATTCTTTTTTAATGAACGAAACAAAGGTATTACATATTGTTGAATCTTTTGGTGGTGGAATTTATACCTATCTTAAAAATTTTACTAAGTTTATACAAAATGATAAAAACATTTACATAAAAACTTATATTGTATACAGTGGAAAAAGAAAAGAAATTGATAGTCTAATAATTGATAAAGAGTTCCCTGATAAAGTAAAAATGATTGAAATAGCAATGGAGAGAGAGATTTCTCTAATTGAAGATTTTAAATCTACACGAAAAATTATTAAAATTATTAAAAAAATAAGACCAGATGTAATTCATTTACATTCTTCTAAAGCTGGTGTGTTAGGTAGAATTTCAAATTTTTTTATTGCGGATAAAATTCAATTATTTTATACGCCACATGGATATTCTTTTGTTAGAAAAGATATTTCCCCAATTAAGAAGAAGATATTCTATTATATAGAAAAAATATCTGGAAAGATTTTTAAAAGTACAACAATAGCGTGTGGTGATTCAGAGTTTAAATTAGCTAAAAAAATTAATAACTCGAAATTGGTTAGAAATGGTGTTTTCATTCAAGAAAAAGAAACAAATGTTAAAACCCCAACAAATAATACTTTGTTACTTGGAACAGTTGGAAGAATTACTGAAGCAAGAAATCCAAGGTTATTTAATGATATTGCGCTAAAATATCCAAATTATAATTTTTTATGGATTGGTGGTGGAGAATTAAAATCATTACTAACCGCACCAAATATAAAAATAACAGGATGGTTAAATGAGCAAAAAGAAGTTCTAAAATTCTTAGAAACATTAGATATATATTTGCAAACATCTTTATGGGAAGGTTTACCTATTGCTGTTTTAGAAGCAATGGCTCATAAAAAACCTGTTATAGCAACTAATATAATTGGAAATAAAGACGCTGTTCTTCATGAAAAAACAGGATATTTATTTAATAATATTACAGAAATCGATAAATATGTATTATTACTCAAAGACAAATTAAAAAGAGCTGAAATTGGTGAGAATGGTTTTGTTAGGTGTAAAAAATATTTTGATAATAAAAAAAATTTTAAACAATTGGTCTCTCTTTATCTAGAAAGTTCTTTAGAAAATAAGCTGTAAAGATAGAAATCCAAAAGCCACTGAAAACAATACCATCAAAACGTATTAAAAAATCGTCTACTAAATTTGATAGTAAAAAAATAATAAAGAAAGACAATAACACAGGATTTGTTGTTTTATACCCCAAGTATGCTATAAAAAATATATAAATAAAAACCACAATAAAACCTAAAAAACCAAATTTTATTGTAGAGTTTAGAAATTGGTTATGAGGAGGGAATTGATTTCTTTCAAGAAATTTTTGATTTGTACGCTTATAATAATTAAACAATTCGTTATTACTATCACTTGCTCCAACTCCATACAGCAAATTTTCCGAAGCTACTTCATAGGATGCTTTCCATATAGATAATCTTGTTACTAGTGAGTTATAAATAGTTGACTCTGGATTTTCTATACTATCTAAATTCCCAATTTTATCCATATGTGCAAAAGTTACTTTAGAATATTTTTCTTTCATATAAGGGTTATTTTTCAAATAAAATGAAAAAATTACTCCAATTAAAATAAAAGTAGAGAATGTAACTATAAATATCTTTTTAAAATTAGCTCTTTTTTTAGCTTCTAATAGAATAACAACTAATACTCCAACGAAAACTTCCATTAAAGCCAATCTTGTATTTACTATAAGAATTAAGAAAAAACTTAATCCAAATAGAAGTAAATTTAAACTCGTTTTAATTATTTTTCTTTCAGCTAATTCTTCTATTAGAAACCAAAAGCAACAAATCGATATAAAAGACAAATGCATATTTAACGCTGGTGCATGCATCCCAAAACTTTTTGCAAACTCGTAACCACTTTCCCAAAGCTCTTTACCTTTTAAATAAACATCGAAAAATTTTGGTGAAATGATAGCAAAACGAATAAATAAAAGAAATGTTATTATAATTGAAATAATCGTATAGCTTCGAAGAAGCTTATAAAATTTAACTCTTTTAAAATTTCCAACAATAATTAAAGGAAATATAATAAGAGTTACTACTTTTTCTATAGATTTTATTCCATTTATAAAGCTTTTATTATTCCAAAAAAACAAAAACTCTAATATGAACGGAGAGCCTATTAATAGAATAAAAAGAGCATGTTTTTTCTTAAGATTATTTTTCTTGTAATTAATTAAATTAAATAATACAAAAAGAATAATTATAATGGTACAAACTTTTCTAAAAAAAATGGTTGAAGCTATTACTAGTAGAAATAATCGAAAAATTTTATCAAATTTTTTATCTGAAAGAATCATAGTACAAAATAAAATAAATTAATGGAAAAACACCCATTTTATGCCTAATAGCTGAGCCTAAATCAGGCTCAAAAACACCTTGAATCATAAAATATGAAAAAACCATATTAAAAACCCAAAGGCTCGTATTTTTATAGGTTCCCTTTTTTAAGGTTTTATCATATCTTATTAATAATATTAATAACATTAATAACTGCCAAAAAATAAACATTATTATTTGTGGCTTAAATATATGTTTAAAACTATTTAATGGCAAATTAACAGAAAAAAAACCATACATAATTCCTACAGTTTCACCATACCATTTGTTAGTATCTACTGGAGAAACAATAACGGAGTTTGTTGCTTTACCTCCATCTCTAATATTATTTATGTATTCTCTAGATGATTGAGACATAAACTCTCCTTTTAAAAAACCATAACTTAAAGACATCATTATTGTAACTAAAAGACCATAAAAAAAAATAGCAGTTTTTTTATTATTAAGTTTTACTTTATTAATTAAAAAAAGAATAGGAGTTAAAACTGCCACCAAAATAAAATACGGTCTAAAGAAAATTCCAAAAAAGAAAACTAAAAGCAAACAAAAAATAATTTTTTTGTAAAATATAATATTCTTTTGTAGGATAAAAACAATAATAGATAAATATAAGAAATTAATAAACTCTTTACTAGGCATACACAGAAATACAGCGAGTATAATAAAACTTAAATATACCAATACATTTTTAACATTAACTATTTGAAATCTTTTTGGAATTCCTATTTTATAAAGTATATAAATTACGACAGAGTATTGTAAAGCTCCTATGATAGCAAAATGTAAATTTTTTAAACCTGTGATATGATAAAACCAAATAGTAAATGGATAACTACCAATTAAACCTATTTCGTTATGTTTATCTTCTATGAGCACAGCAGTATCGTAAAAAAACCTTTCTGGTAAAATAAAAACACCTAAAATGCTCACTATTAAACCTAAAAGAAATAGTGTAAAAAAAATTAATTTTGATTTGTTTATAAAAGATTTCAAAATCTTTATATTTTTTATTCTTTAAATATTATTTCTTCTATTTTACTAGCAATTTTCTCCCAAGTTAAACTTTGTTTTTTAAGTTTAAGTTTGTTTTTTATGCTATAATATCTCGTCTTATCATTAAAGACTGTATCTATTGCTTTCGAAATACTCTCTGTATTAGGGTTGCACCAAATACACTCATCGTCTTCTAGCTGTTCTGTAAAACCACCTACATTCGTACAAATCATCGGTAGTTCACAAAATATGCCTAATGTAATAACACCAGATTGGGAAGCTTCTTTATAGGGTAAAACTAATACATCTGCCCAACTGAGTAATTCTCCTATTTCTTTTTCGGAAAGATACTTATCTATTAAACTAATTTGATTAGTGTCGACAAAATTTATGTAATATTGACTTTTCCCAGCTATTATCAATTTATCAAAACTTTTGCTTGATAATTGAGCCGCATCAATTAACATTTCCACACCTTTATATTTATCAATTCTTCCGAAAAAAAGAAGATTTTTTGTGTTTCTAATTTTTGTGTTTTTTTTAAAAAATTTATTTTCAATAATTGGATGTGGTACAATATGATGTTTTTTTAAATATCCTAATTCATTCTCTACAAGACCTTTAACATATGAGGTTAAATAAATAATTTCTGAAGCTTTTTTTATTCTATAATTAGTCATTTTTTGTGAGACAATATTTCTTTCTCCAGCATGCAAAACACCATCGTGAATTGTAAATACTATTTTTCTATTTAAAATTTTAAATAGAAAAATAAAAGGAAAGTCCCACAAATGTTGATAAGGAAGATATAAGGTATTGTATTTTTTAATGATTTTAGGACTTAATAAGAGAAGTACTATTGGTAAATAAAAAAAAGTATTTAAAAGAAAAGTAATTTTATTTGTATAAGTTTTTATCTCTATTGAGTTTGGTATTTTATTTTTAATTAACCTATTCTTCGAAATTAGAATATCAAAACTTTGATTTTTAATTTTTTTTGCAATTTCCTCTCCATAAATTGGGAGCGAACCAGTTCTTCCTAATGATAGAATTAAAACCTTTTCCATATTTCTTAAAACTTAGCAAAGATTTTTATATTATCTTTTCTATATATAATTATTGCAGACAAAATATTCCAAAAAACTAAGCTACAGCTAAAAGCTATTGAAGCTCCAACCATACCATAGTTTGGAATTAAAATTAGATTTAATAAGAAATTTATAATAACTGCTCCCAAAAGAATATTTTTAAATATATTCTGCCTACCTGTCATATTTAAATATACTGTAACTGAGCCAAAAAGAGTACAAAAACCTTGACTAAAAACCATTATTAACAATGGGTATTTAGCCTCAATATAATTCTCTCCAAAGAAACTCAAAATCTTTTCAGAAAATAAAAATATTGATAATATTAAAGGTAGAGATAACAAAAAGATAATTCTAGCAGAATTATTTAAAAGTTTATTTAATTCTAAAAAATTATTATTTTTATAAAACTCGGCAATTTTCGATGAGGCATTCACATTTATTGCGTTTATAATCATAGATATAATTAGTACAAATTTAACTGCCACACTATAATAGGCTACTATAGAATTATTTCTATATTTTTTAAGAAACATAACATCTATACTTAGTAATAAAAAAAAAGCCATACTGCTAATTGCGATTGGATATGATTTATTAAAGACTTGTCTAGTACTTATTATACTACCTTTAATTTCTCTGTTTTTTAATTTTGAAAATCTCCAAAAAATTAAAATAGATGAAACCATCGCAATTAAAACAAAACCAAATAAAAAAACATATATCAATAATTCTTTCTTATCTATATAAAACAAAACTAGTGAACCTAAGAATACTGGAATATATTTTACAATATTTCTAAATAACTCAGACATGGAAATCATATCCAACGTTCTCATTACTTCTGAATTAAGAGTTGATATTGAATAGAAAAATAATAAAGAAAAACTATATAATAATATTCGGTAAATATTTACATCTCTAAAAAAATCAATAAATATCGATTCTTTTACTAAGCAAATTAAGGTAAACAGACTAAGAGATATAAAAAAAATTATCTTAATCATCTTAATATAGACTGAACGAATTTCGCTTGATCTACCTTGACTATCTAAAATTCCTTTAAAGTAAAGTATTGATTGATCTGTACCCAATAGACATATACTACCAAATAAGAAAATAACGGATCTAACGAAATCGTACTGTCCAACGATATTTGATGGGTAAAAATTTGTAAGATAAAGTGTAAAGCCAAATAGTAATACTATACCAGAAACCCTAAAAAGTAAAACTTTAATAGTTTGTAGAAACAATTTGTTTTTCAAGGTTTTTCTAATCTTATCTTTCATTTATTAATATTTAGAATTAAGAAAAATTATATTTTTTATCCAAATCAAAAATATTAATCTCTTTACTATTCATTTTATATTTAAAGTTTTTATTAGAAATAATGCTATTTAATTTCAATTCTTATGAGAAAACATAAGAATCTCTAAAATAGAAAAAAATTTAATAAAGTTAAAAAGGATAGGTTTTTCAGTATAATTAAGTTATCTAAAATTATTTTTTTAGCATAATTTTATTTCAAATACCAATCATACATCATTTGTACTCCTTTTTCTAATTTTACAGCATGTTGCCAACCTAATTTTTCTAACTTAGAAACATCTGTAACTTTACGCATTGTACCATCTGGTTTGTCTTTATTAAAAACAAATTTACCTTTATAACCAACAATTTCTTTTATAAGATTCGCTAAATCTTTAATAGAAATATCGTTTCCTGTACCAATATTTATGTGTGTGTTTCGAACGTCTTTTTTATCTTTAATTAAATCTTTAAAATCTACATTTTGCATTATATGCACACAAGCATCTGCCATATCTTCCGACCATAAAAATTCGCGCATTGGATTTCCTGTTCCCCAGACTTCTATATTTTCTGATGAAACCCCGAATTTAGATAAAACAGTTTCAGCTTCACCGAAATTAGAGACACCCAAATCTTTTACAACTGCATCTTTTTTTCCTTCTTCTAATAGTTTTGCTAAATGAATTTTCTTGATTAATGCAGGTAAAACATGAGACTTTTCTAAATCGAAATTATCATTAGGACCATACAAATTTGTTGGCATTACAGAAATAAAGTTGGTTCTATATTGCAAATTATAACTTTCGCATAATTTTATTCCTGCAATTTTTGCGATTGCATACGGTTCATTTGTATATTCTAAAACATCTGTTAACAGTGAATCTTCTTTAATTGGTTGTGTCGCATTTTTAGGGTAAATACAAGTACTTCCTAAAAACAGTAGTTTTTTTACTCCAGAAACATAACTTTCGTGTATTACATTATTCTGAATCATTAAATTATGATAAATAAAATCTGCTCTGTAAGTATTATTTGCCACGATACCACCCACTTTTGCAGCGGCTAAAAAAACATAATCTGGTTTTTCTTTTGCAAAAAAATTAGCAGTTGCTTGCTGATTTGTTAGGTCTAATTCTTTATGCGTTTTAGTAACAATGTTTTTAAAACCTCTTCCTTGTAAGTTTTTCAGAAGCGCACTTCCAACCAAACCTCTATGTCCTGCAAGAAAAATTTTATCGCTTTTATTCATAATTATTTAAAATATCGTGTCCACCTTTCTTCAAATAAATTTCTTTTTTCATTAATTTCACATCGTTTTCCATCATATCTTTTACTAAATCTTGCAGTGTAAATTCTGGAACCCAACCTAGTTTTTCTTTTGCTTTGGTGGCATCTCCAATTAGTAAATCTACTTCTGTGGGTCTGTAATAATGTGGATCTATCGCAACAACTTCTTTACCTATTTCTAGATTAAATTCCGCATTAGAACACGATTTTATGTATCCTTTTTCTTTCTCTCCTTCTCCTTTAAATTCTATTTCTACACCAACTTCTTTAAAAGCCATTTTTACAAAATCTCTAACTTTTGTGGTTTTTCCTGTAGCAATTACCCAATCTTCTGGTGTGTCTGCTTGCAGAATCATCCACATCATTCGTACATAATCTTTTGCATGACCCCAATCTCTTTGTGCATCTAAATTGCCTAAATAAATTTTTTCTTGTAAACCCAAAGCAATTTTAGAAACCGCTCTCGTAATTTTTCTCGTAACAAAAGTTTCGCCTCTTATTGGAGATTCGTGATTGAATAAAATTCCATTACACGCAAATAAATTGTAAGCTTCTCTGTAATTTACAGTAATCCAATATGCGTACATTTTAGCAACTCCGTAAGGACTTCTTGGATAAAAAGGAGTGGTTTCTGTTTGTGGTACTTCTTGCACTTTACCATACAACTCGGATGTTGATGCTTGGTAAATTTTTGTCTTTTTTTCGAGATTTAAAATTCGTATTGCTTCTAACAATCTTAAAGTTCCTAAACCATCTACATTTGCAGTATATTCTGGGGTTTCAAAAGAAACATGCACATGGCTCATTGCTGCTAAATTATAGATTTCGTCTGGCTTTACTTCTTGTATGATTCTAATTAAATTAGAAGTATCTGTCATGTCTCCATAATGCAAAAACAAATTCCTGTTTTCTATATGTGGGTCTTGGTATAAATGATCTATTCTTTGTGTGTTAAAACTAGAAGCTCTTCTTTTAATTCCATGAACTTCGTACCCTTTTTTTAATAAAAGTTCTGTTAAGTAAGCTCCATCTTGTCCTGTAACTCCAGTAATTAATGCAATTTTCTTCATTTATAATAATTTTCTCTTAAAAAAAAAGTGATATACAAACATACGATTTTAGTTGTAAAAACCATCTAATTTTATAAGTGATAAAAAATTAAAACGAGTTAAAATTGCAAGCTAGCGTTTGTATTACTATTGAAATATATAATATTTTTGGGTACATCTCGCTAAACTTGGACGTTGTTTAAAATCGAAACCTAAAGTAATCATATGCGAACCCATATTAAAAGCTTGCGTTTTATTTGTATTTATGCCAAAACCATAAGAAGCATACAGGTTTCCTCTTTTAATACCAACGATTGGAGCTACGCTATTTGGTGTTAAAAATTGATCGTTTAAGAAATTATAACTCAAACCTACCCACACGTAGCCATTATTCATTTTTCTCCTAAGTTTCACATTCAAATCTGTTCTAGATCTTTTATCTGCTTCATAATATTCTACTAAAATAGAAGGCTCTAACTCGTAATTATAAGAAAATTTATTAAAAACGTAAGAGTTAAAAAGAGAATATCTTCTTGTAACTATTGGCTCTCCATTTGTAAATGTATGTTCGTCTTTGTCTAATAAATTAGAAATATTTAAACTTACGCTATAATGATTAAATCGATATAGAAAACTCAAGTCGAAATTAGAGGAATTTACACCTCTATCGTCTATAACAGAGCTATCTGATCCAGTAAAATTACCTGTATCTATTCTAAACATATTGTAACTATACGTAAAACCAAAAGATAAAAAACTGTCGTTAAATCTACTTAATGTTAGATGACTTGCAAAAGTTAGTTTTACGCCTTGTTGAGTGGTATTTCCATTTCTATCGTTAAATACAACCAAACCTCCACCAAAGCGATCTGCAATTCTAGTTTCTATGGAAAAAGATTGTGTGTCTGGCGCATTTTTTACCCCTAACCATTGAGATAATCCGTTAATTCGTATTCTTACCCCAGTTCCAATACCTGCATATGCTGGTGTAATCATAAAAGGATTGTCTCCCATATAATTTAAATACTGAGGCAAATTATTTTCTTGTGCAAAAAGACTAAAATTAGTTATAAAACAAATAACTATTATATATATTTTTTTCATATTTAATTATCTGTAAAGTGTAAAATTTCCCATTAATTTTTTCTTTTCTCCTAGGATGTCTTTGTAGTAAATTACGTACCAATAATCGCCACTAGGCATTGGTTTTCCATTATAAAAACCATCCCAACCTTTTTGAATTCCTTTAAATTCTTTTAAAAGTCTACTATATCTATCGAAAACAGAAACTTCAATTTCGTGATACTCTTCAATTTTTTTTGGATACCAATAATCATTTTCATTATTATTATTTGGTGTAAAGAAATTAGGAATCGTAATGTCTATATATTCTCCTTCTACTGTTGCAGAAACTTCACAACCTATCGCATCTTTAACTGTAATCGTATATGTTTTAGTAGCAGTAATTAAAAAATTATTGTCCCAATTAAAATCACCTCCATTTAAACTATAGGTATATGGTGGAGAACCGCCCAAAGGGTTTGCTATAATTTTATTTTTTGTACTAGTATCAAGTACAAGTTCTATAGGATCTATATTCTCGACTTCTACTTCTTTTGTAACAGAACAACCATTAACATGTAAGGCTTCTAACATATATTTACCTGGAGATAAATTAGTATATTTTCCATCTGTTGTATAGTTTGTACCATCTAAAGAATACGTAATTTTATCTTGGTATTCGCTATTTATTCTACCAGAGATTACAGCTCCCTTATCACAAGAGTATGTTACGTTTGCAAATAAATTTAATTTTACTGCAGGCTCAAGAGAAACATCAATTACTTTTTCGCATCCATTTTGTCCTTTTACAACAACTGTATACGACTTTCCTCCTTCTAGGTTAGAAAAAATAGTACGACCCACTACAAAAGCTCCATTATTTAATTTAGTTTTATAAGGTGCTTGATCTCCAGAAATATCGAGCTCGAACGAAGCATTTCCTGTTCCTAAACATGTTTCTTCTTTAATGTTAACAGGTTTTACTTTTAATTCTTTAGGTTCTTTTATAGTAACAGTTTGTTTAATTGGTTTGCAAGCTAGTTCGTCTTTTACAGTAACTTCATAAGTTCCTGAAGGTAGTTTTCCAAAAACACTTTGTTTTTTAAAATTTACTCCATCTATACTGCACCACAAATCTCCTTTTCCACCCTTAGCATCGATTGTAATAACCCCATTATTTTCGCCAAAACAAGAAATATCTTTCGTAGAAACTGGTGTATTAAAAACTAATGGCTCTGGATTATTAATTACAATATCTTTGGTTAGAACACAACCACTTTTATGAGATACTGTTAATGTGTGAGTACCTGAATCTATATTTTTAAAAATTCCTGAAACTTGTGGTGTACCACCATCTAAAGAAAATTTAATTTCATTTACAAAAGATGGGTTTACAGAAGCAGTAATTGTGGTTAAATAATTAGAACAATTTACATTTAAAGCAGTTTGTAAGTTTAAATTTACTGCTTCCTTTAATGGAACAGAAACCACTGTTTCGCAACCCATACTGTCTTCGATAGAAACCACATATGTTTTTCCTCCAGTAAGATTATTATAATATAGTTGATTATCAACAAAAACACCATTATCTAATTTCGTTTTATAAGGTGCTGTTCCTCCAGAAATTTTTATAGAAAAGGAAGCGTCTCCATTTTTAAAACAAGTCTCTTCTTTAATATTTGTTACTGATGCTGTTAACTGGGAAGGCTCACTTATAGTTACTCTTTGTAATATAAAACAACCACTTTCGTCTTGAACAATTACATCGTAATTTCCTGATGATAAACCAGTAAATGTATTTTTAGTTTCGAATTTTAATTGATTTATGCTATAAATTAAATTTCCTGTACCGCCTTTTGCATCAATTGTAATTGAACCATCATTGGATCCAAAGCAACTAATATTTGTTACTTTTATGGGTGTATTTAATTCTAAAGGAACTGGGTCTGCAATTGTGTGCAGAGCAGTAGTTGTTTGGCAATCGCCACTTGTAACTCTAATTTTATAAGTTCCAGCACCTAAATTTGCAAATGTTTCTGATGTTTGTTGTGGTCTTAAAACTGTATTAGAACTATCTAATAATTCGTATAAATTATTGCCCAAACCACCAGAAACATTGGCCGAAAGTACTGCTGTGTTTTCAGCTGCGCAATTTACTAAAGCAACATCTAAATGTAAGGTTGCAGTAAGTGGGGTAATTGGTAAAATTTCGATGGTCTCAGATGCATTAGAAATACATCCATTTACATCTTTTGCATAAAATTGATGTTTTCCAGGAGCAACATTAAAAATAGAACTGTTACTAAAATTAATTCCGTCGGAACTAAAGGTGTAATTTCCTGCTCCACCACTTGCTGTTAAGGTAATAGAAGCATTTCCATTGAAACAAGAAACAGTACTTGTAATTGTTGCTTGAACTTCTACTTTAGTGGGCTCGTTAATAGTAATTGGTAATTCTAAATCGCAAGAGTAATCATCGGAAATTGTAACAATGTATTTTCCTGCAGCTAAGTTCTTAAAAACATTCGATTTTTGTTTTGCAGAAATTGCTTGACCATCTAACTGAATTTGATACCAATAGTTTGGTGGGCTTCCTTGTCCGCCAGAAGTAACATCTACTCGAACAGCAGCATTAGAATCTCCAAGACATAAATTAGAAGTTGTTTCAACTAAAGTTGCTTGAATTGGTTTTGGAGCCTCTAAAACTACGTTTTTAACAACCTCACAATTATTTTTATCTTTTACAGCAACTACATAGGTTCCAGATTTTAAATTTTCAAAGCTGTTATTTGTATTAAAATCTTGAATAATAGTTCCTGACAAAGTGGTTACTTTATATTGATATTCTTCCCAACCTCCAGTTGCACTTATAAATATTTTTCCACTATTTAAAACTGCACAATTTGCAGGTGTTTTTGTTGTTGTAAAATCTAAAGGTTGCAAAGGATTATAAATACTAAACACTTCTGAAGTTATTGTACAAAAAGGACTGTTTGGCATTGTTACTACTGCATAATATTCTCCTACAGGTAAATTACTTATAGTAGTTGCTCTTGTTCCTACACCAGAAATAGAAGTTGCTGTTCTAGTTGCATTATCATATAAAACATAATTATAAGAATTTGTATATGGAGTCGCGACACTAAAATCTAACATTATTTTACCAGTACTTGATCCGAAACAAGTTACGTCTTCTTGTTTTTTTATAGTTAATGCAAATGGTTTACTATTTAAAACTTGATGAGAAATATCTGTACTACAACCAGAAGTTATATCTTTTACAGAAATCGTATAGTTATCTGCCGCCAAATTTGTAAATTTTCCTGTGTTATTTGTTGCCGAAAAACCTTTTTCTCCCACAATTGAATAACGAACATTTGTTATTGGAAATGTAGATGTATAACTTACAGAAATATCTTCTCCAGTAAAACAATCTAATGCTTTATCTACAGTAACTTTTACGGAAGATATTTCTGAAAATGGTAAAATTGTAGCATTTGTAGTTCCAATACAACCTAAAGAATCGTAAATATTAATGGAATAATTGCCTCCGTTTTTATTGTTAGAAACAAATGTGGCACTTGTTCCTCTTTGCAAAATTACATCGTCTACAGTAGTTGCTGTTTTTTTGGTATCAACAAATTCGAAAATTGTATAAATACCACTACCACCAATTATTGCTGTTTTATCAACAATAATTCTAGCATTTTTATTTATGTTAGCAGTTGTACAACTAAATTCTTCTACAATTGGTGTAGGAACCACAATTGCATTATTTTCGTTAATTTTTATGGCAGATTTTACAAAACTACATCCATTAGATCCTAAAGCTGTAATTGTATAAGTTCCTGGTGAAACGTCTATAAAACTATTTGTATTTGCATCAAAAGTTCCGGAAACCGGATTAATACTATACGAATATGTTAAATTGGCTTTTAGATTTTTTAATAAAATACTTCCAGAATTGCTTCCCTCACATAAACTGTTATTTGTTGTATATGTAAATTCTGGTTTAGTAGATTCCTTAATTTCTACTTCTATTGTTTTAAAACATCCTGCTAAATTATCGTAAACTTTAACGTTATAAATCCCTTTTCCTAAACTTAATGTTGTTGGATTGCTCGCTAATTTCGCTTTTGCAAAAATTTCTGTTCCAGCACTATCATATACGTCATAATCATAATCACCTGAACCACTTATAACATTTAATGTTAAAGTTGCATTTGGATTTAAAGAACAATCTAAGTTTTTAGTTATAAGAGCTTCAAAATTTAAAGTCGGTATAATTGCTACTTTTTTAGAAGGGCTCTCACAACCATTGCTGTCTTTTATTTTTACTAAGTAATCTCCTACACTAAGATTTTCAAATTTTGATGTTGATACATAATTAACTCCATCATCAATGGAATAAAAATAAGGTGGCAAACCTTTTGCTCCAGTAATTGTAATTGTTTTATTCGCATCGCAATTATTTGTATTTATTTTTGAAATTTCTGGTTTCTCACTTACCTTTAGTGTTACAGAATTTAAATTTGTTCCACAACCAGATGCATCCTTTACAGAAACTAAAATTGTTGAAGAAATTGTTGCATCTACCAAATTAGATAGAGGAACTTCAATAGATTTATCTTTACTTGTAATTGGATTTACAAAATTAGTACTGGTAAGTGTATAGGTATAATCTCCAAATCCACCAGAAATTGAAGAAATTTCTACAATTCCAGGTAGTGCACAAGTAATATCTCTATTTTTAACTACAAGCCCAGTGATTGGTGCTCCTTTTTTAATTGTAACATCTAAACTTCCCCAAGAACAAGAAGCGCTATTTGTAATGGTAATATAATAATCTCCTGCTGCTAAATTACCAACTTTAATAGTATTCGTATTGGATTGACTTCCACTCTTTATTGCAGAACTGTTAGCCTTTTCGAACAACTTCCAATTAATTGTTCCACTTAAAGGGTTTTTAGAATCGTCTATAGAAAATTCAATTTCTCCAGTATTAGATGTTGCACAAGCGTTTTTCGTTACATTTCCAGTAATTAAAATATCTGGTTTGTATGTATCGTAAACGTCAACTTTATTTTGTTTTATACAACCTGTAGCATCTTTAACGTAAAAAGTATAACTTAAACCTGGTACAAGCTTATCAAAAATATAATCTGAAGAATTTGATGGTGTTGGGGTTTGCCAAGCTGTGGTAGAATTTATTGCAAACTGGTATGGACCAACTCCATCCTTTGCCTCAACCGTTACACTAAAACCGTCGGCACAACTTCCGCCAGCAGCCGTACTTACTAACAAGTTAGAAACTGGATAAGGAATTGTGTAAGCCTCTAATATTTTACTACATCTTACAGTAACACCATCCGCTTCTAATAAACGAATTATAGGATATACTTTGGTTCCTGAAACAAGCCCCATAAAAGTATTATTTGTACTCCAAGTCGTTCCATTATCTGCACTATATTGAATAATAGAGGATCCAAAACTATTGGTTACATTAAATTTAAAACCAAAATCTGCTGGTACATTCGAAGCGTTACAGGGTGGCACAATTGGCGAAATTGTTGCTTTTAGTTCTAATGGTTCTGTAATAACTGTAGTTGCTGTCTTAGTGCAACCGTCTTTTCCTGTAACTTTTATTGTATAATTTCCTTTTGATAAATTTGCATATTCATTAGAGTTTCCAATAAATGATGAAATGATATTAGTATATCCTGCAGGTTCTGTTACTTCAATTGTATATGGTGCAACACTTCCAGAAATATCAACTTTAATTTTTCCTTTATCACCAAAACATTTAGGGTTTGTTGTTGTAGCTGTAACAGCTAAATCTGGTGTTTTACGAATTGTAACTGTTTTTACAAATTCACAAAAACCAATATTTCCACTATTATCTCTTACATAAACATCGTAATCGCCTGCTGTAGAAATGTTTTTAATATTAGAGTTTATAAAGTTGGTTGTTGTTGGTGTGTTTCCTGTAGTTACAAAAGCGTATGTGTAAGAACCTTTTCCGCCAGTAGCTTTTGCGGTTATTGAACCAATAGTACAACTAATATCTTTTGCAACTACATTTACATTTAATTGTGGTGAAATTGTATGAGTTGTTGCTGTAGACTCACAACCTAATGCATCTTTTACATTTACAGTGTATTTTTTTGGTACTAAATTTTTAAATGTATAAGAATTTGGAGTTGCACTATCTGGTGTTAACCAAGGACCATTGTTTATCTTAAAAAGATAATTTCCATTTCCTTGCGTTACAGTAACTGTTATTTCTCCATTATTGCCTGTATAGCACTGTGTACTTGTAGCTGTATGTTTTAAAACTACTGGATTGTCTATTTTTATTACGGCATCTGTTTTTGCCAAACAACCATTTTTATCTTTTGCTTTTATGGTATAATTTCCTGCTGAAAGATTGGTGAACTTACTTTTCCAAGTAATACCATTATCGATACTAAATTCGTAGGGAGCAGTTCCTCCAGAGGCTTTAGGTGTTATGGTTGCATGTGTATTTGAACAGGATAAGTCTTTAGTAATACTAGCAGTAACAATTACTTCTGTTGGTTCTGAAATTGTTTGTGTTCCTAAATCTAAGGTACAAGAACCTTTTTTTAGTTGCACAGTATAACTTCCCTTAGAAAGCGTATTTAAAACAACTGGAGAAGTTGTAGTTGTTTTCCAACTTCCTCCATTTAAAGAGTATTGGAAGCTTCCCTCAAAATTTTCTGCATTTATAACAAAACCTCCATTAGAATTGCCATTACAAACCACATCTTTTACATTTGTAATACTTCCTTTAAACGCTTTATTAGCCAAAACATCTATTAATATTGTTTTTGTGCAATTGCTTCCATAATTTACTTTTACGGAATGGCTTCCTGCAGAAATATTACTAAAAACGTTATTCGTTCCAAAAGTTCCATTATTAAAGCTGTAACTATAATTTGCATTTGTTGGTGTAACTGTAATTGTTCCTTTTCCATCGCAAGAATAGGATACACTTGCTGTTAAAGTTGGTTCTGTAGGTAAAGAATTTATAACAATATTAGGTAATGTTAACACACAATTATTCGCATCTTTTATAGAAGGTAAAAAAGTACCTGCTTTTAAATTTTTAAAAATTTTGTTTGATACATAATTACTATTATCAAGACTAAATTTGTAGGGAGCTTTTCCTCCAGAAGGCGAAGTAAAAGTAATGTTTCCATCTGTGGTACATGTTAAGTTTTGGGTTAAACTTGCAGTTCCAATAATTACAGCAGGCTCTGTAATTGTTGCTGTTTTTTCGTAAGTACAAGTTTCTCCTGCCTTTTTTGCATTGATTTTAATTGTATAATTTCCTGGAGATAATTTATTAAAATATCCTTTTGTTTGGTAAGTTGTACCTCCATCAATACTATACTCTAAGCTGTAGCCTAAATCACTTCCACTTACAGTTAAATGAATACTTCCATTATCTTCGCCATTACAAGTGCTGTTTTTTATAGTTTCATTAAAAACTAATTCTTTTTCTTTTTGAATTTTTACTGAGTTAGATATTGACCAACAATTGTTGGAATCTATTACTAAAAACTTATAATCGCCTTCTTTTCCTGAAGTAATATCAACTGTTTTTGTAGTGAAAAAATCTGTAATAGGAATTGCATCTACAGAAGTATAAAGGTTGTTGCCATTATAAGACCAAATGGCAAAGTTATATTTTGGAACACCCCCAGAAGCGTTTAATTTAATAGAACCATCTAAACAGTTAATGTTTTTGGTTGTAGTTGCAGAAATAGTTAGTGGGTTTGGTTTTGTAAGTGTTACATTTCCTTTAAAACTACAAGTATTTGGGGCAGTTACTTCAACAGAATATGTTCCTCCTTTGGTTACCTCAAAACTATAATCGTTATTGTTAATTGGACCAGCAGAAGCTGTTAAATTACCATCTTTATATAATTTATAAGTATATTTTCCAGGAATATTATCTACTTGCACTCGAATTTTTCCTTTAGAATTTGAACATGTAAATGCTGTTGGGACTAATTTAACCTCAATATCTTTTTTTGCTATATCTATATTTGTAACTGTATAAATACAAGAACTTGCAGAACCTCCTTTTTTTCTTATATATAAATTATAACGACCTGCCTTATTTATCGGAAAAACATTACTTGTTTGGTAAGAGTTGGTAGTATTTGTTAAACTATATTCGTAATCTACTGGTACCTTATTAACTGTAATACTTCCTGCAGTTCCACAAATAATGTCTTTTTTAACAACTACTGGGTTTATAGTTGCTTTAAACACATTAAAATAAAATCTTTTAAAACATCCTCCTTGCGAACGTATTTCTAATCTATATTTTCCTGGTGTTTTTGCTGTATAATCGTTATCTGTTTTTACAGTATTCCATGTACAGGAATTATCTACATTTGCACAAGATGAATTTGTGACTGCTTTACATGAGGTTTCGTCTAATTTTTGCCATAGAATAGTGTTTGAATTTACAATACTTGTTTTAATTTCTTTTACGCTTTGGTCTCCACATAAATAAATTTCTGATAATTTAGAACCATCATTAGGGCAAGTTTTAATCTCGTCTGCATATAATAAAAGCGGGTTTTTTTGTGTCGTAAAAGATACCACATTTACAATTTCTGAAGTGCTAATACAACCAACAGGCGCTATCTTATCTACTGTATACTTACCTGTTTTAGAAACAGTTACAGATTGTTTGGTTCCAATAATTTTTCCGTTTTCATCTTTCCATTTATAAGAAAGAAAGCCATTTCCAGCAGTTAATACTACAGATGTTGCACAAAGTATTTCATTTCTTTCGTATTTACAACCAGAAACATCTACTAGAAAATTCGAGGGACCTTCTAGCCCAATATTACAGGCATTTACTCCGTAAAAACTTGGGTCGTCGTTTATTTCTATTCCACTAGTTTTACCCTTGTAACTTGTAAAAATTTGATTATCGATTTTATTAGAACAAACATCTCTTAAATCGTTACAATTATCTACCACTTTAACTTTTATACGAATATTGTATGCAGTACCTCCATTCTTTACTAATCTATTGGGAATATTAAATTTTAAAATACCTCTAAATCCGTTAGATTTTATTGGTGGATCATAAGTATAAGTAACTCCATTTGGAACAACTATATCGTTTTTTATAAAATCTACATTTTTGGGGAGTTTATCTACTAATATGGTATTTAAAGCATCGTCGTTTCCTTTGTTTCTAAAACTAACGTTATACCAAATTACATCGCCTAAATCAACATCATTTCCTGCAATATCATTTCCTTTTCCGTCATCAATAGTTTTAATTAATTCGATATTTGGTTCAATAATATCTACACTCATCGCATTTAAAAACACCCAATAAACATCTCCAGAAGAGGTTAACTTAATATCTGCTTTGGTTTGTCCATTACTAATTAATTTATTATTTACATTATTAATTGTAAATAAATCGGCATCAAAACCCAATGTATTTTCGCTGGCAGGAAATCTTCCTGCTAAATAAGTATCGTTAATAGTTATAGATCCATTAAAAAAATTATTTTTGGGATTTAAATTCGTGGTAGATAAATCTTGATAATTTCCATAGACATCTTTAATTTTAAATCGATCTCCATCAATAGCCTTATCTCCTTCTAAGGCAGCAACAAGCATTTTAGCTTTAACTGGACCTGTAGGAATTGTTTTAAACCCTGAGTAAGAAATATCTTGTGTCGAGCCAGAACCCACACTAGAAAATCCATCGAATATAGAAACTCTTCTACTTGGCTCTAAATCATTTTCGTAAACCACCACTAAAACCCAGCCTCCAGAGGATCCTAAACCTCCAGCATCTCTACCTACAATAGATCTTATGTTTGCAGCAAAATAATCTCCATTAGGAGATTTTAAACCCGCTACTAAATTAGTTACATCTTTATAGCATGTGTATGGTTTGCTAGTATCTTCTCCATCATCATAAATAACTTCTCCTGTAATATCTAAATAATTTCCGCCAGGAAGTTTAAATTTAATTTGATTAAAATCGGTCTTTCTAGGGGCAGAATTTACAGAAGTATCCCAATGAGTTCTTGGATACACTGCTGCCCAATACAAACCTGCATGAACGACTTTAGAACAACTAGGTAAGTTTAAGCTAGATTTACTTGAAGAGAATGTTGTTGGATCCGAATCAACATCAATATAATCCATAAAAACAAGTCCGTTAGATGCAAATCCATTGTAATTGTCGTTGGCATCTATACCATCTTGTTCTATACTAACAATACTATTTGAAATTATAGTAATGTCTCCTTTTAAATTAATACCTCCATTGGAAAGTCTTTGAGTGAAAGGAACATCTTTTCGAAAATTTACTTTTGTGCTCTTTTCTATATTTTGTACTTTTTTATTCTTTGTTTGAGCAGAAAAGCTTAATCCTAAGGTTTGTAATAAAAGTACAATTAGGACTAAAGTTGATTTAACATTTAGTGTTTTCATATTAGGGGTATGAATTGGGTTAAGTTAATTTTTTATTCTATATGCATAATCCATTTATCGTTCGTATAATTTCCATTTATATTAGAATAATACAATTCTAAAATTTCCTTTTTTGTTTGTTTTTTGGACAAGTACACATATCTATAATTATTTTTAGGATAGATAAAAAACTGAGGGTTTAAATTATCTTCCTCCATTTTTTTTAAAAATTTGTTTGCATAATATTTTTTTGAAAAAACATTTACAATAAGATAATAGCCAGGTTCTAATCCTTTACTCGACTTCATTTTTTTAATTTTAACTGGCTTTTTATTTATTTTAGTTGCTTTATATTTCTTAACAGGCTTTTTAAATGAGGTTTTTTTTGTTGAAGTGTTGCCTAATACTTTTCCAACTCTATTATTGTTTACTTTTACGACAGATAATAATGCAGTATACCTATTATTTAATTTAGAGTCTATTGCTTGTTGCGCTTCAATATTTGTACGAAAAGAATCTAAATAAACGTAATAATAGTTTTTTCTTGGGTGCTTAAAGTATTTAGAATCGAACCCTTTCTTTTGCATTGTTTTGGTAAAAGCAATTGCATTTTTTTCTTTAGAAAAGTAGTTTGCAATCACAAAATACCCATTAAGGTTTTTTGTAGGTATTTTAATTTTTGAATTACTTACAAGTTGCTTTCTTGCAACAATATTTTCTTTTTTTGTAAGAGTTTTCTTTGAAATTGTTTTCTTTGGTGTTATCTTTTTAGGTATAACTTTTTTTGGTTTTTCTTGATTTTTAGCCTTTTCTACACTTTTTTTCTTAGAAATTATCCTTTTTGCTACTGCTTTTTCTTTTTTCTTGTTCGTTACAATCTCTACAGTTTTATTTTGTTGATTACTTTTAATTAATTTTAAAACCTGTAAATGCTTTTTTTCTGCTTCTAATTTTTGAGCTTTGTTAATAGAATCTTGACGAATTTTATAGGAATTCATCAGCTCGTTAACCTCTTTTTTATTCTTGTTGTTTTCTTCTAATTTAGATATAGATGCTTCTAAAGTATTTAAATTACTAGAACCATTAATATTTATTTTTGCATAATCGTGTTTTCCAAAATTATAGGTTAGCCCTATTTCATTGGTAATTCCTAAATTATTTTTTCCTTTTTCATAGACAAAACCAATTGATATTCTTTCAGAAATATTTACTCCAACTCCTATTGAAGTTCCGTAAAAATGGTCGTAAGTAGATTGTATCCAACCAATTTTTGGAAGGTCTAAAAGTAAACTTCCTGTAAATTCGGTGTTATTTTTACCTGGTTTTCTTACAATACTTAACAGCTGTAATTTCCCGTCTTTAAACATTCCGGTTTCGCTTGTAAACTGTTTGGTATACATTAAATGTCCCGAAAATGTTTTGTCTGGAAACTCTGTAATAAATTCGTAGGCTTTTAGATCGTAGTCTATTAAATTTTCAAGAAAGATTCCAACATCGAAACTACCCAATGTTAAATTTACAGCTGGTTGAAAATTAATTAAGGGGCGTTCTTGAAAATTTGCTAAAAAAGGGTCTGGGTTGTTTACCAATATTTTATTTCTATCTATTCCGCTTCTGGAATACATAAAGTTAAAACCGAAAGCAAGTGCATTTTTCTCACTTAACCGAACTTGATATCCGTAATTTAACAGCACTCCAAAGTGTTTAAAAACTCCAAAATTCTGTTGAAAAACTCCTAAACCCACACCCACTTTTTCGCTAATTCTGCCAGAATAACTTCCAACGTATAATTGAGGAGAGTCATCAAAATCAGAAAATTTATTTCTACTTAAAAAGCTTAAATAGGTTGTATTTTCTCTTGCTACTGAGAAGGTAGGATTCAAGAAAAATCGATTGTGCTTTAAAAAATTATGAGAAGAAAAGTTATTAAATAACTGCTCGTTATTACTTTGAGAAAATATAATGGAAGAAACGCTTATAAGTAGCAACGTTAAAAGTAGTTTGGTTTTAAACATATTATTTTATTACAGAAATTGTTCCTTTTTTAATTGTTTTATTTTTGTTTTTTATGACATAAAAAAACAACTGATTTTTATCTATTAGTGTTTTATTAGGCCAATTATTTTGATAGTTATTCGTCTCCAACACCAATTTACCTCGAGAATTATAAATTTTAACATATACATTTTTATTAAACGCATATTTGCTAGGCAAAACCCAAACATCGTTTAAACCATCTCCATTTAAAGTAAGCGCATTTGGTATATTAGTGGCTTGGTTTGTAAAAACAGAAATTGTTTTAATTACTTTACAACCATTAACACTTGCTTCTAAAACGTAAACACCTTTAGTATTTATTTCTAAGGAAGAACCTGTTCCTAAAACATTTTTATTTTCGTCTAACCAAATGTAAGAGTCTCCCCCACTTGCATTTATTTTCTTAGTTTCACCTGAACCTAAAATAATATCTAATGGCGTGTCTAATTGAACAGAAGAAGCGTCAAAAGATGTAATAATTATAGTATTTGAAGTTGTAGAACAACCAAAACCTGTGGCAACTAATTGATAGGCTCCTGGTTTATTAATGGTAATTTCTGCATCGGTTGCATTGGAAACAACTAGGTTATCTTTCAACCATTTATAAGTAAAATTATTATTATTTGAAGTACCTAGAGTAATGCTTTTAGCATCACAAATTTTATTTGAAGTTGATGAAGAAACAATTGTTATTTCAGGAGTTTTTAATAAAACAGGTACTTTGTTTGAAACATTATTTACGGCGTTTGAACTTACTTCCAAGGAATATTCTCCATTTTTTTCGAAAGTATCTATAGAAATTTCAGCATTTGTAAATCCATTTAAATTTACATCTCTTTTTTTCCATTGAAATTTTACATATTGATACTGGTTTTCCAAAACATTGTATTCGTTACTCTCTGAATCAAATGCTTTTAAAGTCTCTAATTTCAGAGAAGTTTTTTCAGAATTACAAGAATTATATGTCGATTTGTATGTTATTTTAGGAATAAATTTTACAATCTTATGAACAGTAAATTCTGAAGAATTTTTAGATGTAGAACAAGAACCTCCATTACCAATAACCTTAGCGTAATAAACGCCAGAATCGATAATGTTTATTTGGTTTTTATTACTATTTGGAATCTCTATTCCGTTTTTATACCAAACAACAGTTGCATTTGTAGCACTATGTTCTATTTTTAATGTTTTCGTTTCTCCTTTTAAAATATAGGTTGATGTGTCTCCAATAGCATCTACAGTTAAATTTGATGAAACTTCTGTAATTTCCACTTCTTGCGAGGTACCAACACAGCCATTTTCGTTTTCTATCTCTACATAGTATTTCCCAAAACTATCGTTACCAGAAACCGTTAAACTTGGCTTATAATCTGGTGCAGGCTGTATTCTTACTCCGTTTTTGTACCAACGATATTTGTAATTCGGGTTATCTACAGTCATTTCCAAAACATAAGAAGCTGTCGAACAAATTTCTACTTTCGAACTTCCCTTAAGTTTTGAAACAACTTTTGGAAGCTTCGTAACCTCTACCATATTAGAAATTACAGCATTATAACAAGATCCATAATAAATTTCGGTATAATATAAACCAGGTTCTGAAACCTCTAATTTAGGGCCGCCCAAACCAATTTTTTTACCATCTTTATACCATTGATAACTTGCAGCAGATTGTATGTTTAGTGCAATTTCTTTGGTAGCTCCATCACATAAAATTACATCAGTAAAATTGTTTAAAATTAACCTATCAGAGGTTAAATAATAGGCTTCAAAAGCATTGGAAGATGGACTAATTTTCTCTGGAGAGGAAGATTTAATTCTTATTTTATAACCTTTTCCATAAAGTTTTTTAGGAAACTGAACATTCGTTTTAAATTTATAAGAAGAATTCTGATTCGAAATTGTTTGTAAAACAGTTGGTAAAGAAAAATCTCCATCTTTATTAGATAATTCTACAGAAAAAACATTGTTATTATTAAAAGCAGCAGTATTATATGCTATCTCTATTTCGAAATTGTTAAAACTGTTAGAAGCACAAACGTAGGAGAATTGCAATATTGGTTTCTCAAGAGTTTGAGAAACTAATATTAATGTACTAAATATTAATAAAAAAGATATAGGGGTTCTCTTTTTAATAATTTTACTATCTAGGGGCATTAATTAAAATTAATGCTGGGGATTATATAACCAAAAGTACAAGTTTTTTTTATAAAAAAAAATTTAAACACATTTTCTTTAACTGTAACTGTTAATAGCTTAAATGATTTTTTGTCGAAATTCTAAAAAAGATGGAAGGTTTTCGTCTTTTTCTGATAAGAGTATTTCGTTTTTCTTTAGTTTCCAATCTATATTTAATACCTTATCATTGTAAATAACTCCATCTTCTGCTTCTTTATGATAATAATTATCGCATTTGTAGGAAAAGATAGTATTGTCTTCTAAAGTAGAAAAACCATGTAAAAACCCTTTTGGCACAAATATTTGTTTGTTATTATCTTCAGATAATTCTATAGAAAAGTGTTTACCAAACGTTGGTGAATTTTTTCTAACATCTACAACAATATCTAAAACTTTACCCTTAATAACTCTAACAAGTTTGGCTTGTGCAAATTCTCCTTTTTGCAGATGCAAACCTCTTAAAACTCCTCTTTGGGAAATGGATTGGTTATCTTGTACAAATTTTACTTTTAAGCCTGTTTTTTCTGTAAATATTTTTTGATTAAAAACTTCAAAAAAATTACCTCTTTTATCTCCAAAAACTTTAGGTTCTATAACAAAACAACCTTTTAAAAATGCCTCTGTAATTTTCATTATATTTTTAATAAGTTGTTCGAGTAACCACTCTTTAATAAAGGTTTTGCTATCGCTAACATTTCTTGTTTTGTAATAAAACCTGCTCTAAAGGCAGCTTCTTCAATAGCCCCAACTTTTAAACCTTGCCTTTCTTCTATTACTTGTACAAATTGCCCTGCTTGCATTAGAGAATCGAAAGTACCTGTATCTAACCAAGCTGTGCCTCTATCTAAAATTTGTACAGATAATTTTCCTTGTTTTAGATAAATAGTATTAATTTCTGTAATTTCTAATTCGCCTCTTTTACTTGGTTTTATATTTTTTGCAATACGTACCACATCATTATCATAAAAATAAATTCCAGGCACTGCAAAATTAGATTTTGGTTCTAATGGTTTTTCTTCAATTGAAAGTACGTTATTTTCATCATCAAACTCCACAACTCCATATCTTTCTGGATCATTTACGTGATATGCATATACAATACCTCCATCTGGATTATTGTTTGCTTCTAATAAGCTAGACAAACCAGAGCCATAAAAAATATTATCTCCTAAAATTAAGGCTACTTTGTCTTTACCTATAAATTTTTCGCCAATAATAAATGCTTCTGCCAAACCATTCGGTTTTTCTTGAACTTCGTATTGAAAATTACATCCTATTTGAGTTCCATCTCCCAATAGTTTTTTAAAAAGCGGCAAATCTTGTGGCGTCGAAATTATAAGTATTTCTCTAATTCTTGCAGAGATTAAAGTAGAAATAGGATAGTAAATCATTGGTTTATCGTACACTGGCATTAACTGCTTACTAACAGCTAATGTTAATGGGTGTAATCTTGTACCAGAACCTCCTGCTAAAACAATTCCTTTCATTTTAATTATTTTTTTCTAAATACCACTTAACAGTTTTTACAATGCCAGATTCGAAATTTTCATTTGCTTTCCAACCCAATTCATTTTCTAATTTAGAAGCATCGATTGCATATCTAAAATCGTGTCCAGGCCTATCTTTTACAAAAGTTATTTGATTTTTATAAGAGTTTTCTTTAGGTTGAATTTTATCTAAAATTTCGCAAATTTTATTTGCGATATATAAATTATTCCGTTCGTTTTTTCCTCCAATATTATAGGTTTCTCCTAATGTACCTTTTTTATATACAGCTTCTATTCCTGTACAATGGTCTAAAACATACAGCCAATCTCTAATATTTTTTCCATTTCCATAAATGGGAATTTGTTCTCCAGAAATGGCTTTTCTAATAATGGTAGGAATTAATTTTTCGTTATGCTGTTTTGGCCCGTAATTATTGGAACAGTTTGTAGTAATTACATTCATTCCATAAGTATGAAAATAGCTACGAACCATAAAATCGGAAGATGCTTTTGATGCACTATAAGGACTATTAGGAGCGTAAGGAGTGTTTTCCGTAAATAAACCTGTTTCTCCTAAAGTTCCATAAACTTCGTCTGTAGAAATATGATGAAATCTTGCCTCTTCAAACCCTTCTTTGAAATTATTAGATGAATCCATCCAGTAATTCTTAGCAACATTTAACAGGTTAAATGTTCCAAATACATTGGTTCTTACAAATGCATCTGGGTTTTTAATAGAATTATCTACATGCGATTCTGCTGCGAAATGAATAACTCCAGAAAAATTGTGGTTTTTAAATAATTTTTCGACCAAATTTCTGTCGCAAATATCTCCTTCTACAAAAGTATATCTTCGATTATTTTTAACTTCTTTTAAATTACTTAAATTTCCTGCATAGGTTAATAAGTCTAAATTTACAACCTTTATTTCTTTATTATTTTCAAGAAAATAAGGAATAAAATTAGCACCAATAAAACCTGCACCTCCAGTAATTAAAATTGTTTGCATCGTTACTTTTTATAAGTATTTAAAAAAGCATTCAACTTTAATAATAGTAAAATTAAAATCATTAGTAAAGCTCCTAGAACTGCTAATTGTGCCGCTTTATTTTTTGTAATTCCAGATATTTTTGTTCCTATGGGCTGAAAGTTAGAAATAACATTAATTACCTCGTATTTTTCCGATTTATCAATAGCAATATCTTTTAAACTGCTGTTTATTTTTTTATTAGTTTCGAATAATTCTAGCTCTTTTGTGGTTCTTTTTTCGCCTCCTAAATCTATACTTGTTCCAGTAGTTTGCTTTTTCGCTTCTTCTACCATTACTTGCATATATACTCTTCTTAGAGTGTCTATTTGAATTAGGTTTTGTCTTAAAATAGAATCTGTTCTATTTAAGTTTTCGTTGGTTAACTCCTTTAAGCGATTAAAGTATTTATTTTTTACAACAGAAGAAATAATAACATCGCCTAACTTATTAAATATGTTATTTTTTTCTGAAATAACTTTTATTGTATGAATTTTATAATCTAAATCTGTAAATGAAGCTTTAAACTCTTGGAAAGAGTAGCTTTTAACAGTTGTTGTATCTACAGATTGAATAAAATCGTTGTAAGAATCTATAATATCGTTTTGATTTATGATGGGTTCGATTGTAAATTTTCTTAAAGAAGCAGCTTCTTCTTTATTTAAGCTAAATGTATTTTGCAACCCAACTGTATCTTTTTGCTTTACTAAATCGTTGTAATAATTTACATTATTATACAATTGTCGAGCGCTTTTAAAATTTGGCTGTACTAACATTTCAGATTCAAATCTATCTGTTGTTGTTACTTGTAAAAAAATACCAATTACAAACCCAATAGCTGCAGCAATTCCAATTTTTACAATATTCTTTTTTATAAAAATTAAAATGGAAATAATGGTATGAAAAATTCCTTTAAAAATATTTCCAATAAAGTTAAAAAAGTTCTTAAAACCTCTTCCTATAATTACAAACAACGAGCCTAAATCTACTTCTTCTTCGTTATTTTTTTGTTGGTTGGTTAACATGTTTGGTATTTATAATATTGTTTTAACTACTAAAAATTTGTTCTAATATTCTTTGTGTAATGGCATAAGTTGGTGTAACTCCTGTCATTCCTAATCCACCAGAAGCTAGTGTTGCTCCTGTTTCTAAAGGATTATCAGAGGCGTAATATGCATATCTTACTTTTACATCTTCGGATACATTTCCTCTAATTCTCGAAGCAGATTGTATGGCTTTTTGGTAATGTGCGCCTTCCATTTCTAAGCCAATAACACTCCAAGTAGAATCGTGGAAAAATTTTAATAAATCTCTATTTTGTAACGATGTTCCTAAAACCGAAATCATAGAACCGTCGAAAACTTTTATTCCAAAACCTTCTAAATCTTCTTTAGAAAGTTCGTTTTTAAACGGATAATTGTCTGCTGTTCCTTCGAAAATATGCGCAGAAGGAATCATAATATCTCCCTTTCCACCTTCCAAAATACCTGCTTTTCCCATGATAGAAACCGATTTTACATCTAAATGTGTTTTGGTATTTTTCTCACAAGTATAAGGTTTTAGCAACTCGTCCATCGTTTCATAGGCTTGTTCTCCAAAAGCATAATCCATTACTATAATTACTGCATTGTCTTCTAATTTTTCTTTTTTAGAAAACGTTAAAACATCAAAATTTATTTTAGCAGTATCTATTATTTGCACATCTATGTTGGTGCCTGATGTGTCTTTTATGTACAAAAGACCATTAGAAGAGGCAAATTCTTTTACTTTCTTTTGCAAAGGTTTGCTGTTCGAATTACTTAACAATTGATATAATTCGAAACCCTTTAACTCTTTTGCTTCTTTTGGAAGTGCATTTTTTGCGTATATAGAGTTTAGAACACTATGCATATTTGCACTAATAATATGTATGGGTCTTTCTAATAAACTGTTTTGTTTTAATACCTTTTTAATATTATTCGCCCAAATTTCTCCATAAATATGATGCCCAATTTCTTCCACCAAAACAGAACTAAAAGTAACTGTTCTCTTACTGTTTTCGAAAACTTCGTTAATGGCTAATTTACCCAACCAATAAATCAATTGGAAAAAACGATGTGGATTTTCTTCCGTAGAAAATGTTTTATAAATACTTAAAACTTCATCGAAAGTTCTTCCTAAAATATTCCCTAAATGTACAATGGTTACTTCTCTTTCTTCCTCAGAAATTTCTTTTTGATACAATACAATATCCTCTAAATGCTTCCATTCTCTTGTAAAATCTTCTCCATCATTTAACGTAACTCTTGCTTGAATTTTATGAGATTCAATAAACAAAAAAGTTAAATGGGTAAGAATATCATAAATTTCCGATCTTCCTCTGGTAATCTCGATATTCATTTGATTTTTGTCTATTCTATAACAATTTCTTCTCCTTTTTGGAGGAACAATTGGCGTAAAATGAGAGTTTTTATAGCCTTCGTCTGCCGTTAAATTTATGTATTGGCATTCTTCAATTCCTTTGGGAAGCCTTTCTATTACATACGTTAAACCATTTAATTCGATTCTTTCTTCTGCAATAGAACCATAAATTTCTGGCCTTAATAATAATAACGATTTTCGTAAAGTTTCTCCAGAAATTCCCATTGGTTTGTAAAAACCTCTACTAAATAAATGACGCATAGAAATGTATAATTTTTCTATGGCATTCGTAGATTCTTGGGCTCTTGTTCTATCTATTTTTTTAAATTCTGACATTCGTTCTTTTAAAGCGCAAATATAAAATTAATTACTCGATAATATTTTTGAATATTTTGTTTGATTATGCAACAAATCTACAGCTTCAGATATTGTTTTATCTTTCTTTAATTTGTGTTCGTAAACTCCTTCTCGATAAAAATAACGCTGTAAAATTTCTTCTTTTATCATATCTGTAAGAATATCTTTATTTTTAGAAATTTCTTCGACTTTTAAATCGAAAAGTTTTTCTTTTATGTTTTCATATTCTTTAGAAATACTGTTTTTATCGGAAGCCAAATATGCCTTTTTAAATAATTTTTCTTGCTTGGTTAAAAAAGTGTCATCAATTTTTAAAAATTTTTTAAACTTATTAAAATCGCTATTTTTAAAATCGAATTCAGTTACATTTCCAATCGTTGAATTTTCGTAATAATATTTCGTCGCAAAATTAAAAATTGCCTTCGATTTTAATAGTTCTTCTGTAGCCTCATTTCTATCGGAAGTTTTTATAACAATGTCTGGTAAAACGCCACCTCCATCGTAAACTGTTCTTCCGTTTTCGGTTTTAAAAGTATTTATGCCACGATCAGAAAATTTTGGAACTTTTCCATTTTTATCTCTATTTGCATAATCCAATTCTTGGATACATCTTCCACTTGGTGTATAATATTTAGAGATGGTAACTTTTAGTTGTGTTCCGTAAGTTAAAGGTCTAAAACGTTGCACTAAGCCTTTACCAAATGAGCGTTTTCCCATAATTACGGCTCTGTCGTAATCTTGCAAAGCACCACTTACAATTTCGGATGCAGATGCAGATCGTTCGTTTACTAAAACCACTACAGGAATTTCTAAATCTAAAGGCTCGTTGGTTGTTTTATAAGTATTACTCCACTTTTTAATTTTCGCTTTTGTGGTTACAATTGTTTTTCCTTTTGGTAGAAAGAAATTACAAATATTAATAGATTCTAACAAAGAACCTCCAGGATTAGAACGAAGATCGAAAATCAATTTTTTCATTCCTTGTTTTTCTAATTTTCGGAATGCTTTTTTAACTTCGGAAGATGCTTTTTCGTTAAAACGAGTTAATGTAATATAACCTATATCTTCGTTTACCATTTCTGCATACGGAACTGGGTTTACAACCACTTTATCTCTCGTAATTTCTTTTTGAAGAATTTGCCCTTGTCGTTCAACCTCTACTTTAAATTTACTATTTGGAACTCCTTTTAAAAAGGTAGAAAGTTGCTCTCGATCCATATTTTTTAACGACTGCCCATCTACAGCTGTAATAATATCTCCCGCTTTTAAATCGGCTTTATCTGCGGAAAACCCTTTGTAAATCTCGCTTATTTCAATTCCTTTTTTGGTGTAATGTACAGAAACTCCAATACCACCATATTCTCCTGCTCTTCGAATTCTTGCAGTTTCTACATCTTGCTCGTTGTAAAAATTCGTGTACGGATCTAATTCTTTTAAGGTGTTTTTTATGGCTTTATTTGTAAATTCTGCAGGGTTTATTTCATCTACATAATACATATTTAACTCCTTAAATAAAGTATTGTAAATTTCTATTTGCTTGGCTACTTCAAAAAATTTAGATTTGAACGAGTACGTCATAAAAACGACTCCAACCAGTAAAATAATAACGGTTCTTTTTTTAAAATTGAATTTTTTCATCTTTATTCTTTTAAATCTTTATTTTTAGTTTGCTCCACAAAAAGCTGCAATAACTTTTCCATTTTAGAAAATAGATTTTCATAAGCCCATTCTTCTCTCCCAAGATACGAAATCATAAAAACATAGGGTTTATCTACATTTTCGTACACAATTTCTTTTTGGAGCCTGTAACATTCGCGCATCAATCTTTTTATTCTGTTTCTATCAACCGCTCTTTTAAAGTTTCTTTTTGCAACAGAAACACCCATTTGCACAGGAAAATCGGAAGTATGTTCTGTTTTAACAAACATCATTCTTAAAGGAAATACTTTTATAGAATTCCCTTCTTCGTAGAGTTTTTCTATGAGTTTTCTACTCTTTAAACGTTCATTTTTTCCTAAAGTGTACTTCATTATTACAAACTTAATAGAAAAGGAACACTTTTTAACAATTTCTAAAGGCTATCTTTAAAAAGATGCGTATTTTTAGGTTAATTTATGTGATGAAAATCAAAAAAAAACACGAATTTCAGAGATTGCTTGGATTATTACACAGAGAAACGCTGAGATTCGCAGAGTTTTATGAATGATGGGAAACAAAAAAGTAGACACGGATTTCACAGATTTTTACGTAGAAATTTTATATGATGATAAAAAATAGCAAAAACACAATTTTATGGATTACACGAATAATTACGCAAAAATTTATCGAGAAACTGGGAGATTCTCAAAAGATACTAAGAACTAAGTAATAGCAAAAGAGTGTTTCCCTTCTTTGGGGAATTAAAGGGAATTTTCACAGATAAATCCGAAAAAAATGCTACGAATGCACAAATTTAAAAGCAATTTTTATCAGGAAATATTTCTATGTTTATGTAGTGAAAAAGTTTTCAAACTTAGCCACAATTTTTAAATTATTAAGTAGTATAAATAAAAACCAATAATTAATTTTGAAGTAATTTGTTGAATATTAAACAATATTTGATAGATTTGTTAAAATTTATTATTTTACAGAATCATAATTTTATGAAACCAGATTTATTTCAAGCTCCAGATTATTATAATATCGACGATTTATTAACGGAAGAACATTTATTAATTCGCGAAGCTGCTCGCGATTGGGTAAAACGCGATGTTTCTCCAATTATAGAAGAATATGCTCAAAAAGCAGAATTTCCAACTCAAATTATTAATGGTTTGGCAGAAATTGGTGCTTTTGGCCCTTATATTCCAGAACAATATGGTGGTGCTGGTTTAGACCAAATTTCTTATGGTTTAATTATGCAAGAAATAGAACGTGGCGACTCTGGTGTTCGTTCTACTGCTTCTGTACAATCTTCTTTAGTAATGTATCCTATCTACGCATATGGAACCGAAGAACAACGTAAAAAATACCTACCAAAACTAGCTTCTGGAGAATGGATGGGTTGTTTTGGTTTAACAGAACCCAACCATGGTTCAAATCCTTCTGGAATGGAAACCAAATTTAAAGATATGGGCGACCATTATTTGCTAAATGGAGCAAAAATGTGGATTTCTAATGCTCCTTTTGCACAAATTGCAGTTGTTTGGGCGAAGAATGAAGAAGGTAGAATTCACGGTTTAATTGTAGAACGTGGCATGGAAGGTTTTTCTACGCCAGAAACACATAATAAATGGTCTTTGCGTGCTTCTGCAACTGGAGAATTAATTTTTGACAATGTAAAAGTGCCAAAAGAAAACTTATTGCCAAACAAATCTGGTCTTGGAGCTCCTTTAGGCTGTTTAGATTCAGCAAGATATGGAATTGCTTGGGGCGCAATTGGTGCTGCAATGGATTGTTACGATACTGCTTTGCGTTATTGTAAAGAACGTGAACAGTTTGGAAAACCTATTGGTCAATTTCAATTACAGCAAAAAAAATTAGCAGAAATGATTACCGAAATTACCAAAGCTCAACTATTAGCTTGGCGATTAGGAACTTTAAAAAATGAAGGAAAAGCAACTTCCGCGCAAATTTCTATGGCAAAAAGGAATAATGTAGACATGGCCATACAAATTGCTAGAGAGGCAAGACAAATGTTAGGTGGCATGGGAATTACAGGCGAATATTCCATAATGCGACACATGATGAATTTGGAAAGTGTAATTACCTACGAAGGAACGCACGATATTCATTTATTAATTACAGGATTGGATGTTACTGGCTTAAATGCTTTTAAATAATATTTAAAAGCTGTTTTAGTAAATTCTCTTTATGTTTTTTTAAATAGAGAGCATTTTCTGTAAGGAAATCGTATATTTTTAGACTATAACATATATGAAAAAAGGATTTTACATTATTTTTTATAGTTTTTTTCTAACGATTGTTTCTTGTGGAAGTATAACTGATTTTGATGAAAACTTAGAAACAAATGTTTCTGAGGTTTTAAAAGACACCTCTTCTGTAAATTTAAACAATGGAGGTGTAAACAAAAACGGAACATTTAAAATTTTATCTTTAGGAGATAGTTACACAATTGGGCAAAATGTGTGTAATTCTTGTAAATTCCCTATTCAATTAGTAGATACTCTTTTAAAAATTACTAAAAATAAAAGTACATTTCCCTTAAAAGTTATTGCAAGAACTGGCTGGACAACCACCCATTTAATTGGTGCAATAGAAGACCAAAATATTACTGCATATTACGATTTAGTTACTTTGCTCATTGGCGTAAACAATCAATTTCAAAATAAATCATTTTCAATTTACGAAGAGGAATTCCCAAAATTAATAGATATTGCTATTAAAGCAGCAGGTAATAATGCTAAAAATTTAGTAGTTCTTTCGATTCCAGATTATGCTTTTACACCTTATGGAAACGGAAATACAACCATTTCTACAGAAATCGATAAATACAACAATTTCGCTCGAACCTATTGTATGAGTAAAGGAATTACGTTTGTAAATATTACAGAAATTACCAGGCAAGGTTTAAATAATAAAGCTTTAGTTGCAAACGATAACTTACATCCATCTAAACTGGCATACAAAAAATTTGTAGAGAAAATTCTGCCAGAAGTTCTTAAAAAATTAGAGTTGAAATAACATTTAGTACTTTTTTATAAAAAAATTATAGCCCTATTAATTATAAAATAAGTAAGGGAATTCAGCTTAAAAATAACTTATTTTTAATTGAAAAAACCTTAATTTTACAGGCTTATAAGCGAACGTATATGAACACTTTAGAAAAAGCAACTTTAAATCTTCAAGAAAAAGGGTTCTTAGATTTAGATACTCCAAATATCGATTACATTAAAGAAATAAAACGTTTAAAAAAGGAAAAAAACGCCATTTTATTAGCGCATTATTATCAAATTGATGCAATTCAAGAAATTGCAGATTTTGTTGGCGATAGTTTAGCACTGGCTCAAAAAGCAGCTAAAACAGACGCAGATATGATTGTTTTTGCAGGAGTCCATTTTATGGCAGAAACTGCTAAAATATTAAATCCAACTAAGCAAGTTTTATTACCAGATTTATTGGCAGGTTGCTCGTTGGCAGATTCTTGTCCGCCAGAAAAATTTGCAGCATTTAAAAAGAAACATCCCAACCATAAAGTAGTAACTTACATAAACTGTTCCGCCGAAATAAAGGCGTTAAGCAATGTAGTTTGCACTTCTTCCAACGCAAGAAAAATAATAGACTCTTTTCCAAAAGACCAACCTTTAATTTTTGCACCTGATAGAAATTTAGGCGATTATTTAAATAAAGAAACTGGCAGAAATATGCTTCTTTGGGATGGCGCATGTATTGTACACGAAGCTTTTTCTATGGAAAAATTAATCGATTTGTATAAAGAGCATCCAGATGCGGAGTTAATTGCGCACCCAGAATCGGAAGCACACATGCTAAAAGTAGCAAAATACATTGGCTCTACCTCTGGCTTATTAAATCATGTTAAAAACAGTAAAAAAGAAAAATTTATTGTCGCTACAGAAGCTGGTATTTTATACCAAATGATGGAAGAAAATCCAAATAAAATTATTATTCCTGCACCAGCAAAAGAAGATAATACCTGTGCTTGTAGCGAATGTGCTTACATGAAAATGAACACTTTAAAGAAATTATATTTGTGTCTTAAACATGAGTTACCAAATATAGAAGTAGACAAAGAACTGGCTAAAAAAGCAATTATTCCTATCGAAAGAATGTTAGAACTTTCTAAATAATTAAGATGTATGGCTACAAGTAATAAAAAGATTGAATGCGATTTTTTAATTATTGGTTCTGGAATTTCAGGTTTAACTTTTGCGCTAAAAATTGCTACAAAATTCGAAAAAGCAAAAGTTGTAATTGTTACGAAAGACGAAAAAAGTGAGTCCAATACAAAATATGCGCAAGGTGGAATTGCAACCGTTTACAATAATAACAAAGATAGTTTCGAACAACACATACAAGATACGTTAATCGCTGGTGATGGGCTTTGCGACCCAGAAGTCGTAAAAATGGTTATTAAAGATGCACCAGAACGATTAGTAGAACTAATTAACTGGGGCGTAAAGTTCGATAAAAACAAAACAGGAAATTACGATTTAGGAAGAGAAGGTGGCCATTCTCAAAACAGAATTTTACATCATGCAGATATTACTGGATTAGAAATAGAACGCAGTTTATTAGCACAAGTCGAGCAAAAACAAAATATCGATTTTCTTACGCACCACTATGCTATTGACGTAATTACAGAACATCAAGTTAAAAAAGAAAAGACAAAACGAAACTCTAAAATTAGCTGTTTTGGTGCTTATGTTTTGGATGAAAAGAACGAAATTGTTAAAACCTTTGTTAGTAAATTTACCTTGTTAGCTTCTGGTGGAAATGGGCAAGTTTATGAAACTACCACAAACCCAATAATTGCAACTGGAGATGGGTTGGCAATTGCATATCGTGCAAAAGCAGAAATTTCTGAAGTAGAGTTTATTCAGTTTCACCCAACAGCTTTGTATAATCCTGGAGAATATCCTGCATTTTTAATTTCTGAAGCTGTAAGAGGTTTTGGCGCTAAACTTAGAGATTACAATGGAAATTTTTTTATGCATAATTACGATAAACGTGAAGAATTGGCCTCCAGAGATATTGTTGCAAGAGCCATTGATAACGAACTAAAAAAAAGTGGAAAACCGCATGTTTATTTAGATTGTAAATATTTAGATTTCGATAAATTCAAAGCTCATTTCCCAAATATTACAGAAAAATGTGCTTCTCTCGGAATTGATGTTCGAAAAGATTACATTCCAGTAGTACCTGCTTCGCACTATATTTGTGGTGGAGTAAACGTAAATAAAAACGCGAAAACTTCCATTAAAAAATTATATGCTTGTGGCGAAGTTACAAGAACAGGTTTACATGGTGGAAATAGGTTAGCCTCCAACTCTTTATTAGAGGGTTTGGTATATGCACACAAAGCTTTTTTAAATATTTCCAAGAAGTTTGAAAAAGCAAAAATGCCCAACGACATTCCAGAATGGAATGATATTGGAGTTAAAAAAAACACCGAAAAAATATTAATTACGCACGACAGAAATGAAGTAAAAAAAATTATGAGTAATTATGTTGGCATCGTTCGTTCTAACGAACGTTTAAAGCGTGCAGAAAACAGGTTAAAAATACTTTATGAAGACACTAAAGTTCTGTACAACAACTCCGAATTATCTGTAGATTTATGCGAATTAAGAAATTTAATTACAACAGCATATTTAATTACCCAGTTTTCTAAAAACCGAAAAGAAAATAGTGGTGGCTTTTATAACTTAGATTTGAAATAACTTCGTTTTGCTACGAAGCTACTTGTAACAAAATATTTGGGCATCTTTTACAATTAATGCCTTTCTTCTTATATTTATTACAACATTTGCTTTTTGGAGTTAAACAATTAGAAGAACAAATATTGTTGCAAACACCTGCGTTCGTTAACCTTATTGTAGGTTTTTCTAAAGTATAAAAAACAATCATTCTTAATAATTAAAGTGCAAATATAATTCTTATTTAGAACAAATAAAAATAAAAGTTGTAAAATACCATGAATCCACGAATTTTCTCTTTAAACAAATCATTCATCAGCATTAAAGCATCTGTCTTATTTGTGAATTCGTGGTATTTATTTTAATTATGAATGTATTCTACCTTAAATTCAATCAAACAAATATGGTTAGCATTTTTTCTTTTTATATCTTTGGAATCCTCTAAAATCTTTATAGAAAAATGGACGATTTTATACTTTATTTCAAAATGGGTTTAAACCACGTGTTAGACCTTAGTGCTTACGATCATATTTTATTTTTAATTGTGTTGGCAGTTGTTTTTAGCTTCAATCAATTTAAAAAAGTGTTGTGGTTGGTAACTCTTTTTACACTTGGACATTCTATAACATTGGCTTTATCTGCCTATGGAATTCTAAATATTAAAATGGCTTTAATTGAATTTTTAATTCCCCTTACTATCTTTATTACAGGAGTTATTAATGTTATGACAGCCAAAAAATCTTCCCTTGGAAAACAAAATACAAACCTGGTTTTTGCCCTATTTTTTGGATTAATTCATGGCTTAGGTTTTTCCAACTATTTTAAAATGATGGTTGGCAAAGAAGAAGACAAATTATTTCCTTTATTAGAATTTGCCTTAGGAATTGAAGCTGCACAGGTAATTATCGTGTTAGGAATATTAATTGCTGGCACCCTACTTCAAAACTTTTTTAGAGTAACTCGAAGAGATTGGATTTTGGTTTGCTCTTCCATCGTAATTGGTTTCGCCATACAAATGATGTTAGATCGTGTCTTTTGGTAGAAAATTTGTCTAATTATTAACGTTTCAATTCTATTAATCTTGTTACTTTCGTAAATCATGACAGAGAAAAAACAATTAAAATACGACAAAGCCTATTTAAAAATGGCGTTCGAATGGGGCAAACTTTCCCACTGCAAACGCAAACAAGTAGGTGCTTTAATTGTAAAAGATAGAATGATTATTTCCGACGGTTTTAATGGAACTCCAACTGGTTTCGACAATTGTTGCGAAGACGAAAACGGAGTTACAAAATGGGAGGTTTTACATGCAGAAGCAAACGCCATTTTAAAAGTTGCCTCTTCTACACAATCTGCCAAAAATGCCACACTATATATTACATTATCGCCCTGCACACAATGCAGTAAACTCATCCATCAAGCAGGAATAAAACGTGTGGTGTATGCAGATTCTTACAAAGACGATTCTGGTTTAAAATTTTTAGAAAAAGCAGGCGTTCAATTAATGCATTTACCTTATGAATAAGAATAAACTTCCTCTTTTTTTAGCAATTGCAGTAGTTTTCGGTATTTTAATTGGAATGTCTTTTGGTGGAAATTCACCAGAAATGTTGTCTTTTGGAAAAAATACTGCATCAGAAAAAAAAATAAAAAGACTCATAAATTTTATTGAAAGAGATTATGTAGATAGTGTAAATACAGACAGCCTTTTAGATGGTGCCATTACACAGATGTTAGGAAAATTAGATCCACATTCTGTATATATTCCAAAAGAAAACTTACAATCTGTAAAAGAAAGTATGCAAGGTAATTTTGTAGGAATTGGCGTACAATTTAGAATGATTTCCGACACAATTACTGTAATTCAACCAATAAAAGGCGGACCAAGTATAAAAATGGGCATTAAAGCTGGAGACAGAATTTTAATGGCAAACAAAGATACTTTATATGGAAAAACAATTTTAAGTGGTTCCATTCCAAGATATTTAAAAGGAAAACCAGACACGAAAGTGGCGCTTCAAATTTATAGAAAAAGTAGCGATTCTCTCTTTACGGTTGATGTAACTCGTGGAAAAGTAAACATAAAAAGTGTCGATTTAGCCTATATGATTAACGATTCTGTTGGTTATATAAAATTAGATCGTTTTGCCAGAAACACGTATTCCGAATTTAAAGCGTCTTTACATAACTTAATAGACAATGGAATGACAGATTTGGTTTTAGATCTTCGTGATAATGGTGGTGGCTTTATAGATATTGCCAACCAAATTGTGGATGAATTTTTAGAAGAGGATAAATTAATCGTTTTCACCAAAAATAACAAAGGACAAATCGACAAATCGTTTGCAACTTCTAAAGGAGATTTCGAAAAAGGCGGTTTGTATGTATTGATAAATGAAAACTCTGCATCTGCATCAGAAATTGTAGCAGGTGCTTTACAAGATAACGATAAAGGAACCATTATTGGGCGCAGATCTTTTGGAAAAGGTTTGGTACAAATAGAAATGGATTTGGGCGATGGTTCTGCAGTTCGTTTAACAACTGCAAGATATTACACACCAACAGGTCGTTCCATACAAAAACCGTACGATCACAAAGGCAATAAAAACTACTATAAAGATTATCAAAAAAGAATAAATAGTGGAGAATTGTTAAGCAAAGACAGCATAAAAGTAGTAGATTCTTTAAAATACACCACACCAAAAGGAAAGGTTGTTTATGGTGGTGGAGGTATTATTCCAGATGTGTTTGTAGCAATAGACACCACTTCTTACATGTCGAGTTTTTATTTTAATTCCATTAATAATTTTGCTTTCGATTATGTAGATAACAATCGTAAAAAATTAGAAAAATGGAAAATAGATTCTTTTGTAAAAGATTTCGATAAAGACGATGCTATTTTAGATTCTTATTTAGCTTCCATAAAAGATAAAATTACACCATCATTTAAAACAAAACAAAGCATTCAAAGATATTTAAGAGCCTCTATTGCAAATGTACTTTTTGGTGATGTTGGTTTCTATAGAATTGTTCACGAAGAAGATAAAATGCTCCAAAAAGTGCTGGAGTTGGAAAGTAAAAAAAGTAATTGATAAAATTGTATCTTAGTAACAAATTAAAATTATGAGCATTTTAGAAATTAAAAATAAAATTGTGGAAGAAATTGATACTATCAAAGATGCTTCACTCTTAAAAAATATTCTTACTTATTTAGAAAATTTAAAAGATAAAAATTTGAATGCTGTTGCAGAAGAACAACTAATTTATAAAAAAAATGCTAATTATTCCACTGAAAATGAAATTGTTGCTTATACAATTAAAGGAGAACCAATTTCTAAAGAAGCATATATAAAGCGTAATAAACAAGCTGTAGAATCTTATAAACAAGGCAATTTTAAAACCCAGAAAGAACTTTTAGAAAAATACCAAAAGAAAGCTTAATTTAGTATAAATAAAAATGCGATACTATAATCTGGTCTTCAGATGCAGAAAATGATTTAGAAGATATTGAAGATTATTATACAATAGTATCACCAGAAAAATCTACTGAAAAAAAATCCACAGTTTATCCTACACAAAAAAGTCCAGAAAACATCTCTTAAATTTCACCAATTTTAATGTAAAAAAGAATGGCAAAAAAGAAATCGATATTTGTAAAAGGAAAGGAAATTAGCATTTTGAATGAAAAAGATGGCGATTTTATTTCTTTAACGGATATGCTACAGGCAAAAAATGGCGATTTTTTTATTTCTGATTGGTTGAGAAACAGAAACACAGTAGAGTTTTTAGGAATTTGGGAATCTGTTTATAACCCAAATTTTAATTATGGCGAATTCGCCATAATTAAAAGTCAAGCTGGTTTGAACAGTTATAAAATTAGTGTAAAAGAATGGGCTTTAAAAACTAATGCAATTGGGTTGCGAGCAAAAGCAGGAAGATATGGTGGAACTTATGCTCACGCAGATATAGCATTTGAATTTGGTATGTGGATTAGTGCCGAATTCAAAATATACTTAATTAAAGAATTTAAACGTTTAAAAGAAGATGAAAATAGCCGTTTAAATTTAGAATGGAATTTACAAAGAACACTCTCTAAAATTAATTACAAAATACACACAGACGCTATAAAAGAAAATATTATTCCGAATCTAATTTCAAAAACTCAAATAAGTTTTACATATTCCAATGAAACAGATTTATTAAATGTGGCGCTATTTGGTATTACAGCAAAAGATTGGAAAAAAGAAAATCCTAAGTCAAAAGGAAATATGAGAGATGATGCCAGTATTGAGCAATTAGTTGTTTTAAGTAATATGGAAAGTATTAATGCTTTATTAATTGAACAAGGATTAACACCAAAAGACAGATTAATTCAACTTAATAAAGTAGCCATAACGCAAATGAAATCGCTTTTAGAAAATAATTCATTTAAAAAAATATCTTCTTAAAGTTCGAAAAATAGAGTTTCTTATATTATTATTCCATAATTTTATACTCGAAAAAATCCAGAAAACATTTCTTAAATTTGATTACAATATCAACTTCAACAAACAAAAAAGTCTATTTTGCTTCCGACCAACATTTAGGCGCGCCTACTCAAGAAACCAGTTTTCCAAGAGAAAAAAAGTTTGTGGCTTGGTTAGACGAAATTAAAAAAGATGCAGAAGCCGTATTTCTTTTAGGCGATTTATTCGATTTTTGGTTCGAATATAAAACCGTTGTTCCAAAAGGATTTGTAAGAGTTTTAGGAAAATTAGCAGAAATAAAAGATAGCGGAATTCCTATTTATTTCTTCGTAGGAAATCACGATTTATGGATGAACGATTATTTCGAAAAAGAACTAAACATTCCTGTATATCATTCCCCACAAGAATTTCTAATTAACAATAAAAAGTTTTTAATTGGTCATGGAGATGGTTTAGGTCCTGGAGACAAAGGGTATAAACGCATGAAAAAAGTCTTTACATTTCCGTTATTTAAATGGATGTTTAGATGGTTACACCCAGATTTAGGTGTAAAATTAGGGCAATATATGTCCGTAAAAAACAAACTAATTTCTGGTGACGAAGATGCTAAATTTTTAGGCGAAGAAAACGAATGGTTGGTTCTATATTGCAAGAAAAAACTCACAGAACAACATTACGATTATTTTATTTTTGGTCACAGACACCTTCCTCTAGAAATAAAATTGCAAGAAAATAGCCAATATATTAATCTTGGAGATTGGATTCAGTATTTTACCTATGGTGCATTTGAAAAAAAATTTAAATTAATTGAGTATCAGCAATAAAAAAAGGAACAAATTCAATTGAATTCGCTCCTTTTTATGCATTCGTTTTGCTTATTTTAAGTTGAAACTTACTCTTGCGAATAAGAATCTACCTCCAATACCAAATTGTTGAGATCTTCTAGACCAATCAAAACGACCACCACTTCTATTAGCTTCAATTGCTCTATCTGGATATATATCTAATAAATTATTAGCACCAATCGTTAATGTTAAATTTTCAGTTGCTTTGTATCCTAAAGATAAATCTGTAACTATTTTAGAGTTAAAAACTTGTTGATTGGTAATACTATTTGTTGCTTCAGAAACTTTCCCAAAATATACATTTCTTAAGAAAACATTAAATTTACCAGAGGTTAAATTATTCGTTAAGTTTATCTTAGTTCTAGGAACTGCTTCCTCTAAATAAATTCTACTATCTTCTGGGAAATAAGTACCTTCTTGACCTGCGTCTCTTAAAATTTGAGAAGAATTAATGCCACCCTCTTGTTTTGTTTGAGAAAAAGTACCTGATAAATCAGTTTTTAATCTTGTTTCTCCAAAAGTTGCTTTATGTGTAACTACAACGTCTATTCCTGTAGACTTTGTATCAATTGCATTTGCAAAAAAGGATGCTGCTGTTGCATTTGCTTGAACTAACAAATTAGCAAGTTCTTGATTTGCTGCATCTACTGGCACTCCATTGCTATCTAAAGTAGGTTTAAATTGACCAGTGTATACTACTCTATCATCGATATTTACAATATATCCATCTACTGTAAAAGTTAAATTAGACTCTGGCAACTTTGCTGTAAACCCTGCACTAAAACTATTAGATGTTTCTTCCTTTAATTGAGGAATTCCTAATAACTGTGCTGCTTTACTATCATTAGAGAAAGTACCCACTTCTACAGGTACACCATCTTGAAAAATTGTAGAAGTAGAATTATAATTTAATTGGTGTAAAGATGGTGCTCTAAAACCAGTATTAAAAGATGCTCTAACTCTAAAATTATCAGAGATCTTATAAATAGATGCTAATTTAAAGTTTAATGTAGCACCAAAATCTGAATAATTTTCATAACGTGTAGCAAAGGTTGTTGAGAATGCATCAGAGAATTTTGCATCCAAATCTACATAAGCAGCCACACTACTTCTACTTCTATCCAATTCGTTTTTTGGACCAAAACCGGGAAATACTTGAGAACCTCCAGGTCTAGAATTTCCGAAAAAATCTTTTAAAGGACTAGTACCATTAACACCACTAAATGGAGAACCATCTGCTTGGTACTGTGTATAAGAAGCTTCTTCACCAGAAATAATTTCGTAATTTTCTAACCTGTGCTCACCTCCAAAAGCGACACCAAATCCTTTAAATATATCTTCATAAAATTTAGACAAATCTAAATTGGTTGTGTTTTGCGAAAAAGAAAAACCTCCAGCATCAAATTTAGTTGCAGAAGCATTTCCTAAAGATGCATTATAGGTATTACCAATAATAAAATCAAAAGCATTTTTTCCATAGGTATTAGAAAAATCTACATTCCATTCACCTATTTTACCTTTAATACCAACTGCTAAAGATTGGTCAGAAATTGTTGAATTAATTTCTGGTAAAAATCCATTAATATAAGCAGGAGTATACGTTCTACTTTGGTTTGGCAATCTATAGAAACCCGCAGAATTACCATCTCTTGAACTCATTCCTGCAAAAGAATATAACTCTGTACCATTATCATCTAAAGGTAATTTAAAATTGGCAAAAAACCTACCTCCTCTAACTCTAGATTGTCCTACTCTCATATTAAAATCTGTTCTATTTAAACCTCTTGCAGCTAATTCAGAAGTTGTAGCATCAGCTTTTAAAATTGTTTGTAGTTCAGATAACCCATCTGAAGGAGCTGTAGCATAACCTGCAGTATTTGCGAACCCTTTTAAATCATTTAAAATACTAGAATATTCTGTAGAAGCTGGGTCTAATCCATTTATTAAAGATAAAAATTTTGTTGTATCGTAATTAGCTTCATTAGCAAAACGCTCTACTGCATTATATCCATTAAAAATAGAGCCTTCCCACTCTTTCATTCTATTATATTCTTCTCTAACATCGAAATCTCCAGAAAAAGTAATAAAACCACCATTTTCTCCTAATGACAATCCGTAACTAGCACTAATGTTGGTTGTTTCGCCATCTACACCACCTGTTTGAGAATTTGAATTTTTACTAAAGTTTGCTCCTGTAGTAACAGATAACGATAATTGATTTACTGTTTCATTTAAAACAATATTAATAACACCAGCAATGGCATCAGAACCATATTGCGCTGCTGCACCATCTCTTAAAACTTCTAACCTTTTAATGGCAGAAGCTGGTATTGCATTTAAATCCGTACCCACAGAACCTCTACCAAAAGTACCATTTACATTTATTAAAGAAGAAGTGTGTCTTCTTTTTCCATTAATTAAAACCAATACTTGATCTGGTCCTAAACCTCTTAAAGAAGCAGGGTCTATGTGATCTGTTCCATCAGAAATAGTTTGTGTATTTGATGTAAAAGAAGGCGCCACAAAATTTAAAATTTGATTTAAATTAACTTGCGGAGAACTAGCTGTAAGCTCCTTAACATCAACAACATCAATTGGTACAGGAGAATCTACTGCTGTTCTATTTGGATTTCTAGAACCAATAACTACAATTTCATCTAAAGCATTGTCTTCATTTATAGAAATTGTTAGATAAGAAGTGTTTGTAATATTTATTTCTTTAGTTGCAAAGCCCATAGAAGAAATAACTAGTTTAGTAGGTAAACTTTTTACAGCAATAGAAAATTCTCCTCTATCATTTGTTGTTGTTCCATTTGTTGTGCCTTTTTGTATAACGTTTACATAAGGCAGTGCTTCTCCTGAAGCATCTGTTACTTTTCCTTTAATCGTTTGAGCTACCACAGTTAATGGTAAAAGCAAAAAAGAAAGCATTAAAAAAAAATTAAGTTTTTGTCGTTTCATTTGAATTGTTTCTATGATTCCTATATGATTTCTAACAAATATTAGTGTTTTAATTTTAGAATGCAAGTAAAAGCTAAACTTTTTTAAAATGAAATTATAGTCCATTACGAATTAAATTTATTTGAAAATATAAATATCTTTAACCTACTTTTAACAAATATAAATATGTTAAAATTGTAGCTTTGTTTGCATTAAAAAATTTAACACCTAATACACAATATAATGGATGTAGATGTAAGAGCTATTAACGAGAAAATTGAAAGAGAAAGTGCCTTTATAGACATTCTTACTTTAGAAATGAATAAAGTAATTGTTGGGCAAAAACAAATGATAGAAAGTTTGTTAATTGGTTTGCTTGGAAATGGGCATATTCTTTTAGAAGGAGTTCCTGGTTTGGCAAAAACCTTAGCAATTAACACCTTATCTAAAGCTGTTCAAGGAACTTTTAGTAGAGTGCAGTTTACACCAGATTTATTACCTGCAGATGTTGTTGGAACCATGATTTACAATATGAAACAAAATAGTTTCGAAATTAAAAAAGGACCAATTTTTGCAAATTTTGTATTGGCAGATGAGATTAACAGAGCGCCTGCAAAAGTACAATCTGCTTTGTTAGAAGCAATGCAAGAACGCCAAGTTACTATTGGCGATAGTACTTTTAAATTAGACGAACCATTTTTAGTAATGGCAACCCAAAACCCTGTAGAACAAGAAGGTACATATCCATTACCAGAAGCACAAGTAGATAGGTTTATGTTGAAGGTGGTTATCGATTACCCAAAAATACAAGACGAACAAATTATTATGCGTCAAAATTTAACGGGAGATTATTCAACCGTAAACCCAGTGATTTCTACAGACCAAATTATAAAAGCAAGAGAAGTTGTAAACGAAGTGTATATGGACGAGAAAATCGAAAAATATATCCTTGATATTATTTTTGCAACTCGTTATCCAGAAAAATACAACCTACCACAATTAAAAGATTTAATTAGTTTTGGAGCTTCGCCTCGTGGAAGTATCAACTTAGCAAAAGCCGCAAAATGTTATGCTTTTATCAAACGAAGAGGCTATGTAATTCCAGAAGATGTTAGAGCTGTTGTTGGCGACGTTTTACGTCACAGAATAGGAATTACCTACGAAGCAGAAGCAGAAAACGTAACATCTGTAGACATTATTAACTCGATTATTAATGAGGTTGAAGTACCTTAAAACTGTGTAATTGTTAGCACCATTATGCCACAATATATAATTAAACAAATACAACATACTACGATTACACAATTAAACAATTACACGCTTACACATTGAAAACAAAAGAAATACTAAAAAAAGTTCGAAAAATAGAGATTAAGACACGTCGTTTGTCTGATCATATTTTTGGAGGTGAATACCATTCATCTTTCAAAGGACGAGGTATGACTTTTTCTGAAGTAAGACAATACCAATTTGGCGACGATGTTAGAACCATAGATTGGAACGTTACTGCACGTTACAACGAACCTTACATTAAAGTTTTCGAAGAAGAGCGTGAGCTAACAATGCTATTAATGGTAGATATTTCTGGTTCGGAATCTTTCGGAACTTCCACACAATTTAAAAAAGATACCATTACAGAAATTGCGGCAACCTTGGCTTTTTCTGCCACACAAAATAACGATAAAGTAGGTTTAATTCTGTTTTCTGATGATATAGAACTATTTATTCCTCCTAAAAAAGGAAAAAGTCACGTTTTAAGAATTATTAGAGAACTAATAGAATTTAAACCAAAAAGTAAAAAAACCAATATTTCAGTTGCATTAAAGTTTTTATCAAGCGTATTAAAGAAAAGAGCGATTGTTTTTATGTTATCAGATTTTATGGACGACGATTATGAAAAAACGATAAAAATTGCCGCTAAAAAACACGATGTAACAGGAATTCGTGTTTTCGACAAACACGACCAGGAAATTCCAAATTTAGGAATGGTACCCATGTTAGATGCAGAAACAGGAAATGTTCAATTGATAAACACAGCATCCAAATCTATAAGAACCAATTATAAAGCAAATGCTTTGCGTTTGCAAGATTATTACATAAATACTTTTAAAAGAAGTGGTGCTGGTACCATTAGCACAAGGGTTGATGAGAGTTATGTGAAAAAATTGTTGGGATATTTTAAACATAAAGGGAGGTAAAATCCCATCCTAACCTTCCCAAGGGGAAGGAATAGTTTGTGGAAATTGACTGAAAAGAAATAAAATTAAAATTGAAGAACAAGTATTTTAATTTCTGTAAAACAGAAATCTAATTAAATAATGAAAAAAAGTATAAAAAATATAAGTTTCATAATAAGTGATAAAAAATCACAAGCCAAGTGCTTTCTTTCCCTTGGAAAGAGATTTAAAGAGATAGGATTTATCTTTTTTATGTTCTGCTCTTTTCTTTCATTCGCCCAAGAAGGAATGGTAAAAGCAGAAATCGATACCACAAATATTAGAATTGGTGAGCAGTTTCAATTAAAAATTTCTGTGGATGAAACTCAGAATGTAATTATCCCAAAATTACGTTTAAATGGTTTAGAGGTTGTAGATTCTACAAAGGTAGATACCCTTAAAAATTCACTCATTAGAAAATATATTTTAACTGGTTTCGATAGTGGCGCATTTTACATTCCTCAACAACAAATATTTGTAAAAAACAAAGCATATTTTACAGACTCTTTATTGGTAAATGTAGCTACAGTGGCTATAGATACTACTAAAGTAAAAAAATTCCCGATAAAATCTATTAAAAAAGAACCTTATACTTTCGACGATTTTAAAATTTATTTTTACATTCTTTTAGCTGCTTTGGCAATTATTGCTTTCTGGATTTATTGGTTTGTTATCAGAAAAAGAAAAGAAGAAATTGAAGCACCAACTTATAGAACATTACCTCCTTACGAAGAAGCCATTTTAAGGTTAAGTGAATTAGACGAGAAATTATTGTGGCAAAACAATAAAGTAAAAGAATATTATAGTGAATTGACGGAAATTGTTCGTGGTTACATAGAACGTGAGCTAAATGTGCCTGCCTTAGAAAACACGACAGACGAAGTTTTGGAAATGCTTAGAGATTTTAAAAAAGCAGACACAATACAAACATCGCAAGACACTTTAGATAAATTAAGAAGCTTATTAAGAGAAGCAGATTTGGTGAAATTTGCAAAATCGAAACCTTTGGCTTTAGAAATAGAAGAAGACCGAAAAGATGCGCAAGAAATTGTAAGTAATTTAAAACCTAAACCAATTATAGAAGAAAATGATGAATTGGAATAATTTCGAGTTTCATAATCCTGAATTTCTCTGGTTGCTAATTTTAGTTCCACTTTTGGCAGTTTGGTATTTCTTTATGCGCAAAAAAGATGCTGCTGTTTTAACCATACCAAGTGTAAAAGGTTTTAAGGTAGAATCTTCTTTTTTATCAAAATTAAAACCCCTTTTATACTTGTTAAGATTGTTCGCTTTGGCTGCAATAATTGTGGCTTTAGCAAGACCAAGAAACATTTCTGTAAGCAAGAAAACAAAAACAAATAGAGGAATAGATATTGTAATGGCAATTGATGTTTCTGCAAGTATGTTAGCAAGAGATTTAAAACCAAACAGGTTAGAAGCGCTTAAAAAAGTAGCGATAAATTTTGTAGACAAAAGACCAAATGACAGAATAGGAATTGTTGTATATGCTGGAGAAAGTTTTACCCAAACACCAATAACAAGCGATAAAAGTATTGTAAAAAGAACTATTTCTGAGCTAAAATGGGGCCAATTAGAAGGCGGAACTGCTATTGGAATGGGCTTAGGTTCTGGAGTAAATAGATTAAAAGAAAGTAAAGCAAAAAGTAAAGTAATTATTTTGTTAACAGATGGGGTAAACAACTCTGGAAATATCGATCCAAGAACTGCAACAGAATTGGCAAAAGAGTTAAAAATTAAAGTATACACAATTGGAATTGGAACCAATGGAATGGCAGATTTCCCTTGGAGTAAAGACCCAAGAACAGGAAAATTAAACTTTAGAAAACAACAAGTAGAAATAGACGAAGCTTTATTAAAAGATATTGCTTTAGAAACAGAAGGAAAATATTTTAGAGCGACAAACAATTCATCTTTAAAAGAAATTTATGATGAAATAGATACCCTCGAAAAAACAAAAATAGAGGAATTTAAATACTATAATTATCAAGAAAAATTTAGAATTTTTGTCTTTTTTGCTCTTGGTTTATTAGTATTAGAATTCTTGTTGAGAAACACATTATTTAAGAGTTTTATATAGGAAAAAGTGTAATTGTTGAATTGTTTAATCGTGTAATTGTAAAAAATATGTATGTATTTTCATTTGAAAAATTAAAAGTATGGCAAGAAGCAATCGATTTATCTGTGGAGGTTTACGGCATATCTACAAATTTTCCTGCTGATGAAAAATATGGAATTACAAGTCAATTAAAAAGAGCAACAAACTCAATTTCTGCAAATATTGCAGAAGGAACATCAAGAATTACAAATAAAGACAAAGCACATTTTTCGACACTTGCTTTTAGCACAACAATGGAAGTTTTAAATCATATTATTTTATGTTACAAATTAAAATTTATAAATGAAACTATTTATAACGACATAAGGCAACGTATTTACAAAATATCAAATATGTTAAATGCACTAAGAAAATCTCAATTAAACAGTTAAGCGTTTCAACAATTAAACGATTAAACAGTTACACCTTTTAATAATGTACAGAATAGAAGAACCAATTTATTTTTACCTACTCGCAATTATTCCAGTAATAGTTGTACTATTTCTATTGGTTTTATGGTGGAAAAAAAGAACGCAGCGTAAATTTTCTGATGCAAATTTATTGCAGAAATTAGCGCCCAATTCTTCCACATTTAAATCGGTTTTAAAATTGGTAATGCTACTTTTAGGAATTACTTTCTTAGTAATTTCTTTGGTAAACCCTAAAATGGGAACCAAACTAAAAACAGTAAAAAGAGAAGGCGTAGATATTGTGTTTGCTTTGGATGTTTCTAAAAGTATGTTGGCAGAAGATATTGCCCCAAATCGTTTAGAGAAGTCGAAACAAATTATCTCTAAAATTATCGATAAATTAGGCTCAGATAGGGTTGGAATTATTGTGTATGCTGGAAACGCATATCCGCTTTTACCCATTACTACAGATCATGGAGCTGCGAATATGTTTTTGCAGAATGCAAATCCAGATATGGTCTCTAGCCAAGGAACAGCCATTAATGAAGCTTTAGAACTGGCAAAAACATTTTATAATAATGATGAACAAACAAACCGTTTTCTAATTATTATTTCCGATGGTGAAGATCATCAAGAAGAAACAAAACAAGTTGCACAAAACTTAACAAACGAAGGCGTAAAAATTTATACAATTGGTGTTGGTACAGAAAGAGGTGGTCCAATTCCTATGCGTTTAAATGGCTCTGTAATTGGCTATAAAAAAAACAACAAAGGCGAAACTGTAATTACCAAACGTAAACCAGAAGTTTTGCAAGGAATCGCAGATATTGCCGACGGAAAATATATGGATGGAAATATTACTGAAAATCCAGTGAGCACAATTGCAGATATTATCGCAAATGCAGAAAAAAATGAGTTTGAAACAAAACAATTTTCAGATTATAAAGATCAGTTTCAGTGGTTTTTGGCACTAGGTTTGTTATTCTTAGTTGTAGATATTTTCTTATTTGAGAAAAAAACAAAATGGTTAAGAAAAGTAGATTTATTTAATGAAGAAAAGAATAAAAAATAGGATGAAAACATTAAAATATACCCTTATTCTCTTTTTATTGCTCTTTTCAACAAAAGAAATAGCAGCACAAAAAGACACAATAACATTGCAAAGAAAAGCAAGAACAATGTTGCGTCAGGGAAACGAATTGTACCAGAAAAAGCAATTTACAGATGCATCTGTGGCATATCAAAAAGCTTTAGGAAACAATTCTAAATACGATAAAGCCGCTTACAATTTAGGAAATGCTTTTTACCAAAATAAAAACTTTAAAGAAGCAATTCCACAATACGAATTAACAGCAAAAACAGCAAAAGATAAATTTACAAAGGCAGAAGCATTTCATAATCTTGGAAATGCACAAATGGAAGCAAAAAATTACCAAGGTGCAGTAAATGCTTTTAAAAATGCTTTAAGAAACAATCCTAACGACGACGAAACTCGTTATAATTTGGCAGTCGCTCAAAAAATGGTAGATAAACAAAAGCAGCAAAAAAAAGACGACAAAAACAAAGATAAAAAGGATAATAAAAACAAGGATAAAAAAGATAAAGACAACAAAAATAAAGATAAAAATAAGGACAAGAAAGACGGAAAAGACAAGAATAAAAAAGACGAAAACAAAGACAAAGACGGTAAAGGCGATAAAAACAAGGACAAAAATAAAGACCCTAAAAAGAACGATAAAAAAGACCAACAAAAGCCAAAACCAAAGCCAGGCCAAATGACTCCTCAACAAGTAAAACAATTGTTAGAAAGTTTAAACAACGAAGAGAAAAAAACCCAAAAGAAAATGAATGCCAAAAAGGCAAAGGGTAAAAAAATAAAACAAGAAAAAGATTGGTAAAATTATTGTGTAATCGTTTAACTGTTTATTTGTGTAAATTTCTAACAATTAAACGATTCAAACAATCATAAGTAAATATGAAGTTGAAAAATTACATATCGTTGTTAATTTGCTTGCTAAGTATGTCTTTAGTTGCGCAAGAAGCAACCATTCAAGCTAAAGTTAGTAAAAACAAATTGGGTTTAAACCAACGTTTGCGAATTGTATTTTCAATAAATAAACAGGGTGGAGAAAACTTTACGCCCCCAAACTTTAATAATTTTAAAGTGGTTGGAGGGCCAAGTCAATCTGTTAGCCAATCTTGGATTAATGGAAGAACAACCTTCTCTCAGTCTTATACCTACATTATTCAACCAACAAGAAAAGGAGAACTTTCCATTGGTGCTGCAAGTGTTAAAATTGGGGGAAAGACTATAAAATCGAACCCTATAAAAATTATAGTTGTAGACGCTGTTGAAATTCCCAAAGACCCAAACGATCCTAATTATGTAGCCCAACAAAACATTCATTTAGTTGCAGAAATTTCTAAATCTACACCTTATGTTGGCGAGGGAATTTATGTTGAATATCGTTTGTATGTAAGTGAAAACGTAAGTGTTTACGATACAAATGTAACAGAAGCACCAAAATACAATGGTTTTTGGAATCAGGATATTAAAATAAATGGTTATCCTGTAAAAATGGGAAAATACAATGGAGAAGATTATAGATACATTGTTTTACAGAAAGCATTATTAGTTCCTACAAAATCTGGAAAATTAGAAATCGAACCCATGAAAATGGACATTATTATTGGTGTTCCAACAGGAAGAGCCGATTTCTTTGGAAATGTTATTACAAGAAATGTTCGAAAAGAATTTGCTTCAGAAAAAAAACTTGTTCGCCCTAAAAGCCTTCCTTTAAAAGGAAAACCAGCAAACTTTACTGGAGCTGTTGGAGAATTTAATTTTAATGTTTCTTTAAGTAAAGACATTTTAAAAGCCAATGAAACATCAGAAATTAAAGTAGCAGTTTCTGGAAAAGGAAATTTAAAATTATTTGAATTACCAAAAATAGAAACCCCTAATGAGTTAGAAATTTATCAGCCAGAAAGAAAAGAAAAAGTAAATGTATATGCTAATGGAATTTCTGGCTCTGTAACAGATTCTTACACAGTAGTTCCACAATATAAAGGAAAATATAAAATACCAAGTACTTCTTTCTCTTACTTTAATCCTAAAGAAGAAAAATACAAAACAATTACTACCAAAGATTTATTTGTAGATGTACAAGAAGGTAAAGAATTGGTTACTGTAGATACTACTTCTGTAAACAAAAAAGATGTTGTTACAACTGGCAAAAACTTTAGATATATTGCCACGAAAACAACTTTTAAACCTGCCGAAAAATTAGATTTCTTTAAATCGAATTTATTTTATATTTTGCTTTTATTACCTTTAATAACAATACCTATTGGAATATTTATAGGTAAAAGAAATAAAAAAAGAAATAACGATATTATTGGAAATAAACTAAGAAAAGCAAACAGATTAGCCAAAAAATATTTGTCGGAAGCACAAAAACAATTGGGTAAAAAAGAGGCTTTTTATGAGGCTTTAGAACGTGCGCTCCATAATTATTTAAAAGCAAAATTAGGTGTCGAAACCTCCGAAATTAGTAAAGAAAGAATTACTGTAATTTTGGAAAATAAAAAGGTAGATTCTGTTACAATCCAACAATTTATTGAAGTTTTAAAAAGCTCGGATTTTGCAAGATATACACCATTTACAGCAACTCAAATGAAAGAAGAATTTGAGCGAGCAAAAGAAGTAATTGTTCAATTAGATAAACAATTATAAAAATGAAAAAAATACTGTTTTTATTGTTGATAATTGCCGGTTCTGTAAAGGCTCAGAATGTAGATAGTTTGTTTATTGCTGCAAATGAAAACTACAAAAACGGGCAATTCGAAAAAGCTATTGAAAAATATAAAAAGATTGAATCTAAAAACGTAATTTCATCGGAATTATATTACAATTTAGCAAACGCTTATTACAAATTAAACAAAGTTGGACCTACAATTTTTTATTACGAAAAAGCCTTAAAAATAGATCCTTTAAACGAAGATGTAAATAACAATTTAATCTTTGCAAAACGTTTGGCTTTAGATAATATTGAAGAAACCCCAAAAACAGTTTTTCAGAAATTTAATACCAATTACCTTCAAAAATTATCTTACAATCAATGGGCAATAATTGTAGTTGTACTTTCTTTAGTAGCTTCGTTGTTATTTCTGCTTTTTTATTTTGCATATTCACCAAGAAAAAAAAGAGCTTATTTTACGACAAGTATTATTAGTTTTATTCTTCTAATAGCTACTCTTTTTATTACTTACAGTCAATACAATTTGGCTAAAAACACTAAAGAAGCTATTATTTTCGCAGAAAAAACAGAAGTTAGAAATGCACCAACTTTAAATTCGGAAAAAGTTTTTACTTTACACGAAGGTACAAAGGTGTTCGTTTTAGACGCTGTAGATAATTGGAAAAAAATTAAATTGGCAGATGGTAAGTTAGGTTGGATAATTGCAAGCGAAATAAAAATGTTTAACGATTTTTAGTTATAAATTAACAAAAAATTAAAAAACCTTTCTTATGTTTGCGTTTTTATTAAAATAATTAATTTTTGAGAGTAAGAATCGCAATTTTCTTTTCAATAGTATTCGCTAGCCTTATAGTGACGCCAACCGTTATTAGTTTAATGGATGCTTCACAAGATATTTCTTATTTTTTAAATTTTAATGAGGAAGAAGAGGAGAATAAAGGCAAAAAAGAATCTAAGGTAGATTCTAAATTAAAAATTCATTCTTCAAACTTTTTAGGGTTTATTTTAAGTGATAAATTTCAGATTAGTAAAAATATTCGTTTTTATTCGAAAAACTATGTTTCTGAATTCTCTAAAGTTACCACTCCACCACCCAAATTTGTACTATAATTTCGTATTAGTACAACAAAAAATTTAATCTTAATTTATTAAAACAAACTCTAGGTATTTTTAGCCTAGGGTAAAAATATTTATATATGTTTAAACACATTAAAAGCGATTTACCAGCAAGTATAGTGGTATTTTTCGTAGCATTACCTTTATGTTTAGGTATTGCATTAGCAAGTGGCGCACCTCTTTTTTCTGGTTTAATTGCAGGAATTGTTGGAGGTATTGTAGTTGGAAGCCTAAGTGGTTCTAAAATAGGAGTAAGTGGACCAGCAGCAGGTTTGGCAGCAATTGTTTTAACTGCTATTGGTACTTTAGGTGGTTATGAAAACTTTTTAGTAGCCGTTGTTTTAGGAGGAATTATTCAGGTAGTATTTGGTATTTTAAAAGCCGGTATTATTGGTTATTACTTCCCTTCTTCTGTAATTAAAGGAATGTTAACAGGTATTGGAATTATTATTATTCTAAAACAAATTCCACATTTTTTTGGTTATGATTCAGAGCCAGAAGGTGCAGACAGTTTTATAGAGGTTTCAGGAGAAAACACATTTTCTGCAATTTTAAATATCACAGATAATATTACTTTAGGTTCTACAATTATAGGCTTTATTGGTTTAGGTATTTTATTACTGTGGAGTAATGTTTTATCTAAAAAAGGAAAAATTTTTCAAATAATACAAGGTCCTTTAGTAGCAGTTGCTGCAGGTATTATTTATTATTTTGCAACAACCGAAAATTCTAAATACGGCATTAATTCAGAGCATTTAGTAAGTGTTCCAGTACCAGATAGTTTCGATTCTTTTATAGGGCAATTTAGTTTTCCTAATTTTAATGCCATTACAAACCCACAAATTTGGGTTACAGCATTTACAATTGCCTTAGTAGCAAGTTTAGAAACGTTACTGTGTGTAGAAGCCACAGACAAATTAGACCCACACAAAAATGTAACTCCAACAAATAGAGAGTTATTAGCACAAGGAACAGGAAATGTTATTTCTGGCTTAATTGGAGGTTTACCAATTACACAGGTAATTGTAAGAAGTTCTGCAAATATACAGTCTGGAGGTAGAACAAAATTGTCTGCAATAATTCATGGTTTTTTATTATTGATTTCTGTAATTTTAATTCCTACTTTATTAAATAAAATTCCATTGTCTGTATTAGCAGCAATCTTATTAATTGTAGGTTATAAGCTAGCAAAACCATCTGTATTTAAAGAAATGGTCCAATTAGGGTGGAAACAATGGGTTCCGTTTTTTGTAACTGTTATTGGTATTGTTTTTACAGATTTATTAGTAGGTATTGGTTTAGGTTTAGCTGTTGGTATTGTAGTAATATTAATTAAAAGTTTCCAAAATTCTCACTTTTTACATATCGAAGATAAAAGTAATGGAAAACATAGAATTAAAATGACGCTTGCAGAAGAAGTAACTTTCTTTAATAAAGGTGCTATTTTAAAAGAATTAGACAGCCTACCAAAAGATACTTTCTTAGAATTAGATGTTAGAAAAACAAGGTATTTAGATAACGATATAATCGAAATTTTAGAAGATTTTACAATTAAGGCGAAAGAAAGAAATATAGATATTCAATTGATTTCTGAAAGAGGTGTTGTAGAAAACCCTCCAAGTTATATCGAGTTCTTTAACTTAAGACCTAAAAAATCTGCTTAAACCAACCAATTATGAATAATAAATGTAAAATATTAGTACTTTCTGATGTCGATAATTCGACATCAGAAATTCTAAAAAAAGGAGTGGATTTAGCAAATGTAGTTCAAGCAGAAATCGACTTTTTTTGTGTAAAAAAACCCACAGATGTTGTGGAAAAAGAAAGTCAGCTTTCTGCAATGAGGTCTATTAATAAAAAGTTTATAGAAACAGACAATCAAATTAAAAAAATAATAGATACTATTTCTAATGAAAAAGATTTTAAAATAAGTCATAAAATTTCTTTTGGAAATTTAAAAGATGAGATTACAAATCATCTAAAAGAAACCAAGCCAGATATTGTTCTTTTAGGCAAAAGAAAATCTAAAGTATTCTCTTTTTTTGGAGATAATCTTATCGATTTAATCTTAAAAGAATTTAATGGAACCATCTTAATTGTTTCAGAAGAAAATCTATTAGAAGCCAAGGAAGAGATCTCTTTAGGGTTATTAAATAATGTAAACTTATCGACAAATAGGTTTATGGAAACCTTAGTATCTTATTCTAACAAACCTCTTAAATCTTTTCAAATAAATACTGTAAAAGAAAAAGTATCCAATCCTAAAAATACTATTGAGTTTGTTTTCGAAGAAGGAGACAATGCAATTAAAAATTTGAGTAACTATCTATCTAAAAATAAGATCGATTTGTTATTCTTAAATAGAGAGAAAGAAACAAATTCTAAAATTGGAAGCTTGGTTAATAGTTTAAACTGCTCTTTAATGGTAAGTAATTAGAGCTTAAAATTGTATGTTAAAAATAAACTTGCATTAAGAATAGAATGATTAACTTAGTGTTTACTAATTAATCAATTTAAAAAAGTAATGAAAAAATTATTTTCAAATATTAAAGGTGATGCTTTTGGCGGAATAACTGCTGGAATTGTAGCATTGCCACTAGCTTTGGCATTTGGGGTTTCCTCTGGGTTAGGACCAAGTGCAGGTTTATATGGCGCTATATTTATTAGTTTTTTTGCGGCTCTCTTTGGAGGAACAAACACTCAAATTTCTGGTCCAACAGCACCTATGACAGCTGTAAGTATGGTTGTTATTGCTGGTATTATCGCTACAAACGATGGTGATGTTTCTAAAGCCTTACCAGCAATCTTAACCGTTTTCTTATTGGCAGGTCTGTTTCAAATTATTTTGGGAGTTATTGGGCTGGGTAAATACATTCGTTTTATTCCATACCCAGTAGTTTCTGGTTTTATGACGGCTATTGGTGTTATTATTTTATTAACGCAAGTATTGCCATCTTTAGGATATTATCCAAAAGAAGATACAGAGTTTGTTACCCAATTTAAACCACAAGCCGAAGAAGTAATTTTAGAAAATATTCTAAAAGAAGAAGCTGGAGAAAAGATTTTAGTTTTAGAAAACTTCCAGGAAACTATTAAAAGGGCAAGCAATATTACACCTGCAGATATTTTAAAAGAATCGCAAACGCTAGCTGCTAAAGAAACTTCTGGAGCTTTGGGTGCCATAAAAGCGTTTCCAAGAGCAATTCAAAATATTAATTTATTAGAATTGTTACTCGCTTTAGGAACCATATTTATTATTTATGGTTTTAAACGAATTACCACAAAAATTCCGAGTACACTCGTTGCTTTAGTAGTCGTGTCTGGAATTGCTGTGGGTTTTAATTTAGATTATCGAGCCATACAAGAAATACCAAGTGGAATTCCTGAAATAAAGTGGGAAATTTTTTCCGACTTTTCTTTAGGAAGTCTTACACCCTATATTTTTACAGCCTTAACATTATCTCTTTTAGGAGCCATAGATTCTCTTTTAACAAGTGTTGTTGCAGATAATATGACTAAAACCAAACACCAACCCAATAAAGAATTAGTTGGGCAAGGAATTGGAAATAGTATTGCTGCATTATTTGGTGGAATTCCTGGAGCAGGTGCAACCATTAGAACTGTTGTAAATATTAACGCTGGTGGAAAAACCAAACTTTCTGGTATGATTGCTGGTATTATGTTGTTAATAATTATGTTAGGTTTAGGACCAGTTGCCTCTAAAATTCCAGCAGCAGTTTTAGCAGGAATTTTAATTACTGTTGGTATTGGAGTAATGGATTATAAAGGATTAAAAGCAATACCATACTTACCGAAAGATATTAAATTTGGTCCCATTAAATTAAGCTCGGAAGTTTTAATAATGATGGTGGTTTTAATACTATCTACTTTTTGGAACTTGGTGTATGCAGTTGGAATTGGGTTGGTAATTGCTTCTTTAATGTTTATGAAAAAAATTGGAGATTTAACCGCAGAAAGATCCGACGTAAAATCTTTAAAAGAACAAGCTTGGGCAGATGAGTATAACTTCCCTCAGAATTTAAGAGAAGAAGTTTTTATAAAACACATAAAAGGCCCTTTATTTTTTGGTTCTACGAGTGAGTTTCAAGCGCTTTCACAACAAATTCCTGCCACTGCAAGAATTGTAATTATGCGTTTGGGAAGAATGCAATATATGGATCAATCTGGGTTGTATGCCATGGAAGATATGTTGCAAGATTTAAAGAAAAAGAATATTGAAGTCTTGTTTGTTAACTTATTAAAACAACCAAGATATATGATGGAACGAATTGATATCATTCCAGATTTTATACCCACAGAACACGTTTTCAAAAATTTTGATACTTGTGTAAAATGGGTAAGAGAAAATGTAAAAGACGAATTTAAAAATTAAAAATTATGAGAACATTAGCACTAAACAAAAACGCACAAGACAACTTAAAACCAAGTGATGTTTTAACAAACCTTATAGAAGGAAATAGAAGATTTATAAATAATTCTTTAGAAAATGTAGATTATAATGCTTTAGTTAAAGACACTGTTGGTGGGCAATACCCAAAAGCTGTTGTTTTATCTTGTATCGATTCTAGAGTTCCTGTAGAGCAAGTTTTCGACCAAACTATTGGAGATATTTTCGTTGCCAGAGTTGCAGGTAATTTCGAGAATACAGATATTTTAGGAAGCTTAGAATATTCTTGTGCAGTTGCCGGAAGTAAACTTGTTTTAGTATTAGGTCACGAAAGTTGTGGAGCTGTAAAAGCAGCTTGCGATGGTGTTAAACTTGGAAATATAACTGCAATGTTAAATAATATTACTCCTGCCGTTAAAAAATCTTCTAAAGAAGTAGATGGAGAAACAAACTCTACAAACAAAGAATTTGTTGCAAAGACTGTAGAGAATAACGTATTGTTAACAATTGATAGAATCCGCGAAAAAAGTTCAATTCTTAAAGAATTGGAAAGTAATGGAGATATTAAAATTGTAGGTGGTGTATATTCTTTACAAACTGGAGAAGTAACTATATTATAGAATTCTCTATAAAAAAATTAAATTATTACTCTAAAAACTCGAGATTCTTTCTCGAGTTTTTACTTTTTTTAAAAAAATATCATAATTTAATACCATTTCTGTCTTGAAATTACCATAAAATAACGTTTTATTACGATAGTTTTAATGCAGAAATGATATAAAGTAAGAAAAATAAGTTTTTCTTTATGTTTGCTTTAACACATTTTTTAGTAGCCTAATGGTATCTTTGCACTCAGCTAAAATAAATCTTTTTGAAAGTTAGAATTGCACTTTTTTTTACTTTTTTATTCTTGGGAATAATCGCTGCTCCAACCATAATAATTTTGATGGACAAGAACCAAGATATTTCTGTTTTTCTTGCTCTCGATGAAGAAGAAGAAACAACTGGATGTTCAACAAGTGAAGGATTAAAAGTATATGCTCCTTTTAATACAACTTTGTTTCTTCGAGAAATAATTCAAAAAAAAGAAAACTTAGCGTACAACACTACAAATTACATTTCTCAGTATCCTATAATTTTAATACAGCCTCCAGAGATTCTGTCGTAATTTTTCCATTTATTATGAAGTTATTTTAACTTCAATCACACAATTTATTTTAAAAATCAAATTCTAAACAATATATGTTTAGAATAAAAAAACACGTTCCCTATGTTTAAACACATAAAAAATGATTTACCTGCAAGTATTGTTGTATTTTTTGTAGCATTACCCCTATGTTTGGGTATTGCTCTCGCAAGTGGAGCCCCATTATTTTCTGGAATTATTTCAGGAGTAATTGGAGGAATAGTAGTTGGAGCCTTAAGTGGTTCTAAAATAGGAGTTAGTGGTCCAGCAGCTGGTTTAGCAGCAATTGTTTTAACTGCAATTGGTACTTTAGGTGGCTATGAAAACTTTTTAGTAGCCGTTGTTTTAGGAGGTATTATTCAATTAATATTTGGTTTGTTAAAAGCTGGAGTTATTGGATATTATTTTCCATCTTCAGTAATTAAAGGAATGTTAACTGGCATTGGAATTATTATCATTTTAAAACAAATTCCGCACTTTTTTGGGTATGATGCAGAACCTGAAGGTGCAGATAGTTTTATAGAAAGTTCTGGAGAAAATACTTTTTCAGCCATATTTAATATTTTCGAACATATAACAACAGGATCTTTAGTAATTGGTATTATTGGTTTATTATGTATTCTCTTTTGGGATAACATTTTAGCCAAGAAAGCGAAGTTTTTTACTGTAATACAAGGTCCATTAGTTGCTGTAGTTTTAGGAATTTTATATTTTATATTTACAAAATCTAACGATGTATTTGGTATTACAGAAACTCACTTGGTTAGTGTGCCAATTCCTAATGATATTGCCTCTTTTTTAGGTCAGTTTAGTTTTCCTAATTTTTCTGCAATTACAAATATAGATGTTTGGGTAACCGCATTTACAATTGCATTAGTTGCGAGTTTAGAAACACTTTTATCTGTAGAGGCTTCCGATAAAATAGATCCAGATAAAAATGTAACTCCAACAAATAGAGAGTTAATTGCACAAGGAACTGGTAATGTAGTTTCTGGTTTAATTGGTGGTTTACCAATTACACAGGTTATTGTAAGAAGTTCTGCGAACATACAATCTGGTGGTAAAACAAAGTTGTCTGTTATTTTACATGGCGTTTTATTATTAATTTCTGTAATATTAATTCCTGAGTTATTAAATAAGATTCCACTTTCTGTATTAGCTGCTATTTTATTAATTGTTGGTTACAAATTAGCAAAGCCAACAGTATTTAAACAAATGTTTACATTAGGATGGAAACAATTTGTACCATTTATGGTAACAGTTCTTGGGATTGTATTTACAAATTTATTGGTTGGAATTAGTTTAGGTTTGGCAGTAGGTATTGTTGTTATCTTATTGAAAAGTTATCAAAATTCTCACTTTTTACATATGGAAGATAAAAACAATGGAGTTCATAAAATTAAAATTACTTTGGCAGAAGAAGTAACATTTTTTAATAAAGGAGCGATTTTAAAAGAATTAAATCGTTTACCAGAAAATTCTTATTTAGAAATAAATGTTTTAAAAACAAGATATTTAGATAATGATATTATTGAAATCCTAGAAGATTTTATCTATAGAGCGAAAGAAAAAAATATAGAAATAGAACTGGTTTCCGAAAAAGGCATCGTTAAAAACCCTTCGAGTTTTATAAGTTTCTTTGCGAATAAAAGAAAACACAAAGCTGCCTAAAACATTTACATTTTATAACAAAAAGATGCCGTCTCAAAAGTATTAAAATTTACCATCGACTGTAATGCAGAAATTTTATTAATTGAATTTTAATATTTTATATTTTTAAACTTCGCTAAGAATAACAGCTAAATTTACTTTTGAGGTGGTCTCTTTTTTATTCGTAATTTTCTTGCTTTATTTTTGTTAATCTTGCCTCCCAAGATCTGCCACCTAAAGTAGAAGTTAAATACACTTTTTCGCCTCTTATTTTATCTACCTTAATGTGCATTTTTGTACCCGATTTAAATGGAAAGTTTGGTAACGTACTTTCTTGGATTATTAAATAATATTCGCAATCGTTAATCCACTCGATATCCGATTTTATAAAATATTTTTTTTTGTTATGATATTCTACATGCTTGTCTCCTTTATAAATAACAATAACCTTACTTCCACGATTTTTATATGTAAACGTATTGTTTTTTAAGATAGAGCAGTCTTTTTTCGAAGTAAAAGACATAAGAGCAAAAGTGCTTATAATAGCTAGTAGAAAGTATTTTTTTTTCATCAATTATATTTTTTGTGCAATTTAAAAAAACGACACAGATTATATGGTATTCTTAGAGGGTTTTTTCCTCTTTTTCTTCTTTTATAATTGAGGGGAAAATAGTAGGTGCTATTTTTTTTACAGGTTTAAATAAGATAGATTCTTTAATTGTTTCTTTTTTAAGAAACGGAATTGTGTTATTCATTTTGCCAAAAAAGATAAAAACTACGCTTAAAATTAATCCAACCTTTAGAGCACCAAAAACGCCACCTAATACTTTGTTTATAATGCCAAGCGAAGCAAAATCTGCTAACTTTGTTAGTATTTTACCTAATAGAGCAATAATTACAATAATTACTATAAAAGTTGCAGCAAAAGCAACTAAAGAAATATATTCTTGTTCCCAAGATACGGATTCTTTTAAAAAATCTCCAATAAAATACGAAAAATGTATCGCTCCATAAACACCACCTATTAAAGCCACTAAAGAAGCAACCTCTACAAAAAGCCCTTTCATTATACCTCTAACAAAGCCAAATAATAATAATGCAGCTATAACAATATCGAAAATATTCATCAAAAAAATTTCTTCAAACCTACATCTTTTTTTTTAAATTTTAAAAATGGCGTTTGTATCTTTACAGCAAACTTAAAGTACTATGCCTAAAATAAGTAACCTTAAAGAAAAATGGAATTTTTTAACCGAAAAATTAACCAACCAATTTGCAGATGGAGATGAGTTAAATATGGATGGAATTATCTATTTAATAGGTGTACAGGAGCTTGGCCAAGGTCATAGAGCTTTTAAAAAAGACGAAAAAGTAAATCTAATGCACATTGCCATTTGTAAATTATTAGAACCTTATGGTTATTATGAATTCGATTTTTTTGATGCTGAAGGCTGGCCTCATTACAAAATACTTACAGAATTACCGAATTTAAAGCCTGGAGAACAAACCGTTTTAATGAAAGAAGCAATTATTAATTATTTTGATGCTTTAAAATATTTTGAATAATACTCTTCTAGGTAACACTCATTTTTCTAACTAAAATAGAAAATATTTTTGGAAAAAACCTTTTTGTATAGATTCCTAATTTCTCTTTTGCTCCTGCTATATAAACTTCCTCTTTTTTCTTTTCGATTGCTTTAATCATTAATATTGCTAAACGTTCTGGAGACATTCCATTTCCTGTAGCAACATCCATTTTTCCTTGTGGAGTTCCATCGCCAGTTAAAGCATTTTTAGAAACATTTGTATTTATAAAGCCTGGGCAAACCAAGGTTACTGCAATATTGTTTTTGTGGTTTTCTGCTCGTAAACAATCGAAAAAACCATGCAATGCATGTTTACTTGCTGCATAACTAGATCGTAAAGGAGTTCCTATTTTACCAACAATACTTGTAGTTACCACAAACTGCCCGTTT